>NZ_FCOT01000001.1 GCF_900046455.1 Cellulomonas timonensis
CGGGCGACGTTAACTGCTTGGTCACATAACGCGAGTACAGCGAGCGCGGCGTCCACGCGTACGATCGTCGGCCGCGTCGGCTGTGTATAAGAGACTGCTGCGTGCCCGTTGGCTCTGCCGGCGTCGGGGACGACGAGGGGTGCTCGGGGTCGGACGTGCTCATGGCCTGCTCCTCCGTCGCCGTGCGGGGCGCCAGGTCACGGCGCTGCCGTCAGGGCTCTCACGGTAGGGGCGAGGCGCTCTGCCCGCTCGTCCAGACGGATATCGCAGCTCAGCGAAGCGAGGCGTGGACCTGTGCCAGGTCGGGGCCGGAGGCCGCCGACGCGGGGGCGGGCGCGGCCGTCGGCTCCACGCGCGCCGGGCGCCCCGCCGCGTAGACGTAGGCCGCGCCGACGAGCAGCCCGCCGCCCACGAGGTTGCCGAGCCCGACGGCGGCCATGTTGCGTCCCAGCTCGAGCCAGGTGGCGTGCGGCAGGCCGCCCAGCAGCCCGAAGGAGAACGTCGTCATATTCGCCACGACGTGCTCGAAGCCCGAGGTGATGAACACCATGACGCAGGCGAAGATCAGCGTGATCTTCGCGCCCTCGGAGCGCAGCCGGGCGGCGGACCAGATGGCCAGGCAGACGAGCAGGTTGCACAGCACCCCACGGAAGAACAGCTCCGTGGTGGTCTCGGCGGCCTTGTGCTCGATCATCGAGGCGATGGTGGCGCCGGCGTTCGTCGACGGGCCGAGCGCGCCGGAGAAGTGCAGCAGCGCCGCGAACGCCATCGCGCCCACGAAGTTGCCCACCATGCAGAACAGCAGGGTCGCGGCAGCGCGGCCCCAGGTGATCGCCCGGCGGAGGGCGCCCTGCGTCAGGATCATCATCGCGGAGGTCGCGAGCTCGCCACCGGCCACGACGACGATGGTCAGCGCCACACCGAACACGAGGCCCTGCACCAGCGGCGCCCACGGAGAGCCCGCCACGGCGAGCGGGCCGCCGGCGGTGGTCATGATGACCACCCCGATGCCGATGTAGGCGCCGGCCAGCATCGCGTGCACCAGGTACACGGCGGGGGTGCGTGTGAGCTGCGTCTTCTTGCGGGCCGCCGCGTCGTGCAGGTCGAGCGCCTCGGAGATGCTGAGCATGGTGCTAAGCCTGCGGGCGCCCGACGCGGTGTTCATGGGACGAAAGCCCGGTCGCCTGGGCGGCCTGCTCCACAGCGGCCGCCACCACCGCGGTCACATCGGGATGGAACACGCTCGGCACGATGTACGTCGGGTTCAGCTCCTCGTCCCGCACCACCGACGCGAGCGCCTGCGCGGCGGCCAGCAGCATCGCCTCGTTGATCCGGTGGGACTGCGCGTTGAGCAGCCCGCGGAACAGGCCCGGGAACGCGAGCACGTTGTTGATCTGGTTCGCGAAGTCCGAGCGCCCGGTGCCGACCACCGTGGCGTGCAGGGCGGCGACCTCGGGCTCGATCTCCGGGCGCGGGTTCGCCAGCGCGAACACGATGGAGTCGGCGGCCATCGTCGCCACGTCGTCGCCGTCGATCACGTCGGGCGCCGAGACGCCCACGAACACGTCCGCCCCGGCCAGGGCCGCCCGCAGCGTGCCCTCCACCGCGCGCGGGTTGGTGTGCGCGGCCGTCCAGGCCAGCTCCGGCGTCAGGCCCGGCCGCCGGGTGTGCACCACGCCGTCGATGTCCGCCACCACCACGTCCCGGGCGCCCGCGGCGAGCAGCAGCTTGAGCACCGCGGTGCCCGCCGCGCCGGCGCCGGACAGCACGATCCGCACGTCGGGCAGCTTCTTCTCCACGACCCGCAGGGCATTCGTCAACGCCGCCACCACCACGATCGCGGTGCCGTGTTGGTCGTCGTGGAACACCGGGATGTCCAGGCGCTCCCGCAAGCGGCGCTCGATCTCGAAGCAGCGCGGCGCGGAGATGTCCTCGAGGTTGATGCCCGCGAACACCGGCGCGATGGCGCACACCGTCTCGACGATCTGGTCGATGTCCGTGGTGTCCAACGCGATGGGGAACGCGTCGATGTCCGCGAACCGCTTGAACAGCACCGCCTTGCCCTCCATCACCGGAAGCGCCGCCAGCGGGCCCAGGTTGCCCAGGCCCAGCACCGCGGTGCCGTCGGTGACCACAGCCACCGTGTTGCGCTTGATGGTCAGCCGCCGGGCGTCCTCCGGGTGGGCGGCGATGGCCTCGCACACCCGCGCCACCCCCGGGGTGTAGACCATCGACAGGTCGTCGCGGTTGCGCAGCGGCACCTTGGACTCCACCGACAGCTTGCCGCCCAGGTGCAGCAGGAACGTGCGGTCGCTGACCCGCTCCACGGTGACCCCGTGCAGCATCCGCAATGCCTCGACGATGTCGGAGGCATGCGCCTCACCCCGCGTCGCGCACGTCACGTCGACGGTGATCCGCTCATGGCCCGACGCCGTGACGTCGAGCGCGGTGACGATGCCGCCCTCGCGCTCGATCGCCGTGGTGAGCTCGCTGACCGCCGTCGGGCGGGCCTCCACCTGGAGGCGGGCGGTGATGGACGACGAGACGCTGGGCGCGGCAACCATGGCGCACAGTGTGGCCTGGACCACGTCCAGGCGCCCACGCCGACACCCGGAAGCGCCGCCGTAGGGTGGGCGTGTGGCGCGAGCAGCAGCGGCGGAGACCGGTCCGGACCCCCTGGAGGGGATCGCGACGCTACCCGGCGTCGCGCAGTCGGTGGAGGCCGCGCGGGTCGCCTGCGAGGAGCTCCGTTGGCATGAGGCCTACCGCCGGCGCTGGCGCGGCGTGCGCGCCGAGGCGACAGTTCGCAGCGCCCGGGCCAGCGCCGCGCTCGACGGGGCCCGCGTGCCGCTCGACGTGATGCGCGCGATGGTGACCGGCGCCGAGCCGGGCGGCGGACATGAGCACCTCGTGGCCCTCGGAGCCCTACGGGCCGGCGCCCGCGTCGAGGGTCTGATGCCCGAGCTCGGCGCGCGCGGCGCCGCACGGGTGCCGCCCTTCGGGCAGCTCGTCGCCGGCCTGCACAGCGCGGCGGGCGCCGGATGGCTGGCCGACGACCAGCTGGGACGGCTGCGGGTCGACCAGGCGCCCGAGGACCTGCGCGGGCTCGGGCCCGCGCCGACAGGCTCCGAGCTGGCGGCGCGCCTGAACCTGTTGGGCGACGTGGTGCGGACCACCGATGCGCCGGCACTGGTCGTCGCGGCCGTCGTGCACGGGGAACTGCTCACGCTGCGGCCGTTCGCCGCCGGCAACGGCCTGGTGGCCCGCGCGATGGCGCGGCTGCTGCTCACCAGCCGTGGGCTCGACCCGACGGGGTCGGTGGTTCCCGAGGCGGCCTGGGCGCCAGCGGCGAACCCGTATCTCGCCGCCGCGGCGGGCTTCGCCACCGGCTCGCCCGAGGGTGTGGCGGGGGGGGGGGGGGGGGGGGGGCCGGGGGGGGGGGGGGGGGGGTTCTTTTTTCCAACTGCGCGGTCGCCCGACCTTCCGGGGGGGGTGTTCGGTTGTGTCGGGGTTGTGGCGGTTGGCAGAGTCATCGCGGCCAGGTGCGGCAGGATCAAGAGTAACGAGGAG
>NZ_FCOT01000002.1 GCF_900046455.1 Cellulomonas timonensis
ACCAGCTGTCAGGTAGTCGCACTCATCTGGAACCGCGCGCCAAGCCGCACAGACGCAGAGTGGCAGCACCGCCGGCCCCGCGGGATGGGTGTAGGGGCCGGGCCCGCCGCAGCCCAGCGCACCCGCCGCCCAGTCGCCGGACCCCTTCCCGGCCTCGGAGCCCGAGCGGGAGCCACGCCGCGGCGCCGGGGTCGGCGGCCATCTGCTCGCCATCCTCATCGGCGCGGTGCTGTCGGTGTTCGCGATGGTGCTGCTGCTGCTCGGCGAGGCGCGCATCCTGGGGTCGGAGGACCCGACGGCCGCCGATGGCATCGGCATCGTGCTGGTCACGCTGGGGGTGCTGCTGCTCGCGACGGTGGTCTACCTCGGCGTGTGGTCTGCGGCGTTGCCGATCACCGGGGGCGTGATCCTCACGGTGGTCGGCGGGTTCTACCTGTACTTCCCGTCGGTGGCCCGAGACGAGACGCTGCGGCTGCTGGCGACCGATGCGTCCCGCACCACGGTGATCTACGGCATCGTCGCCAGCACGATGGGCGTGGTGTTCGTGGTGGGCGTGCTGCTGCTCGTCGCAGGGTGGGCACTGGCCGTGGCCCGACGTCGTGGGCGGGCGCTGGGCGCGTTCCGGGAGCGTGTGCGCAGGGCGTGACGCGGCGTCTCAGATCTCCTGACGGGCAGACGGACCAGGACACTCCCCCCTAGAGTGCGACACGGGGCCCGAATCCCCATGCCGCACCAACGTCGTTGCGCAGGAGGTAAATCCGTGACCCAGGTCGACGAGCCCACCCACCCCGAGCCTTCGGACCCGAGCACCACAGCGCCGCCCAGCAGCACGCCCACGCCGAATGCCGCAGAGGGCGGCGCGCCGTCCACGGGCCTGGCGAACCTCCTCACCGAGGACCGCCGCTTCCCCCCGGACCCGGAGTTCGCCGCGCAGGCCAACGCCCACCCCGAGCTGTACCCGTGGGCGAACGCCGACCGCCTGGACTTCTGGCGGGACCAGGCCCGCGAGCTGGTCTCCTGGTCGACGCCCTTCGAGGAGGTGCTCGACTGGTCGGGCGCGCCGGTGGCCCGGTGGTTCGCCGACGGCCGCCTGAACGCCGCGTACAACGCGGTGGACCGCCACGTGGAGGCCGGCAACGGCGGCCGGGTGGCGCTGCACTTCGAGGGCGAGCCCGGCGACACGCGCACGATCACCTATGCGGACCTGCAGCGCGAGGTGTCGCAGGCGGCGAACGCGCTGCTCGAGCTCGGCGTCGGGACGGGCGACCGGGTGGCGATCTACATGCCGCTGATCCCGGAGGCCGTGGTCGCGATGCTCGCCTGCGCGCGCATCGGCGCCCCGCACTCGGTGGTGTTCGGCGGGTTCTCCGCGGAGGCGCTGCACTCCCGGATCGAGGACGCGCAGGCCAAGCTGGTCATCACAGCGGACGGCGGCTACCGCCGGGGCGCGGCGTCCGCGCTGAAGCCGGCGGTGGACGATGCGCTGGCCAAGGGCTCGGAGAGCGTCGAGCACGTGCTGGTGGTGCGCCGCACCGGCCAGGACGTCGCGTGGACCGAGGGCCGCGACGTGTGGTGGCACGACGCGGTCGGGTCCGCGAGCGCCGAGCACACGCCCGTCGAGCTGGAGGCCGAGCACCCGCTGTTCATCCTGTACACGTCGGGGACCACGGGGAAGCCGAAGGGCATCTTCCACACCACCGGCGGGTACCTGACGCAGGCGGCGTACACGCACCTGAACGTCTTCGACCTCAAGGCCGAGTCGGACGTGTACTGGTGCACCGCCGACATCGGCTGGGTCACCGGGCACACGTACGTCGTCTACGGGCCGCTGGTGAACGGCGCCACGCAGGTGATCTACGAGGGCACGCCGGACACCCCGGACCGGGGCCGTTGGTGGGACATCGTCGAGAAGTACAAGGTGTCGATCCTGTACACCGCCCCCACGGCGATCCGCACCTGCATGAAGTGGGGCGACGCGATCCCCGCCGCACGCGACCTGTCGTCGCTGCGGGTGCTGGGATCGGTGGGCGAGCCCATCAACCCGGAGGCGTGGATGTGGTACCGCCGGGTGATCGGCGGCGACCGCACGCCGATCGTGGACACGTGGTGGCAGACGGAGACGGGCGCGATCATGATCTCCCCGCTGCCGGGCTGCACCACCACGAAGCCGGGCTCGGCGCAGGTCCCGCTGCCGGGGATCTCGGCGGACGTCTTCGACGACGACGCGCACCCGGTGCCGAACGGCGCCGGCGGCTACCTGGTGCTCACCGAGCCGTGGCCGGCGATGCTGCGCGGCATCTGGGGCGACCCTGAGCGGTACAAGGACACGTACTGGTCGCGGTTCCCGGGCGTGTACTTCGCGGGCGACGGCGCCAAGAAGGACGATGACGGCGACATCTGGCTGCTGGGGCGGGTGGACGATGTCATGAATGTGTCGGGCCACCGGCTCTCCACCACGGAGATCGAGTCGGCGCTGGTCTCGCACCCGACGGTGGCCGAGGCGGCCGTGGTGGGCGCGGCCGACGACACGACCGGGCAGGCGGTGGTGGCCTTCGTGATCCTGCGCGGGGACGCGGCGACTGACCGCTCCGCCGAGGAGGTCGCGTCTGAGCTGCGGGCGCATGTCGCCAAGGAGATCGGGCCCATCGCGAAGCCCCGCACGATCCTCGTGGTGCAGGAGCTCCCGAAGACCCGATCGGGCAAGATCATGCGCCGCCTGCTGCGGGACGTGGCCGAGCACCGTCAGGTGGGCGACGCGACGACGCTGGCGGACGCGTCGGTGATGGACCTCATCACCGCCGGGCTGAACGTGAAATCGCCTGAGGCCTGACGATGGCGGTGCTGCAGTCCGCTGACGCAGCGAGCGAGGCCCTCCCGCTCCGGGACGACGCCGGTGAGAGCCGGCCGTCCCGGAGGCGGGAGGCCCGCGGCCCGTGGGTGGTGGCCGCCCTGGCCGGCGCGCTGTACATCGGGTTCGCGATCTCGCAGTGGCAGCGCTACGTGTCGTTGTCGTGGGACCTGGGCATCTTCACCCAGCTCGCCCGGCAGTACGCGCATCTGCAGCCGCCGATCGTCACCATCAAGGGTGAGGGCTTCAACCTGCTGGGCGACCATTTCCACCCGCTGCTGGCGGTGCTGGGCCCGGTGTACGCGCTGTTCCCGAGCGCTGTGACGCTGCTGGTGGCGCAGGGCCTGCTGCTCGCGGGGTCGGTGCTGGTGATCGCGCGGGAGGCGGCACGACGCCTGGAGCCCGCGGCCGGGGTGGCCGTCGGCGGCGCGTATGCGGTGAGCTTCGGCGTGGTGGGCGCGATGTCGGTGCAGTTCCACGAGATCGCCTTCGCGATGCCGCTATTGGCGCTGTCGCTCGTGGCCCTGCTGCGCCGCCAGTGGCTCGCATGCGCACTGTGGGCGGCGCCGCTGGTGCTGGTCAAGGAGGACCTGGGCCTGACCGTCGCCATGCTGGGCGCCGTGCTGGCGTGGCGCAGCCGGCGCGGCCTCGGGCTGGCGTTGATGGCGTGGGGGCTGGGGTGGTTCGCCCTGACCACGTACGTGCTGATCCCGGCGCTGAGCACCCGCGACCAATGGGACTACGGCAGCAAGATCGACGTGGGAGCGTTCGCGGCGCAGCCGTGGCTGGCCGCCGTCGCGCTCGTGGACGACAGGGACAAGATCGCCACGCTGTTGATGCTCGTGGCGATCACCGGGCTGATCGGGCTGCGGTCCCCGATCCTGCTGGTGGCGGCGCCCACGATCGCGTGGCGCTTCCTGGCGGACAACGAGGGCTACTGGACGCACACGTGGCACTACAGCGCGGTGCTGATGCCGATCGCGTTCGCGGCGCTGCTCGACGGCATCCGGGGCGCCCGGGTCTCGCCGCGGCGCTGGCTGCGGCGGTACAGCGCGATGGCGGTGCCCGTGGCCGCGACGGTCGCGGTGATGCTGGCCCCGCAGCTCGCGCTCCACCAGCTCTCCCATGCGGACTTCTACCGGGCGTCGCCTCGCGCGGCCGACGCCGAGGCTGTGCTCGAGCAGGTGCCGGACGACGTGGTCGTCGAGACGGACGTCGGCCTGATGTCCTACCTGGTGGATGACCGCAGCGTGTACTTCGTGGGCGCCCAGGGCAACCCGGCGCCGGACTACCTGCTGATCGACGAGCAGGGCGGCGGCTGGAACCCGGCCCCCGACGACGCCGCGGTGTACGCCGAGCAGCTCCACCCCGGCGTCGACTACCGGCTGGTGCATGACCAGGGCGGCTTCCAGCTCGCCGAGCGGACGCGGTAGCCCGCACGCATCGCGAGGGTGAAGCGTTTCGCGCCGTGGGGGACGCCCGATTCGTCTGATACTTCTGTGGCCGAAGAAAGTCCCCGGAGCATCGCGGCTCCGGGGGCTGCCGACGGTGACACCCCACCGCGCCTCGATGAAGAGCCGCCCTCGAGGACGTGGACCGCCGGCCCCCTCGCGCGGCACTCGGAACGAGGACGTCATGAGAATGCGACTCACCGCGTTAGCCGGAGCCTTCGTGGCTGCGGCGGCACTGGCCGTGGGAGGGATCACCGTGGCGAACGCCGCGACCCCCGTCGGCCTGCACATCGAGAACGGCAAGCTCGTCGAGCGCAACGGCACGCCCTTCGTGGCCCGCGGCGCCAGCCACGCCCACACCTGGTACGCCACGCAGACCTCGTCGATCGCGAATATCAAGGCCAAGGGCGCCAACGCGGTGCGCGTGGTCCTGTCCAGCGGCGACCGCTGGACCAAGAACGACACCGCCGACGTCGCGAACATCGTCAGCCTGTGCAAGGCCAACAAGCTCATCTGCATGCTCGAGGTGCATGACACCACCGGGTACGGCGAGGAGGGCGCCGCGATCACCCTCGACAAGGCCGTCGACTACTGGGTCAGCATCAAGTCGGCCATCGAGGGCCAGGAGGACTACATCCAGCTCAACATCGGCAACGAGCCCTACGGCAACACCGAGGCGGTGAGCGCGCGCTGGGCCGCCGACACATCGGCCGCGATCAAGCGCCTGCGGACCGCCGGGTTCAAGCACAACATCGTGGTCGACGCCCCGAACTGGGGCCAGGACTGGCGGGGGCTCATGCGGGACAACGCCGCGACGGTCTTCGCCGCCGACCCCGACGCGAACACGCTGTTCTCGGTGCACATGTACGGCGTGTACGGCCAGGCCTCGACGATCACCTCGTACCTCAAGGCGTTCACCGACGCGAAGCTGCCCATCGTGGTCGGCGAGTTCGGCAACAACCACTCCGACGGGGACGTCGACGAGGACACGATCATGTCCGAGACGCAGCGCCTGGGCATCGGCTACTACGGCTGGTCATGGTCGGGCAACGGCGGCGGCGTCGAGTACCTGGACCTCGTCACCAACTTCAACCCGAACCAGCTGAGCACCTGGGGCCAGCGGCTGTTCAACGGCGCCAACGGCATCGTGGCCACCTCGAAGCAGGCCACCATCTACGGCGCGACACCCACCACTCCGCCGCCCACCACTCCCCCGG
>NZ_FCOT01000003.1 GCF_900046455.1 Cellulomonas timonensis
GGGGGCGGGTGGTGGGTGGGGGGCGGGGGCGGGGGGGGCGCTCTGGACATGGTGGGTGCTCTGGGCGTGGTGGGCGCGCGGGGTGGCGTCGGCGCGTCGACGTTGGCCGCAGCGCTCGCCCACCGTCTGGCCCGCACCGCGCCCACCTGCCTGGTCGACCTTGAGGAGGCCGGCAGCGGGATCGACGTGCTCGTGGGACTCGAAGAGTCCGGAGGGCTGCGCTGGCCCGACCTCGCCGACGCGCGCGGCACAGTCTCGGGCGCGGATCTGACGGCACTGCTGCCACGGTGGGGCGGGTGCGCCGTGCTCAGCGCCGATCGCATGCGCCCTGGCCCGCCACCCGCCGACGCGGTCGCCGACGTGCTCAGCGCCCTCGCTGAGCAGCACGCGCGCCTGGTGCTCGACCTCGACCGCGCCGACGTGCTCGCTCGGGGGCCCGCCTTGGCCGCCTGCGGCACGGTGCTCGTCGTCGTCACCCGCGACCTGCGGGGCGTGGCGGGCGCACTGGCCCTGCGCCCCGCGCCGCTCGGCGTCGTGCCGGGCGTGCGGCTCGTGGTCCGTGGCCCCGCACCGGGCGGGCTCGGCGCGCTCGAGCTCGCGCACGTCGTCGACCTGCCCATCGCCGCGAGCATGACGACTGACCGGCGTCTGCCCGAGGCCGTCGAACGAGGCGGCGGTCCCGTGCCCCGGCGCGGGCCGCTCGCGCGCGCCGTGACCGGGCTCGTCCGTGACCTCGGATGAGCGGGCTCGAGCGCGTCGCGCAGCCCGACGGCCCACACCCCGGCCGGCCGCCGGACCGCACGGTGCGAAGGGCCGATCCGGTGCTGCTCGACGCGGTGCGCGCGCGGCTCGCACGCCACGGGCCGCAACCCACCGCCGAGGACGTGACCGAGGCCGTGCGGTCAGCCGGAACGGTGCTGGGCAGCCAGGCCCTCGCCGAGCTCGGCGCGGCCGTCCGGGCCGAGGTGCTCGGCGCCGGGCCGCTCCAGAGGCTGCTCGACGACCCCGAGGTCACCGACGTGCTGGTCAACGCCCCCGACCAGGTCTGGGTGGAGCGCGCGGGCCGGCTCGAACGGTCGGCCATCGACCTGGGGACGCCCACGCAGGTGCGCGACCTCGCGGTGCGGCTCGCCGCAGCAGGAGGGCAGCGACTCGACGACGCGAGCCCCACCGTCGACGCGCGGCTGCCCGACGGCTCCCGCCTGCACGCCGTGCTGCCCCCGGTCGCAGGCGGCTGCGCCCTCATCTCGCTGCGGACGCTGCGCCGTCAGGCGTTCACCCTCGACGAGCTCGTCCGCGCCGGCAGTGTGGCGCCCGGACTCGTCCCCGTGCTCCGGGCCCTCGTCGCCGCGCGTGCCAGCTTCCTTGTCTCGGGCGCCACCGGCACCGGCAAGACCACTCTGCTCTCCGCGCTGCTCTCCCTCGTCGCTCCCACCGAGCGGATCGTGTGCATCGAGGAGTCCGGCGAGCTGGCGCCTGACCACCCACATGTCGTCCGCCTGCTCGCCCGCGCCGCCAACGTCGACGGAGCCGGGGCCATCGGTCTCTCGGACCTCGTGCGGCAGGCGCTGCGCATGCGGCCCGACCGCATCGTGCTCGGCGAGTGCCGCGGCGCCGAGGTCCGCGACGTCCTCACCGCCCTCAACACCGGACACGAGGGTGGGTGCGCGACCCTGCACGCGAACACCGCGGCGGACGTCCCCGCGCGGCTTGAGGCGCTCGCCGCGCTCGCGGGGATGAGCAGGGAGTCCGTCGCCGCGCAGGCGGCAAGCGCCCTGGACGCGGTGGTCCACCTGCGCCGGGACGGCCCGCGCCGGTACATCGCCGCGGTCGCCGTGGTGCGGCGGGCGCCCACGGGCGAGTTGGCGGTCGAGACCGCCGTGGACGTCACCCCGGGTGGGCTCCCGGTGCGCGGCCCCGGATGGGAGGCGCTGGCGCGCCGGATGGGCGCATGAGCGCGACCGTCGGGATCCTCGTCGCCGCCGCGCTCCTCGTCGGGGCAGGGCCCCGGGGCCGGGTTCTGCATGAGGGCGGGCGACCGATGCTGACTGGGTCTCCCGGGGCTGCGAGGTGGTGGAGACCCGCAGGGCGGCGGACGACGGCGGCGCCCGATCTGGCCGAGGTGCTCGCGGCCACGAGCGCGGCCCTGCGATCGGGCAGTCCACCGGGTGAGGCATGGCATCGCACGCTGGGGTCGCCGACCGGCGCGGACGGGCTGCCCGCCTGGGGCCCGCTCGTCGCGCTGGACCAGTCGCCCGGCGGCCAGGGGCGTCACGCCCGGGCGGTGGTCGCGGCGTCTCGGCTCGCACGAAGCCTGGGCGCCCCCTTGGCTCCCGTCCTCGACCGGGTGGCCGAGGCTGTCGCCGCCGATGCCGAGGTGGACGCCGAACGACGGGCGGCGCTCGCGGGCCCACGCTCCACGGCCGCCGTGCTGGGCTGGCTGCCCGTCCTCGGCCTGCTGCTGGGGTTCGCGCTGGGCGCTGACCCCGTCGAGGTGGTGCTCCGCGGGGGCCTGGGCGCCGCGTCAGCCGTGCTCGGCGGCGCGCTGCTGCTCCTGGGCCGCTGGTGGACGGCCCGATTGCTGGCTCGTGCGGCATCAGCGGGCGACATCGGATGACGCCGATGGAGACAGGCGCGGCCGTCGCCGCGCTCCTCGGGCTCGCCGCGGTGTGCTGGCGGGCCCCGCCGTCGCGACGCCTCCGCGGGATCGCGCGCGGCGCCGCAGCGGGAGGGCGTCCCCGCGCCCGTGCGCATGCTGGTCGTCCGCGAGGTCGGGGCGCCGATGTGGCGCGGGCGGATCCGGTCGACGTCGTGCTGGTGCTCGAGCTGGTCGAGGTGGCCGTGGCGGCAGGCGTCGCGGTGCCGCGCGCGTTGCAGGCGGTCGGCGAGGCCGTCGGCGGAGTCGAGGGCGACGCCCTGGTCCACGCCTCGGCGGCGCTGGTGCTGGGCGCGTCGTGGGAGGCGGCCTGGGCCCGTGCCCCGGAACGGCTCGGCGCCGTCGCCGTCTGCCTGCGCCCGGCCTGGCTGGCCGGAGCCGCACCGGGTGGGGCGCTGCGGGCCCAGGCGGCGACGCTCCGTCGAGGACGCCTGCGCCATGCGCGCGAGGCGGCCGGGCGCATGGGAGTGCATCTCGTCCTGCCGCTGGGGCTGTGCTTCCTGCCGGCGTTCGTGCTGCTCGGCCTCGTGCCGGTGATGCTCTCGCTCGCCGACGGGCTGCTCGGATGACCGGGGCACGAGTGATCCGCGGTGGTCGCCGCCCGCCGTGCTGCCGTCTCGCCCGCCCACCCACAGTCGCGCCGTTTGAGGCTCCGGCCAGCAGCGGGCGACAGGGCGGACGCCCACGGATCGCCCCGTCGTCCAACGTGGCGCAGAGCGGCCCCGGACGGCGGGATCGCGGGGAGGGGTTCGCGATGACGGAGACGACCGGGACGGCTGAGAAGGC
>NZ_FCOT01000004.1 GCF_900046455.1 Cellulomonas timonensis
TCCCATTCCGAACCCGGAAGCTAAGCCCCTCTGCGCCGATGGTACTGCACTCGCCAGGGTGTGGGAGAGTAGGTCGCCGCCGGAACATCATTCAGAAAGAGCCACCCCTATGGGGTGGCTCTTTCTGTGTTTCCAGGGCATTCCAACGCCCCCGAAGGGGTGGAATGCCTCACTTTCAGGCCTGCGTGGGAGCCGCCGGAGACGCGATCTGCACCAGATTCCCGCACGTGTCGTCCAACACGGCGACGGTGACGGGGCCGGTGGTGGTGGGCTTCTGCACGAAGCGGACCCCGAGCTCGCGCAGACGCTCGTACTCCGACTCCACAGAGTCCACGGCGAACGAGGTCACCGGGATGCGGTCGCGGTAGAGCGCACGGCGGAACGGCTGCACGGCCTTATGGGCAGCCGGCTCGAGCACGAGCTCCGGGCCCTGCGGGTCGTCAGCGGACACGAGGGTCAACCACGCGAACTTGCCCATTGGCACGTGGGACTTCACCTCGAACCCCAGAACGTCCGTGTAGAACGCCAACGCCCTGTCCTGGTTGTCGACGTAGATGCTCGAGAGCTGGATGCGCGGCATGACTGTCCTTCAAGCGGGTGCGGATGACCGCTCGAGCCTAAGTCGTCGCGTCGGGGTGTAGATGTGGGCGCGCCAATGCGGCGCGGGCGTCGAGCAGCGCGGCGAGGATCTCCTCCTCGCGGTCCGAGGCTGATCGGCTAGCGGCCGCGGGGTCGCGCATGAGCGAGGCCCCGAGCGCGAGCGGCTGATCGGCAGGGGAGCGGGGAGGCAGCGCCACAGCGAGGCCGAGCACGCCGGGATGGGTCTCGCCATCGTCCAGCGCGTAACCGCGGGCGCGGGTGGCGTCGAGTTTGTGCTGGAGGTCGTCGACGGTGGCGACGGAGCGCTCGGTCCAGCGCGGCAGCGTCGCGGGGTCGTCGAACCGCTCGCGCACGTCGGCCGGATCCAGCAGGGCGAGGAGCGCGGCGCCCACGGCGGTGATGCTCGCCGGGAACCGGTCGCCGATCGACGCGGAGAGCCGCAATGGGGCCCGTCCCTCATGGCGGGCCAGGTAGAGGACATCCGTCCCGTCGAGCATCGCCACCTGGAGCAACTCGCTGCGCAGCACCGGAGAGTCGGCGCAGACGCGGTAGAACTCCCGCACCAGGTCGAACTCGCGCACGTACGCGCCACCGAGCTGCACCGTGGTGCGCCCCAGCGCGTAGACGTGCTCTGTCTTGCGGACCAGGCCGGCCTGTTCGAGCGCCAGGCACAGGTTCAGGGTGGAGGACTTCGCGAGCCCGAGTGCCCGCGCGATGTCCGTGAGGCCGAGCGGCCCCCGGTCCGCGAGCAGCGTCAGGATGGCGGCGGCGCGGGTGACCGCCGGCGCCGGGCTGCGGGTGGGGTCCTCGGTCGGCGGCATCGATGTCCTGTCGGCGGGCGTCAGGGGTGCGGGGCGGGCGTGCGTCAGTAGAAGTCGACGGTGTCCATGCGGTTGATGAGCTCCTTGCCGTCGAGCAGCCGGGTGGCGTTGGCGGCGAACAGCTCGGCGATCAGGCGGTCCTCGTCGTCGTTCAGCGCGGCGGTGTGGGGGGAGATGAGGACGTTGTCCAGGTCCCACAGCGGGTCGTCGGCGGGGAGCGGCTCGACGGCCACGACGTCCAGGCCCGCGAATCCGACTCGTCCGTCCCGCAGCGCCTCGATGAGCGCGGCCTGGTCGACCACGTCTCCGCGGCCGACGTTCGCGAAGATGACACCAGGCTTGACCTGCGCGAACACCTCCTCGCTGAGGAGGTGGCGGGTGCGGTCGGTGCCGGGGAGCGTGCTGACGATGGCGTCGGCCTGCCCGACGACGTCGGCGAGACGGTCGACGCCGACCACCTCGGACACCCCGTCGACGGGCCGGACGGTGCGGTTGACGCCGATGACGCGCGCGCCCATCGCGGCGAACAGGCGGGCCGTGGTGCGGCCGATGTTGCCGAGCCCGACGACCAGCACTGTCATCTGGGAGACCTGCCGCATCGTCCAGCGCTCGCTCCAGACCCGGGCGGACTTCTGGGCCTGGAGGCGGGGCAGGGACTTGGCGCCGGCGAGGACGGCGAAGAGCGCGAACTCGGCGAGGGTGCCGCTGTGCGGTCCGGCCGAGGTCGAGAAGGCCACGCGGGCGAGCTCGTCCGGGGTGAGGCCTGCGGCCTTGACCTGTGCGCCGCCACCGGCCGCCATCGTGTGCACCCAGCGGAGCCCGGGGTTGGCACGCACGGCGCGCCGCAGCGCTGCCGGGTCGATGTCGGGGATGCCGTAGAGCGCGTCCGCGCCGTCGATGAGCGCCTCGAAGCGGGTCTGGTCGTTGAAGGACCGGCTGAACGCCGGGTCGCCGGAGTGGTCGCCGGGGAAGCGCATGGGCGGCAGCAGTCCCTGATCGCACACGATGTCGAGTCGCGGCTCGAGGCGTGCGAGGAGTGCGCAGTGCTCGTCGGTGAGCGGGGTGGCGATGACGACCCGGAGGCGGTCGGGGGAGGTGCTGCTCATAGCAGAACGGTACACGGGGCTGAACACGGTTTGCTAGGTTGACCGCGCGGGCCGGTCGCAGGAGGCGGTCATGAGCCCGCGATGCTCACGGAGGTGGAGATGGCCGGCGTCGGATTCATCGGGCTCGGTGTGATGGGACGGCCCATGGCCGGGCACATCCTGGACGGCATCAGCCCCGACGGGCGCGAGCTGGTGCTGTTGGACAGCGGGCGGGGCAATGCGGACGCGCTGATCGAGCGCGGAGCCGTCGGCGTGGCCACAGCCCGCGCCGTCGCCGAGGCATGCGACCTGGTCGTCGTGATGCTGCCCGACCTGCCGCAGCTCCGCGACCTGCTCGACGGCCCCGACGGCTTGGCAGCCGGGGTGCGGGCGCCTGTCGTGCTCGTCATCTGCTCCACCGTCTCGCCGGACGGGGTGCGCGAGCTCGACGCCGAGCTCGCCGAGACGTCCGGCGGGCTGCTGCGAGTGGTCGACGCCCCCGTCTCGGGCGGGGAGGTCGGCGCGGTGGCCGGCACGATGTCGATCATGGTGGGCGGCCCCCGCGGCCTGGTCGACCAGGTGCTGCCCGTGCTCGACCTCATGGGCACGCCCGCGCACCTGGGCCCACTCGGCGCCGGCCAGGTGGCCAAGGCCTGCAACCAGCTCATCTGCGCGGCGCAGGTCGCCGCCATCGCCGAGGCGGCAGTCGTGGCCGAGCGCGCGGGCCTGGACGTCGGCCGGCTGCTCACGCTGCTGCAGGGCGGCTACGCGGCCAGCACGATCCTCGCCGACAAGGCCGCCCGTTTCGCGGAGAAGGACTACACCGTCTCGGGCGCCGCGAAGTTCATGGTCAAGGACTTGGCGGCCTACCGAGCGGAGGCGGACCGCACCGGGACGTCGACGCTCATCGCCGACCGGCTGCACGACGCGTTCACCGACCTCACCGCCCAAGGGCTCGGCGACCAGGACACCTCGGTGGTCCAGGCGTACGTCGCGGGGCGCGTGGCAGCCGCGGGCTGACCAGCCTGCGACCCGGGAGCCACGGGGTAGCGGCGCCCCGCGGAAGGCGCGTCGTCGCCGACGGGTGCAGCATGGAGGCCCGCCCCCAGCCACGGTGAGGAGATCAGGATGGCCGCGCCGATCGTCGTCGGATATGACGCCTCCGAGCAGGCCGCTGTCGCGGTCAAGTGGGCCGCTGGCGAGGCCGTCCGGTCGGCTAGCGAGCTCATCGTGGTGCACGCGTGGGGATTCGCCGACCGCCCAGGCGGCGGCGCCGGGCACTCGCCCCTGGGAGAGGCCGTCCTCGCGGGCGTGCAGGCGGTGGCGGACGACGGCGCCGCGATCGCCCGTGCTGCAGCGCCCGGCCTCCAGGCCAGCGGCGTGGTGGGCCACGGCTCGCCGGCACAGGCTCTCGTCGACCACGCGCATGGCGCCCGGATGCTCGTGCTGGGCCGCCACGGGACGGGCTGGTTCAGCGGGGCGCTGACGGGATCGGTGGCCACCGGCGCGGTGCAGCGGGCGAGCTGCCCGGTCGCGGTGGTGCCGGCCGACTCGCTCGAGCACCCCCGCACCGACGTCGTGGTGGTGGGCGTCGACGGCTCGCCCGGATCCGACACCGCGCTGCTCGCCGCCGCCGACGAGGCGACCGCGCGTGACGCGATGCTGCGGGTGGTGACGTCGTGGACCAGCGCGGAGGCGACCTCCACGCTCTCCTACTGGGCGGTGGCCTATCCGAGCGTGACCCCCGACGAGATGGCGCTCGCACATGCCGAACGCGTCCAGGAGGCCGCCCGGGCCATCCTCGACGAACGGGCCGCTGAGCTCGAGGTCGCCTGGGAGGTGACCGAGGGCCCGGCGCCGCACGTCCTCGCGCAAGCCTCGACGGCAGCGGACCTCGTGGTGGTCGGCGCCCGTGGGCGGGGCGGACTGGCCGGGCTGCTGCTGGGCTCGGTGAGCCGCAACGTCGTCCGCCGGTCCCACTGCCCGGTGCTGGTCACGCGGGCCGACATCGATCAGGGCTGACGGTCACCGACCGCGCCCGCCGCCCTGGCCGCCGCCGGCGGGGCGATCACCGGGGAGACGGTCGGCGGGCTCGGCC
>NZ_FCOT01000005.1 GCF_900046455.1 Cellulomonas timonensis
TCCCCCCTCCCCGTGGGCCCGGGAGTTGTATAAAGGACCCCCCCCCCCCCCCCCCCCCCCCCCCCCCCCCCCCCCCCCGCCCCCCCCCCCCCCCCGGCCGCCCCCCGCCCCCCCCCCCCCGCCCCCCCCCCCCCGCCTGTGGCCGCCGACCTGCCGATCCCCGCCCGCCGAGCTCCCCGCCTGTGGCGGATCCTCGCCGCGAGGCGCCTGGGGGTGGGGCGCGGAGTGACGCCTCCCACTAGGCTCGGCGGCGTCGGGCGAGGAACCGTCGAGGGAGGAACCATGGCCACGGAGCCAGCAGGCGCGGCCGATCAGCCGTCGCCCGCGCGCGTCTCCGCCCCACTCCCCCTCGCGCGCCCTGGCGCCCCGCGTCCCGGCGCCGCGGCGTTCTTCGACCTCGACAAGACGATCATCGCCACGTCCTCGGCCACCGCGTTCTCCCGGCCGTTCCTGGCGGGCGGGCTGCTGACCAAGCGGGCGGTGCTGCGCACGGCGTACGCGCAGTTCTTCTACCTCGTGGGCGCAGCCGACGCCGACCAGACGGAGCGGCTGCGCCGCGAGCTGTCCCGCATGGTCACCGGCTGGGATGTCGCGCTGGTCTCGTCGATCGTCGAGGAGACGTTGCACGAGTCGATCGACGCCGCCGTGTACGCGGAGGCGGTGGCGCTGATCGAGGAGCACCATGCCGCGGGGCGGGACGTCGTCATCGTCTCGGCGTCCGGCGGCGAGGTGGTGCGCCCCATCGCAGCGCTGCTCGGCGCCGATCATGTGATCGCCACGCAGATGAGCGTGGCCGACGGCCGATACACCGGCGAGATCGACTTCTACGCGTACGGCCCGCACAAGGAGGTCGCGATCCGCGAGCTCGCGGCACGGCACGACTACGACCTCGAGGCGAGCTACGCGTACTCCGACTCGATCACGGACGCCCCGATGCTGGGCGCGGTCGGGCACGCCTCTGCGGTCAACCCCGACCGGGCGCTGCGCAGGCTGGCGGCGCAGGAGGGCTGGGACGTGCTGACGTTCACCCGCCCCGTGGCGCTGCGCTCGCTGCTGAGCCCGGGCCGTTCGACGATGGCGGCGACGGGGGTGATCGCCCTGCTGGGGGCGGCGCTCCTGGTCTGGCGGCTGGTGGCCAAGGCCCGACGCCGACGCTGATGTCCGGCATCCGGACGCCGCATCCGCGATGTGACCCGAGAGTGGCCCCAACCCGCACAAATGCGGCACGTCCCTTGAAATCGCGTCGTGACCAGGAGTACCAAGGGATCACAACAGAATGACGTGAGGGAACCCACGCGCGAACTGTCCCCGTACGGACATGTCGACCGGGCTTGCCCCGTAGCGGCAATCACTGTGCACGCTTGATACCTCCCACGTCGTCCGTTCGGCAACGGCGTCCGCGAGGGCGCCGTTGTTCGGTGCCCGCACACGTTCGGCGCCCGCCGCACTGCCGCGGCCTCAGGCCGTCAGCTTCCCCGCCAGCACCGCGTCCGCGATGTCGCGCGCCTCGCCGGCCCCCGCCACGACCCCCTGCGCGCACACCTGTCTCTTCTCCACATCTGACG
>NZ_FCOT01000006.1 GCF_900046455.1 Cellulomonas timonensis
AGGTGCTGGTGGGCCTGCACCGGGTGTGCCCGCATGTGCGGTTCCTCGGCTCCTACCCGCGGGCCGACGCCGTGCGGGCCGTGGTGCGGCGCGGCACCGCCGACGAGGACTTCGTGGCCGCGCGCGAGTGGCTCCGCTCGCTGCGCGCGGGGCGCACCCACTGACCCTGCTCAGGCGGGGCTGACCCGCACCACGAGCGCGCGCTCGTCGACACGGGTCTCCACGTCCCGCGCCCGCCCGATGATGTCGCCGTCCACCTGCACCTGCTCGCTGCTGGAGAACCGCGCGTGCACGGTGCGGCCCCGGGTGTGGTCGATCCGGCCGATCTTCGCGGGCAGCTCGGTGCGCACGCCCACGCCCTGCAGCACGACCTCGCCGAACAACTGCGCCCAGCCGGCCACGCCGCCGCGGGTGTCGATGGCCGCCACGTCGAGCCAGCCGTCGTCGATGAGCGCGTCCGGCAGCAGCGTGATGCCGCCCGGGAGCCGGCCGCAGTTGCCCACCAGCAGGCTCCGCAGCCGCAGGGTCTCCGGTGGGGCGTCGTCGATCCGCACCACGGCGCGCAGGCGGCGGCCGTGCAGATGCCGCACCCCGGACACGAAGTAGGCGATCCAGCCGACCCGGGCCTTGAGGTCGTCATCGGTGTCGGCGATCATCGCGGCGTCGAAGCCGACCCCCGCGATCACCAGGAAGATGTGGTCGCGCGAGGCCTGGCTCGTCGGCGTGACCCGGGCGGCGGCGGCCGTCACGTCGTCCTCCACCGAGCCGTCGTGCAGCACCCGCAGCCAGCCGACGTCGATGGCGCGGTCCGTTCCGTCGAGCGCGATCCGCAGCGCGGCGGTCGGGTCGCCGAGCGGCAGGCCGAGGTTGCGGGCCAGCAGGTTGCCGGTGCCGACGGGCACGATCCCCATCGCCGTCTTCGTGCCGACCAGCGCCTCGGCCACGGCCCGCACCGTGCCGTCGCCGCCCACCACGACGACCACATCGGCCCCCCGCCGCACGGCGTCACGCGCCTGCCCGACGCCCGGGTCCTCGACGGTGGTCTCGAGCCACAACGGGGTCGCGATGCCGAGCTCGGCCGTCGCGCGCAGGATCTCGGCGCGGGCGTCGGCCACCGCGGGCTTGGACGGGTTGGCGATGAACGCGACGAGCCGCGGCGTCGGCGGGGCCTCGGGCTCGGGCGCCACCGCCCCCTCATGGGCCAGTGACGTGCGCAACTCGCGCAGACGGCGCAGCACCAGCGCGGCGATGACGACGGCACACCCGGCGAGCACCAGCGCCCCGAGCGCGACCCACGTCTCCCATGTCATGCCGACAACTTAGTGC
>NZ_FCOT01000007.1 GCF_900046455.1 Cellulomonas timonensis
CGCGTGGGTGGTCGTCGGGGGCCAGCAGGAGGCGCCCGACTCGCGAGGCCAGGGCGCGGCGGGCGTCGTCGGGCAGGCCGGAGTCGGTGACCAGGACGTCGACCTCGTCGAGGGCGGCGATCCGGGCCAGGCCCACCACGCCCCACTTGGTGTGGTCGGCGAGCACCGTGAGCTGCGTCGCGCAGGCGAGCAGGGCCTGGTTGGTGGCGGCCTCGAGCAGATTGGGGGTGGTGAGTCCGTCCTCGTCGAGGCCATGCACCCCGAGGTAGGCGGTGTCCACCCGCAGCCGGGACAGCGAGGTGTCGGCCACGGGGCCGACGAGCGCGTCGGACGGCGTGCGCACGCCACCCGTGAGGATCACGTCGAGCCCGGCCGGCGAGGTCGCGGAGTGCAGGGCCTCCGCGACGGGCAGCGAGTTGGTGACGACGGTGAGGGGCCGCAGAGCGGTGGCGGCGGCGATCTCCCGGGCCAGCAGGTGCGTGGTGGTGCCCGCGGACAGCGCCACCGACTGCCCTGGCTCGATCAGGCTCGCGGCGAGCCGGGCGACGGCGGCCTTCTCGGCTGCCGCCCAGCCGCGCTTCGCCTCGAAGCCGGGCTCGTCGGCGGAGCGGTGCCGGGCCTCGACGCCGACGGCGCCGCCGTGCACCCGCCGGACCAGCCCGGCGTGGGCTAGCTCGGCGATGTCACGGCGGACCGTCATGTCGGAGACGCCGAGCTCGTCGACGAGGTCGGCCACGCGCACGGCGCCGTGCGCGTGGACCGCTGCCAGGATGCGCTCCTGGCGAAGGGAGGCCAGCATCCGCACAGTATTCACCATTTCCGAACAACAACCAACAACCGGTTGCTGTTCGGCGACGTCAGCGCCCCGCGGGGGTCAAACCGAGAGAGCGGCCCGCGAGGCCACGCGACCGCGAGGCCAGCGTCCGCGCCACCCCGCGCAGCGCCACGGCCGCGGGGGAGTCGGGGTGGGCCAGGACGACGGGCGTGCCGGAGTCCCCGTCCTCGCGCAGCGTCACGTCCAGCGGCACCTGGCCCAGCAGCGGGACCTCGGCGCCATTCGTCCGGGTGAGGTTCTCCGCCACGCGGGCGCCGCCACCGGCGCCGAACAGCTCGAGCCGGGAGCCGTCCGGCTGCTCGAGCCAGGACATGTTCTCCACGACGCCCACCACGTTCTGGCGGGTCTGCTGCGCCACCGAGCCCGCGCGCTCCGCGACCTCGGCCGCCGCGACCTGCGGGGTCGTCACCACCACGACCTCCGAGGAGGGCAGCAGCTGCGCCACCGAGATCGCGATGTCGCCCGTGCCGGGCGGCAGGTCGAGCAGCAGCACGTCCAGGTCGCCCCAGAACACGTCGGCGAGGAACTGCTGCAGCGCGCGGTGCAGCATCGGGCCGCGCCACCCCCCCGGCTGCCCCGCCGGCACGAACATGCCGATCGAGACGACCTTCACGTCGAAGGCCACTGGCGGCATCAGCATGTCGTCGACCTTCGTCGGCGGCTGCGTCACGCCCAGCAGGCGGGGGATCGAGAAGCCGTAGATGTCTGCGTCGATCACGCCGACCCGCAGCCCGTCGGCGGCCATCGCCACCGCCAGGTTGGCGGTCACGGAGGACTTGCCGACACCGCCCTTGCCCGACGCGATGGCGTACACCTTGGTCAGCGAGTTGGGCTGCGCGAACGGGATCACAGGCTCGGCCGAGTCGCCGCGCAGCAGAGTGCGCAGCGCCGTGCGCTGCTCGGCGGACATGACGCCCATGTCGACCCGCACGTCGGTGACGCCCTCGACGGTGCGCGCCGCCGCCGTGACATCGGTGGTCAGCGTCGCCTTCAGCGGGCAGCCCGCAGTCGTCAGGTCGATGCCCACCACCACGAGCGGTCCGCCGTCGGTCGCGGCGCCAGGCGTCACGTCGACCGAGCGGACCATCCCGAGCTCGGTGATCGGCTTGCGGATCTCGGGGTCGAGGACCCCGACGAGGGCGCCCCGCACGGCTTCGGCGAGGACGGCAGGATCAAGGGAGGACGACGACATGGACCCATGGTAGGTCGGACCCGCGCAAGGCCCGATGGGCCCAAGGTCGCTACGCCCCGCCGTCCCGCCGTGCGTCGCCCGAGTCGTCCTGAGTCGGGGCCGGTCGGGCGTCGATCGGCACGGCCTCCCGCTCGGCACGCTCCGCCTCCCGTTCGGCGGCCAGCTCCTCGAGCAGGTTCCGCAGCTCGGAGCGCACGAAGTCGCGGGTCGCGACCTCGTTCAGGGCGATGCGCAGCGCCGCCATCTCCCGCGCCAGGTACTCCGTGTCGGCGAGGTTCCGCTCCGCGCGCTGCCGGTCCTGCTCCAACGTCACGCGGTCGCGGTCCGTCTGCCGGTTCTGGGCCAGCAGGATCAGCGGCGCCGCGTAGGACGCCTGCAGGGACAACATCAGCGTCAGCGCGGTGAACCCGAGCGCGGCCTTGTCGAACTGCACGCTCGTGGGCGCCCAGGTGTTCCACGCGATCCACGCCAGGCAGAACAAGGACAGCCACACGAGGAAGCGCGGCGTGCCCATGAAGCGGGCGATCCCCTCGGAGACCTTGCCGAACGCGTCCTGGTCGAGCCGGACCTTGGGCAGCAGGCTGCGACGGGCGACCTTCGGGGTGTCGAGCCGGTCAGCCACGACGCCCCACATCCCGTGCCGAGGGCGCCCGCGTCCCGGTCGGCGGCGTCGAGACATGCTCGTCGTCGGTCTCGCGCCAGTCCTCGGGCAGCAGGTGGTCCAGCACGTCGTCGACGCTCACCGCGCCGAGCAGGCGCCGCTCGGAGTCCACCACGGGCAGGGCGAGCAGGTTGTACGTCGCGAGCAGGCGCGTGACGTGCAGCAGCGGCGCGTCGGCGGACACGGCCTCGATGTCGGTGTCCACGAGCGCGCCGATGGCCTCGTGTGGGGGGTCCCGCAGCATGCGCTGCAGGTGCACCACGCCGATGAACCGCCCCGTGGGGGTCTCGAGCGGTGGCCGCACCACGAAGACCATCGAGGCGAGCGCGGGCGCCAGGTCCTGGCGGCGCACATGCGCGAGCGCGGCGGCGACGGGCGTCTCCGGGCCGAGGATCACCGGCTCGGTGGTCATCATGCCGCCTGCGGTGTTCTCCTCGTAGGCGAGCAGGCGCCGCACGTCGCGGGCCTCCTCGGGCTCCATCAGCGCGAGCAGCTCGGCCTGCTGCGCGTCGGGCAGGCCGCCCAGCAGGTCGGCGGCGTCGTCGGGCTGCATCGCCTCGAGCACGTCAGCGGCGCGGGTGCGCTCCAATCCGGACAGGATCGCGACCTGGTCGTCCTCGGGCAGCTCCTCGAGCACGTCGGCCAGGCGCTCGTTGTCCAGCGCGGAGGCGACCTCCATCCGACGCGTCGTCGCCAGGTCGTGCAGCACGTCGGCGAGGTCGGCGGGCTTGAGGTCGTCGTACCGGGCCAGCATCAGCGCGGCGCCCTGCGCCACATCGGCGGCGGACAGGCCGGTCACCGCGTCGACGGGCACCAGCACCGTCTCGCCGCGGCGCCGCAGCAGGCCCGTCGTGGGGGAGGAGCGGCGCACGAAGAGCTGCGTCACCCGCCAGTCGCCATCCCGCTGCCGCTCCATCGCGACGTCCTCGATGGTGCCCGTGCCGGACCCGTCCACGAACGTCACCGTGCGGTCCAGCAGCTCGCCGACCACCAGCGTCTCGGAGGGGCGCTGCTCGAAGCGCCGCATGTTCACCAGCCCGGTGGAGATCACCTGGCCGGGGTCGATGGCGGTGACACGGGTCAGCGGCAGGAACACACGACGCCGGCCCGGCACCTCGACGACGAGGCCCACCGCGCGCGGGGCGCCCTTCTCCCGGACGAGCGCGACGACATCGCGCACTCGACCGACCTGGTCACCGAGGGGGTCGAAGACGGTGGTGCCGGCGAGGCGCGCGATGAAGACCCGGGTCCCTGCGCTGCTCACGCAGGTCAGGATAGACGCTGGGCCCTGGTGGCCGCCCGACACGCGGCGCTGGCGGAAGGGCAGTCCTCCTGGCGTCCGCGCTGATCCGGGCGCCGGGCGCGCTGATCCTGGCGTGCCGGGGCGCCGTGGGGGAGGATCGGAGTATGTCGTTCACCCGTCAGACCCGTGTGCCCCAGGCTCCCACCCTGCCGCAGGGCGAGCTGGTCGCGTCCTACGGCGCCTACCTCGAGGCCCAGCGCGCCGTGGACCACCTGGCCGACAAGCAGTTCCCCGTGCAGCACGTGACGATCGTGGGCACGGACCTGCGGATGGTGGAGCGGGTCACCGGCCGGCTGTCCTACCCGCGCGTGGCCCTCGCCGGCCTCGCGTCCGGCATGTGGTTCGGGCTGTTCGTCGGCCTGCTGCTCACCTGGTTCTCGTCCGGGTCCGGATCGACCCCGCCGCTGCTCGCCGCGATCCTCATCGGCGCGGCGTTCGGCGTGCTGTTCTCCGTCATCACCTATGCGTTCACCGGGGGGAAGCGGGACTTCACGTCGTCCTCGCAGATCGTGGCCGCGCAGTACGCCGTGCTGTGCGCCGCCCAGCACGCGCACAAGGCGCGCGCCCTCCTGCACGAGATCGGCGGCGTGCAGTCCGGCTGGCCGGCCCGGCCGGCGCCCGCGAGCCCGGCCCAGCCGCCGTCCGACCCATCGGCCGCCTATCCCACGCCGCCGGCCCCGCAGCCGCCCAGCGGGTCGCCCACCACGCCGCCGGTGCAGCCGCCGACGGCGCCGCCCACGAACCCGCAGCAGCCGTCGGCCTGACGCCCGCCCTCAGGCCCTGAGGGCGGAGCGCCCGCCCTCAGGCGGAGCGACCCGAGAGCCGCGCCATCCACGCCTCGACCTCGTCGGGGTCGCGCGGCAGCGCAGCCGAGAGGTTCTCGTTCCCGTCGGCGGTGACCAGCACGTCGTCCTCGATGCGCACCCCGATGCCGCGGTACTCCTCGGGGACCAGCAGGTCGTCGCTCTTGAAGTACAGCCCGGGCTCGATGGTGAAGACCATGCCGGGCTCGATCGTCGCGTCGAGGTACAGCTCACGGCGGGCCAGTGCGCAGTCGTGCACGTCGAGACCCAGGTGGTGGCTGGTGCCGTGGACCATCCAGCGGCGGTGCTGCTGCCCCTCGGGGGACAGCGACTCCTCGACGGAGACGGGCAGCAGGCCCCACTCGCCGAGCCGTGCGGCGATGACCTCCATCGCGGCGGCGTGGACGTCGCGGAACTTGGCGCCCGGCACGGCGACGGCGAACGCGGCGTCGGCGGCGTCGAGCACCGCCTGGTACACGCGGCGCTGCACCTCGGTGAAGACGCCGTCCACGGGCAGCGTGCGGGTGATGTCGGCGGTGTAGAGCGAGTCGACCTCCACACCCGCGTCGATCAGCACGAGCTCGCCGGGGCGCACCTGGCCGTCGTTGTCGGTCCAGTGCAGCGTCGTGGCGTGGTCGCCGGCGGCGGCGATGGTCTCGTAGCCGACGTAGTTGCCCTCCAGGCGGGCGGGCCCGAGGAACGTGCCCTCGATGACGCGCTCGCCGCGCCGGTGCGCCACCGCGGCGGGCAGCTCGGCGACGATCTTCTCGAAGCCGGCGATGGTGGGCGCCACGGCCTCGCGCATCTGCTCGACCTCGTGGGAGTCCTTGACCAGCCGCAGCTCGGAGAGCGCCTCGGCCAGGCGCGCGTCGGACTCGCCCGCGTCCTCCGCGGCGCGGATCTCCTCGACCACCGCGTCGACGGCCTCGTCGACGCCGGAGACGACGACGAGCTGGACGCCCTCGGGCCCGATGTCCTTCGCGAGCGCGTCGCGCAGGCCGTCGAGGTGGGCGGTGCGGATGCCGGTGAGCGTCTCCAGGTCATCGAAGGTGGGCCGCGCGCCGACCCAGAACTCGCCGTAGCGCGCGTCGGAGAAGAACTCCTCGCTGTCGCGGCCGGCTGGCGGGCGCACGTAGAGCACGGCCTGGTGCGTGGCGCCGCCCTCAGCCTCGTCGTCGGGGTGCAGCACGAGCACCGCGTCGGGCTCCTGCTCCACCCCGAGGCCCGTCAGGTGCGCGAACGCCGAGTGCGGGCGGAAGCGGTAGTCGGTGTCGTTCGACCGGACCTTGAAGGCCCCCGCGGGGATGACGAGGCGCTGGCCGGGGAACTGCGCGCCCAGGCGCTCACGGCGCGCAGCCGTGTGCGGCGCCGCGGGGCCGGGCTCGGTGGACACGCCGGGTCGGGGGCCCCACCCGGAGGCCATGAACTCCTTGAACGCCGCCGAGGAGGGGCGCTGGGAACGGTTCTCGCCGCGGCTCTCCAGTGGCTGGTCGCTCGACGGCACGGTCTCGGGGGTCACGTCCTCGCTCATGGTCCCATCCTCCCACCAGTGCGCGGCAGGACGGTCGGCAGGGCGGGCCGAGCGCGGGCAACTAAAGTTGTGCGGTGCGCATCGATCTGCATACCCACTCCACGGCCTCGGACGGTACCGAGAGCCCGTCCGACGTCATTGCCGCAGCCACCAGCGCAGGCCTTGACGTCGTCGCCCTCACCGACCACGACACGACCTCCGGCTGGGACGAGGCGGCAGCCGCCGCCCACCAGCACGGCATCGCCCTGGTGCGCGGCGCCGAGATCTCGGCGCGCTCCCACGGGACGAGCGTCCACCTGCTGTCCTACCTGCACGACCCCACCCACCCCGACCTGATGGCCGAGATCGGGCAGACTCGATCGGCCCGGCTCAGCCGCGCCCAGCAGATGGTCGAGCTGCTCGCCGAGGACTACCCGCTGACCTGGGAGCACGTCGTCGCCCAGTCCGGCCCCGACACCGTCGTGGGCCGCCCGCACATCGCCGACGCACTCGTGGCGCTCGGCGTGGTGCCGAGCCGTGACGCCGCCTTCGCCGACCTGCTCACCGCGGACAGCCGCTACTACGTCCCGCACCACGCGCCCGACGCGGTGGTGGCGGTGCGCGCGATCCGCGCGGCGGGCGGCGTGCCCGTCTTCGCCCACCCCGGCGCCACGGGCCGCGGCCGAATCGTGCCCGACGAGGTGTTCGACGAGCTCGCCGAGGCCGGCCTCGCGGGCATGGAGATCGGCCACCGCGACCACTCGAAGGAGCAGGTCGTCAGACTGCTGGGCATCGCCGCGCGACTGGGCATGCTCGTCACGGGGTCCAGCGACTACCACGGCGCCGGCAAGCTCAACCGGCTCGGGGAGCACCAGACCCCGGCCGCGGTGCTCGACGCCATCGAGGAGCAGGGACACATCGAGGTGGTGCGCCCGTGACCGACTTCTTCGACCCTCGGCTGTTCAGCGAGGTCTTCATCACCCTGTTCGTGATCATGGACCCGCCCGGGGCCGTGCCGATCTTCCTCGCCCTGACCAGCACGCTGACGCGCGCCCAGCGCAACCGCTCGGCACGCCAGGCGGTGCTAGTGGCGCTCGGCGTGATCATCGCCTTCGCGGTGTTCGGCCAGCAGCTCCTGTCCTACATGCACATCTCGCTGCCCGCCCTGCAGGCGTCCGGCGGCCTGCTGCTGCTGCTCGTGGCGATGGAGCTCCTCACCGGGAAGATGGAGGAGCCGCAGCCCTCGGGCGCGAAGGGCGTGAACGCGGCGATCGTGCCGCTCGGCACCCCGCTGCTCGCCGGGCCCGGCGCCATCGTCGCCACGATGGTGTTCGTGCAGGGCAGCGACGGGGACACCGCGGCGTGGACGTCGATCGTCCTCGCGTTGCTCGCCGTGCACGTGTGCCTGTTCCTGGCGATGCGGTTCGCGAACGTCGTGCACCGTGTGCTGGGCGACTCCGGCACGATCCTCATCTCGCGGATCGCGGGCCTGCTGCTCGCGGCCATCGCCGTGCAGCTCGTCGCGGACGCGGTGATCGCCTTCGTGCGGAACGCCTGACCGCACCGACCCCGCGCATGACGAAGGCGAGCCGTCCTGGGACGGCTCGCCTTCGTCATGCGCAAACCCTGTCAGCAGTGCTGACCGTGGGGGAGCGGGCAGGTCACGGCTGTGCGGTGGCCGATCCGGCAGCCGGCGCGCCGCCGTCCTGGCGGCGACGGGTGCGACGGCGCGGGCGGCGAGCGCCGCCCTCTGCCGGGGCGTCGCCCTGCGGCGCGGGCGGGGTCGACCCACCCGACGCGGCGGCGGGAGCCTCGCCGGTGGAGGGCGCGGACTCCGCGGACCCGCCGCTGCGGCGCCGGCGCTGGCGCGAGCGGCCCTCGCCGTCGGCGGGCGCCGCGTCGTCGGAGCGCGGGGCACGCTCGCGGCCCTCGCCACCAGCAGCGCCGCCCGTGCGACCGGATCCGCCGCGACCCGAGCCACGCTCGGGCCGGCCGCGGTCCGCTGCGCCGTCCGCGCGCGCGGGCCGGCCGGTGCGCTTGCCCGTCTCGCCGAGGTCCTCGAGCACCTCGGCGTCGAGCCCGGCACGCGTGCGCGCCGAGCGCGGCAGCCGGCCCTTGGTGCCCTCGGGGATGCCCAGGTCCGTGTAGAGGTGCGGGGAGCTGGAGTACGTCTCCACGGGCTCCGGGATGCCCAGGTCCAGCGCCTTGTTGATCAGGCCCCAGCGCGGCACGTCGTCCCAGTCGACGAACGTCACGGCGGTGCCCTTGTGCCCGGCGCGGCCGGTGCGGCCGGTGCGGTGCAGGTACGTCTTCTCGTCCTCGGGGCACTGGTAGTTGACGACGTGCGTCACGTCGTCCACGTCGATGCCGCGCGCGGCGACGTCGGTGGCGACCAGCACGTCGACCTTGCCGTTGCGGAACGCGCGCAGCGCCTGCTCGCGGGCGCCCTGGCCCAGGTCGCCGTGGATCGCGCCTGCGGCGAAACCGCGCTCGATCAGGTCGTCGGCCACCTTGGCGGCGGTGCGCTTGGTGCGGGCGAAGACGATGGTCAGCCCACGGCCCTCGGCCTGCAGCAGCCGCGCGAGCACCTCGACCTTGTCGAGCGCGTGCGCGCGGTAGACGACCTGCTTGATGTTCTTGACGGTCTGGCCGCCGTCATCCGGGTCGTTCGCGCGGATGTGCGTCGGCTGCGTCATGTAGCGGCGGGCCATCGCGACGACGGCGCCGGGCATGGTCGCGGAGAACAGCATGGTGTGGCGCGAGGCGGGCGTGCGCGACAGGAGCTTCTCGACGTCGGGCAGGAAGCCCAGGTCGAGCATCTCGTCGGCCTCGTCGAGCACGACGCAGCGCACGCGGGACAGGTCGAGGTAGCCCTGGTTGAGCAGGTCGATCATGCGGCCCGGGGTGCCGACGACAACCTCGACGCCGTTCTTCAGGGCGTCGACCTGCGGCTCGTAGGCGCGGCCGCCGTAGAGCTGGACGATGCGCACCGAGCGCTGCGACGACGCGGTCTGCAGGTCGCCGGCCACCTGCACGGCGAGCTCGCGCGTGGGCACCACGACGAGGGCCTGCGGCTTGCCCGGCGCGGGCAGCTCGTCATAGCCCGGCTCGCCGGGCGCCACGACGCGGTGCAGCAGCGGGACGCCGAAGCCCAGCGTCTTGCCGGTGCCCGTCTTGGCCTGGCCGATGATGTCGTGGCCCGACAGCGCGACCGGCAGCGTCATCGCCTGGATCGGGAAGGGGTGGGTGATCCCGGACGCCGCGAGCGCCGCGACGATCTCGGGGCGGACGTCGAAGTCCGCGAAGGACGGGTCGGTGGCCTGCACGCTGGCGTGGCTGGGGTCAGCCGCCGCAGCGCCGGCGATCTCCGGCTCGGTGGTGGTCATATGTGTGACTCTTCACTGCTGGGGTGGCAAGCCGCGCGCTTCCCGAGGCTCGTCGCCGTCGGGAGCGGGCATCGCCACGCGAGTTGGCCGGCAGCCGATCGTGAAGGTTCAGTCGCGCGGGGCGCCAAGGCGCTGCCGGCGCGAGGCGGTCGAGACGACCGGGCAACCGATGTACTGGGCCATCCTATCGGACGCGGCTCGGAGCGGAGATAAGATCCTCCGATGACTCCGACGCTGCGCATGGATGCCGACCAGGTCGAACCCGGCGCGGACACGATCGACCTCCTCGGCCTCGTGGCGCAGTTCGAGCTGCAGTCCTTCGCCCGGCTCGCCGCCGACTCCGCCGCCGCCCCGAGCCTGGAGCAGCGCCTGCAGCTCAGCCGGCTCGCCGCGGCGGCAGTGGAGCGGCGCGACCGGGTGCTGCGCCGGATCGCCGAGCTCGGCGGCGACCCCGTCCAAGCGGTCGCCCAGTTCGACCACGTCCTCGACGACTTCGACACCCGCACCGCGCCGAGCTCATGGTGGGAGCGGCTGCTCACCACGTATGTGGGCTACGGCGTGGCCGACGACTTCTGCCGCATCGCCGCGGCCGGGCTCGACGACCAGTCGCGCCAGCTCGTCCTCGAGCTGCTCGAGGACGCGGAGCACGCGGAGCTGGCCGTCGCCGCGCTGGGCGCCGCCGGCTCCGACGACGCGGTGCTGGTCTCCCGCCTCGCGCTGTGGGGGCGGCGCCTCGTGGGCGAGGCCCTCGGCGTGGTGCAGGCGCTGCTGGTCTCGCGCCCGGGCCTGGTGCGGCTCGTCGACAGCGGCACGGCGGAGGCCGAGTCCTCAGCCCGGCTCTTCGGCGAGCTGACCGCGCAGCACACCCGGCGGATGGCGCGCCTGGGGCTCACCGCCTGATTCCTCGGAGACGCGCGACGGGCGCGGCACGCGGGTGTTCCCACCGGCGTGCCGCGCCCGTCGCGCGCTTGTCAGGTCAGATGGTGCCGAAGCCCACCCGTCCCTTCGCCTCAGAGCCGATCTCCACGTACCCGATCGACGCCGTCGGGATGATGACGCGACGGCCACGGGAGTCGAGCAGCTCCAGCGCCGGCTTGCCAGCGAGGGCCTCCGTGACCAGGGCGGCGACCTCGTCGGCGCTCTGGTCGGACTCGAGCACCAGCTCGCGTGTCTGGTTCTGTACACCGATCGTGATGTCCACTGACAACGTCTCCTCGCAGCTCTGGTCGGTCCGAAGTGTGTGCCCTGGCCGGTCAGGCAGTGGGACCGTTCCCCATCCTAGGTCGGTCGTCGTACTCGAAGTCGCCTCGGATGAGCCCGGCGACCCCGCCCCAGGCGAGCCGCGCGATCAGGTCGGCGGCCTCGGCGGGCCCCGGGCCGTCCGGCGAGCGGTAGCGGTGCGTCGCGGCGACCTGCGTCATGGCGATCATGGACACGGCCAGCATCGCGGCGCTCGACGCCGGCAGCCCCGTCACGTCGACCAGCACCTCGGCGATGCGCCGCGCGGCCTCGGACGTCACCCGCTCCACGTGCTCGCGCACCCCGGCGTCACGCGTGACATCCGACTCGAAGAGCAGGGAGGACGACTCTCCCGCCACCTCCACGAAGTCGACGTAGGCCCGCACGATGTCGGCGACCACCGCGCGGCCCTCACCCGGGCGCACCGGCCCGTTGACCACGGGGGCGACCGCCAGCTCGACGGCGGTGAGCAGGTCCTCGCCGCGCTGGTCGACGACGGCGAGGTACAGGTCGAGCTTGGACGGGAAGTGGCGGTAGAGGACCGGCTTGCTGACCTCGGCGTGGTCGGCGATGTCGTCCATCGAGACGTGGTGGTACCCCTCCGTCGCGAAGAGGCCCTGGGCGATGCGCAGAACCTGGGCGCGGCGGGCGTCGCGGGGCATCCGGGCATTCCGGGGCTTTCCGGCGGTGGCGTCCTTCACCCGTCGATCGTAGCCACGGGCCCTCCTGCGAGGTGCGAGGATGTGCCGATGGCCGCGCGTGAGAAGTCCGGGACGAGCCGGGCACAGACCCGTCGCGCCGCCGCGCGCGCACGCCGCCGCAAGCGCGCGATCTCGTCCAGCGTCGGCGGGGTCGCCCTCCTGCTGGGCGGCTTGGGCGGATGGCTCGGCCCCGGCGGCGGGATGGACGTGCTCCGCCCGCAGCAGGACGCGCCGGTGGTCGCCGCCCGCGACTGGGCCGACGTGGTGCGCGGCGACTCCGCCTCGCGGGGCGGTGAGCGCGCCGACCTGGCCGGGCTGACCGACGAGGTCGCGGCCGAGGTCGCCAACGAGGGGGACGCCCTCCTCGCCGAGGAGCTGCTCGGCGAGGGCGCCGCTGCGCTGCCGGAGCCTGGCTCCGGGCTCGCCGAGACGGACGTCGCCGCCGGCCTGCTCTCGCTCGACGTGCCCCGCTCGGCGGGCGGCACGCTGGTCGTCGTGCCGGGCTCCCAGGCCGCGCCCGGGCCAGGCGAGGTCCGGACCATCCGCATCGAGGTCGAGGCGGGCCTGGATGTCGACCTCGGGCTCTTCGCGCACACCGTGATGAGCACGCTCAACGACCCGCGCGGCTGGGGCGCCGACGGCTCGATCACCTTCGCCCGCACCGATGGCGACGCGGACCTTCGGGTCGTCCTCGCCTCACCGGCCCTCGTCGACACGATGTGCGCCCCGCTCGAGACGGTCGGCAAGGTGTCCTGCGGCATCAAGGGGCACGCCGTCCTCAACTACCTGCGCTGGGTGGACGGCTCGCAAGCCTGGGCCGGCGACAAGGTCGGCTACCGCCAGTACCTCGTGAACCACGAGGTCGGGCACGTGCTGGGGCACCGCCACGAGTACTGCGGCGGCTCCGGGGAGCTCGCCCCGCTCATGCAGCAGCAGACCGGCTCGATGGCGCCGTGCAAGCCCAACCCGTGGCCCGCGCAGGACGTCTAGTCGTGCCGAGCCGCATGCGGCCTTGGATGTCAGCGGCCGGTGATGTGATCGGCGGGTGAACCACCGCCCCGCCTCCACCATGCTGCGGCTCGTGCGGCCGGTGCTGGCCGAGGCCGAGGCGTCGGGCGGCCCCCGGCTCGACGCCGACCAGCAGGCTGTCGTCGACACCGTCGCCGCTGGCCAGGCCCCTGCGCTGCTCGTGCTCGGCGCCCCGGGGACGGGCAAGACCACTGTGGCGGTCGAGGCCGTGGTGGCCGCCATGGCGGCGGGCGGGCTCGCCCCCGAGGACGTGCTGGTGATCGCCGCGAGCCGCCGGGCTGCGGCCGAGCTGCGCGACCGGCTCTCGGCCCGACTGCGCCTCACGTCGGGGCAGGCGATGGTGCGCACTGCCCCCGCCGCCGCGTTCGCGGTGTTGCGCGCACGGGCGGCGCTGCTCGGCGACCCGCCTCCGACCCTGATCTCCGGCCCCGAGCAAGACCTCCTGCTCGCCGAGCTGCTGGCCGGCCACGCCGAGGGGGAGGGCGCCCACCTGGAGTGGCCCGCCGCCGTGCCCGCCGAGGCGCTGGGCCTGCGGGCGTTCCGCGACGAGCTGCGCGACCTGCTGATGCGTGCCGCCGAGCGAGGGCTGACACCCGTCGACCTGGCCGAGCTGGGAGCACGCCACGACCGCCCGGCCTGGGTCGCGGCGGCCGGGCTCTACCAGGAGTACCTCGACGTCACGCTGCTGCGGGCGGGCACGCCGGACATGGGCGCGCGCCACGACCCGGCGGTGGTGGTGGACGAGGCCGCCGAGGCGCTGCTCGCCTGGGATGAGGAGGTCGCCGCCGCCCCGCGCCCGCGCTGGCGCCTGGTCGTCGTGGACGACCACCAGGAGAGCACGGCGGCGACAGCGCGGCTGCTGCGCGTGCTGGCCGACGACGGCGCCCGGCTGCTGCTGCCCGCCGACCCCGACGTCGCCGTCCAGGGCCTCCGTGGCGCGAGCCCGGCGCTGGTCGGCCGGGCGACTGTGGACGGCGACGGCCTGGGCGAGCTCGGGGCGCAGCGACTGGTGCTGGGCACGGTGTGGCGGCACGGCGCCCGGCTGCGGCAGGCAGCCTCCGAGGTGGCGTCGCGGGTGGGGGCGCTCGGCGCCGTCGCGCATCGGCGCGCGGTCGCTGTCGAGGGGGCCGAGGCGGGGACGGCGCGCGGCGCCATCCTGCCGAGCGCCGCCCAGGAGGCGGCGTACGTCGCGCATGCGCTGCGCAGCGCGCACCTCGAGCACGGTGTCCCGTGGGAGCGCATGGCGGTGATCGCGCGGTCAGGCTCCCAGGTCACCGCGCTGCGCCGCGCGCTCGCGGGCGCCGCTGTGCCGGTGGCCGTGCTGGGCAGCGACGTGCCGCTGCGGGAGGAGCCCGCGGTGCGCCCGCTGCTCGAGGCGGTGCGCTGCGTGCTGCCCGCCCCGGACGGGACCGCCGCCCCGCTCGACCCGGAGGTGGCCGCGCGCCTGCTGTGCTCCCCGCTGGGCGGGCTCGACGCGGTGGGGCTGCGCCGGGTCCGTCGCGCGCTGCGCGCCGAGGAGATCGACGGCGGCGGCGGCCGCAGCAGTGACGCGCTGCTCGCCGAGGTGCTCGCCGACCCGGCACACGCCAGCGCCTTGCCCACCACGGTGCGCCGGCCCGTGCTGCGGCTCGCGGAGGTGCTCGCGGCGGGCCGTGCGGCCGCACTCGCGCCGACCGCCGATCCGCAGACCGTGCTGTGGGCGCTGTGGCATGCCACCGGGCTGTCGGAGGCATGGCGCCGGTCCGCGCTCGCGGGCGGCCCCGGGAGCGCGCGCGCCGACCGCGACCTCGATGCCGTCCTCGCGTTGTTCCGGGCCGCTGAGACCTTCGTGGACCGGCTGCCGCAGGCGCCGCCCGGGGCATTCGTCGACTGGGTGCTGTCCCAGGACCTGCCCGCGGACACCATCGCCGCGCGCGCCCACCGCGACGCCGTCGCGGTGCTCACCCCGCCGGGAGCCGCCGGGCGCGAGTGGGATGTGGTGGTCGTCGCCGGCGTGCAGGACGGGGTCTGGCCCGACCTGCGCCTGCGCGACTCGCTGCTCGGCGCGCAGACGCTCGTGGAGATCCTCGCCGGGCGCGAGCCCGACGCCGGTCAGCTCGGCGCCGGCGCCCGCGCCGCGGTGCTCGCCGACGAGCTGCGCTCCTTCGCCGTGTCCGTGTCCCGGGCGCGCCGGGCGCTGCTCGTCACGGCCGTCGCCGACGCGGACACGCAGCCGTCGCCGTTCGTCGAGCTCATCGAGCCGTGTGAGGCCGATGTGGACCCGCGCAAGGTGATGAGCCCGGCGCCGCTCGACCTGCGCGGCCTCGTCGCCCAGCTCCGCTCGCACCTCGAGGCCACCGCGGTGGGCGGCAGGCCGGACGCGGGCGCCGCCGCGCTCCTGGCCCGGCTCGCGCGCGAGGGCGTCGAGGGGGCGGACCCCGCGCAGTGGCACGGCCTGGCCGAGCCGTCGAGCGACGCCGTGCTGTGGGCGGAGGGCGAGAAGGTCCCCGTGTCCCCGTCCAAGGTCGAGACGGCGTCGACCTGCGCGCTGCGCTGGGCGCTCGAGGCGGCGGGCGGGACGGCCGCCGAGAGCTCGGGGCAGTCCCTCGGCACCCTCGTGCACGCCATCGCGCAGACCTACCCGCATGGCTCCCACGACGAGCTGCTCGCCGAGCTCGACCGCCGCTGGCCCGAGCTAGGGCTCGGCGACGGCTGGCCCGCGCTGGTGCAGCGCCGCCGGGCCGAGGGCATGGTGCGCCGCTTGGCGCAGTACGTGCGCTCGGCGGGGGAGCCGCTGCTGGTCGAGGGCAGGTTCGAGCTCGAGCTGGACCGCGCCGTGGTGCGCGGCAGCGTGGACCGGGTCGAGCTCGCATCCGGTGGCGCGTCCCCTGACGATCCGCCGCTCGTGCGGGTGAGCGACCTCAAGACGGGGCGCAGCGCGCCGTCGGTGGCCAAGGCCACGGAGAACGCGCAGCTCGGCGCGTACCAGCTCGCGGTCGACGAGGGAGCCTTCGAGGGGCTGCCGCCCGGGGCCCGCAGTGCCGGCGCGCAGCTCGTCTTCGTCTCCGACGTCGGCAAGGGGCCCACTCTGCGCGTGCAGCCACCGCTCGAGCGCGAGGACGACGGCTCCACCTGGGCGCGCACGCTCATCGAGGACGTCGCCGGGCAGATGGCCGGATCGACGTTCACCGCGTCCCCGAACGACCTGTGCTCGCGGTGCCCCGTGCGTCGCAGCTGCCCCGCGCAGGACGAGGGCGCGCAGGTGGTCGAATGAGCACCGTGCCGCCCGCAGACCCCCGGCTCTCCGCCGCAGCCATCGCCGAGCTGCTCGGCAAGCCCGCCCCCACGGACGAGCAGACGGCCGTCATCGAGGCGCCGCTGCGCCCCTCGCTCGTGGTCGCGGGCGCCGGCTCGGGCAAGACCGAGACGATGGCCGGACGGGTCGTCTGGCTGATCGCCAACGGCGTCGTCGCACCCGAGCAGGTGCTCGGGCTGACCTTCACCCGCAAGGCCGCCGGCGAGCTCGGCGACCGGGTCCGCCACCGGCTGCGCCACCTCGCCCGGGCCGCCGCCCAGGCCGGGCTCACCCTCCCCGGGCTGACTGCCGCGGAGCAGGGCGCCGGGCTGCTCGACCTGGCCCGCCCCACCATCTCGACGTACAACTCCTACGCCGCGTCCCTGGTCACCGACCATGCGATGCGGCTCGGCATCGAGCCCACGTCGCGGCTGCTCGGCGAGGCCGCCCAGTGGCAGCTCGCCTCCGAGGTGGTGGAGTCCTGGACCGGGGACCTCGACACCGAGGCCGCCGTGTCGACAGTGGTGGAGGCCGTGCTCACCCTGTCCGGGGCCCTCGACGAGCACCTGCTGACACCCGCCCAGGCGCAGGCCGGCATCGAGGACATCATCGAGGCGATCCAGCAGACGCCGTCCGGCGAGCCGCCCCGCGCGCACTACGCCGCCGTGCAGACGCTGCTCGGCTCGCTGGGCCAGCGGGTCAGGATCCTCGACCTGGTCGAGGACTACCGCCGCCGCAAGCGCGCCGCCGACGCGCTCGACTTCGGCGACCAGGTGGCGCTGGCCGCGCGCCTGGCCCGCGACGTGCCCGAGGTCGGGGCAGGCGAGCGGGCGCGGTTCGCCGTGGTGCTCCTCGACGAGTACCAGGACACGTCCTACGCCCAGCTCAGCCTGCTGGCGGCGCTGTTCGGCGACGGGCACCCCGTCACGGCCGTCGGCGACCCGCACCAGTCGATCTACGGCTGGCGGGGGGCGAGCGCCGGGGGCCTCGAGCGGTTCCCCGAGACGTTCCCCGTCGTCGAGCGCGCGCCCGGGGCGGCGGACGGCCAGGACGCTGCGGTGACGCGGCGCCGCGCCGACGTGCACCAGCTCTCGACGTCCTGGCGCAACGACACGGCCATCCTCGCGGCCGCGAACCATGTGGCCAGCCCGCTGCGCCAGGCCAGCACCCGTGTGGAGGTCCCGCAGCTCGCCGTCCGCCCCGGCGCCGGGCCCGGCCAGGTGCTGGCACACGTCGCGGCGACGGTCGAGGAGGAGGCGGCCACGGTCGCCCGGTTCCTCGCCCAGCGCTGGCGGCCGGCTGGTCCCGGGAGCACCCGCGTGACCGCAGCGGTGCTGTGCCGCAAGCGCTCGCAGTTCACCGCCCTGCGCCGCGCGCTGCGCGAGGAGGGGCTGCCGGTGGAGGTCGTCGGGCTCGGCGGGCTGCTCTCCGCGCCCGAGGTCGTCGACCTCGTCGCCGCGCTGCAGGCCGCGCACGACCCCTCACGCGGCGACGCCCTCATGCGGCTGCTGACCGGTGCGCGCACCCGGCTCGGCGCCGCTGACCTGCACGCCCTGGCGGCATGGTCCGCCGAGCTCGCCGCGGGCCTCGGGCGCCGCCACCAGTCCGCGAGCGACGAGCAGGCAGTGGTCGAGGGCGACGTGGTGGACGAGCGGAGCATCGTCGACGCGCTCGACCAGCTCCCGCCGCCCGGCTGGCGCAGCCCCTCAGGCCGGTCCCTCACCGACACCGCCCGCGCCCGGCTGGTCGAGCTCGGCCAGCTCCTGCGGGTGCTCCGCGCGCACACCTACCTCTCCCTGCCGGAGCTCGTGGGGGAGGCCGAGCGGCTGCTCGGCCTGGACATCGAGGTCGCCTCGCGGGCGGGGGTGTCCGCAGGCCGGGCGCGCGCTCACCTGGACGCGTTCCGCGACGTCGCGGTCCGGTTCTCCGACAGCGCCGACAGCCCGACCTTGGGCGCGTTCCTCGCCTGGCTCGCCGCCGCGGAGTCGCATGAGCGCGGCCTGGACATGCCGGTGGCCGAGCCCGACCCCGACGCCGTGCAGCTCATCACCATCCACGCCGCCAAGGGGCTGGAGTGGGATGTGGTGGCCGTCGCCGGGATGGTCGACGGCGGCTTGCCCGCGATCCGCACCCAGGGCAAGGACGGCCCCCGCGACTCCGGGTGGCTGACCGGGCTGGGCACGCTGCCCTACCCGTTGCGCGGCGACCGTGCGGACCTGCCGGCGCTGGACTGCGCGGGCGCCGCGGACCCGAAGGACCTCGAGTCGCGCCGGCGCCTGTTCGAGCAGGCCTCCGGGGACCACCAGGTGGCCGAGGAGCGCCGCCTGGCCTACGTGGCCCTCACCCGCGCGCGGTCCGCGCTGCTGCTCACCGGCGCCTGGTGGGGCGAGGCGCAGCGCCCCCGTCCGCCGTCGCTCTTCCTCACCGAGCTCGCCGAGGCGGGCCTGGTCGAGGACGCCCACTGGGCCGCCGAGCCCGAGGCCGGCGCTGCGAGCCCGCGCGAGGTCGGCGACGAGCCGCCGGTGTGGCCCGCGGACCCGTTCACCCGCGGCAGCGCCGACACCGGGTCGCGCCGTGCCGCCGTGGAGTCCGCCGCCGACGCGGTCCGCGCCGCGATGGCGTCCGTGCAGGCCGACTCTGACGCGCGGATCGACGCCGGGCCCCGGTGGGACCGCACCGCCGAACTGCTGCTGCGAGAGCGGGTGCGCACGCAACGGCCGCCCACCGACGTCGAGCTGCCCGCGCACCTGTCCGCGTCCGCCGTGGCGCGCCTGGCCTCCGCCCCGCAGGAGTTCGCGCGCGCGCTGCGCAGGCCAGTGCCGCTCGAGCCATCGCCGCAGGCCCGCCGCGGCACCGCGTTCCACGCGTGGGTGGAAGGCTGGTTCGGCGCGTCGAGCCTGGTCGACCTGGACGACCTCCCGGGCGCCGACGATGACTCCGTGGCCGTGGACGCCGACCAGAAGGCCCTGCGCGAGGCGTTCCTCGCCACCGAATGGGCGCAGCGCACCCCGCTCCAGGTCGAGGTCGACATCGAGACGGTCGTCGCGGGGTACGTGCTCCGCTCCCGGGTGGACGCCGTGTTCCGCGACCCCGAGCGGCCCGACGTGGACGACGCGGTCGTCGTCGTCGACTGGAAGACCGGCGCCCCGCCCACCGATCCGGTCGCGGCGGCCGCACGGGAGCTCCAGCTCGCCGTCTACCGGCTCGCGTGGTCGCGGTGGAAGGGCACGCCGCTCGACCGGGTCAGCGCCGCTTTCGTCTACGTGGGCGCGCGCCGCACGGTGCGCCCCGCGCGCCTGCTCGACGAGGCCGAGATCACGGAGCTGCTCGAGGCCGCCGCCGCGCGCCGCGACGGGGCGGCGGACGTGGCGCCCACCGCAGACGCGGCGGACACCGCAGCCGTCAGTTGACGGCGTCGGCCTCGTCGTCGGCCTGGGTGTGCTCGTCGAGCTCGACGAGCATCTGCACGGCATCGGCGACGACGTCCTCTTGGCCCGACCGCACGCCGTACAGCAGCCAGCGGGCGAGGGCCAGCTCCCCGGCAAGCAGCGCGCGCTCGGCCAGGTGCGGGTCGAGGAGCTCGGTGCGGCGCAGCTGGTAGGCCTCCATGATCGAGTCCACCGCCTCCTGCGGGGCCGCGACGAGCAGCCAGGACAGGTCGTCGGCGGGGTCGGCGACCTTGGCGTCGCTCCAGTCGAGGATCCCGGTCACCGCGCCACCGGCGGTGAGCACGTGATCGGTGGTCAGGTCTCCGTGCACGATCGTCGGCCGGAAGCGCCACAGGGCGACGTCCTCGAGGCGCTCCTCCCACCGCAGCAGCAGCGACGGCGGCACCTTGCCGGTGCGGGCGGCCTCGTCGACCTCCGACTGGCGGCGGCGGCGGTACGCCTCGGCGTCGTACACGGGCAGGCCCGCGTTCTCGACGAGCGAGGTCGGCAACTCGTGCAGGGCCGCGATGGCCCGGCCGAGGGACGCCGCGAGCCCGGGGCCGGGGCCGAGCGTCTCGAGGCGCAGGGGGACGCCCGGCACCTCGGGGTAGACGACGGCCCTGCCACCCTCGGGCAGGTGCGCGAACCCCGTGGTGCGCGGCACGTCGAACGGCAGGCGCTCGGCGTCGACCTCGGCGGCGAGCCCTTCGAGCAGCTCCACCTCGGCCTCGAGGGCCGCCCCGGCGGCGGGGTGCACGGGGGCGCGCACGACCCAGCGTCGCCGGGTCGAGTCGATCACGACGGCGGAGTCGTAGTCGCCGCCCGATCCTGCGGCCCTGCGGGCGTCGAAGGCGTCGAGACCGGGCACGGCGACCGTCGCCAGGGCGGCGAGGGCAAGGGGTGAGCGTGGCACCCGCTCAGCCTAGGCGGCGGCCCGGCCCGGTGCGGGCACGACCACGGGCGTGTCTGGGATGTCCTGAATGTGGTGACTCGGTGGACGTGTCGTGAACCTCCTGCGAGGTCCGCGTACCGTGACGGGGTGAATGCTGCCGAGCTCCCCCTGGCCCGGATCCGCACTGACCGGGCGGCAGACGTCAGGTCGCGCCCCGGTCTGATGGCCTCGTTGTTGACCGATCCGGCCACCCGCGTGCTGTTGGTGCACGCCGGCTCGGTGGCCACCCGCCCCGGCCCGGACGGCCGCCCCGAGCTGACCTTGTTCGGCGCCGGCGAGGCGGCGCTGCGGGCCCCGGGCGGCCGCCTGCCGGAGGGCTGGGTGTTCCTCGGGTATGACGACGCCGACGGCCTGCCGGGCCTCGCGCCGCATGAGACCCGGCCCGAGGGCGCCACGCCCTACCTGGCCCGTCTGGTGCCCGACCGCGACACGGCGGTGCTGCTCCGCGGGGACCGGTGGACGCCGCTGCGCGATGTGGGCGTCGAGCTCTCGGCCCGCGACGCGGGGCTGGCCACCGCCGCTGTCGCCCTCGAGGGGTGGCACTCGCGGCATCCGCGCTGCCCGCGCTGCGGGGGCCTCACGCGGTCGGAGAGCGGCGGCTGGGGGCGCCGGGGCGGCGACGACGGCAGCGAGCACTATCCGCGCACCGACCCGGCGGTGATCATGGCCGTGGTCGACGAGCAGGACCGTCTGCTGCTGGGGCACGGCGCGCTGTGGCCGGAGAACCGGTTCTCGACGCTGGCCGGCTTCGTCGAGCCGGGGGAGTCCATCGAGCACGCGGTGCGCCGCGAGGTCCGCGAGGAGACGGGCGTCGTCGTGGGCGCCGTGGAGTACCGGGGAAGCCAGCCGTGGCCATTCCCGGCGTCGCTCATGCTCGGGTTCCGGGCGACGGCGCTGTCCACGGACATCACCGTCGACGGCCTGGAGGTCACCGAGGCCCGGTGGTTCGCCCGCCTGGAGCTGCGCGCGGCGGTGCGCTCGGGAGCCGTGCAGCTCCCGAGCCGCACGTCGATCGCCCGCGCCCTGATCGAGGACTGGTACGGCTCGGAGCTGCCCGAGCCGCTGTGACCCCGCCTGGCGTCAGTTGTTGAGCCGCGCCCGCACCTCGGCCAGCGACGGGTTCGTCGCGGAGCTGCCGTCGGGGAACAGCACAGTCGGGACCGTCTGGTTGCCGCCGTTGGCCTGCTCGACGAACGCCGCCGCGTCGGGGTGCTCCTCGATGTTGACCTCCGTGTAGCCGATCCCGACGGAGTCGAGCTGCGACTTGAGCCGCCGGCAGTACCCGCACCAGGTGGTCGAGTACATGGTGATCGTCCCGGCGTCGGGGGTCTGCGTGCTCATGCGTCCTCAGCTCTCTCTCGGGTGACGGCCCGCTCGGTGCGGCCGGGCCTGCCGCAGGTGAACGCCCTGGGCTGCCCGTTCTCTTCCCAGGCGCCTGGAGCCGGGCGTTGTGGGCGCGGCCCGGAGCGTCGGCGGGGGCTGAGACAATCGGTGGCGATGTCTGCTGATGATCTTCTCGAAGCCCTCGACCCCGACCAGCGTGAGGTGGCCCTCGCCCTGACGGGGCCCGTGTGCGTGCTCGCGGGCGCGGGAACCGGGAAGACGCGGGCCATCACGCACCGCATCGCGTATGGCGTCCGCACGGGTGTGTACCGGCCGACATCTGTGCTCGCCGTGACGTTCACCGCGCGCGCCGCGGGCGAGATGCGGACCCGCCTGCGCGACCTCGGCGTGGCCGGCGTGCAGGCCCGCACGTTCCACGCCGCGGCGCTGCGCCAGCTCGGGTTCTTCTGGCCGAAGGTCGTGGGCGGGGCGCCGCCACGCATCCTCGAGCACAAGGCGCCGGTGGTCGCGGAGGCGGCGCAGCGCCTGAACCTGTCCGTCGACCGGATCGGTGTGCGGGACCTCGCCTCCGAGATCGAGTGGTCGAAGGTCTCGCTCGTCACGCAGGACGACTACGTGCGGGCCGCCACCGCGCTGGACCGCCCGGCGCCTGCGGGGTTCGACCGGCAGGCCGTCGCGCGCCTGCTGGACGTCTACGAGCAGGTCAAGACGGAGCGCGGCGTCATCGACTTCGAGGACGTGCTGCTGTTGCTCGCGGCGCTGCTGGAGAGCCGCGGCGACGTGGCGGCGGAGGTCCGGGCGCAGTACAAGCACTTCGTGGTCGACGAGTACCAGGACGTCTCGCCGCTGCAGCAGTTCCTGCTCGACCAGTGGCTGGGCGGCCGCCAGGAGATCTGCGTCGTCGGCGACCCGAGCCAGACGATCTACTCGTTCACCGGCGCCACCCCGCACCACCTGCTCACGTTCTCCCACACCCGCCCGAAGGCGCAGGTCGTGCGGCTCGTGCGCGACTACCGCTCCACGCCGCAGGTCGTGGGGCTCGCGAACCGCTTGCTCTCGAAGGCGTCCCGCGGCCAGTCCGGCGCCCACGCGCCGCTCGAGCTCGTGGCGCACCGCCCTGCGGGGCCGCCGGTGGGCTACGTGGCCTACGACGACGACGACGCCGAGGCCGCCGGGATCGCCACCCGGATCGGACGGTTGATCGCCGCGGGCACGCGCCCGAGCGAGATCGCTGTGCTGTACCGCACGAACGCGCAGTCGGAGCCCTTCGAGCAGGCGCTCGCGTCCGCCGGGATCGGCTATCTGGTGCGCGGTGGCGACAGGTTCTTCGCCCGCCGGGACGTGCGGGACGCGATCCTGCTGCTGCGCGGCGCGGGCCGCGCTGCCGGGGCCGACGAGCCCATGCCGCAGCTCGTGCGGGATGTGCTGCTCGCCGTGGGCTGGGCGCCCGAGCCCCCGGCGGCTCGTGGCGCCGCCCGTGAGCGGTGGGACGCGATGCAGGCGCTGGTGGCGCTCGCGGACGACCTCGCGGCCACGGCTGAGCGGGAGGGCCGGCAGGCGATGCTCCCCGATCTCGTCGCCGAGCTCGACGAGCGCGCGGCGACGCAGCACGCGCCCACCGTCGAGGGCGTCACCCTGGCCTCGTTGCACGCCGCCAAGGGGCTGGAGTGGGACGCCGTGTTCCTCGCGGGCATGAGCGAGGGGCTGATGCCGATCTCGCTCGCGGAGACGGACGCGGCGATCGCCGAGGAGCGCCGCCTGCTGTACGTCGGCATCACCCGGGCCCGCGAGCACCTGGAGTTGTCCTATGCGCGAGCCCGGAACCCCGGCGGGCGGGCGTCGCGTCGGCGCACCCGCTTCCTGGACGGGCTGTGGACCGACGACAGGCAGTCGCCGCGGACGGGCCGGCCCTCGCGCGCCACGGCCGTCCCCGCCGACGTCGACCCCGAGCTCCTGTCCCGGTTGATGGAGTGGCGCGCGCTGGTCGCCACGGAGACCTCGAAGCCCACGTACACGGTGCTGAACGAGGCCGCGCTCATGGGCATCGCCGCCCAACGGCCGTCGACGATCGCCGAGCTCGCACGGGTCAACGGCATCGGCCCGGCCAAGATCGACAGGTTCGGGGCGACGCTCCTGGCCATCGTCGCGGGTGATTCGCCCAGGTGAGGAGGCCTTCCTCCCGGCCGGGTGGAGGTAGCAGGACCGCGACGAGAAACTCGTCGAGGAATTCGCGAATAAAAGAGTTGTGCCGCTTGATGAGCGACGCATAACCTGTCTGTCGTCCCTGTAGGAGGGCCGTGCCGAAGAGGCGCAGGCCCGAGTTGAGAGGAGGTGGGTGCCCTGATGGAGACCATGAAGCGCAACGCAATCGACACGATCGCGTACACGCCGCGTCCCGCTGCGCCCATCTCCGGCACGCCCCAGGGCTGGTCGGCACGTGGCGTCATCGCCCAGGGCTCCACGGTGCTTGCCGCTCGTGGCGTTCGGCGCCGCGCTGGCGCTCTCGCGGCTGCTGCCGGCGGCCCACTCGACTCCGCATTACTCACCTGACGGTCTGACTGACCGAACTCAGGCCGCGGAGTCCTCACACGGACACCGCGGCCTTCGTCTTTCCACCTGATGTCACAGGGGAGCGGCGCAGGTCCCGGAGGCTCCGGAACCTCGCATCACGCTCACCAGCTCGACACTTCAGGAGGACATCGTGCGGCTCACGACGCTGCTCGACACGGTGAACCAGGGCGGATCCGGCCCTTGGCCCCTCGCGCCCGTGCCCACCACCGCCGACGACCAGCAGCAGTTCGACCGGATGATCGCGGGCCTCATCCCGTGCCGCTCGAACGACCCGGAGCTCTGGTTCGCCGAGCAGACCGCCCAGGTCGAGCAGGCGAAGGCCATGTGCCGCGGCTGTCCGATCATCGAGGGCTGCCTCGCCGGCGCCCTCGAGCGCGCGGAGCCATGGGGAGTCTGGGGCGGGGAGGTCTTCGTCGCGGGGGCCGTCGTCGCGGTCAAGCGCGGTCGGGGACGCCCGCGCAAGGACGCGGCCCCGGCCGCCTGACGCCTGGCGCACATCTCCCGCGCCGCACGCCCACGGCACGGCCCGCCTCACCAGCGGCCGGCCGCCGGACCGCGTGCGGAGGCGGGTGCAGGGGGCACCGCAGGGGGCACCGCAGGGGCAGGGGGCAGGGAGGTGCATCCGCACTGCGGGTGCACCTCCCATCCGCGCGTCTGCGGCAGCACGTCGGGCATCGCCACCTCGACCGTGGCGCCCCGGGTGCGTGGCGTCCGCCCGTCCAGGTGGGCGAGCACCTCGGCGGCCGCGAGGGCGGCGCAGACGCCGGCGAGGACGCCCGGCTCGCCCGGCTCGCCCGGCGGCGGGGGCCCGCGCGGTCGCGCGGCGACGAGCTGCGCGGCGACGGTGGGCCACGCGGCGTCGACGTCGGCGCGGTGCAGGTCCAGGCAACGCAGGCATGGCCCCTCGCCGGGCACGACGAACGGCCCGACGCTGGCGTCCGCCTCGCGGAGCACCACCGACAGGTGCGTGGCGCCGCTCGCCACGAGTGCCACGGCCGTGGCGGGGTCAGCGGCCCCGCGCTCCACATGCAGGATCACGTCCGGGCGCTGCCCGGGCGGCAGGGAGACCTCCACCTCGGGGGCGATGTCGCGCAGCGCGCGGGCCGCGGCGGAGAGGCGTCGCCCGCCGACGTCGCTCACCCGGTACCCGGAGGCGCCCACATCCAGCGACGTCACCCACGAGTCGTCGTCGAGCAGGATGGTCCCCACCCCGGACGCCGCGAGTGTCAGTGCCGCGCCCAACCCGGTGCGACCGAGGCCGACGACCCCGACCGACCGCCCCGCGCGAGCCCGCACCTGCGCGGCGCCATCGCCGTCGTCGCGTAGCAGCGTCCAGGCCTCGACCTCGGCGGAGGCGCCCGGTCGCAAGGGCGGCCCGGCCCGCCGTGGGCCGTCCGAGGTGACCTGGGCCGAGCGCAGCGCGTCCGCGAGCTCGCCGGCGCGGGCGGCGGAGACCCCGTGACGGCCCGCCTCCCGTCTCAGCAGGTCGAGGTCGCCGCCGTGCTCCAGCTCGAGCAGCAGGTCGACCTCCCGCGCGCCGAGGTCCACCAGTCGCACTGCCCACCGAGGGTCGGCGCCCACCTGCACCTCGGAAGGCCCACGGCGCAGCACGCGCAGTCCAGGACGCAGCCGCATGCGCTCTCCTCCGAGTCGTCGCCCGCACCAGGGCCCGCGTCCCGGGCCAAGTGGGCCCACCCTGGCACGCGGGGCGGCCTCAACAGCCGTCATCCACAGGGGTGCGGCACGCCCCAGACGCGAACGGGGCGCCGTCCCGGAGGACGGCGCCCCGTGGAGGCGTGGCGGAGGTGCTCAGGCCTTGCCGAGGATCCGGTTCAGCTTGGTGCCGCACACCGGGCAGATGCCCTTGGCCATCTTGCGGCCCGACTCGGAGACGACGACGTCACCCTCGGTCTCGCGCTTCTCCTTGCACTTCACGCAGTAGAACTCGCCCGTGTACTTCTCGGCCATGACAGATCTCCTCGCGATGTCTGGTCACCGGTGGCGGTTGGCGCAGGCCCGGCGGCCCGGCCGGTACTTGGGGGACCCCTCGGCGCGAGCAGGGCCACAGTAAACCGTGCGGTAGCCCGAGAAAGGCCGTTCCCGGAGGCGCGCCGAGCACGTCGCCCACCTGGAGTGTGACGAACCGCCTATCACCGCCCGCAACGGGCAGAACATGGTGAGTGGGGGCGCCTGGAGCGTCCTAACGGCTACGGTGCTGGTCGTGCAGCCGTCCAGCGAGCACCCAGCCAAGCAGGTGCGTCCCCGCGCCGGCCGAGCGCCCGACGTCGGGTCAGCCACGGCCGCGCTGTCCGACGCCCATGGCCCGGTCGAGGTGCGGCGGTCGCGCAAGAGGCTGCGGACGGTCACCGCCTACCGGGAGGGCGACCGCACCATCGTGGCGATCCCGGCGCGGTTCACCCGTGCGCAGGAGCGCGAATGGGTCGCGCGGATGCTCGCACGGCTCGCGAACCAGGAGCGCCGACGCCGGCCCTCGGACGCCGAGCTCATGCAGCGCGCGGTGGAGCTGTCCACCCGCTACCTCGCGGGCCAGGCGGAACCGGCCAGTGTGGTGTGGTCCTCGAACCAGGGGCGCCGCTGGGGATCGTGCACCCCGTCCGACCGGACGATCCGGATCTCCGACCGGCTGCGCGGCATGCCGAGCTGGGTGCTCGACTACGTGCTGCTGCACGAGCTGGCGCACCTGCTGCACGCGGGCCACGGTCCGGAGTTCTGGGCCGAGCTCGACGCCTATCCGCGCACGGCTCGGGCGCGCGGGTTCCTGGAGGGGTACTCGTACGGCGAGGAGCACGCCGAGGACCTCCGCGAGGGGCAGGTCCCGGCGGCCCCCGTCGCAGAGGACACCGAGCTCGAGGCGCGCGAGCAGAACTGACGCGCGGGCGACCGCGCGGGCCTCAGGCGCCCTGCGGCCCGCGGCCCTCTTGGGCGTCCGGGTCCGTCGGCTCGTCGTCCGGGGCGGATTCGGCGTCGGCGTCGGATTGCGCGGCCGCCTCCCCGAAGATCTCCGCCAGCGCACGGTCGACGTCGGCGTGCTCGTCGCTGCGCTCGGACCGGCGCCGCGCATAGCCCTGCGGGTCGTCGAGGTCGTCGGTGGTCGGCATGAGGTCCGGGTGCTCCCAGACCGCGTCGCGGGCCTCGGGGCCGCCGTCGGCCGTGATCGCGGCCCACAGTGCTGCCGCGTCCCGCGAGCGGCGGGGGCGCAGCTCGAGGCCGACCAGCGTCGCGAAGGTCTGCTCGGCGGGGCCGCCCGCGGCACGGCGGCGGCGGATCATCTCGCGCAGCGCCATCGCGTGGGGCAGATGCGGCAGGGCGGCGACGGAGGTCACCTCGTCGACCCAGCCCTCCACGAGCGCGAGCGCCGTCTCGAGGCGGGCCAGAGCGGCCTGCTGCTCGGGGGTGGTCTGCGGGGCGAAGACGCCACGTGAGATCGCGGCCTGCAGCGCGGCCGGGTCGGTGGGGTCGATCGAGCGGACCGCCTCGTCCAGGCTCTCCACGTCGATGCTGATGCCGCGCGCGTAGGCCTCGACGGCGCTGAGCAGGTGGCCTCGCAGCCAGGAGACGTGCGTGAACAGCCGGGCGTGGGCGGCCTCGCGCAGCGCGAGGAACAGCCGCACCTCGTCCACCGGGGCGTCGAGCCCCTCCGCGAACGCGTCCACATTGCTGGGGACGAGGGCCGTCGACGGCTCCCGCACGAGGGGGACGCCGATGTCGGTCAGCCCGAAGACCTCGCGGGAGAGCGTGCCGGAGGCCTGCCCGACCTGCATGCCGAACACCGCCGAGCCCAGCTGGTGGATGATCTGGCGCGGACCGGCGGCGTCGCCGAGCGGCCCCAGCGCGCGGGGCATGTCCGGCTCTGCCTCGTCGGGCAGCGTGTCGGCCAGGGCTCCGGCGAGCGCCTCCGTCAGCGAGGAGGCGATGGGCTCCGTGAGGTTGCGCCAGGCCGGCAGGGTCAGCTCCACCCATTCGGAGCGGCTCAGGGCGCGGGCTGGGCCGCCGCTGGGCGGCAGCTCGGTCGCGGCGTCGAGCCACAGCTCGGCGACGGACAGGGCCTCGGTGGCCTGACGGGTCTGCTGCGACGTGAGGGACGGGTCGCCCTCGGCGACGGCCGCCTGGCGGGCGACGTCATGCGCGAGGTCCCAGTTCACCGGGCCGTCGCCGGATGCGGCGAGCAGGCGCTGCACCTGGGCGAGCACCTGTCCGAGGAGCTGGGGATCGTTCGGCAGCCCGGAGGCGGCGGCCAGCGCGGCGGGGTCCATGCCCTGGGCGCGGAGCTGGCGCAGGGCCTCCTCGGAGTCGGATCCGAACATCTGGCGCAGGAGCTGTTCCCACTCGGGCGCGCCTTCACCTTCGGGGAAGGGACCGGCGGGGCGTTCGCTGCTCATCGGCGTGCTCCTGGGACGATGGGCTGAGGTGTCCGTCAACGGTAACCACACCCCGCAAGGATCGAGGGACGGTGCAGGCACAGGTTCGCTCAGGGCGCAGCCTCGCCGATGACGCGCGGGAGGCCCCGCGCGAGGTCGTCGTCGTGGGCCACGGGCCCGTGGCCGTCGGCGTCGCGGCGGTGCTCTCGGCGCGGCTCTCCGCGCGCTCGGGCGGCGTCGTCCGGATGCTCGACGCTGCCCCTGACGATGAGCCTGGCGCCGCGTTCGCGGGGGCGGACGCCGTCGTCCTGGCCTCCCACACCGGCGACCTCGGAGCGGCGCTCACGGAACCGTCGGCCGAGCGCCGCGCCGCCGCGGTGGCCGACGCCGAGCGGGTGCTGGCCGGCGCCCGAGCCGCCCGCGTCCCGCAGGTTGTGGCGATCACGTCCGCGATGGTCCACGGGGCCGCCCCGCAGCAGCCGCCGTTGCCCGAGGACGCGCCGCTGATCAGCGCGGCCGAGGCCGGCGACGGCGTGGTGGGCGACCTGCTGGCCGTCGAGGCGGTGCTGGCCCGGGCCGCACGGCGACGCGGCGGTCCGCGGGGGACGGGGCGGCGCCCCGCACCGATCGGCGGGCCCGCCGTCGACACGATGCTCCCCCGCCACTTCGAGGCGCCCCGGCTGCTGACGGTGCGCGGCGTCGAGCGTGAGTGGCAGTTCACGCATGTGGACGACCTCGGCTCGGCGGTGGCGCTCGTGGTCGACCAGCGGCTGCGTGGGCCGTTCACCGTCGGCCACCCCGACGTGCTCACCGCGCGCGAGGTCGAGGCTGCCGCGGGGATGCGCCGCATCGAGCTGGCCGCCGTCACCGCGTTCGGCACGGCCGAGCGCCTGCACCGGGTGGGCGCGCTGCCCGCCCCCGCCGCCGAGCTCGCCTACACCGTCTACCCGTGGACCGTCACCGGCGCCGGGCTGCTCGCCGCCGGGTGGGAGCCGCGCTGGTCGGCGGCGCAGTGCGTCGACGCGCTGCTCGAGGGCGTGCAGGGCCGCACCGCGCTCGCGGGCCGCAGGCTCGGAGCCCGGGACGCGGCGGCCGTCGGCGCGGCGGGCGCCGCCGTCGCGATGATCGGCACGGCAGCGGTGTGGCGCAGGGCGCGGGCCCGCCGCCGTCCCTGACCGTCTCGACCGCCGGGCTCACGGGTGCGTGGGGGATGATGTGCCGGTGCATGACGAGCCCACTCCCGCACCGGACGGCGTGACCGGCCTGGCGAACGACGGCCCGGCCGCGCCCAGCAACCGGTCCATCACCCTGTCCGTGACGATGCTGGCCTCCGCCGTCCTGCTGGCGGTGCTGGCCCTGCTGCCCGCGCCCTACGCCGTGAGCTCGCCCGGGCCCACCCGCGACACGCTGGGCGAGCACGCGGGGGAGCCGCTCATCACCATCTCCGGCGCCGAGACCTACAACGCGACGGGCGAGCTGCTGCTGACGACCGTGTCCACCACGGGTCGGCCGGGCTACCCGTCGAACCTGCTGAGCGTGGTGACCGGCTGGTTCCAGGGCGCCACGGCCGTGCGGCCCGTCGAGCTGGTGTTCCCGCCCGACGTCTCGCAGGACGAGTTCGATCAGAGCAACGAGGCGGCGATGGTCTCCTCGCAGGAGAACGCCACGGTCTCGGCCCTCGAGGAGCTCGGCTACGAGGTGCCGGCCACGATGACCATCGCCGGCACCACCGAGGACAGCGGCGCCGCGGGGATCGTGCAGGAGGGCGACGTGCTGGTCTCGATGGACGGCGAGCCGCTCACCACCTACTCGCAGCTCGTGGACCGGCTCTTCGCGACGGAGCCGGGCTCCACGGTGCAGCTCGGCGTGCTGCGCGACGGCCAGCCCGTCGACCTCGAGGTCGTCACCGCGGAGCGCGAGGGCGGCGGCAGCCAGCTCGGGGTGTACATCGACCCGCAGTTCGACCTGCCGGTGGACGTGTCCATCAAGATCGACGACATCGGCGGCTCGAGCGCCGGCACCATGTTCGCGCTGGGGATCATCGACAAGCTCACGCCCGAGGACGAGGCGAACGGCGCGATCATCGCGGGCACCGGCACCATGGACTCCGTGGGCCGCGTCGGCGCCATCGGCGGCATCCAGCAGAAGCTCGCGGGCGCCCGCCGCGACGGCGCCGAGTGGTTCCTGGCGCCCGCCGCGAACTGCGACGAGGTCGTCGGGCATGTGCCGGACGGCCTGCGGGTGGTGAAGGTCGAGACCCTGCACGAGGCGCGCGAGGCGGTCGTCGCGATCGGCGCGGGGCAGGGCGACGACCTGCCGACGTGCGGCTCCTGAGCTGAGGCCGCGGCTCACGCCCGCGGGCGGCTAGCTCACTCCAGCGTGGAGCGCAGCGCCTCCACCAGGCCGGGCACCACGTCCGAGCCCTCGCCGACCGCGTCATCGGAGTCGTTCGCCCGGGTGCGGACCGCGCACCAGGACGGGCCGTCGCGCAGCACGCCCACGGCGATGCGCACGTCCTGGCGGTCCGGGTGGCCCATGAGGTAGGCGAGCGCCTCGTCGGGGTCGGCGGGCATGCCCTCCTCGGCGGCCGGGGGCAGCACGACGCGCTCGACGGTCACCGCGGCGCCGTCCACCGTCGGCGGCCACGTGATGCCGCCCAGCAGCTCCTCGAGGTCCTCGGCCGCGGGCAGACCCTCCTGCTCCACCGACGTCAGGTGCTGCGGCTCGTCGGCCGCACGGGCCACCACCTCGGCGGGGAGCTGCTCCGCGAGGCCCGGCTCGGCCTCCAGGGCCTGGGCGGTGCGGACGAGCGCGAAGACGCGGGCCGGCCCGTCCCACCCACCGGTGGCGACGTGGCGCTCGATCTCGCGGACCGCGTCGGCGAGCGCGAGCTGGGTAGCGACGGGAGAGGCGTCAGTCATAGAGCCATCGTCCCATCTTCGCGTGGGAGCCTATGTGCGGGGCCATGGGAACCTGTGGGCCGCCTGGGTCGTTCACGGAGCAACGTGCACACCCGACTCAGCTGACGACGAGGACCTTGATCCAGTGACTTTCGCTCATCCGCCCACCCGCCCGGGTCGACCTCATCCGCCACGGGAGCGCCGTGGACCACTGGTCCCCACGGTCATCGTGCTGGCTGTGCTGGTGGTCCTCCTGTTGATCGCCGCCAACGTCTGGACCGAGTTCCTCTGGTTCCAGCAGCTCGGCTACGTCGAGGTCATCCGCACCGAGTGGGGCTCGCGCCTGGTGCTGTTCCTGCTCGGCTTCCTGGTGATGGGCGGCGTGGTCTTCGCGAGCCTGCGGTTCGCCTACCGCTCGCGCCCGGTGTACGCGCCGTCCACGCAGGAGCAGGCGAACCTCGACCAGTACCGCGAGGCCATCGAGCCGCTGCGCCGCGTCGTGATGATCGCCGCGCCCGCCGTGCTCGGGCTGTTCGCGGGCGGCGCCGCCTCGCAGCAGTGGGCCACCATCCAGCTCTGGATGAACAGCGTCCACGTCGGCAAGACGGACCCGCAGTACGGGATGGACCTGTCGTTCTACCTGTTCACGCTGCCGGGCCTGCGGTTCATCGTGTCCTTCCTGATGGCCGTGGTGATCCTGGCCGGCATCGCGGGCGTCGCCACGCAGTACCTCTACGGCGGCCTGCGGATCGGCGGCGCGGCGCACGGCGCCCGCACCACGCGCGCGGCACGCATCCAGGTCTCGGTGACCGGCGCGGCGCTCATGCTGCTCATCGCCGCGAACTACTGGCTCGACCGGTACTCCGTGCTGACCCGTGAGGGCGACAAGTTCGAGGGCGCGTCGTTCACCGACGTCAACGCCGTCATCCCCGCCAAGGGCATCCTCGCGGGCGTCGCCGTGTTCGTGGCGATCCTGTTCATCGTGACGGCTGTGCGCGGCACGTGGCGCCTGCCGGCGATCGGCGTCGGGCTGATGGTGGTCTCCGCGATCGCCGTGGGCGGCGTCTACCCGGCCATCGTCCAGCGCTTCCAGGTGACCCCGAACCAGCAGGACGCCGAGGCGGAGTTCATCCAGCGCAACATCGACGCGACGCTCGACGCCTTCGCGCTCGACGGCGTGGAGGTCTCCGAGTACGACGCCGAGGTCACCGCCGAGAAGGGCGCGCTGCGCTCTGACGCGGACACGACGGCGTCCATCCGACTCCTGGACCCGCAGATCGTCAGCCCGTCGTTCAAGCAGCTCCAGCAGAACAAGGGCTACTACTCCTTCGCGGACACGCTGTCCGTGGACCGGTACACGATCAACGACGAGAGCCGCGACACCGTGATCGCCGTCCGCGAGCTCGAGCTCAGCGGCATCAACGACGCGCAGCGCAACTGGATCAACGACCACACCGTGTACACGCACGGCTTCGGCGTGGTGGCCGCCTACGGCAACACGACCGGCGCCCGTGGCGCCCCCGCGTTCTGGGAGGGCGGCATCCCGTCCTCCGGCGAGATGGGGGAGTACGAGGAGCGGATCTACTTCAGCCCCAAGTCGCCCGACTACTCCATCGTCGGCTCGCCCGACAACCAGGAGTGGGAGCTCGACTACCCGGACGACTCGGCGCCGGGCGGCCAGGTGAACACCAGCTTCCCGACTGACGAGGTCGACGCCGGCCCGAGCATCGGCACGCCGCTCAACCAGTTGCTGTACGCGATCAAGTTCGGCTCCGAGCAGATCGTGTTCTCCGACCGGGTGACCGACGAGTCGCAGATCCTCTACGACCGCGACCCGCGCACCCGCGTGGAGAAGGTCGCCCCGTACCTGACCCTCGACGGCCGCGTGTACCCCGCGGTGGTCGACGGGCGCGTGGTGTGGATCGTGGACGGCTACACGACGTCCGACCAGTACCCGTACGCCGCGTCGCGCTCTCTCGAGGACGCCACGACGGACTCGCTCACGGCGCGCTCGGCCTCCATCGAGGCGCTCGAGCCGGAGAAGGTCAACTACATCCGCAACTCGGTGAAGGCCACCGTCGACGCCTACGACGGCTCGGTGAAGCTGTACGCGTGGGACACCGAGGACCCGGTGCTGCAGGCGTGGAACAAGGTGTTCCCGACGTCGCTGTCGTCCGTCGAGGACATCAGCAGCCAGCTGATGAGCCACATCCGCTACCCCGAGGACCTGTTCAAGGTGCAGCGGAACCTGCTCACCCGGTACCACGTGCAGGACGCCACCCAGTTCTTCTCCGGCGGTGACTTCTGGGCCAACCCGAACGACCCGACGCTCGGCGACCAGCAGGTGGCCCAGCCGCCGTACTACCTGACGTTGAAGATGCCGGACCAGGACGAGGCGACGTTCTCGCTGATGTCCACGTTCATCCCGGCCGGCACCAACCAGCGCAACGTGCTCACCGGCTTCTTGGCGGTCGACGCCGAGGCGGGAACCGAGGCCGGCAAGGTTGCGGAGGGCTACGGGAAGCTCCGGCTGCTCGAGCTGCCACGTGACTCGACGGTGCCCGGGCCCGGCCAGGTGAACAACAACTTCAGCGCCGACCCGACGGTCTCCCAGCAGCTCAACCTGCTGCAGCAGGCGAACTCCGCCGTCGTGCGTGGGAACCTGCTGACCTTGCCCGTCGGCGGCGGCCTGTTGTACGTGCAGCCCGTGTACGTGCAGTCCTCCAGCGGCACGCAGTTCCCGCTGCTGCAGCGGGTGCTCGTGGCCTTCGGCGACCAGATCGGGTTCGCCCCGACGCTGGACGAGGCGCTGGACCAGGTGTTCGGCGGCGACTCCGGCACCAATGCCGGAGACGTGGGCACCGACCCCGAGGCCGGCGTCGAGCAGCCCGTGCCCGAGGACGGCGCCACCGAGGCGCCGGCCCCCGAGCCGACGGCGACGCCCGAGCCGACGGACGCCCCCACCGGGGACGCCCGGGCGGCCCTCGACAAGGCGCTCGCCGACGCCAGCCAGGCCATGAAGGACGGTCAGGCGGCTCTGGCCGCAGGCGACTTCGCGGCGTACGGTGAGGCGCAGAAGCGGCTCGACACGGCGCTCTCGGCGGCGATCGCCGCAGAGCAGCAGCTCGACCAGGGCTAAGGCCCGAACGATGGGCGGCGCGGGGCGGTGGACGTATGAGCCACCGCCCCGCGGTGCGTCCGGGGCAGGGGCGCGGGACCCGATTTGGCTGTCGTCCCACCTGTGCCGTACTGTGAAGACACCGACGCGGGGTGGAGCAGCTCGGTAGCTCGCTGGGCTCATAACCCAGAGGTCGCAGGTTCAAATCCTGCCCCCGCTACTTGTGAAGTGGCAGTACAGAGGCCCTCTCGATCATCAGATCGAGAGGGCCTCTGTCGTTGGCGTAGGTCAGCTCGCGTCCCACTGGGCCTCGACGTCGAGGACCCACGTGACCCCGAAGCGGTCGGTGAGCATCCCGTACAGCGGCGCCCACGCGGCCGGGGCGAGCGGGACGGCGATGGTGGAGCCCTCGGCGAGCTTCTTCCAGTAGCCGGTGACCTCCTCGGCGTCGGCGCCCCGGACGGAGACGAAGAACGGGATCGTGCCGGGCTGCCAGGCGGTGTGGGAGGGCACGTCGTAGGCCATGACCCGGACGCCGGCGCCGGAGGCGACCTGGCCCCACATGATCTGGTCGGCCTCCTCGGCGGCGGTGACGGCTCCCGCGTCGGCGTAGGTGATGGCGGCGAGGTCGCCGCCGAAGACGGACTGGTAGAACTCCAGGGCGGCGCGGGCCTGGCCACGGAAGTTCAGGTGGGGCGTGACGTTGACGGACATGGATGGCTCCTGAGGTGGATGGGCTGCTGGGCCCCGAGGTTCTCGGGGCATGTCACCGAGACTTCCAGGAGTAGCGGCCAGATCCTGGCCTCTACTTCGACTACTTTGACGACCATGACGACGCCCACCTCCCGGCTGCTGCGACTGCTCTCGCTGCTGCAAACCCGGCGCGACTGGCCCGGCCAGGTGCTGGCAGAGCGCCTGGAGATCAGCCCGCGCACCGTGCGCCGGGACGTCGAGCACCTGCGCGAGCTGGGCTACCGGGTCACCGCCGTCAAGGGGCCCGACGGCGGGTACCGGCTCGACGCGGGCTCGGAGCTGCCCCCGATGCTGTTCGACGACGAGCAGGCCGTCGCCCTGGCGGTGGCGCTGCAGGCGACCTCGGTCAGCGGGATCGGGATCGACGAGGCGGCCGGCCGGGCGCTGGCCACCGTGCGGCAGGTGATGCCGGCCAGGCTGCGGCGGCGCATCGACTCCCTCGACGTCACAGCGGTGCCCGCCACCGGGGCGGCGCCGACCCCGACGGTCTCCCCGGACGTGCTGGTGGCCGTCAGCACCGCCATCCGCCAGCGGGAGGTCCTCGCCTTCGACTACGCGCCCGACGCGGCGGACCACCCCGCACGCCGGGTCGAGCCGCACCACGTGGTGACCTCGTCCGGGCGGTGGCACCTCGTGGCCTGGGACCTCGACAAGGGCGCGTGGCGGATCTTCCGCCTCGACCGCGTCCAGCCGCGAATGCCCACCGGGCGCCGGTTCACACGGCGGGAAGTGCCCGGCGGCGACGTCGCAGAGTATGCGGCCGCCAGGTTCAAGGGCTCCGACCAGGCGAACGCATGGCCCTGCGTCGGCGAGGTGACGCTGGCCCTGCCCGTCGGCGACGTGGCGCCGTTCGCCGGGGACGGCGTCGTGACCGACCTGGGCGACGGTCGCTGCCGGCTCACGGCAGGGTCGTGGTCGTGGGTGGCGCTCGCCGCCTCCCTCGGCAGGTTCGACGCCGACATTGAGGACGTCGCGCCGGCGGAGCTCGCCGTTGCATTCGGTGTCCTCGCCGAGCGCTACTCCCGCGCGACGTGACGCAGCAGCAACGCCTGAGACGTGCTCGAACCCGATGTCACGGGGACAACGCGATGCTGGCTATCTCGAGGGGCGTCTGAAGGCAACTTGGAAACCGCGCAGAGGACAGAGCCAAATCGCATCGGCCTTGCACTCGTCTGTCGGAGTGCGTGATTTCGCCGTGACCGTAACGACACGCCACCCAACTTGCTCCGTGGTCGAGCTGCTTCCTGCTAGCGTCCATGCGCCGGATGGAGGGCCATGATTGAGTCAGTGACTTTCAAGAGCTTCAAGCAATTCGCGGATGTCCGCATCCCCCTGCAGTCTGAGGGTCTCACCCTCGTCGCCGGCGGAAACAACGCGGGGAAGTCGAGCCTGCTTCACGGTTTGGCTGTTTGGGAATTCTGCCGCACGGTTGTGACAATGGAAAAAGGCGATGCTGCGATTCGTGTCGGCAGTCATCATCAGGGTCTGGGCCTTGGTGATGATGAATTCAGTCCGATCGCCCTGCCAAGTCTGAAGCATCTATGGACGAACTTGAAGACTCAGAAGACACCGTCCGACCCTGATGGGTACACTCTGCGGATTAGGTGCGAATGGGAGGATGAACTCCAGGCCGGGAAGCACCTGGAGTTTGGGCTTTCGCTCTCGAATGATCGCCTCTTTGTTCGTGCCACGTCCTCTAATCTTGAACGGGCCGACGGAGTGCCGCGAATGGCGTACCTTCCCCCGTTTGCCGGTATCACTGATCGCGAAACTAGAGTTACAAGAGCGGTGCGAACTCGGCGGATCGGCGAAGGTCTAGCTGGAGCTGTGCTTCGCAACATCGTTCTGGAGTTGCAGGAAGCGAATCAAGTGCGTCGTACCGTGCTCAGGGGCGACCGGTCGAAGATCTCCGATGCGGCTCTCAAGGTTCTGCGCGAAACTGACCCCTGGGAACTACTGCAGCAGGCGCTGAGGCAACAGTTCTCCGCCGAACTCATCGTTGAGCCATTTCGCGAGGAATATCACTCGTACATACGGGTCGACTTAGACAAAGGTGCGGTTGACGGCTATAAACTCAAGCGCCACGCCGGCTACAATCGGCGGGACCTTATGGTTGAAGGAAGCGGATTTCTGCAGTGGCTGAGTGTCTACGCGCTAGCGGCCTCCGGTGAGGTGGATGTTCTGCTTCTCGATGAGCCCGACGCGCACCTCCATCCGACACTGCAATCCCAACTCTTGGCGGCAGTGGCTGAACTGGCGAGAAAGACAAGCAAGCAAGTTCTAGTCGCGACGCACTCTGCGGAGATCCTCAAGGCGGCTGATCCGAGCGCGATCCTCGAGATACGACCCGGAGGAATTCATGCTAAGTATCTCGCGCAAGATCACCAGAAGGTTGGACTGCTGGCCGGAATCGGGTCTTCTTACGCACCCAGGATAGATCACCTGCGACGCACAAAGCGCCTCCTCTTTCTCGAGGGGTCCTCTGATGAGAGCATACTTGCTGCGACAGCAAAATCTCTCGGGAGGCGGTTCCCGGATGAGGTAACAATCTGGCAGACTTCGGCGTCCCACAAGGAGCGCCGTCAACTTTTCCGCGCGCTTCTAGAGGAGATTCCTGGGATCAGGGCTCTCAGTTTGCGCGATCGCGATGAGGCGCTGGTCGCTACGACGAGCCTCGACTTATCCGACAAGAGCGAGTCGCCCAGCCCGGAGTTTCGTGCCCTAAAATGGCGACGGCGACACATCGAGTGCTACTTGCTGCATCCCCAAGTGATTGCTCGCGTTGCGCACGTGTCGATCAACGATGTCTCGGATTGGTTAGCAAGCGAATTCGGACTAGCGATTTCCGCGACATACGTCGAATCGGACTGCCCCTCCGCGTTCGTTGATGTCGACGGGAAGTTTGTGCTCAGGTCCGCGATGAGCAGATTTGCGTGTTCGACCAAGAGCATGCCCATCACAGTGGCGAAGGCGATGTCCGCCGATGAAGTATGCGTCGATCTGCGAACGATGCTCGACATTGTGGATGAGTTCGTGGCTTCGGCATAACAGTGGGTGGCCCCCGTGCTTCGGGCTCTCACCCCGCCCCGACGGGTGCGCGCCGTCAGAACACCCGGTAGGCGACCTCCGGCGGAGCCGCGCAGCCGAGGTCCCTCGATCGAGGTTCTGGACCGGATGCTCGCGGCCCTCGAGCAGTATGACCGCGGTAGTATCACGGTATGAAGCTGAGTGTGAGCCTCCCGGACGAGGATGTGGCAGTCCTCGACGAGTACGCCAGGGCCACCGGCCTGCCGTCCCGTTCTGCGGCAGTGCGCCGTGCGGTCCAGATGCTGCGTGAGGTCGACCTCGAGGACGACTACGCCGCAGCGTGGAACGAGTGGGAGGCCTCGGGCGAGCGGGCAGCGTGGGACGGCGCCGTCGGGGACGGTCTCACCGATGCTCCGCGGTGAGATCAGGCTCACGGACTTGGATCCCACGGTCGGCAGTGAAACCGGGAAACGCCGCCCGGCGATCCTCGTGAGCAACGACCGCGCCAACGCGACAGCCGCACGCCTCGGGCGCGGAGTCGTGACCGTGGTGCCGGTGACCAGCAGCACCGCTCGCGTGTTCCGGTTCCAGGTGCTCCTTCCCAGCGCCCTGACCGGGCTGGACGTGGACTCCAAGGCCCAGGCGGAACAGGTGCGCTCCGTGTCCGTCGAGCGGATCGGCCCGGTGCTCGGCCGCGTCCCCGCGGGGCTGCTGGCCGAGCTCGACGGTGCGCTCCGGCTGCACCTCGACCTGTAGCGCTGCGTGGGGTCTCGCCTCTCGTCTCGCGCACGGACGCCGAGCGGCTCCGCGACATCTTGGAGTGCATCGACCGGATCGACCGTGCCGAAGCGACTGCTTCGAGCGGGAGTCAGAACACCCGGTAGGCGACCTCCGCCGGGGCCTCGAGGAGTCGCTCGATCTCGTCGTCGAGGCGGACCAGCGTGAGCGAGGCCCCGGCCATCTCGAGTGACGTGCAGTACTCGCCGACGTAGCTGCGGCCGATGGTGATGCCGCGGTCGGCGAGCTTCTGGTGGGCGATGCCGTACAGCACGTACAGCTCGGAGATGGGCGTGCCGCCGAGGCCGTTGATCATCAGCGCGACGCGGTCGCCCGACTCGTAGGGCAAGTCGGGGACGACGGCGCCGAGCAGCTCGTCGACGATCTCGTTCGCGGAGACCAGCTTGGCGCGTCGGCGGCCGGGCTCGCCGTGGATGCCGACGCCCACCTCGATCTCGTCGTCGGCGAGCTCGAAGAGCGGGGAGCCCTTGGCGGGCGGGGTGCAGGGGGTCAGGGCGATGCCCATGGAGCGGGTCACGGCGTTGACCTTCTCGCCGATGCGGATCCCCTCGTCGAGTCCCGCGCCGGCCTCGGAAGCCGCCCCGACGGCCTTCATCACGAAGAAGTTCCCGGCCACGCCGCGGCGGCCCACGGTGTACGTCGAGTCCTGCACCGCGACGTCGTCGTCGATGAAGAGGGTGCGGACCTTCATGCCGTCGGCCTCGCTCATCTCCTGCGCCATCTCGAAGGCCATACGGTCGCCGGTGTAGTTGTTGACCAGCAGCAGCACGCCCGCATCCGAGGCGAGGCGCTTGGCCGACTCGTAGACGTAGTCCATGGGCGGGGCGGCGAACACGTCGCCGGGACAGGCGCCGTCGAGCATGCCCCGCCCGACCATCATCACGTGGGCGGGCTCATGCCCGGACCCGGATCCCTGGAGGATGGAGACCTTGTCGTCACGGGGCGCGTCGGCCCGCATGATCAGGTTGTACGCCGGCTCGTAGCTCAGCGTGTCCGGGTTGGCGAGGGCGATGCCCCGGAGCATCTCGGGGACGAACTGCTGGGGGTCGTTGACGAACTTCTTCACGGCTTCCTCCACGGCACTGTGAGCGGATGGGTGCGGGTCAGGCCAACCCCGGCAGGTGGTCGGACCACTGTGCGGCGACCTGCTCGGCGATGACCGCCACAGCGAGGGCTCCCGCGTCGGGCGAGCCGATGCTGCGCTCGCCGGTGTAGGCGGCCCGGCCCCGCCTGGCCTGCAGCGCGCTCGTCGCCTCGGCGCTCGTGCGCGCGGCCAGGGCAGCGGCGTCGGCCACCTCCTGCGATGTGGACCCGTCGGCGATCCCCGCCGCGATGGCCTCGCGCAGCGGCACGAGGGAGTCGAGCAGGGTCTTGTCGCCCAGCGCCGCCCCGCCGCGCGCCTGGATCCCGGCCACGGCGCCGTCGAGCATTGCCAGCACCGCCACGCCGTCGAGGTCGTCCTGGCCGCGGATCGCGCTGGCGGCCCGCAGGAACGCGGTGCCCCAGAGGGGTCCGGACGTCCCGCCGATCCGCCCGGTGATGATCATCGCGATCTTCTGCAGGAACGTCGCCGCGTCGGTGCGGTCCAGGTCGTCCCAGTCGGCGAGGACGATCTCGAAGCCGCGGGCCAGGGAGTAGCCGAAGTCGCCGTCGCCCACCACGGAGTCGAGGTCGCCGAAGTACGTCTCGTTGTCGACGGCGGTCTGCGCGATGATCTGCACGACGTGCTCGATGCCGGCCAGGTCGACGGCCATCGTCACTCCTTCGCGGTCGTGGGGGTGGGAGACGGCAAGGTGTGCGCGAGGTCGAGGAGCCGGCTGAGGTCGGCGAGTGTGACCTCGTCCCCGATGCCCAGCCCGTACGGGTCGGCGAGAACCTGGGTGGGGGCGTCCGGTGGGTCGCCGAGGCTGCTGACCACGAGCGCGGCGCCGGTGAAGTCCTCGTCGCGGGTGTAGGCGCTCACGGTCACGACGGTGGCCAGGCCCGCGGCGAGCGCGGCGCGCAGCCCGTTGGCGCTGTCCTCGACGACCAGGGTGTCGTTGGGGTCGACGCCCATCCCGTCGAGCGCGAGCAGGTAGATGTCGGGCGCCGGCTTCTTGTGCGCGACGACGTCGCCGGCGAAGACGGCGAACCGCACGGCCAGTTCCGGGCCCACCGCGTGGTCGAGCACGGCGCGCACCGAGCGCTCGGCCGAGGTCGAGGCGACGCCGAGGGCCCACCCGGCGGCGGACGCCTCGGCGGCGATCCGGGCGATCCCGGGCCGCCCGGGCAGCGCTCCGGACTCGACCATCGCCACGTACGTCGACGTCTTGCGGCGGTGCCAGTCGGCGAGCAGCTCGCGTTGCGCGTCGGGGTCGGTGGGCAGCTCGGCGCGGGCCACCAGCTCGGGGGTCAGCAGGGCGGCCATCCGCTCCTTGCCGCCGCCGATGAGCACGAGGCGCGCGTACTCCTCCTCGCTCCACCGCACCGGCAGCCTCACCTCCGCGAACGTCGCGTTGAACGCAGGAAGGTGGCCGTCGCGCTCGGTGTCGGCGAGCACCCCGTCGCAGTCGAAGATCAGCGCCGGGCTCATGGCACTGCCGCCGCGACCCGCGCTGACTCGGCCTGGCCTGACGAGCCGAACGCGTCCAGGCGGCCCGCGACCTCGGCCTGCACGGCCGCGTGGATATCGCGGAACATCGTCGGGGGATCCCACTTGCCCGTCTCCTCGGCCCGGGCGGTGGCCGCCTGCGCGGCGCGCATGTACGCGACCTTGAGGCCCGTGGAGATGTTGATCTTCGAGACCCCCGCGTCGATGAAGGCGCGGAAGTCGGCGTCGGCCAGGCCCGTGCCGCCGTGCAGCACGATCGGCAGGTCGGTCAGCGTGGCCAGCTCGCGCGCCCGCTCGGGCAGCAGCACGGGCGCGCTCGTGTACAGGCCGTGCGCGGTGCCGAGCTGCGGTGCGAGCAGGTCGACGCCGGTGCGGCGGGCCACCTCGGCGAGCGTCTGGACCGTGTAGGCGTGCACCGACTCGTCGGAGCCGATGTCGTCCTCGACGCCCACGATGTTCTCGATCTCGGACTCCACGTCGCAGCCCGCCGCATGGGCTTGGAGCACGACCTCGGCAGTCTCCTGCTCCGCTTGCTCGAGGCCGCGGTCGGACGCGTCGAAGAGCACCGACGACCACCCGGCGGCCACGACCGATGAGATGACGTCCCGGTCGGGGCAGTGGTCCAGGTGGAGCGACACCGGGACCGGGACGTCACGCGCGGCCAGGCGGAACATGGTGGTGAGCAACTCGACGCCGATCGACCGCACCGTCTTGACCGACACCTGCACGATGAGCGGCGACGACCTGACGACTGCCGCGTCGACCGCCGCCCGCAGGCTCAGGTCGTCCAGGATGTTCACGGCGGCGACCGCATAGCCGTGGGCGCGGCCGTGCTCGGCGAGCTGTGCGGTCGAGGCGATCATGGGGCTGCTCCTCATCGAGTGCACCCGCGGGTCCGTGATGTCAAATATGTCAGGAATGTCCATGCGCGGCCAGCCGGATCTCCACGGCGACCTCGGCGTGGGTCAGGCGCGGACGAACGCCTGGATCTCCTGACGGAGCTCACCCGCGAGCGCGGCCAGACCGCCGTCTTGCCGCCCGTGACCGCCGGCCGCCGCGTAGATCCGGGCGACCTGTTCGTCCATCTCGGCGGTGCGCGCCCTGATCTGCTCGAGCGCGGCCACCGATTGGGCAGCCGCGGCCTGCACGGCCTCGACCTGCACGCTGATCAGCTCCGAGCTGGCCGCCGACTCGTCCGCGAGGTTCTTCACCTCGTTCGCCACGACGGCGAAACCCCTGCCGGCGGCCCCGGCGCGCGCGGCCTCGATCGTCGCGTTGAGCGCGAGCAGCCGGGTCTGCGACGCGATCCGCGTGATGACCTCGACCGCGTTCTGGATCTCGACCGACGAGCGCTCGAGCGAGGCGACGATCTCCTTCGAGTTCTGCGCGGCCGTCGCGGTCTCGCGCGATGCCGCCGTGAGGGCGCCGGCGGCATCGGCGAGGCCGCCCGACTCGCTGGCGACACTCGTGGCCACCTCGGTGATCCGGTCGCCGAGCGACTCGCGGGCCGACTGCTCCTGGGCGACCCGCGCTGCTGAGGCCGCCAGGGCCTCGCGGGCGGCGTCGATCCGCCCGGCGTCCCCGCGCAGCCGCCCCGGCATGCCGCGCACGAGGAACCGGCGGTGGAAGCGCTGCTGCTCGGCCGCGGCGAGCACGCCGGTCGCCTCGCGCACGTAGGCGTCCATGACGTCGACCGTCCGGTTGATCGACGTGCGCAGTGCCACGGCCTGCGGGGCGCCGGCCAGGGCGGGGAGGCGGTCCTCCAGGTTGCCCTCGGCGACGCCGTCGAGGAAGTCGGCGATCGTGGTGAGCGACTCGAGGGTGCCCGCGGGCACCTGCTCGGTCGCGGGCTCGACGGTCGGCTCGAGGCGCGGGCGGCGCCTCATCGGGCGCCGGCCATCTGACGCCCGGCCATCTCCCGACCAGCCATTGCCCACACCCAGGTGTCGAGGGTGTGACCCGCGGAGGCCAGCTCGTCGACGAGCGCCGCCACCCCGGCGGCGATCGCGTCCGAGGTCTTCTGTTGTGCGGCTTCGGCGTGGAGGACCCGCGCGTACACGGCCTCGACCTCGTCGCGGATCTCCGGCTCGACCCAACGGCGGTTCGAGTGGTACCCGACGATCGTGCCCGTCGCGTCGAACGTCGGGGTGACATGCGCGAGCACCCAGTAGTGCCCGCCGTCCGCGGCGAGGTTCACGACGTAGGCGAACAGCTCCTCGCCGGAGCTGATCGTGTCCCACATGACCTGGAAGACCGCGCGCGGCATCCCGGGATGCCGAATCACGTTGTGGGGCATTCCGACGATCTCGGACTCGTCGTATCCGGCCACCCGAAGGAATATGTCGTTGGCGTACCTGATCACACCTTTGGTGTCGGTCTTGGAGACGATGATCTCCTCGCGCCCGTAGGGGCGTTCCACGCCTGTGGGGACCACGCGCGTATTTCCGCGCGGCGATTTCACGGCCCGGGCTGTGGGGGGTGTGACCAGCATGGATGTCCCTACGAGAGTGCCCGATGAGGCTTTACGTCGACAAATCCTATCGAGGTGTTGCTCGCGTCAGTGCACGCGTCGGGTGTTTCCACAGCTGGCCGCGCAATCTCGGTGGGCGGTGCGGGAGGGGCTGTCAGCCGGGCGTCACCGCACGGCGGCGCCACCGTCGACGCGCGGCCGCTCCTGGGTGGACTCGAGCAGCGCGCGCAGGGCGGGCCGGTCGACCTTCCCGGTCGCGTTGCGGGGCAGCTCCGGGACCGCCACGACCCGGGTCGGCAGTTTGAACCGCGCGATGGTGCGGGCGGCGAGCTCGCGGACCTGTTCGAGCGGGGGGCACTCGCCGGTGGTCTCGAGCACTGCGACGACTGTCTCGCCCCACTGCGCGTCCGGCAGGCCCAGCACCGCGAGATCGTGCACGTCGGGGCCGAGCAAGTCGGAGAGGGCGCGCTCGACCTCGCAGGGGAAGACCTTCTCCCCGCCGGAGTTGATCATCTGCGTCAGCCGCCCGACCACCGTGAGGCAGCCGTCGTCGTCCCGCACCGCGAGGTCGCCGGGCCACCTCGTCGATCGTGAGCCCTGACCAGCCCTTCTCGCCGTACACGTCGAGGGTGGCGCGCAGCGCGTGGTCCTCGAGCTCTGGGTCGCGGGGGCGCCCTCGGCGTCGAGGGGGTGCGGCGGCGGCGTCGTCCTCGGGCTCGCGCGTCGTCACGCCCCCACATTAGTCGGCGCGCGGAGCGGCCCCGTCCCACTCGGCGACCTGGCCGAGCGCGGCCTCGAGCGTCTCGACGGCGCCGGCCGTGCTGGTGCGGGCCACGACGAGCGCTGTGACGCTCAGCGACGTGAGGACCCGGGCGCGCCGCAGGGCCTCGGCGCTGCCGAGCGTGGGGTAGCGCGTGGAGAGCCCGCGGCGGAACGCGTCGACGAGCTCCGCGCGGTAGGCGTCCACGACGGCGCGTTGCGCGTCGTCGCGCGCCGCGAGGCCGGCGGTGCTGTCGATCAGCAGGCAGCCGCGCCGCGCGGCATCCTCGGTGCGCCGCCCGAGCGCCTCGACGAGCCCGCGCAGGTAGACGAGCACGGCGTCGGGGTGGCCGGGCTCGGCGGTGAGGACCCGCAGGCGTGGCCGGACGACGGTGTCGAGGTAGTCGCGCACCGCCGCGTCGAACACGCCGCGCTTGTTCTCGAACGCGTGGTACAGGCTCGAGCGGGCAAGGCCTGTCGCCTGCTCGAGGTCGGGCACCGAGGCGCCGTCGTAGCCCTTGTCCCAGAAGACGTCGCGGGCGGCCTGGACCACCTGTGTGGTGTCGAAGCCCGGATGCCGTCCCATGGCCACCGCCGATCTTGTGCGCTGAGGGTTCCACTCTATAGTGGAACGATCAGTCCAGAAAACCTGGACCTCGGCGAGGGGCAGTGGCATGACAGTGGCAGGGCTCGTGCTCGCCGTGGCGGTGATCGTCGGCATCGTCGTGACCGCCGCCGGCGCCCCCACGGTCGGCCTGACTCTCGTCCTGACCGGCACGGGGTCCATGGCCCTGGCCGGCCTCGTCCTGCTGGTGTCCTCACCCGACAAGGCGCGCTCCGCGCTCATCCAGCTCATCCCACCCGCGCTCGCGGTCGTGGCGATCGTGACCGCGCTCATCGCCTAGGCCCTGCCGGCGCCCCCTGCACCACCTGATTCGGAGACCCCCATGACCACCCGCACCACCCCCACGCGCAGCACCCAGGTCCAGCTCGTCGCCCGGCCGCACGGCTGGCCCACCCATGACGACTTCCGCACCGTCGTCGTCGACCTGCCGGAGCTTGGCCCAGGCGAGGTGCGCGTCCAGAACGAGTTCGTCTCCGTCGACCCGTATATGCGCGGACGCATGAACGACGTGAAGAGCTACACCCCGCCGTACCCCCTCGGCGAGACCATGGCCGGCGGCGCCGTCGGCCGCGTCGTCGCCTCGACCGCTGAGGGCGTCGCAGTCGGCGACGTGGTGGTGCACCAGCTCGGCTGGCGCGACGTCGCCCAGGGACCCGCGACCGCGTTCCGCGTCGTCCCTGAGCTCCCGGGCGTGCCGCTGTCGGCGCACCTCGGCATCCTCGGCATGACGGGCTTCACCGCCTACGTGGGCCTGCTCGAGATCGCGCAGATGCAGCCCGGCGACACCGTCTTCATCTCCGGCGCCGCGGGCGCCGTCGGCACGGCGGCCGGGCAGATCGCGCGCCTCAAGGGCGCGCGCCGGGTCGTCGGGTCAGCCGGCTCCGCGAAGAAGGCCGCAGTGGTCACCGAGCGGTTCGGGTACGACGCGGCCCTCTGCTACAAGGACGCCCCCGTCCGCGAGCAGCTCCCCGCCCTCGTGCCCGACGGCGTCGACGTCTACTTCGACAACGTGGGCGGCGACCACCTCGAGGCCGCCCTCGACGTGATGAACCGCGGCGGGCGCATCGCCCTGTGCGGCGCCATCGCCGGGTACAACACCACCGATCGCGTCCCCGGCCCCGACAACATGGCGAACATCATCACGCAGGGCCTCACGCTGCGCGGGTTCACGCTGGGCGACCACATGCGGCACTACCCGGACTTCGCGCGCGACATGGGCGAGTGGTTCGCCGCTGGCCAGATCGACCACGACGAGACAGTGGTGGACGGCATCGACCACGCCGTCGACGCGTTCCTCGACCTCATGCGTGGGGCGAACACCGGCAAGATGGTCGTCCGAACGGCGCCCCGCAGCTAGCCGGAGCGAATATCGTGCCCCAGCGGGCCGCGCGGTCCGCGCGAACCGCTGGGGCACGGACGGAGAGCCCGATGATCGATGCCGTCAGCGCGCTGCTGGACTCGCGGCCCGAGGCCGCGGTGGCCGGCCTCGTCGTCATTGCCGGCGTGATCCTGGCAGGCCTGCGCACGTGGCTGTGCCGCGGCCCGCGGGCCCGTCCCGGCGAGGTGTGGTTCGCCGACGTGCCGTTCGAGGACCGTCCGGGGAGCAAGGACCGGCCCGTGCTGGTCCTCGCCGTCGCGGGGCGCACGTGCACGGTGGCCGCGTTCACCTCGCAGGACCGCAGCGCGCGCCGTGACCACGTGCGCCTCCCGAGCGGGGTGCCCGGGATGGGGAAGGCGAGCTGGATCCGGCTACGGCCGATCCCGCTGCGACGCTCCGCCCTTCGTCGGCGGATCAGCGACCCGGGACCCGCGCTGGTGGCCTGGTACGACGGCGTCGCGCGGCCAGCCGCCACCCGTTCGCGCTGATCCGCCTCAGGGGATCGCCGTGACGAGGACGATCGCGATGGCCAGCAGCGGGTCCAGCACCATGCAGAACTCGGCGAGCGACCGGGAGACGACGCGCTCGGTGCGGTAGTGGTGCCAGTCCCACGCTGCGTGCGCGAGGAGCGCGGCGGCGATGAGATACCCGGCGAGATCGTTCGGCAGGGACGGGGCGGCTGCGGCGATGGACCCGAGCACGAGCAGGGCCAGGCCTTGCAGCGGCAGGCCGTGCGCCGGGCGCGCGGCGTCGCGGAAGGCCAGGCCGTAGGCGGCGAGCAGGGCCCCGAGGCCGATCAGGACCCACGTCGGGTCGACGCCGTCCACGAGGAGCCTGACCAGGAAGACCACCACGAACATGGCGAAGAACAGGGGCCATGCGGCGGCCCGGCTCCGCAGCGCCGCGGAGCCGAGGTAGATCACCGCCAAGGCCGCCAGCATCGGGGCCAGGTCGACCCCGTGCCTCAGGTCGGCGGCGACGAGGGCGGCGAAGCCGACGCCGACCAGCGCTCCCCAGTGACGGCGCGCCACGCCGAGCGGCGTCGTGGTCCTCGGTCTGGATGTGGCAGTCATCTCCGGCATGTCCAGCTCCCTCGGGCGGCCTTCCCATAACCCATACACGGGTGTCTGACTTTCGAAATTAGCATCGTGAACACGGGTGTACAAGATGGCGGAGGTGATCAAGTCATACAGTGGTGTTCGGCAACCGCGAGGAGGGTCGATGACCAGCAAGGCAGAGCCCGAGCGGGTTCAACGGGCCGACGCCCGGCGCAACGTCGAGCTCATCCTCGACGCCGCCGAGGCCTGCCTGGCGCGCGATCCCGACGCGAGCATGGCGGAGATCGCGGCGGCGGCCGGGCTCGGGCGCGTCACCGTGTACGGGCACTTCGCCTCACGCCCCGCGCTGGTGGACGCCGTGGTCCGGCGCGTGCTCGCCAAGGCCGACGCCGCGCTCGAGGCCGTCAACCTCAGCGGCGACGCCGCGCCCGCGTTCGCCCGGCTCGTCGAGGCGACCTGGCAGGTGACCATGCGGTCAGGTCGGCTGCTCGTCGCCGCCGAGCGGGCGCTGCCCGCCGAGACTGTCCGCCAGGCCCACAGCGGGCGGCTCGAGGAGCGCGTCCGTGACTTCTTCGCCGCCGCGCAGGAGCAGGGCGCGTTCCGCCGCGACCTCTCCGCCGGCTGGCTCATGACCGTCTTCCACGCCGTGCTGCACGCCGCCGCCAACGAGATCGACAACGGGCGGCTGGACGACGCCGAGGCGGCCGCCACGATCGTGCGCACGATGCTGCCGATGCTGCAGGCGTAGCAGCCCGACGCGCCCAGCCGGCGCCCAGGAATGCCCGCGGCCCCCGGCCGGTTGGCCCTGCTGACATCCCGATGCGAGGAAGGCCCGACCCTGAGCGCCACATCACCCAGCCGGGCGGGCATCGGCTTCCGCTCCGAGCGCGGACCCGTCCTCATCGCGGTCATGGTCACCACCGGGCTGGTGGCGATCGACTCGACGATCCTCGCGACAGCCATCCCGACGATCGTCGCCGACCTGGGCGGCTTCTCGAGCTTCCCGTGGCTGTTCTCCATCTACCTGCTCACCCAGGCTGTGAGCGTCCCGATCTACTCCAAGCTCGCGGACACCGTGGGCCGCAAGCCGATCATCCTGATCGGCGTCGGGCTGTTCCTGCTCGGCTCGGTGCTGTGCGGGCTCGCCTGGTCGATGCCCGCGCTCATCGCGTTCCGCGCCGTCCAAGGCCTCGGGGCCGGCGCCGTGCAGCCCATGGCCATCACCATCGTCGGCGACATCTACACGCTGGCCGAGCGGGCCAAGGTGCAGGGCTACCTCGCGAGCGTGTGGGCGGTGTCGGCGGTGGTGGGGCCGACGCTCGGCGGCCTGTTCGCCGAGTACCTGACCTGGAACTGGATCTTCTTCGTCAACATCCCGCTGAGCATCGCCGCGGGGTGGCTGCTGGTGCGGCACTTCCACGAGACGGTGCCGAGCCGGGTGCACCGCATCGACTGGGCGGGCGGCGCGCTGCTGACCGTCTCGACGAGCCTGATCATCCTGGCGCTGCTGGAGGGCGGGAACGCGTGGGAGTGGGCGTCACCGCAGAGCATCGGCGCGCTCGCGGTCGGCATGGCGCTGCTCGCCGCGTTCGTGCTCGTGGAGCGGCGCGCGGCTGAGCCGGTGCTGGCGCCCTGGGTGCTGTCCCGCCGGTTGCTGGGCGTCACAGCGCTCATCGCCGTGGGCGTCGGCGTGGTCCTCATGGGCGTGACGACCTACGTGCCGACGTTCCTCGAGGCGCTGCTCGGCACCTCGCCGCTGGTCTCCGGGCTCACGCTCGCGATGCTGACGATCGGCTGGCCCATCTCGGCCTCGCAGGCAGGGCGGCTCTACCTGCGCTGGGGATTCCGCACCACGGTGCTGATCGGCGTGGTGATCGTCGTGCTCTCCACGGCGGCGCTGGCGTGGACCTCGACGACTCCGTCCGTCCTGGCCGTCGGGTTGTCGTGCTTCTTCATCGGCCTGGGCCTGGGCCTGGTCGCGGCCCCGAGCCTCATCGCGGCGCAGGCCAGCGTCGGGTGGGGCGAGCGGGGCGTGGTGACCGGCGCCAACATGTTCGCCCGGTCGATGGGCAGCGCCGTGGGCGTGGCCGCGCTCGGCGCCCTGGTCAACGCGCGCATGGGCGGGGCTGACGCGTCGGCCGATCCGCAGGCGTTCGGCAGCGCGTCGACTTCGGTGTTCGTCGCGGTGGCGATCGCGGCCCTCGCGATGGCGCTCGTCTCGCTGGCCATGCCGCGCACCGGTCGCCCGGGCTCGCATTCGACGTCGGATGTGGAGCTCGCCGCGTCCTGAAGGAGTCGGCGGCGGTGCGGGTCAGGCGTCGACGGGTGTGGCCCGGATGACCGGGACAGGGAACCGGGCCGCGCGGATCGGGTCCAGCGTCGCGTCGGTGATGCCGGCGGTGAAGTCCTCGAAGCCGAAGACGCGGAACAGCGCCTCGCGCCCGAACTTGGTGCTGTCGGCGACGAAGAACGCCTCGGAGGCGATCGAGCGCATCTTGCGCTTGAGCTCGATCGAGTAGCTCGAGCTCGCGTAGATGCCGTCGTCCATGACGGTGCCGACGCCGAAGACGGCGACGTTGACCCGCATGTTCTCGAGTTGCTGGATCGACGTGGGCCCCCACATGGAGGTGCTGGTGGGGAGCAGCTCGCCGCCGATGAACACGAGGTTGATCTGCGGCTTCGTCGAGATCTCGAGGCCCACGTGCAGGTCGTGGGTGACGACGGTCAGGCGCGAGTGGTCGAGGTGCCGTGCGACCTCGAGGCAGGTCGTGCCGCCGTCGATGAGGATCGTCTGCCCCTCGTGGATGCGCTCGGCCATCGCGGCGCCGATGGCGCGCTTCTCGGGCAGGCGCGGGTCGTGGGCGTCCGGGCCCACGGCGGACTCGGCATGTCGCGCGTTGACGACTGCGGCGGCGCCGCCATGTGTGCGGACCACCTGGCCCTCGGCGGCGAGTTTGTCCAGATCGCGGCGGATCGTGGAGGCGTCGACGGCGAAATGGCGCGCGAGAGCGGCCACGCTGCTGAATCCACGCTGCTCAATGAGCTCGACGATCTGCTGGTGTCGCGACATCCGGGACCCTTCCGCTGATTCTGGGCAAGGCTAGCAGGGGTACGTGCGCGAAAACGAGCATCGGTGTGCCTCATCGCAGGCAGATTGTTGCACGGTTCGCTAGACATCTGCGCGAACGCGCCCTAGTGTGTGCGCAGCCACAGACACTGACGCGCGGACGTGGGAGTCCGCTGCACATAAGCAGGCGTCTTGGCGCACGATCACGAGGGAGTGACGTATGAAGAACACGCGTGCAGCGGCGGTCGTGGCCACAGGCCTGGCAGCGCTGCTCATGGCTGGCTGTGGTTCGGTCAACGACGGCGGCTCGTCCGCCGGGGACGAGAGCACCGCAGGTGGAGGATCCTCGTCGGACCGCACCATGGTGACGGTCGTCAAGGTCAAGGGCATCGCCTGGTTCGACCGCATGGACGTCGGTGTCGTCGCCTACGGCGAGCGCACCGGCATCGACACCCGCACCGAGGGCGGCGACGACGTCTCGCCCGAGAAGCAGATCCAGATCATCCAGGACCTCATCGCGCAGAAGCCGACCGCGATCACCGTGGTCCCGAACTCGCCGAAGGCCCTCTCCGCCGTCCTGGCGCAGGCCAAGGCGCAGGGCATCATCGTCGTCGCTCACGAGGCCACCGGCATCGAGAACGTCGACATCGACATCGAGGCCTTCGACAACGCCGACTACGGCGTCTCCATCATGGAGAACCTCTCCGAGTGCATGGGCGGCGAGGGCGACTACGTGCAGTTCGTCGGCGGCCTCACGGCCAAGACGCACATGGAGTGGGTCGAGGCGGCCCACGAGTTCCAGACGGCGGAGTTCCCGAACATGAAGCGGGTCGAGGACCCGATCGAGAGCACCGACAACGAGACCGCGGCCTACGAGAAGGCCAAGGAGATCCTCGCGAAGCACCCGAACATCAAGGGCTTCCAGGGCTCGGCCGGCAACGACGTCCCGGGCATCGCGCGGGCCATCGAGGAGGCAGGCCTCGAGGACCAGGTGTGCGTCATGGGCACCTCGATCCCGTCGGCCGCCGCGAAGTACCTCGCGACCGGCTCGATCGACAAGATCTTCTTCTGGGACCCGGCCCTCGCGGGTGAGGCCCAGCTCGAGATCGCCCGCATCCTCGCGGACGGCGGCACGATCGAGGCGGGCACCGACCTCGGCATCGAGGGCTACAACAGCCTCGTCAAGGTCGACGGCTACGACAACGTGTACGCGGGCAACGCCGCCATCGCAGCGGACGCCAAGGCCGCCAGCTCGTACGACTTCTGACCGGTCCCGGTGCGGGGCGGCGCGTTGAGCCCGCCCCGCATCGGCGCTGAAAGGCGCCCGACATGACACACCCTGCCCCTGTGGGCACCCCTGCTCCTCTCCTCGAGGTGCGCGACATCGTCAAGCAGTTCGGCGGCGTCACCGCTCTCGGGGGCGTCTCACTCGACCTGCTCCCCGGCGAAGTGCTCTGCCTCGCGGGTGAGAACGGCTGCGGCAAGTCCACGCTGATCAAGATCATCTCCGGTGCGGAGAAGCCCGACTCGGGCACGATCCTGGTCGACGGCCAGCCGTTCACCTCCATGAACACGACCGATGCCATCAAGAGCGGCATCCAGGTCATCTACCAGGACTTCTCGCTCTTCCCGAACCTCACGGTCGCCGAGAACGTGGTCCTCACCTCCGCCATCGCCTCCCGGCGCAAGCTCTACGACCGGCGCACCGCCCGGCCCGCCGCGCAGGCGATCATCGACGACCTCGGCCTCACGCTCGACGTGGACGCCCGGGTCGAGAACCTGTCGGTCGCCGACAAGCAGCTCACCGCGATCTGCCGGGCCCTGGTCGACGACGCGCGCGTCATCATCATGGACGAGCCGACCACGGCGCTGACCCGCACCGAGGTCGGCCGCCTCTTCGTCATCGTCGAGCGCCTGCGCGCCCGCGGCGTCGGCCTCATCTTCGTCTCGCACAAGCTCGACGAGGTCCTCACCATCTCGCAGCGCGTCGCGATCCTGCGCTCGGGCAAGAACGTCGTGACCAGCCCGGCCTCCGAGCTCGACATGCGCTCGATCGCCGAGCACATGACCGGCAAGGTGCTCGACGAGTCGCGGCACGTCGCCGCGATCGACCCCGAGAGCCCCGCGGTGCTCGAGGTCGAGCACATGGACCTCCCGGGCGCCTACCACGACGTCTCGTTCACGGTGCGCCGCGGCGAGATCGTCGGCGTCACGGGCCTGCTCGGCTCGGGCCGCACCGAGATCGCCGAGTCGCTGTTCGGCGTCCTGCCGCCCCAGAGCGGCACGGTCAAGGTCGACGGCAAGCCCGTGCGGCTCCGCAGCATCGGCGACGCGATCGCCGCCGGCATCGGGTACGTCCCCGAGGACCGCCTGACGCAGGGCCTGTTCCTGGAGAAGTCGATCGCCGACAACATGATCGCGGCCTCGATGGACGGGCACCGCGCACGCCTGGGCACGCTCGACAAGAACGCCGTCCGGGAGACCATCCAGCGGCTCTTCGCACGGCTGAGGGTCAAGGCCCCCAACGTCCAGGCGCCCGTCCGCTCGCTGTCGGGCGGCAACGCCCAGCGCGTGGTGCTCGCCAAGTGGCTGGCCCGCCGCCCCAAGGTCCTCATGCTCAACGGCCCGACCGTCGGGGTGGACGTGGGCTCCAAGTCGGAGATCCTCGACATCCTGCGGGCAGAGGCCGCCGACGGCATGGGCATCCTCGTCATCTCCGACGACGCCCCCGAGCTCGTCGCCTGCTGCCACCGCGTCCTCGTCGTGCGGCACGGCCGTGTCGTCGACGTCCTCGAGGGTGACGACGTCGACGTCGACAACATCCGGAAGAAGGTGGCCGCATGAGCGCGGGTCGCTCGGGCCTCGCAGAGCGGCTCCGCCGCCTGCGCGGGCCCAACAACGAGGGGGTGCTCGCCCTCATCCTGCTGGTCCTGATCGTCGGGATGTCGATCGCCAACCCCGTGTTCTTCACGCTCCCGACGGCGTTCAGCATCATGCGCAGCGCGATCGTGCCGCTGATCTTCGCCCTGGGCGTGCTGCTGGTGATCATCTCCGGCGGGATCGACGTGTCGTTCGCCGCGATCGCGGTGTTCGCCGCGTACACCACGGTGCGCGTGTACGGCAGCGGGGCGATCGACCTCGGCCTCATCGGGGCGTTCGCCATGGCGTTGGTCATCGGCGGGATGCTCGGGGCCATCAACGGGTTCCTGATCGCCAGGTTCCGGCTGCCCACGCTGATCGTCACGCTCGGCACACAGGGCATCTTCAAGGGCGTCCTGCTCACCTACGTCGGCTCGCGCTACATCGCCGACCTGCCCAGCGCGATGTCGTGGGTCTCCACCACCAACCTCATCGAGGTCACCACCGACACTGGGCGCGCGTACCTGCACGTCATGGTGGTGCCCGCGATCGTGCTGACCCTCGTGCTCGCCTGGGTGCTGCGCCGCACCATGTTCGGCCGCAGCATCTACGCGATCGGCGGCGACGCCGAGGCGGCCCGCCGGGCCGGCATCCGCGTGGTGCGGACCCAAGTCTGGCTGTACGTGATCGTCGGGATGATGGCCGCCATCGGCGGAATGATCTACATGATCATGGGCCGGTCCGCGAGCCCCCAGGAGCTCGTCGGCGGCGAGCTCGACATCATCGCGGCCGTCGTCCTCGGCGGCGCGTCGATCTTCGGCGGGCGCGGCTCGGTCCTCGGGACCGTCCTCGGCGTCTTCCTCGTCCAGGTCATCAACAACAGCCTCATCCTCGCCGGCGTCCCCAGCGCGTGGCAGCGGGCCGCCGTCGGCGTGCTCCTGCTCGTCGGTGTCGGCATCCAGGCGGTGACGGCCCGTGGCTCCGGACGGGCCGCGCTCGTCCACGACGCGCAGGAGGTGACGGTATGAACGCCGTCCAGGAGAAGAACCCGCTGAAGCGCGTCAACGCCGAGGTCGACTCCCGGTGGACCGGGCTCGTCGAGCGGCTGCACGTGGACCGCAGCGCACGACGCATGCTGCTGCTCGTCGTGGTGGCGTTCGCGATCTTCGCGGCGCTGAAGCCGTCGGTGTTCCTCAGCGGCATCAACCTGCAGAACATCGCGATCTCCTCGCCGGAGATCGGCGTCATCGCCATCGCGATGATGCTCGCGATGCTGACCGGCGGCATCGACCTGTCGCTGGTGTCGATCGCGAACCTGTCGGCGATCACCATGTCGACGATGTTCACGGCCATCGCCGCGAACAACCCGGACCAGGCCGAGCAGCTCTTCCCGCTGATCGTCCTCGTCGGGCTCGTGGTGGGCCTGCTGGGCGGGGCCGTGAACGGGCTGCTCGTCTCCCGGCTCGGCATCACGCCGATCCTCGCGACCCTCGGCACCATGCAGATCTACAACGGCATCGCCGTGGCGTGGACGGGCGGCAAGACGCTGTACGGCTCGCCGGCGGCGCTGACCTCGATCGGCCAGTCGACCGTCGGGGGAGTGCCCACGCTGTTCGTCCTGTTCGTCGTCGTGGCGGTCCTGGTGGGCATCATCGTCAAGCGCACCCCGCTGGGCCTGAAGGTCACGCTGCAGGGCGCCAACCCCACGGCCGCCCGCTACTCGGGGATCAACAGCCGCGCGGTGCTCATGAGCACCTACCTGCTGACGGGCACGCTCGGCGGCATCGCCGGTGTGCTGTTCCTGGCCCGGAACCCCACCGCCTCGGCGGACTACGGCGCCTCGTACGTGCTGCTCGTCATCGTCATCGCCGTCCTTGGCGGCACCAACCCCAACGGCGGGTTCGCGACGGTGTTCGGCGTGGTGCTCGCGACGTTGACGCTGCAGATCGTCTCCAGCGGCTTCACAGCCCTGCGGCTGTCGGCCTTCCAGTACTCGATCGCACAGGGGGTCATCCTCATCGCGGTCATGGTCATCGACCAGGTCCAGTGGCGACGGCGACCTCGGGCGCGGCGTGCCGCCGCCGTGAGCTCCTGACGCCCACCCCCTGGATTTTCACGAAAGGAACGTCATGAAGAAGATCATCAACGACCCCGCTGACTTCGTCGACGAGATGATCGAGGGCATCCTCCTCGCTCACCCCGACAAGGTGAAGACCCCCGGTGACGACCCCCGCATCCTCGTGCGCGCTGACGCGCCGGTGGCGGGCAAGGTCGGCATCGTGACGGGCGGCGGCTCGGGCCACCTGCCCCTGTTCAAGGGCTACGTGGGCCAGGGCCTGTGCTCGGGCGTCGCGATCGGCAACGTCTTCAGCTCGCCCAGCTCGCAGCAGTGCTTCGAGGCGACCAAGGCCGTCGACGGCGGCGCGGGCGTGCTGTACCTGTACGGCAACTACGGCGGCGACGTCTTCAACTTCGACCTCGCCGCCGACCTGGCCGAGCTCGAGGACATCGAGACCCGCACGGTGCTGGGCCGCGACGACGTCGCGAGCCAGCCGAACGAGCGCAAGCTCGACCGTCGCGGCGTCGCGGGCATCTTCTTCGCGTACAAGGCGGCCGGCGCGGCCGCCGAGCGGGGCGACAGCCTCGACGAGGTCGCGGCCGTGGCCGAGGACGTCGTGGAGCACACCGCGACGATGGGCATCGGCCTCGCGCCGACGATCCTGCCGACCACCGGCGCGCTGAGCTTCGACCTGCCCGATGGCGAGATGGAGATCGGCATCGGCATCCACGGCGAGCCGGGGATCCACCGCGGCCCGCTCGAGCCGGCCGACAAGATCACCGAGCGGCTCGTGGGCGCGCTCGTCGAGGACCTGGGCCTCGTCGATGGCGACCGCGTCGCGGTGCTGGTCAACAGCATGGGCGCCACGCCGCTCGAGGAGCTGTACGTCATGTACCGCCGGGTGCACCAGCTCCTCGCGGAGATCGGCGTGAGCATCGAGCGCAAGTACATCGGCGAGTACGCGACGAGCCTGGAGATGGCCGGGGCCTCGATCTCGCTGCTCAAGCTCGACGACGCCCGCCTCGCCCTGCTCGACGCGCCCGCCGTGTCCCCGTTCTTCCAGGAGGTCTGACCCATGCACTCAGCAGAGCTTGTCGGCGCGATCCAGCGCGGACTCTCGGAGCTCGTCACGCACGCGGACGAGCTGCGCGACCTCGACCAGGCGCTCGGTGACGGCGACCTCGGCATCACGGTCTCCCTCGGCGCGAACGCCGTGATCGAGGCGCTCGACGCGATCCCGGCGGAGTCCACCCCCGCCGAGATCGCCCGGGCGGCGGCCAAGGCCTTCGCCAACGCGAACCCGTCCACCATGGCGGCGCTCGTCGCGGGCGGCCTGCTCGCCGGCTCGAAGTCCTGGGCCGACGTGGAGGACGTCGACGTGGCTGCCGTGGCGCGCTTCGTGCAGGCCGCGGGCGACAACATCGCCCAGCGCGGCAAGACGCAGCTCGGGGACAAGACGATCCTCGACGCGATCATGCCGGCCGCCGACGCGTTCGCCGCGGCGCCCGACGGGACCGCCGGGCTGGCCTCGGCGATCGACGCCGCCGAGAAGGCAGTGGTCGACACGCGTGACCTGCAGTCCCGCCGGGGCCGCGCGTCCTGGCTGCAGGAGCGCAGCATCGGCCTGCAGGACCCGGGCGCCACCGCGATGTGGCGGTTCCTGCAGTCCTGGCAGAAGGCCAACGCGTGACCCACGTGGCGTCCGTCGCCGTCCTCGGGCTCGGCACGATGGGGCGCGGCATGGCCGCCAACCTCGTCCGTGCCGGGTTCGAGGTGACGGTGTGGAACCGCACCGGCGGCGCAGCCGCCGAGGTCGCGGGCGCGCGCACGGCGTCGTCGATCGACGACGCCGTGCGCGGCCAGCACGCAGTCCTGTACTGCCTGTCTGATGACGCGGCCGTGCGGGCCGTGGCCCTCGGCGACGAGGGTGTGCTCGCGCACGTCGAGGAGTCCACCATCGTGGTCGACATGTCGACCATCAGCGTCGCGCTGTGCGACGAGGAGCACGCCGCCTTCGCCGCCCGCGGCGTCGCGATGCTCGACGCCCCCGTCTTCGGCTCGAAGGGCGAGGCGGAGGCCGGCGGGCTGTGGGTCGTCGTCGGCGGCGACGAGGCGGCGGTGGAGCGGGTGCGCCCGGTGCTCGACGCCGTCAGCGAGTCGGTGCACCACATGGGCCCTGCCGGGTCCGGGGCGCGCACCAAGCTCGTGGGCAACCTGCTCGTGGCGGCGCAGCTCGAGTCCCTCGGCGAGGCGCTGACGCTCGCCGGCGCCGCAGGGCTCGACCTGCACAAGGTCCTGGACGTCGTCGCCGTGACCGATTTCCGCACCCCGATCTACAGCGCCGTCGGCCCGGCGGTGCTCGCCGGCGACTACTCGAAGGCCTTCGCGCTGCACCTCATGCGCAAGGACGTCGGCCTGATCGGGCAGCTGGCCGGGCAGCTCGGCGTGCACCTGCCCGCCACCGACGCCGTGGCGCGCAACCTCGACGCGGCGATGATCGCCGGGTACGGGAACCTCAACGCGTCGGCCCTCGTGCAGGTCATCGCCGCGCGGGCGGGCGTGGATCTCACCCGAGACTGACCACCCGGGCGAAACGCGGGCCTGCCGGTGGTCGGCCGGCAGGTCCGCACATCGTCCCCACCAGTCGTGAAAGGCTCTGCGGTATGCATGCGGACATCCAAAGGAGCACTGACGTGGTCGACCTCGCGTACGTCATCGCCGGATCGGAGGCCACCGGCGGCGCCGGCCTCCAGGTGGACCTGAAGACCTTCCAGGAGCTGGGGGTCTACGGGCTCGGGACGGTGACCTGCATCGTCTCGTTCGACCCGGCCAACGGGTGGGGCCACAGGTTCTTCCCGGTGCCCGCCGAGGTCATCGCCGCGCAGATGGAGGCCGCCACCGCCGCCTACGCGCTCGACGTCGTCAAGATCGGCATGCTGGGCACCCCCGCGACGATCGACGTCGTCGCCGAGGGGCTGCGCCGCCAGCCGTGGCGGCACGTGGTGCTCGACCCGGTGCTGATCTGCAAGGGCCAGGAGGCCGGCGCCGCGCTCGACACCGACAACGCGCTCCGCGAGCAGGTGCTGCCGCTGGCGACAGTGGTCACGCCCAACCTCTTCGAGGCCCGCACGCTGTCCGGCATGGACGTCATCGAGACGGTCGACCAGCTCACCGAGGCCGCGCGCCGCATCCAAGAGCTGGGCCCGCGGTACGTCGTCGCGAAGGGCGGGGTCGACCTGCCCGGCGACGACGCCGTGGACGTGCTGGTCGACGGGGACGACGTGACCATCCTGTCCACGCCCAAGATCGGCCAGGAGCGGGTCTCCGGCGCCGGCTGCACGCTCGCCGCCGCCATCACGGCCGAGCTCGCCAAGGGCGTCGACGTGGGCGAGGCCGTCGCCCGGGCGAAGAGCTTCGTCACCGCGGGCATCGAGGGCCGCGTCGCGGGCCGCGCGCCGTTCGAGGCCGTGTGGCAGGGCGCAGTGCGCGTCTGACGCCTGCGGTCGCTGTGGCCCCGCGCCGCTCAGGCTCCGCGTCCGCGCACAGCGGGCGCGGCTCAGACGGCCGGACGGTCCTGCCCCACCCCTGTCGGGCAGGACCGTCCGGTCCTCGAGTCGTGGCGCGTCATCTGGCGCGCGGGAGCGAGTCCCATGACGAGGTGTGCCGGAACCGTTGCCGGATCACCCCGTGAGTCGCAGAGTGGGAGGGCGACCGCGGGAGCCGTCCCAGCGGAGCGTCCGACGAGGAGCGCAGCCGCATGCAGATCCTGCTCACCGCCCCGGAGGCGCCCACCGCACTCGGGCCCGCCGAGTGGTTCACCGGCGAGGTGTGGATCGACGTGGTGGCGGTGCCGCCCGACCCGTCCCGGCTGCGGGTCAACGCCGTCCACTTCTCACCCGGCGCGCGCACGCACTGGCACCGGCACGCGAACGGCCAGACGCTGCACGTGACCGAGGGCGTCGCCCGGGTGGGGACCCGTGACGGCACGGTGTTGGAGGTGCGGCCCGGGCAGACGGTGTGGACGCCGCCAGGGGAGTGGCACTGGCACGGCGCGGCGCCCGCGGCGTTCATGACCCACCTGGCGATGTGGGAGGTGGGCGCAGCCGACGGCGGCCCGGACACCGAATGGGCCGAGGAGGTCTCCGACCAGCAGTACGGCGCCTGACCTTCTGGCCAGCCACGTGGCATTCCTGGCGCTTCCGCCGGGGGATGGGCGTCCACATCGACACAAGGAGGAGCGCGATGGCGGGCTGGACCGAGGGCGAGTTGTCGAGGATCGGCGGCGCGGAGCTGATGCACCTGGCGTCGAGGCGCCCGGACGGGACCCTGCGGCCCTACGTGACGATGTGGGACGTGCGCGTCGGTGACGGGGTCTACGTCCGGTCCGCGTACGGGCCGCACAACGGGTGGTACGTCCGGGCGAAGGCCAGTGGCGAGGGTCGCATCCGATCCGGCGGAGTGGAGCGGGACGTCGTCTTCGAGGACGCCGCACCCGACGAGGCCGAGGCCATCACCGCCGCGTATCACGCCAAGTACGACCAGTTCGGCCCGGCGATCGTGGGCACCGTCACGGGCTCCGACGCGGAGGCGCTGACCCTCCGACTCGTGCCCGTCGACGGGTGACGGGTCTCACTGCCCGGACGTGCAGGCGGCGGGTGGGACAATGGGAGGACCGGCTCGCAGAGCGAAGGCCCCCATCCGCATGGTCGGGCCGACCTCTGTGCTCCCAGCGTCCTCGCCGCTCCATCATCGGGTGCGACTCGGACAACGGGGCGATCAGGCGTTCTGAGGCTCAGCCTCCGACGCGATCGGGTGCGGTGCCGATCGCAAACGAAGGACACAGCATCAGGATGCAGTTCTCTGAGGGTCAGACGGTCATCCACCCTCACCATGGGCCCGCCACCATCACGCAGATGGTCGACCGCACGATCAACGGGACGAGCCGGCGGTACGTGCACCTCCAGGTGCACCAGACCAGCCTGGAGGTCGCCGTGCCTCTCGACACCGCCGAGGAGGTCGGCCTCCGACCGGTGTACGCGGAGTCGCAGGCGCACGAGCTGATCGCCGTCCTCCGGGCGCCCTCGGGCGAGCAGGAGGAGAACTGGTCGCGGCGTTTCAAGGCCAACCAGGAGAAGCTCCGCGTCGGCGAGCTGAACATGACCGCCGAGGTGGTCCGCGACCTCACCCGCCGCCAGGAGGAGCGTGGGCTGTCCACGGGCGAGAAGGAGATGCTCCAGAGCGCCCGGCAGCCGGTCCTCGCGGAGCTCGCGCTGTCCCTGTCGCTGGACGAGACGGAGGTCGACCGGCTCGTCGACACCGCCGTCCGCGGCGAGGAGCCCGACCCCGTGGGCGCCGCCCAGGCCTGACCCGGCCTGACCTCACCCGCCGTCCAGCCCGACACCGCTCAGGCCCAGGCCGCCACGGCCCGGACCATGTCCACGGTGTCGGCCTGGGCGGCGGTCTTGTCGTCGCGGTAGCGCAGCACCCGGGCGAACCGCAGCGCCAGGCCACCGGGGTAGCGGGTCGAGCGCTGCACCCCGTCGAAGGCGACCTCCACCACCTGCTCGGGGCGGACGGTCACGGTCCAGCCGTCGTCGGCGACCTCGAGCTCGCGGAACCGCTGCGTCTGCCAGGCGAGCATCTCGTCGGTCATCCCCTTGAACGTCTTGCCGAGCATGACGAAGCCGCCTGCGGGGTCGCGGGCGCCGAGGTGGATGTTCGACAGCAGCCCCTCACGCCGCCCGGAGCCGCGCTCGACGGCGAGCACCACGAGGTCGAGGGTGTGCCGGGGTTTGACCTTGACCCAGGCGGAGCCGCGTCGGCCTGCCTCGTAAGGCGCGGCGGCGTCTTTGACGAGGGCGCCCTCTTGGCCGGCGGCGACCCATCGGGCGAAGGCGGCCTGCGCGGCGTCGGCGTCGTCGGTGACGATCCGCTCGACGACGTGCCCGCCGGCGACGGCGTCGAGCACGGCGAGGCGTTCGAGCAGCGGCGCGTCGAGGAGGTCGCGGCCGTCTGCGTGCAGCACGTCGAAGAAGAACGGGCTGAGGGTGGTGACCGCCGCGAGCTCCGCGTCCTGGGTGGCGCTGCGCGCGGAGGTCTCCTGGAAGGGGCGGGGCTGGCCGTCCGGGCCGAGGGCGAGCGCCTCTCCGTCGAGCACGGCGGTGTGGACGGGCAGCGAGCGGACCACGGCGACGATCTCGGGCACGCGGGCCGTGACGTCGTCGAGGCTCCGGGTGAAGACCCGCACGTCGTCCCCGTCGCGGTGGGCCTGGACGCGGATCCCGTCGAGTTTCGCGTCGACGACGACGGGCCGCCCGGCGAACGCCGCGACGGCGGTGGCGATGTCGGGGGCGGACGCGGCGAGCATGGGGCGCACGGGCCGCCCGACGGCGAGGCCGAACTCGGCGAGGGCGGCCAGGGCCTCGTCAGGGGACCCGGCGCCGAGGGCCGCCGACACGACCGGCTCGGTGGCCCCGGCGAGCATCGCGGCCCGGCGGACCACGTCCGAGGGCACGTCGGCCGCCTCTGCGACTGCGTCGAGCAGCAGCGCGTCGAGGGCGCCTTGGCGCAGGTCCCCGGTGACGAGCCCGCGCAGCAGGCGCTGCTCGGTGGCGGTGGCGGCGGCGAACAGGTCGGTGGCGAGCGCGGTCCGGTGGGTCGAGGAGCCGGGGCCGGAGAGCCGCGACATCTGCTCGAAGACGGCATCGACGGCCAGCACGTCGAGTGTGGGCTCGGTGGCCGGATCGGGCATGGCGGCGAGTGAGCGCCAGCCCAGGCCGGTGCGGCGTTGCCGCAGTTCCCCGGCGAGGTAGCGGGCGACGACGGGCGCCTCGTCGGGCGCCGTGCGGCGCAGCAGGTCGACGAGCAGCGCGCGCTTCGCGAGGCGCGAGCGCGTGTCGGCCAGGGCGGCCGAGGTGGCGGCGACGTCGGCGAGGAGCACCCTGCCATCCTGGCCTCGCGGGCGCCGCGCCGCCCGTGGGGCCGGGCGTGTGGGCGAGCGGGGCCTGCGACGCTCAGTCCGGGGAGCCCCCGTAGTCCAGTCCGGGCCAGTGCGCCCACTCCTCGAAGTGCTCGGCCCGCCCGTCGGGCGCGAACCGCACGATCCACAGGTCGCGGAACTCGCGTGGCTGGTCTCCGAGGTCGCCGAAGTACTGCACCTCGACGCGCAGCACCGCCGTGGGTGGTGCGACGGCGACAGACTCCGCGCGCATCGTGAACGGCGTGGGGTCCGGCCAGAACTCGGCGATGGCGGCGTGCCCGCGCAATCCGTCGTCATATGCGCCGCGCAGGTAGACCGCCTGCGGGGTGAACAAGTCCTCGACGGCGGCGATGTCCTGCGCGCGCCAGGCCTGCTCGTACCGGGCGGCCCATGCCATCACGTCCGTGCTGTCCATGCGCCCCCCTCGTCCGGTATGCCGAGCCTGACATGCGGAGGGCGCGCGGGCCCGCGGGGCGGGGCATCGACCGCCAGGGGCGAGCATCCTGGGAGGGGGCGTGCAGTCCGGCTGGACGTCGACCCCTCGCTGCGGTTCCTGCTGCGCCCGGACCGCCGGGACGGCCCCGTCGACGTGCGCGCGGCGGACACGGACACCTGGGGGCATGTCGTGGAGTCGGTGGGCGTCCCACTCACCGAGGTCGGCCGCCTCGTGGTGGACGGGGCGCCGGTCGCCGCGTCCGCGCCGGTCACCGAGGCAGTGCTCCGGGTGGCGCCAGTCGCGCGCCCGCAGGCCACCGCCACTACGCCGCCGCGCTTCCTGCTCGACGTGCACCTGGGCGGGCTCGTGCGGCGCATGCGGCTGCTCGGGCTGGACGCCGCCTACCGCCCGGAGGCCGACGACCCCGAGCTGGTGCGCATCGCCGCGGCCGAGGGCCGGGTGCTGCTCACGCGGGACCGCGGCCTGCTGCGCCGTCGCAGCCTGCCGCAGGGCGCGCTGGTGCGCGGCTCGGCGACCGACGACCAACTCGACGACGTGCTCGACAGGTTCGCGCCGCCGCTGACGCCGTGGACGCGCTGCACGGCCTGCGGTGGTGTGCTCGCGGTGGTGGGCGCGAACGAGGTGGCCGAGGAGGTGCGGGCGGGGACGGCGCGCACGTATGCGGACTTCGCCCGGTGCCTGTCGTGCGGGCACGTGTACTGGCACGGGGCGCATGCCGCGCGGATCGAGCCGGTGGTCGCCCACGCGAGGGATGTGGTGGCGCGCCGGCTGGGCGCTTCGGGCTGATCTGCCCAGATGTGGCGAACCGGTTCGCCAACTGGCTGATGAATACGGCTTGCGTCCTGCGCTCTGGCGCCTATATGTTGCGAACCGGTTCGCTACTCGCGTCGGCCCACCGCACCCGGGGGACGGCGCAGCGACACTCCGGAGAGGCGACAATGGCGACGATCGGCGATGTGGCCAAGGCCGCGGGAGTCTCCCGCAGCACCGCGTCCTACGTGCTCACCGGCAAGCGCACCACCTCGCTCGAGGTGCGCCGGCGCGTCGAGCAGGCCGTCCGCGACCTCGGGTACACGCCGAACGCCGGCGCCCGCGCACTGGCGACGTCGCAGAGCATGGTGCTCGGCCTGCTCGTCCAGTTCCTCGAGGACGAGTTCGCCCCCGCGATGCTGCAGTACATGCTCGGCGTCTCGAACGTCGCCCGTGAGCTCGGCTACGACATCCTCATGGTCACCGAGCCCGACGGCTCCCAGGCCCTGAAGCGGATCACCGACTCCCGCATGGTCGACGGCGTGGTGCTGATGAACGTCGCCGACGACGACGAGCGCCTGCCGGTGCTGCGGGCCTCGGGCGTCCCCGGCGCGCTGGTCGGGCTCCCCGGCGACTGCACCGGCCTCGACGTCTTCGACCTCGACTTCGAGGAGGCCGGCCGCACGATGGTCGACCACCTCGCCGACCTGGGACACCGCGACCTGGTGCTCGTCTCCCAGCCCGAGCACGTCGTCGAGCGTGGCGGCGCGTACGTCTGGCGGCTGCGGGACGCCGCCCTCGCACAGGCGAAGGCGCGGGGGATCACGCTGCACGCCGAGTTCGGCGAGTCGCAGCAGCCCGCCGTCGGGCGGTTCCTCGACGACCTGCTCGACCGCCACCCGCAGGCCACCGGCCTGCTCCTGCACAACGAGGCCGCCGCGGCCGCGCTGCCGTCCGTGCTGCACGCGCGCGGCATCCAGTCGCCCCGCGACCTCTCCGTGATCGGGCAGTACTCCGACGAGTTCGCCCGCACCTTCTCCCTGCCGTTCTCCTCGATCGAGAGCGCACCCGACCGGCTCGGCCGGATGGCGGTGCGCCAGCTCGTGCGTCGAATCGAGCAGCAGGACCCGACCGACCCGCACGTCGTGCGGTTCGTGTCACCCGAGCTGGTCGACCGGGGGAGCACGGCGCCGCCCGTGTCCCCGCCGGACGTCCGGCCCTAGCACCACCGCTCCCTGGGGCACTGCCGCCCCGCAATCACCTGTTCAAGGAGGAATGACGTGATGCGCAAGACAACCATCCGCAGCCTGGGCGTGCTGGGGGCGGTCACGCTCGCTGCTGTGAGCCTGACGGCCTGCTCGTCGGACGGCGGGTCCGGCGACGCCGCCGGCTCGTACACCTGGTGGGACCCGTACCCCCAGCACGACGCGGCGTCCGACTGGGGCAAGCGCGTCGAGGCGTGCGGCGTCGAGGCCGGCGTCACGGTCCAGCGCACCGCGTACGACACGACGGCGCTGACCAACCAGGCGATGCTCTCGGCGCAAGAGGGCACGTCGCCCGACGTGATCCTGCTCGACAACCCCGCCGTGTCCACGCTCGCCGACACCGGCATGCTCAACACGATGGAGGAGTTCGGCTTCGACACCTCCGCGATCGACGCGAACCTCATCGCCGCCGGCCAGATCGACGGCGACACGTTCGGCATCCCGATCGGCGCGAACACCCTGGCGCTCTTCTACAACCAGGACGTGCTCACCGCTGCCGGCGTCGACACCGCGAGCATCACCGACTGGGCCTCCCTGACCGACGCGCTGGCCAAGGTCACCTCGTCGGGCAAGAAGGGCATCACCTTCGCCGGGATCGGCACCGAGGAGGGCTCGTTCCAGTTCCTGCCGTGGTTCTGGGGCGCAGGCGCCGACCTGCGCGAGCTGGACTCGCCGCAGGCCGTCGCGGCGCTGGAGCTGTGGACGGGCTGGCTGGCCGACGGGTACGCCCCGAACTCGGTGATCAGCAACTCCCAGAACACCACGTGGGAGGAGTTCCTCACCGGTGACTTCGGGTTCGTGGTCAATGGCACGTGGCAGATCAACAGCGCCGCGGAGGCCGACTTCGCCACCGGAGTCATCCCGATCCCCGGCCAGAAGGGCGGCTCGGCTGCGGCCCCCACGGGCGGCGAGTTCGTGACGATGCCGGTGCAGAAGGACGAGGCCCGCTACGACACGACCCGCAAGATCGTCGAGTGCATGACGACCACTGACGGGTTCGTCGAGACCGGCACCACGTTCGCGTACTACATCCCGCCGACGGCCGACGGCCAGGCCGCGATCCTCGCGGAGAACGCCGACCTGGAGCCGTGGGTCGACGCCGTCAACGCCGCCAAGGGCCGGACCAGCGACGACCTCGGCACCGACTACCCGAAGGTCTCGGAGCAGCTCTGGACCGCGGTGCAGGAGGCGCTCTCCGGCGTCGAGACGCCCGAGGTGGCGCTGCAGCAGGCCCAGGAGGCCGCCGAAGCCGCGATCGGCTGACCTGCACCACCGCTGCACCGAGCCTGAGGACTTGAGTTGATGAAGATGACCCAGACCAGATCGGTCGGGGCCGGCGCAGCGGCGCCGGACGGGGTGGCGGCGCGAGCCGTCGCGGCCCCGTCCGGTCGCACGGCGAGCCACCGGTCGCGATCCACCCGATGGGCGGCAGTCGGCTTCGCCGCCCCGCTCGTGGTCTACCTGGTGGCGTTCTACGCGTTCCCGCTCTGGCGGAACATCGAGCTGAGCCTGCACGACTACACGCCACGCGCGTTCGTGCAGGGCAACGCGGAGTTCGTCGGGCTGGACAACTACGCCGACGTGCTCAGCTCGCGGACCTTCTGGCCGGCGCTGCGCAACACCGCGCTGTTCGTGGTGGTGTCCATCGCGTTCCAGTACGTGCTGGGCCTGGCGCTGGCGGTCTTCTTCCGGCAGAACTTCCGGCTCTCGGGGGTGCTGCGGGGGATGTTCCTGATCCCGTGGCTGCTGCCGCTTATCGTGTCCGCGTCCACCTGGTCATGGATGCTCAACAGCGACAACGGCATCATCAACTCGGTGCTCGGCGCGTTCGGCGTCGGCCAGGTCAACTGGCTGACCTCGCCCGAATGGGCGCTGGTCTCGGTGATCGTCGCCAACATCTGGCTGGGCATCCCGTTCAACCTGGTGATCCTCTACTCGGGGCTGCAGAACATCCCGGGCGACGTGTACGAGGCCGCGAGCCTCGACGGCGCGAGCGCCTGGCAGCAGTTCCGCAAGATCACGTTCCCGCTGCTGCGGCCGGTGTCGATCATCACGCTGCTGCTCGGGCTGATCTACACGCTCAAGGTCGTCGACATCATCTGGATCATGACGACCGGCGGCCCCGGCAGCTCCTCGACGACGCTCGCCGTGTGGTCGTACCGGGAGGCGTTCGGCACCGGACAGCCCGACTTCTCGCCCGCGGCGGCGGTCGGCAACCTGCTGATCCTCATCGCGCTCGCCTTCGGGTTCGTGTACCTGCACCTCCAGCGCCGACAGGAGCAGTCATGAACGGCCACCGTCCCTGGTGGAAGACCGCCCTGGGCGTCTTCTTCACCGCCCTGATGCTGTTCCCCGTCTACTGGATGGTGAACGTCTCGCTCACCGAGACCGGCGACATGCGCTCGGACCCGCCGCACTGGTTCCCGTGGAACCCCACGCTCGAGGGCTACCGCAACGTCCTCGACCACCAGCTCCCGCACCTGGGCACGAGCATGCTCATCGGGCTCGGCACCGTCGTCCTCACGCTCGTCGTCGCGGCCCCCGCGGCGTACTCGCTGGCGCAGCTGAACCTGCGCGGCGGCAAGACGCTGAACTTCGTGCTGCTGGTGGCGCAGATGATCCCCGGCGTGATCATGGCGATGGGCTTCTACGCCATCTACATCAAGCTCGGCCTGCTCAACACGGTGTGGGGCCTGATCGTCGCGGACTCCACTGTCGCGGTGCCGTTCGCGGTGCTGCTGCTGACCACGTTCATGCAGGGCATCCCACGCGAGCTGACGCAGGCCGCGACCGTTGACGGCGCGGGCACCTGGCGCACGTTCTGGTCGGTGGTGCTGCCGGTGAGCCGCAACTCGATGATCACCGCGTCGCTGTTCGCGTTCCTGTGGTCGTGGTCGGATTTCATCTTCGCCTCGACCCTCAACCGCAATGGGGACCTGATCCCCATCACGCTCGGCATCTACAAGTACATCGGCAACAACACCACGCAGTGGAACTCGATCATGGCGACCGCCGTGGTCGCGTCGATCCCCGCCGCAGTGCTGCTCGTCGTGGCTCAGCGGTACGTCGCCGCCGGCGTCACCGCAGGGGCAGTCAAGGACTGAGCCCCACCCCCGACCGTCCATTTCTGCAAGACCGGAGTGCCAGCACCATGGTGACCTTCCACCCGTCCGCCACGTCCCTCGAGATCCGCCACCGCCATGAGGTGCTGACCATCGAGGCGTGGGGGGTCGACAGCGTCCGCGTCCGCGCGGCCCAGTACCGCATCCCCGCCGAGAGCCAGGGCGCGCTCGACGTGGCGCCCGCCTCGCCGGCCCCGTCGATCGAGGCAGGCGACGCGCATGCGACGTTCCGGCATGGCGAGCTGACTGTCGAGGTCGACTTCGACCTGGGCGCGGCCTACCCGGAGCCGCTGCTGACGTTCCGTCGCACCAGCACCGGCGAGGAGCTGCTCACGGAGAGCCGCGAGCACTTCTGGATGCCGGGCGCCCGCTCCTACCAGGGCAACCGCTCAGGCGCGTATGAGATCCACCAGCAGTTCGCGGCGTATGACGACGAGAAGCTGTACGGCATGGGCCAGCGCACGCACGGCCGGCTCGACCTCAAGGGCCTGTCGCTCGACCTGGTGCAGCGCAACGCCGAGGTCAACATCCCGTTCGTGCTGTCCAACCGGGGCTACGGCCTGCTGTGGAACATGCCGGCGGTGGGCCGCGTCGAGTTCGCGCAGAACGCGACCCGCTGGAGCGTGGGCCAGGCCCGCGAGATCGACTACTGGCTCACCGCCGCGCCGACGCCCGCCGCGATCATGGCCCGGTACGCCGACGCGACGGGCCACGTGCCCGATCTGCCGCAGTGGGCGTCGGGGGTCTGGCAGTGCAAGCTGCGCTACTTGGACCAGGACGAGCTGTTGGGCGTCGCGCGCGAGCACAAGCGCCGCGGGCTGCCCATGTCCGTGATCGTGACGGACTACTTCCACTGGTCGGCGATGGGCGACTACCGCTTCGACGAGGCCGAGTGGCCCGACCCGCAGGCGATGGTCGACGAGCTGCACGAGCTGGGCATCGAGCTGATGGTGTCCATCTGGCCCACGATCTCCCCGCTGTCGGAGAACTTCGCGGACTACCGCGACCAGGGGCTGTTGGTCGGATCGGACCAGGGCGTCGAGTTCCACCAGACCATCCGGGACAAGGGCATGACGACGCCCATGCCGCTGGCGTTCTACGACCCCACGAACCCGCGCACCCGCGAGTACGTGTGGGACCTGGTCCGGCGCAACTACCTGGACCTGGGCATCAAGGTGTTCTGGCTCGACGCGTCCGAGCCCGAGCTCAACCCGGCGCACCCCGGCAACCTCACGTTGCACGCGGGGCCGGGCGCCGAGGTCGCGAACATCTACCCGCGTGACAACGCGCGGCTCTTCGCCGAGGGCATGGCGGCCGCCGGCCAGGAGCCCACAGTGCTGCTGTGCCGGTCCGCGTGGGCCGGCGCCCAGAAGCACGGCGCGGCCGTGTGGTCGGGGGACATCCCGGCGACGTGGCTCTCGCTCGAGCAGCAGATCCGCGCGGGCCTCAACATCGCGATCTCGGGCATCCCGTGGTGGACCACCGACATCGGCGGCTTCCACGGCGGCGACTCGCGGGACCCGGCGTATCGCGAGCTGATGATCCGCTGGTTCCAGTACGGCGTGTTCTGCCCGTTGTTCCGTCTGCACGGCGACCGCGACCCCCGCACGCCCACGTCCTACGCCCAGACGGGCGGGCCTAACGAGGTGTGGTCGTTCGGCGACGAGGCCTACGAGGTCATCGCGGACCTGCTGCACCTGCGCGAGCGCCTGCGCCCGTACATCCACGAGCAGATGCGGCTGGCCGCGACCGACGGGCTTCCGCCCATGCGGCCGCTGTTCGTCGACCACCCCGACGACCCGGGCGCCTGGGAGGTCGAGGACGAGTTCCTGTTCGGCCCCGACATCCTCGTCGCGCCCATCTCACGTGCGGGCCAGCGCTCGCGGGCCGTGTACCTGCCGCGCGGGGCCCGCTGGGTCGACGCCGCCACGGGCGACGTGCACGAGGGCGGCCAGACGATCGAGGCCGACGCTCCCCTCGAGCGCATCCCGGTGTTCACCCGCGAGGGGTCCAGCGTTCCGCTGCGTCCCTGACGGCCTGAGGGCCCCGCTGCTTGTGTTGCTCAGACGAAGAAAGTAGACGCCGTGCTCCCCACCTTCATCGACGTCCGCCGAGGACCTGGCGCGGAGCGCACGGGCGGCCGGCCCGTGTCGCCTGCGCGAGGGCCCCGTCGCCCGCTCGGCCTCGCCGAGATCTCCTTGACTGACGGGTTCTGGGCCACCCTCCAGCAGACCAACGCGGCGGCCACCCTGGCGCACTGCGAGGAGTGGATGGAGCGGCTCGGCTGGATCGCGAGCTTCGACCGGGTCGCCGACGGGACCATGGGGTCGGACCGCCCGGGCTGGTCGTTCGCCGACTCGGAGGTCTACAAGCTCCTCGAGGCGCTGGCCTGGGAGCACGGCCGCACGGGCTCGACCCGGGTGGACGAGGTCTTCACCCGGCTCGCCGAACGGGTCGCCCGCGCGCAGGACCCGGACGGCTACCTCAACACCTGCTTCGGCCACGGCACGCAGCAGCCGCGGTACTCGGACCTGGAGATGGGCCACGAGCTTTACAACACCGGCCACCTGCTGCAGGCCGCTGTGGCCCGGGTGCGCACCTCAGGCGTCGACGCGTTCGTCGAGGTCGCACGCCGCGCCGCCGACCACGTGTGCCGCGAGTTCGGCCCCGGGGGCCGGGAGGCGATCTGCGGGCACCCGGAGATCGAGGTCGGGCTCACCGAGCTGGGCCGCGCGCTCGACGAGCCCAGGTACCTGGCGCAGGCGGAGCTGTTCGTGGACCGCCGCGGGCGAGGGCTGCTCGGGCCCGTCCAATTCGGGCCCGCGTACTTCCAGGACGACGTGCCTGTGCGCGAGGCGACGGTGTGGCGCGGCCACGCCGTGCGCGCGCTGTACCTCGCCGCCGCGGCCGTGGACCTCGCCGTGGACCGCGACGACGCCGACCTGCTCGCGGTGCTCGAGCGGCAGTGGACCGCCACCGTCGCGCGGCGCACCTACCTGACCGGCGGCATGGGGTCGCACCATCAGGACGAGGGCTTCGGCGACGACTGGGTGCTGCCGCCCGACCGCGCCTACTGCGAGACGTGCGCGGGCATCGCGTCGAACATGGTCTCCTGGCGGCTGTTCCTGGCCACCGGGGACGTGCGGTACGCAGACCTGATGGAGCGCACGTTCTACAACGTGATCGCCACCTCCCCGCGCGCCGACGGCAAGGCCTTCTTCTACGCGACCCCGCTGCAGCAGCGCCCCCCCGCCGAGGGGTCGGTGGCCGACGAGGTCAACCCACGCGCCGAGGGCGGCCAGCGGGCGCCCTGGTTCGACGTGTCCTGCTGCCCGACCAACCTCGCGCGGACCCTCGCGACCTGGCAGTCCTATGCCGCAGTCGCGGATCCGGACGGGCTGACGCTGCTGCAGTACGCGTCGGGCGCCCTGCGCGTCGAGCTCGACGGTGGCGGCGTGCTCGGCCTCGACATCAGCACCGCCTACCCCGACGCGGGGACCGTGACGGTGCGCGTCACCGAGGCCCCCGACCGCCCCGTGCGAGTGCGGCTGCGCGTGCCCGAGTGGGCGCAGCGCGCAGTGCTCTCCGAGGGCGGCAGCGAGCGGCCCGTCGAGCCAGGCCTGGTGGACGTGGAGCGCCTGCTGGCAGTGGGGGAGGTAGTCCGTCTCGCGCTGCCCATGGAGCCGCGCCTGACCTGGCCCGACGAGCGCATCGACGCCGTGCGCGGCTGTGCGGCCGTGGAGGCCGGGCCCCGGGTGCTCTGCCTGGAGTCCGTCGACCTGCCGGTGGGGGTGGACCTCGACGACGTGCGACTCGACACGTCGACAGCGCCAGTCGCCGCCCCCGGCGGCCTCTCGGGCGCCGTGGTCCGGGCCCAGGTGGTGACGCCCACCGACGGCGCCGGGGCGCTGCCCTACGGCCGGCGGCAGCCGTCGGCGCCCGCGCGCGAGTCCGTCGAGCTGCGCCTCACGCCGTACCACTCGTGGGCCGAGCGCGGCCCCTCGACGATGCGGGTGTGGTTGCCCGCCGTCTGACGCTGCCTGAGAGCAGCAACTGATCCGCGAGAAGCGGCCATGCCTGGGCATGGCCGCTTTTTGCTGTGCGGGCCTGTGCGAGCGCAGCGATCGGTTGTCTGACAAGTGGCCCCAAAGTTGTCCGAACTGTTGCCGCCTGATCTCCCGGAACGTACGTTCGCGACAAGACCCCAACGTTTCCCGGTCAATGTTGTCCGACAAATGTGAGGTGGCAATGAAGCCAGCGAACCTGCAGGACCGCATCCTCGACGTGTGCCGCGAACTCGGCCTGGAGCCGGGCGACGACCTCCCCACCGAGCAGGAGCTCGCCGCGCGGCTCGACGTCAGCCGTGCCGCGCTGCGGGAGGCGCTCGCGGTGCTGGACGGCTTCGGCATCGTCGTCTCCCGGCAGGGCGCGCGCCGCAGCCTGGGGCGCTTCGACATGACGGCCGTGGTGCTGCGGCTCACCGAGATGATGGAGCCGACCACCGACGCCCTGATCGAGCTGCTCGACGTGCGGCGCGTGCTGGAGGTGGCGTTCTTCCCCACTGCTGTCGCGAACATGTCCGCCAAGAAGATCGGCGAGCTGCGCGAGGTCACCAACCGCATGCACGCGAAGGCCGAGCATGGCCGGGCGTTCATCGAGGACGACCAGGCGTTCCATCACGCCATCTACGCCCATCTGGACAACGCGACGCTGGAGAGCCTGCTCACCGCGTTCTGGCAGATGTTCGAGCGGATGTCTCCCGAGACCACCACGGGCCGCGACCTCGTCGAGTCGGCGCGCAGCCACTCGCGCATCGTCGACGCGCTCCGTGCCGGCGACACCCAGCTCGCGGTGCACCAGCTCAACGTGCACTTCTTCGACGTCCGGACGCGGCTGACCCACCAGCGCGCCGCGTCCCGCACCACCCCGGCGCCCACCCCAGCCGGCTAGAGCCGCCCCCGGGCCACCAGAAAGGACATTGCAATGAGGCAACGTTCGCGCATGCGCTTCGCCCCCGTCGCGGCCGGGCTGGTCGCCGGAGCCCTGCTGCTCTCCGCCTGCGGAGGCGGCAGCGCCGCGGCCGACGACGGAGACGCCACGCTCACGTACTGGCTGTGGCAGGACGACTCGACGGACCCGACGTGGACCAACCTGGTCGCGGAGTTCAACGAGCAGAGCACCAACGGGACCGTCGAGGTCCAGGTCATCCCGCTCGCGCAGTACGAGGACAAGCTGCTCAACGCGCTCAGCAGCGGCGGCGGCCCCGACGCGGCCCGGTTCAAGGACGTGTGGCTCGGCGAGTTCGTGCAGGCCAAGGCGCTGGCGCCGCTCAGCGAGCGGATCGCCGGCTGGGAGGGCAAGGACGATGTGGTCCCCGCCCTGCTGGACGCCGGCAAGGTGCCGGGGGACGACGAGACGTACCTGATGCCGCACCAGTACACGACGCTGTACATGTACTACAACAAGGCCATCTTCGCGGCGCACGGGCTCGAGGCGCCGAGCACGCATGAGGACGTGATGGCCGCCGCGCAGACGCTGGCGGACGCGGGCCAATTCGCGATCGACATCCGTGGCGGCGTCGGCGGGCAGGATCAGTGGGCCGCCTGGATGTACTCGGCGGGCGCGACGTTCGTCGACGACGACGGCAATGTCACGCTCGCAGACGAGGTGGGCGTGGAGGCGAACCAGGACTACCTGGACCTGCACGCGATGGGCGCGACGCCCCCCGGCTCGATCACCGCGGACTTCGCCGCCGTGCGGGGCAACTTCCTCAACAAGACGACGGCCATGATGATCCACCACGCGGGCTCGCTGGCGGCGGTGCGTGAGGGGCTGGGCGACGACGTCGGCGTCATCCCGATGCCGTCGGCCGACCCCGCGAAGCCCACGACGCTCGGCTCGATGAGCGGCAACGTGGTGTTCGGGACGTCGGACAAGCAGGACCTCGCGTGGGAGTGGGTGTCCTGGCTGCTGACCCACGACCCGATGCTCACCATGAGCACCTCGCCGCAGGGCCAGCTCCCCGTCCTCACCTCCGTGGCCCAGGGCTCGCCGTTCAGCGACGACGAGGGGCTGCAGGTGGCGCTCGACGCACAGGCCACCGCCCAGACATGGCCGCTGCTGCCGGGCACGTCGACGGTCGTCAACAAGGACTGGGTCCCCACGCTCCAGTCGGCCTTCGAGGGCAAGGTCACGAGCGCGCAGGCGCTCGAGGAGCTCTCCACGGTGCTGGCGGGGAAGTGAGATGACAGCCGGACCTCTGACCGCACTGCCGCGCCGGGAGCAGCTCCCGGCCGGTCGGGCTGCACGGCGGGCGCCGCGGCGCCGCGTGAACCTGATGCCGCTCGTCTACCTCGCGCCGAGCCTCGCGCTGTTCGCGGCGTTCATCGTCTTCCCGTTCCTGCGGGCCATCTGGTTCTCGTTCAACGAGACGAGCTTCCTCGGCGGCATCATCGGCTTCACGGGGATCGAGAACTACCAGGCGATCCTCTCCGACCCGCACTTCGTGAACGCGCTGCGCAACTCGGCGGCGTGGACGTTCGGGGCGGTGGGGCTGCAGCTCGTGCTCGGCACCGCCGGGGCGTTCCTGCTCAACCAGCGGTTCGCGCTGCGCGGCCTGGCCCGGGGGCTCGCGATGGTCCCGTGGGCCACCCCGAGCGTGCTCGTCGCCCTGATCTGGCTGTGGATGCTCGACCCGAACCGCGGCATCGTCAACGGCGTCCTGGTGGGTCTCGGCATCCTCGACAAGCCGGTGGCGTTCCTCAGCACGTCGGAGACGGCGATGCCCACGCTCATCGCGATCGACGCCTGGCAGGGCATCCCGTTCTTCGCGGTGATGATCCTGGCCGCGCTGCAGAGCGTGCCGCAGGAGCTCAAGGACTCCGCGCGCACGGACGGCTGCGGCCCGATGGGCGTCTTCCGCAACGTCGTCGTCCCGCACATCCTGCCCACGGTGCTCATCACCCTGGTACTGCGGCTCATCTGGACGGCGAACTACATCGACCTCGCCTACGTGCTGACCGGCGGCGGACCGGCCCGCGCCACCACCACCCTGCCGCTGCTGTCCTACCTGACGGCGTACAAGGGCGGGGACTTCGGGCAGGGCGCGGCCTACGCGATGGTGCAGGCGGCGATCCTCTCCGTCCTGGTCGTGATGTACATCCGCCTCACGAGAGACAGGAGCGCGTGATGTCCGCTGTGCTCGATCGTCCCCTGGCGCCTGCGGCTTCCCCGGCGCCCGCACCGGTCCCGATCCCGCGCCGTCCCCGTGTGCGGCTGGGCAGCTCGCTGGTCCACGGCGCCGTCGCCCTCTGGCTGGCGGCGACGCTCGGCCCATACCTGGTGATGCTGCTGACGTCGCTCACGAGCGAGCGGGAGCTGCTCACTCCGGGCGTCAACCCGATCCCCGAGACGTTCACCCTCGACGCGTATGTCGAGCTGTTCCGCACCACGCAGTTCCTCAGCTACCTGGGCAACTCGGTGTTCACGGCGTTCGGCACCGTCGCGTTCTCGCTGCTCGTGGCGATGGCGTCGGCCATCTGCCTGTCGCGGTTCCGGTTCCGGGGCCGCACGTCGATGCTGACCGCGCTGCTCATCGCCCAGCTCTTCCCGGCCGTGCTGCTGGTCATCCCGCTGCAGGCCGAGCTGCGCACCGTGGGGCTGCTCGACTCCCGCTGGGGCCTGATCCTCGTCTACTCGACGTTCGCCACCCCGTTCGCGACGTTCCTGCTGAAGAACTTCCTCGACGGGCTGCCCCTCGAGCTCGACGAGGCGGCGTCGATCGACGGCTGCTCGCCGTGGCAGATGGTGCGGCACGTGTTGCTGCCGCTCATGCGCCCGGGGCTCACCGCCGCCGGGACGTACATCTTCATCTTCGCGTGGAACGAGCTGCTCTACGCGTTGACCTTCACCTCGACGCCCGCCGCCCAGACCATCCCCGTCGGGCTGCAGCTTTTCATCGGCGAGTACCAGATCCGGTGGGACCTGCTCACCGCCGGCGGCGTCCTGGCCGCCATCCCGGTGCTCGCGGGCTTCATGGTCGTGCAGCGCCAGCTCATCAGCGGGCTGACCGCCGGCGCCGTCAAGGGCTGAGCCCGCCCCACCTCGAACCACAGCACCTCACAGATCGGAACGAACGCCATGACCATCACCGACTCGCGCATCCCGCGCATCGAGTCCATCGAGCTGAGCGCCTCCCGCGTGCCGTTGCCCGACGGGCCGTGGGGCGACCAGATCCACCACGTGACCGACATCGAGGTGACGCTCGTCGATGTGCGCGGCGACAACGGGCTCGTCGGCACGGGCTTCAGCCACACGTCGGGCATGGGCGGCGCGACGATCGCCGCGCTGGTGGGCGAGATGATCCCGAACGTCGTCGGACGCCCGCTGTCCCCGCAGGGCATCTGGCACTCGAGCTACCGCTACGTGCACGACATCGGTGGCGCCGGCGTGACCACCCACGCCCTGTCGGCGATCGACATCGCGTGCTGGGACCTGCTCGGCAAGAGCCTGGGCGTTCCGCTGGTGGACCTCATCGGCCGGGTGCGCGACCGGGTGCCGCTGTACGGCAGCGGCATCAACCTCAACCGCAGCGTCGAGGAGGTCGTGGAGCAGGCCCGCCGCTGGCAGGCGCTCGGCTACGCCGCCGGCAAGGTGAAGGTCGGCAAGCCGGACCTCGAGGAGGACGTCGAGCGCCTCACGAAGATCCGCGAGGCCATCGGCGCGTTCCCGCTCGCCGTGGACGCGAACCAGGGCTGGAGCTATCCCGAGGCGCTGCGGGCGTTCAAGCGCTTCGAGCACCTGGACCTGCTGTGGATCGAGGAGCCGCTGCCCTCGGACGACATCACCGGCCACGTGCGGCTGCGGGAGCGCACGAGCACGCCGATCGGGCTGGGGGAGAACGTCTACAACCTCCCGCAGTTCACCGAGTACATCGAGCGCGGCGCCGTGGACTTCGTGCAGGCGGACCTCGGGCGGGTGGGCGGCATCACCGGGTACCTCGACATCGCGACGGTGGCGCGGGCCCACAACCTGCCGATGACCCCGCACTTCGTGCTCGAGCTCAGCGCGTCGCTGCTCGCGGCGGTCCCCAACATCTCCTACGCCGAGGTCACCGACGGCGGCCGCTGGCAGGAGCTCGGCATCGTCTCCGAGGCCGGCACGGAGGTCGACGGGTTCTACGTGCCGTCGGATCGCCCGGGCAACGGCCTGGTGTTCGACCGCGAGTACCTCGCCCGCCACGCGATCACCCTCTGAACCCCCTCAACCCCCTCTCTGAACAGGACGGACACACCATGACGTACGCCACCAACGACCTCCGCGGCCAGGTCGCGATCATCACCGGCGCCTCCTCCGGCATCGGCGAGTCCCTCGCGCGGCTGCTCAGCGCGCAGGGCGTCAAGCTCGGGCTGCTGTCGCGCTCCGGGAAGGACCTGGGCCTGCCCGAGTCGATCACCGGCGCCGTGGACGTCGCCGACCGCGCCGCCGTGGCGGCCTTCGTCGAGCGGACCGTCGCGGAGTTCGGCGGGCTGGACATCGCCGTCGCGAACGCGGGCGTCGGCTCCTACGGCGAGTTCCTCGACGTCCCCGAGGAGCACGAGGACGAGATGATCGCGACGAACGTGCTCGGCACGATCCACCTCTACCGGGCTGCGGTGCCGCACCTGGTGGCCCGCGGCGGGGGAGACCTCATCACCGTGGCCAGCGAGGCCGGCCGGCGCGGGCTGCCGGGCGAGGCCGTGTACTCGGCCAGCAAGTTCGCGCAGGTGGGCCTGACGCGCGCGCTCGACAACGAGCTGCGCGAGTCCGGCATCCGCGCGTCCAACATCGCCCCCGGCGGCGTGTGGACCAACTTCGCGATCGACGACGAGCGGGGCCGGGTCGATGGCTCCGACCAGCTCCAGGGCATGATGCGGCCCGATGACGTGGCCGAGCTCATCGGCTTCGTGCTGACCCGCCCGCGTCACTTCCGGATCCTCGAGACCGCCCTGCGCCCCGTCACCGAGGCCCAGTGGGGCTGATCCCCGCCCAGAAGTGCCGGTCTGATCACCATCCAGAAGAAGTGAGCACCATGACTGCCCTGTCCTCCACTGAGCCGCTCCGCGGCGTCATCCCCCCGATCATCACGCCCCTGACCCCCACCGGGACAGTGGACGTCCCCTCGCTCGAACGCCTCGTGAACTTCGAGGTCGACGCCGGTGTGCACGCGATCTTCGCGCTCGGCACCGGCGGCGAGGGGCCGTACCTCACCGACGACCAGCAGCACACCGTGCTGCGGACCGTCACTGACACCGTCGCCGGGCGCATCCCCGTGCTGGCTGGGGTCAGCGACATCGGCACCGCCAAGGTGCTCGCCAACGTCGAGATCGCCACCCAGTACCCCGTGGACGCGCTCGTCTCCACCGCCGCGTTCTACGGCTCGGTGTCACGCGTCGAGCTCGACGCCCACTTCAGGGCGATCGCCGCCTCCTCCGAGCTGCCGCTGTACGCGTACGACATCCCGCTGTTCACGGGCGTCAAGCTCCCCGCCGACCTCACCGTCGAGCTGGCCCACGACGGTGTGATCGCGGGCGTCAAGGACACCAGCGGGGAGGAGGACGGGTTCCGCTTCATCATCGAGAACACGCGGGACCTGCCCGGCTTCTCCGTCATCACCGGATCGGACATCACCGGTGACGCCGCGATCCTGCAGGGCGCGCACGGCCTGATCGTCGGGGTCGCGAACATCGACCCGCACGGCTTCGTGGAGATGTACGACGCTGCGGTGCGCGGCGACTGGCAGTCCGCCCGCGTCGTGCAGGAGCGGCTGCACGCGCTGCGGCTCATCGCGAAGATCGCCGCGGGGCGCATCAGCGGGTTCAGCGCCACGATCGGGGCGTTCAAGGCGGCGCAGGTCTACCGCGGCATCATCGACCACGACCTGCTGCAGGCGCCCCTGCAGTCGCTCGACGACGCGGAGCGCGCTGCCGTGCACCGCGTGCTGGACGGGCAAGGCCTCGGGCGGATCTGAGCCCCGCCCCGGCCCTGCGCCCCGCCAGGCCGGCCGGCCGTGCTCCGGCACGGTTGGCCGGCCTGTGTGGCGCTCGCGTTCGCGCTAGACGAGCGCCCACGACGGGGCGCTCGCGCTAGACGAGCGCTCCGTCGTGCGCGACGACGCGGCCGGCGTGGATCGTGGTGCGCCCCGCCGGGCGGTCCATGACGGCCGAGGTGACGGTCTCTCCCGGCACGAGCACGAGCTCGGCCGGGTCGCCGACGGCCAGCCCGGGGCGGTCCGCGACGCCGCCGAGCCGGGTCGCGGACGGGTCGACCAGGCTCGCGCCACCCACCGTCGCGATCGCGACGCAGTGCTCGATGAGCTCGTCGTGGCGCAGGTTGCGCGTGAACGCGAGCTGCCAGGTGCGGTCGAGCATGTCGGTGTTGCCGTAGGGGGACCAGTAGTCGCGCTGGCCGTCCTGGCCCAGCCCGATCCGCACGCCGTGCGCGGCGAGGGCCGGGATGGGCAGCACCCGGTTGCCGCCGGGGGCGATGGTCGCCACCGCGATGTCATGCTCAGCGAGGGCGGCGGCCATGGCATCGGCGGCCTGCGCGTCGAGGTCCGCCAGGGCGAACGCGTGCGAGAGGGTCACCTGGCCGCGCATGTCGAGTGCCGCGACGCGCTCCAGGACCAGGTCGATGGTGAACGCGCCGAGCGTCCCGCCCTCGTGCAGGTGGATGTCGATCGGCACGCCGTGCTTCTCGGCGAGGCCGAAGACGACGTCGAGGTGGCGCACCGGGTCGCGGTCGAGCCCGCACGGGTCGAGGCCGCCGATCGCGTCCGCGCCGTTGCGCAGCGCCGCGTCGAGCAGGTCGGGGACTCCGGGCTCGAGGAGGATGCCGGCCTGCGGGAACGCGACGATCTGCACGTCGGCGTGGTCGCGGTGGGCCTCGCGCGCGGCGACGACCCCTTCGAGGCGCTCCAGGCCGCAGTCGGCGTCGACCTGCGCGAACGCGCGGGCCCGGGTCATCCCGTGCTCGATGGCGCCGCCGAGCGTCAGGGTGGCGCGCTCGGCCACCGACTGCTCGGCCTGGCGCCAGTTCTGACGGTCGTTGTCGATCAGGTTCCACAGCCCGCCGGGCTGGGCGCCGTGCGGGCGGAACGGCAGGCCGATCCGGGTCGAGTCCAGGTGCACGTGCGTGTCGGTGAACGACGGTAGGAGCAGGCGTCCCGCCCCCGCGACGATAGTCGCCCCGGGCGCCGCCGTGCCGCCACCGGCGGGGGAGACGGCGGCGATGAGGCCGTCCTGGAGGGTGACGTCACTCGGCGCCCCGCCCCACGGGCGGACGTCCTGGATGAGGGTGGTGGTCATCTGCGCATGTTCCTGTTCCACGCCCCTGGAGGTGGGGCGTCAGGACATGGAAACACGCGCATGAGGCGGTCCTTGGCCCGGCTAGGCGGTCTGCTCCTCGTGCAGCGCCCGGTCGAGCTCGTGGAGGGCGGCGGCGGCCGCCTCGATCGCGGCGACGTGCTCGGGCGCGAGGTGGCTGAGGGCGGCCCGGATGGACCCCGACCAGGCGGCGGCGATCGCCTCATGCTCGGATTGCGCCTCGTCGGTCACGACGAGCCGGCTCACCCGGCGGTCGGCAGGGCTGTGCTCGCGCATGACCAAGCCTCGGTCGACGAGCGTGCGGACGGCGGCGCTGGCGTTGCTCTGGCGCAGCCCGAGCTGCCGTGCGAGCTCGCCCACTGTGGTGCCCGGGTGGTCGAGGACATGCTTGAGCACGGCGAGCTCGGTGGTGGGCAGGGGGTCGATGCCGAGCTCGTCGGGGACCCGGCGGTGGATCGTCCAGGCGAGGTCGCGCAGCACAGTGGTCACGTCCCGCCGCACTGCGGGGGAGCCAGCTCCTGCCGTCATGGCGCCCAGCCTACTTTATATGTTGACATATATATCATCTGATATATATTCTCGAGGCTCACCCCCCTCCTCTCCGAAGGTTCCCCATGCCTGCGCTCTCCGAGGCCGGCCCGCGCCCGGACCGTCCCGTCGCCGGGATGCTCGTCGCCCTCCTGGCCCTGCTGACCGCCGTCGCGCCGCTGTCGATCGACATGTACCTGCCCGCCTTCCCGGGCATGTCGCAGGACCTGTCGACCACCGCGAGTGGCATCCAGCTCACGATGACCACGTTCCTGGTCGGCCTCGCGCTCGGCCAGCTCTTCATCGGACCGCTCTCCGACGGCCTCGGCCGCCGTCGCCCGCTGCTGGCGGGCACCCTCCTGTGCCTGCTCGCGAGCGTGGTCTGCGCCCTCGCCCCGAACGTCCAGGTGCTGGCCTCCGCGCGGTTCCTGCAAGGACTCGGCGGGGCGGCCGGCGTGGTGCTGGCCCGCGCGATCATCTCCGACACGTCACGCGGCGCGGCTGCCGCGAAGCTGCTGGGCGTCCTGATGATCATCAGCGTCATCGCCCCCGTCATCGCCCCGCTGGCCGGCGGCCTGATCGTCGCCAGCGCCGGCTGGCGTGTCGTGTTCTGGGTGATCGCCGGCCTCGTCGCGCTCATGTTCGCCGGCGCCCTGCGCTGGGCTGCCGAGACCCGTCCCGAGCATGAGCGCACCCGCGGCGGCCTGGGAGCCACCCTGCGCGCCGCCCGCGAGGTGCTCGGCAACCGCTCCTACACCGGGTACCTGCTGACCTTCTGCTTCGCCTTCGCGGGGCTGTTCGCGTACATCGCGGCGTCGCCATTCGTCATCCAGAACGTCATCGGCCTCTCCGAGGGCCAGTTCTCGCTGCTGTTCGCGGGCAACGCGCTGGCCATCACCGCCACCTCCGCGCTCGCGGCGGCGCTCGCGGGCCGCATCGCGTACCGCCGGATGATCGCGATCGGCCTGGCCATCGGCGTGGCGGCCGCACTGGGCCTGCTCATCGTCGTGCTGAACGGCGTGCCCGCCGTGCCCACCCTCGTGCTGTTCGCCGTCTTCCAGGGCTCGCTCGGCCTCGTCTTCGGCAACGCCACGGCGCTGGCCCTCGGCGAGGCCGGCCGTCACGCCGGCACCGGCTCGGCGTTCCTCGGCTTCCTGCAGTTCATGCTGGCCGCCGCGGTGTCGCCCCTGGTCGGAATCCGCGGGGAGCAGACGGCCGTGCCGATGGGCGTCGTCATGGTGGCGTTCGCGGTGCTGGCCGCCGTCGCCTTCGCGACGCTCACCCGGGGCCCGTCCCGCACCGCCGACGCCGACACCCACGTCGACACTGACGCCGACGTCGCGCCGCACGCGCATGAGGCGGAGGCAGCTGTCGCACGCTAGGCCCCGCGATCACCGCCCGATGGCGCAGGCGGGGGAGGCCCGCCTGCGCCATAGTGTCGGGATGGATCCCCAGGAGATGTTGCACAGCACGTTGCAGACCGCTCGCGCGGACCTGCTCGGCAAGCTCGACGGGCTCGGCGAGTACGACATCCGCCGCCCCATGACCCCCACCGGCACCAGCCTGCTCGGCCTCGTCAAGCATGTGGCCAGCGTGCAGCTCGGCTACTTCGGCGAGGTCTTCGGCCGCCCCGCCGACCGCGTCCTGCCCTGGTACGCCGACGGCGCTGATCCCGAGGCGGACATGTGGGCCACCGCCGACGAGACCCGCGAGGAGATCGTCGACCTGCACCACTACTCGGCCGAGCACAGCGACGCGACCATCAGGGCGCTGCCGCTGGACGCCGTCGGCGAGGTGCCGTGGTGGCGGCCGGAGAACCGGGTGGTGACCCTGCACAAGATCCTGGTGCACATGAGTGTCGAGACCAGCCGCCATGCCGGCCACGCCGACATCATCCGCGAGCTCATCGACGGGTCTGCTGGCCTGCGCGCGGGCGACGCCAACGTGGCGGGCCGCGGCGCCGACGGGTGGGCGCAGCACCACGCCCGGGTCGAGGCCGCCGCGCGTCAGGCCGCGTCGAGGGTGGACGACGGCGCCGCGCGCCTCTGACCTGGACGCGACAGGCCCCGGTCGCCGATGACGGGGGCCAGGACGACGAGCGCCGTCGCCGCCAGCAGATGCCACGCGCCATGCCCCTGCCACAGCGCATGCGGCGCGCACCAGGGGCCGCCCGCACGGGTCAGCACGCCGATCAGGCCGCCGAACCCCAACAGCCCCATGCTCCACGCGACCCGAGGACGGAGCCGGGGAGCCGCCAGGGCGCGGGCGAGCGTGAGCCCGACCGCGGCCGTCGCCGCCACGCCTTGCGCCACGTCGCCGGAGATCGGCGCCACGGCGATGAGCGGCACGAGCGCCACGCTCGGCGCCGCCCACCACCACCAAGAGCGACGGCGCCCGGTGAGGTCCGCCGCGGAGTCGGCTGCGACGAACATGAGAGTGGCGAGCAGCGGCAGGTCGTGGGCGACGTCCGACCAGGCCGGGTCCGGGCCGTGCTGCACCACTGAGCCGGCCCCGATCGCGGCGACCAGCGCCGCGTACGCCGCAGCCGACGGCTGCCGCTCCGTCGACGTCGGTCCTGTCTGATCACGCGCCGTCTGATCACGCCCCGCCGCAGGCGACCCGGGCGCCAGGGCGCCGGGATCGGCTTCCGCCCGACGGGTGCGGCGGCTGCCCGCCAGGATGAGCCCTCCGGCCACCACGAACGCCAGGCTCGTCACGGTGGACACCGGCTCGTGCAGCAGCCCGGCCCCCTCCTCGCACGCGTGCCCGGTGCGGGGGGTCGCCGCCTGTACGAGCGCTGACGCGAGCATCGCCATCAGTCCACGGTAGGCGGCGCCTTCCGTGACGGCAGGGGGAGCCCGTTACCGAGCAGCCTGCCCCTGGTGGGGAGCCTGCGCGTCGGGTGCCTGCCCGTCCAGCAGCTGCGCGGCATGGCGACGCGCGCGCGCGATGCGATCGGCCAGCCCTTCGGCGGCATCCGTCGGGAGCGCCGACACCGGCCACCACGCGAGCGCCTCGCTCTCGTCGCTGACGGCGAAGGCGGCCGTGCGGGGGAGGACGGCGACGAATCCGACGTCGAGGTGCTCCGCGCACGTCCACCCCCCGGAGAGCGCATGCCTGTCGAGGTCGAACGGCGCGGCGTCGAGCAGCTGGAGCGTGGGGACCTGGCTCTCCTCGCGGGCCTCCCGCGCGGCGGCGGCGGCCAGCGAGGCGTCCGACTCCTCGAGGTGCCCCCCGAACTGCACCCAGAACTTGCCCTTCCGGTGGAAGCACAGGAGCGTCTCGGCGAGGTCGTCGGACAGCACCACGCAGCTGGCCGTGAGGTGCTCGGGCGGCCCGCTCTTCCACAGGGCGGCGGTCCCATGGGACTCGAGGTGCGCGAGGTAGTCCACCCGCAGGCGCTCCTGACGGGGGTCAGGCGGCGGCCACCCGGACAGCTCGGCGCGGACGTTCTCCACGAGTATGGGCTCATTGAGGTCGGTGTGCTGCACCCGACGACCGTAGGCGACGGCCCGGGAGTGCGAGTGTCAGCCCTCGGCCAGCGGCGTGCCTCACTCGGCGCGCGCCAGCGCCTGATCGCCGGGATGCTGGACCCGCGTCGCGACGACAAGGAGGTCGTGCGGCGTCCACCCACCGAGGAGGGACGACATGCCGGGCTCGACAGGTGATGCGGTGAGGCCGGGCAGCGTGCGCGGCGGCATGCCCGGCGCAGGCTCGCCGCGTCTGCGCCAGACGGTCGTCAGCGTCGTCTTCATCGTCTGCGTGCTCGCCTCATTCGTCGGCTCAGGCGCCTTCGGCGGGACCCCCATCGCCGAGGCCGCCGACGGCCTGCTCTCCAGCGAGGCCACCCTCCTGGCCCCGGGCTCCGGCGCCTTCGCGATCTGGAGCGTGATCTATGCCGCGCTCGGCGCGTACACGGTGTGGCAGTGGACCGATGCCGCCGACCCTCGGCGGATCGCCTGGCTTGTGGTGGCCTCCCTGGTGCTCAACGCAGGGTGGATCGCCGTGGTGCAGGCCGGCGCCGTCTTGCTGAGCGTCATCGTGATCGTGGCCCTCCTGGCCGTCCTCGCGGAGACGTTCCGCCGGCTCGTCACCACCCGGCCGCGGAGCCGAGTCGAAGCCGTGGTCGCCGACGGCACGATGGGCCTCTACCTCGGGTGGGTGTGCGTGGCCACGTGCGCCAACATCGCCGCTGCCTTGCGGGGCGCCGGAGTCGACGGCGGGAGCGTCGCCACCTGGTGGGCGGTCGTGGTCCTCACGGTGGTGGCCGCACTCGGTGTCGCGCTCGCCGTCTACGGGCGCGGACGTCTCGCAGTCGCCGCCTCGATCGTCTGGGGGCTCGGATGGATCGCCGCCGAACGGCTCAACGGAACGCCCGGCTCGGATGCGACTGCTGTGGCGGCCATCGGAGGCGCTGTGGTCGTCGCCTTCGTGACGGCGGCGGCGCGACTCCACTCAGGCCCGATGCCGGTGCGCGGCTTTTGACGATGCCGGAGCGCTGGGCTAAGTTATTCCAGTTGCCTCCGAGCGAGCAACGGACACCGCAGGTCGACGACCCGGTGGCCGGTCCCACGGAAGCAGCATCCCCAGTCCGACAATTCGGCGGTTCGCCGCGGTGTCGTCGCGCCTGGGGAGGTGGCAGGACCCCGAGGGCCGCGCAAGCGGGTTTGACGGGGGAGAAAGCCTCCGCTAAGTTTGCGAAGTTGCCTCCGAGCGAGCAACGGACACCGCGGGTCGAACCCGGTGGCCGTTTCCCCGGAGAGCAGCGATCCCGGGTTTCATCAGATGGCGGTTCGAACCGCCTTCGAAACGCGCCTAGGATAGGAACTGCCTCGCACGGAAGATTTCCTGAGAAACAGGAATTTGACGGGGTGAGGAAATGCGGTAAGATTGAATAGCTGCCTCACGAGGGCCTGAAAGGGTCCGACGGGATGAGCGTCTGTTCCTTGAGAACTCAACAGTGTGCCAAGTAGTCGATGCCAAGATGGTTCATCGTCTGGTGGTTCCCCGCTTTTCGGTGGGGGGTTGCTGGTTGGTGAGTCTTGGTTGACTGAGTGTGTCGTCCACCCCGTGGGTGGCATGCTCGAATCAGCCGAATTAACTGGTCCTGCTTTCGAGTGGGGCTGTTTCGTGTGTCGGTTTCCTTGCCGCTTCGGTGGCAGGGTGCCATGAGACATCTACGGAGAGTTTGATTCTGGCTCAGGACGAACGCTGGCGGCGTGCTTAACACATGCAAGTCGAACGGTGATGACAGGGCTTGCCTTGTCTGATCAGTGGCGAACGGGTGAGTAACACGTGAGTAACCTGCCCTTGACTCTGGAATAACCGCGGGAAACGGCGGCTAATACCGGATACGAGACGCACAGGCATCTGTAGCGTCTGGAAAGATTTATCGGTCAAGGATGGGCTCGCGGCCTATCAGCTTGTTGGTGGGGTGAAGGCCTACCAAGGCGACGACGGGTAGCCGGCCTGAGAGGGCGACCGGCCACACTGGGACTGAGATACGGCCCAGACTCCTACGGGAGGCAGCAGTGGGGAATATTGCACAATGGGCGCAAGCCTGATGCAGCGACGCCGCGTGAGGGATGACGGCCTTCGGGTTGTAAACCTCTTTCAGCAGGGAAGAAGCGAAAGTGACGGTACCTGCAGAAGAAGCGCCGGCTAACTACGTGCCAGCAGCCGCGGTAATACGTAGGGCGCAAGCGTTGTCCGGAATTATTGGGCGTAAAGAGCTCGTAGGCGGTTTGTCGCGTCTGCTGTGAAAACCTGAGGCTCAACCTCGGGCTTGCAGTGGGTACGGGCAGACTAGAGTGCGGTAGGGGTGACTGGAATTCCTGGTGTAGCGGTGGAATGCGCAGATATCAGGAGGAACACCGATGGCGAAGGCAGGTCACTGGGCCGCAACTGACGCTGAGGAGCGAAAGCATGGGGAGCGAACAGGATTAGATACCCTGGTAGTCCATGCCGTAAACGTTGGGCACTAGGTGTGGGGCTCATTCCACGAGTTCCGTGCCGCAGCAAACGCATTAAGTGCCCCGCCTGGGGAGTACGGCCGCAAGGCTAAAACTCAAAGAAATTGACGGGGGCCCGCACAAGCGGCGGAGCATGCGGATTAATTCGATGCAACGCGAAGAACCTTACCAAGGCTTGACATACACCGGAAAAGTGCAGAGATGTGCTCCCCGCAAGGTCGGTGTACAGGTGGTGCATGGTTGTCGTCAGCTCGTGTCGTGAGATGTTGGGTTAAGTCCCGCAACGAGCGCAACCCTCGTCCTATGTTGCCAGCGGGTCATGCCGGGGACTCATAGGAGACTGCCGGGGTCAACTCGGAGGAAGGTGGGGATGACGTCAAATCATCATGCCCCTTATGTCTTGGGCTTCACGCATGCTACAATGGCCGGTACAAAGGGCTGCGATACCGCGAGGTGGAGCGAATCCCAAAAAGCCGGTCTCAGTTCGGATTGGGGTCTGCAACTCGACCCCATGAAGTCGGAGTCGCTAGTAATCGCAGATCAGCAACGCTGCGGTGAATACGTTCCCGGGCCTTGTACACACCGCCCGTCAAGTCACGAAAGTCGGTAACACCCGAAGCCGGTGGCCCAACTCGCAAGAGGGGGAGCCGTCGAAGGTGGGACTGGCGATTGGGACTAAGTCGTAACAAGGTAGCCGTACCGGAAGGTGCGGCTGGATCACCTCCTTTCTAAGGAGCATCTGGCCAGGTCTCTTCGGGGGCCGGGTCCAGGCCCATGTCCCTGGCCGAACGAGCCGGGGGTGGAGCTCAAGGGTGGAACATCGACTATGGCCGGCCGCGATGCGGCCTCCTTCTAGTACGTCCCGGGCTTGCCCGGTTCTGGAACGCGGGGGGTCGTGTGAGGGGTGGGCTTGGCGCACTGTTGGGTCCTGAGGGAACAGCCGGAAGGTTGTTGTCTCGGGTTGCCCCGCTGGCTCGTCTTCGGATGGGTTGCGGTGGGGTGGCTGGATACGGGTCCGTGTGATCGGTCGAACCGCCCAGGTGTTCTTGGGCAGGCGCCGGTGTCAGCACGGGGATCGTTCGTAGCTTGAGAACTGCACAGTGGACGCGAGCATCTTTGTAGAAATTATTGTGGTCAAGTTTTTAAGGGCACAGGGTGGATGCCTTGGCACTAGGAGCCGATGAAGGACGTAGTAGCCTGCGATAAGCCTCGGGGAGTTGGCAAACGAACCGTGATCCGAGGATCTCCGAATGGGGAAACCCCGCTGGAGTCATGTCCAGTGACCCGCACCTGAATATATAGGGTGTGTGGAGGGAACGTCGGGAAGTGAAACATCTCAGTACCGACAGGAAGAGATATTCCGTGAGTAGTGGCGAGCGAAAGCGGATCAGGCCAAACCGTATGCGTGTGATAGCCGGCAGGCGTTGCGTGTGCGGGGTTGTGGGACCTTTCAGCTGGTTCTGCCGAATCAGCAGGGAGTCAGAAAGCCGCGTTATAGTCGAAGGGCATTGAAAGGCCCGGCACAGAGGGTGTGACCCCCGTAGACGAAATGACGCGGCCTCCCGAAGGGGATCCCAAGTAGCACGGGGCCCGAGAAATCCCGTGTGAATCCGGCAAGACCACTTGCTAAGCCTAAATACTACCTAGTGACCGATAGCGGACAAGTACCGTGAGGGAAAGGTGAAAAGTACCCCGGGAGGGGAGTGAAATAGTACCTGAAACCGTGTGCCTACAATCCGTTGGAGCCTCCCTAGCAGGGGTGACAGCGTGCCTTTTGAAGAATGAGCCTGCGAGTTAGTGGTACGTGGCGAGGTTAACCCGTGTGGGGAAGCCGTAGCGAAAGCGAGTCCGAATAGGGCGATTCAGTCGCGTGCTCTAGACCCGAAGCGAAGTGATCTAGCCATGGGCAGGTTGAAGCGCGGGTAAGACCGCGTGGAGGACCGAACCCACTTGGGTTGAAAACCGAGGGGATGACCTGTGGTTAGGGGTGAAAGGCCAATCAAACTTCGTGATAGCTGGTTCTCCCCGAAATGCATTTAGGTGCAGCGTCACGTGTTTCTTACCGGAGGTAGAGCTACTGGATAGCCGATGGGCCCCACAAGGTTACTGACGTTAGCCAAACTCCGAATGCCGGTAAGTGAGAGCGTGGCAGTGAGACTGCGGGGGATAAGCTCCGTAGTCGAGAGGGAAACAGCCCAGACCACCAGCTAAGGCCCCTAAGCGTATGCTAAGTGGGAAAGGATGTGGAGTTGCACAGACAACCAGGAGGTTGGCTTAGAAGCAGCCACCCTTGAAAGAGTGCGTAATAGCTCACTGGTCAAGTGATTCCGCGCCGACAATGTAGCGGGGCTCAAGCATACCGCCGAAGCTGTGGCATTCACACAATAGCTCAGCCCCCTTGTGGGGTTCAGGCGTGTGGATGGGTAGGGGAGCGTCGTGTGGCGAGTGAAGTCGCGGGGTGACCCAGCGGTGGACGCCACACGAGTGAGAATGCAGGCATGAGTAGCGAAAGACGGGTGAGAAACCCGTCCGCCGAATGACCAAGGGTTCCAGGGCCAGGCTAATCCGCCCTGGGTAAGTCGGGACCTAAGGCGAGGCCGACAGGCGTAGTCGATGGACAACGGGTTGATATTCCCGTACCGGCGAAGAACCGCCCATACCGACCCCGGTGATGCTAAGCGCCCGAAGCCGTCCATCGTCCCTTCGGGGACACCGGGCGGGGGAGCGCGCGACCCGAGCCGGCAGTAGGTAAGCGCATTAACAGGGGTGACGCAGGAAGGTAGCCCAGCGTGGCGATGGTAGTCCACGTCCAAGGTTGTAGGGCGAGAGGTAGGCAAATCCGCCTCTCACATAGCCTGAGAACTGATGGTGACCGCGAATGCGGGATGATTGGGTGATCCTATGCTGCCAAGAAAAGCCTCGGCGCGAGGTTCTAGCCGCCCGTACCCTAAACCGACTCAGGTGGTCAGGTAGAGAATACTAAGGCGATCGAGAGAATCGTGGTTAAGGAACTCGGCAAAATGCCCCCGTAACTTCGGGAGAAGGGGGGCCCGAAGCGTGATCCCACTTGCTGGGGGAGCGTGGACGGCCGCAGAGACCAGGGGAAAGCGACTGTTTACTAAAAACACAGGTCCGTGCGAAGTCGCAAGACGATGTATACGGACTGACGCCTGCCCGGTGCTGGAAGGTTAAGAGGACGGGTCAGCCGCAAGGCGAAGCTCAGAATTTAAGCCCCAGTAAACGGCGGTGGTAACTATAACCATCCTAAGGTAGCGAAATTCCTTGTCGGGTAAGTTCCGACCTGCACGAATGGCGTAACGACTTTCCCGCTGTCTCAACCGCGAACTCGGCGAAATTGCACTACGAGTAAAGATGCTCGTTACGCGCAGCAGGACGGAAAGACCCCGGGACCTTTACTATAGCTTGGTATTGGTGTTCGGTGCGGCTTGTGTAGGATAGGTGGGAGACTGTGAAGCCGGCACGCCAGTGTCGGTGGAGTCAACGTTGAAATACCACTCTGGTCGCTCTGGATATCTAACCTCGGTCCGTCATCCGGACCAGGGACAGTGCCTGGTGGGTAGTTTAACTGGGGCGGTTGCCTCCTAAAATGTAACGGAGGCGCTCAAAGGTTCCCTCAGCCTGGTTGGCAATCAGGTGTCGAGTGCAAGTGCACAAGGGAGCTTGACTGTGAGACTGACAGGTCGAGCAGGGACGAAAGTCGGAACTAGTGATCCGGCGGTGGCTTGTGGAAGCGCCGTCGCTCAACGGATAAAAGGTACCCCGGGGATAACAGGCTGATCTTGCCCAAGAGTCCATATCGACGGCATGGTTTGGCACCTCGATGTCGGCTCGTCGCATCCTGGGGCTGGAGTAGGTCCCAAGGGTTGGGCTGTTCGCCCATTAAAGCGGTACGCGAGCTGGGTTTAGAACGTCGTGAGACAGTTCGGTCCCTATCCGCTGCGCGCGCAGGAAACTTGAGAAGGGCTGTCCCTAGTACGAGAGGACCGGGACGGACGAACCTCTGGTGTGCCAGTTGTTCCGCCAGGAGCACGGCTGGTTGGCTACGTTCGGAAGGGATAACCGCTGAAAGCATCTAAGCGGGAAGCCTGCTTCAAGATGAGGTTTCCATGGGGACTAGTGCCCCGAGAGGCTCCCAGCTAGACCACTGGGTAGATAGGCCGGATGTGGAAGGCAGGACGAAAGACTGCTGGAGCTGACCGGTACTAATAAGCCGATGACTTCACCACACTACATTGCTACGCGTCCACTGTGCGGTTCCCGAGATACGAACGGGAATCATCCCGAGATTCATATCTCCATAGAGTTACGGCGGTCATAGCGAGGGGGAAACGCCCGGTCCCATTCCGAACCCGGAAGCTAAGCCCCTCTGCGCCGATGGTACTGCACTCGCCAGGGTGTGGGAGAGTAGGTCGCCGCCGGAACATCATTCAGAAAGAGCCACCCCTATGGGGTGGCTCTTTCTG
>NZ_FCOT01000008.1 GCF_900046455.1 Cellulomonas timonensis
CTCAGCCCCACACCGACTCCCACCCCGACCACCGGCCCCGCCGGGTCGCTCACGCTCTACCCGCAGCAGGGCGGGGGGCTGGCCAGCGCGGCGGGCCCCGGCGGCCAGGTGACGCTGCCCGCCGCCCAGGGGGTCGACGGAGTGTCGGCGCCGCCTGGCGCGGTGGCCTTCACCGCCACCGGCCTCACGGGCACGGCCACCGGCGGCTCCACCGCGTTCGAGCTGGCGGTGGACGCCGGGCTGTCCGTGGGCAACGGGACGCGCGCGTCGGTGTCCTACGACCTCACCGGCGACGGCACGTGGGACCGCGTCGAGACGTACCGGTACTTCGCCACCGACCCCGTGCCGGGCCCGGAGTCGTACACGCAGGCTGTCGGCCTCGAGACGGCCACGGGCGCGCTGGGCGACCTGGCCGGCGGCTCCGTGCGGGTCGCGGTGTGGAACTCGATCGGCTCGACGTCGAGCACCCTGGTGCTGGGCCCCGGCTCGGTGTTGCGGCTGCCCTTCGCGTCGGCGGCGGCCTCGGGTGGCCCGACGGCCGCCCCGTCGCCGGGCCAGGCGCCAGTGGCGGGCTTGTCTGGCGGGAGCCCCGTGGCTCCGGGACAGGTGGCGTCTCCCCGGGCCGGCAGCCCGCAGACCGCCTCCCGCGTCCCATCGAGCGGACCCCGCGCCTCAGGCTCGACGGCCGTCCGGCCGAGTGGCCCATGGTCGTACGCCGGCAGGGGCTCCGCCGAGGCCTCCGACCCCTCAGAGGATGCCGAGGGCGCCGATGACGGGGACGGCACGGTGCTCGGCGCCGCCCCGGCGCAGTCGGGCGCCTTGCCTTCGACACGCGGCGGGACCACGCAGGGCGCGTCGCCCTCGACGGCGGGGGATGAGCCGGCCCAGGTGATCGTCCACTCGTCGCTCGCGCTCTCCGCGGTGACCACTGCCGCCGATCGGGCCGCCACCCAGCGCCTGGCGCTGACGGAGGACGGCGCTGGCGCCGCGCAGGGCGAGGAGCCAGCCGGCGCGCTGGTCTTCGTGGCCCGCGACCTGCAGGGGACGTACCTGAGCACGAGCACCGAGTTCGACTTGTCGGCCGGGTCCCGCGTCCTCGTCGGCAACGGCACCCGTGTGTCGGTGTCGTACGACCTCACGGGCGACGGCACGTGGGACAGGGTCGAGACGTTCCGCTACGCGGCCACCGAGGAGGGCGCCGTCGAACGGCATGCGGTGGGCCTGGAGGAGGCGGCCGGCACCCTGGGCCCGCTGGACGGGGGAGCCGTGCGGATCGCGGTGTGGAACGGCCTGGGCCTGGAGCCCAGCTCGCTCGCGGGAGGCGGCGCGCTCGTTCGGATGCCGCTGCGCTGAGCCCTGGTGGGCCGGTGCCGCGCGCGATGGTGCGGGAGACGGGACTCGAACCCGCACGCCCTCTCAGGCACCAGGACCTAAACCTGGCGTGGCTACCGTTTCACCACTCCCGCGCCGGCGACTATGCCACACCGCGCGCCTGCTCGGCGCGCGGTGCGGCGACAGCCGACGTCAGGCGATCCCGAGGTCCCGGCGCAGCTTCGCCACGTGCCCGGTGGCCTTGACGTTGTACTGCGCGAGCTCGACGCGGCCCTCGGGGTCCACGACCACCGTCGAGCGGATCACGCCGGTCACGGTCTTGCCGTAGAGCGACTTCTCGCCGTAGGCGCCCCACGCCTCGAGCACCGAGCGCTCGGGGTCGGAGGCCAGCGGGAACGTCAACGCGTCCTGCTCGGCGAACTTCGCGAGCTTGTCCACCGGGTCGGGGGAGACGCCCACGACGGCGTACCCGGCGCCCTGCAACGACGCGAGCGAGTCGCGGAAGTCGCAGGCCTGCTTGGTGCAGCCCGGGGTCATCGCCGCCGGGTAGAAGTACACGACCACATGCTGGCCGCGCAGGTCGGAGAGCGTCACGGAGCCGCCGTCGGCGGTGGGCAGGGTGAAGTCGGGCGCGAGGTCTCCGACGGTGAGGCGGGGCATGGGTCTCCAGGGGTGTGGGCGCGTCGGTCGGCGTGGGCGCGCAGGCCGACGAGGGGGCGAAGGGCTGGTCGCCAGCCTACGTCGGGGTAGCGTCTGGACTGTGAGTGATTCCCGTCCCACGGCCCCCGGCGCCCGGCCGTCCACGCTGCCCATCCGGATGCTCAACGACCGGCTGCTCGTCGAGCTCGACGTCGACGCCGCGGAGCGCCGTTCGAACGGCGGGATCGTGATCCCCGCCACCGCGATGGTCGGCAAGCGCCTCACCTGGGGGCGGGTCGTCGCCGCCGGCCAGCAGGTGCGCCAGGTGGAGGTGGGGGACCGCGTCCTGTTCGACCCGGACGAGCGCGCGGAGGTCGAGCTCGAGGCCACGACCTACCTGCTGCTCCGGGAGAAGGACGTGCACGCCGTCGCCCAGCCCCGCCCCGGCGCGGCGGGAACCGGGCTCTACCTCTAGGCCATGTGGGGACGGCGCCGCGTCACGGCCCGTCCAACGTTCGGTCAGCCGTCGTCCAGGGGTTGCACAGCGGCCCCCCCGATGGTCCGATGTGCCTCGACATCCACGTGACCAGGAGGCCTCATGACGGAGCACAGCGAGCGCGCCATGGGCGCGGCTCCCGGCGAGGCGCTCTCCGATGTCCTGGGGGCCCCGAGCCCTGTCGACCCCGCGGCGCCCGCCGCCGGCGCGCCCGCCGCGGTGATGGACCTCCTGGCCGAGCACGTGCCCCTCGCGCTGCTCGCCGACCTCGCGGCAGTGGACGGCCCGGTCTCGCAGGCGATCCTCGAGTCGGAGGGCCTGCCCGCCGACGAGTGGTGGGTCGACCCCAGCACCGGCTCCGCCTGAGCCACCCGCCCGAGGCCGGAAGTGGCCTCCAGCAGCCGGTTCGCACGTCGAGCCGAGCCGGTGGTAACGTTTCGCCCCGCGCGCCATTAGCTCAATTGGCAGAGCAGCTGACTCTTAATCAGCGGGTTCGGGGTTCGAGTCCCTGATGGCGCACCAGAGGTTGGCCCCGGACAGCGGAGACGCGGTCAGGGGCCTTCGTCGTGGGAGGTTCCCCGCACGCGCCACCATGCGCGGGCAGGCCCGCCCTGTCATGTGCGTCACGTTCGGCTGGTTCGCAGGGCCCGGTCAGCCGATGGTAATGTTTGGCCTCGCGCGCCATTAGCTCAATTGGCAGAGCAGCTGACTCTTAATCAGCGGGTTCGGGGTTCGAGTCCCTGATGGCGCACTACCCGGAAAGCCCCCTCATCTGCGGACACGCAGGCGAGGGGGCTTTGTCGTCGGCGCATGCGGCGCCCCCCGGCGCTGGCCTCTCCGGCTGCCAGATCGGCCACCTGGCACCACGATGGTGGAGATGCCGAAGGGGACAGGAGCTCAGATGAACGCGGGGCAGCAGGTGCTCGAGTACGACGTCGTCGTCGTGGGAGCCGGTGCGGTGGGGGAGAACGCCGCGGAGCGGGCTGGGCGCGCAGGCCTGAGCGTCGCGATCGTCGAGGACGAGCTGGTGGGCGGGGAGTGCTCCTACTGGGCCTGCATGCCCTCCAAGGCGCTGCTGCGCCCCGGCGCGGTGCTGGCCGCCGCCCGGGCGGTGCCGGGCGCCTCGGAGGCCGTCACGGGCGGTCTCGACGTCGCCGCCGTCCTGGCCCGCCGCGACAAGTTCACGTCCGACTGGGATGACGCGGGCCAGGTGAGGTGGCTGGAGAAGGCCGGCATCGCGCTGGTGCGCGGGCGCGTGCGCTTCACCGGCCCGCGCGAGCTGGTGCTCGTGCCCGATCCGGCGTCGCCCGAGGCCGAGCCCGTGGGGACCGTGCTGCGCGCGCGCCGGGCCGTCGTGGTCGCCACCGGCAGCGACCCATTGATCCCGCCCGTGCCGGGCCTCGTCGAGTCCGAGCCGTGGACCAGCCGCGAGGCCACGTCCGCGGAGGTCGTGCCCGGCTCGCTGGCCATCATCGGCGGCGGCGTCGTCGCCTGCGAGCTGGCGGTCGCGTACACCGACCTCGGCGCCGCCGTCACGGTGCTCGTGCGGGGCGACCGGTTGCTGGACCGCCTGGAGCCGTTCGCGGCGCAGGAGGTCGAGGAGTCGCTCGTGGAGCTCGGCGTCGACGTCCGGTTCGGGGTGGAGGCGACCAGGGCAGCGCGTGAGGATGGCCGCACCTCCCTGGACCTGTCCACCGGCGGGACCCCCGTGGCCCACCAGGTGCTGGTCGCCACTGGGCGGCGCCCGCGCACGTCCGACCTCGGCCTCGACGTGCTCGGGCTCGAGCCGGGGGCCGCGCTCACGGTCGACGACGCGATGGAGGTCGTCGGCGCCGAGGGCGGTTGGCTGTTCGCCGCGGGCGACGTCACGGGCCGCACCGCCACCACTCATCAGGGGAAGTACGACGCACGGGTGGCCGGCGATGTCGTGGCCGCCCGGTTCTCGCAGGCAGCGGGCTCCCCAGAGGCCGTCGCGGGAGCCGCGGAGGCGGAGCGCGCTGCCGGCCCGTGGACCCGCTACCGGGCCACGGCCGATCATGCGGCGGTGCCACAGGCCGCGTTCACCCGGCCCGAGGTGTCTACTGTCGGGCTGACCGAGCAGGCGGCCCGGGACGCAGGGCTGACGGTCCGCGTCCTGCGCCACGCCATCGGCTCTGTCTCGGGCGCCAGCGTGGCGGCGGACGGATACCGGGGCACCGCGCAGTTCGTCCTGGACGACGCGCGCGGCGTGGTGGTCGGCGCCACATTCACGGGGCCGGATGCCGCGGAGCTGCTGCACGCGGCGACGATCGCAGTGGTGGCCGAGGCGCCGCTCGACCGGTTGTGGCACGCGGTGCCGGCCTACCCGACGGTCAGCGAGGTGTGGCTGCGGCTGCTGGAGGCCGCCGGGCTGTGAGCCCGGCGGCCTCCAGCAGTTCGCCGGCGGGGCCGGTCAGCTCGCCAGCGAGCCGTCGCTCGACAGCACCAGGCCGATGGACGCCTTGCCCTGGCGGACGGCGTCGCCGATCAGGCCGAAGTCGTAGGACTGGAACTCGGCGATGTCGAGCCCGTACACCTCCTCCAGGCCCGGCTGGCAGAACGGGCGCTCCGGGCACTCGGGCGGGCCGGCCAGGATCAGCCCGCCGCAGGTGTCGGCGAGCTCGCTGAGCGTGGACACGTCGTGCTCGTCGGCGAACTCCTGCGTGACGGCGAACGCGTTCTGGTCCTGCGCGTCGGACACCGCCCCGAACGTGATCCCTGAGTCGTCGCCCAGGGTGGTCAGCGCCTCCACCGTGGCCGTCGGGTCGGCGCTCGCGACCGGCGCGGCGTCCGGGCCGTTGACCTTCGTGTTGAGGAATTCGGCGAGCGTCGCGGCGTACTCGGGCGTGAGCGTGATCTCCCCGGACTGCAGCGCGGGCAGGTACGTCTCGCGGTTGCCGATGGTCTGCACCTGGACGGTGTACCCGGCGGAGCGGAGCACCTCGGCGTACAGCTCGGCGAGCGTCGAGCTCTCCGAGAAGTTCGCGGCCCCGATGGTCACCTGCTTGCCGGCGCCCACGCTGGAGTCGTCGGCGGCGAGCCCCTCATCCGCGACGTAGGCCTTCGCGGCCTCGCTGGCCGTCTCGCGGTCGATGTCCACTGCCTTGTTGAGCGCGATGAGCTTGTCGGTGTCGAGCGACTCGGACACCGAGTCCAGCAGCGGGATGAGGGCGGGGTCGGCGGCGGCGGCCTGCGCGTTCACCGCGGGGATGACGTTGTCCGCGTTCTGCAGCCCCTGGTCGTCCTCCAGCACCACGAGCTGGTCGCCGGCGACGGGATCACAGGTCGCCAGGTCGGAGGAGCCTGAGGTCGCGGCGCTCTCGCCCCCGCCGGAGCCGGGCGACCCGCAGGCTGCGAGCAGGAGGACCCCCGCTGCTGCGAGGGCCACGGAGGTCCGGGTTGTGCGCATGAGAGAGCTCCCTGGTCGGCGGGTGACGTCGTGAGCCATTCGACAGTCCCACCACGCCGATGGCAACCGGAGCAGGCGGGAACCCGCAGCCCAGGCGGCTGCTAGGGGAGGTCGGACGCGGGGACGGCGCGGGCCCGGCGCCGTGGCGGGCGCATCGGCGTCGGCGTGAGCGCGTGCTGCGCCCAGGCCAGCCCCGCCTCGACCAGCAGGCACAGCGCGGCGACGAGCACCGCGCCGGCCACCACCTGCCCGTACCGCTGCACCGCCAGGCCCGAGACGATGATGGTGCCCAGGCTCTGCCCCCCGACCAGCGCCGCCAACGGCACGGTGGCCACCACCTGCACCGACGCGGTCCGCAGGCCGGCCCCGATGAGCGGGAGCGCCAGCGGCAGCTCCACCGAGAACAGCGAGCGCTGGCCCGACATGCCGACGCCCCGCGCGGCGTCCCGCACGTCGGCGTCGACGTCCCGCATCCCCACATACGCGTTGGTGAGGATGGGCGGCACCGCGAAGATCGCCACCGCGAGGGTCGTCGCCGGGGCGCCGAATAGCCCGGTGGAGGCGAAGATCGTCAGCAGCGCGAACGTCGGCAGCGCGCGCGAAGTGTTCGCGAGCACCACCGTCAGGGCGCCGCCCCGGCGACGGTGGCCCAGCCACACGCCCACCGGCAGCGCCACGACCATCGCCAGCAGCACGGCCAGCGCCGAGATCGTCACGTGCTCGCGGGTGAGCGCGAGCACGCCCTGCGGCCCGGTCCAGTTGAGCGGGTCGTTGAGCCACCTGAAGGCTTCCTCGATCACGTCCATGGCGCGCCCCTCACGCGTTCCTCGTGGCGCGTGCCCACGGGGTCAGCGCCTTGCCGATCAGGAACAGCGCGAGGTCGAAGGCCAGCGCGAGCAGCAGGCACAGGATCGTCGCGGTCATGATCTCGGCGTGGTATCGGCTGCGGAAGCCCCGGAACATGAGCTGCCCGAGGCCTCCGTACCCGACCACGACGCCGACGGTGACGAGCGCCACAGTGGTCACCGTCGCGAGCCGCACTCCCGCGACGATCGATGGCAGGGCGTTCGGCAGCTCCACGGTGAGCAGCATGCGCGCGCGCCCGTACCCGAGCCCGCGCGCCGCGTCCCGCACATCCTCGTCGACCCCTTGCAGGCCGACCAGGATGTTGCGCACCAGCACCAGCAGGGCGTAGGTCACCAATCCGATGAGCACGGTGGTGCGCCCGATGCCGGTGTAGGGCGCGAGCAGGCCGAACAGCGCCAGCGACGGGATCGTGTAGAGCACGCCCGTCGTGCCCACCAGCGGCCCGGCCAGGCGTGGGCGCAGATGCGCCGCGGCGGCCAGCGGCAGCGCGATCACGAGGGCGATCGCCACCGCTTGCAGCGTCAGGCTGGAGTGCTGCTCGAGCGCGCTCGTCAGGTCGCCCCAGTTCCGCTGGACGTAGTCCCAGGAGAACCAGGGGTTCGCCGGAGGGTCCGTCGACGTGTGGGGCTGCACGTCAGCGAACGTACCCGCCGACGCCCACGCACGCGACGCCGCGCGGATGAACGGGTAGCGTCCGGCAGATGGCTCCCGCGATCGTCTTCGACCACGTGCGCAAGGAGTACCCGGACGGAACCGTCGCCGTCGACGACCTCTCCTTCGAGGTGCGCGAGCACGAGCTGCTCGCCCTGGTGGGCCCGTCGGGCTGCGGGAAGTCCACGACCTTGCGGATGGCCAACCGGCTCGTCGAGCTGACCTCGGGGCGCATCCTCATCAACGGCGAGGACATCACGCAGGTCGACACCGTCGCGCTGCGCCGGCGCATCGGCTACGTCATCCAGCACGTCGGGCTGTTCCCGCACCGCACCGTCACGCAGAACGTCTCCACCGTGCCCCAGCTCCTCGGCTGGGACCGCGCGCGCACCCGGGCCAGGGTCGGGGAGCTGCTCGAGCTCGTGGGCCTGGACCCGGACCGCTACGGGCGCCGGTACCCGCATGAGCTCTCGGGCGGCGCGCGGCAACGGGTGGGGGTCGCGCGGGCGCTCGCGGTGGACCCGCCGGTGCTGCTCATGGACGAGCCCTTCGGCGCCGTCGACCCCGTCGGCCGCCGTCGGCTGCAGGCCGAGTTCCGGCGCATCCACCGCGAGCTGGGCACCACTGTGGTGCTCGTCACACATGACGTGGACGAGGCGGTGCGGCTCGCGGACCGGGGGGCGGTGCTCAGCCGCGGGGGGGGGCTCGAACAGCCCGCCCCGCCGGTGAGCGTGCTCTCCGCGCCGGCCAGCCCCGCGGTGGCGGACCTGGTGGGCTCCGGCGCCGCGGTGCGCCTGCTCGCCCTCGGCCGGCTCGAGCGCGCGGACCTGGCCCCGGGCGCGCGCGCGGTCGACGCGGAGGCGGCGGACTCCGCCCACGGCGCGTCCCTCGAGCTGGGCGCCGCGCTCGACGACGTGTTCGCCGCCATCGCCCAGGCGCCCGACGGACGCGTGCTGGTGCGCCAGGATGGCGCGCTCGTGGGGATGGCGGACGCGGACACCGTGGTCACCGCCCTGCAGCGGGTCACGGCTGCCGCGCAGGCCTGATCCGCACACCTGTTCCGCTGGTCGGTACTCTGCCCGAGTGACTTCCGCCCGTATCGCCCTGGCCACCTGCTCGTCATTGCCCGACCTCGAGGTGGACGACGCTCCTCTCATCCCCGCGCTCGCAGCACGCGGCGTCACTGCCGACGTCGTGGTGTGGGACGCGCCCGACGTCGACTGGTCGGTGTACGACGCCGTGGTGATCCGCTCGACGTGGGACTACACCGACCGTCCCGCGGAGTTCCTCGACTGGACGCGCCGCGTCGAGGCCGTGTCCCGGCTGTTCAACCCGGCATCGGTCGTGGCCTGGAACGTGGACAAGGCCTACCAGCGCCAGATGCAGGACGCGGGCCTGCCGATCGTCCCGACCATCTGGCTCGACCCGGAGAGCAACTTCAACTCCCGGCGCATCCACTCCCGGTTCCCCGCCTTCGGCGACTTCGTCATCAAGCCGACGATCAGCGCGGGCTCACGCGACACCGGCCGCTACGCCGCGGGGGAGACCCCCTCGCGGATGCTGGCCATCGCGCACGCCAGGGACCTGTTGGGCGCGGGCCGCCACGTCATGATCCAGCGGTACCTGCGCCAGGTGGACAGCGCGGGGGAGTCGGCGCTGGTGTTCTTCGACGGGAAGTTCAGCCACTCGCTGCGCAAGGCAGCGCTGCTCGACGGCCCGTTCCGGAGCACGGACAACGCCGTCCTCTACCACGAGGAGGTCATGACAGCCCGTGAGGCGAGCCCCGCCGAGCTGGAGGTCGCGCAGCGCGTCGTCGCGGCACTTCCGGACCTGGTGCCCGGCATCGACGGCCCGCTGCTGTACACGCGGGTGGACCTCATCCCCGACGACGAGGGCAACCCCGTCGTGCTCGAGGTCGAGGTGATCGAGCCCTCGTTCTTCTTCGAGCTGGCGCCCGAGGCCGTCGACCGCTTCGCGGACGCGCTGGTCGCCCGGCTCTGAGCCGAGCCGGCCCGCGAGGCCGCGCGGCTCACATGAGTCGCGCGGTGGTGACGCAGGTCGGGTCGTCGTCGCCCGTCGAGACGGGGGTGGCGACGGCGCGACCGTCGTGCTCGATGGTGAGCGTGGCGTCGACACCCCGCGGGAGCCACAGGCCGACGAAGCCGTTGTCGGCGGTGCGGGCCTCCTCCTCGATCAGGACGGCTCCGCTGCCGTCCACGACATGGACGGAGACGTCCTGGTCGCGCAGCTCCCCGAGGCACGTCGTGAGGCTGTGGAAGAAGCACTCGTGGGTCTGCGTGAGGTAAGGCGCGACCGAGACGTAGAACTCGTCCTCGGGCAAGTCGAGCGACGTCGTGTTGCCGTCGAGGTCGGAGAGCTCGACGGAGTCGGGCTTGATCGAGGCGATGAGGTCCGTGGGCCGCTCCGCGACGGGCATGGCCTCGAGGTGGTCGACGACCTCGAGGCCGCTCATCCCGTCGAGGCCGTGATCGCTGAGCCACGCGGCGGAGGGGGCATCCGTGATCGGGGGCGCGTCAGCTGGCGCGCAGGCGGCGACCAGCAGGAGCGATCCGAGCGCCGCCGCGAGGAGGGACAGTGGCCTGGCCGTGGTGCGCATGGTCGTCGCTCCTTCGCGTGGCGCCCGGGTGTGGGCCGAAGACGCGCCCACGGTGCTGTGGGCGCCCGCAAACAGAATGAGGCCCGAGCCAACGGCTCGGGCCTCATTCCACATGGGGTGAGTAACGGGACTTGAACCCGCGACCCCCTGGACCACAACCAGGTGCTCTACCAGCTGAGCTATACCCACCATGCCGTGCACCCCGCGGACGGGGCGAGTAGAAGCATACCGGGTCCGAGAGGGTGCTCGTACGCACACCCCTCACGCGGGGTCGGGAGGCGCTACTTCTGCTCCAGCGCGCGCGCCGCGCCCGAGGCGACGACCTCCGCGGCGATCGCCTTCGCGGTCGCCGAGTCGGGGCCCGGCTGGGCGACCAGCAGCGCCGCGCGGTAGTAGCGCAGCTCGTCGATGCTCTCCAGGATGTCGGCGAGCGCGCGGTGGCCGCCGTTCTTCTCGGGGGAGGCGAAGTACACGCGCGGGTACCAGCGCCGGGCCAGCTCCTTGATGGAGGAGACGTCGATCACGCGGTAGTGCAGGTGCGCCATGAGCGCGGGCATGTCCCGGTCGAGGAACGCCTTGTCGGTGCCGACGGAGTTGCCGGCGAGCGGCGCCTTGCCGGGCTCGGGGATCCACTCGCGCAGGTACTCCAGCACGCGCTCCTCGGCGTCGCCCAAGGAGACGCCACCGGGCAGGTCCTCGAGCAGCCCCGAGGTCGTGTGCATGTTGCGCACGAAGTCGTTCATCTGCGTCAGGGCCTCGGTGGGCGGCGCGATGACCACGTCGATGCCCTCGCCCAGGACGTTGAGCTCGGAGTCGGTCACCACCACCGCGATCTCGACCAGGGCGTCGGCCGCGAGGTCGAGTCCCGTCATCTCGCAGTCGATCCACACGATCCGGTCCGCGCTGGTGTTGCCGTTCGTCGTCAAAGTCACGACGTCAGCCTACGGTCCCGCACTGTCAGGACTGGCGCTGTTCACCCGGCCGGGTTCGCTCAGGGCTGCCTGTGAGGCGCGGCGGACGCGGTGGCGGGCTCGGTGGCGGGACTGTCGAGGACGCCCACGACGCCACCATCACCACGACGGCGGCCGCCGCTCCGGCCAGGCGCGCGGTGGGCCACGCCAGGCCGCCCCAGAGGAGCACCAGCGAGGTGGCCACCCCCGCGGCTGCCGCCAGCGCCAGGCGCTCGGCCAGGGCGCGCAGCACGGGCACGAGCCGCCGTCCGCGTCGCGAGCCCCGGATGTCCATGGGCGCATGGTTCCACGTCCCGATGACGACGCGGGCGGATGGCCGGCGTCAGACGCGCGGATGCGGGCCGCCACGAGGGCGGCCCGCATCCTGTGCGACCTACCGGGCCCGCCCGGAGTGGGCTCAGCGCAGCCCGGCGCAGATCATCAGCGGCGCGGCCGTGGGCAGTGCCAGTCGGAACGGCGCCAGGCGTGCCCGTTCAGGTGGATGGGACTCATGCTCCTCACCAGATAGGCGGGTGCGGTGCTCGCGCTCGAGGCGGGCCTCGGCGAGCCGCTGGCGGTGCTCGAGGAGGACGAGGTCGGTGGTCAGGGACGGGTGCATGGCGCTCTCCAGAGGTCGGGCTGGGATCGGGCCTGGCCGGGCCCGTGGAGGTCACCGCGGTGAGTCGAGCCAACCATCCGGCGTCATGCGGGTCACCTTCTTTTTCCGGCATCCGGGACACCGGGCTCCGGTCGGATCCGCGCGGCGCCGTGCTCCTCCGCAGGCCAGCACGGCGGCTCGCCGGTAGCGTCTGCGCAATGTCATCCGGCTCCGAGTGGCGCGCCCGGGGGAGCGCCTGGCTGCGCGCCCATCCGGTGGCCCGCGTCACGGGCCCCGGCATCGTCCTGATCGGCTTCGGGCTCGCCGTCTTCTTCGGCCTGCTGGACGCGGTCCAGGAGCGCGACGACCTGTCGGCCGCCGACCTGCCCGTCCTCGAGTGGCTCGTCGACCGGCGCGGCCCGGTCGCCACCCGCGTGCTGGAGGCGATCACGTTCGTCTCCGGGCCGATGGTGCTGCCGATCCTGGTGGCGGTCGCCTGCGGCGCCTGGGCGATCGTCCGGCGCGAGTGGTGGCGTCCGCTGCTGCTGGTCGGCGCGATGATCGGCTCGACCCTGATCTCGCTGGCGGTCAAGGGCCTGGTGAACCGCCCCCGGCCGCCGGAGGAGACGATGCACCTCCCCGGATCCGAGTCGACGGCGTCGTTCCCGTCGGGGCACACCATCGGCGCGGCGACGCTGCTGCTCGTCGCCGCCTACCTCACGACGAGCCGGCGCCACAGCAGGGGCCGGGTGGTCGGCTGGGCGGTGGGGACCTTCGTCGGCGTCGTGCTGGTGGCGTTGAGCCGCCTCTACCTCGGTTACCACTTCCTCACCGACGTGCTGGCGGCGATGGCGCTCGCGGTGGCGATCCTCGGCGCCGTGACGATCGTGGACCGCGTCCACCTGTGGCATCACCCGCAGGCGGGGGCTCCACCGGGTCAGCCCGCCACGTCGGAGCGAGGGGTGCCGGGGCCGGGTTGACGGCGTGGGCGCCCCCAGCAGGACTCGAACCTGCAACCTACGGATTAGAAGGCCGTTGCTCTATCCATTGAGCTATGGGGGCAGGCCCACCAGCCTAGTGGGGCGCTGGCGGGACCTCTCGGGTGTGAGCCATCCGGCCACGCGCAGGCGGCGCGTGCGTTTGGACTGCACAGGTCCGCGGGTGAGGATATGGCCTGTGACAGCACCAGCGGGAACTGAGATCGCCGAGGCGGTGCTGCCTCGTCCACTCGCTGCGCCGTCGCTGCTGGACGCTGTCCGAGACTTGCGCCGGGATGTCGAGCGCACGGGCTTCCCGCTGGAGATCCCCGGCGTCGACGCGGCGCGCGCCTCACGCCGCCGGCTCGTGGACCAGCTCGGCGAGCACCTGGTGCCGCGCCTGGAGGAGCTGTCCGCCCCCGCGATCGTGGTGGTGGCCGGCTCGACCGGCGCCGGCAAGTCGACGCTGGTGAACTCGCTGCTCGGCGACGAGGTGACCGCCGCGGGGGTGCTGCGCCCCACGACGCGGCGCCCGGTGCTGGCCCATCACCCCGCCGACGCCGACCTGCTCTCGCGCCACCCGGTGCTCGAGACCGTCGAGGTCGTCGCCAACGAGCAGGTGCCGCGCGGCATCGCGCTGCTCGACGCCCCGGACCTGGACTCGGTGCTCGAGTCCAACCGCGACTCCGCGCACCAGCTCCTGGAAGCCGCCGACCTGTGGCTCTTCGTGACGACGGCGGCCCGCTACGGCGACGCCCTCCCGTGGCAGGTGCTCGAGGGCGCCGTGGCGCGCGGAGCCTCGATCGCGATGGTGCTCAACCGCGTCTCGCCCGCGTCGCTGCCGACTGTGCGCGGCGACCTGCTGGACCGGCTGCGCCGCCACGGCCTGGAGGGCGCCCCGCTGTTCGTGGTGCCGGATGTGGGCCCGCATGAGGGGCCGCTGTCGGCGCCCGTCGTCGCCCCGATCATGCGCTGGCTCACGATGCTCGCCGGGCCGGACCGTGCGCGCACGGTCATCGCCCGGACGCTGCGCGGCTCGCTCGCGGCGCTGCGCCCCTGGGTCGACGAGTTGGCGGACGCGGTGCAGGCGCAGGCCGACGCGGCGGAGGCTCTCGCCGTGGAGCTGGACATGGCCGTGCAAGGGCCCGAGGAGCGGGCGCGCGCGTCGGTGCACGGCGGGGCCGTGGCGGACGGCGCCGCGCGGGCGCGGTGGACCGAGGTCACGGTCGGCGGCGCCCCGCTCGAGAGGCTGGTGCGGCCCTCTGGCCGGGTCAGCGGCTCGCGCCGCACCGGTCGGGCGCGCAGCGAGGCCCTCGTCCCGCTGACCCGTGACCTGACCCGATCGGCGGCGGCGAACCTGGCCGCTGCCGGAGCCCAAGCCGAGCGGATCATCCGCACGCACCTCCCCCACGCCGGGGCGCCAGCGGGCGGCCCCACGATCGAGGCCGCCTGGCCCGCCGAGGGGCGTGTCGAGGCGCGTGCCGCGTCTGCGGAGCTGTCGGCCGCGCAGTGGGCCGCGGGCAGCGCCGACGCGATCCGGGTCGCGCTCGCCACGGCGGTCACTCCTGCCAGTGCGGCCCGCAGCGACGCCCGCGCCGCGCGGCGTGCCCAGCGCGCCGTGCGCGCGCTCGGCGAGGATGGCCTGGCCGCCGTCGCGCTCGCGGGCGCGGCAGGCGTGGAGCCTGCGCGCGCGCTGCTGGTCGACCTGCTGGGCGAGCCGGGCTCGCGGGCTTGCGACACGTTGCGCGACGACCTCGCCGACCGCGCCGCCGCGCAGGTGGCGCAGGAGGGCTGGTCCGCCGCCCAGGGCCTGGCCGATCCCGACCTGGCCGCCGACGCGTCGTCGCTGCTGCGCCTGCGGCTCGCCGTCCTCAAGGGCCTGACATGAGCGGGACGGAGGCCATCGTGCCGCAGCACAGCGACCTGCACGGGGAGCAGACCCGCGCGCTGTCCCACCGCGTGAGCAGCCTCGACGAGGCGCGCGAGATCGGTGGCGACCGACTCGACCCGGCGGTGGCCGAACGCGTCGAGGTCGTCGTCGATCGGGTGCGCGAGCGGATCGAGCTCGGGGTCGACCACACGATCGTCGCGCTGCTCGGCGGCACCGGCTCGGGCAAGTCGTCGCTGTTCAACGCCGTCTGCGGGCTCGATTTCGCGGATGTGGGCGTCAAGCGGCCCACCACCTCGAAGGTCACCGCCTGCGTGTGGGGCACGGGCGGCGAGGCGCTGCTCGACTGGCTCGGGGTGGCTGTCGACCGCCGGATCGAGCGGGAGAGCCTGCTCGACGGGGAGACCGAGGCGCCGTTGCGCGGCCTCGTGCTGCTGGACCTGCCCGACCACGACTCCATCGAGCCCGCGCACCGCGAGGTCGTGGACCGCCTGCTCCCCATGGCCGATCTGCTGGTGTGGGTGGTGGACCCGCAGAAGTACGCCGACGACGCGCTGCACTCCGGCTACCTGCGCCACCTCGTGGGCCATGAGGGCGCGATGGCCGTGGTGCTCAACCAGGTCGACACCGTGCCCGAGGAGATGCGCGACGAGCTCCTCGCCGACGTCTCGCGCCTCGTCGTCGAGGACGGGCTGCGCGGTGTCCCGGTGCGCGCGGCGTCTGCTCGCACGGGTGAGGGCGTGCCGGAGCTGCGCGACCGGCTGGCCGCCGTCGTGAGCCGCAAGAGCGTGGCCGCCGAGCGGGCCGGCGCGGAGGTCAGCGACGCCGCGACCCTCCTCGCCGGGCAGGTGGCCGAGCGGGAGCCCGGCGCCGAGCAGCTCGACGTCTCGGGTGTCGTGGACGTCCTCGCCGAGGCGGCCGGGCTGCCCGCGATCGCCGATGCCGTGGGCGCTGTGGTGCGTGGCGGCGCCGCGCACGTCCCAACCTTCGGCGCGGTGCAGGCGGACACGGTCGAGCTCGCCCGCTCGGCCTGGTGGGAGCATGTCGCCCGTGCGGTGCCGGGCCGGTGGCAGGTCGCCCTGCGGGAGGCGGTGGCCTCCACCGAGCGCCTGCGGGAGGACGCCGATGACGCGCTGGCCTCCGTGACGGTGGTCGCGCGCCGGTCGCGGGTCGCCACCTGGGCGCTGGGGCTCTCCGTCGTGCTCGGCGTGGTGGCGGTGCTCGCCGGCTCGATCGCGGCGGGCGTGAACCTGGTGGGCCTGGGCGGCGGGGAAGCGAATGGGTGGGCGCTGCCCCCCGCCGTCGTGACCGGCGCGGTCGCGGTGCTGCTGGCGGTCGGGACGGTGACGACCCGGCGGATGCTGGCGAACCGTCGCTCGGAGCGTGTGCTGCACGAGGGCAGGGCGGCGCTGGAGCGGGTCGCCGTGGCAGGGCTGGCCGGGCCAGCCGCCGTGGTCCTCGCTGAGCACCGCCGGGTCCGCGAGCTGGTGCGCGAGGCCGCGGGAGGCTGACGCCCGCCACCCCCAGCCTCGAGCGGGGGAGCACAGTCCCCAGCGGTGGCCGCGCGCGCGGCGGCCCCTGGGCTCCTCTCGCGACGCTCTCCTCACGCGCCGGCCTCCCGCCGGCCACGACGAGGAGGACGCATGAGCACCAACGAGCTCGCCCTGACGCTGGTCGGCTGGCTGGGCGCCGAGCCCAAGCACTATCCCGGCGTCGGTGGGGCCACGCCGTTCACGTCGTTCCGCATGGCCAGCACCCGACGCGTCTTCGACCGCGAGCGGGGCGTGTGGACCGACGGCCGCACCGAGTGGTTCACCGTCAAATGCTGGCGCGCCGCGGCCCGCAACGTCGCCGAGTCGCTGCGCAAGGGCGACCCGGTCGTGGTGCACGGACGGCTCTCCACCGACGAGTGGGCCGCACCCGAGGGCACCCGCACCACCCTCGTGCTGGACGCGATCGCCATCGGCCCCGACCTGTCCTACGGGACGGCGCGGTTCGCCCGCACCGTGCACCCGGACGGCGCCGCGGGCTCCGAGGCGGCCGAGCCGGCCGAGGGCGAGCCCGGCGACGAGTCGGAGGAGCGGGGCCGGCGGGCGGCGCTGGCACTGCTCGCGGAGCCCGATCCGCAGGATGTCGACGCCGGGGCGCTCGCGTCCGCCGGGTGATCGCCTAGGCTGGGCGGCGGACATCACCGGCCTGGTCCGCCGCCGAGCCGCGGAGCACGCGGCCCGTTGGACCAGGCGCACACCCCGAGCACCGAGGCGGACGAAGAGCCAGTGGCTGAGTTCATCTACACCATGTACAAGGCGCGCAAGGCGCACGGTGACAAGGTCATCCTTGACGACGTCACCCTGAACTTCCTGCCCGGCGCGAAGATCGGCGTCGTCGGTCCGAACGGCGCGGGCAAGTCGACGATCCTCAAGATCATGGCGGGGCTCGAGCAGCCGTCGAATGGCGAGGCGCGGCTGAGCCCGGGGTACACCGTCGGGATCCTCATGCAGGAGCCGTCGCTCAACGAGGAGAAGACGGTCCTCGGCAACGTCGAGGAGGGCGTCGCCGAGATCAAGGGCAAGCTCGACCGCTTCAACGAGATCTCCGCGCTGATGGCGGAGCCCGACGCGGACTTCGACAAGCTGCTCGCCGAGATGGGACAGCTGCAGGAGGAGATCGACGCGGCCGACGCGTGGGACCTCGACGCCCAGCTCGAGCAGGCGATGGACGCGCTGCGCTGCCCGCCGGCCGACGCCGACGTGTCGGTGCTCTCCGGCGGTGAGCGCCGCCGCGTGGCGCTGTGCAAGCTGCTCCTGGAGAAGCCCGACCTGCTGCTCCTCGACGAGCCCACCAACCACCTTGACGCGGAGAGCGTGGTCTGGCTCGAGCAGCACCTCTCGCAGTACCCCGGCGCCATCCTCGCCGTCACCCACGACCGGTACTTCCTCGACCACGTCGCCGAGTGGATCTGCGAGGTCGACCGCGGCCGCCTGTACCCCTACGAGGGCAACTACTCGACGTACCTCGAGAAGAAGCAGGCGCGCCTGGAGATCCAGGGCAAGAAGGACCAGAAGCTCGCGAAGCGCCTGCAGGAAGAGCTCGCGTGGGTGCGCTCGAACGCCAAGGGCCGCCAGACCAAGTCCAAGTCGCGCCTCGCGCGCTACGAGGAGATGGCCGCCGAGGCGGACCGCACCCGCAAGCTCGACTTCGAGGAGATCCAGATCCCGCCGGGCCCGCGCCTGGGCAACATCGTCCTCGAGGCCAAGGACCTGAACAAGGGCTTCGACGGCCGCACGCTCATCGACGGGCTCAGCTTCACGCTGCCGCGTAACGGCATCGTGGGCGTCATCGGCCCGAACGGCGTCGGCAAGACGACCCTGTTCAAGACGATCGTCGGGCTGGAGCCGCTCGATGGCGGCGAGCTCAAGATCGGCGAGACGGTCAAGGTCTCCTACGTGGACCAGTCCCGCGGGGGCATCGACCCCAAGAAGACGCTCTTCGAGGTCGTCTCGGGCGGTCTGGACTACATCAAGGTCGGCAACGTCGAGATGCCGTCGCGCGCGTACGTCGCGGCGTTCGGGTTCAAGGGGCCGGACCAGCAGAAGCCCGCGGGCGTGCTCTCGGGTGGTGAGCGCAACCGCCTGAACCTGGCGCTCACGCTCAAGGAGGGCGGCAACCTGCTGCTCCTCGACGAGCCCACCAACGACCTCGACGTCGAGACCCTCGGCTCGCTGGAGAACGCGCTGCTCGAGTTCCCCGGCTGCGCCGTCGTGGTCTCCCACGACCGGTGGTTCCTCGACCGGGTGGTCACGCACATCCTGGCCTACGAGGGCACCGAGGAGAACCCGTCGAACTGGTACTGGTTCGAGGGGAACTTCGCCTCCTACGAGGAGAACAAGGTCGAGCGACTCGGCGCCGACGCGGCGCGCCCGCACCGCGTCACGTACCGCAAGCTCACGCGCGACTGACCTGCTGATGACCCGTCTTGACGTCCCGGTCTCGCTGCGCTGGTCAGATCTGGACGCGTACGGGCATGTGAACAACGTCGCGATGCTGACCCTCCTGGAGGAGGCCCGCATCGAGGTGTTCTGGCGGCATCCCGCCGCGGCCGACGACTCGGCCGTGGCGGGATGGCCGACGGCGGTGATCGACGCCGGCCCCGGCGCGCAGACGTCCACGCTCGTCGCCGGCCAGCAGGTCGAGTACCTGCGGCCACTGGCCTACCGGCGGCACCCCGTGGTCGTCGTCATGTGGATCGGGCACCTGGGCGGCGCGAGCCTGGACATCTGCTACGAGGTGCGCGACTCCCCGTCGGGCGTCGAGGGGGAGACCTACGCGCGGGCGATCACCACGCTCGTGCTCGTCGACTCCGCCACCGGGGCGCCGCGACGGATCGGCCCGGCGGAGCGCGCCGCGTGGGAGCCCTTCGTCGAGGCGCCGCTAGAGCTGCGCCGCCGACGCTGAGCTCAAGCGCCCTCTGCGGTCTCGGCCGCGCGGGCGATGTTGTGCTGCATGCCGCCGAAGACGATGCCGTGGAACGGGTACACCGCCCACCAGTAGACCTGGCCGGCGAGCCCGTGCGGGTGGAACAGCGCCCGCTGGGCGAACACCGTCGGCGGCTCGTCAGGGCCGGGTCCTGCGGGCTCCACCCTCAGCTCGAGCCAGGCGAGGCCGGGCAGCCGCATCTCGGCGCGCAGCCTCAGCAGCTCGCCGGGGACCACCTCCTCCACCCGCCAGAAGTCGACGGCGTCGTCGACCCGCAGCCGGCGTGGATCCCGCCGTCCCCGGCGTAACCCGGGCCCGCCGATCAGCCGGTCGGCGAGTCCGCGCAGTCGCCAGGCCAGCGACCATGAGTACCAGCCCCGCTCGCCCCCCACCGCCTCGATCACGCGCCACAGCGCCGCGGGGGAGGCGTCCACCTCCACCTCGCGCTCGTCCACGTACAGGGAGCCACCCGCCCAGTCCGGGTCGCTGGGCAGCGGGTCGCTCGGCGCCCCTGGGACGGAGGCCGACGTCCACCGCGTCACGACGTCGGCCGCCTGGACGCGTTGCAGCGCCAGGCGCACAGCCCGGTCGAAGCCGATCAGGCCGGAGGGGGGGTCGGGGACCCAGCGGGCGATGTCGTGCTCGTCGCAGACCACCTCATGCACGAGCGACTCGACCAGCGGGCGCGCCAGGCCGCTCGGCACCGGGGTGACGAGGGAGACCCAGAGGCTGGAGAGCCGGGGCGTGAGCACCCCGACGCCCACGATCACCCGGCGCGGCAGCCCGGCGACCGCCGCGTAGCGCTGCATCATCTCGCGGTACGTCAGCACGTCGGGCCCGCCGATGTCGAAGCCGCGGCTCACCTCGGGCGGCATCGCGGCGGAGCCCACCAGGTAGCGGAGCACATCGCGGATCGCGATGGGCTGGATGCGGTTGTCGACCCAGCGCGGCACCGTCATGGCCGGCAGCCGCTCGGTGAGGTAGCGCATCATCTCGAAGGACGCCGAGCCGGACCCGAGGATGACGGCGGCGCGCAGCACCGTGGTGGGGACCCCTGAGGCGAGCAGGATCTCGCCGACCTCGGTGCGGGAGGCGAGGTGCGGCGACAGCTCCTGGCCCTCCGGGTAGAGGCCCCCCAGGTAGACGATGCGCCGCACGGCGGCCTCGCGGGCGGACTGCGCGAAGACCAGCGCGGTGTGCCGGTCGCGCTGCTCGAACCTGCGGCCCGTGCCCAGCGAGTGGATCAGGTAGTAGGCGACGTCCACATCCCGCAGCGCCGCGCGGAGCTGGTCCGGGTCGGACGCGTCGGCGGTCACGACCTCCACATCGTCGAACCAGGGGCGCCCGCGCAGCCGCTCCGGGTGCCGGGCGAGGGCGCGCACCCGGTACCCGGCGGCGAGCAGCTCGGGCACGAGCCGGCCGCCCACGTACCCGGTGACGCCGGTGACGGCGGCCAGCGGGGCGTCCGGCCGCGGGCGCCCGTCGGGGCCGACACCCGGGACCAGGCCGGGCAGCGTGTCCGCGACCGGGGCCGGCGGGAGGTCAGCGGGCGCGGTCTCGGGCATACGGCAGTCTCAGCCTCCCGGGCCGACCGCGCACCTCGGCCATGCGGTCAGCGGCGGCTCAGTGGTCGCCGGGGACGCGGACCATGCCCTCCTGGGCGATCGACGCGACGAGCGCGCCGTCTTGCGCGTAGACCCGGGCCGCGCCCAGGCCCCGGCCGCCCTGGCCGCTCGGGCTGGACTGGGCGTAGAGCAGCCACTCGTCGACGTGCACGTCGCGGTGCCACCACATGGCGTGGTCCAGGCTCGCGATGGAGAGCCCGCGTGAGGCCCAGCTCTCCCCGGCGCGGCGCAGCACGGGCTCGAGCATGACCTGGTCGCAGCCGTAGGCGAGCAGCGCCCGGTGCAGGAGCTGGTCGTCGGGCACGGGCCCCCGGGCGCGCATCCACACGAGCTGGTCGCCGCGGCCGGACAGGTCGGGGCGCAGGTAGATGGACTGCTCGACGTGCCGCACGTCGAACGGCGTCTCGCTGGCCCAGAACTCGGCGAGCGGGTGGTTGACCTCGCGGAGCGCCTGGCCCGCGGAGACGAGGCTCTCCGGGTCGGGCGCCTCGGGCATCGGGTCGGCGTAGGAGAAGCCGTCTTGGGCCTCCTGGAAGGAGGCGATCATCGACAGGATCGGGGAGCCGCCCTGCACCGCGTGGGTGCGCCGCGCCGTGAAGGACCGGCCGTCCCGCAGACGCTCGACGCTGAAGTCGATGCCCTGGTCCACGGCGCCCGCGCGCAGGAAGTACCCGTGCATCGAGTGGGGGAGCCGGCCGTCGGCCACGGTGCGGCCCGCCGCGAGGAGCGACTGGGCGAGGACCTGGCCGCCGAACACCCGCCCGTTGGGATGCGGCACGCTCGCGCCGTGGAAGAGGTCCGGATCGCCAGGGGAGGCCGTGACGTCGAGGATCTCCAGGACGTGGCGGACGGCGTCGTGGCCGTCGGCGCCCTGGGCGGGGGCGGTGGGGGAGGGTCGCGGTGGCCGGTCGGCTTACTCATCGAACGTGTTCAACATGGAGTGCGCCGCCCGCTCCAGGTAGTCCCAGAGCTGGGCGTGGTGCAGTGGCGCCAGGCCGAGCGAGTCGACGGCGACGCGCATATGCCGCAGCCACCTGTCGCGGGCGTCGGGGTTCACCTTGTACGGGGCGTGCCGCATGCGCAGCCGGGGGTGGCCACGCGTCTCGGAGTACGTGCTGGGACCGCCCCAGTACTGCTCGAGGAACAGCCTGAGCCTGTCGGCGGCCGGGCCCAGGTCCTCCTCCGGGTACATCTCCGTCAGGACGGGGTCCTGCGCGACACCGCGGTAGAACTCCCGGACGAGCCGGTCGAAGGTGTCGTGGCCACCGACGACGTCGTAGAACGAGTCAGCGCGGTGGGCAGCGGAGTCGGGCACGCTGGAGGTCACCCGCACAGTCTCGCATCGCCCCGCGCCCGGGCCCCCAGCCCGCACGGTGGTGTGGGCCACAGATGTGGTCAGAGGGCGAGCTCGTCGAGCACGGGCAGCTCGGCGCGCACCCGTTCACGGGCCGCCGCCGCCGTCGGGGCGCTGAGGGCGAGCTGGGCGAGGCGCCGGCACTCGTCGTGCGTGACTGTCTGCAGCACGGCGGCCACGTCGGCGAGCGCGCGCGGCGTCATCGACAGCGAGCTGACGCCCATCCCGACGAGCACTGCGGCCAGGGCGGGTGACGCGGCGGCCTCCCCGCAGACGCCGACGGGCCGATCCTGCTGGGCGCCGCCCGCACAGGTCGAGGCCACGAGCTGCAGCACGGCGGGCTGCCAGGGGTCGGAGAGCTCGGCGACCGCCCCGAGCAGCCGGTCGGCGGCCATCGTGTACTGCGTGAGGTCGTTGGTGCCGATGCTGGCGAACTTCGCGCTCGCGAGGATCTGCCCGGAGAGCAGTGCGGCGCTGGGCACCTCGACCATGACCCCGGCGACGTCGAGCCCGTGACGCTGGCAGCGCGCCACGAACGACTCGGCCTCGTCGACGGTGGCCACCATCGGGGCCATCACCCACACGTGCGCGCTCTCCGCCGCGGCGGCCTCGGCGATGGCGGTGAGCTGGTCCTCCAGCACCTCGGGGTGCTCCTGGGCGGTGCGCAGCCCGCGGACGCCGAGTGCCGGGTTGGCCTCGGCGTCGTTCGTGAGGAAGGGCATCGGCTTGTCCGCGCCGGCGTCGAGCGTGCGGATCACGACCTTGCGGCCGGGGAACGCCGCGAGCACCTGGCGGTAGGCGGCGACCTGCTCGGCCACCGTGGGCGCCTCGGCGCGGTCGAGGAAGCCGAACTCGGTGCGCAGCAGCCCGACGCCCTCGGCGCCGGCCTCTGCCGCGGCGGCGGCGTCGCGGGGGTCGCCCACGTTGGCGAGCAGCTCGACGCGGCGACCGTCGGCGGTGCGGCCCGCGCCGTCGAAGGTGCGGGTGTGCGCGGCGGCGGCGAGCGTGGCGGCGACCTGCGCCTCGTCGGGGTGGACGGTCGCCGTGCCATGGCCGCCGTCGACCAGCACGAGGTCGCCGTCGGCGACGTGGTCGGTGATGCCGCGGGCGGCCACGACGGCGGGGATGCCCAGGGCACGGGCGAGGATCGCCGTGTGCGAGGTGGGCCCGCCAGCGCCGGTGACGATGCCGACCACCCGGGTGGGATCGAGTGTGGCGGTCAGCGCCGGGGCGAGGTCGGTGGCGACGAGGACGAACGGCGCCGCGTGCTCGGGGACCCCCGGGGCTGGGCGGCCCGTGAGCTCGGCGACGAGCCGGTCCCGCACGTCCGCGATGTCGCGGGTGCGCTCGGCGAAGTAGCCGCCCAGCTCCTCGAACTGCGCGGACACCGCGCCGGCGGCCTCCCACACAGCCCGCTCGGGCACCAGGTGGTCGTTGAGCACCCGGTGCTCGGCGTCGGCCACGAGCGTGGGGTCGGCGGCGATCGTGGCGGTGGCGCGCAGCACCCCCCGGCTCCCGCCCTGCGCGCGGGCGGCGGCGGCCTCGAGCGGGGCCTGCGCCTGCCTCGCCGCCACGGCGATCCGGGCCGCGGCGGCGGCCGGGTCCTCTCCTGGCGCGAGCCGGCGCCCGGACGGGGGCTCGCCCACCGGCTCGGGGAGCAGGACGCACGGGCCCACCGTGCGCCCCGGGCTCACGGCGATGCCATGCACCACGACGGGACCTGCTGCGCTCACTGCGACTACCTCCTCGTTCAGAGCCGAGTTTTCACCTGGAGAGAGCGTCTGCGCCACTCGGCGCCACTCGGTCTACCCTGGTTGATGGTGCGCCTGCGCCCCCGCGGCGACCGAGAAGGAGTTCGATGAGCAAGGCAGAGCAGATCCTCGCGGCACTCGGCGGCGGGGCCAACGTGGTCGACCTTGAGCCCTGCATCACGCGGCTGCGCGTCGAGGTCACTGACCCGCAGCATGTCGACGAGGCGGCGCTCAAGGCGTCCGGAGCGTTCGGCGTGGTCCGATCGGGCCGCGTCATCCAGGTGATCGTCGGCCCGGAGGCCGACAACCTGGCGGCGGAGCTCGACGGCCTGCGCTAAGGCCGTCTGGGCCTCGTGGCCCCCGGCAGGTCCGCATCGGGCGTCTGATCAGAGGCGCCCGGCGGGACGTGGCCATCAGGAGGAGTCGGCGACATGCTCGCCGACTCCTCCTGGTGTCGGGCGAGGAGGTCGCGCTGGCCGCCCAGCGGGATCCCCTCGTCATCGAGCAGTTGGCGCACCTCACGGCGCAGGTGGCGCGCGACCTCCCACTGCATCGCGGGGCTCGTCTTGACGGAGACCTGCAGGGTCACGGCCTCGGCGCTCAGGTCCTCCAGGCCGGTCACGACCGCCTGGTCGCGCAGGTAGGTCCCCACCACAGGGTCGGCCGCGACCTTCGCCGCCGCCTCCTCGAGCAGGGCGCGGACCTGGTCGATGTCGGCGAAGTAGTCGACCTTCACCTCGACGACCGCGCGTGACCACTCCTGCGTGTGGTTGCCCACCCGGGTGAGCGTCCCGTTGGGCACGTACCAGAGGGTGCCGTCCGCGTCGCGCAGTTTGGTCACCCGCAGCGCCACCGCCTCGATGGTGCCGGTGGCGGGCCCCAGGTCGACGACGTCGCCGACGCCGTACTGGTCCTCGAGCAGGATGAAGATCCCGGCGAGGAAGTCCTTCACGACGCTCTGCGCGCCGATGCCGAGCGCGACGCCGACGACGCCGATCGAGGCGAGGAACGGGCCGAGGTTGACGCCCATCTGGCCGAGGACCAGCAGCAGCATGAGCGATCCCACGACGATGGTGGCCGCCGAGTGCAGCACGGATCCGATGGTGCGGGAGCGCTGGGCGCGGCGGGCCTTGGCGAGCGGGTTCGCCCGGGCGAGCACGGCGCCCATCTCGCTCTCGCCGAGGGGGCGCAGCACACCGCGCTGGTAGAACGGCTTGCCCTCGGCGAGGTGCTCCGTCACCGACCGGATGAACCGCCGGAGCAGCATCAGCGTGAGGGCCCCGACGACCAGGATGATGGCGATGCGCAGCGGGGCGCCCAGGAGCCAGGTGGCGAAGTCGTTCAGGCCCTCGCCGATCTGATCTCCCGCCTCCGACAGGGGGGACGCGCTCGGATCGGCGGAGGGCGTCGCGAGCAGGTGGGACCGCTGCAGGGCAGCCAGGTGCGCCGACGTCATGCGACCACCCGGTCCCCGACCCCCGCGGACGCCGTCAGGCCGGTGCGGTCGGCGACGAATTGGAGCTGCTCGACCGTGAGCGCCACGGTGCGCGACAGGGCGCGGCCGCCGTGGCCCACACCGGTCTCCCGCCGCACCAGCACGGGGCGCTGGTCGGGGTCGCCGCTGGTCGCGGCCTGGAGCGCCGCCGCGAGCTTGCGGGCGTGCAGCGGGTCGACGCGGGAGTCGCCGTCGAAGACGGTGAACAGCGTGGCGGGGTACTCCGTGCCGTCCACGACGCGGTGGTACGGCGAGTACCCGAGCAGCCAGTCCAGCTCATGCGGCACGTCGGCGTCGCCGTACTCGTCGGTCCAGGAGACACCGAGCCCGTGGAGCTGGTAGCGCACCATGTCGAGCAGGGGCGCGGAGCACACCACCGCCGCGAACAGGTCCGGGCGCTGGGTGAGCGCGGCGCCCACCAGCAGGCCGCCGTTGGACCCGCCCCAGCACGCGAGCTGCTGGGGTGTGGTCCAGCCGTCCGCGACGAGCTGCTCGGCGATCGCGTGGAAGTCGTCGAACACGTTCTGCTTCGCGCCCCGGCGGCCACCGCGGTGCCACTCCTCGCCCTCCTCGCCGCCGCCGCGGAGCTGGGCCACGACGTAGACGCCGCCGGCCTCCACCCAGGCGAGCGTCGAGGCGGAGTACGCGGGGTCGAGGGAGATCTGGACCCCGCCGTAGCCGTAGAGGATCGTCGGGCTCTCGGCCAGGGGCCGGCCGTCGTCATCGAGCGCGTCGGCGCGGGCGACCACCATCGCGCGGATGATAGTGCCGTCCTTGCTGGTGGCCTCGAGCTGCTGGACCCGCACCTCGGGGACGTCCGCGAGGGCTCCCGGGGGCGCCGCCCACACGGTCAGCGCGCCGGTGGCCGTGTCGAGCAGGTGGACGGTGGAGACGGTGGTGTGGTCGGTGTACGAGAACCACACCTCCCGGCCGCCCTCCGGGCGGGTGACCAGGCCGTTCACAGATCCCATGCCGGGGAGCGCGATGTGGCCCGCCGGGCCGTCGAGCTGCTCGCCGGTGTGCGGGTCGTGCACGGTGATCTCGCTGACTGTGTGCCGGCGGCGGCCGACCAGCAGCTTCTCAGGACGGGTCCCCTCCGGACCGGCGGCGTCGCCCGCGTCGACGAACGCGACGCCCTCGAGCACCGCGATCGGGTCCTCGGCGACCAGGGTGCGCCAATGCGGCACGCCCGGGTCGCTGGGGTCGGCCACCGCGAGGCGCCCGCGCGGCGCGTCGAGGTCGGTGTGCAGGTACAGCCTGCCGTCACGGCCCACCCAGGCGTGGGTGTCCGCGTCCAGGCCGACCGCCACGTCGACCAGGCGCGGGGACGCCAGGGCCTCGGGGCTGCGCGGGTCGCGGCCGTCCGCGGCGAGATCGGCGATCCACACGTCGGTGCGCGGCGCGGTGCCCGCGGACGCCGAGATGATCAGCCAGCGCCCGTCGCGGGTGAGCGTGACGCCGTAGTAGTTGGTCATGTCCAGCCCGGCGCCGAAGACCTCGACGTCCTCGCTGGCGTCGGTCCCCACCCGGTGCAGCCACACCCGGCGGTGGTACTGGCGCTCGTCCTCGGGGAGCTGCTCGGGCGGCAGTCGCCGCACGTAGAACAGGTGCTCGCCGCCCGGGACCCACGCGACGGGGGAGTAGCGCGCGCGGTCGATGGGGCCGTCCACGATCTCGCCCGTCGCGACGTCGAGGATGTGCAGCACGCTCTCCTCGGTGCCGCCCGACGAGACCTGGTAGGCGACGAGGTCGCCCTCCTTGCTGGGCTGCCACGCGTCGAGCGTCGTGGTCCCCGCCGGGTCGAGGGCGACCGGGTCGATGAGCACGCGCTCGCGCTCCTGGCCGGGCGCCTGGGGGTCGGGCTCCGCCACCACGACGACGGCGTGCTCCTGGGCGCCCTCACGGCGCATGAAGAAGCGCCGCTCGCCGCGCCACGCCGGCGTGCCCACGAAACCGGCGCCCAGCAGCTCCTGCAGGCGGGCGGTGAGCGCGTCGGAGGACCACGCCTCCGAGCCCTCGGCGCGCGCGACCAGGCGCTCGCGGTAGGCGGCGTACAGGTCGTCCTGTGCGGCGGACCACGCGGCGGCCTCGTCGGAGGCTGCGTCCTCGAGCCAGCGGTACGGGTCCGCGACGCGGCGCCCGTGCAGGTCGTCGACGCGGTCCTCGCGGCGGGCTGGCGGGTAGGTCAGGCTCGGGGCGGCGGGGGTCGCGTGCTCGGGCTTCATGGACCGGAGCCTACGACTCGGCGCTGAGGGCGCCGGCGCTTCGGCGGACGCGTTGCGGAGTGGTCCGCAGCCGGTGGCGGGGCGCCTGCGGGCCGCCGGGGGCACTTTCGCCCATGATCACGCGGAGGTGTTCCCGCCCTGCTCACGCGCGGAATCACGATGCTCTGGCAGGATCGACGCGTGAGCGACGAGACCGAGGCCCCCAACGAGTCGCTGCTGCGCCTCGGCGCGGCCCACGGCATCGTCCCCGACTACTGGGGGCACGACGGGACGCTCCACAAGGTCTCGGCCGCGACGCTCGTCGACGTGCTCGGCGCCATGGGCGTCGACGCGTCCTCGCCGGAGCGGATCGAGCTCGCGATCGCCCACGTCGAGGACATGCCCTGGCGTCGCACCCTGCCACCCGCGATCGTGCTCCGACAGGGCCGCCACGCGCACGTGCCGGTGCACGTCAAGCACGGCGACCCTGTGGAGGCCTGGATCGAGCTCGACCCCGAGTCCGGGGGCGGACGGCGCGAGGTCACCCAGGCCGACGTCGTCATCGACCCCCGCACCGTCGACGGGCGGCTCGTCGGGCGTGCCACGTTCACGCTGCCCACCGACCTTCCGCTGGGCTGGCATGAGCTGCATGCGAGCGGCCCGAGCGCCGACGCGCGGTGCGCCGTGGTCGTCACCCCGGAGCGGCTCGAGCTGCCCGAGCCGTTGCGCGAGGGTCGGGCCTGGGGATTCATGACGCAGCTCTACTCGGTGCGCTCGCGCGCCTCCTGGGGGGTCGGCGACCTCGCGGACCTCGCCGAGATCGCCTGGCTCTCCGCGCGCACCTGCGGCGCGGACTTCCTGCTGGTCAACCCCCTGCACGCCGCCGAGCCCGTCGAGCCGATGACGCCCTCGCCCTACCTGCCCACCAGCCGCAGGTTCGTCAACCCCCTCTACATCCGCGTCGAGGACGTGCGCGAGACGGCGTACCTGTCCGCCGCCGACCGCGCGCTGGTCGAGTGGTCCGCGGAGCCCGCGATCGCCCTCAACGCCGACCCAGGCCCCATCGACCGCGACACCGCGTGGAACGCCAAGCGGGCCGCGCTCGAGGTCGTCTTCGCGGCCCCGCGCTCAGCCGCCCGGCAGGCCGAGCTCGACGGGTTCCTCGAGCTCGAGGGCGCCGGCCTCGAGGACTTCGGCCTGTGGTGCGCGCTCGCCGAGCGCTACGCGGGCCGTGACTGGCCGGCCGCCGCACGGGACGCCTCCTCCGAGCTGGTGGCCCGGGCCCGCGTGGAGCTGCGCGACCGCATCGACTTCTACACGTGGCTCCAGTGGGTCGCCGACCAGCAGCTCGGCGCCGCGCACCGTGCCGCGCTCGACGGCGGCATGACGGTCGGGATCATGCACGACCTGGCCGTCGGGGTGCACCCCGAGGGCGCCGACGCATGGGCGCTCGCGGACGTGCTCGCACACGGGGCGACCGTCGGGGCGCCCCCGGACATGTACAACCAGCGCGGGCAGAACTGGTCGCAGCCGCCCTGGCTGCCCGACGCGCTGGCCCGCGCCGCCTACAAGCCCTACCGCGACATGCTCCGCTCCGTGCTGCGGCATGCGGGCGCCATCCGCGTCGACCACATCATCGGGCTGTTCCGGCTGTGGTGGATCCCCACCGGCGCCGAGCCCTCGCAGGGCGCGTACGTCCGCTACGACCACGAGGCGCTGATCGGCATCCTCGCGCTCGAGGCGCATCGCGCCGGGGCGGTGGTGATCGGCGAGGACCTCGGGGTCTTCGAGCCGTGGGTGCGCGACTACCTGACCGAGCGGGGCATCCTCGGCACCTCGATCCTGTGGTTCGAGAAGGACCACGATGGGAAGCCGCTGGCGCCCGAGCTCTACCGGCGCCTGGCGCTCGCCACTGTCACCACGCACGACCTGCCCCCGACGGCCGGGTACCTCGCCGACGAGCACGTCCTGCTGCGCGACCGGCTCGGGCTGCTCGACGAGCCTGTCTCCGTGGTCCGGCAGGCCGCGCGCGCCGAGCGCGAGGCGATGCTCGCGACGATGCGCGACCGCGGGCTCGTGGGCGCCGACCCCTCGGAGCGCGAGGTGGTCGAGGCGCTGCACCGGCTCACCGCCCAGACGCCGGCGGTGCTCCTCGGGGTGTCCCTGGCCGACGCGGTGGGGGAGCGCAGGACGCAGAACCAGCCGGGCACGGACCGCGAGTACCCGAACTGGAAGGTGCCGCTGGCCGACGGCGCCGGGCAGCTCGTGCTCGTCGAGGACCTGTTCCACCACGCCCGGCTGCGCTCCCTCGTCGCGGCGCTCGACCTCAGCCTGCACCCGCAGCCCGGCAACGACTGAGCCTCACCAACGACTGAGCCCGGCGCCGTCTCGCATGGCGCCGGGCTCAGCCCTCACTCTGGGGCGTCGATCACGCCCGGCTGCGGTCCGCCTCCTGGGCGACGACCGCCCGGCGCACGCCGTCCCGCGCCTCGACCACCAGCCGGCGCAGTGCCGCCGGGGCGTCCAGGTGCTCCTCCAGCCAGGCGTCGGTGGTGGCCAGCACGTCGACGCGCGGGTCCCCGGCCAGGTCGGTGGGGTAGAGCCCGACGACCACGTTCTGCGCCATCTCGCTGGTGCGCGACTCCCAGACGCCCTCGATCGCCGCGAAGTACGGCTTGACGTAGGGGAGCAGCAGCCCGAGGTTGTGCACGCGCCCGAATCCGCTGATGGTCGCGGTCTGCACGGCGTTCGGCAGCTCGTCGCCCTCGACCACGGCAGCCCAGGCGGCGGCCTTGGACTCGGGGGTGGGGATGGCGGCGCGCGCGGCGGCGGCGGCCCGCTGCCCGGTGGCCGTGGCGTCGGCGGCGAGCTGCGCGTCGATCTGGGCGCCGCCCGCACGGCCGCCCGCGACGAGCGACGTGAGCAGCTCCCAGCGCAGGTCGGTGTCGATGCTCAGGCCCTCCAGGCTCCGCGACCCGTCCAGCAGCGCGGACACCGCGTCGAGCTGCGCGGTGGTGTTGGCGCGGCCGGCGAAGGCCTTGACCAGCTGGAGCTGGGTGTCGGAGCCGGCAGGCGCCGCCTCGGCGAGCTCGAGCAGCTGGTCCCCGACGGCCACGTCGGTGGCCTCGCGGTGCTCCGGCGCGACGTACAGGTCGACGGCGGTGCTGAGCTGGCGCAGCAGCACCTGCACCACCGACGAGTCGGACTCGTGCGCGATGTTGCGCAGCACCAGGTCCACGAAGTCGCGGGCCGGGGTCTCGCCGTCGCGGGTCGCGTCCCATGCCGCCGTCCACACGAGCGTGCGGGGCAGCGAGTCCGTGAAGCCGCTCAGGTGGGCGACGGCCGTGGCGAAGGACTGGTCGTCGAGCCGGACCTTGGCGTACGCGAGGTCGTCGTCGTTGACCAGCACCAGGTCGGGGCGCCGGACGCCGACGAGCGCGGGCACCTCGGTGCGCGGGCCGTCGACGTCGAGCACGACATGCTGGGTCCGCACGAGACGGGTGGACCCGTCGGCGTCGGTCACGACGTCGTAGCCGCCAATGCCCAGGCGGTGCGGGCGCTGCACCGGGTGCTCGGCCGGGACCTCCTGGAGCACGGCGAAGGAGGTGATCGTCTCCGTGCCGTCAGGCGCCGTCTCGGTGGTGATCTCGGGCCGCAGCAGCGTCACGCCGGACTGCTCGAGCCACAGCGTGGACCAGGCGCTCAGGTCGCGGCCGCTGGTGGCCTCCAGCTCGGTGAGCAGGTCGCTGAGCTCGGTGTTGCCCCACGAGTGCTTCGCGAAGTAGGCGCGCACGCCGGCGAAGAACTCCTCGCGGCCCACCCAGGCGACGAGCTGCTTGAGCACGCTCGCGCCCTTGGCGTAGGTGATGCCGTCGAAGTTCACCTCGACGTCGGCCAGGTCCCGCATGTCGGCGACGATCGGGTGGGTCGAGGGGAGCTGGTCCTGGCGGTAGGCCCAGTTCTTCTCCAGCGAGGAGAACGTCGTCCACGAGCTCGTCCACCGGGTCGCCTCGGCGGCGGCCAGGGTGGACGCGAACTCGGCGAAGGACTCGTTGAGCCACAGGTCGTCCCACCAGCGCATGGTCACGAGGTCGCCGAACCACATGTGCGCGAGCTCGTGCAGGATCGTCACCGCGCGGCGCTCGACAGTCGCCTCAGGCACCTTGGAGCGGAAGACGTAGTTCTCCAGGAACGTGACGGCCCCGGCGTTCTCCATGGCGCCCGCGTTGAACTCGGGCACGAAGAGCTGGTCGTACTTCGCGAACGGGTACGGCACGTCGAAGGCCTGCTCGTAGAACGCGAAGCCCGCCCGCGTGATGTCGAGGATGTTCTCGGTGTCCAGGTGCGGCGCGAGCGAGGAGCGGCAGTAGACGCCGAGCGGGATGACGCGGCCGTCGCTGCTGGTCAGCTCGCCGTGCTCGGAGTAGTAGGGGCCGGCGACGACAGCGGTGATGTAGCTGGAGATCCGTGGCGTCGTCTCGAAGGCCCACGTCGCCGTGCCCTGGTCGCGGCCGCCGTTGAGGTTCCGCCCGCCCTCGACCGGCACGGGCTCGCCCACGGCGGGGGAGTTCGACACCACGACCCAGTGCGCGGGCGCCGTCACCCGGAAGGTGAACGCGGCCTTGAGGTCGGGCTGCTCGAAGACGGCGAACACCCGCCGGGAGTCCGCGACCTCGAACTGCGAGTACAGGTAGACCTCGTCGTCCACCGGGTCGACGAAGCGGTGCAGCCCCTCGCCGGTGTTCATGTACGCGGCGTCCGCGACGACCACCAGCTCGTTCTGGTCGGCGAGGCCGTCGAGCTGGATCCGGGACTCGGCGAAGACCTCCGCCGGGTCCAGGCTCTGGCCGTTCAGCACGACCTCGCGCACCCGGGGCGCGATCAGGTCGACGAACGTGCTGGCGCCCGGCGTCGCGGTGAACCGGATCGCGGTGCGTGAGGCGAAGGTGTCGGGTCCGGTCGTGAGGTCGAGGTCGACGTCATACGACTCGACGGACACGACGGCCGCGCGGGCGCGTGCCTCGTCGCGGGTCAGGTTCTCAGCGGGCACGCGGGGTCTCCTTCGACGGGGGTGGGTCGGGCTCGTGGCCGAGCCGATCATTTCACGACGTCCCCGCCGACGGCCCCTCCCGCGGGCGGCGCCGTGGGAGCGTTCGCTCAAGAGTCCTGTGCGTCGGCCGATAGGGGGATCGAACCGGCGACAGGTAAGGGACTTCATTCGTGAGCGACACCCGCACGACCCCTGATGCGGCCCTCCAGGCCAGTGAGATCGCCCAGGCCAGATCGATCCTTGACGGCCTCGAGGCGGGCTACGCCCGTTCTGTCATCGGGCAGGAAGGCCTGCGGCGCAGCCTGATCGTGAGCCTCCTCGCCGGGGGGCACATCCTCCTGGAGAGCCTTCCCGGATTGGCCAAGACCACAGCCGCCCACACGCTCGCCACGCTGCTCGACGCCTCGTTCGCCCGGATCCAGTGCACGCCTGACCTGCTGCCCAGCGACATCACCGGCACCCAGATCTACGACGCGAGGACAGCGGACTTCCGCACCCAGCTCGGGCCCGTGCATGCGAACGTCGTGCTGCTGGACGAGATCAACCGGTCGAGCGCCAAGACGCAGAGCGCGATGCTCGAGGCGATGCAAGAGCGTCGCGTCACCATCGGCGGCGTCACTCACGCCCTGCCGACGCCGTTCATGGTCATCGCCACCCAGAACCCGATCGAGCAGGAGGGGACCTATCCGCTCCCCGAGGCCCAGCTGGACCGGTTCCTGCTCAAGGAGGTCATCGACTACCCCGAGGCGGTCGACGAGCTCGACGTGCTTCGTCAGTTCGCCGATGGGACCCTGGCCGACCCCGCGACCGCGGAGCCGCTGATCGACCGCGCCGCGGTCCAGTGGCTCCAGGACGTGACCCGTCGCGTGCACGTCAGCGACGCGGTGCTGCGCTACGCCCTGACCATCGTCGCGGCGACCCGCGACGCCGCCGCGTACATCGGACCAGAGCGCGCGCGGTACATCGAGTGCGGCGCGAGCCCGCGTGGCGGCCTGTCGTTCGTCGCTGCGGCCCGCGCGCTCGCCGTGATCCACGGCCGCGATCATGTGCTCCCCGAGGACGTCGCCGCGCTGCGGCACCTCGTCCTGCGTCACCGCGTGCTGCTGCACTTCGACGCGGACGCCGATGGTGTGCGCGTCGAGGACCTCATCGACGCGATCGTCTCCGCCGTCCAGACGCCCTAGGCGCGACGTGGCGTCCCACCTCGTCCGCGTCAAGTCCAAGCTGTTCGTCCGGAGCCGTCGCCGCATCGTCCACGCCGTCGACGGCGAGTACGCCTCACGGACGCGCGGCCGCGGATTCGAGTTCGAGGACCTGCGCGAGTACCAGCCCGGCGACAACGTCCGTGACATCGACTGGAAGGCCACGGCGCGCAAGGGTGACCCCCTTGTCCGGCGCTACCTCACGACGCTGCAGCGCAATGTGGTGATCCTCGCGGACACGGGCACGACGATGAACGCCGTCACGCCCGCGGGCGAGAACAAGGCCGACCTCGCTGTGTTGGCGGCGGGGATGATCGGCTTCCTGGCGCTGCGGCACGGTGACCGGGTGGGCCTGGTCCACGGGGACCGCGCCGGCTTCCACGCCCGACCCGCGCGCGAGGGCGAGCGCAAGCTCGACGCCCTGCTGACCGAGGCGCACGACGCCATGATGTCGGCGACGGCAGGCCCAGACCTCGCCGGCCTGGTCGAGCATGCGCTGCCCCGGATGCGCCGTGACGCGATCGTGCTGGTGGTGACGGACGACGTCGAGATGGACGACCGCCTGGAGGTGGCCGTCCGCAGGCTCGCCCGCGCGAACGACACGCTCTGGGTCGGCATCGCCGACGCGAATCCGGCGCGTGTGCTGGCCCAGCAGGCGGTGGTCGACGCGGCGGGCCGCTGGCGCGTCCCCGGCCACCTGGAACGGGTGCGGCGGCTCGCTGACGAGCACGACGAGCATGCGGCCGCGCTGCGCGTCCGGCTCGCCGATGTGCTCGACGACGCGCATGTCTCGCGCTGCCACGTCGAGTCCGAGTCGACGGTCCTGCGCGAGCTGCTCACGATGCTGCAGAGGCGTCCCTATGCTCGATGACCAGCAGCTGTACCCGCCCGCGACCTATCCGGGGGGCTGGGCCGTCGTCGGCGCCGCGCTGATCGTCCTGGCAGTGCTCGTGCCCATCGGGGTGCGCCTCTACGGCCGCCCCCTGCGCCTGCGCATGCCGAGTCTCGGACGCCGGTCGACACTGGCGCGTCGCGCCGCGGTCCAGCGGATCGACCAGGTCGAGGCGGCGCACCGGGACGGGGTCCTCGACGCCCCGGGGGCGGCGAGTGAGCTCTCGCAGATCGTCCGCGAGTTCGCCGCTGAGTGGTCGGGTGTCCTCTACTCGTCGATGACCCTCACCCAGCTCGAGGCCACGGACGTCGACGCGTCGCTGCGCACAGCCGTCACCCGGCTCAGCGCCGGGGCGTTCGGCGCGAGCGGCGAGAGCGATGTCCCCGGCGCCGCCCGGGTCGCCCGAGAGGTGGTGCTCGGATGGAACCGGAGTTGAGCCATCCGATCCTGCTGGCCGGCGCTCTCGTGGCCGCCGGCGTCGTCATCGTGCTCGCCACCCTGGTGGCGTCCAGGCGGCCTCGCGGGCAGGCGACGACCGCACGGGTGGCGCATGTGGAGCGGCTGCGCGACCTGCCGAGCTATGCCTCGGCGGTCCGGCGGCGACGCTGGGGCCTGGCCGCGACCAGTGTGCTGCTGGTCGCGGCGATCGGGCTCGGCGGCTATGTGGCGGCGCGCCCGATGATCGTCCAGACCCGCCAGTCGCACCTGGACAACCGCGACATCGTCCTGTGCCTCGACGTCTCTGGCTCGATGACCGCGTCCAACCTGGCGATCGTGCGGACGTTCCGGCAGCTCGTCTCAGGCTTGGATGGCGAGCGCATCAGCCTCGTCCTGTTCAACAGCGTGCCCCTGGTGGTCTTCCCACTCACCGACGACTATGACCTGGTCCGGACGCGGCTGGCGGAGGCCGAGGTGAGCTTGGACCCGGACTCCCCGCGGGGCTCTGGCGCGGTGGACATCACGGCGGGCACGGTGGCGACCTCGATCGGGGCGTCACTGGTGGGTGACGGCCTCATGGGTTGTGCGCAGCAGTTCAGCGCCGACGCCGCGCTCGCCGAACTGCGCGACGCAGGCGCGCAGCCCGGCCCCGCACAGTCGGAGCGCTCGCGCATCGTCATCCTCGCCACGGACAACCAGCAGTCCGCACGCTCCGAGCAGCTCTACACAGTGGCGGAGTCGGCGGAGCGCGCGCGCAGCCTGGGCGCGGTGGTCGTGGCGCTCGACGCGAACCCGACCAGTGACACCCGGCCGGCACAGGAGCTCGCCGCCGCCGCCGAGGCGACCGGTGGCGCCACCTATCCCGCGGCGAGCGGCGCCGACGCCATCCCCAAGATCACGGCGATCGTCGAGAGCCTCGACTCCGCTACCGTCCAGGGCGCGCCGGTCATGTCCGCGTTCGACGTCCCCGGCCGGGCGCTGTCCGCGCTGCTGGCCCTGATGGTCTGCCTCGGGATCGCGTGGCGGGTGGTGCTGCCATGACTGCCGACGGCCTCACGCTGCAGCCGCTGATCCCCGTGGTCCTCATCGCCGTGCTGGCGGCCCTCGGCGTGCTCATGTGCCTGCGTGAGGCCTGGCGTGCCTCGGGGGTCGCGGGCAGGCTCCGCTGGCTTCCCCGGGCGCTCATCGTCCTCGTCCTGTCGGCCATGTGCCTGCGGCCGACCGTCCCGGCGCCCCCTGTCGAGGTCGCGATGTCGAACGCGGACCTGTACTTCGTCGTCGACACCACGGCGAGCATGGCCGCGTTGGACGGGCCGGCCGCGGTGTCCCGGCTCGACCAGGCCAGGACCGACATCGTGGCGATGGTGGACGAGATCGGCGCGACCGGCGCGCGCGCCTCGCTCCTGACCTTCGATCGGGAAGCGCGCACGGTGGTCCCGCTGACCACCGACACCGGCGCCGTGGCCCGCGCAGCAGCGCTGCTGCGCCCGGAGGTCGCCGACGCGTCCACAGGCTCGAGCGTCACGGTGGCAGCGACACTGCTCTCGCGGACCCTGGCCAATGTCGCCGACGCCTACCCTGACCGGGCCACAGTCGTGGTCTACCTGGGCGACGGCGAGCAGACGGCAGACGACGATCCCGTGTCCTTCGGTCCCGTGGCGCCGTTGGTGCAAGGCGGGCTCGTGCTGGGCTACGGCACGGCGGCGGGCGCGACGATCCCGGCGCGGCAGGTCTCGGACCGCTCCGCGGGGGGCGAGCTCGTCCTCGACCCGGCCACCGGGCAGCCCGCGCTGAGCCGTGCCGACGAGGCCGCGCTCACGCGGCTCGCCGGGCAGCTGGGGCTGCCGTATGCGCACCGCGACGACTCACCCACACCGACGATCCCCGCTCCGACGGTGCGCACCGTCGTCGCGAACGCCGCCGACCTCCCCGCCGGGCTCGTCGGCGCCGTCCCCGCCGGCAGCAGCGAGCACACCTGGATCGGCGCGATCGTCCTCACCGTGCTGTTGCTCGGCGAGCTCTTCGGGACCGTGGTCGCCCTCGGCCGGTCCGGGCTGCCTCGGAGGCCGCGATGACCACCACACCGTCGCCGTCCCCGCGGGACCGCGTGCGCCGCCGCCAGCTCATGCGCTGGACCGCGCCCCTCGTCGTCCTCGGGGCGCTCGGCGGGGTCAAGCTCCTCGCCATGTCGGGTGCGGCGCAGATCGCCGCCGACGCGTTCGTCGTCGGCAACCTCGACGTCGCCGCGCGCGCGGCGGACACGCTCGGGTTCGTGAACGTGGTGCGCCCATTCACCGCGTCATTCGACGCGGGCACGGTGGCGGCCGCGCGCGCGCAGACCCCGGCCGACCTCGACGAGGCCGCCGCGCTCCTGCGGACGGCGCTCGCGGCCGCGCCACCGGACGCGCAGTGCGAGGTGCGGCTCAACCTCGCTGTGGTGCTCGAGGCGTCCGGCGACGCAGCACAGGACGAGCCCGCGCGAGCCGCGCGCCTGTACCGCGACGCGCAGAAGGTCGCCGCCGCGGCCCCGCCGGGGTGCGCCGAGCTGCCCAGCGTCGCCGAGGCGCGAGGCGACGCGGGAGGCGAATCGGCGCAGGACCAGGACCAGGACCAGGGCGAGCCGGCGCGGACTGCCGCTGACGACCTGGGCGACGCCGCCGCACGTGCCGACCAGAAGGCTCAGGCCGCCGAGCAGGACCAGGCCGCCCAGGGACAGGGTGACGAAGGCGAGGCCGAGTCGCCGGATCCCGCCCCACCGGCGGACTCCGAGCGCGAGGCGGAGTTCGAGGAGCGGCAGGTCGAGGCCCAGGCCAAGCAGCAGGAGGCCCGCGCGAAGGGTGGCGGCGCGGGGGCCGCCGGCGCCGGCGGCCCCACGGTGAGCCGGCCGTGGTGACGGGCGGTCGTCACCGCGTCAGGAGCAGCTGAACGTCCCTTGGTCCGGCGCCGGCGCACCGCCGCGCACGACGACATCGAGGCGGGGCGCCTGCCCGGCGCGCCCAGCCACGCGGACGCGGAGCTCTGTGACACCCGCGGGCCCGGCGCCCGGCTGGGCAGTCTCGACCAGCAGCACGCGCTGACTATCGAGGTCCAGCACGCGCGAGGCCAGCGTCGAGCCCCGCGCGTCGGTGATCCCGCTCACGCGGGCGTCCCGCGGCATCCCGACGAGGATGCGTGGCGCCACGGCCGGCGCCGGGTCCGTGCCCGGGGCCGATGGCACGAGCTCGACCCGGACCTCGGACTCAGGGCGCTTCGACCACGGCGCGCCGCACGTCCCGGACGCCTGGCTCACTGTCCCGACGGTGGGCGTCGACGGGCTGCCGCCCGAGTCTGCCGTGACGGTCACCGGTGTGCCTTGCGAGGTCGTGGCGGGCAGCCCACCCCCGCCTCTGCTCGCTGCCAGCGGCGCCTGCACGTCGGAGGCGGCGAACCAGAGCCGCAGGCCACCGCCGACGACGGCGTCGCGCACCGCGAGCGCCAGCAGGTCCGCCCGCGCGGTGAGGCCCAGGACGTCCACCACGGAGGACGCCGCCGCGGCGTCGATCAGCTCGGCGCGAGCCTCGGGCGCCGCGGCGGTCAGTGCGGCCGTCAGCCCGGGGGCTGCCGGGGCGTCGGGCTCCTCGGCGACGGCCTGCGGCTGGGCTTGTGCCAGCGCGTCGACACCGGTGCTCGTCAGGAAGACCACCGCCCCGGCGTCCCGCCCGAGTGCGGCCGCGACGCCGGCGCGCAGCGCCGCGGCCGCGTCGGCAGTCGTCGCGAGCTGTGCGACGTCCGATGGGCGATCGGTGAGCAGCGGCGCCTGAGCTCCTGCCGCGGCTGTCGTCATCGCCTCGGACGCGTTCGCCGCGGCCATGACGGCCGTGGCGTCGACCGCCTCGACGCTGGTGACCCGGCCGTTCGTGGCGTGGACCTCCATGATCCGCTCGACAGTCCCGCCGAGCGGGCGTGCCGACCTGTCGTCGAGGAACACCACGAGGGTCGCCGTGTCCCGGCCGTATCCGTTGAGGACGAGCATCGCCTGCACGGCTGGGCTCAGGACGGACGCGACATCGGCGGCGTCCTCCATGTGGGCGACCGCCTCGGCGAACGGGTCGGAGGCGATCGGGACGAACAAGTCTGTGCTGATCCCGTCCAGCTCCGCATGCGCGCGCAGGACGGCGTCGGCGATGTGTGTCAGGTCGTCGTCGAGCTCTCCAGCCTCGACCAGGCTGGTGAAGCCCTCGCCGTCCTCGTCGAACGGTCCGAAGGACACGAACTGAGACAGGGCGACGACCGGCCCGAGCGCGTCGTCGGACAAGATGTCGGCCGCCGTGACGGCCGCTCGGATCGACTCCAGGCGTTCGCCGATGACGGGCAGGTGCTGCGCGGCGGTCCACACCGGGTCGCCCACGTGCGCGCGCGCTCGGTCGACGGCCGCGCGCACGTCATCGACGCTCTCCAGCACCTGGGGTGTGGGTCCGTCGGAGAGGGTGGTGGCCACGTCTGCGATCGCCGGCGCGGCGTCCATGACGGCACTGACCGCCAGGGCGCCCCGGACGCCCACCCACACGAGGGTCAGGACGAGGGCCGCGGCCGATCCGAGCAGCGCACGCCGCACCAGGCGGCTCACCCGCTTCCGGGACCACTGGCCAGGGGGGCGGTCGGCTGTCCTCCTGAGGCGTGTGGCTCGACGCGAGGCTCCGACTGGCCTCTCCACGGGCCGTACAGCGGGGAGGAGGACCATGCCCCTGCGATCGACCGACTACCTGGGGAAGTGAGGGGTTGGCGACTCTGCACCGGTCACCCGGCCCCAAACGGCCGTCGCCGCCACCCCTGTCGAGGTCAGGTCGTGATGGGCCGCGGACGGATCGCGATGGCCTCCACCTCGACCAGGTGGTCGTCGTAGCCCGCGGACGTCGCCCTGATCGCAACGGACCGCGATGATCGGGTTCTGCCGCGTGTGGGACGCCAGAGTCGTCAGCGGAAGGGAGCACCGTGATCGCCTGGCTCAACCGGCTCGTGGACCTCGTGGAGGAGAGCCTCACCGAGGACCTCGACGTCGTGCGTCTCGCCGCCAAGCTCGGCACGACCGAGCACCATCTGCGTCGCATGTTCTCCGCACTGGCCGGGATGCCGCTGTCGGAGTACGTGCGCCGCAGGCGGATGACTGTTGCCGCGGCCGAGGTCGTCACCGGGTCTGGAGACCTGCTGGGCATCGCCGTGCGTTACGGCTACGGCTCGGCAGAGGCTTTCGGCCGGGCGTTCGAGTCCGTGCACGGCCTCAGCCCAGGCCGGGCCCGGCGTGACGGTGGCCCCTTCCGCGCCCAGCCATGCCTCAGGTTCCGCCTCACCGTCGAAGGAGCATGTCCGATGGACGTCCGCATCGTCTCCCGCCCCGCCTTCCGTCTCGTAGGGCACGCCACACGCGTCCCGCTCGTGCACCGCGGCGCGAACCCCGCCATCCAGCAGCACGTCGCGTCTCTGGCCCCGCAGGAGCATGTGCGGCTGAAGGCCGTGGGCGACGCCGAGCCGCACGGGCTGCTCGCCGTGAGCGCCGACATCGACCCGGACCGCCGGGAGGGCACGGAGCTGACGTACCTGCACGGCGTGGCGGTCAGGGACGGGGCACAGGTTCCCGACGACCTTGATGTCATCCCCGTGGCGGCTGGCTCGTGGGCAGTCTTCCGCGCGGCGGGCCCCTACCCGGATGCGCTGCAGGACGTGTGGGCCGCGACCGCGACCGAGTGGTTCCCGTCGAACCCGTGGCGGCTGCGCCCCGGTCCCGAGGTGGTCGCGGTGATCGACCGCGCCGACGACTTCAGCACCGCCACCGTCGAGCTCTGGCTGCCGGTGGAGGGCAGTTGAGGCCGATCAGGGCCCAGCGGAATGCGCGCCGGTCGGCAAAGGTTGGGGCCAGTGACCCACGACGACGAGGAGACACCTGTGCCTGAGCTGCCGCAGACGCCACCATCGGCCATCCCGACCGACTCTTCCCGCACCGCCCCGGGACAGAGCCGCGGGCGTATCGACATGTGGTTCGACCCGGCGTGCCCGTGGGCGTGGATGACCTCCCGCTGGGTCGAGGAGGTCGAGAAGGTCCGGGACGTGGACGTCCACTGGCACGTGATGAGCCTCGCGGTGCTCAACGAGGGCCGTGACCTGCCCGAGGAGTACCGGCGGATGCTGGACGGCGCCTGGGGCCCGGTGCGGGTCATCACAGCCGCCGCCCACCTGCACGGCGAGAAGCACATCAAGGCGCTGTACGACGCGATGGGCACACGTCGGCACCCCGGCGGACGCACTGACACCGCCGCGATCATCGCGGAGTCGCTGGCCGAGGCCGGGCTCCCGCCGGAGCTCGCCGACGCCGCCCACTCTGACGAGTGGGACGCCCAGCTGCGTGCGTCCCACTCGCGGGCCATCGCCCTGGTCGGCGACGAGGTCGGCACCCCGGTGGTGGCGTTCAACGGCACGGCGTTCTTCGGCCCCGTCCTGACGCCCATCCCGCGCGGCGAGGACGCCGGGCGGCTGTTCGACGGGTTCGCGCTGATCACAAGCGTGCCCGGGTTCTACGAGCTCAAGCGCAGCCGCACCGAGGGCCCACGCTTCGACTGACGCCCGGCGGCCCAGAGGCGCGCGGAACGGCTGGTCGCGCCCCCGCCGCTGTGTGATGCTGTTCGCCGCGCAGGCGCCGAATGGCGCCGCAGGAGTTGAGGGGTGTGCATCGGATGGCCGACACCGGCATGAGGTTGAGCACGGGGATGAAGGTCTTCCTCGGCATCGACGTGATCCTCGTGGCGACGTTCCTCGTCTTGCTGGTGGTCGGCCTCGGGGGCTCCGATGACGAGAAGCCGCAGGCCAACGAGTCGGCGACCTCCGTGGGCCAGGTGGCGCCGGAGCCCAACGCGGACGCCGTCGAGGCGGAGCCGGTGTCGTTCACGCTGCCCAGCGGCAACATCGCCTGCGACATGACTGTCGACGGCGTGACCTGCTCGATCGCCAGCGCGGGCTTCGCCCCGACGGCGGAGTGCTCTGACGCGCAGGAGCAGGTCTTCGTGGTGGACGCGACCGGGGTCAGCGAGCCGTGCGCCGAGTCGCCCGACAGGTCCGCGGCGAACGCCGGCGCCGAGTTGGAGTACGGCAGCGTGGAGACGGTCGGCGCGTACACGTGCACGAGCGCCACCGACGGTGTGACGTGCGTCGGCGCGTCCGGCGAGGGCTTCCGCCTGGCCCGGTCGGCCTTCGTCAAGGTCCCCTGACCGCAGGCGGCACGAGATGAGAAGAGGGCCCCAGCCGCGCGGCGGGGCCCTCTTCTCATCTCGTGCGCGTGGTCACCAGATCCGCACGCGCTCCTCGGGCGCCAGGTACAGCGCGTCCTCGGGCTGGACGTCGAACGCCTCGTAGAACTCGTCCACGTTGCGCACCACGCCGTTGGTGCGGAACTCGTCGGGGGAGTGCGGGTCCGTCGCGAGGCGGCGGATGAGCTCCTCGTCGCGGTACTTGCCCTGCCAGGTCTGCGCGAAGCTGAGCATGACCCGCTGCACGCCCGTGAGCCCGTCGATCACGGGCGCCTCGTCGAGCGGGCGGCCCAGCGCGATGCGGTAGGCCTTCAGCGCGATCGACAGGCCGCCCAGGTCGCCGATGTTCTCGCCGATGGTCAGCTCGCCGTTCACGTGGTGCGACCCGTCGAGCTGCCTGGGGGAGTACGCCGAGTACTGGTCGACCAACGCCTTGGTGCGCTTGTCGAACTCCGCGCGGTCCTCCTCGGTCCACCAGTCCTCGAGCCGGCCGTCGCCGTCGTACTTCGAGCCCTGGTCGTCGAAGCCGTGGCCGATCTCGTGGCCGATCACGGCGCCGATGCCGCCGTAGTTGACGGCGTCGTCCGCCTCCGCGTCGAAGAACGGGGGCTGCAGGATCGCCGCGGGGAAGACGATCTCGTTCATCCCGGGGTTGTAGTAGGCGTTGACCGTCTGCGGGGTCATGAACCACTCGTCGCGGTCGATCGGCTTGCCGATCTTGTTCAGCTCGCGGTCCTGCTCGAACGCCGACGCGCGGCGCACGTTGCCGACCAGGTCGTCGGGCCGCACCTCCAGCGCCGAGTAGTCGCGCCACTTCACCGGGTAGCCGATCTTCGGGGTGAAGGAGTCGAGCTTGGCCAGCGCCTTGGCGCGCGTCTCCTCGCTCATCCAGTCGAGCGCGCTGATGGACTCGCGGTACGCCTCGACGAGGTTCGCGACGAGCTCGTTCATCCGCTCCTTGTGCGACGGCGGGAAGTGCCGCTCGACGTACACCTCGCCGACGGCCTCGCCGAGCACGCCCTGCACCAGACTGACCCCGCGCTTCCACCGGTCCCGGAGCTCCTGGGCGCCGGTGAGGGTGCGGCCGTAGAAGTCGAAGTTCGCCTGCACGATCTCGCGCGTGAGGTACGGCGCCCGCGAGCTGACCGCGTGGTAAGCCATCCACGCCTTCCAGTCCTCGATCGGCAGCTCCGACCAGAGCGTCGCGAAGGCCTGCGCGTACGACGGCTCCTGCATGACCAGGTCGTCAAGGGAGCCCTCGGGGGCGCCGAGCGCCCGGGCCCACGCGGCCCAGTCGAAGCCGGGCGCCTGCTCGGCGAGCTGGGCGAGCGTCATCGGGTTGTACGTCAGCTCCGCGTCACGGTCCTTGACCACGTCCCAGTGCCCCTGCGCGAGCCGCGCCTCGAGGGACACCACACGCCCGGCGAGCTCGTCCGCCTGGTCCTGGTCTGCCGCGACGCCGCCGAGCAGCAGCATGCGCGCCACATGCGGGCGGTAGGCGGCCAGCACCGTCGCGTACTGCGCGTCGCGGTAGTACGACTCGTCGGGCAGCCCCAGGCCGGACTGGGCGAGGTACACGATGTAGCGCGTCGGGTCCTTGGCGTCGTTGTCGACCCAGAACCCGACGGCGCCCGCGGCGCCGGTGCGCTGCAGCACGCCGAGCGCCTCGGTGAGCGCGGCCTGGTCGCCGGCCTGCTCGATGAGCTCGAGGTCGGGGCGCAGCGGCTGCGTGCCGGCGGCCTCCACCGCGTCCTCGTCCATGAAGCTGGCGTACAGCGCGCCGATCTTGGCCTGGATGTCCTCGGGCGCCTGCGCCCCGTCGGCGGCCTGCTGCGCGGCATCGGTGATGATGTCCCGCACCTGCTCCTCGGCGCTGTCGTGCAACGCGCGGAACGCGCCGTCCGAGGCCCGGTCGGCGGGGATCTGGTGTGAGGCGAGCCACCGCCCGTTGACGTGTCCGAAGAGGTCGTCCTGCGGCCGGGCCGCAGGGTCGAGGGCGGTGAGGTCGATTCCGCTGTGGGTCATAGGTGCAGGCTAGAACACCTCGAACTGAGGCAGGATGTTCATATGCGCATTCACGTTGCCACAGACCACGCCGGCTACGAGCTCAAGGCCGCCCTCGTCGACCACCTCCAGTCCGCAGGACACGACGTCGTGGACCACGGCGCCTTCGAGTACGACGCGCTGGACGCCTACCCGCCGTTCTGCTTCGCGGCGGGCGAGGCCGTCGCCGCCGAGCCGGAGAGCCTGGGCATCGTGCTGGGCGGGTCGGGCAACGGCGAGCAGATCGCCGCCAACAAGGTGCCGGGCATCCGTGCCGCGCTCGCGTGGAAGCCGGAGATCGCCCAGCTGGCCCGCGCGCACAACGACGCGAACGTGGTGGCCCTCGGCGCGCGGCAGCACACCATCGACGAGGCGCTGGCCATCGTCGACGCCTTCATCGCCGAGCCGTTCAGCGGCGACGTCCGCCACTCGCGGCGCATCGAGATGATCTCCGCCTACGTGGAGGCGCACAGCCGCGGCTGACGCGTCCCAGGTCCGGACACGCCACGGGGCGCCCCAGGGGTCGGTCGACCACCCGGGGCGCCCCGTGGCGCGCTGCGGCTAGAACGCTGTGGCTAGAACGCTGCGGCTAGAACATCCAGGAGCACACCGGCGCCAGCGGCCATGCGAACGCGGTGCTGGTCGCGTGCAGGCTCCCCGCCCGGCGCTCCTCGACGAGCCCGGCATGGCCGGCCGCCGCCAGCGAGCGCCCGCCGAGGTAGGCCGCGCCGAGCTCCCGGACGTCCAGCGCCACATCGGCGTCGTCCTCGGTGCGCGTCACCTGCACGTCATACGCGCCGTCCGCCCCGACGGGGCCGGTGGCCAGCCGCCAACGCCCGGCGTTCGCGGGCAGCCGCGCGTCGGTGACCTCCAGCACCACGTCGAGCGGCCCGGAGTAGCGGCGCGCGGTGAGCGCGGCGGGGACGTCGACCAGCCGCACCCACACGTTGTCGGTGATCTTCGCGGTGGCGAGGCGCGGGTCGACGAGGATCTCCCTGATGCGGTCGTCGACGGGAAGTGGGCCGCTCTGCACCGACGCGGTGAGGTCCATGTCGAGGAGGAACGACCACAGCCGATGCGCCGCGGCCGCGTCGACGGCCGCCGACTCCCGCACCAGCACCTTCGTCTTGGCGACGTTGTCGACCCATTCCTCCTTGCGGCGCAGCAGCGCATACGCGCGGGGCTCCCCGTCGGGGCCGTGCACGCTCGCGATCCTCAGCGGCTCACCGCCCTGCCGCCAAGCCGGCGGGTCGGCCAGCGCGCTGGCCCGCAGCGCGTCGGTGCTCCGGCCGATCCAGCCCGGTCGCCCCACGCCGGCCGCGGCATGGACCTGCTCGACGAGCCCGCCATGCGCCGCGGCGTCGAGCTTCGCGAAGCGGAGCGCCAGGTCGGACGAGCCGGGCACGTCACGCAGCGCGATACCGCGCGGGATCGTCACTCGAAGGTCGTCGGCCGCGGAGCCGTAGCCGAAGCGCCCGTAGATGGCGGACTCCGCCGCGTACAGCGCCGACACGGGCTCGCCGCGCTCCTGGCAGTGCGCGAAGTGGTCCGCGATCATCGCCGAGAGCAGGCCCTGGCGCCGCTGGTCCGGGCGGGTGCCGACCCACGTCAGGCCCGCGCACTCGACGGGCTCGGCGCCGGGCACCGGCAGCGTGAAGTCGTAGGACGCGTGGACGGCCGCCAGGCTGCCGTCGGGCGCCTCGACGGCAGAGGTGCGGTCCCACTCCAAGTAGTCGGGCACCTGCGCGACGGTCTCCGGATCGGGCTCGTAGCCGAACGCGAGATGGTCGACCTCGCGGAACTCCTCGCTGCGGCTCAGGGGGACACGGATCAGGCGGTAGCCGTCGGGAAGCACAGGGGTCATGACGCCATAGTGTCGCGCCTCACGTCGGCGAGCCACCAGTTTTCCCTGGTCAGCGCAACGTCGGCGTAGGCAGGGCGACTATTCTCCCCGGGTGGGCAGTCGCTGGGTCGAGGAGTTGCGCGCGCGCGTGCCGTCGCCCGCCGGGTGGCTCCGCCGCGGCCTGCCGATGTCGCAGAAGGCGCTGACGTGGGGGCTCGTGCTGCTGACGGTGGTGGCGTCTGCCGCGATCGTCGCGCCGTGGGACTGGGCGCCGGTGTCGGTGCTCATCTTGGTGCAGCTCCTCGGGGCGTTCCTGCTGCGGCTGCGCGGCATGGTGGTGCTGTGCGCCGTGATCGTCGTCGAGACCCTGGCCATGGCGATCGGCCGGAACGGGTCGTTCAGCCCCGGCGAGATGCTCGTGCAGGGCATCTCCGTGGTGGCGCTGCTGGCCTTCGCCTTCCAGCGTGAGCGCCTGGGCCTGCAGGGCGCGCCGGGCGGGTTGATGCTCGTCGACCTGCGCGACCGGCTCGCCGCGCATGGGCGCATCCCACGGCTGCCGCACTCCTGGCGGGTGGACAGCGCGCTGCGGGCCGCCAACGCCGAGGCGTTCTCCGGCGACTTCATCGTGGCCAGCACCGCCAAAGACGAGACGCTGCTCGAGATCGCTGTGGTGGACGTGTCCGGCAAGGGCCAGGCCGCGGGGGTGCGGTCGCTGCTGCTGTCCGGGGCCTTCGGCGGCCTGCTGGGCGCCATGCCGCCCGAGGAGTTCCTGCCCGCCGCCAACGACTACCTGCTGGCGCAGGACTGGGACGAGGGGTTCGCCACGGCGATCCACCTCACCGTCGACCTGCGCACCGGCGAGTTCTGGGTCGCCTCCGCCGGGCACCCGCCAGCCGTCCAGCTCCATGCGGGCTCGGGCCGGCTCGAGATCGTCAACAGCATCGGTGCGCCGGCGCTCGGCATCGTGCGTCAGCTCCGTTGCGAGCCCGTGGCCGGGAGGCTGGCGCCCGGTGACTCGCTCATGCTGTACACCGACGGCCTCATCGAGGCGCCAGGGCATGACGTGTCGATGGGGATCGACCGGCTGATGGGGGCCGCCGAGCGGCTCGTCGCGACGAGGCGCGGCGGAGCCGAGGCGGTGCTCGACGGGGTGCGCACCGGCGAGGGCGACGACCGGGCCCTCGTGCTGGTGCACCGCGACCCGAGCTAGCCTGCTCGACGCATCGGCGGCGGCATTCCTACTGCCCCGACCCGGCCCGCGAGGGAGGTCCGCATGGACGAGGAGTACACCGAGGCGGTGCTCGACCTGGTCGAGCTCATCCCCCCGGGCAGGGTCATGACATACGGCACGGTGGCTGAGGCCGTGTCCGAGCTCTTCGTCTCGGAGGGTGGCACGCCGCGCGGCGGCCCCCGCCAAGTCGGCACGGTGCTGGCCCGCGCCGGTGGGGACGTGCCGTGGTGGCGGGTGGTCAACGCGAGCGGCCGCCCGCACTCGCCGGGGCGCGCCCTGCCCCGGTACGCGCACGAGGGGACGCCGCTCACCGCCGATGGCGAGCGCGTCGCGCTGCGGCGGGCCGTCTGGGTCCCCGGCGACCCGCCGAGCGCGTAGATCGCGCCGGGCTCAGCCGAGCGAGCGCCGTGAGCTGATCACACCGGTGTCGAATCCGGCCAGGTGCAGCCCGCCGTGGAACCGCGCGTGCTCGATCTTCAGGCAGCGGTCCATCACGACCCGCAGCCCGGCCTCCTCGCCGTCGCGGGCGACCTCCTCATGCCAGGACCCGAGCTGCAGCCACAGCGCCTTGGCGCCCACCGCGACAGTCTCCTCGAGGACCGTGGGCAGGTCGTCGTGGCGGCGGAACACGTCCACCAGGTCCGGGACGACGGGCAGTGCCGCGAGCGACGGGTACACCGGCCGGCCGAGGATCTCGGTGGCGCGGGGGTTGACGAAGTACACCTCGTACGGCGAGCTCGAGAGCAGGTACGTCGCCACGAAGTAGCTCGCGCGGGACGGGTTGTTCGAGGCTCCGACGATGGCCACCGAGCGCGTCGCGCGCAGCAGCGAGAGCCGCTCGGGGGCGCTGGGGCCGGTCCAGGTGCGGGCGGCGGTCATCGGGCCACCTCCACGACATCCCCGGATGCGGACTCGGGCGTGGACTCAGACGCGGACACGGGCGCGGGCTCGGCGACCGGCTCGATCGCGGCCGCCAGGGCCTGGTCCAGGTCCCAGAGGATGTCCTCGACGTCCTCCAGTCCCACGCTGATCCGCACCAGGTCCTCGGGGACGCCCGCGGTGAGCAGCTGCTCGGGGCTGAGCTGCTGGTGGGTGGTGGACGCCGGGTGGATCACCAACGTGCGAGAGTCGCCCACGTTCGCGAGGTGGCTGGCGAGCTGCAGCGACTCGATGAACCTGCGGCCCACGTCGCGCCCGGTGCGATCGGACGTGGCCGCCAGACGGAACGCGAACACCGCGCCCGGCCCAGCGGGCAGGTACCGCAGGGCCCGCTCATAGTGCGGGTGGCTGGGCAGCCCGGCCCATGCGACGGAGGCGACACGGTCGTCTGCCTCGAGCCACTCGGCCACAGCGCGCGCGTTCGCCAGGTGGGCGTCGAGCCGCTGGGGGAGGGTCTCCACGCCCTGCAGCAGCTGGAACGCCGACTGCGCCGACAGCGCCGGGCCGATGTCGCGGAGCTGCTCGCTGCGCAGCTTGGTGAGGAACCCGTACTCGCCGAAGTTCTCCCACCAGCTCACCCCGCCGTAGGACGGGACGGGCTCGGTCATCTGCGGGAACTTGCCGTTGCCCCAGTTGAACCGGCCCGACTCGACGACGACGCCGCCCAGCGTGGTGCCGTGGCCGCCCAGGAACTTGGTGGCGGAGTGGATGACGATGTCCGCGCCGTGCTCGATGGGCCGGATGAGGTACGGCGTCGACAGCGTGGCGTCCACCACCAGCGGGACGCCCGCGGCGTGGGCCACCTCGGCGAGGCCCTCGAGGTCGGCGACCTCCCCGGACGGGTTCGCGACGACCTCGGTGTAGACGACCTTGGTCTCCGGCCGGATGGCCGCGGCGTAGTCCGCCGGGTCGGTGCCCGCGACGAAGGTGGTCTCCACGCCGAACCGGCGCAGGGTCACGTCGAGCTGGGTGACAGTGCCGCCGTAGAGCTGCGCGGACGCGACCACGTGGTCGCCGGCGCCCACGAGCGCGGCGAACGTGATGAACTCCGCCGCCATGCCCGAGGCAGTGGCCACCGCGCCGATGCCGCCCTCGAGCGACGCGATCCGCTCCTCCAGGGCCGCGACCGTGGGGTTGCCGATGCGGGAGTAGATGTTCCCGTACTTCTGCAGCGCGAACAGGTTCGCGGCGTCGTCCGTGTCCTGGAAGACGAATGAGGTCGTCTGGTAGATGGGGACGGCGCGTGCGCCGGTGGCGGCGTCGGGGATCCCCCCTGCGTGCAGGGCCCGCGTGCGGAATCCCCAGCGTCGGTCGGTCATTGACTTGCCTCCTTGGTCGATCTCACTCAAGTGTGGTGGGCCGGCTCGCGAGCAGCTCGGCGATGTCGTCCACGGCCCAGGGGTTCTGCAGCGACGTCACGTCGCCGAGCGGGTCCTCGTCGAGGAGCTGGGCCAGCAGGCGGCGCATGATCTTGCCCGATCGGGTCTTGGGCAGGTCGGGGACGAGCAGCACGTCGCGGGGCTTGGTCACCGGCCCGATGGCCCGCCCGACGTGGGCGCGCAGGTCCTCGCGCAGCGCGGCCGTGGCGGCGTGCCAGGCGGCCGTGTCCAGCGTGCCGTCCGCATGGCGCGCGGGAGCCTGCGTCGGGATGACGAAGGCCGCGACGGCCTGGCCGGTCACCGCGTCCCGCACCCCGGCCACCCCGGCCTCGCCCACCGACGCGTGCGCCACCAGCGCCGACTCGATCTCGATGGTGGACAGCCGGTGGCCGGAGACGTTGACCACGTCGTCGATGCGGCCGAGCAGCCAGATGTCGCCATCCGCGTCCCACGACGCGCCGTCACCCGCCAGGAAGTACCCCTGGCCGTCGACGCCCCGGCCTGCGAAACGGCGCCAGTACGCGTCGAGGTAGCGCTGCTCGTCGCCCCAGACCGTGCGGGCCATGCCGGGCCATGGGCGGTCCACGACCAGGTAGCCGCCCGAGCCGAACGGCACCGGCTCGCCCCGGTCGTCCACCACCTTCGCGGAGATCCCCGGCAGCGGGCGCGTCGCCGAGCCCGGCTTGAGGGTCGTCGAGCCGGGCAGCGGCGCGATCATCGCCGCGCCCGTCTCGGACTGCCACCAGGTGTCGACGATCGGCGCGCGGCCACCGCCGACCTGCTCGTGGAACCACACCCACGCCTCGGGGTTGATGGCCTCGCCGACGGTGCCGAGCAGACGGATGCTCGACAGGTCGTACGTGCCCGGCAGGCCGTCCGGGAACCACGTCATCAGCGTGCGCAGCAGCGTGGGGGCCGTGTAGTACGTCGTGACGCCGTAGCGCTCGATGACCTCGAGGTGACGCTCGCGGTGCGGGGTGTCGGGCGTGCCCTCGTAGATGACCTGCGTGAGCCCGTTGGCCAGCGGGCCGTAGATCTCGTAGGTGTGCGCGGTGACCCAGGCCAGGTCGGCGGTGCACCAGTGCACGTCGTCGGGCTTGGCGTCGAAGTGGGCCCAGTGCGCCCAGGCGGCGTGCGTGAGGTAGCCGCCGGTGGTGTGCACCAGGCCCTTCGGCTTCCCGGTGGTGCCCGAGGTGTAGATGATGAACAGCGGGGTCTCGGAGTCGAAGGACTCGGCCTCGTGCACGTCGGGCACGTCGGCGATGGCGTCGTGCCACCATACGTCCCGGCCCGGCGTCCACGCGACGTCCTGGCCGGTGCGCCGCACCACGAGCACGTGCTCGACGTGGTCGATGCCCTCGACCGCGGCATCGGCGGCGGACTTCACCTCGACGGCCTGGCCGCGCCGGAACTGCCCGTCGCTGGTGACCAGCACCTTGGCGCCGGTGTCCTGCACCCGGAACCGCACGGCCTCCGCGGAGAACCCGCCGAAGACCAGTGAGTGCACCGCGCCTATCCGGGCGATGGCCAGGGTGACGACCACCGTCTCGGCGATCACCGGAAGGTAGACGACTACCCGGTCGCCCTTGCCGACGCCGAGCGCGGTGAGCGCGTGCGCGGCCTGCGCGACCTCGCGCTGGAGCTGGGCGTAGGTGATGGAGCGGCGGTCGCCGCGCTCGCCCTCGACGTGCAGCGCGACCTTGTCGCCGCGCCCCGCGTCGACGTGTCGGTCCACGCAGTTCACGGCCGCGTTGAGCCGCCCGCCCACGAACCACTGCGCCTGCGGCACGGTCAGCTCGTCGAGCTCGCCGCCGGGGACGGGAACCGCGGGGGACCAGGTGTGCGCGGTGTGCCAGGGGGTGTCCCACTGGAGCCGGCGTGCGGCGTCCTCCCAGAAGGCGATCGGGTCGGCGGCGGCCGCCGCCAGGAGCCGGGCGTGCTCGGCCGGGCCGATGTTGGCCTGCGCGGCGAACTCGGCGGGCGCCGGGAACGTGCGGTCCTCGATCTGCAGCGCGGAGATCGTCGGGTTGCCCACGTCGGTGCTCACGCCCACCTCCGCAGCAGCGACTTCTCGGCGACACCGATCAGCGAGTCGGTGAGCTTGCCGATGACGGCAAGCAGCACGATCGCGAGGATCGTCCGGTCGACGCGGCCGTTCTGGCTGGAGTCGAGCAGCAGGAACCCGAGGCCCATCGAGGAGTTCAGCAGCTCCGCGGCCACCAGGAACAGCCACGACTGCGCGAGGGCGAGGCGCAGCCCGGAGATGACGGTGGGCACCACGGCGGGGAGCTGGACGCGGGCGAGCAGGCGCGCGCCGGTGAGCCCGTACGCGCGGCCGGCTTCGACGAGGTGCGGGTCCACATGCCGCAGCGCGCCCGCGACGGTGGTGTAGACGGGGAAGAACGAGCCGATCGCGATGAGGATGAGCTTGGAGTCCTCGTTGATGCCGACCCACAGCAGCAGCAGCGGCACCCAGGCGAGCGACGGGATCGCGCGCACCGCGCCAAGCGTCGGGGCCAGCAGCACGTCGCTGACCCGGGACAGCCCGACCAGCGCGCCCACCGCGAGCCCGAGGAGCGAGCCGACGATGAAGCCGATGAGCACGCGCTGCGTCGAGATCGCCACGTACTGGCCGAGCAGCCCGCGCTCGGCCAGGTCGATCGCGGCGAGCCAGACCGACTCAGGCGACGGGAGCAGGTGCGCGGCCACCCGGCCGCTGGTGGTGGTCCACTGCCACAGCGCCAGCAGGAGCAGGGGGAGCACCAGGCCCGCCCCGGCCCGCACCGCACGGCGGCTGGTGAGGACACGGCGCCGCCCGCCCGACGGCGCGTCATCCGACCGGCGCGGGCCGGAGGGCTCACGGCCCGCGGTGTCGAACGGGTTGAACGCGCGCACGGCGGGCAGCGTCCGGCCGGTGTCGTCCGTGACCGGGCCGACGCCGGGGATCCCGACGGGGACGGACATGAGTGCTCCTGAGGTGTGCGTGGTGCGGTTCCGCCGCGGGGGAGGCGACGGTGGCGCCCCTGGCCCGGCCGCGCGGGCCGGGCCAGGGGCTGTGGTGCGTCAGCCCGTGACGTTCGCGGGGTCGGCCTTCTTCACGTACGTGTCGTCGAGCAGCTTCGCCAGGGCGTCATCGATGAGCTGCTGGCTGGCGACGTCGCCGGACTCGACGAAGATCGGGCCGACGATCTCGAGCACCTTGCGCTGCGCCTCGCCGGGGGCCGGGTCGACCGCGAGGTTGGTGCGCTCGGTGATGACCGTCTTCGCGACGGCCGGGTCGATGCCCGCGACCTCGGCGAGGATCGCGACGACCTCATCGGGGTTCTCCTGGGCCCAGGCGCGCGCCTTCTCATAGGCGTCCACCACGAGCTGGGCCAGGTCGGGGCTCTTCTCCAGGAAGGTCTCCGTGGCGTTGAGGAACCCGTAGGTGTTGAAGTCGATGTTCCGGTAGACGAGCTTCGAGCCGGCGGTGGCCTCGCTGGCCGCCATCAGCGGGTCGAGCCCCGACCACGCGGCGACGGCGCCGGACTCGAGCGCGGCCTTGCCGTCGGCGTGCTGCAGGTTCTGCACCTCGACCTCGTCGAGGCCGACGCCGGCCTCCTCGAGCGCCTGCAGCAGGAAGAAGTACGGGTCGGTGCCCTTGGTGGCGGCCACGGACTTGCCCTTGAGATCGGCCACCGACGTGATGTCCGAGCCCTGCGGGACGACGATCGCGGCCCACTCCGGCTGGGAGTAGATGTCGATGGCGACGATCGGCGAGCCGTTCGAGCGGGCGAGCAGCGCGGCCGATCCGGCCGTGGAGCCCACGTCGATGGCGCCCGCGCGGAGCGCCTCGTTGGCCTTGTTCGAGCCTGCCGACTGCACCCAGTTGACCGTGACGTCGTCGCCGAGCGTGGCCTCGAGCCAGCCCTGGTCCTTGATGACCAGGCTCAGCGGGTTGTACGTCGCGAAGTCGAGCGTGAGCGTGTCGGCGCTCCAGCCCTCGGCGGCGACCTCGGTGGCGTCGGGCTCGGGGGCCTTGTCGGTGACGCCACCCTCTCCGCTCACGCACCCGCTGAGCAGCAGGGCGGCGGCGAGCGTCGTCGCTGTCAGCGACAGGGCGGTACGGATCTGCATGGTCTCTCCCGGGCTGCCTCTTCTACACCTCTGACGCTGCCGACGACCTTACGGCTGATCAGGGTCCGGCTGGGGCCGGTGGTGGGTGTCGACGCCGAGTCCCTCGAGCAGGCTCGCGCGCAGCGCGGCGAGGGCCGCGTCGGCGCGGTCGCGGGGGCGTGCGCCCGGGACGTCGATGACGGACTGGATCGAGCTGTCCGCGGCGTGCTCGGCGGCGAGGGTGGTCAGCAGGATCACGCGGTCGGCGAGGTAGAGCGCCTCCTCCACGTCATGCGTCACCAGCAGCACGGTGGTGGGCTCGGCGGCGTGCACGTCGAGCAGCAGGTCCTGCATCTTCAGGCGGGTCAGCGCGTCGAGGGCGCCGAAGGGCTCGTCGAGCAGCAGCACGCCGGGGTTGCGGGCAAGGGCCCGGGCCAGCGACGCGCGCTGCGCCATCCCGCCGGACACCTGGCGCGGTCGCAGCCCGGCCGACGCGGTCAGGCCGACCAGCTCGAGCAGCTCGGCCACGCGCTGGCGGCCCTCTGGCTTCGGCGTCCCGCGGGGGAGCCCGAGCGCGACGTTCTGGCTGAGGGTCTGCCAAGGGAGCAGCCGCGGCTCCTGGAAGGCGACGGCGGTGCGCCGGTCGATGCCGGTGACCGGGGCGCCGTCGATGAGGATCTGGCCGGCGTCGGGCGTGTCCAGGCCGGACACCTGGCGCAGGAGCGTCGACTTGCCGCAGCCCGAGGGCCCGAGGATCGCGACGATCTCCCCGGCGCGCAGCCGCAGGTCGACGCCGGAGAGGACGGTGCGGGGGCCCGTCGGTGTGGTGAAGGTGCGGCGCACCCCGCTCAGGGCGACGTCGAGCGCCGAGCGCGTGCTGGTGGTCGTGATGGCCATGGCCGTCCTGGGGGGTCAGGCGGGCACTGTCGGCTCAGGCGGGTTCACCGGGGCCGGGTGCCGCGCACAGCTGCGGGCGAGGTCGTGCACCGGCCCACGCGAGCCCGGCGGGGGACCGGGGTCGTGGTGCGCGTCGAGGCGTCAGACGCGGGGGCGGTGCGGCTGCGGACAACAACAGCAGCGGCGGGGCCGACAGCGGCTCTGGCGGTGGCGGGAGACGGGCATCGGGTGCGACATCGGCCGGCCTGCCTCTCCGCTCGTGAGGTGCGTCCATACTCTGAGACGCGGTGTTCACCTGGTGGGAACGGGATGAGAGTAGCGGTCAGAGGGTGGTGAGGCAACGAGTCGTCTCGACAGTCGGGCGCCCGGGCATGGCTCCGCCGCGGGCGCACCGCACAGCAGGCGCCCGCGGCGGCCGAGGGACTCAGGCGAGCAGGTCGGCGATCGCCGGCAGCATCCTCGGGTCGGTCTGCACGAGCATCGTCGTGATCGCGGTGTCCTTCCATGCGGGCAGCTGCGCGCGGATCGCCTCCGGCGGCCCCACGAGCGCGATGTCCTGCACCAGCTCGAGCGGCACCGCCGCCGCGGCCTCCGCGCGCCGGCCCTCCAGGTAGTGCGCCTGGATCTCGTCGCAGGCCTCGCCGTACCCGAGGCGGTCCAGCACGTCGCGGTGGAAGTTGGCGCCCTTCGCCCCCATGCCGCCCGCGTACAGCGCGATGAACGGCCGCACGGTGTCGGCCGCCTTCTCCACGTTCTCGCCGAGCACCACGGGGACGGTGGCCGTCACCTCGAAGGCCTCGACGGCGCTGGCCCCGGCGGGTCGTTTGGCGAAGCCGTCCGCGAGCAGCTCGCGGTACGTGGCGTCCATCCGCGGGGAGTAGAACATCGGCAGCCAGCCGTCACAGATCTCCGCGGCGAGGGCGATGTTCTTGGGGCCCTCCGCGGCCAGCAGGATCGGCAGGTCGGCGCGCAATGGGTGCACCGTGGAGCGCAGCGCCTTGCCCAGCCCGGCGCCGCCCACATAGGGGAGCTGGTAGAAGTCGCCGTCATGCGTGACGGGCGCCTCGCGGGCCAGGACGTCGCGCACGATGGCGACGTACTCGCGCGTGCGGGCCAGTGGGCGCGGATACGGCTGGCCGTACCAGCCCTCCACCACCTGCGGGCCGGACGCCCCGAGGCCGAGGGCGAACCGCCCGCCGGAGAGGTGGTCGAGCGTGAGGGCGGCCATCGCGGCGGCGGTCGGGGTGCGGGCGGAGAGCTGCGCGATCGCCGTGCCCAGACGGATCTGCGACGTGTGCGAACCCCACCAGGCGAGCGGCGTGAACGCGTCCGAGCCGTAGGCCTCAGCCGTCCACACCGAGTCCAGCCCGAGCCGGTCAGCGGCGATCACCGCCTCCTGCGCGCCGGGCGGGGGGCCCGCGGACCAGTAGCCGGTGTGATAGCCGAGTCGCATCGCCAAGCCTCATCTCGTCGTCGAGAGACCCCATCCTGCACGGTGGGCGGCCGTCTGTCCGCTAGACGGCCAGCCGATGTCAGCGCGTGCGCGCGGTGAGGGTGTTCAGCAGGGCGGCGCCCGTGGCAGCGTCGTCGACGGTGACCACGTAGACCCGCCCGCCGGTGCGCGTCACCTGCAGCGCCGCGCCCTGGCGCACCACGATGCCGACCCGGCCGCTCGCGCCGACCCGGTAGCCCCAGCCGCCGAACTCCCGCAGCAGTGACACTGACACCTCCTCGGCGTGCAGCACCTCGTCCGCCGGGACGGTCAGCCGGGGGAAGCCCAGCAGTGAGCGCACCCGCAGCCCGCGGCTGTCCACCGTCACGGTGAACTGCACATGCGCCAGCAGGACGATCAGCACCACGGCGAGCGGCGCCAACGCCACAGGGCTGTCTGCGACCCTCGCGGTGATCACCGCCACGACTACCAGCGTCCCCGCGACGGCGATCATCGAGCGGCCGGTGACCCGTTGGACCCACGTCGCGCGCTCCTGGGGCGCCAGCGGCACCCGTGCGGCTGTCGAGGGCACCGGGTCCGTGGTGGGCTGGGGCCGGTCGCCTGGGATGAGCAGGGCGGCCAGTGCGCCGCCGACTGCGCCGACGACGAGGCAGAGCAGCACGACCCCGTTGATGTCGCCCGTCTGGGCGGCGTCGGCGAGCCCGCGTTGCGCGTCGAGCGTCCCCAACACCGAGATCGCGAGGAAGAGGGCGCCGCCGACGGCGGTGCCGACCCCTGTGCGGCGTGCCGCGGCCGCGCGGCCGAGCACGGCGGCGATGAACCATCCGAGCACCGCCAGGGACGCGCCGATCCCCACGCCCGTCCAGACGAAGGATGCCAGCGAGCTGAAGCCATCGGGCCCGTCGCTCCCGAAGTGGGAGGCCACCGGATCGGGCAGCTCGGTCGCCCAGGACATCGCGACGATGGCGGTGGCCGCGAGCACGAGCGCGGGGACCAGTAGCGCGACGGCAGAGGTCAGGGCCTTGTGCGGCACGGGAGGCCGCGCGCCCGCCTCGGCGGTGGGCATGTTGGGGGCGTGGGGGGCGCTCATCGCAGGGCCTCTCGGAGCAGTGCTGTGGTGGTCTCGGGGGAGAGGCTGAGCTCGCGGGAGATCCTCACGACGGTCTCGATGGCCTCGTGCAGGGGCCGGTAGTCCTGCGCCGGGTGGGCGCTGACGACGGCGCCGCGGCCGCGCCGCAGCTCGATCGCGCCCTCGTCGCGCAGGTCCTGGTAGGCGCGGAGCACCGTGTGCAGGTTGATGTCGAGCGAGGCGGCGAGGTCGCGCGCAGAGGGCAGGCGCATGCCCGGGGTGAGCTCGCCGCGCACGATGCCAGCCCGGACCTGGTCGCCGATCTGGGCGAAGAGAGGTTCCGGGGACGACGGGTCGACGCGGAAGAGCATGAGTGCACTCTAGTTGTTAGCGCACAACTAGAACAAGTGGCGCGCCTAGACGCGCCGCTCAGATGTAGATCGCGGGAGCGTCGACCTCATGCGCGGAGGGCGAGGCCACCGGCCGTGTGCGCACCTGCGCCGGGACGCCGACGGCGACCGCGCCCGGGGGCACGTCGTCGAGCACCACGGCGTTCGCGCCGATCTGCGCGCCGTCGCCGATCCACACCGGCCCCAAGATCTTGGCCCCCGCGCCGACCACCACGCCGTCGCCGAGGGTCGGGTGTCGCTTGCCCTTGCGCATGGCCTTGCCGCCCAGCGTCGCGCCGTGGAACAGCACCACGTCGTCGCCCACCACGGAGGTCTCGCCGATGACCACGCCCATGCCGTGGTCGATGAACAGCCGGTGGCCGATCTGCGCCCCGGGGTGGATCTCGATGCCGGTGGCGGCCCGCGTCGCCTGCGACAGTAGACGCGCGGGCAGCCGCAGGCCAGGCTCGCGCCACATCCTGTGGAACACCCGGTACGCCCACACGGCATGGACGCCGGGGTAGCCGAGCGAGACCTCGAGGTTCGAGCGCGCCGCCGGGTCACGGCGGCGCGCTGCCTCGAGGTCGTCGCGCAGCACGCGCACGAACCTGCTCAGCATGGAGAAGGGCACGTCAGTCCAGCAGGTCCGCGTAGAGGATCGACGTCAGGTAGCGCTCGCCGAAGGACGGGATGATCACCACGATGAGCTTGCCCGCGTTCTCCGGGCGGCCCGCGAGCTGGATCGCGGCGTCGAGCGCGGCGCCGGACGAGATGCCGACGAGCAGCCCCTCCTCCTTCGCGGCGCGGCGCGCGACCTCGACGGCCGTCTCCGCGTTCACGTCGATGATCTCGTCGTAGATCTTCTGGTCCAGCACCTCGGGGATGAAGTTCGCCCCGATGCCCTGGATCTTGTGCGGGCCGGGGGCGCCGCCGTTGAGGATGGCCGACTCGGCCGGCTCCACGCCGACGATCTGCACGCTCGGCTTGCGCTCCTTGAGCACCTGGCCGACACCCGTGATGGTGCCGCCCGTGCCAATGCCGGCGACGACGATGTCGACCTCGCCGTCCGTGTCCGCCCAGATCTCCTCGGCGGTGGTGCGGCGGTGGATCTCCGGGTTGGCCTCGTTCGCGAACTGGCGCGCGAGCACCGAGCCCGGACGCTCCTTCGCGATCTCCTCGGCCTTGTTGACGGCGCCCTTCATGCCCTCCGAGCCGGGGGTCAGCACCAGCTCGGCGCCGAACGCGCGCAGCAGGGCGCGGCGCTCCTTCGACATCGTCTCCGGCATGGTCAGCACCACGTCGTAGCCGCGCGCCGCGCCGACCATCGCCAGCGCGATGCCGGTGTTGCCGCTCGTGGCCTCCACGATGGTGCCGCCCGGGGGCAGCTCGCCCGACGCCTCGGCGGCGTCGACGATCGCGACGCCCAGGCGGTCCTTCACGGAGTTGGCCGGGTTGTAGAACTCGAGCTTCGCGACGACCGTCGCGCCGAGCCCCTCGGTCAGCCGGTTGATGCGCACGAGCGGGGTGTTGCCGATGAGCTTCGTCGCGTCGTCGTAGATGCGGGCCATGTCGTCCTCGTCTGAACGGGACCGCCGGGGCGGCCAGGGGAGCGCCGGACGCGATCGCGCGCGGCGATGGTGCGAGGTGGGGCGAGCGCTGGCGCGGGGACAGATGCCCGGCGTCGGGCCTCCGCCGTCAGAGGCGGAGCGGCCAGCGCTCTATCGACAGCAGTGCGTGGGACAGCACCGCGTGTGAGAACACTGCGTCGCGTCGCTGACGGCCGGACAGGAGGAGGTGGCGTGCGTGCGCGTGCGCATCGTGCTCACCCTCTTCCAGGTTGGCGGTCGCAGATGCCTATGACGCTATCCCGTCGCGTTGACGTGCGCAAAGGTCGTCCACCCAGAGCGGAACGGCGCCCTGGTCAGCGCACGCCCACCGCGTCGAGCCAGGCCTGCGCGAGCAGCCCGTCTGCTGGCGCGAGCGTCACTCCGTGCTCGGCAGCGAGGTGTCGCACCACCGCGATGCGCGGGTCCAGGTCGGGGCTCCAGGCATGCTGCTCGGGCCTGACCGGCGTGAGGAAGGGTTCGACGAGCACGATCCGCGCGCCGCCCGACCGCCAGTTCCCTGAGCGAGAGCACGCTGCGAAGTCCACCCTCGATCTTGGCCCCACCTCTTGAATCGCCGTACCCCAATGACGAGGGGGACGATTTCCTCCACCGTCCTGCCCTACGGAACATCGCCGACGTGTAGGCGTTTACCCCTCTCGGAATTTCCTCGTAATCCATCAGACTTTCCTCCGCGTCCACGAATGGCGTTGACCTCGGTGTCGAGTGACCTTCGCATGGTCGCTCCCATAGGCGTGGACGCTGATGTGTCCGGTCCTATGAAGGGAGCGCCACAAACTCGATCTCCGAGCATTCGAGCCAGATCGCAAGGAACCCAAAGTCGATCTCGATCAGCGGGACCTCGGCGTCCAGGTCCCGGATCCAGACGTTCATGAGGAGTCGGAATTCTTCCAATGTGGGGTCGGCCTCCGCTTGCATTTCAAGTATGCGCGACACTGAGAACACTAAAGCAAAGCGCTCGGGGCAGGCTGCCTGTGTGAACTCAAGCCTGAGTTTGGCGTTGGTGAATGTGAACTGCGTGAGGTCCGCGTCGTTGTGCAGATCAATGCGACCGAGCGGAGTGTCGATTTCTATCGTGTGCTCGTGGTCAATGGGTGAGAGATTTACATATCTCATCGTGGCTCCCTTCTTCGAACGCGCGCATCGATGGTCGCGCGCTGAGGGGCTGGCCAGCATCTTCGAAGCCTTCGCCCGGATGCTCCCACGGCGGCGTGGTCGCCCTGGAATCGCATTGTCAAAACGTACAGGCGTACCGGCCTCGTCGGTGAGGGTTTCGAGGTCGGGACGGTGGTATGGCCCGGTGCGGCCCCATGAGCGTCCAGGCGTCAAGTCGCAGGCAGCAGCGCAAAAGCTGGACTGACGCCGCGATCACCTGGCCGATAATCATGCTGTCCTGCGCTGCGGCGTCCTGTGCGCTCATCGATAGCGGGTTGTTCACCAGCCGAGCGGAACGGCGCCCTGGTCAGCGAACGCCCACCGCGTCGAGCCACGCCTGCGCGAGCAGCCCGTGCCCGGCCGCCGTCGGGTGCACGCCGTCGAAGCACCACTGCTCGGGCGAGGTGCGCACCGCGGCCGCCGCGAACAGCCCGTCCGCCGGCACGAGCGTCGCCCGGTACTCGGCCGCCATGCGTCGCACCACCGCGATGCGCGGGTCCAGATCGGAGCGCCAGGCGTGCTGCTCGGGCTTCACCGGCGTGAGGAACGGCTCGATGAGCACGATCCGCGCGCCCAGGGCCTCCCGCGTCGAGTCGAGGATCGACCGGAGCGCGTCCTCGTACTCGTCGGTAGATGTGGGCGCGCCGCCGCCCTCGAATCGCCGCCAGGTGTCGTTGATGCCGATGAGGATCGACACGACAGTGGGCTCCAGATCGAGCCCGTCCCGCTGCCACCTGTCGCGCAGCATCGTGGAGGTGTCTCCGCCGACGCCCCGGTTGAGGAACGTGAGCCCCAGATCCGGGCGACGGGCCCCGGCGAGCGACGCCACCACCATCGCGTACCCCGTGCCCAGGCTCGACGCGTCGGAGCGGTCACGGCCCCAGTCGGTGATCGAGTCGCCGGTCAGCAGCACGCGGTCGCCCGAGTTCAGAAATGTCATGACAGCAACTTCATCACGGAGGGCAGCTCGCGGACTAGTGCCCAGTACTCGGGTCGATGTCCGGCGGCATGAGTCTGACCCGCGGGCGATGGCCTTGTCGACATGCCCTGGGTAAGGGACCCTCTCGAAACAGCGCGCATGCTCCAGGCTGCCTCGACGCACGTGCTTGTTTCGAGCGCGACGTGATATCGAGAATCGAGCGCTGTTCAGCGAATCGCCGAAGACTGCCTCCATTGGTTCCACGGCCGGGCGGAGGCTAACCGAGGCTTCGAGCAACGCGGAGCATCCACTCCAACTCCATCGTGGCAAATGGGAGAAGATGCTGCCCCGACCAATGGTGTCTCCATTCTCGAATGCTGGTGATTGCGTCGATAGTGCCAATCATGTCATTTAGTAGGCCCTGTAGCTCAGGTGCCATTGGGGCCCGTTGGCCCACCAGCCGCCATCCGATGTCACCCACTGTCGCAGGTGCCAGGGCGCTGAGCACCAGTGAGGCCGCTGCAAGTGCTCTTTCGCAATCTTCGTCCTGGATCCATGAGGGTTCGTCCGAGTCGGAGCTGTGGTGGGAGACCTTGGTGATGTCCGATGCCCAGGCGTCGTTGACCCACTTCTTCGACTCGAACGTCGAGCGCCGCTGCAGCGAGCCTAGGCCCCACGACATCTGTTGGGTCTGCACTATGACGATGTGACGCGAGCCGGGTATCCGAGGGATGCTGGTTCCACCGGGCGAGACGATCACGTCGGCTGGGTCGCACGTCCGATCAAAAAGCCTGCGATCTCGCCTGGGCTTCGTGCACCCACCGCTGGGCGAAGGAGAGAGTGAATCGAGGAGTCTCCCACTGGTCCGGCTCCTCGATCGATGTCAAGACGATTCCGCGCCCCTCTATCTCGGGGACCACCTCCCAAACAACTGGAGAAATTGAGGATCTATAAAAGTCGAAAGTTCCATCCTCTCGTCGGGTCAGATCGTGTCGGGACTATTTAATTCTTGGCCTCCTGAACGAAAATGTTCAGGAGGGTCTTTCTGGCCTGGGATCGGAACGAAGGAGAATCATCAGCGCGTCCTTGTGACTCGGATGGTATGCACCATCGCTCCCTGCCCGGGTAGTCCGGCATCGATTTGCAGCCGGTCGGAGTTTGGCGATGCTTCGGTCGCGGTCAAAGTGCTCGTGACATGCTCAATCGGACGTTCTTGATAGCGCGATTACCTCGTCGACGACCTCGCCGCTCTCGAGCGCGGTATCAATCTCATCGAACGAGAGAGGGCCGTGGATTACCCAATTTGACAGATCTGTTCCCCGCACCGCGTATTGACCTTCACGAAGGGAGAGCGAGTGCAGGCTTGGGTCAGCATCTGAGAGGGTATGAAAATGGACGGCGATAGGCTCAGAAGTAGATTCCTCGCTCGCGGAGATGAGCATCCAACCGGAGTCCCAAGCGACTACCACGGTGACTGGGGCGCCATCGAGCACTTCCCTGCTGGTCGTGACAGTGTCTTCTCCACGAGGGCGCCGGCGTCTCGTTCTCATATTCTGTTTCCCTTGATGTTGTTGCATCGCGCGCACTTGGCCTGTCTATTCCAAGGGGAATTATTGCCGTCTTTCGAGCGCGGAACTATGTGGTCAAGCTCGACCTGTTGCATATCTTTGCGACCGCCCCTCGGGACGCTACGGGCTTGTGTCATCACTTTACCGCAGGTTGGACACGCCTTGCCCACCGCCGCCGATCGTGCGAGCCTGTCGGAGGATCTCGTGAAACCTGCGCCACTTTTGAACCGTTTGATGGTCGCCGTCCGCAGGACGCGAGTGGTTGCCGCTTGGTTCCGGGCTAGTTGACCGCCTCGAGCCACGCGCCCGGCAATCTTGGCACCCACTGCGACTACAGCTCCGGCGCCGACAAGAGCCAAGGCGACGGTGGCCGCCATCATCAGTGCCTTCTTCTTGTCACCTACTGCTGCGTATGCGACGGCGGACACCCCCGCTGCCGCGGCCCCGATGGGTCCGGGGATCATTGAGGCGACTTCGCCCACGACGGCGAGCGTCTTGAGTGCGCCCTTCCAAGAGAACGTCCCGGCGAGGTCGGTGCAGTTGACGGGGTCGGCGTTGCAGTAGTCGTAGGCGGAGGCCGAGCCGCCCGCGACGGGGTCGACGGAGAGGAACCGGCCGAGGGGTGCGGAGTAGAGGCGTACGCCCATGAGGATCACGCCACCGAGGGCCTCGGCTGAGCGTTGTGCTGCTCCGAGCCATCCATACCGTGCGGGCGGCCCGGTGGTGGACCCTGCTCCGGACATCTGTTGCGGTACGCCGAATTCGTCGAACGATGTGAAGGACAGCTCCTGCCATGTCGCATTGGTGGCCCCGTCTGCGATCGGAAGGGTGGCTGTGACGTCCCCGTGAAGATCGACGAGATTGAGCGTGCGGCCACCTGTGAGGGTGGTTGTGATTGCGAGGTCGCCTTCGACGCCGGCAACGTATCGGGTGACATCGGACGGGAGGGTGGAGTCTTCCTGAATCGTTGCCCGTCGACCATTCTTTTCCGAAAGGAGACCACAGTTCGCGGACCGATAGGTCGTCGAAGTACACCGGTTTGCTTGCTGACGAGAATCCGTTGTACATTCGCACAAAGGCCTCTGTCGCTCCGGACGGGATCGTCACGTCGACGCTAATCTGCTGCCACGCGTTGGTCAGAGTCGGGCGTTGGGTAATTGCCCCCGTGCTTATCGGTTCGCTGTAGGCGCCCGAGCCGATTCGGGTGAACACTGCGAGGCTCAGGCCCCGAGGGTTCTCCGGCTGCAGCCCAGTCGCTGCCGGGACATATATCCAGGCGGATATGCGATAGGCCCTCCCAGGGAGCATTCCGAGTCGGAGCGCGCCCGCATCGTTCCCGAATCCTGTATAGGAGTCTGCCTGGCCATTTGGTGCGATCTTGTATGAGGTTGTGCCGGTGTGGAACCGGGTGGTGTCGACGGTGACCACGGCCGAACCGTTCAGTTCTTTGATCGCAGTGGCCTCACGTTGCTCCTGTGACAATTTGTCGATCTGAAGCTGGTACCCGGAGTCCGTGTTGCGAGATGACGCGCTGCGGACGACCGCGAGTCCGAACTCCTCCGGGTCGGTGACAGCCAGGTTGTGGTCGCCGGTGAGCAGGTTCACGTTGCCTGGCCCGACATCTGCGGTGGCCGCGCCGGTTGCGTTTGGATCGACCGTCAGGGTGACCCACCCTGTGGCCTGCGCGCCATTGCCGGCAGAATCGAGCGCAACGACAGCGCGTACCTGGACGGGGCCTACTCCTCCTGCGGCGCCCTCGCCTACGTTCCACACTGTGTATCCAGCGGAAGTCAAAGGAATGATGCCCCAGGCCGAAGGTGCGGCCTGGGTCCAGGAGGTCCCCTGTGACGTCGTCAACTCGGCAGATGGCACTACTGAGAATGTGCCGGAGTCTGGTCCGCGCCGCCACTCGAATCGCGCGTGCGTGAACTGAGGTCTGGCAGTGACTGAGAGCCGTGCTCGATTGACGACGCGGGCTCCGTCCTCAGGGGTTAGGAGTCCCCCCGACACCTACGTTGAATGCGTACTTGACGATTCCTGAGACGTTGCCGGCCCGGTCGACTGCCTGCACCTGGAGCGCGTGACGGCCGACGGTCGGAGGGGTCACTGAGAAATTTCCACCTGCGACGACCTGATTAGGATCCGGGGCCTTATTTAGGCCCCACCGGTTTAGTGGCGGTGTCGCTACTAGGGGAGGTTCCATCGGTCGCGCTGCCTCCGGACAGCACCAGGTCGGCGCTCTGCGCAACGGGCCGCACCAATCCGTCCTCGCTGAACTCCAAGGTCAGGTCGACGGCAGCCCAGTCCTCGACGGCGGTTCCGTCACCGCCCTGTCGAACCCACACCGGACCTGAACCCTGCCCCGCAGCCAGGGAGCCGTTGGGCAGTGCTAGCACGGAGCCGAACTCGGTGCGCTCGGCGAGGATTTCCACGGGCTCGTTAGTGAGCCTGGCAATCGCTGCCGCGCTCACCGCGTCGGCCGCGGTGAGGGGCTCGTCAGCGACAGCGGGCGCCTCCGGGGTTTGTGACTCATCGACCTCGGGTGTGGCAACAGGCGTGGCTTGCGCTGGTGGGATGGTGACGAGCGTGAAGAGGAGCGCTAAGGAAACGGGGATTGCCGCAGCAGGAACCACCCGTCGCCACGATTCAGGAATGCCGAAACCACCGACCAGTGCGCCCACGCGATTCCCCCTGCGAGCCCGCGCGACGTCGCCGCGCGCATCCGAACTCGCCAGCAGGTTCGTCGAGCCCCCGGCCCCGAGGTCGGCGCAGCTTTGCGTCGTTCACGGTGAGACGGAAACTAGCAGCCGACTCGTTCGGCTGTGGGCGGTTCGAGAATACTCGTGGGGTCGGGTTTGTCGGGCTCGCGGGAGCCCGCAGCGCACCCGTACGCGCCCTGCGGCGCGTCACGTGGAGCGTGCGGAGGGGCGCTCGGCATCGACAACCCCTCCGCACCACGTTGCTCACGCTGCGGCGAGGTACCCGTTCGGGTTGAGCACGTACTTGCGGGCAGCCCCGGCGTCGAACTCCGCGTACCCCGTCGGCGCCTCGTCGAGCGAGATCGGGACCGCGTTGACGTTGTCCGCGATGTGCACGCGGTCGCCGAGGATCGCCATCATCAGGCCCCGGTTGTACTTCATGACGGGGCACTGCCCGGTGGTGAAGGACAGCGACTTGGCCCACCCGGTGCCGAGGCTCAGTGACAGGGAGCCCTTCTGCGCGGCCTCGTCGATGCCGCCCGGGTCGCCGGTGACGTAGAGCCCGGGGATGCCGAGCGCGCCGCCGGCGGCGGTGATGTCCATCAGCGAGTTGAGGACCGTCGCCGGGGCCTCGTGGCCCGAGTCGGACCCGTGCCCCTTCGCCTCGAAGCCGACGGCGTCGACGGCGCAGTCGACCTCGGGGACGCCGAGGATCTGCTCGATCTGGTCGGCGGGGTCCCCTTGGGTGAGGTCCACCGTCTCGCAGCCGAAGCTGCGGGCCTGGGCGAGCCGGTCGGCGTTCATGTCGCCGACGATCACCGCCGCGGCGCCCAGCAGCAGGGCGCTCGTCGCCGCGGCGAGCCCGACGGGCCCGGCGCCTGCGACGTAGACGGTCGACCCGACACCGACGCCTGCCGTCACCGCCCCGTGGAAGCCGGTGGGGAAGATGTCCGACAGCATCGCCAGGTCGAGGATCTTCTCCATCGCCTGGTCCTTGTCCGGGAACCTCAGCAGGTTCCAATCCGCGTAGGGCACCAGCACGTACTCGGCCTGCCCGCCGACCCAGCCGCCCATGTCGACGTACCCGTACGCGCTGCCCGGTCGGTCCGGGTTCACGTTCAGGCAGACGCCGGTCTTGCGCTCCTTGCAGTTGCGACATCGCCCGCACGAGATGTTGAACGGCACCGACACCAGGTCGCCGACCTTGATGAACTCGACGTCCGAGCCCACCTCGACCACCTCGCCGGTGATCTCATGGCCCAGCACCAGGTCCGGCGGCGCGGTGGTGCGCCCGCGCACCATGTGCTGGTCGGATCCGCAGATGTTGGTCGCGACGGTCTTGAGGATCGCGCCGTGCTCGACCTTCCTCCCGATGTTGGCCGGGTTCACCCCTGGCCCGTCGTGCAGCTCGAAATCGGGGTAGTCGGTGTCGATGACCTCGACGACACCCGGCCCCTTGTAGGCAACTGCTCTGTTGCTCGGCACGGTGCTCCTCCTCGCTCGGCGAGTCGCCCCCCACGGGCGGCTCCGTGTCCGATTCAGACTAGATCTCAGAATCCGGACGGGCTCGCCGGGGGAGCGACGGCGCTCACGCGGGTGGCAGCCAGGTCCGTGCCGCGAGGACGAGCGCGCTCACGCCGATCGTCAGCGTCGGCTCGATGACGGGCGCGTAATGCGGGGAATGGTTGGAGGGCACGGTTCGCAGCGCCGGGTCGCTCATGTCCCCGGTGGTGAACAGCGAGGGGTCGGTGCCGCCCAGCAGCCAGTAGGACAGGGGCGCGCCTGCGGCCGTCGCGAAGATGCCGACGTCCTCGCTGCCGGCCCCGGCGCCGGGGTCCATGACCTTGTCCGCGCCCAGCCATGCCGCGAACGCGTCGAGGGTCTTCTTCAGCGCCACGGGGTCGTTCACCACCACGGGGAACCGCTCGATCTCGGTGATCGTCGGCTCCTGCGGTGCCCCCGCCGTCGCGGCCTCGCCCCGCACGATGCGGTCGACGCTGTCGAGGATGTGCTGCCTGACATCGGTGTCGTAGCTCCGGATGTTCAGTTGCAGCTCGGCCTCGCCCGGGATGACGTTCGCCGCGTCGCCGGCGTGCACCGAGCCGACGGTGAGCACCGCTGTCGCCGTGCTCGGGATCTCCCGCGAGATGACCGTCTGCAGGCGGAGCACCGTGGCGGCGGCCATGACGATGGGGTCGATCGACGCCTGCGGCATCGAGCCGTGCGCGCCCTTGCCGACCAGGCGCACCCGCAGCGAGTCCGAGCCCGCGTATGCCGGGCCGGGGTGCGCGGCGATCTTGCCGGCGGGGAACGGCGCCACATGCTGGCCGAGCACCACATCGGGCTTCGGGAACTTCTCGTAGAGCCCGTCGTCGACCATCGCCTGGGCGCCGGCGCCCAGCTCCTCGGCGGGCTGGAACACGAGCAGCAGCGTGCCGGACCAGCTCGCGGTGTCGTGGGCCAGCACCTCGGCGGCGCCCAGCAGGCATGTGGTGTGCAGGTCGTGGCCGCACGCGTGGTCGACGGGCACGGTCTTGCCGTCCTGGTCGGTGGCCGTCACCGTGCTCGCATAGTCGAGCCCGGTGTCCTCCTTGACCGGCAGGGCGTCCATGTCGGCCCGCAGCAGCGCGACCGGCCCCGGGCCGTTCCTCAGCACGCCGACCACGCCCGTCTGGCCGACGCCAGTGGTGACCTCGAAGCCCAGGCCGCCGAGTCGGTCCGCGACGATCCCCGCAGTCCGATGCTCTTGGAACCCGAGTTCTGGATGGCGGTGGAGGTCCTTGTACAGGTCCACCAGTGCTGGATCGATCGCGACGCCCTCGTCTGCGGCCACGGCAAGCCCCCTGTCCACGGTGCTCTCAGGCTAGGCACGTGAACCCCGGGCGGCGAGCCGGGGCAAGGACGGCCTCTGCGCCCACCACGCACCGTGCCGCCCTCCCCGACGAGGAAGGCGGCACGGTGCGGTCCGGCGCTGCGAACGGTCAGTCGCGGGCGCCGATGGCGCTCTCCGTGACGAGGACCTCGTGGTGCGGGTGTCGGCGCTCGAGTGACGCGCCCTCGACGTCGACGTCCGGCATGACCCGGTCGAGCCATGCGGGCAGCCACCAGGCCTTGTCCCCTGCGAGGTGCATGAGCGCCGGCACCAGCGTCATGCGGACGATGAACGCGTCGACCAGCACGCCGAACGCGAGCGCGAACCCGATGGGGCGGATCATGGCGCTCTCCGAGAACACGAAGCCGCCGAACACCGCGATCATGATGACCGCGGCGGCGGTGACCACAGCCCGTCCGGCCCGGACGCCCTGCACCACGGCGAGGCGGGCGGGAGCGCCGTGGGCGTAGGCCTCGCGCATGCCCGATCCGATGAACAGCATGTAGTCCATGGCCAGGCCGAAGAGGATGCCGACCAGGATCGTGGGCAGGAAGTTCAGGATCGGGCCGGGGGACTCGACGCCGAACAGGTTGGATAGCCAGCCCCACTGGTAGATCGCGACGACCCCGCCGAGCGCGGCGAAGTAGGACAGGATGAAACCGAGGGTGGCGATCACCGGCACGAAGATCGACCTGAACACGAGGATCAAGATGATCAGCGAGAGCCCGACCACGACGGCGAGGTAGATCGGCAGCGCGTCGGCCAGCTTGTCGGAGATGTCGATGTTGCCGCTCGCCGATCCCGCCACGCCGATCTCATACGTCCCGTCGAGCGGGGACGCGTCACGCAGCGTGTGCACGAGCGTCGCCGTGGACTCGCTCGTCGGGCCCTCGACCGGGACGACCTGGAAGGCCGCGACAGTCCGGTCCTCCGACGAGCCGATCGGCGCCACCGCTGCGACGTCGTCGTAGGCGAACAGCGCCTCGGCGATCTCGAGCTGCGCCGCGACGGCCTCCTGCTCGGTCGGTGTTCCGGGCAGGTCGGCGACCACCAGCAGCGTCCCGTTCTGGCCCTCGCCGAACTTCTCGGAGATCGCGGTGTACGCCCGGTACTGGGTCGAGTCATGTGCCTCCGACGAGCCGTCGGGCAGGTTCATCCGCAGGCTGAGCGCGGGGATCGCGATGAGCAGCAGCCCTGCGATGCACGCGACGACGGAGCCGATCGCGCGCCCGGTGGACATGGGGCGCGGGGGAGCGGTGCGGTGGGTCGCCGCGGCGGCCGGCGCGGACGTCCCGGCGCCCGCGAGCCGCTCGCGCTCCTTGCGGCTGAGGATGCGCATCCCGGCCAGCTTCAGCAGCGCTGGCGTCAGGGTCACCGCGACGAGCACGGCGATCGCGACGCACATGGCCCCCACCGTGCCCATCAGCCCGAGGAAGGGGATGCCGGTGATGTTCAGGGCGAGCAGCGCGATGAGCACCGTGGCGCCGGCGAACACGACAGCGTTGCCCGAGGTCCCGTTCGCGAGGGCGATGGACTCGTCGAGGGCATCGCCGTCCTTGAGCTGGCGGCGGTGCCGGTTGACGATGAACAGCGCGTAGTCGATGCCGACGGCCAGGCCGAGCATGACCCCCAGGATCGGGGTGACGGAGGCCATCTCGACGACGCCCGAGAGCGACATCGCACCGAGGGCGCCGATCCCGACCCCGATCACCGCGGTGAGCAGCGGCAGGCCCGCGCCGAGGAACGTGCCCAGCATGACCACCAGGACGACGGCCGCGACCAGGAGGCCAGCGATCTCGCCCACCCCGAGGATCTTCGGGGCGCCCTGCGTGAGGTCTGAGGAGAGGTCCACCTGGACGCCCTCGACGGTCTCGTCGGTGAAGGTCGCGATCAGGGCGTCCTTGGTCTCCTTCGGGACGTCCATCTGCGTCTCGGCGAGCATGACGGTCACCACCGCGGCGCTGCCGTCCTCGGAGACGGTGCGAATCTCGGTCGCCATGTCCAGCAGCGCCGCGCCCGCCTCGAGCTGGGCGCCCTGCGCCTCCAGCTCGGCGCTCTGGGCCTCGAGGTCCGCCAGGCCCTGGTCGATCATCGCCTGCTGCGCGTCGAGGCCGGCCAGCGCCTCGGGTCCCGCGCCTGCCGCCTCGGCCTGCTCGCGTGCCGCGTCGAGCTGCGCCTGGCCAGCGGCGATCGTGCCCCTGGCCTCGTCGATCTGCGCGCGCCCGCCCGCGATCTGGGCCTGGCCGTCCGCGATCTGCTGCGCCTGGCCGCTGCGCTGCGCCTCGGTGGCGAACGGGTCGACGACCGTCACCACGCCGTCGATGTCCGCGGCCTCGGTGATGAGCTCGCCGATGCCGGCCCGCTGGGCGTCCGTGAACGCCGAGCCGTCCTCGGTCTGGACGACGACCGTGCCGGTGCCGCCGGACGCCCCGGGCATCTCGGCTTGGAGCCGGTCCGTGACCTGGGTGGTCGGCGTGTGGGGAATGGAGAACGTGGTGGCCAGCGTGCCGCCGAACAACGCGAACGCGACGCCGGCGAGCACGAGGATCGCGCACCAGATCGCGATCACTCGACGTGCGTGCCGCGCTGAGGCGCCGCCGACGCGGTACAGGAATTCAGCCATGAGGTTCCTTCAGGAGAGGGTCGGCGACGGTGCGTCGCCGGATTCAGGCGTGGTCGTGGGTGGTGCGCCAGCGCCGTGGCCGGCGCGCACGGTCTCGATGAGCTGTTCCAGCAGCTCGGACCAGATCCGCCGCGACTCAGGGCTGTCGACGGCCCCGGTGGCCGCGGCCCAGTGGTGGTGCAGGACGCCGACCCCGCTGGTGAGCGCACCGACGAGGAGGTCGAGCGCCAATGGGTCGGTGTCGGGACGGCGGCGCAGCTGCTCGGCCCTGATCCGCTCGTTGAGCTCGGTGAACGCCCGCAGGGCCATCAGGCCCTTGCCCTGTGCGGATTTCGGGTCGCAGTCGCCGAGCACCCGGGTCAGGTACGACATGGGCCCGACCAGGTCTGCTGAGCGGAAGCCCTCGACGATCTCGTCGACCATGGAGGTGGCGGGCTGGGGGGAGCCGGTGCTCGGGCGGGCTGCCACGAGGCTGTCGACGACCGAGCTGAGCACGTCGCCGCACACCTCGGCCACGACGTCGTCGAGGGAGGCGAAGTGGTTGAACACCGTCCGGCGGGACACTCCAGCCCGCTGCGCGAGCTCGTCGACAGTGAACGCCGTCCCGTGCCGCTCGTCCATGAGGGCCGCTGCCGCATCGACGATCGCCTGGCGGTGGCGCGTCTTGAGCGCCACACGGCGGTCGCCGTCGGGGAGGGTCACGCCGCGAGGTTATGCACGTCGATGCACTGAGTGCAATTTGTTGCGCCGCGCTGCGGTCGGATGGAGGTGGGTGGAGCGGGTGACGAGAATCGAACTCGCGTAGCCAGTTTGGAAGACTGGGGCTCTACCATTGAGCTACACCCGCGCGGCCGGCTGGGCCGGACTGCGGGTCTAGGTTAGCGGCTCCGACAGGGTGGTCGTGCAGGCACGTTGCCCGGGACGCGTGGCGCAGCGCTGAGCAGGCGCTGCGCACTAGACTCTGCGGCGCACGGGATGTGGCGCAGGTTGGTAGCGCGTCCGCTTTGGGAGCGGAAGGTCGTGGGTTCGAATCCCGCCATCCCGACCAGTTCCTCGCCATGGGCTCCTCCTCCGGGGCGTCTGCGTGACCTGCGTCGTCGCAGCGCGTGGCCGCACGGCGGCGCGGTGCCGTACGATCGATGGGCCGGTGCGCGCGTCCAGATTCCTTGCCCGCACGCGCCGCCGCGTGCCCTGCGAGTCGCGTTGACCGCCTTGAGGCCCGCGCCCGCGACCAGGCCGGAGACTCCGGCGCACCACCCCGAGCAGTTGGAGACCACTGAAGTGAAGAGCGCCGTCGAGAGCCTGGACGCCACCAAGGTCAAGCTGACCGTCGAGGTGTCGTACGACGAGCTCAAGCCGAGCATCGACCACGCCTACAAGCACATCGCCGAGCAGGTGAACGTGCCGGGCTTCCGCAAGGGCAAGATCCCGCCGCGGATCATCGACCAGCGCGTGGGTCGTGGCGCCGTGCTTGAGCACGCCATCAACGAGGGCCTCTCCGGCTTCTACGCCGAGGCGGTCCGGGACAACAAGCTGCGCCCGATGGGCCAGCCCGAGGTCGAGGTGACGAAGGTCCCCGAGCTCACTGACGCCGAGGGCGAGCTGCACTTCACGGCCGAGGTCGAGGTCCGCCCCGAGATCACCGTCCCCGAGCTGGACGGCATCACGCTGTCCGTCGACGACGTCGAGGTCACCGACGAGGACGTCACGGGCCGCCTGGACGCGCTGCGCGAGCGCTTCGGCACCCTCGTGGGCGTCGACACCCCCGCGGCCGAGGGCGACTTCGTCGTGCTGGACCTCGAGGCGAAGATCAACGACGAGCAGGTCGACTCGGTCAGCGGCATCAGCTACCAGATCGGCTCGGGCAACATGCTCGAGGGCCTCGACGAGGCGCTGACGGGTCTCTCGGCTGGCGAGACCACGACGTTCGAGACGGCGCTCGCCGGTGGCGAGCGCGCGGGCGAGACGGCGCAGGTCACCGTCACGGCCACGACGGTCAAGCAGCGCGAGCTGCCCGACGCCGACGACGACTTCGCCCAGCTCGCGAGCGAGTTCGACACGCTGGACGAGCTCAAGGAGGACCTGCGCGAGCAGGCCGCCCGCATCAAGGCCTCGAACCAGGCCGTGCAGGCCCGTGACCTGCTGCTCGAGCAGCTCCTCGCGGCCGTCGAGGTCCCGGTCCCGGCCGGCGTCATCGAGGCCGAGGTCACCCGTCACCTGGAGTCCGAGGGCCGCCTGGAGGACGAGGAGCACCGCACGGAGGTCGCCGAGCAGGCCGCCACCGCGCTGCGCAACCAGATCCTGCTGGACACCCTGGCCGAGAAGCTCGAGATCAAGGTCAGCCAGAGCGAGCTGCTCGACTACCTGGTGAGCGCCTCGCGCCAGTACGGCATGGACCCGAACACGTTCGTCCAGACCGTCGACCAGCAGGGCCAGATCCCCGCGATGGTCGGTGAGGTCGCGCGCTCCAAGGCGCTCGCGGTCGCGCTGCGCCAGGTGGCGGTCAAGGACGCCTCGGGCGCCGAGGTCGACCTGTCCGAGTTCATCGGATCGGACGAGGAGGACGCCGCGGCTGACGCCGCCGACGCCGCTGTCGAGGCCGCCGCCGCGACGGTGTCGGACGACGACGAGGGCATCGTCTTCGACGACGAGGCCGAGGCGACGGACGAGCCCAAGGCCTGATCCACAGCTGAATCGGCGAAGGCCCCGCACCCCCGTGGTGCGGGGCCTTCGCCGCGCCCGGGCGACGGTGTGCGCCGTCAGCGAAAAGACGCCTCGGCGGGACGTTCGGGGCAGGTGCGCCGCGTTAGGGTCGCAGCACGTGCAGGGGCCAGGACCCGGGTGATCCGGGGTCCGGCCGACACAGTCTGACGAGGGAGCCTTCGTGAACGACCACACGCCGGGGATCGCCCGGGCCGACTCTGCGGGGCTCGGCCTCAACGACAGCATCTACAACCGGCTGCTGCGTGAACGCATCATCTGGCTCGGCACGGAGGTCCGCGACGAGAACGCGAACGCCATCTGCGCCCAGATGATGCTGCTGGCAGCCGAGGACCCTGAGAAGGACATCTGGCTGTACATCAACTCGCCCGGCGGCTCCATCACCGCGGGCATGGCGATCTACGACACCATGCAGTACATCGGCCCGGACGTCGCGACCATCGCGATGGGCATGGCCGCCTCGATGGGGCAGTTCCTGCTCTCGTCGGGCGCCAAGGGCAAGCGTTACGCCACGCCGCACGCCCGCGTGATGATGCACCAGCCGTCCGGCGGCATCAGCGGCACGGCCACGGACGTGCGCATCAACGCGCAGCTGATCATGCACATGAAGAAGACGCTCGCGGAGCTCACCGCCGAGCAGACGGGCAAGACGCCCGAGCAGATCAACTCCGACTCCGATCGTGACCGGTGGTTCACCGCGACCGAGGCGCTCGAGTACGGCTTCATCGACCACGTCGTCACCACAGCCGGCGCCGTCACGGGCGGTGGCGGCACGGAGAGCTCCTGACCGGGCTGCCGACCGACCACCGCGAGACACGAGGAGAACCCCAGTGAGCATCGAGTCCCAGTTCATGGCCCGCGCCGGGCGTTTGAGCGGCTTCGGAGGCGCGGCGCCCGCGGCCCCGAGCAGCCGCTACGTGCTGCCCCAGTTCGAGGAGCGCACGGCCTACGGCTTCAAGCGCCAGGACCCCTACACCAAGCTCTTCGAGGACCGCATCGTCTTCCTCGGCGTGCAGGTGGACGACGCGTCCGCTGACGACGTGATGGCCCAGCTCCTGGTGCTGGAGAGCAGCGACCCGGACCGTGACATCACGCTGTACATCAACTCGCCCGGTGGCTCGTTCACCGCGCTGACGGCGATCTACGACACGATGCAGTACGTCAAGCCGCACATCATGACGGTCTGCCTGGGGCAGGCCGCCTCGGCCGCCGCCGTGCTGCTCGCGGCGGGGACGCCCGGCAAGCGCCTCGCGCTGCCGAACGCCCGCGTGCTGATCCACCAGCCGGCGATGGAGAACGGTGGCTACGCGCAGGCGTCCGACATCGAGATCCACGCCAACGAGCTGATCCGGATGCGCGAGTGGCTCGAGGAGACGCTCGCGCACCACACGAGCCGTCCGGTGGAGCAGATCCGCCAGGACATCGAGCGCGACAAGATCCTCACGGCGGCGCAGGCGCTCGAGTACGGCCTGATCGACCAGGTGCTGGCGTCCCGCAAGGGCGCCGTCGCCACCACTGTCGAGCCGTCCTGACCTGATCCCGGCCGGGCCCCCGCGCGGGGCCCGGCCGGGACATGTCGGGGGCGCTGCGGCCCGGCGGGCTGACATCGCGGCGTCGGTGGTGTGCAATGGTGGGAGCACGGTCAAGCGTCCAACTCGGGCGCGGGGCCGCGGATGACCGCACCGCCCGCCGGGCGGAGGCGACACGAGAGAAGGGGACGGACGTGGCTCGCATCGGGGACGGGGCCGATCTCCTCAAGTGCTCGTTCTGCGGCAAGTCCCAGAAGCAGGTCAAGAAGCTGATCGCGGGCCCAGGGGTCTACATCTGCGACGAGTGCATCGACCTGTGCAACGAGATCATCGAGGAAGAGCTCGCCGAGTCCACTGAGGTGGGCATGGTGGACCTGCCGAAGCCGAAGGAGATCTTCGCCTTCCTCGAGGAGTACATCGTCGGGCAGGAGCCCGCGAAGCGGTCCCTCGCGGTCGCGGTGTACAACCACTACAAGCGGATCCAGGCGGGCGAGCAGAGCCGCGCCCCGGGCTCCGCAGGTGAGGACGCGATCGAGCTCGCGAAGTCGAACATCCTGCTGATCGGCCCCACGGGCTGCGGCAAGACGTATCTCGCGCAGACTCTCGCGAAGATGCTGAACGTCCCGTTCGCCATCGCGGACGCCACGGCGCTGACCGAGGCGGGCTACGTGGGCGAGGACGTCGAGAACATCCTGCTCAAGCTCATCCAGGCCGCCGACTACGACGTCAAGCGGGCCGAGACGGGCATCATCTACATCGACGAGGTCGACAAGATCGCCCGCAAGAGCGAGAACCCGTCGATCACTCGCGACGTCTCCGGCGAGGGCGTGCAGCAGGCGCTGCTGAAGATCCTCGAGGGCACCACCGCGTCGGTGCCGCCGCAGGGCGGGCGCAAGCACCCGCACCAGGAGTTCATCCAGATCGACACGACGAACGTGCTGTTCATCGTGGCCGGGGCCTTCGCGGGTCTCGATGAGATCATCACGTCACGTGCCGGACGCCGGGGGATCGGCTTCGGGGCGCCGCTGCACTCCGCCGACGACATCGACGTCTACGACGAGGTCATGCCGGAGGACCTGCTGAAGTTCGGGCTGATCCCCGAGTTCATCGGCCGCGTGCCCGTCATCACCACCGTCTCCCCGCTGGACCGCGACGCGCTGGTGCGGATCCTCACCGAGCCGCGCAACGCGCTGGTCAAGCAGTACCAGCGGATGTTCGAGATCGACGGCGTCGAGCTCGAGTTCAGCGATGACGCGGTGACGGCCATCGCCGACCAGGCGCTGCTGCGCGGCACCGGGGCGCGTGGGCTGCGGGCCATCATGGAAGAGGTCCTGCAGCAGGTGATGTTCGAGGTGCCGAGCCGCGACGACGTCGAGCGCGTCGTCATCACGCGCGAGGTCGTGCTCGAGAACGTCAACCCGACGCTCGTCCCGCGTGAGGCGCCGAGCACCAAGCGGACGCCGCGCGAGAAGTCGGCCTGACGGACAGGTCCCAGGTGGGCCTGCCGCCCACGCCTAGGATCGACGTGTGAACGACTCGACCCCCCACGAGCTGCCCCCCGAGCTGCTCCGGCTCCGCGGCAGCATCGACAACATCGACGCCGCGCTGGTGTACCTCCTCGCCGAGCGGTTCAAGGCGACGCAGCAAGTCGGCGTCCTGAAGGCCGCGCGCGGCCTCCCGCCGTCGGACCCGGCCCGTGAGGCGCGCCAGGTGGCCCGGCTGCGGGACCTCGCGCATGAGGCCGACCTCGACCCGGTGTTCGCCGAGAAGTTCCTCGCGTTCATCGTCGAGGAGGTCATCCGGCACCACGAGGAGATCGCGAACGGGCCAACCAGCGAGGTCTGAACCGCACTGGCGGGTGGCGGGCAGGCGATATCTGGCAGAGGGTGGAGAGGTCAGCACCCGGCCACGGAGGCCGCGGCCGGGTACATCCTCGACCCCCGGAGGCGCTGCTTCTATGGATCTGCAATGGCTCAAGCCCCTGCTCGGACGCCCGGCGCCGTTCACCACGGTGTACCTCGACTCGACAGCCGCGAACACCGCCGGTGGCACGGACTCCCTGGACAGGTGGCGGGCCCTGCGTCGCGATCTGGAGCAGCAGGGGGCGCCCATCTCGGTGATGGAGGACATCGGCGAGCTGGTGGCGCAGCCGACGGGCGTCCAGGGCGCCCACGGACGCGTGATCATCGCCGACAGCGAGGGCGTGGTGGTCGACCGGATCCTGGGCGCGCCACCCGCGCAGTCGCAAGCGACATTGGGTCCCGTCCCGGTGCTGTTGCCCGCCGCACAGGCGGCCGACGAGTCGACCCGGTTCTTGCTGGTCGAGGTCGACCGACAGGGGGCCGACCTGAGCTGGTCGGACTGGTCCGGGCTGAAGGTGACGGAGCCCGAGGCGATCGAGGGCGACCACGACGTGCTGCACAAGGTCCGGGAGGGCGGCGCGTCACAGCGGCGCATGGAGACCCGCGCGGAGGACTCCTGGGAGCGCAACGCCCAGTCGATCGCCACCGAGCTGGACCGCCAGGTCAGTGAGCGCTCACCGGAGCTGGTGCTCCTCACGGGCGACATCCGCGCGGTGGGCCTGGTGCGGGACGCTGTCGGCCACCATGTGCGCGAACGGCTCGTGGTGGTGCCCGGCGGCTCGCGCGCTGACGGCGTGAACGAGGAGGCGTTCCGGGCGAACCTCGAGGACTCGTTGCGGCTGCACCGGGCCCGGCGCAAGGAGCACATCCTCGAGCAGTACCGCATCGGGCACGGGCGGGGCGAGGGGGCGGTGACCGCGCTGGCCGATGTCGTGGACGTCCTGCGGCGCGGGCAGGTGCAGGAGCTGCTCTTCGCGGCGGATGCGCTGCAGCCCGGCTCGGTCCTGCGCGACGCGCGGCTGTGGATCGACAAGGACCCGCTGGAGATCGCCGTGACACGCGAGGAGCTCGAGTCGATGGGGGCGGGTGGCGACGCCGGGCTGGTGCCCGCGGACGTCGCGCTGGTGCGCGCCGCGGTGGCGCAGGACGCCGGCCTGACCTTCGCCGACGACGGCGCGGTGGAGCTCATGGACGGTGTGGGCGCGGTGCTGCGGTGGTCGGACGACTCCACGCCCAGCACGTCGGTGCCGAGCCAGTCCGCGGACACCACCCGGCTGCGCAGCGTCGGCTGAGCGGCGGTGCTCAGAGGCCGCCGTGCCCCGCGGATCAGCGGGGCACGGCGGCCTCAGTGCTTGCTCAGTGCTCAGCGGGATCCGGGCTTGAGGCCCAGCGGACGCTTCTGCTGCTGCGTCTCTGCGGGCGTGCGGTCGTCGACGTACAGGCCCTCGATGTCCGCGGCGAAGTCGCGGAGGACCACGCCCCGCTTCACCTTGAGCGAGGGCGTGAGGTAGCCGTTCGCCTCGGTGAAGTCGATCGTGAGGATGCGGACCTTGCGGATCGACTCGGCGCGGGAGACGGCCTCGTTGGCCCGCTCGGCAGCGCGGTTGATCGCGGCGATGACCTGGGGGTGCTCGGCGGCGGCCGCGACGTCCATGCCGGGCAGGCCGTGGGACGCGAGCCAGCCGGAGAGCATGTCGGCGTCGAGCGTCACCAGGGCGCCGATGAACGGCTTGCCGTCGCCGACGACGACCACCTGGCTGACGACGGGGTGCCCCCGCAGCCGGTCCTCGAGCACGGCGGGCGCCACGTTCTTGCCGCCCGCCGTCACGATGATCTCCTTGGACCGGCCTGTGATCCGCAGGTGGCCGTCGGCGTCGAGCGAGCCGATGTCGCCGGTGCGGAACCAGCCGTCGACCAGCGCCTCAGCGGTCGCCTCGGGGTTGTTGTGGTAGCCGCGGAACACGTGCGGCCCCTTGACGAGGATCTGGCCGTCGTCGTCGGTGCGGACCCACGTGCCGGCGAACGGCGGGCCGACGGTGCCGACCTTGAGCAGCGACGGGTGGTTCACGGTCGTGGGGGCGGTGGTCTCGGTGAGGCCGTAGCCCTCGAGCACCAGGACGCCGATGCCCCGGTAGAAGTGGCCGAGCCGCTCGCCGAGCGGGGCCCCGCCCGAGATGGCGTACTGCAGGTTGCCGCCGAGGACGGTGCGGAGCTTGCGGTGCACGAGGGCGCCGGCCAGCGCCTGCTGGACCCGCAGGGCGATGCTCGCGCCGCCGGGCTCGTCCATCGCGCGTGAGGAGGTGATCGCGACCTTGGCCGCCCACCGGAAGAGCTTGAGCCGTGTGCCCGAGCCGGCCTTCTGCTCGGCGGAGTTGTAGACCTTCTCGAAGACGCGCGGCACGGCCAGCACGAAGGACGGCCGGAAGGCCGCCAGGTCGGCGATGAGGTTGCGGGTGTCGGGGGTGTGCCCGATCACGGCGCCGCTGGCGACGCACAGCACCGAGATGAACCGCGCGAAGACGTGCGCCAGCGGCATGAACAGCAGGGTGCGGGCGCCGGGGACCGAGCAGATCTGCCCGAGGGAGCCGATGGCCCCGAGCACCAGCGACACGAAGTTCCCGTGGGTCAGCTCGACGCCCTTGGGGCGGCCCGTGGTCCCTGAGGTGTAGATGATCGTGGCGAGGTCGGCGCCGGTGGCGAGCTCGGTGCGTCGCGCGACCTCCTCGTCGGAGACGTCCGCGCCCTCGCGTATCAGCGCGCCGATGCCGCCCTCGTCGATGACCAGCACACCGCTGAGGCCGCCGACGCCCTGCTGCGCGACGGCCGCGTGCGCGGCGGTCTCGACCACCGCGAGGCGGACTGCCGCGTCGGAGAAGATCCAGCCGACCTGCTCCGCCGAGGACGTCTCGTACACCGGGACGACGACGCCGCCAGCAGCCCACACCGCGAAGTCGACCAGGCTCCACTCGTACCGGGTGCGCGACATGATCGCGACCTTGTCGCCGACCTGGACGCCGCGGGCGACGAGGCCCTTGGCGACGGCGGTGACCTCAGCGGCGAACGCCGCGGCGGTGACGGGCGTCCAGGTGCCGCCGAGCCCGGTCGAGCGCTCGATCAGGGTGCCGTGGGGATCCTGGGCGGCCCGTCGGGCGAGCAGCGAGCTGATGCTCCACGCGGGGTCGACGTCGACCGGTGACGGGGTGTGGAACTCGGGCATGGCTGCTCCAGGGCTGTGAAATCTGACCCGACGACCTTAGTGCCGTCGCTGGGTCAGTTGGCGCCAGAGGCCGTGCGCTGGTGCGTGGGATCGAGCACACGCTGCAGGAAGGCGCGGGTGCGCTCCTCGCGTGGCGCGCTGATGACCTGGTCGGCGGGGCCGGACTCGACGATCACGCCGTCGTCCATGAAGACCACCCGGTCGCCGACCTCGCGGGCGAACGCCATCTCATGGGTGACCACGAGCATGGTCATGCCTGCCTCGGCGAGGTCGCGCATGACGCCCAGCACGTCGCCGACCAGCTCGGGGTCCAGTGCGGACGTCGGCTCGTCGAACAGCATGAGCTGGGGGTCCATGGACAGCGCACGGGCGATCGCCACGCGCTGCTGCTGGCCGCCGGAGAGCTGTGCGGGGAGGGCGTGGGCGCGGTCGGCCAGGCCCACCCGCTCGAGGTTCGCCAGGGCGATGCGCTCGGCCTCGGCGCGGGAGCGCTTGAGCACCCCCCGCTGGGCGATGGTGCAGTTGTCCAGGACGGTGCGGTGGGTGAACAGGTTGAACTGCTGGAACACCATGCCGACGTGGGTGCGGACCAGGTCGAGGTCCACGTCGGGGTCGGTGACCTCGGCGCCCAGCACCTCGATCCGGCCGTCGGTGGGCTGCTCCAGCAGGTTCACGCAGCGCAGCAGCGTCGACTTCCCCGAGCCGGACGGCCCCACGATGCAGACGACCTCGCCAGCGCGGACCTCCAGGTCGATGCCGCGCAGCACCTCGCGCTCGCCGAAGGACTTGCGCAGCCCGGAGACGGTCACGATGGGCGCGGGCGCGGGCGAGGAGCCCGCCGGGGGAGCGGTGGGGGAGGCAGAGGCGGAGGTCATGCGCGGCGGCCCTTTCCGGAGCGGTTCTCGAGCCAGCGGGCCAGCAGCCCGAGCGGGATGGTCAGGCACAGGTAGCACGCGCCGACCACGAACAGCCCGGTGAGCCCGCCGGTGGCGCTGGTGAGCGCCTCGCGGCCGATCTTCGTCAGGTCGTACTGCGCGGCGGTCATGCCGAGCAGGAAGACGAGCGAGGTGTCCTTGGTGAGCAGGATGACCTCGTTGGTCATCGGGGGCAGCACGATGCGGAAGGCCTGCGGGATGACGACGACAGCCATCGTGCGGGCCTGCGACATGCCGAGCGACCGGGCGGCCTCGATCTGGCCCTTCGGGACCGCCTGGATCCCGGCGCGCAAGGTCTCGGCGATGTACGCGGCCGAGACCATGCCGAGCCCGATCGCGACCTTCGCGGTCAGCGAGCTGATCCGCACGTCGAACGCGATCGGGACGGCGAAGCCCACCGTGAGCACCACGAGCAGTGCCGGGATGCCGCGGAAGAACTCGATGTACAGCGTGGCGATCCACCGGTACACCCGCACGCTCGACAACCGCATCAGCGCGAGCACGGTGCCCAGCGACAGGCCCACGGCGAACGCCGCGATCGTGTAGACGATCGTGTTGCCCATCGCCTGCCCGAGGCTGGGGAGCATCTCCCGGGCGACCGTCGGGTTGAACATCGTCTCGCCGACGCGGTCCCAGTCGGCGGCGACCACCACGGCCCCGAGGACGACGAGCAGCACGGCGTACTGGATCGCCCGCGAGAGGCGCGCTCGGCGGCGCGGGCTCATCGTGCGCTGGCGGGAGCCCGGTCGCGCGAGTTGCTGCGTCGTCGTCATGTCAGCCCTCCGAGGAGGCGGTGCTGGGGGCGGTGCCGATGCGCGCGGTGTACAGCGCGTCGTACGTGCCGTCCTCGCGGATCCGGTCGAGCGTGGCGTTGACGGCCGCGAGGAGCTCGGTGCTGCCCGTCTTGACGCCGATGCCGTACTGCTCGCCCGTGGGGAATGTGGCGGCGACCTCGAGGTCGCCGGAGGCGTACGGGCCGAGCACGGCGATGTCGTTGACGACGGCGTCGACCTGGCCGGTCTCGAGCGCCTTGATCTGCAGGCCGAGCTCCTCGAACTGCACGACGGTCAGGCCGTTCTCCTCGGCCCAGGTCTCGCCGGTGGTGGCCTGCTGGACGGCGACCGTCTTGCCCGCGAGCCCGTCGACGCCGGTGATGCCGGAGCCGGCGGCCACGAGGAGGCCCTGGTCGGCGTCGAAGTACGGCTTGGAGAAGTCGAGCTTGGCCTCGCGCTCGGGGGTGATCGTCATACCCGACGTCACCAGGTCGCAGCTGCCCGTGTCGAGGTCGGTGCCGGACTGCATCGTCTCGAACGCGGAGACCTTCGTGACGAGCTCGACGTCCAGGTCCTTCGCGACCTCGTTGACGATGTCCATGTCGAGTCCGACGACCTCGCCGGAGGAGTCGGTGTACGCGAACGGCTCGAACGGGGGGTTCACGCAGACGGTGAGCTGGCCCTCGGAGACGAGGGGCACGCCGCTGGCGGAGGTGGCCTGCTCACCCGACCCGCAGGCGGTGAGCGCGAGCAGGGCGGCGAGGCCCAGGGGGGCCAGGCGGGCAGCGGTGTTCATGGGGGTCCTCTCACGGCGGTGCAGTTCCTGCATGAGTATGCAGCAGGAACCGTATATATCCAAAGTCGGCGGCGCGCAGGACCTCGGTCCCGCGCGCCTGCGATCTCCAGCCAGCACGAACGCTCCGCGCGCCGGCTGTGGTGGCCGGCTCGCGGAGCGTTCAGGGAGCGTGCGTCAGCGGTTCTTCGGCGGGGCCGGCAGGAGCTCGGCGTCACGCGCGACGACGGTCTCGCCGTCCTCGGCCACGAGGTCGAGCTCGCCGACGACCCGCCCGGCAGCCCGGACGTCGTCCAGGGCGACCTGCACCCCGGCGGTCAGGGCGGGCGGCACCACGAGCGTGACCTGGGCGATCTCCGTGCGCATCGAGGCCTTCGCCTCCGACTTGACCTTGCGCAGCGCCGCCAGCGCAGCCCCGGCGGCGCCCACGATCGTCGGGTCCGCGTCGCCTGCCGCGGCGCGCAGTGGCTCGGACGACGGCCACGGCGCACGGTGCACCGAGCCCTCGCGCCACCACGACCAGACCTCCTCGGTCGCGAACGGCAGCACCGGCGCGAACAGCCGCAGCAGCGTGTCCAGCGCGATGCCGAGCGCCGCGCGGGCCGAGGCCGTCTCCGCGGAGACCTCGTCGTCGGAGGCCCCGCCCGCGTAGGCGCGGTCCTTGACGAGCTCCAGGTAGTCGTCGCAGAACGTCCAGAAGTACGTCTCGGCGAGCTCCAGGGCGCGCGTGTGGTCATAGGCGTCGAGGGCCGCGGTGGCGCGGTCCACGACCTCGGCCAGGCCGGCGAGCGCCGCCCGGTCCAGCGGCACGGTCACCAGCGCCGGGTCCAGCAGGCGGTCGCGCTGCTCCGGGGAGCCGAAGGACAGCACGAACTTGCTCGCGTTCAGCACCTTGATGGCCAGGCGGCGGCCGATCTTCATCTGGCCGACCTCGAAGGCCGCGTCCGTGCCCAGGCGCGCGGAGGCCGCCCAGTACCGCACCGCGTCCGAGCCGTGCTCCTCGAGCAGCCCCATCGGCGTGACGACGTTGCCCTTGGACTTGCTCATCTTCTTGCGGTCCGGGTCGAGGATCCAGCCGCTGATCGCGGCGTCCGACCACGGCAGCGAGCCGTGCTCCAGGTGCGAGCGGACCACCGTGGAGAACAGCCAGGTGCGGATGATGTCCTGCCCCTGTGGGCGCAGGTCCATCGGGAACACCCGGGCGAACAGGTCAGGGTCGGTGCGCCAGCCGCCCGCGATCTGCGGGGTCAGCGAGCTCGTGGCCCACGTGTCCATGACGTCCGGGTCGCCGATGAAGCCGCCGGGCACGCCGCGCTGCTCCTCGGTGTAGCCGCCAGGCACGTCGCTGGCCGGGTCGACGGGCAGGGCGTCCTCGCTCGGGACCAGCGGCTGGTCGTAGACGGGCTGGCCGTCCGCGTCGAGCGGGTACCAGACCGGGAACGGCACGCCGAAGAAGCGCTGGCGGGAGATCAGCCAGTCGCCGTTCAGGCCGCCGACCCAGTTCTCGTACCGCACGCTCATGAACTCGGGGTGGAAGTCCAGCTCCTCGCCCCGCTTGAGCAGCTCCTCGCGCAGCGCGACGTCGCGGCCGCCGTTGCGCAGGTACCACTGGCGCGACGTGACGATCTCGAGGGGCTTGTCGCCCTTCTCGAAGAAGTTCGCCTTGCGCTGGGTCGCCACCGGCTCGCCGTCCAGGTCGCCGCTCTCGCGCAGCGCGTCGACGATCAGGGCGCGCGCCGAGAACGTCGTCTTGCCCGCGAGCTCTGACCACAGCGCCGGGGCGGCGGCCGAGGCTCCGTCCACCAGCCAGGCCGGGACCTCGCGCAGCAGGCGGCCGTCGCGGCCGATCACCGAGCGGGTGGGCAGCTGCAGCTCACGCCACCAGATCACGTCGGTCAGATCGCCGAAGGTGCAGCACATCGCGATGCCGGCGCCCTTGTCCGGCTCGGCGCCCGCGTGGGCCAGCACCGGGACGTCCACGCCGAACAGCGGCGAGCGGACCATCGTGCCGAACAGGTGCTGGAAGCGCTCGTCGTCAGGGTGCGCGATGAGCGCGACGACGGCGGGCAGCAGTTCCGGACGCGTGGTCTCGATGTGGACCGGCTCACCGGTGGAGCCGTCCTCGTTCACGCGGTGGAACGCGACCTTGTGGAAGGCGCCCGGGTAGTCGCGGGCCTCGAGCTCGGCCTGCGCCACGGCGGTCTGGAACGTCACGTCCCACAGCCCCGGCGCCTCGGCCTGGTACGCCTCGCCTCGCGACAGGTTGCGCAGGAACGCCTGCTGGGCCACCGCGCGGGCCTCGGCCGAGATCGTCTGGTAGTGGTGCGACCAGTCGACCGACAGTCCCAGATAGCGCCACAGCGCCTCGAACTGGCGCTCGTCCTCGACGGTGAGCCGCTCGCAGAGCTCGACGAAGTTCCTGCGGGAGATGGGCAGCTGCTCGGCGGCGCGGCCGCTCGTGCCCTCGCCGCCCACCTGCGGCGGCGTGAACTCGGGGTCGTAGGGCAGCGACGGGTCGCAGCGCACCCCGAAGTAGTTCTGGACGCGGCGCTCGGTGGGCAGGCCGTTGTCGTCCCAGCCCATCGGGTAGAACACCTCGCGCCCGCGCATGCGCTGGTAGCGCGCCACGACGTCGGTGTGCGTGTAGGAGAACACGTGGCCCACGTGCAGCGAGCCGGAGACCGTGGGCGGCGGCGTGTCGATCGAGTACACAGCCTCGCGCGGCTTCGTGCGGTCGAAGGAGTACGTGCCCTGCTCGTTCCAGGCGGTGTCCCAGCGCTGCTCGAGCCCGTCGAGCGAGACCTTGTCCGGTACCTGGTGGGCCGTGGTGCGCGGGGCGGTGGTCGCGTCGGGGGACTGGTCGGCACTCAGGTCGCTCATGGTGGACTATCTTCCCAGATCCCGGCGCCCGTCGGTGCACAGGTCCGGCGCCGGGCCGGGCGTCACCCAGGCAGCGGGCCGCCGCGCGCGTCGAGCAGGTCCTGCAGCACCGTCAACTCCTTGGTCTGCGCCGCCACGATGCCCGCGGCCAGGCGCCGCACTTCCGCCTGCCCGGCGCGCTCGACGGCCGCCTGGGCCATCTCCACGCCGCCGACGTGGTGCGGGATCATCAACTGCAGGAACAGCCGCTCCGCGTCCACCCCGTCTGCCGCCTCCAGGCGGGCCAGGTCCGCGGCTGTGACCCAGCCGGGCATCGCGGCATGGCCGGTGGGCGCGTCGTCGCCGGGCGCCGCCGCCGCGGAGCCGCCGTGCGCGTGGTCGGCGGCCATCCACGCCATGGGCGCGTCCGCGCCGGCCTGCGGCAGGCCCCACATCTGCAGCCAGGCGTACATCTGCCCGATCTGCTGCTGCTGGCTCGTGAGGATGTCCAAGGCGACGGCCCGCAACTCGTCGTCAGTGCTCCGATCGCGCACCAGCACCGCGAGCTGCACGGCCTGGGCGTGGTGGGCGGACATGTCACGCGCGAACCCCGCGTCCACCGACGAGTCGCCCGCGGCCGTCAGCGCCGGCTGGCGCACCAGAGCGGACCCGATCAGTGCGCCCGCCACGAGCGCGAGGGTGACCAGCACGGCGATGACGGCCAGCGTGGCCGGCCCCAGGGGGCGCAGCGCTGAGGCCAGCGCCGACCGGTGCTGGGCGACAGGCTCCTCCTGGAGCGGGTCCGCGGCCTGCTGGGCGGTGCTCATGCCGGAGTGCCGACTCCGCTCGAGCACAGCGCGCCGACCTCGGGCAGCTCGGGGTTGAGCAGGTACTTGCGCACGAAGACCGGCAGGCGCTCGTCGTCGGCGCCGTCGAGCTCGAGCTGGTAACCCCAGGAGGAGGCGACGACGGGCGCGGAGAGGCCCTCGTACGGGCTGACGATGACGTAGGCGTTCTCGGAGGCGATCTGCTCCAGGGCGGCCACCTGGTCCGCGGGGAGCGCCGGGTCGTAGGTGAGCCACACGGCGCCGTGCTCCAGGGAGTGCACCGCGTTCTCGTTGGGCACCGGGTCGGCGTACACGCCGCAGTTCAGCCAGGCCGCCGCGTGGTCGCCGCCGGCCGGCGGGTCCTGCGCGTAGTCCACCACCGTGGTGACGTGGTTCGACGTGAGGCCGTCGCGGACGTCCGCGACGCCGTCGACGGGCTCGGCGGCCTTCGCCTCGACGGCCGCGTTCTTGCGGTTCTCGTTCACCAGCACGAAGCCCGTGGCGCCGACGAGGCCGACCACGAGCACTCCGGCGATCGAGGAGATCAGCACCGTGCGGCGCCGCTCCTGCTTCTTCTGACTCGCCTTGACAGCGGCCAGCGCCGCCTGCCGCTCCGCTGCTGCGGCCTTGCCCGTGCTCTTGCTAGCGCTCATCGCGTCGTCCCTCGTCGGGCTCACGGGGTGCCGCGAGCGGTGTCGTCTGGCCGGCCGTGCGGGCGCCCAGGAGCCGCGGCGGGCGCGGACGGTACGTCAACGCCCGAGAGTACGTGAAAGTTCTACTATCGGGCGAGCCCTTGCGGGAAGACCCTCGCCAGGGCGCCGTCGACCCGCTACGCCTCAGCGTGCGGCGGGGTTAGTCTGCCGAGGAGCCCGGCGGTCGCCGCGCCATGGGCACGGCGAGGCCCGGACAGGACGACGAGAGGTGCGGCACGTGAGCGGGTTGACGGTCGGGTACGCGGCGGCGCTGGAGCAGTTCCACCCGACCGAGGTGGTCGAGCTCTCGGCCTACGCGGAGTCGCGCGGGTTCTCCGGGGTCATGGCCGCCGACCACTACCAGCCCTGGCTGCCCGCGCAGGGCGAGGCCGCCTTCGTGTGGAACGTGCTGACGGCGCTGGGCGAGCGCACCTCCGGCGACATCGGCCCCGGGGTCACGGCCCCGACATTCCGGTGGCACCCCGCGATGGTCGCGCAGGCCTCGGCGACGCTGGCCGCGATGTACCCCGGGCGGCACTGGCTCGGGCTCGGATCCGGCGAGGCCCTCAACGAGCACGTCACCGCCCAGTACTGGCCCGAGGCCCCCGAGCGGATCAACCGGATGTTCGAGGCTATCGACATCATCAAGAAGCTGTTCGCGGCGTCGCTCGCGGGCAAGGACACCAAGCACTCGGGCACGTTCTACAAGCACGAGTCCACGCGGCTGTGGACCATGCCCGACGTCGCGCCGGAGATCCTCGTGGCGACCGCCGGGCCGGTCACGGCCAAGCGCGCCGGACGGCACGCCGACGGCCTCATCACCGTCGGGGCGCCGCTGGAGAAGATCTCCGGGCTGTTCGCCAAGTTCGCCGAGGGCGCCCGCGAGTCGGGCCGCGACCCGGAGACGATGCCCAAGGTGCTGCAGGTGCACCTGTCGTGGGCCGAGACCGACGAGCAGGCGATGGCCAACGCGATGACCGAGTGGCCCAACGGCGGCATGAAGTTCCCCAAGGCCGACATCCGCTCGCCCTTCGACTTCGAGCAGATGGCCAAGCTGGTGCGCCCCGAGGACTTCGAGGGCCGGATGGTCATCTCCGCGGACCCGGACGTCCACCGCGCCGCGATCCAGAAGTACGTCGACCTTGGCTTCGACCGCGTCTACCTGCATAACGTCGGCCGCAACCAGCGCGAGTGGATCGACGTCTTCGGCCGCGACGTGCTGCCGGCCCTGAGCCGATGAGCGAGGGGATGCGCGTCTGGGCGCTGGCGGGCATCCCCGAGGTGTCGCCGGGCGACGACCTGGTGGCGCTGATCGGCGCCGCGCTCGATGCGGGGTCGCCCGAGCAGCAGCCGATGGACGGCGACGTGCTCGTGGTGACCAGCAAGATCGTCTCGAAGGCTGAGGGGCGCGTCGTGGCCGCCGCCGACCGCGAGCAGGCGATCACCGACGAGACGGTCCGCGTGGTCGCCACCCGCGAGCACCCCGGCGGAGTGACCCGGATCGTCGAGAACCGGCTCGGCCTGGTGATGGCCGCCGCCGGCGTCGACTCGAGCAACACCGCCGAGGGCACCGTCCTGCTGCTGCCGCTCGACCCGGACGCCTCGGCCAGGGCCCTGCGCGGAGGGCTGCAGCGGCGCTATGGCGTGCGGATCGGCGTGATCCTCAGCGACACCGCCGGGCGCCCGTGGCGGCTCGGGCAGACCGACCTGGCGATCGGCGCCGCGGGGGTCGCGGTGCTGGAGGACCTGCGCGGGACCCTCGACACCCATGGGCGCACGCTGCAGGTTAGCCAGGCCGCCGTGGCCGACGAGATCGCGGCGGCCGCCGAGCTCGTCAAGGGCAAGGCGGACGGGCGGCCGGTGGCGCTCGTGCGCGGGCTCGGCCGCCACGTCACCCAGGACGACGGCCCGGGGGCGCGCAGCCTGGTGCGCACCGGTCCCGAGGACATGTTCGCGCGCGGCAGCGCGGAGGCGTACGCGGACGGCTGGAAGGACGCCACTGCCGGCGACGCGCCGTAGGGCAGCGGCTATGCCGCTGCCCTACGCAGCGGCTATGCCGCGGTGATCGACTCGCTAGCCGCGATGATCGCGGAGGCGAGCCCGGTGCCGAACGCGACGAGCAGGAACGTCGCGCCGACGATCGCCACGACGGCGCCCGCCGTCACGCGTCCCGTCTGCCGGGGAGTGACATCCGTGGGGTCGTCGCGGTTCGCCCAGACCGTGCCGTCGAACTCATACGAGACCCCGGGGGCGTAGACGAAGAACATCTTCATCCGCGCGACCAGGGGAGAGCCGTCAGGCGCCGGGTACTCCACGACGACGACGCTGGAGCCCCACCACGGGCGGTGCAGCAGCCGGGCGGGCAGCCGCACCCGGTCCACGCGGCGGGCCGCGCCCACCTGGCGCAGCCCGACGGTGAGGAGCACCACGGCCACCGCGAGGCTGGCGACGGCGGCGAGGAGAAAGGACATGGGGGCGGACATGCGGGGGCCTTCCGTCGCCGGCGCGGAGCCCCGACCCTAGAGGCCGGGCCGAGTCCCAGGTGCGCAGTTCGCGCCCATTCGCCCGATCGGCGCGCGAGGGCTCAGGCGGGGTCGAAGGCCAGGATGGGCCGGCCGGTGCCCGGATGGCGCAGCACCGTGGTGCTCACCCCGTACACCGGGTCCACCACGTCGGGCACCAGCACCTGCTCGGGCGGTCCGGCGGCGACCACCCGGCCCGCGGACAGCAGCACCACCTCGTCGCAGTACGCGGCGGCCAGGTTGAGGTCGTGCAGAGCCGCGAGCACCCCCGTGCCGGCGTCCGCGAGGGTGCGCACCAGGCCCAGTGTGACGAGCTGCGCGTTCACATCGAGGTGGTTCGTGGGCTCGTCGAGCAGCAGCAGGCGCGGCTGCTGGGCGAGTGCCCGGGCCAGGTGCACGCGCTGGCGCTCCCCGCCGGACAGCGTGTCGAGCCGGCGCCCGGCCAGGTCCGAGGCGCCCACGGACGCGAGCGCCTCCGCCGCGATCGCCAGGTCCTGCTCGGAGTCGCCCGCCCACCGGGACCGGTGCGGGGTCCTGCCGAGCAACACCGCGTCGTGCACGGTGAGCGGCAGGTCCGTGCTCGACTCCTGCTCCACGAGGGCGACACGCTGCGCGCGCTCGCGGCGGCCGATGCCGCGCAGGTCCGTGCCGTCGAGCAGCACACGCCCGGCGTCGGGGGACGTGATGCCCGCCACGAGCCGCAGCAGCGTGGACTTCCCGGAGCCGTTCGGGCCCAGCAGCCCGGTGAGCGTGCCCGGCCCCACCCGCACCGCGACGTCGTCGATGATCAGGCGGCCGGCGACCGACCACCCCAGGCCTTGCGCGTCCAGGCTCATGAGGCCGACTCCGCGCGGCTGCGGAACAGCAGCCAGGCGAACACCGGCGCCCCGAGGAACGCGGTGAGGATCCCGACGGGCAGCTCGCGCGGCTCGAAGACGGTGCGCGCCGCCGTGTCCGCCCACACCAGGAAGCTGGCGCCCACCAGCGCGGCGACCGGCAGCAGCAGCCGGTGCCGGGCGCCCACCACGAAGCGCACCGCATGCGGCAGCACCAGGCCCAGGAAGCCGATCGAGCCGCTCACGGACACCAGCGCGCCGGTGAGCAGCGCCACCAGGGTGAGCAGCATCCAGCGGGTGCGCGGCACGTGCACGCCCAGCGCGGCGGCGGCGGTGTCGCCGAACGCGAACGCGTCGAGGGTGCGCCCGGCGCCCACCAGGGCAGAGCCGAGCACGAGCACCGCGGTGCCAGCGATCGCCACCGACGCCCATGTCGACCCGGCCAGCGAGCCGAGCAGCCAGCCCAGGATCTCCCGGTACGAGTCACCCGTCGCCGACCAGAAGATGACGAAGCTGGTCGCCGCCGCGCAGAGCTGGGACACGGCCAGCCCGGCCAGGACCGTCCGCGTGGGGGTGAGCGCGCCCAGCGAGCCGGCCAACGTCATCGTGGCGACCAGCGCAGCCAGTGCGCCCAGGAACGCCGCCGGGGGCAGGGCGATCGAGGCGCCCAGCAGCAGCACCGCGACGGCCCCCAGGGAGGCCCCCGACGAGAGGCCCAGCAGGTACGGGTCCGCCAGCGGGTTCCGGGTCAGGCTCTGCATCACGGCGCCCGCGACGGCCAGCCCGGCGCCCACGGCCGCGGCGGTCAGCACGCGCGGCAGCCGCAGCTCCCAGACGATCGCGTCCGTCAGCCGGGCGGGCGCCTCGGCGGCCAGCCCGAGGTGGTGGCCGATGCTGCGCAGCACATCCGCGACGGCGATGTCCGCCGGTCCGATGGTCACGCTGACCAGGATGGTGACGACGAGCACGGCCGCCAGCGCCAGGACGAGGCCTGCTAGCCGCAGGCCGCCGGTCCGCGCGCCGCCCGCCGCGCCCACCGTGCCGCTCGGCGTCGGCTCCGGCTCCACCGCCGTGCCGCCGAGCCGCGCGCTCGACCGTGCCGCCGCGCTGAGCGGTGGCTGCGCGGTCGGCGGCGGCACGTCGGTCGGGCGGGTCATGGGCGTCAGCCCACCGCCGGGAGCGCGGCGAGCTGGGCCACGAGGTCGGCCACGGCGTCGGCGTTGCGGACCCCGGCCTCGGAGGCGGGGAACGGCACCACCAGGTAGCGCTTCTCGCGCACCGCGGTGAGCTGGCTCGTGGCGGGGTTGGCCTCGAGCACGCCGATCTTCTTCTCCGTGGAGCCCCAGGCGGAGTCGACCAGCACGATGACGTCGGGGTCGGCGGCCACGACCTGCTCCCAGCCCACCGACGTCCAGGACTCGTGCACGTCGGCGAAGATGTTCGTCAGCCCGGCGGCCTCCATGATCATCTGCGGCGCGCCGATGCCCGCCCCGACGTAGGGGGTGTCCGAGCCGGAGCTGAACCACAGGGCGGTGGTCGGCGCCGCCGGCGCGTCGACCCCGTCGAGCGTGGCCTGCTGCTCGGCGATGAGCTCCTCCGCGCGCTCGGGCACGCCGAAGATCGCGGCGACCTCCCGGATGCCGTCGAAGACCCCGTCAAAGGTCAGCGGGTCGGGCTGGTAGCCGTCGCCCTGGCAGGCAGCGGGCGACACGTAGCTGGCGATGTCGAGCGTGGCGAGCGCCTCGCGCTCCCCGGCGCCCTCGGCGGAGAAGTTGGACTCCCAGCCGGCGTAGACCAGGTCGGGCTCGCTGGTGAGCAGCGCCTCCTGGCCGGGAACCTTCTCGGAGAGCACGGGGACGGACGCGTAGGCGGCCGCGAGGTCATCGGGCACGGGGCCGTCGCTGAACGCCGTGCCGACCAGGCGGTCCTCGAGCCCGAGCGCGAGCATCGTCTCGGTGGCCGTCGACTTGATCGTCACGACGCGCTCGGGCGGCGCGTCGAAGGCGACCTCGACGCCGCAGTTGTCGACGGTCAACGGGCTGAACCCCGCGGTGGTCGAGGTGGTGGGGGCTGGCGCGTCCGCCTCAGGAGCCTCGGCGACGGGTGCGGCACAGGCCGCGAGCCCGAGGGCCAGGGCGGCGGCGGGCAGGCCGGCGAGCCGGCTCAGGCGGTGGACGGTCGGCAGGCTCATCGACGGCTCCAGGTGCGACGTGGCTCCCGGCGCGGTCGGCCGGGCGGGGGAGGGCGCACGTCGCGCCGCTGGACTCGCCGCCCACATCAGGGCGGCCACGCCGGACGAATGCCCGTCCGGGGTCCGGGAGCCACTGTAGTGCGGGCATTGCGGCCTCCTCGGCGCCGGGCGGCCGCCACCCACGGCCGCGCAGGTGGCCCGTGCCGAGATATTTACCTCCCGGTCATCCCCAGGAGCCGGCCGGAAACCCGTGGAAACGCCGCAGAAACCTGCAAGGCGGACAGTCGCATCCCAGGGCGGGAGGACGGGAGCAGCGCATCGGGCGCCTGCGCCCCGGCCCCGAGACGGAGGACCCATGGCAGTCGTGCGAGTCGCCTTCACCCAGGCGTCGTGGACCGGCGACAAGGAGTCGATGATCGCGCTCCACGAGGCGTGGGCCCGGGAGGCCGCCTCGCAGGGCGCCCAGGTCATCGCGTTCCAGGAGCTGTTCAGTGGGCCGTACTTCGGCATCACGCAGGACGCCGCGTACTACGACTACGCCGAGTCGGTGCCCGGCCCCACCACCCAGAGGTTCGCGGCGCTCGCGGCCGAGCTGGGCATCGTGATCGTGCTGCCGGTGTACGAGGAGGAGCAGCCCGGGGTGCTCTACAACACCGCCGCCGTGATCGACGCGGACGGCTCCTACCTCGGCAAGTACCGCAAGCACCACATCCCGCACCTGCCCAAGTTCTGGGAGAAGTTCTACTTCCGGCCCGGCAACCTCGGATACCCCGTCTTCGAGACGGCCGTCGGGGTGATCGGCGTCAACATCTGCTACGACCGCCACTTCCCCGAGGGCTGGCGGGCCCTGGCGCTGGCGGGCGCCGAGATCGTCTTCAACCCCAACGCCACGGCGCCCGGCATCTCGAACCGGCTGTGGGAGATCGAGCAGCCCGCGGCCGCCGTCGCCAACGGCTACTTCATCGTCGCGAACAACCGGGTGGGGCTGGAGGACAACGAGTACGGCGACGAGGCCGTCGCGTTCTACGGCAGCTCGTATGCGGTGGGCCCGGACGGGAACCTCGTGGGGGAGCGCGGCTCCGCCACCGAGGACCAGCTCCTGGTGCGCGACCTCGACCTCGACCAGCTCCGCGAGGTGCGCGAGCGCTGGCAGTTCTTCCGCGACCGCCGCCCCGACGCCTACGGCTCCCTCGTCGCGCCGTGACCGCGATCCGACCCAGTGCGGGGAGCACACGATGAAGACACTCATCACCGGCGGCACTGTCGTCAGCGCGACCGGGCGTGGGCTGGCCGACGTCCTGGTCGACGGGGAGACCGTGGCCGCCGTCCTGCAGCCCGGCTCCACCCTGCTCGGCTTCGACCTGCCCGCCCACGTGGACCAGGTGATCGACGCGACCGGCACGTACGTGATCCCCGGGGGCGTCGACGCGCACACCCACATGGAGCTGCCGTTCGGCGGCACTGCCGCGTCGGACACCTTCGAGACGGGGACCCGCGCGGCAGCGTGGGGCGGGACCACCACGATCATCGACTTCGCGGTGCAGCGCGCCGGGGAGCGGGTGCAGGACGGGCTCGCCGCGTGGCACGCCAAGGCAGCCGGGAAGTGCGCGATCGACTACGCGTTCCACCAGATCATCGGCGGTGTGGACGACGACTCGCTCAAGGCGATGGAGGGGCTCGTCGACGAGGGCATCACCAGCTACAAGCTGTTCATGGCCTACCCCGGGGTCTTCTACTCCGACGACGCGCAGATCGTCCGGGCCATGCAGAAGGCCGCGGACCTCGGGCTGCTGACGATGATGCACGCGGAGAACGGCCCGGCGATCGACGTGCTGGCCGCCCAGCTCGTCGAGGCGGGCAAGACCGGCCCGTACTACCACGGGGTGGCGCGCGCCTGGCAGCTCGAGGAGGAGGCCACCCATCGGGCCGTCATGCTCGCCGACCTCACCCGGGCGCCCCTGTACGTGGTGCATGTCAGCGCCAAGCAGGCGGTCGCCCAGCTCGCGTGGGCGCGGGACAACGGGCAGAACGTGTTCGGGGAGACCTGCCCGCAGTACCTGTACCTCTCCCTCGAGGAGCAGCTCGGCGCGCCGGGGTTCGAGGGCGCGAAATGGGTCTGCTCGACGCCGCTGCGCTCGCGGGCCGAGGGGCATCAGGACCACATGTGGCAGGCGCTGCGCACCAACGACCTGCAGATGGTCTCCACCGACCACTGCCCGTTCTGCATGACGGGGCAGAAGGACCTGGGCCTCGGCGACTTCCGGGCGATCCCCAACGGCATCGGCTCGGTGGAGCACCGCATGGACCTGCTGTACCAGGGCGTCGTCACCGGGCAGATCAGCCTGGAGCGCTGGGTGGAGCTCACGTCCACCACCCCCGCGCGGATGTTCGGCCTGTACGGGTCCAAGGGCGTCATCGCCCCGGGGGCCGACGCGGACATCGTGGTCTACGACCCGGCGGGCCGCACCACGATCTCCGCGGCCACGCACCACATGAGCATGGACCACTCCGCGTGGGAGGGCTTCGAGGTCGACGGCGCCATCGACCTGGTCATGTCGCGCGGCCGGGTGCTCGTCGAGGGCGGCGAGTACCACGGGCGCCCGGGCCACGGCAGGTACCTCCGACGCGGGCTGTCGCAGTACCTGCTCTGAGACCTGGGCCCGGAGCCCGCCCCACCCCGCTGATCCGCTGCCCCAAGGAGCCCCATGGACTTCGGCGTCGTCCTGCAGACCACCCCGCCGGCCTCGCGCACCGTCGACCTCGCGCGGCAGGCCGAGAGCCACGGCTTCGACCACGTGTGGACGTTCGACTCGCACCTGCTGTGGGAGGAGCCGTTCGTCATCTACTCCGCCATCCTCGCGGCCACCCGCAAGGTCACTGTCGGCCCGATGGTGACCAACCCGGCGACCCGGGACTGGACGGTGCTCGCCTCCCTCTTCGCGACGCTCAACGAGATGTACGGCAACCGCACGGTCTGCGGCATCGGTCGCGGGGACTCGGCGGTCCGCACGCTCAACGGGCGGCCGGTGAGCCTGGCGACGCTGCGCGAGTCGATCCATGTGATCCGCGAGCTCGCCAACGACCGCCCCGTCGAGGTCAACGACCGCACGCTGCGCTTCCCGTGGTCCAAGGGCTCGTCCCTCGAGGTGTGGGTCGCGGCCTACGGGCCGCAGGCGCTGCGGGTCGCGGGAGAGGTCGGCGACGGGTTCATCCTGCAGCTCGCCGACCCGGACATCGCGGCGTGGATGATCGGCGCGGTGCGCGACGCCGCCGAGGCCGTGGGCCGGGACCCCGACGCGCTGTCGTTCTGCGTGGCCGCCCCCGCGTATGTCGGCGACGGAGACGCCCCGGCGGCGCGGGCCCACATGCGCGAGCAGTGCCGCTGGTTCGGGGGGATGGTCGGCAACCACGTGGCCGACATCGTGTCCCGCTATGGGGCGGACTCCGCCGTGCCGGCGGCCCTCACCGACTACGTCCGCGACCGCCAGGGCTACGACTACAACGAGCACGGCCGCGCCGGGAACTCGCATGCGGCCTTCGTGCCCGACGAGATCGTCGAGCGGTTCTGCCTGCTCGGCAGCCCGCGCGAGCACGTGGCACGGCTCGAGGAGCTGCGCGACCTCGGCGTCACCCAGTTCGCCGCCTACCTCCAGCACGACAACAAGGAGGAGACGATGCGGGTGTACGGGGAGCGGGTCATCCCGGCGCTCGCGCCGACAGTGGTGGCGAGCGCATGAGCGCGACGTCTGCCACCGCGGCGCCTGCCCCCGCCACCGCGCCACCGCCGACGGCGCCCCGCTCGGGGAGCGCGCGCCCCCGTGCGGCGGCCGCCAGCCTCATGCGCTCGGCGCCGCTGGCCGCGGTGGCGTCGGTGCTCGCTGTCGGGTCCGCCTGGGAGGCGTACAAGCTGCTCGGCCCGGCAGACGGCCTGATGGTGGGCCAGACGCGGCTGTTGCCGCGCACGTCCGACTTGGCGATGCCGCACACCTGGGACATGGCCGCGCGGCTGTTCGAGCCCGTCTCGGGCGGGGCCGGGGCGCCCCCGCTGTGGTCCGCGGTGCTGCGCGCGGGCGCGGCGAGCCTCGGCGTCGCCGCCGTGGGCTGGCTGCTCGGCCTCGTCGTCGGGATGCTGCTCGCGCTGGCCATGCAGCGGGTGCGGATTGTCGAGTCGGCGGTGCTCCCACTGGTCGTGCTCTCGCAGACCGTCCCGCTCGTCGCGCTCGCCCCGCTGGTGCGCTCCTGGGGGGCGCGGCTCGAGGTGGGCCCGGTGCAGTGGGCGCCGTGGATGTCCGTGGCGGTGATCGCCTCCTACCTCGCGTTCTTCCCGGTGGCCGTCGGGATGCTGCGCGGGCTGCAGTCGCCCACCACGATCCACGCCGACCTGATGCGCGCCTACGGGGCGGGCTGGTGGCCCACCCTGCTGCGCCTGCGCCTGCCCGCGTCAGTGCCGTACCTGCTCCCCGCGCTGCGGCTGGCCGCCGCGAACGCCGTTGTCGGCGCCGTCGTCGCCGAGGTCGCCACGGGGCTGCCCGGGGGCCTGGGCCGGATGATCGTCGAGTTCGCCGCGTTCTCCGCGAGCGACCCGGCCAAGCCGTGGGCGCCGATCTTCGGGGCGGTGGCCCTCGGCCTGGCCGCCGCAGGGCTGGTCGCGCTGCTCGGGACCTCGCTGCGCCGGTTCCGGCGCCTCGAGGCGGCACGATGACCGCCGCGGTGAGCGTCGACGGCGTCTCGCGGGTGTACGGCACGGGCCGCGCGCAGGTCGTCGCGCTCGACGACGTCTCGCTCACCGTCGAGGCCGGGCAGTTCGTGTCCCTCATCGGCCCGTCGGGCTGCGGCAAGTCCACCCTGCTGCGGCTCATCGCAGACCTCGACGAGCCCACGGTCGGAACCGTGCGGGTGTTCGGCCGCCCCGCCCGCGAGGCCCGACTGGCGCATGAGTACGGGATCGCGTTCCAGCAGGCCGGACTGCTGCCCTGGCGGACGGTCCGCGCGAACGTCGAGCTGCCGCTCGCGCTGGCCGGGATGGGCCGCGCGGGGCGCCGCGAGCGGGCGTCCCACCTGCTCGCGCTGGTGGGGCTCGCCGACTTCGCAGAGCACTTCCCCGACCAGCTCTCCGGCGGGATGCAGCAGCGCGTCGCGATCGCCCGGGCCCTCGCCGAGGAGCCGAGCCTGCTGCTCATGGACGAGCCATTCGGGGCGCTCGACGAGATGACCCGCGAGCACCTGCAGACGCAGCTGCTGCGGATCTGCGCCGAGACCCGCGCCGCCGTCGTGTTCGTCACGCACTCGATCCCCGAGGCGGTGTTCCTGTCCGACCGGGTGGTGGTGATGTCGCCGCGCCCGGGCCGGATCCGCGAGGTCGTGCCGGTCACCCTGGACCGCGCGGGCGCCGCAGACGACCTCGACGAGCTGCGCACCGACGCCACGTTCTTCGACGAGATCGCCGCGGTGCGCGCGGCGCTGCTCGACGGCGTGAGCGTGGCGCAGGCCGAGGGCCTCGGATGAGCGCCGTGGCGGGGGCCGTGCGCCAGGTGCTGCCCCCGGCCGTCCTGCTCGTGGGCCTCATCGCCGCGTGGCAGGGAGCCGTCGTCGTCGCGGAGATCCCGCCATTCGTGCTGCCGGGCCCGGCGGCCATCGCCTCCGAGCTCGTCGAGTTCCGTGAGCCGATCCTGTCGGCCGCGGCCGTCACGGGCCGCAATGCGGCGCTCGGGCTGCTCTCCGGGGGGATCCTGGGGGTGCTGCTGGCCCTCGTGGCGGCCGCGCTGCGGCTCGTCGACGCGCTCGCGGCCCCGCTGGTCACGGCGCTGTCGGCAGTGCCCGTCGTGGCGCTCGCCCCGGTGCTGTACTCGATGCACGGCGCCGGATCGGAGCACGCCCGGGTGGTCGTCGCGGCGCTCGCGGTCTTCGTGCCGGTGTACCTCCACACCCTGCGCGGCCTGCGGCAGGTGCTGCCGGTGCATCGGGACCTGCTGCGCGCGCTGGCCGCCACACCTCGGCAGGCGGCCCGCGTGGTGACCCTCCCCACCGCGCTGCCGTTCGTCTTCACCGGCCTGCGCCTCGCGTCGTCGCTCGCCGTCATCTCCGCGGTGGTGGCCGAGTACTTCGGCGGGCCGCGCTCGGGTGTCGGCTCGTTCATCACGACGGCCGCCGCCGGCTCCGACTACGCGCAGGCCTGGGCGTACGTGCTGGGCGCGATCGCCGTCGGGCTGCTGTTCTTCACGGCCACCTCCCTCGCGGAGCGTGCCGTCCTGCGCCGGCGCCCCGGATGAGCGCGCCCGGCCCCGCACGTCCGCCTGCCGGCGTCGCCAGGCCGGTCGAGGCTCGCGGCACCCGCTGCGCGCCGCAGTCCCAGCTTCACCGACGAGGGAGATGACATGAGGACCACGAGGCGTTGGGGGGCGGCGGTGGCGGCCGGCTTGGCAGCGGGCCTGCTGCTGGCGGCCTGCGCGAGCAGCTCAGAGGACGGGGCTGGCGAGCCGGCAGCGGCGGCGGAGGGGCTCACGCCGGTGCGGCTCCAGTTGCAGTGGCTCACACAGGCGCAGTTCGCGGGCTACTACGCGGCGCAGGAGCAGGGCTACTACGCGGACGAGGGCCTGGACGTGGAGATCCTCCCGTCCGGCGGTGACATCGTGCCCCAGGACGCCCTGGCGCAGGGAGAGGTCGACTATGCGATCGCCTGGGTGCCCAAGGTCCTCGGCTCGATCGAGCAGGGCGCCGGGATCACGCATGTCGCGCAAGTCTTCGAGCGCTCCGCGACCCTCCAGGTGGCGTTCGCCGACTCGGGGATCGACTCCGTGGGCGACCTGTCCGGGAAGACCGTCGGGTCCTGGGGGTACGGGAACGAGTGGGAGCTGTTCGCGGGGCTGAACAAGTCGGGGGTCGCCGACTTCCAGCTCGTCACCCAGGCCTTCGACATGCTGGGCCTGCTCAACGGTGACATCGACGCCGCGCAGGCCATGACCTACAACGAGTACGCCCAGCTCCTGGAGACGGTGGACCCGGACACCGGCGAGCTGTATACGCCCGAGGACTTCACGGTCATCGACTGGAACGACGAGGGCACGGCCATGCTGCAGGACGCCATCTGGGCGGACGCCGAGCGGCTGGAGTCGGACTCCGACTACCAGGACACCACCGTCAAGTTCCTCAAGGCCTCGCTCAAGGGCTGGGCCTACGCGCGGGACCACGCCCAGGAGGCCGCCGACGCGGTCACCGCGGCAGGGTCGACGCTTGGCACGAGCCACCAGCTCTGGATGACCAACGAGGTCAACAAGCTCATCTGGCCGAGCACCAGCGGGGGCATCGGCCTGCTGGACGAGTCCGCGTGGGAGCGGACCGTCGAGTTGGCCCTCCAGACGCGCAACGAGACGGGCGCGTCGATCATCTCCGCCGCGCCGCCGGCGTCGGCCTTCACCACGGAGTACGTGACGAAGGCCCTCGCCGAGCTCGAGGCGGAGGGCGTCGACGTGGTGGGGACGGGCTTCACCCCCCTCGATGTGACGCTCGCCGAGGGCGGGAGCTGAGCACCCCCGGTGCGGCCCGGGCTCGATCCCGGCGCCGCACCGGCCGGTTCGCCCCCCGGGCGGGCGCGCGGTCGGGCACTCTTGCCCTGAGCATCGAGGAGGCACCATGAGCAGCGACCTGCCCGCGGCCCACGCCGTCGAGGACGTGGACGGCCTTGCCGGCGACGCGCCGGCCGAGACGGCTGACGCGACAGCACTGCGCCTCGACCGCGCGCACGTCTTCCACTCCTGGTCGGCTCAGGCCCGCCTGAGCCCGTTCGTCGTCGCGGGCGGCTCGGGCTCGCATGTGTGGGACCACGCCGGGCGGCGCTACCTCGACTTCTCCTCCCAGCTCGTCAACACGAACATCGGGCACCAGCACCCCCGGGTGGTGGCCGCGATCCAGGAGCAGGCGGCCACGCTCGCCACCGTCGCGCCGTCCACGGCGAGCCTCGTGCGGGGCCGCGCCGCGCAGAAGGTGCTGGAGCACGCCCCGGCCGGGTTCTCCAGCGTCTTCTTCACCAACGGCGGCGCCGACGCGATCGAGAACGCCATCCGCATGGCCCGCCTGCACACGGGCCGCGACAAGGTGGTCTCGACGTACCGCTCGTACCACGGCAACACCGGCGCGGCGGTGGCCGCCACGGGGGACTGGCGCCGGGTGCCCAACGAGTACGCGCGCGGCCACGTGCACGTCTTCGGGCCGTACCTGTACCGCACGGAGTTCTGGGCGACCAGCCCCGCGCAGGAGTGCGAGCGGGCGCTGCGCCACCTGGAGCGCGTGATCCAGGCCGAGGGGCCCGAGACCGTCGCCGCGATCCTGCTGGAGACGATCCCCGGCACCGCCGGGGTGCTGGTGCCGCCGCCCGGCTACCTCGCCGGGGCACGCGAGATCGCCGACCGCTATGGCGTGCTGCTGATCCTCGACGAGGTGATGGCCGGGTTCGGGCGCAGCGGCGCCTGGCTGGCCCTGGACCACTTTGACGTCCGCCCGGACCTGGTGGCCTTCGCGAAGGGCGTCAACTCCGGGTACGTGCCCGCCGGCGGGGTGATGATCTCCGCTCCGATCGCCGCGACCTTCGACGATCGCGTGTTCCCCGGCGGCCTCACCTACTCGGGCCACCCGCTGGCGATGGCCGCGATCGTGGCCACGATCGAGGCGATGGAGGACGAGAAGACCGTGGAGCACGCCGCCGCGATCGGGCGGGATGTGCTGGGCCCCGGGCTGGCCGAGCTCGCCGAGCGCAGCCCATTGGTGGGCGAGGTCCGCGGGCTCGGCGTGTTCTGGGCCGTCGAGCTCGTGGCCGACCGCGCGACCCGCGAGCCCGTGGGCGCGGACGTGATGGCCCGGGTCAAGGCGGGCTGCCTGGCCCGCGGCCTGCTGCCGTTCCTCGCCGAGAACCGGGTGCACGTCGTCCCGCCGTGTGTCGTGACCGCCGACGAGGCTGCCGAGGGGCTGGCCCTGCTCGCGGAGGCGCTCGCCGAGGCCGGGCCTGGCGCCCACGTCGCGCGCGGCTGACACGTCTGGCTCCGTAGGCTCGAGCCGACGGCCGCCCGCCGCCGTCTCGCACGACCCATCCGCTGAGGAGATCGCATGAGCACCGCCCTGTCCCGTCCGCGCCGCGTCGTCGTCACGGGGGCGTCCTCCGGCATCGGCGCCGCCACGGTGCGCCGTCTGCGCGCCGACGGCTGGGACGTGCTGGCCACTGCCCGCCGCGCCGAGCTGCTCGACGAGCTCGCCGAGGAGACCGGCGCCCAGGCGTTCGTCGCGGATGTCACCGTCGACGAGGACGTCGCCCGGCTGGCCGCGCACGTCCAGGCCACCGGGGGGCTCGACGCGCTGGTGAACAACGCGGGGGGCGCCTTCGGCCTGGACCCCGTGGAGCGCGCCGACATCGACCAGTGGCGCCGCATGTACGAGCTCAACGTGCTCGGCACGCTGCGCGTCACGCAGGCCCTGCTGCCCGCTCTGCGCGCGAGCGGCGAGGGCGACGTGCTGGTGCTGACGTCCACCGCCGCGCACGGTCCCTATGAGGGTGGCGCGGGCTACACCGGCGCCAAGCACGCCGAGCGGATGCTCGCCACGACGCTGCGCTGGGAGCTCGCGGGGGAGCCGCTGCGGGTCATCGAGATCGCCCCCGGCGCTGTGGCCACCGACTTCTCGCTGGTGCGCTTCGACGGCGACGCGGAGCGGGCCGCCGCCGTGTACGAGGGCTATCAGCCGCTGGTCGCCGCCGACGTCGCGGACACGATCGCGTGGGCGCTCAGCCGCCCGCCGCATGTGAACATCGACCTGCTGGTGGTGCGCCCGCGCGCGCAGGCGAGCAACACGAAGACCGCCCGCACCGGGGTGTGAGGGCGGCCCTGCGTCCGTAGGCTGCCCAGAGTGCCCATCGAACGGCTCTCCACGACGCGGGCGATGGCCCGCCTGCTCCGGTGGGCGCGGCCGGCGTTGCCGCGGATCGCCGCGGGCGGCGTCGCGTCGCTCGGCGCGAGCCTGCTGGCGTTGGCCGTGCCGCAGGTGCTGCGCGAGGTCGTGAACGGCCCGCTGCTGACGGAGGGCTCCCCGGGCGCCGTCGTGCAGGCCGCGGGGCTGGTGCTCGCGCTCGGCGTGCTGGAGGCCCTGCTGGTGTGGTGCCGCCGCGCGTTCATCCTCACGCCGGGCACCACCGTCGAGCGGGAGATGCGCACCGACTTGTTCGGGCGGCTGCTGGAGCTGCCGGTGGCCTTCCACGACCGCTGGCCCGGCGGGCAGCTCCTCTCACGCGCCATGTCCGACCTGGGCATGGTGCGGCGGTGGCTCGCGTTCGGGCTGGTCATGCTCGTGGTCAGCGCGACGACGGCGGTGGTGGGCGTCGGGCTGATGCTCGCGACCGCCTGGCAGCTCGGGCTGGTGTACCTGGTCGGCGCGGCGCCGGTCGTGTGGCTCGGGTTCCGCTTCCGCGAGGACTACAAGGCCGTCGCCCGGCAGGCCCGCGACCAGGCCGGGGACCTGGCCACCACCGTCGAGGAGTCGGTGCACGGCATCCGCGTGCTCAAGGCCTTCGGCCGGGGCGGCGACGCCCTGGAGGACTTCGCTCGGCAGGCCGAGGATCTGCGGTCCACCGAGATCCACAAGGCCCGCACCCTGTCCCGGGTGAGCTTCGCGCTGGGCGCGCTGCCGGAGGCCGTGCTGGCGGTGTCGCTCGGGCTCGGCGTGTGGCTGGCCGCCGAGGACGCGGGGAGCGTCGGCGCGCTCGGCGCGTTCTTCGCGACGGCGGCAGTGGTCAACGGACCCGTCGAGCGGCTCGGCCAGCTGCTGGCGATGACGCTCGACGCGCGCGCCGCCCTGGACCGGTACATCGAGGTCGTCGACACCCCGAACGCCGTGGGCGACCCCGCCGCCCCGCGCGCCCTGCCGGAGCCCGCCGCCCGGGGCAGCCGCGTGGTGCTCGCCGACGTGCGGTTCCGGCACCCGGGGGCGCCGCCGCAGTCCCGCGACGTGCTGGACGGAGTGGACCTCGAGGTCGAGCCGGGGGAGACGCTGGCGCTGGTGGGCCTCACCGGCAGCGGCAAGTCCGCCCTCGCCCAGCTCGTGCCGCGGTTGTACGACGTCACCGGCGGCGCCGTGCTCCTCGACGGCGTGGACGTGCGCGACGTGGAGCGCGCCGAACTGCGCCGCGCGGTGGCCGTCGCCTTCGAGGACCCGATCCTCTTCTCCGCGTCGGTGCGCGAGAACGTGCTGCTCGGCGTGGACGACGACGCGATCAGCCCGGAGGCCGCCGAGGCCCTCGTCCGCGAGTCGCTCGACGTGGCCTCCGCGGGCTTCGTGGACGCGCTGCCGCACGGGCTGGACACCGTGATCGGCGAGGAGGGGTTGAGCCTGTCCGGCGGGCAGCGGCAGCGGATCGCCCTGGCCCGCGCCATCGCCGCGCGCCCCCGGGTGCTGGTGCTCGACGACCCGCTCTCCGCGCTCGACGTGGCCACCGAGGCCGCCGTCACGGCCCGCCTGCGCGCGACCCTCACCGGCACCACCACGCTGGTCGTCGCCCACCGGCCGTCCACCGTGGCGCTCGCGGACCGGGTCGCGGTGCTCGAGGACGGCCGCATCACCGGTGTCGGCAGGCACTCCGACCTCTTGGCGCGGCATGCGCACTACCGGTACGTGCTCACGGCGCTGGGGCCGGATCCCCGCGAGGTCCCACCGCAGGACTCGCTGAGCGGGCTGCTCGACCTGGACGAGCCCGTCGGGGGCGCGGGGCGCTCGCGGCCGGGGGCCGAGCGATGAGCGCCGCGCTGCTGGAGGGCGCCGACGTCGATCACGCCCACGTCCGGCGCCTGTCGCTGCGGCTGCTCCGCTCGCTGCTGCGTCCCGTGGCGGGCCCGGCCTGGGGCACGGTCGCGCTGGTCGTCGCCGCCCAGGTCGCCCCGGTGGCGGGCCCCGCGCTCGTGGCCGTGGCCATCGACCGTGGGCTGCCCGCGATGCGCGACGGCGACCCCGTGCCGCTGCTGCTCGCCGCCGGCGGCTACCTCGTGGCAGCCGTGCTCGGAGGCGCCCTCACCGCCGCGGTGGTGCGCGCGGCGGCGCGGGTGAGCCAGGCGATCCTGCTGGACCTGCGCCGCCGCGTGTTCCGGCACACCCAGCTGCTGAGCCTGGAGTTCCACGAGCGCTATACGTCCGGGCGGATCATCTCCCGCCAGACCTCCGACCTGGACGCGGTGCGCGAGCTGCTCGACGGCGGGATCACCACCCTCGCCTCGAGCGCGCTCGCGATGGTGCTGACCGCCGCGTCGCTGCTCCTGCTCGACTGGCCCAGCGGCGTGGTGCTGCTCATCGCCGTGGTCCCCGGCGTGCTGCTCACCCGCTGGTTCCAGGCCCGCTCGCAGGCGCAGTACCGCAAGCAGCGCACCGCCGCCGCCCGGCTCATCGTGCGCTTCGTGGAGACGATGACCGGGATCCGCGCGGTGCAGGCGTTCCGGCGCGAGCGCCCGGTGGCCGCCGAGTACGGGCGGCTGTCCGAGGAGTACCGCGGCGCCAGCGCCGAGGGCATCCGGCTCAACGGGCTCTTCGACTCGGGCCTCACGCTCATCGGCAACGTCACCGTCGCCGCAGTGCTGCTGGTCGGCGGCCTGCGGGTGCTCGACGGCGGGCTCGAGGTGGGGGTGCTCGCCGCCGCGGTGCTGTACGCCAAGCGGTTCTTCTCGCCGCTGACCCAGATCGGGATGTTCTACAACTCGTTCCAGTCGGCCACCGCCGCGCTGGAGAAGCTCGCCGAGCTGCTCGCCGAGGAGCCGAGCGTCCCGGAGCCCGCCCGCCCGATCCGGCTGCCGAGCCCGCGCGGCGACGTGCGGCTCGCCGGCGTGGAGTTCGGCTACGGGGACGGGCCCAGCGTGCTGCCGCGCCTGGACCTGCACGTGCCAGCGGGCCAGAGCGTGGCGCTCGTGGGGGAGACGGGCGCCGGCAAGTCGACGGTGGCCAAACTGCTCGCGCGGTTCTACGACGTGCGCTCGGGCGCGGTGCTGATCGACGACGTGGACGTGCGCGACATCGCCCCCCAGGACCTGCGCCGCGCGCTGGTCATGGTGACCCAGGAGGCGTACCTGTTCTCCGGATCGATCGCCGCGAACATCGCCCTGGGGCGGCCGGACGCGACGCGCGCCGAGATCGAGGCGGCGGCCCAGTCCGTGGGGCTGCACCCGCTCGTCGAGCAGATGCCGCAGGGCTACGACACCGAGGTGGACAAGCGGGGCGTGCGCCTGTCGGCCGGGCAGCGCCAGCTCGTGTCCTTCGCCCGCGCGTTCCTCGCCGACCCGGCGCTGCTCGTGCTGGACGAGGCGACGAGCTCGCTGGACGTGCCCGGCGAGCAGCTCGTGCAGCGTGGGCTCGGCACCCTGCTGGCCGGGCGCACCTCGGTGGTCATCGCGCACCGGCTGTCCACGGTGATGGGCGCGGACCGGGTGCTCGTGGTGGACGGCGGCCGCGTCGTGGAGGACGGCAGCCCTTCCGCCCTGATCGCCGCGGGCGGCCGGTTCGCGGAGCTGCACGCCGAGTGGCGGCGCTCGCTGCGCTGAGCCTGGACCGGCGGGGACGCAGCCGGACTGCGGAGGCTCAGACGGGGCGGGTCTCCGACGCGTGCACCCGCGCGAGCACCGCCTGCGCCAGCGAGGCGACGTCGTCCACCAGGTCCACGGCCCCCGCGCCCAGGAGCTCCCCGGGCTGCGCGTAGCCCCACGTCACGCCCAGGCAGTCGATGCCGTGCTCGGCGGCGCCCAGGACGTCATGCTCGCGGTCGCCGACCATCACCGTCCGTGCCGGGCCGGGCACACGATCGGGGCCGAGCTCGGCGAGCGCGTGGGCGATGACCGTCGCCTTGGTGGAGGGCACGTCGTCCAGCGGCGCCCCGTAGACGCCGTCGACGAGCGGGGTGATGCCGAACCGCTCGCAAATGGGCCGGGCGTACACCTCGGGCTTCGAGGTGGCCACGGCGAGCGTGCAGCCAGCGGCCCGGAGCCGCGCGATGGCCTCCAGGATCCCGGGGTAGAGCGAGTTGTCGAACATCCCCTCGGCGGTGAACGCGGCGCGGTACGCGGCCACGGCCTCGGTGAGCCGGTCCGGCGCGATGCCGTGCGCGAGGAACGACACGGTGATGGGCGGGCCGACGAACGACCGCAGCGTCGCGGGGTCCGGGACCGGCAGCCCGAGGGCGCGGTAGGCGTGCGCGACGGAGGAGACGATGCCGGGGGCGGAGTCGGTCAGCGTGCCGTCGAGGTCCAGCAGTACCAGGGGCGAGGGAACGTCAGTCACCTAGTGATTGTCTCCCGAGCGGCGCAGCCCAATGCCACGGGCCGAGCCCGTGCGTCGGGACCTTCGGCATGGCGGCGCGCCAAGGCAGCCCGTCTACCCTGCGGGAATGGCGATCACCGAAGCGGCACCTGGTCAGGCTCTCCCCGAGGATCGTGAGGTGCTGACCTGGGACCTCTTCGGCGAGGCGAGCCGCGAGCTCGCGCAGCAGGTCGTCGACTCGGGCTTCGACGTCGACGTGGTGGTGGCGGTGGCCCGTGGCGGGCTGCTCCCGGCGGGGGCGATCTCGTACGCGCTGGGCACCAAGGTGTGCGGCGCGCTCAACGTCGAGTTCTACACCGGCGTCGACGAGCGCCTGCTCGAGCCGACGGTGCTGCCGCCCCTGCTGGACACCGCCGCGATGCACGGCCTGCGGGCGCTGGTGGTCGACGACGTGGCGGACACCGGGGAGACGCTCGCGTTGGTGCAGCGCCTCGTGTCGCAGCACTGCGACGAGGTCCGCACGGCCGTGCTGTACGCGAAGTCGCATTCGGTGGTCGACCCCGACTTCGTGTGGCGGCGGACGGACCGATGGATCACGTTCCCGTGGTCGGCGCAGGAGCCCGTCACCCGGCGGGCCGGTTGATGGCCGCCCCGTCCCCGGGCGACACGGCGGGGGCGACGCTGACGGGCGCGGACGGGCGCGGACCTCGGATACGGGTCAACCAGCTCGGCTGCCTGCCGGGCGTCCCGGCGCACGCCACCCTCGTCACCGACGCCCGGGAGCCGCTGCCGTGGACCCTCGAGCGTGATGGCGCGGTGCTCGCGCGGGGCATGACGTCCCCGCGCGGCCACGACGCGTCGGCGGGGTTGGACGTCCACACAATCGACATGGGCCCGGTGGACGTCGAGGCGGACGGCCTCACGATCCGCGCGGACGGCGCCACGAGCGACCCGTTCGCCATCCGCGGCGACCTGTACGTGGGCCTGGCCCGCGACGCCGTGCGGTTCTTCCACCTGCAGCGCAGCGGGGTGGAGATCGGCCCCGAGGTCGTCGGCGAGCAGTACGCGCGCCCGGCCGGGCACGTCGCCGGCTCGCCGTATGGCGGCGACACGCGCGTGCCGTGCCTCCCGGCGGGCCACGCGGTGACGGCCGACGGCGTCGACCTGTACGACGGGTGGACCGACGATCACGTGCTCGACGTGAGCGGCGGGTGGTACGACGCGGGGGACCAGGGCAAGTACGTGGTCAACGGCGGCATCGCCGCAGCGCAGCTCATGGGCGCCTGCGAGTGGGTGGGCGCGGCCGTCGAGCTGCCACCCGGCCTGGAGCGCGCGCTGCGGGACGAGGCGCGCTGGGAGCTCGAGTGGCTGCTGCGCATGCAGGTTCCCGCAGGGCAGCGGTACGCGGGCCTGGCCCATCACAAGGTCGCGGACGAGCGGTGGACGCCGATCCCCACCCTCCCGCATGAGGACCCGCAGCCCCGCCACCTGCACCGCCCCTCGACGGCCGCGGCCCTCAACCTCGCGGCGGCCGCCGCCCAGGGCGCGCGCGTCTTCGCCGCCGAGGACCCGGAGTTCGCCACGCGGCTGCTCGCCGCGGCCCGCTCAGCGCACGCCGCGGCGCTACGCCACCCGGACCTGCTGGCGCCGAACACGAACGTGCTGGCCAACGGCGGCAGCGGCCCGTATGACGACACCGACCTCGAGGACGAGTGGTACTGGGCGGCTGTCGAGCTGTACCTGGCAACCGGCGACGAGCAGCAGCTCGACGCGCTGCGCGCCAACGGCTGCCACGTGGGCGGGCCGGTGGACGTGTTCGCCGACATCGACTGGCAGCGCGTGGGCGGCCTCGCCCGGCTGCACCTGGCCCTCGTGCCGAGCTGGCTGCCGCAGGCCGACGCGGACGCCGTGCGGGCGTCGGTGGTGGACGCCGCCGACGCGATCCTCGCCGTGCAGGCCGCGCAGCCGTTCGGGCACCCCTACGCGCCGCCGGACGGCCGGTACGACTGGGGCTCGAACGGGTTGCTGCTCAACCAGCTCACGGTGCTAGGCGCCGCCTGGGCGCTGACCGGCGAGGCCCGGCACCGCGACGGGCTGGCCCAGGGCATGGACTACGTGCTGGGCCGCAACGCCCTCGGCATCTCCTACGTGACGGGGCACGGCGCGCGCTCGGCCCACCACCAGCACAGCCGCTGGTACGCGCATCAGGCGGACCCGTCGCTGCCGTGCCCGCCGCCCGGCTCGCTGAGCGGCGGCCCGAACTCCGCGACCCCCGACCCGGTCTCCGCCGCCCTCGTGGCCGGTCTCCCCGCCCAGCAGTGCTACGTCGACGACATCGGCGCGTACGGGGTCAACGAGCTGACCATCAACTGGAACGCGCCGCTGGCCCAGGTGTCCGCGCTGCTGTCGGGGGTGCTCACACCTCGGCGGCAGCCGGCTCCAGCAGCCGCTCCCACGCGCCGTCCGACCCACGGGTGAACCCCGCACGGCCCAGGTACGGCTGCAGCCCGTCGAGCTCCGGGCCGGCCACGACCCGGCGGGCGCCGGCAGCCGCGAACGGCCCGTCGGGGGAGTAGAGGAAGTCGCCGGCGGTGTAGTCGCGGTACTCGGGGGTCACGTAGTCGACACTCAGACGCCACCCGTCCGGCCCAGCGGGCACGGCGACGACCAGCCCCGCGGTGACGTCGTCGTGCAGCACCAGCGCGTGCAACGCGCCCGGGGGGCCGGGCAGCACGGCAGGGCAGAACCGGGCGATGTCGGCGCCGTGTCGCGCGAGGAAGTGCGCGAGCACCGGGTCCTCCGGGCGCACCGGCGCCCACGCGAACGCGCGGCCCGTGCGTCGAGCGCGGAGCAGCGTCACGATGAACCAGGCGTTGATCAGGCACAACGCGATGTTCATGGCCACCATGGGCCACACCCCGATCAGGGCGTTGAACACCACCAGGGCCAGCGACGCGGCGAGGTTCAGCACCCGCAGGCGCAGCATGCGGGACTGGAGCACCGAGTACACGAGGAGTGCGGACCCGGCCCAGCCGAGGAGGTCGACGATGGCCACCAGGCGACATTAGCGATGCCTGAGGCCCCGCACCCGGGATCCCCCGAAAGGGTGGCGCCCGGCCAGCGCGGCGCAGTGTCTAGACTGACGCCAACGGCTACGACCCGGCTATCACCGGTGAGCCTCCGGAAGAACGGCTGGCGCCCTCGCGGGCGCCGCCCAGTAGACCCGGACGGGTGGGCCCGTCATCGCCTGGACATCGAGTGGTCGGCCACGTGCGCGCACGTCGGCCGGCAAGCGGGGTGGTACCGCGGTGGGCCGCAGCTCTCAGGGGCGGCCTGTCGTCCTCGCAGCGACCACGACGACGACCAGGAGCCCGCACCGACATGGCGTACCCCCTGCACCGACCGACCGACGGCGACGGCCCGGGGATCCCCGCGTCCCCCGACCTGCCCGCGCTTGAGAAGGACGTGCTGGCCTACTGGGCCGCCGACGACACCTTCCGCGCGTCGATCGAGCAGCGTCCGGCAGGGGAGCACGGGGCCAACGAGTTCGTCTTCTACGACGGCCCCCCGTTCGCCAACGGCCTGCCGCACTACGGCCACCTGCTCACGGGCTACGCCAAGGACGTCGTCGGGCGCTACCAGACGCAGCGCGGGCGCCGCGTCGAGCGCCGCTTCGGCTGGGACACGCACGGCCTGCCGGCCGAGCTCGAGGCCGAGCGCATCCTCGGCATCACCGACAAGTCCCAGATCGAGGAGATGGGCATCGCGCAGTTCAACGACGCGTGCCGCACCTCGGTGCTGAAGTACACCCGCGAGTGGCAGGAGTACGTCACCCGCCAGGCGCGCTGGGTGGACTTCGACAACGACTACAAGACGCTCGACCTGACCTACATGGAGTCGGTCATTTGGGCGTTCAAGCAGCTCTACGACAAGGGCCTGGCCTACGAGGGCTACCGCGTCCTGCCGTACTGCTGGCGCGACGAGACGCCGCTGTCCAACCACGAGCTGCGCATGGACGACGACGTGTACCAGTCGCGCCAGGACCCCGCGCTCACGGTTGGCGTGCGCTTGGAGTCCGGCGAGCTCGCGCTGATCTGGACGACGACCCCCTGGACCCTGCCCAGCAACCTGGCCATCGCCGTCGGGCCCGAGATCGAGTACGTCGTGGTCGAGCCCGCCGAGGGCCCGCTCGCGGGGGAGCGTGTGGTGCTGGCCGCCTCGCGCCTCGCCGCCTACGCCCGTGAGCTCGGCGAGGAGCCGAACGTCGTGGCGCGCATGGCCGGAGCCGAGCTGGCCGGGCGCTCCTACGCGCCGCCTTTCCCGTACTTCGCCGGGGAGCTGAACGCGCACCGCGTGCTGCTCGCCGACTTCGTCACCACCGAGGACGGCACCGGCCTGGTGCACCTGGCGCCCGCGTTCGGCGAGGACGACATGGCGGTGTGCGACGCCGCGGGCATCGTCCCCGTCGTGCCCGTGGACGCCAAGGGCCGCTTCACCTCGGCGGTGCCCGACTACGCCGGGCAGCAGGTCTTCGACGCCAACCCGCACGTCATCGCCGACCTCAAGTCCGGCGAGGGCGCCCTCGCGGCCGTCCCCGGCGAGCTGCGCCCGGCGGTCGTGCGCCACGAGACGTACCAGCACTCGTACCCGCACTGCTGGCGGTGCCGCAACCCGTTGATCTACAAGGCCGTGTCGAGCTGGTTCGTGCGGGTCACGGAGTTCCGGGACCGCATGGTCGAGCTCAACGAGAAGATCACCTGGGTGCCGGATCACATCAAGGACGGGCAGTTCGGCAAGTGGCTCGCGGGCGCCCGCGACTGGTCGATCTCCCGCAACCGCTACTGGGGCACGCCCATCCCCGTGTGGGTGAGCGACGACCCGGCCTACCCCCGCATCGACGTCTACGGCTCCCTCGCCGAGCTCGAGGCGGACTTCGGCGTCGAGGTCACCGACCTGCACCGGCCGTTCATCGACGAGCTGACGCGCCCCAACCCGGACGACCCCACGGGCCGCTCCACGATGCGCCGCATCCCCGACGTGCTCGACGTGTGGTTCGACTCGGGCTCGATGCCGTTCGCGCAGGTGCACTACCCGTTCGAGAACGCCGACTGGTTCGAGCACCACTACCCGGGCGACTTCATCACCGAGTACATCGGCCAGACCCGCGGCTGGTTCTACACGCTGCACGTGCTCGCGACCGCGCTGTTCGACAGGCCCGCGTTCCACACGTCCGTCTCGCACGGCATCGTGCTGGGCTCGGACGGCCGCAAGATGAGCAAGTCGCTGCGCAACTACCCGGACGTGGCCGAGGTCTTCGACCGTGACGGCTCGGACGCGATGCGCTGGTTCCTCATGGCCAGCCCCATCCTGCGCGGCGGCAACCTGGTCGTCACCGAGGAGGGCATCCGGGAGAACGTCCGCCAGGTGATGCTGCCGCTGTGGAGCACCTGGTACTTCTTCACGCTGTACGCCGGCGCCGCGAACGAGGGCGCCGGGCTCACCGCGCGCCGCGTCACGGCGGCGGACTACGCCGACGGCTCGCTGGCGACGATGGACCGATACCTGCTGGCCCGCACGCGCACGCTCGTGGAGCGCGTCAGCGCCCAGCTCGACGCGTTCGACGTGCCGGGCGCCTGCGAGACCGTGCGCGAGCACCTCGACGTGCTGACCAACTGGTACGTGCGGACCTCGCGTGACAGGTTCTGGCAGGAGGACGCCGCGGCGTTCAACACGCTGTGGACCGCCCTGGAGACGCTGACCCGTGTCATGGCGCCCCTCGCGCCGCTGCTCAGCGAGGAGGTGTGGCGCGGGCTCACCGGCGGGCGCAGCGCGCACCTCACCGACTGGCCGCGCCTGGGCGCCGGCTCCGCGGACGACCTCGCGCTGGCGGCCGACGACGCGCTCGTGGCGGCGGTCGACCGGGGCCGCGAGATCGTCTCGGCGACCCCCGGGCCGCGCAAGGCGCACAACCTGCGGGTCCGCCAGCCGCTGCGCTCGCTGCGCGTCGTGCTGCCCGAGCCGGCCCAGGTGGGGGACTTCACCGACCTGATCGCGGCCGAGCTCAACGTCAAGGGCGGCGAGCTGCAGTCCCTCGAGGCCGCCGCGGCCGGCGCCGTCGGCGTCCGCACGCAGGTGGCCGTCAACGCGCGCGCCGCCGGCCCGCGCCTCGGCCGCGGGGTGCAGGACGCGATCCGCGCGGCGAAGGCCGGCGACTGGTCCACCGACGCCTCGGGCGCCGTGGTGGTGCACACGCCGGGCGGGGACGTGCCGCTGCAGGAGGGCGAGTACGAGACGACAACTGTCGTCGAGGCGGGCGACGGCGACCTGGCGGCCGCGGTGCTGCCGGGCGGCGGGTTCGTGGTGCTCGACCTGGCCCTCGACGAGGAGCTGAGGGCCGAGGGGTACGCGCGTGACGTGGTGCGCGCCGTGCAGGATGCCCGCAAGGCCGCCGGCCTGCAGGTGACGGACCGGATCCGGCTCACGCTGGTGGTCCCGGAGGACGAGGTGGATGGCGTGCGTACGCATCAGGAGTTCGTCGCGACGGAGACGCTGGCCGCCGAGCTGGCGATCGAGCTGGCCCCCGACGGGCAGCTCGCCGTCCGCGTGGAGCGGGCATGAGCGCCCCGGGCGGCGCCGAGCACCGGCGCCGGGAGACCCAGGACGCGGCGCGCACGGCGGCCGACGAGGTGTACGCCGCGATCCTCGAGCGGGCGCCGGAGCACGACATCGACCCGACGCTCGACCGGGTGCGCGCGGTGTGCGACCTGTTGGGCGAGCCGCAGCGCTCGTTCCGCACGGTGCACGTCACCGGCACCAACGGCAAGACGTCCACGGCGCGCATGGTCGAGTCGCTGCTGCGCGAGCTCGGGCTGCGCACGGGCCGGTTCACCAGCCCGCACCTGACTCGGGTCACCGAGCGCATCGCGATCGACGGCGAGCCGATCTCCGACGAGCGTTTCGTCGAGGTGTGGCAGGACGTCGCGCCGTACGTGCAGATGGTCGACACGGCGTCGCTCGCCGAGGGCCAGCCCCGGCTGAGCTTCTTCGAGGTGTTCACCGTGATGGCGTTCGCCGCGTTCGCGGACACCCCGGTGGACGTCGCGGTGATCGAGGTCGGGCTCGGCGGGCGCTGGGACGCCACGAACGTCGTCGACGGCGATGTCGCGATCCTGACGCCGGTGGCCATCGACCACGAGCGCTACCTCGGCAGCACCCTCGTGGAGATCGCCGGCGAGAAGTCCGGGATCATCAAGGACGGCGCCACGGTGGTCCTGGCCCCGCAGCATGAGGACGTCGAGGGAGTCGTGCTCGCGGCGGCGGCGGAGCACGGCGCCCGCGTGATCCGCGACGGCGTCGACATCGACGTCGTGGACCGGCAGGTCGCCGTGGGCGGGCAGGTGCTCTCCCTGCGCGGGCTGGGCGGCGTCTACACCGAGGTCTTCCTGCCGGTGTACGGCGCGTACCAGGCGCATAACGCGTTGCTGGCTCTCGTCGCGGTCGAGGCCCTGGTCACGGGCGGGGCCGCGCTGGACGCGAGCGTGGTCGAGGCCGCGTTCGGATCGGTGACCTCGCCCGGGCGCCTCGAGGTGGTGCGCACGAGCCCGACGATCCTGGTCGACGGGGCGCACAACCCCGCCGGCGCCGAGGCCCTCGCGGGCGCGGTCGAGGAGGCGTTCGACTTCACCAGCCTGGTGGGCGTGGTGGGCGTCATGGCCGACAAGGACCCCGAGAACATCCTCGCCGCGCTCGAGCCGCTGCTCGCCGAGGTCGTGGTCACCCGGGCGTCCACTGATCGGGCCCTCGACGTGGCGGACCTCGCCGAGGTGGCGGTCGACGTGTTCGGCGAGGACCGGGTGCATGTCGCCGAGCGGCTCGACGAGGCCATCGACCTGGCGGCCACGCGCGCCGAGTCGCTGGAGGACTACGGCTCCGGGGTGCTGGTCACCGGCTCGATCCTGCTCGTCGCGGAGGCGCGGGTGCTGCTCGGCAGGTCATGACAGGCCGACGGGGGTGCTCCCCGCTTGACGGCCCGGCACGGCGGCACGAGTGTGAGGGTGAGGCTCCGGACCTGGGTCCTGCGCCTCGGTGCGCCTCAACGGTGCGGCCACGCGGCATGAAGGGAAGATCGCGATGAAGAAGCTGATCAACGACCCGCAGACCGTGGTCGCCGAGTCGGTGGCGGGGTTCGGGCTGGCGCATGCCGACGTGGTCGCCGTGCACGCCGACCCGCTGTTCGTCAGCCGGGCCGGCGGCGCCGTGTCCGGCAAGGTGGGACTGGTGAGCGGCGGGGGCAGCGGGCATGAGCCGCTGCACGCGGGGTTCGTGGGCAGGGGGATGCTCGACGCCGCGGTGCCGGGGCCCGTGTTCACGTCGCCGACGCCGGACCAGATCGGCCCGGCCATCGCCGCGGCCGACTCGGGCGCGGGCGTGCTCGCGATCGTGAAGAACTACACCGGCGACGTGCTCAACTTCGAGACGGCCGCCGAGTTGGCGGACGCCGACGGCCACCGGGTGCGGACGGTCATCGTCGCCGACGACGTCGCCGTCGAGGACTCGCTGTACACGGCGGGACGCCGCGGTGTGGCGGGGACCGTCGCGGTGGAGAAGATCGCCGGGGCGGCCGCCGAGCGCGGCGACGGCCTGGAGCAGGTGACCGAGGTCGCGGAGCGGGTCATCGCGAACGTCCGCTCGATGGGCGTGGCGCTCACCGCCTGCACCGTGCCGCATGCCGGGGTGCCGAGCTTCGACCTGCCGGACGACGAGATCGAGGTGGGCATCGGGATCCACGGCGAGCCCGGCCGCCGCCGCGTCCCGATGGCGGGGGCCGACGAGATCACCGCGATGCTGCTCGACCCTGTGGCCGACGACCTCGGGCTCGCCCCCGGCGACCAGGTGCTGCTGCTGGTCAACGGGATGGGCGGCACTCCGGCGTCGGAGCTCTACGTCGTCTATGGTCGGGCTCGCAGGCTGCTCGAGGAGCGCGGCGTCGAGGTGACCCGCTCGCTCGTCGGCAACTACGTGACCTCGCTCGAGATGCAAGGGGCGTCGGTGACGGTGCTCCGGTTGGACGAGGAGCTGACGATGCTGTGGGACGCGCCGGTGCACACCGCCGCGCTGCGATGGTGATGTCGCCTGCGCTGGACCGAGCAAGGAGCTGGAGCATGACGCTGGACGTGGCGTGGGCCATCGCATGGGTGCGCGGCACGGCTGAGACCGTGACCGAGCACCGAGACGAGCTGGTCGAGCTCGACCGGCAGATCGGGGACGGGGACCACGGGGAGAACCTCACTCGGGGGTTCACCGCGGTGATCCAACGCCTCGACGCGCTCGAGGAGCCGCCGGCGGAGGTCGGCGACGTGCTCAAGCTCGTCGCGACGACGCTGATGTCGACGGTGGGCGGGGCGGCGGGGCCGCTGTACGGCACGGCGTACCTGCGGGCCGCGAAGGCCACGGGCGTGGCCGAGCTCGACAGCGCGGGCGTCGTGGCCCTGCTCGAGGGCGCCCTGGAGGGCATCGTCGTGCGCGGCAAGTCGACCACCGGCGAGAAGACGATGGTGGACGCGTGGTCGCCAGCCGTCGAGGCGGCAGTGGCGGCCGCCGACGCGGGGCAGGATCCGGCGGGAGTGCTCGCCGCCGCGGCCGACGCTGCCGAGCGGGGCGCGGAGGCGACCATCCCGATGGTGGCGACCAAGGGGCGCGCGAGCTATCTGGGCGAGCGCTCGGCGGGGCACCGTGACCCGGGGGCCGAGTCGAGCGCGCTGGTGCTGCGCGCTGCGGCACGCGCCGCAGCCGAGGCCGAGGCATGAGCCTGTCGGCCGACTCCAGCGGCACGGCCGCCGTCGCGCGGGTGGCACTGGTGCTGGTGTCCCATTCCGAGCAGCTCGCGCAGGGCGTCGCCGAGTTGGCCGCGCAGATGGCGCCGCAGGTGCTGCTGCTGCCGGCGGGCGGTGACGGATCGGGCGGACTGGGCACGAGTTTCGAGCGCGTGGAGGAGGCCGTGGCCCGCGCGACGGCGGACGGCCGGTCGGCAGTGGTGCTGACCGACCTCGGATCGGCGGTGCTCACCACCGAGTCGGTGCTGGACCTGGCCGAGCCGGAGGTGGTCGCGCGGGTGCGCATCGCCGACGCGCCGCTGGTCGAGGGCGCGGTCGCCGCAGCGGTGACGGCGCACGGCGGGGGAGGCCTGGACGCCGTCCTCGCGTCCGCCGAGCACGCCGGATCGACGTTCGCGCCGTCGGTGGCCCCGGCGACTGCCGACACGCCAGCCACGCAGGTCGGAGGGGCGCCGGCGGATGAGGCGTTGGAGGGCATGGCCGTCGTGACGCTGCGCAATCCGCTCGGGCTGCACGCCCGCCCCGCGGCGATGCTCGCCCGCATGGTCGCGGGTTTCGACGCTGCTGTCACCGTCGACGGTGTCAACGCCGCGAGCGTGCTCGAGTTGATGAAGCTGGGTGCGACGGGCGGGCAGGAGCTCACGGTGCGGGCGTCGGGCCCCGAGGGCCGGGCCGCGCTGGACGCGGTGGTGGAGGCCATCGAGGGTGGCTTCGGCGAGGTCTGAGCGGGTGGAGACCGGGCTAGCGGCCATCCGAGAGCCCCTGGGCGAGCAGGCCCAGCGGAAGTTTGCAGTCGTGTAATATTTCACCTGTGCAAGAAGATGAGGTCGGCGGCGGGCTGCGCGAGCGCAAGAAGCGCGCACGCCGGGCCGCACTCATCGACGTCGCCCAGCGACTCGTCGCCGAGCGTGGGCTGGACGGCGTCACCGTCGAGGACATCTGCGCCGAGGTCGGCGTCTCGCCCCGCACGTTCTTCAACTACTTCGAGACGAAGGACGACGCCGTGCTCGGCGTCGGCGAGTGGGCCGTCGACCCGGAGGCCCGCGACGAGTTCGTGAGCGGGGGGCCCACCGGCGACCTGCTCACCGACCTCCAGGCCCTGGCCCGACGGGTCATCGACCGGCAGTTCGCCCCCGGTGACCAGATGCGCTGCGCCCACGAGATCGCCCAGCACGAGCCGCGGCTCGCCCAGCGGCGGCTGAGCTGGATGGACGCCCATCGCAGCAGCGTCGAGGACCTCATCGGGCAGCGGTTCGCCCACACCGGCGCCTTGGGCATCGGCGTGGACGTGGCAGGCATGGCCCTCCTGCTGATGACGCATATCGCGGTGCAGCGCTGGGAGGCGGATGACGACTCCCTCCACGCGTCCGACGGGCTTCCCCAGGTCGCCGCAGAGCTCCGCACGCTCACCGGCGCCTGACACCCGCCGCGCCCCGCGGCCCGCATCACCCCCGCACGTCCTGACCTGCGCCCGGCCAGCCGCTGGTCGTGCTGACCAAGCGCACCGTCTGGCTCATCTTCGGCGCGCTGATGGCCAGCATGTTCCTGTCCTCGCTCGACCAGTCCATCGTCGGCACCGCGATGCCCACGATCGTCGGCGAGCTCAACGGCGTCGAGCACCAGGGCTGGGTCGTGACGGCCTACATCCTCGCGATCGCCATCGTCATGCCGCTCTACGGCAAGTTCGGCGACCTGTGGGGCCGCCGCTGGCCCTTCCTCATCGCCATCGGGCTGTTCACCATCGCCTCCGCCGGAGCGGGCTTCGCGGGGTCCTTCGCCGAGCTCGTCATCTGGCGCGGTGTGCAGGGCCTGGGCGGCGGCGGCCTGATGATCCTGTCGCAGGCGATCATCGCCGACATCGTCCCCGCCAACGAGCGTGGCAAGTACATGGGCCCGATGGGCGCGCTGTTCGGCATCGCCGCGGTGCTCGGCCCGCTGCTGGGCGGCCTGTTCACCGACCACCTCGACTGGCGCTGGTGCTTCTGGATCAACATCCCCGTGGGCATCGCCGCGTTCATCACCGCCTGGTTCACCCTCAAGCTGCCCAGCCACCGCTCGGACAAGAAGATCGACGTGGCCGGCATCTTCTTCATGGTGGTCGCCACGTCGGCGCTGGTGCTGGTGACGAGCTGGACGAGCTGGAGCGGGCGCGACGGCTACGACTGGGGCGACGGGCTGCTGGTGGCCCTGGTCCTGACGACTGTGGTGGCCGCTGTGGCGTTCGTGCTCGTCGAGCGCAAGGCGCAGGAGCCGCTGATCCCGCTGCACCTGTTCAAGAACCGCACCTTCGCGATCTCCACGACGGTGGGCCTCATCATCGGCATGGGCATGTTCGCCGCCCTCGGCTTCCTGCCCACCTTCCTGCAGATGGCCACCGGCTCCGGCGTCACTGAGTCCGGCTACCTCATGCTGCCGATGATGGCGGGCGTCATGCTCACGGCGATCGGCTCGGGCTTCGCGATCACCAAGACCGGCCGCTACCGCATCTACCCGATCGTCGGCATGGCGGTCGCGACGGCAGGCCTCGTCTGGCTCACGCAGATCCAGGGCGACATGTCGATGGTGCTGTTCGGCGCGATGATCTTCGTGCTCGGCGCGGGCCTCGGCCTCGTGATGCAGACGATCGTGCTGGCCGTGCAGAACGCCGTCGACCCGCACGAGCTGGGCACCGCGACCAGCTCGAACAACTTCTTCCGCGAGATCGGCGCGGCCGTCGGCGTGGCGCTGTTCAGCACGATCTTCACGGGCCGGCTCACGGACCGGCTCGGCACGGTGTTCGGCGAGGCCCCGGCCGGCAGCCTGCCCGCGGGCGCCTCGACGTCCGGCCTGACGCCCGCGGTGGTCGCCGGGCTGCCCGAGCCGCTGCACTCGGGGGTCGTCAACGCGTTCACCGACGCCCTGGCGCCCGCGTTCTGGTACCTGGTGCCGCTCGTCGTGGTGGCCTTCGTGCTCACGCTGTTCCTGCGCGAGGTCAAGCTCTCGAACGAGGCCGGCATGGTCGCGCGTGGCGAGGCCGTGGCCGCGCCGCCCGCCGGCCAGGCAGTCGAGGAGCGCACCCCGGTGCTGGTCACGGGCGCCGAGCCCACGACAGGTCCCGAGGGCCAGGGCACGCCCCGCGACGCCGGTAGCCTGGGCGGATGAGCTCTCCCGCGCCGGCCGTGCGCCGCAAGCGTCCTGCGCGCCTGCAGTTCACCTCGACGATCCTCCTGCTCGAGGCGTTCCTGGTGCTGTTCGTGACGCTCGTGGCGTACGGCCTCGCGGCCATCGAGCCCGGTGGCCCGTCCGGCGGCGCCATCTGGGCCGTCGGGGGCGCGCTGATGCTCGTGCTCATCGTGCTCTCGCGGCTGATGGCGTGGCCGGGCGGCTACATCGCCGGGTCGGTGGCCCAGGTGCTGGTGCTCGCGACGGGGATCGCCGTGCCGATGATGTTCATCGTCGGCGGGGTGTTCGTGGTGATGTGGGTCGTCGCGTTGCGGCTCGGCGGCCGCATCGACCGCGAGCGCGCCGAGTGGGCGGCCGCCCATCCCGAGGACTATCCCGAGGACCAGCCGCAGGGCTGAGCCGCTGGCCAGGCCCCGATAGGGTGCGGCCATGACTGACGCACCCCACACCGAGCGCACCCTCATCCTGGTCAAGCCCGACGGGATCCGACGCGGCCTGGCCGGCGAGGTCCTCAGCCGGGTCGAGGCCAAGGGCTACACGCTGTTGGCGGTCGAGCTGCGCACCGCTGACGAGGCGCTGCTGTCCGAGCACTACGCCGAGCACGCGGGCAAGCCGTTCTTCGGCCCGCTGGTGGACTTCATGGCCTCGGGCCCGGTGCTCGCCGTGGTGGCCGAGGGCGAGCGCGTGATCGAGGGCTTCCGGGTCATTGCGGGCACGACGGACCCCACCACGGCCGCCCCCGGCTCGATCCGCGGCGACCTCGGCCGCGACTGGGGCCTGGCCGTCACGCAGAACCTGGTGCACGGCTCGGACTCCCCGGAGTCGGCCGCCCGCGAGATCGCGCTCTGGTTCCCCGGCCTCTGAGCAGTCCGCGCGAGTTCACCCGCGACCCGCCGTCCCCGCACGGGGCGGCGGGTCGCGTCGTCTCCGGGGCCGCGTGGGGCGTCCACCGCCTAGTCTCGTGCCGTGCATCTCAAGACCCTCACCCTGCGGGGGTTCAAGTCGTTCGCCTCGGCGACGACGCTGAACTTCGAGCCGGGCGTCACCTGCGTCGTCGGGCCGAACGGCTCGGGCAAGTCGAACGTGGTCGACGCCCTCGCGTGGGTCATGGGGGAGCAAGGCGCCAAGTCGCTGCGCGGCGGCAAGATGGAGGACGTCATCTTCGCCGGGACCACCGGCCGCCCGCCGCTGGGCCGCGCCGAGGTCTCGCTCACGATCGACAACACCGATGGCGCCCTGCCCATCGAGTACACCGAGGTGACGATCTCGCGGACGCTGTTCCGCAACGGCGGCTCGGAGTACGCGATCAACGGCCGCGGCTGCCGCCTGCTCGACATCCAGGACTTGCTGTCCGACTCGGGCCTCGGCCGCGAGATGCATGTGATCGTCGGACAGGGGCAGCTCGACGCGGTGCTGCGCGCGACCCCCGAGGAGCGCCGCGGCTTCATCGAGGAGGCCGCGGGCGTCCTCAAGCACCGCAAGCGCAAGGAGAAGGCGCTCCGCAAGCTCGACGCGATGCAGGCGAACCTCGTGCGGCTCGGGGACCTCACCAGCGAGATCCGCCGCCAGCTCGGCCCGCTCGGCCGCCAGGCGGAGGTCGCCCGCAAGGCGCAGGTGGTGCAGGTGGACCTGCGCGACTCGCGGGCCCGGCTGCTCGCCGACGACTTGGCCCAGCTCACCGCCACCCTCGAGCAGGAGATCGCCGACGAGTCCGCGCTGCGGGTCCGGCGCGCCGAGGTCGAGGCCGCTGTCACCGAGGCGCGTGGGCGGCTCGCCTCGCTGGAGCGCGCCGCCGCGGAGGCCGCGCCCGCGCTGAGCGAGGCCAGCGACGTCTGGTACCGGCTCTCGGCGCTGCGCGAGCGGCTGCGCGGCACGGCGACGCTGGCGGGGGAGCGGGTGCGCCTGCTCGGGGCGGGAACCCCTGAGCGTGGCGGCGGCGCGGACCCCGACGAGCTGGCCGCGCAGGCCGAGCGCGTGCGGGCCGCCGAGGCCGAGCTGGCCGCCGAGGTCGAGCTGGCCCGGGCCGCGCTCGAGGGCGCCGTGGCCCACCGGCAGGGGGCCGAGGCGGCCGCGTCAGCGGCGGACAAGGCGCTGGCCACCGCGCTGCGCGGCGCCGCGGACCGGCGCGAGGGCCTGGCCCGGCTCGCGGGCCAGGTGGGCGCGCGCCGCAGCCGGCTCGAGGCCACCGAGGCGGAGATCGGCCGCCTGCGCGCGAGCCTCGCCGAGGCCGAGCACCGGGGTCAGCAGGCGACGACGGAGTTCACTGTCCTGGAGTCCCAGGTCGCCGGGGTGGAGGAGGGCGAGGAGGGCCTCGACGCCGAGCATGAGCAGGCGGCCGACGCGGTGGAGCAGGCCGACGCCCGGGTCGCGGAGCTGACCGAGCTCGTCGCCACCGCCGTGCGCCAGCGCAGCACGCTCGACTCGAGGATCGAGACGCTCGAGCTGAGCCTGACCCGCAAGGACGGCGCCGGCGCGCTGCTCGCCTCCGACTCCCTGCCGGGCGCCATCGGATCTGTCGCGGCCCTGTTGAGCGTCGCCCCGCGCGATGAGGACGCGATCGTCGCCGCGCTCGGCCGTCTCGCGGACGCCGTCGCTGTCGAGTCGGTGGACTCCGCGGTCGACGCGATCCGCCTGTTGCGCACCGAGGACGCCGGACGCGCGGCCCTCGTGATCGCCGGCGCCGCACCCGCCCGCGAGCTCTCGCCTGATGCCGTGCCCGCCGGCGCCGACCGCGCGATCGACCTGGTGCAGGCGCCGGCCGCGGTGCGCTCCACCGTCGAGGCGTTGCTGGCCGGCGTGGTGGTGGTCGACGACCTGGCCGTGGCGCGGGCGCTCGTCGCCGAGCGTCCCGACCTGGTCGTGGCCACCCGTGGGGGCGACCTGCTGGCCCGCGCCCACGCCGCTGGCGGCTCGGCGACGGCTCCCAGCGCGCTGCACCTGCAGGCGGCGCTCGACCAGGCCCGCAGCGACGCCGCACAGGCCACCGCCACCGCCGAGCGGGCGCGCGGCGAGCTCATCGGGGCGCGCGCCGCCCAGGAGCAGGCGAACGCCCGGTACGAGGAGACCCTCGAGCGCCTCAACCAGTCGGACGCCGCGCTGGCGGCCGTCGCCGAGCAGCTCGGGCACCTCGGGGCCACGGCGCGCGGGGCCCGGGCGGAGGCCGAGCGGGTGCAGGCCACGCTGGCCACCGCCACCGCGACCCTCGCCGCCGACGCGGCCGAGCTCGCCGAGCTCACCGAGCGCCTGGCCGTCGCCGAGCAGGCTCCTGCTGAGGGCGAGGCGTCGATCGAGGCCGGGACGACCGAGCGCGACAGCGCCGCGGAGGCCGCGGCGGCGGCCAGGTCCCGCGAGACCGAGGCCCGCCTGACCCTGCGGACCAGCGAGGAGCGCGCCCGTGCGCTGTCCGGCCGCGCCGAGTCCCTCGAGCGCGCGGCGCGCACCGAGCGGGCCGCCCGCGAGCGGGCCGCCGAGCGGGCGCGCGCCCGGGCGCAGCAGTCCCGGATCGCCGACGCCGTCCGCGAGGGCGCGCAGCGGGCATTGGCCGTTCTCGACGTGTCGCTGCAGCGCGCGGCAGCCGAGCGCGAGGCCGCCGAGGCCGCGCGCGCCGAGCGTGAGACGGCGCTCGCGCAGGTGCGGGCCGAGGTCGAGCGCCGCTCGCATGAGCTCGCCGAGCTGACCGATGTCGCGCACCGCGACGAGGTGGCGCGCGCCCAGCAGCTCCTGCGCGTCGAGCAGCTCCAGACGCGTGCGGTGGAGGACCTGGGCCTGGACCCCGAGGTGCTGCTCGACGAGTTCGGGCCGCACCGCCCGGTCCCGGTCGTGCTCCCGCCCGGCTCCGAGCCCGCCGACGACGCGCCCACGGAGGTCCCGTACGTCCGCGCCGAGCAGGAGAAGCGGCTGCGTGCCGCCGAGCGCGCGCTCGCCCAGCTCGGCCGGGTCAACCCGCTGGCCCTCGAGGAGTTCGCCGCGCTCGAGGAGCGGCACCAGTTCCTCGTGGAGCAGCTCGCCGACCTGAAGAAGTCCCGCGCGGACCTGCTGGAGATCGTCCGGGAGATCGACGAGCGCGTCGAGCAGGTCTTCGCCGACGCGTACCGGGACACCGCCGAGCAGTTCGACCGCGTCTTCCCCCGGCTGTTCCCCGGCGGCGAGGGCCGCCTGGTGCTCACCGACCCGGGCAACATGCTCACCACGGGCATCGAGGTCGAGGCCCGTCCGGCCGGCAAGAAGGTCAAGCGGCTGTCGTTGCTGTCCGGCGGGGAGCGCTCGCTCACGGCCGTCGCGCTGCTCGTCGCGATCTTCAAGGCCAGGCCGAGCCCGTTCTACGTCATGGACGAGGTGGAGGCCGCGCTCGACGACGCGAACTTGGGGCGGCTGCTCGGGCTGTTCCGCGAGCTGCAGGAGGACTCGCAGCTCATCGTCGTCACCCACCAGAAGCGCACCATGGAGATCGCCGACGCCCTGTACGGGGTGACCATGCGCGGCGACGGTGTGACCACCGTCATCAGCCAGCGGATGCGCGAGGAGGCGCCTGCCCCGCTGGGCTGACCGCGATGGCGCCCGGATGGCGCGGGGATGTGAATGTTCTGTGGCAGTTGCCGGTCTCGACCGCCCTGGCCGTGACCCCGCCTTCGCCCCACGGATACTGGGGTGATGACAGCCGTCGTCGTGTGGACCATCATCGCGCTCGCCTCTGGGGCGGGCGTGCTCCTCGTCGCGAGCGTGGCGTCCCGTGAGCCTGGCGACCGGGGGCTGAGGTCAGGCCTCGAGGACCTGCGCAACGGCGTGGTCGGCCTGGTGACGCGACGCGACCGGAACGACCCCGATCGGGCTGCCGTCCGTGAGTCCGCCGAGCCGGTGGACGTGCGGCTCGACGAGTTCCTGAGCGCGACAGCCGTGGACGAGGACGCCTACCTGCACGCGGACGACATCACCGACACGTTGGCCAAGGCGCGGGAGAAGGCCGCCCGCACGGTCCCGTGGCTCGGCCGGCGCTCCGCCTGACGCCTCCGCGTCGGGCCGGGCGTCGAGCGCCCTGGACGAATGCTGAGAGACTGGCCGCGTGGACAACGACCTCCTGACAGCGCTCTTCGTCGGTGTGCCCTCGCTCTTCGCGATCGCGACCGCAGCCGTCCTCGTCGCCCGGCGACGCTCGCCCGGCGGCACGGACACGGACGCCCAGCGGCCCACCGGCTCTGACGCCGACCACCCGGCGACCGGCGGGACCCTTGTCGAGCCGCGCCCGTCCGCCGAGGCGGGCACGGAGGAGGCCGCGGCGCCCGAGGTGGAGGAGGTCCCGGACCTCGAGGAGGCGCCTCCGCTCGAGGTCCCGGCGCCTGCGACGGGCCGCCTGGCCCGGCTGCGCGACCGGCTCTCCCGCTCGGGCTCGCCGCTCGGCGCCCGGCTGCTCGCGGTGCTGTCCCGCGACCACCTCACCGAGGACGACTGGGACGAGCTCGAGGAGACGCTGCTCCTCGCCGACGTGGGCGCGGGGCCGTCCGGCGAGCTCATCGACGCGCTCCGCACGCAGGTCCGCGTCCAGGGCGTCAAGGAGCCCGCGCAGGTCCGCGCGATGCTGCGCGAGCAGCTCCTGGCCCTCGTGGACCCCACGCTCGACCGCTCCCTGGCAACCGACCCGAACCGGCGCGAGGCTGGCGAGGGCGACGCGGCCTCCACGACCACGGTCCCCGCGGTCGTCCTGGTCGTCGGCGTGAACGGCACCGGCAAGACGACCACCGTCGGCAAGCTCGCCCGGGTGCTCGTGGCGGAGGGCCGCACGGTGGTGCTCGGCGCGGCCGACACGTTCCGCGCGGCGGCGGCCGACCAGCTCGAGACGTGGGGCTCCCGCGTCGGGGTGCCCACGGTGCGCTCTGACCGGGATGGCGCCGATCCGGCCGCCGTCGCGTTCGACGCGGTGCGCACGGGTGTGCGTGACGGTGTCGACGTGGTGCTGGTCGACACGGCCGGCCGCCTGCAGAACAAGGCCGGGCTGATGGACGAGCTGGGCAAGATCACGCGTGTCATCACGCGCGAGGCCCCGCTGTCGGAGGTCCTGCTCGTGCTGGACGCCACCACCGGCCAGAACGGCCTTAACCAGGCGCGGGTGTTCGCGGAGGTGGCAGGTGTCACGGGCATCGTGCTCACCAAGCTCGACGGGACCGCGAAGGGCGGCATCGTCATCGCGGTGCAGCGCGAGCTGGGCGTGCCGGTGAAGCTCGTCGGGCTCGGCGAGGGCCCGGACGACTTGGCGCCGTTCGACCCCGAGGCGTTCGTCGACGGGCTGCTCGGCGACTGAGCCGGTCCTGGGCAGTTGTCCAAGCCGAAACCGAACGTTTACGCCCACCGCGTCGCTGTCACATCCCTGTAACCATCTCCGCTCCTTCTGGAAACGCCGCTCGCCGAAAGTGGAACCCGACCGGCCGTTCGGCTGGCGAGGGGAGAGGCGATCCACATGGAATTCCAGCTGGACACCGGCAACACCGCATGGTTGCTGACGTCCGCCGCCCTGGTGCTGCTGATGACGCCTGGTCTGGCGTTCTTCTACGGCGGCATGGTGCGCGTCAAGTCCGTCCTCAACATGATGATGATGAGCTTCGGCGCCATCGCCGTCGTGGCCGTCATCTGGGTGCTCTGGGGCTACTCGATGACCTTCGGCGCAGACGTGGGCGGCATCGTCGGCAACCCGACTGACTTCTTCGGCCTCAGCGGCCTCACGGACGACCTCAGCCTGCTCGCGGGCTCCGGGGTCCCGGCCTACGTGGCCGTCGGCTTCCAGGCGACGTTCGCGATCATCACCGTCGCCCTCATCTCGGGCGCCATCGCCGACCGGACGAAGTTCGGCGCCTGGCTGCTCTTCGCGGGCGTCTGGGTCACGCTCGTCTACTTCCCCCTGGCGCACATGGTCTGGGGTGGCGGCATCCTCGGGGGCGGCGAGAACAGCATCGCGGCGTGGCTGTACGGCAGCACCGACGGGCTGGCCGACTTGGCGCCCATCGACTTCGCCGGCGGCACAGTCGTCCACATCAACGCCGGCGTCGCAGGCCTCGCTCTGGCGCTGATCCTCGGCAAGCGCAAGGGCTTCGGCAAGGAGCCGATGCGCCCGCACAACCTGCCGTTCGTGATGCTCGGCGCCGCTCTCCTGTGGTTCGGCTGGTTCGGCTTCAACGCCGGCTCGGCTGGCGCGGCGAACGACGTCGCGGGCCTGGCCTGGGTCAACACCACTGTCGCCACGGCGGGCGCGATCATCGGCTGGCTCGTGACGGAGAAGATCCGCGACGGGCACGCGACCTCGCTCGGCGCCGCGTCCGGCGTCGTCGCGGGCCTCGTGGCCATCACCCCGGCGGCCGCGGCACTGAGCCCGGTGGGCGCGATCCTCCTGGGCCTCGTCGCCGGCGTGCTCTGCGCCCTCGCCGTGGGCCTGAAGTACAAGCTCGGCTACGACGACTCGCTCGACGTGGTCGGCGTCCACCTCGTGGGCGGCCTGGTCGGCACCATCGGCATCGGCTTCCTCGGCACCGAGACCGGCCTGTTCTACGGCGGCGGCATCGACCAACTCGTCCTGCAGGTCATCATCGCCCTGTTCGCCGTGGTGTTCTCCTTCGTCCTCACCTTCATCATCGGCACGGTGATCAAGCGCACGTCCGGGTTCCGGGTGAGCGAGGAGCAGGAGGTCGGAGGGATCGACCTCGCCGTCCACGGCGAGACCGCGTACGAGACCATTGGCGCCCGAGTCGTGACGGAGGTGAAGTGATGACCAAGCTCATCACCGCAGTGATCCAGCCCCATCGGCTGGACGACGTGAAGTCAGCCCTCGAGGCCGCGGGAGTCCGTGGGCTCACGGTCAGCGAGTCGAGCGGGTACGGCCGCCAGCGCGGGCACACCGAGGTCTACCGGGGGGCGGAGTACACCGTCGACCTGGTGCCCAAGGTCAAGATCGACGTGCTGGTCGCCGACGAGGACGCCCCGGGCATCACCGAGGTGATCATCCAGGCGGCGCAGACCGGGAAGATCGGCGACGGCAAGGTCTGGACCACGCCGGTCGAGGACGTGGCCCGGGTCCGCACCGGCGAGCACGGCGACGACGCTCTCTGAGCAGGACGGTTCGACTGATCACATGAGACACGGACGGCCGCCCGCAGGGGGCGCGGCCGAGGACGGGTCCGCCGAGGTCCCGTGCCCCGCTGCCATCGGGGTACGGGACCTCAAGGCTGAACGGCTCGACCTCGCGGCCCGCCTCACCGGCCCGGGCCAGGACGGGACCACACGACGGCGCGCCGGCGTCGACCTCGTCCACCGCCGGCTCGCGGAGCTGTGGGAGGACGCGACCGGCGGGGAGCTGACGGGCATCGCGCTCGGGGCGGTCGGCAGCATCGGGCGCGGGGACGCGAGCCCGATGAGCGACCTCGACCTGCTGCTGGTGCACGAGGGCCGGGGCCATAGCGCCGAGGACGTGGCCGCGCTCGCCCAGCGGCTCTGGTATCCCGTCTGGGATGCCGGCCTGGACCTCGACCACGCGGTGCGCTCGCTCGCGCAGTGCCGGCAGGTCGCCTCCCGGGACCTGCCGGCGGCGGTCGGCCTGCTGGACCTGCAGCCGGTGGCCGGGGACCCGTTGGTCATCCACCACGCGCAGTCGGCGCTGCTCGCCGACTGGCGCTCCGCGGCCCGCCGCCGGCTGCCGGAGCTGCTGGCCACGGCCCGGCAGCGCGCCGAGCGGCACGGCGAGCTCGCCTACCTCATCGAGCCGGACCTCAAGGAGGCGCGGGGCGGCATTCGTGACGCCGTGGTGCTGTCCGCCCTCGCCGCCACCTGGCTCACCGACCGCCCGCACGGCGCCGTCGACACGGCGTACGAGCACCTGCTCGACGTGCGTGACGCGCTCCAGGTGGTCACCCGCAGGCACACGAACCGCCTGCTGCTGGCCGACCAGGACGAGGTCGCGGAGCTGGCGGGCTTCGACGACCGCGACGACCTGCTCGCGAGCCTCGCGGAGTCGGGCCGGATCATCTCGTACGCCCTCGACACGACGGTCCGCAACGCCCGGCAGGCGCTGCAACGGCCCGCGCGCAAGCCGGTGCTCGTGCGCGGCCGCCGCACGGCGCCGCGCCTGCGGCCGGTGGGCGAGGGGCTCGTGGAGCACGACGGCGAGATCGTGCTCGCGGTCGACGCACGACCGGGCGAGGACCCGCTGCTCTCCTTGCGCGCCGCCGCGACGGCCGCCCGCACCGGCCTGACCCTCTCGCCGGTGACGGTGGCGAGCCTGATGCGGACGCCGGCGCTCGAGACGCCCTGGCCCCGGGCGGCGCGCACGTCGCTGCTCCAGCTCCTGGGATCGGGCCACGCGCAGGTCCCCGTGTGGGAGGCGCTCGACCTGTCCGGGGTGGTGACCACCTGGATCCCCGAGTGGGCGGCGGTGCGCAACCGGCCCCAGCGCTCGCCGATCCACCGGCACACGGTGGACCGGCACCTGGTGGAGACGGTCGCCCAGGCGGGCCGGGCCCGACGGCTGGTGGCGCGCGGGGACGTGCTGCTGCTCGCGGCCCTGCTGCACGACATCGGCAAGCGGCCCGGCGCCGGGGACCACTCGACCGAGGGCGCCCGGCTGGCGGGCCCCATCGTCACGCGGATGGGTTTCGACGACCAGGACGCCGCGGACGTCACCCGACTCGTCCGCCATCACCTGACGTTGGCGGAGCTCGCCACCACCGCCGATCCGGACGACCCGGCGACGGTTGCGGCGCTGCTCGACGCCGTCGACGGGAGGCTCGACGTGCTCGAGCTGCTCCGGGCGCTGACGGAGGCCGACGCGACCGCGGCGGGGCCCGCCACCTGGACCGCGTGGCGGGCCCGGCTCGTCGACGACCTGACCGCGCGGGCGGCAGGTACGCTGGGACGTCCGTGATCCCGAGAAGAGCGTGAGGATCCAGCGGTGTTCGCCACCCTGTCCGACCGACTGACGTCGACCTTCAAGAACCTCCGCACCAAGGGGCGCCTGTCCGAGGCGGACATTGACGCCACAGTGCGCGAGATCCGCCGTGCGCTGCTCGACGCCGACGTCGCCGTCCCCGTCGTGCGCGCCTTCACGGGCGCCGTCCGCGAGCGGGCGCTGTCCATCGAGGTCTCCGGCGCGCTCAACCCCGCCCAGCAGGTCGTCAAGATCGTCAACGACGAGCTGGTGGCGATCCTCGGCGGCGAGAACCGTCCGCTGCGCCTGGCCAAGAACCCGCCGAGCGTGATCATGCTCGCGGGCCTCCAGGGCGCCGGCAAGACGACGCTCGCCGGCAAGCTCGCGCTGCACCTGCGCGAGCAGGGGCACACCCCGCTGCTGGTCGCCGCCGACCTGCAGCGTCCGAACGCCGTCACGCAGCTGCAGATCGTGGGGGAGCGGGCCGGCGTGCCCGTCTTCGCCCCGCACCCCGGCAACCAGGGCCACGGCGAGGTCGACCCCGGCTTCGGCGACCCCGTGGGCGTGGCCCGCGAGGGCCTCGCCGCGGCGAAGGCCCGCCAGCACGACGTCCTGATCGTCGACACCGCCGGCCGCCTGGGCGTCGACGCGGAGCTCATGGCGCAGGCCGCGGACATCCGCGACGCCGTGCAGCCCGACGAGATCCTGTTCGTCATCGACGCGATGATCGGCCAGGACGCCGTCGCGACAGCGCAGGCCTTCGCCGACGGCGTCGACTTCACCGGCGTGGTGCTCTCCAAGCTCGACGGCGACGCGCGTGGTGGCGCGGCCCTGTCGGTGGCCTCGGTCACCGGCCGCCCCATCCTGTACGCCTCCACGGGTGAGAAGCTCACCGACTTCGAGGTCTTCCACCCCGACCGCATGGCCTCGCGCATCCTCGACATGGGTGACGTGCTCACCCTCATCGAGCAGGCCGAGAAGGCCTTCGACGCCGACCAGGCCGAGGCGATGGCCGGCAAGATCGCGAGCGGCGAGGACTTCACGCTCGAGGACTTCCTGCAGCAGATGCAGGCCATGAAGAACATGGGCTCGATGAAGAAGATGCTCGGCATGCTGCCGGGCATGGGCCAGATGCGCGAGGCCCTGGACAACTTCGACGAGCGCGAGGTCGACCGCATCGAGGCGATCATCCGCTCGATGACGCCCGCCGAGCGCCGCACCCCCAAGATCATCAACGGCTCGCGCCGTGCCCGCATCGCCCGCGGCTCGGGCACCACGCCGAGTGACGTCAACGGGCTGCTCGACCGGTTCGCCGGCGCGCAGAAGATGATGCGCCAGATGGCCCGCAGCGGCGGCATGCCGATGCCGGGGATGGGCAACCTGCCGGGCATGGGCGGCAAGAAGTCGCGTGGCCGCGTCGCGCCCCCGCCCAAGCGCAAGGGCAAGGTCGCCAAGTCCGGCAACCCGGCCAAGCGCGCGGAGCAGGAGCGGCTCGCCGCCGACCGCGCGGCCGGCATCGCCCCGGCGGCGCCGAAGGGCTCGGCCTTCGGGCTGGGCGGGGCCAAGGAGCCGGAGCAGGTGGACCCGTCCACCATCGACCTGGGCGCACTGGGCAAGTTCCTCGGGCGCTGACTGGTGACAAGGGCTGACGCGTGACAGAGCCGGTCGCCGCCGCGCAGGTGCTGCACCTGCGCGGCCCGGTGCTCCTCGACGACGAGCGGGAGGCCGCCGAGGCGTGGGTGGTCGGCGGCCGTGTGACGTTCGAGCGTCCGCACGCCTCGGCCGGTGACGTGGCGGAGGTCGAGGGCTGGGTCGTCCCCGGGCTCGTCGACGTGCACTGCCACATCGGGCTCGGCGCGGACGGGCCCGTGGACCAGCAGGCCGCCCGGGCGCAGGCTCTGGCGGACCGCGACTCGGGCGTGCTGCTGGTGCGGGACGCAGGCTCCCCGGCGGACACCGCATGGGTGCACGACGACGACGACCTCCCGCGCCTGATCCGGGCGGGGCGGCACCTGGCCCGCCCCAAGCGGTACCTGCGGCATTACGGCCGCGAGCTCGCCACCCCTGCGGAGCTGGCGGACGCGGTCGCCGAGGAGGCGGCGCGCGGCGACGGCTGGGTCAAGGTCGTCGCGGACTGGATCGACCGCGACCTGGGCGCCGACGGCGACCTGACACCGCTGTGGCCCGCGGACGTCCTCGCCCAGGCGATCGGCGCCGCGCACGCCGCCGGCGCCCGCGTGACGGCGCACACCTTCTCCGGCGAGGCCCTCGACCCGCTGCTCGACGCGGGCGTGGACTGCCTCGAGCACGCCACCGGCGCCGACGCCGGGCAGATCGAGCGCATCGCCGCCGCGGGGATCCCGGTGACGCCGACGCTGCTGCAGGTCGCGCAGTTCGAGGCCATCGCCGCGCAGGCCGACGGCCGCTACCCCCGCTTCGCGGCGCGGCTGCGCAGGCTGCACGCCCGGCGCCACCAGCACGTGCGGGACCTGCACGACGCCGGGGTGCGGCTCCTGGTCGGCACGGACGCGGGCGGCACCATCGGGCACGGGCGGATCGCCGACGAGGCCGCGGAGCTGGTCGCGGCGGGCGTCCCGGACCGCGAGGTGCTCGCCGCCGCGAGCTGGCGCACCCGCGCGTGGCTTGGCGTCCCGAGCCTGGCCGAGGGGGAGCCCGCCGACCTCGTCGTGCTGGCGGGCGACCCGCGCGAGGACATCCGGGTGCTCGCCGCGCCGCGTGCGGTAGTCCTGCGGGGGGCGCGCGTCCGCTGAGCGGGTGGCGCTGTGCGCGCCGTCGGCCCAGGCCGCCGCCGGGAAGCGGTTGGGCGGACGCGCCGCGTCTGGCAGAATGTCCTGCGTACTCGGTGCGTCTGGCCCCTCTACCCGGGCGTGACCGCGTCCTTCCGGCCTGACCCGTCCGCTCAACCCCACGAGCAATGGACCCGTCGGGCCACCACAGCAGAAACCAGGAGAGACCACACTGTGGCCACCAAGATCCGTCTGAAGCGTTTTGGCAAGATCCGGGCGCCGTACTACCGCGTCGTCGTCGCGGACTCGCGCACCAAGCGCGATGGCCGCGTCATCGAGGAGATCGGCAAGTACCACCCCACCGAGGAGCCCTCGCTCATCGACATCACGTCGGAGCGGGCGCAGTACTGGCTGAGCGTCGGCGCGCAGCCGACCGAGCAGGTCCTCGCGCTCCTGAAGATCACGGGTGACTGGCAGAAGTTCAAGGGCCTCCCGGGCGCCGAGGGCACCCTGCGCACCAAGGCCACGCCGGCCGAGGGCGATGTTGCGGCTGCCGTTGAGGCTGTCGCGCTCGACGCCGAGAAGGCCAAGGCCAAGGCGTCGGAGAAGAAGGCTGCCGCGAAGGCCGCCGAGGCTGCCGCGCCTGCCGCGTCCGAGGACGAGCAGGCCTGATGCTCGACGACGCGCTCGAGCACCTGGTGCGGGGCATCGTCGACCACCCGGACGACGTGCAGGTCAGCACGAAGTCCCTGCGTCGCGGTGAGCTCCTGGAGGTCCGGGTCCACCCGGACGACCTCGGGCGCGTCATCGGCCGCGGCGGTCGCACGGCGCGCGCGCTGCGCACCGTCGTCGGAGCCCTCTCGGCAGACGGCCCGGTCCGCGTCGACGTCGTCGACGTCGACCGCCGCTGACCTCCACGGTCAGCACCACGGCCGCTGCCCACGCAGCACACAAGGCCCGGTCCCCTACCCTGGGGACCGGGCCTTCGCTCTGCGCCCCCTGCGGGGCGAACCCTTCCTGAACTCGCGAGAGGACCTCATGCAGCTCACCGTCGCCCGCATCGGCCGAGCCCTCGGACTGCGGGGTGAGGTCGTGCTCGACGTGCGCACCGACACCCCCGAGGAGCGCCTGGCCGTCGGCGCCGTGCTCCAGACCGTCCCCGCGTCCGCTGGACCGCTCACGGTCGAGCGCGCCCGCGCCCAGGCCGGCCGGTGGAGCGTGACATTCGCCCAGGTCCACGACCGTGAGGCCGCCGAGGCGCTGCGCGGCGTCGAGCTCGTCGTCGAGGAGGACGAGAGCGACGAGGAGGACGCCTGGTACCCGCATGAGCTCGCGGGGCTGCGGGCGGAGCATGTGGACGGACGCGTGCTCGGCGAGGTCATCGGCCTCGAGCACCTGCCCGCCCACGACGCGCTGCTGCTGCGCGAGACCTCCGGGGCGCGGACGCTGATCCCGTTCGTCCGCGCGATCGTCCCCGTCGTCGACGTCGCCGGGGGCCGGGTCGTCCTAGACCCGCCCGGCGGGCTGCTCGCCTCGGACGCCGCGAACCTGGTCGTCAGCGAGGAGACGGGCGCCGCGGGCTCGGCCGACCGCGTGGAGGACGAGGGCTGACGTGCGCATCGACGTCGTCTCGATCTTCCCCGACTACCTGGCGCCCCTGGACCTGTCGCTCGTCGGCAAGGCCCGCACGTCCGGGATCCTCGACCTGCGCGTCCACGACCTGCGGGACTGGACCACCGACCGGCACCGCACCGTCGACGACACTCCCTTCGGCGGCGGCGCCGGCATGGTCATGCGCCCCGACGTGTGGGGCACGGCGCTCGACGACGTGCTGCACGAGGGCGCGCACCTGATGGTGCCGACCCCGTCCGGCGCGCCGCTGACCCAGCGTCGCGCGGAGGAGCTCGCCCACGAGCAGCAGATCGTGATCGCCTGCGGCCGCTACGAGGGGATCGACTCGCGGGTCGCCGAGCACTACGGCCAGCGCCCCGGAGTGCGGGTCAGCGAGTTCTCGATCGGCGACTACGTGCTCAACGGGGGAGAGGTCGCGGCCCTCGTGCTCATCGAGGCGGTCGCGCGGCTGCTGCCGGGCGTGGTCGGCAACCCGCACTCGCTGGTCGAGGAGTCGCATGGCGCCGCCGGGCTGCTCGAGTACCCGGTGTACACCAAGCCGCCGCAGTGGCAGGGGCACGAGGTCCCCGAGGTGCTGCTGTCCGGGCACCACGCGCGCATCGAGCGCTGGCGCCGGGACCAGGCGCTGCAGCGCACCGCCGCCCGTCGCCCCGACCTGGTGGCCGCGCTCGACCCGGCCTCGCTCGACCGTCACGACCTCGCGGTCCTCGCCGAGCGCGGCTGGTCCGTGGAGCAGGGGCGGCTGGTGCGCGATGCCGACGCCGGCCAGGCGCCGACGCCCTGACGGCCGGTTTCACCGTCCTGCCCGCGCTGTGGCAGACTGTTCTTTCGGTGCGCTCGGTCGCGTCTCTGCCACAGGGGAGACGGCCACGGCCACTCCGGGTCCCGCGAGGGAGCCCCGGACGCACCAGACCATGAGCCATCAGGCCCCCGCTCGCGCGGCACGGCCTCGACGACGCTGCTGACCTGTGGCAGGGCGAGGAAGCGACATCACATGCACACTCTCGACCAGGTCGACGCGGCATCGCTGCGCACCGACATCCCGGCGTTCCGCGCCGGGGACACGCTGAAGGTCAACGTCAAGGTCGTCGAGGGCACCCGCTCCCGCGTCCAGGTCTTCCAGGGCATCGTCATCCGCCGCCACGGCGGCGGCGTGGGGGAGACCTTCACGATCCGCAAGATCAGCTTCGGCGTCGGCGTCGAGCGCACCTTCCCGGTGAACTCCCCGACGATCGACTCGATCGAGGTCATCACCCGTGGTGACGTCCGCCGCGCGAAGCTGTACTACCTGCGCGCGCTGCGCGGCAAGAAGGCCAAGATCAAGGAGAAGCGGGACACGCCTGCTCCCAAGTGAGCAGTGGTCCAGCAGAGTTGATCGCGTCCTGACGGGCGGTCGCCGGGTTCCCGGTGGCCGCCCGTCGGCGTGTGCGGGGGATGGTGTGGGACCGGTCTCATCCGATGCGCACGCGATAGGTGACGCCCTGCTCGACATGGCACAGTGTGCAGGTGACCGATCAGCGAGCACCCGAACGTGGGACGTCCGAGCCGGAGGCGACGGTGACGCAGGGCAAGCGTCGCAGTGCGGGCGCCGTGTGGCTCCGGGAGACCGCGATCATCCTGGTGAGCGCGTTCATCCTTTCGTTCCTGGTCAAGACCTTCCTGGTCCAGGCGTTCTTCATCCCCAGCGCCTCGATGGAGGACACGCTGGTCGAGGGCGACCGCGTCCTCGTCTCGAAACTCACCCCCGGCCCGTTCGACCTGCATCGCGGCGACATCGTCGTCTTCAAGGACCCGGGCGGCTGGCTGCCGTCGAGCTCCACAGCCGACCAGGGCGCCGTCGCCGAGAAGGTCAGCCAGGCGCTGACCTGGGTGGGGCTGCTCCCGCAGGACTCGGGCGAGCACCTCATCAAGCGTGTGATCGGCCTGCCGGGGGACCGGGTGGCCTCCGAGGGCTCGGGTGAGCCCGTGACGGTGAACGGCGTCGCGATCGACGAGCCCTACGTGGCGCAGGGCGTCTCGCCGAGTGACATCTCCTTCGACATCACGGTCCCCGAGGGGTATGTGTGGGTGATGGGCGACAACCGCTCGGACTCCGCGGACTCGCGCTACCACCTGGGCGACCCGGGTGGCGGCTCGATCCCCATCGACAACGTGGTCGGCATGACGTTCATCAAGGTGTGGCCGTTCGACCGGCTGGGGCTGCTCCGCAACCCCTCCGAGACGTTCACTGAGGTTCCCGACCCGTCATGACTCTCCTGGAGCGCCCGATCTCCGAGCCGCCGGCGACTGCGCCGCGGTCGCCGGCGCCGGTGCGACGCAGCCCCGCGCTGCGCCATGAGCGGGTGATCCTGCGCGAGGGCGCCCGGCTCGTGGCGGGCATGGACGAGGTGGGCCGTGGCTCCTTGGCGGGGCCGGTCTCAGTCGGCGTCGTGGTGGTCGACGCGCGCACGCGTGCCTGCCCTCCGGGGGTCGCCGACTCGAAGCTCCTCACGGCCGCCGCCCGGACGGCGCTGCTGCCGGCGCTCGGGCGCTGGGGACTCGCCCGGGCCGTGGGGCATGCCAGCGCGGCGGAGATCGACGAGGTCGGCATCATCGCCGCCCTGCGCATGGCGGGGATGCGCGCGCTCGAGACAGTGGCCGGCGCCGTGGGCCCCGTGGACGCGGTGCTGCTGGACGGCTCCCATGACTGGCTGACGCCCCCGGCCCAGGGCGAGTTGTTCGGCGAGGTGGAGCTGCCCGGCGCCGACGTCGTCGGAGTCCCACGCGTGCATGTCCGGGTGAAGGCGGATCTGACCTGCGCCTCCGTGGCCGCCGCGAGCGTGCTCGCCAAATGCGAGCGGGACGGCATCATGACGCGGATGGCGGCGGACCACCCGCAGTACGCATGGGACTCCAACAAGGGCTACAGCTCCGCCGAGCACATCCGCGCATTGCGTGAGCATGGGCCCAGCCCGGTGCACCGGCGCAGCTGGCGGCTCCCCCTGGGGCTCGACGCGGCGGGGTGAACCTGCCGCTCCGACGCCTCGCCGTGCCTCGCGCCTGTGCGCGACGCCCGCCGCGATGAGGGATGATGGCGGGGTGAGCGCCGAAGACCTGGAGAACTACGAGACCGACATGGAGCTCGCGCTCTACCGCGAGTACCGGGACGTGGTCGGCCTGTTCTCCTACGTCGTGGAGACCGAGCGCCGCTTCTACCTGGCGAACCAGGTGGACCTGCAGGTGCGATCGGCGGCGGGCGAGGTGTACTTCGAGCTGTCGCTGGCCGACGCGTGGGTGTGGGACGTCTACCGCTCCGCGCGGTTCGTGAAGTCGGTGCGGGTGGTCACCTTCAAGGACGTCAACGTCGAGGAGCTCGCCAAGGCGGACCTCGACCTGTCCACCGGGGCGGGCTTCGCTCGCTGATATGCGTTGCCCGGCGCCAGGTGGCGCCGGGCGTGCGGACGGCGGCGCCGGGACCACTGCTAGTCCCGGCGCCGCCGTCGTGCCCGCTCTCAGAGGCGGTTGAGGCGTCGTCGACGCTGGTCGAGCAGGATCGCGCCGAGCGTCAGCGCCCCGAGGCCGAATGCGGCTGCCGGGAGCACCTGGCCGCCGGTGGCGGCCAGTGGCGTGGTGGCGACGGCCGGGTCCGCGACCACCCGGGTGGGGTGGGCCGTGCGGCACGGGTCGCATGTGCCCCCGGCCGACGGCGTGATGGAGTTGACGACGGTCACCGCGCTGGTGGCCGTCACCCGTGCGGTGAACGTGATCGACTCGGTGCTGGCAAGCACCGGCAGCGTCCATCGGAACGTCGAGCCCTCACGGACGACCGACCCGGCGGTCGCCGTCGGCCCCGACACGATCTCGGCGTGGGCGAGCAGCCCTGCCAAGTCGTCGACCACCACCACGTCACGAGCCTCCACGCCGCTGACGTAGCTCGCGGTGACGGTGTACGTGATGAGGTCGCCCCGCGCGACAGTCGTCCCCGTGGGCGGGTTGCTCGTCTTGGCGGACTTCCAGACGGCGGGCCCGTCGTCATTGAGGAACGTGCACGAGACGACCGTGTTGACGGCGAGCGTCACGATGTACCTGCCGTCGCCCGCGGCGCGCACCGGCACGGAAGTCGTGCCGTCCGTGCAGGTCGGGCCGACCAGGGTGTAGCCGAGCGTGGGCGGCGCCGTCTCCCAGATGTAGTACTCGGTGTCGGGGCGCACCGTGACGGCGAACCCTGCGGTCGAGCCGGGCTGGGAGACGATCGCGATGCCCTCGACGTCGTCGACCGGCTCGGTGTGCAGCGTCCAGTGGTCCGGCTGCTGGATGCCGCCGCCGCTGTTGTCCACGTTCTTGATCAACCGCAACGTGGCGGCCTGGTTCAAGGCCGTGCACTCGACGCGGTATCCGAGCGGCACTGTGACGTCGCCGTCGATGCCGTCGGTGAAGCCCGGGATGCTGTCGCCCTGGGCGTCGACCTGCTCGCAGACCCAGCTGGCGGTGGTGCCCGCGACCGCGCCGGAGTTGATGAACGACACGTACCGGGGGTCGCCCGGGCTCTGCGTCAGCTCGTAGAGCGCGTTCGGTGAGACCTGGCCCTCGACGCCTGAGAGGCCGTCGGCGAACCCGATCGTCGAGCCGCCGCCCTCGGCGCCCAGCGTCCAGCCGGCCACTGAGAAGCCGTCGTTCGTGGTCATGAAGAGCCGCAGGCGCGAGGTGCACTCGACCTCGTTGGTCACCGTGAGCTCGTTCGCCCCCTTGGCGAGCGTGAGGTCGAAGGGCCCTTCCAGATCGACAGTGCCCTCGATCGTCGTGCCACGGATCGTGGCGCCGACGATCTCGCACAGGTCGACGTCGCCGACCTGGGTCGTCTCGGAGACGCTCACGGTGTCCCCTTGCGTGTAGCCGGTCTGCGCCTCACCCCACGGGGTGCTGTCGCCGTCGAGGAGGAGCGTGGCCTCGAGCCCGTCCGGCTGCTCGCCGTCAGGCACGGCTGCGGCCCCGTTCACCACCCACTCCTTGGCCACCTCGAGCGTCGCCGGTCGTGGCGGGGGGGGGGGGGGGGGGGTCCCTTTTTTCCCTCTGCCCCTTGCGACCACCCTCAGTGGTGTGGATGTGGGGGGCGGCCTAGGACTCTACTAAGAACCGGACACGTGTATAGCTGATGGCTCACTCAGTCGTGCATCGAACAACTCGACATCGAGAAGGTAGAAGAGAGTAGGACTAGTCAAGGGGGAGCGGAGATGTGTTTATTAGCAAGCAGAAAACGGCTTACTAGATTTCTGCCTGTCTCGTGGACACGGAGATATGTGTAAATGACAGGGCTTGTGTGTGGGCTTCGCAGTGTGCGTCGGCTTCGCAGTGTGCGTCGGCTTCGCGGTGTGCGTGGGCTTCGCGGTGTGCGTGGGCTTCGCGGTGTGCGTGGGCTTGGGGGTCGGAGTCGGATCGGGCGTTGTGGTGAAGGTGGGCGTCGGCTTCGAGGGGCGGGCCTCCCGAGGTGTGCCGGCCTCAGAGGAGGGCCCGTCGACGGTGCTCGCCGCCGCCTCGTCATCGAGGGCGGGGACAATCGGGTCCGCGTTGCTCGTGGACGCTCCCTCGGCCGGCTCGGCGGCGTCGGCCGTCGCGTCGGTCGTCGCCGCGTCGACGGCGGCTGCGTCGGCGTTGGCGTCCGCATCCGAGGAGCTGGCGGGGGCCACGGGATCCTCGGTGGCGTGTGCGATCGGGCTGGCGCCGAGTGTGACGAGCGCGGTGAGGGCTGCGGTGGTGAGCCCGACCGCGAGCCTGCGCGGACCGTCGTGAGATCGACGGCGTCTTTCCAGTCCAGCCATGACTCCCCCTTGAGTGTTTTGTCCCGTTTTGCGAACTTATCAGGACCGCAGAACCCCGGCATTGCGGGCCGGGGGCGGGCCCATGCCGAGGCGCTCGTTGGCGTTGACCCACCCCCAGGGCTCGCCGCGCCATCCGGGTCCACCGTCACGGGTGCTCGTTCACGGCCCGGGCAAGCCGACCGAGAAAGTGGGGATCGGAGGTGGTCACATGCGCGCGACGGATGCGGTGGGCAGGCATGGCGAGGATGCCGCGGCGAGGTTCCTCCTCGACGCGGGCTGGACGATCCTCGAACGCAACTGGCGCGGGACCAGGGGAGAGCTCGACCTCGTCGCGCTCGACGGCCCCGAGCTCGTGGCCGTCGAAGTCAAGACGCGGCGCAGCACCGCCTTCGGGCACCCGGCGGAGGCGGTCACGGCGCGCAAGCTCGCGCGGATCCGCCGCCTGACCGCCGAGTGGCTGCACACGCACGACGTCCGGCCGGCCTCGGTGCGCGTCGACGTGATCGCCGTGCGGCTCACCGGGCGCGGGCCAGCCCAGCTCGAGCACCTCGTGGGGGTGGTCTGAGTGGCCCTCGGACGCACCCTCGCGGTCGCGCTGGTCGGGCTCAGCGGCCACGTCGTCGAGGTGGAGGCGCACCTCGCGCCGTCGCTGCCCGCGTTCAGCCTCGTCGGCCTGCCCGACGCCGCGCTCGGCGAGGCACGCGACCGCGTCCGCGCCGCGGTCGCCTCGAGTGGGCTCGCGTGGCCGAACCGGCGCATCACCGTCAACCTGACGCCCGCGACACTGCCCAAGTCGGGCTCGGGGTTCGACCTGGCCATCGCGGTCGCCACGCTCGCGGGCGCCGGCCTGCTCGACGCGTCCGTCGTGCGCGGAGTGGTCCACCTCGGCGAGCTCGGCCTCGACGGGCGGCTTAGGCCGGTGCGGGGCGTGCTCCCGGCAGTCGCCGCCGCGGTGGCAGCAGGGCACCCCCGCGTGGTGGTCCCGGCCGCCAACGCGCGTGAGGCGGAGCTGGTCCCCGGCGCCCACGTCACCGCGGCGCACAGCCTGGCGGAGGTGGCACGGCGGTGTGGGGCGGACGTCGAGGCTCCTGATGTGGCGCCCGTCGGAGCGGTGCACCTCGACGGCAGCGTGGCGGGTGGCATCGTCGCCGACCTCGCGGATGTGGTCGGCCAGGAGGACGCGCGCGCCGCGCTCGAGGTCGCAGCGGCCGGGGCCCACCACATCCTGATGGTGGGCCCCGCAGGATGCGGCAAGACGATGCTCGCCGCACGGCTGGCGGGCCTGCTCCCCGACCTGACCGAGGCCGAGGCCGTCGAGGTCACCGCAGTGCACTCCGTGGCGGGCACCTTCGACGCGGACACCGGCCTCATGCGCCGGCCACCGTTCGAGGACCCCCACCACACGGCCACCCCTGCCAGCATCGTGGGCGGCGGAAGCGGCGTGCCCCGCCCCGGCGCCGCGTCCCGCGCACACCGTGGGGTGCTGTTCCTCGACGAGGCGCCCGAGTTCGCGAACGCGGTGCTCCAGACGCTGCGCCAGCCCCTGGAGCACGGCGAGGTCGTGATCCACCGGGCAGCGGGCGCCGCGCGGTACCCCGCGCAGTTCGTGCTCGTCCTCGCCGCGAACCCGTGCCCGTGCGGCAGGTACGTCGGCAAGGGGCTCGACTGCACCTGCACGCCCGATCGGCGGCGGCGCTACCTCACGAAGATGTCTGGCCCGCTGCTGGACCGCGTCGACCTCCAAGTCGAGCTCCATCCTGTCTCGCGCGGGGCGCTGGCCCGGTCGGTGCACGCCACCGGTTCGGGGGAGTCGACCGCCACCGTGGCCGCCAGGGTCCGCGCCGCCCGGCACTCGCAAGCCGAGCGGCTCGCGGGCACACCGTGGCGCACCAACGCCGAGGTCCCGGGGCGCTGGCTCCGCGACCGGCTCGGCCCCGACCGTGCCCTCAGTGCCGACCTCGAGAGGGCGATCGACCGTGGCACGTTGAGCCTGCGGGGTGTCGACCGGGTGTTGCGGGTGGCCTGGACGCTCGCCGACCTGGCGGGGCGTGCCGCGCCCGGCAGGCCCGACGTCGGGCAGGCGCTGGCGCTGCGCACCCGCGGGCAGGGGGCTACGTGACCAGGGGGGCGGAGTCGTGCACGGAGCCCGAGGCGCTGGCCCGGGCGGCGTGGAGCGCGCTCGTCGAACCGGGCGACCCGGTCGCCGGGGCACTCGTGGGCCTCTACGGCGCTGGGCCGGCGCTCCGGTGGGCCCGGATCGCCGCAGCCCACGGGGTGGAGGCCGCACTTGCCGAGACTGACCCGATCTCATCAGATGGGGCCGTGGTCCCGGTTGATGCTGTCGACCCGGATGGAGCCTTGGGGCCGGACGGCTTCCCGGGACCGGGCGCCCTGGGGCCGGTTCGCCGGCGACTGGCGAGGGCTGTGTCGCGGTGGGAGCCCCGGCTTGCCGGGCTCGACCCGCGCCGCGACCTCGACCGTCTCGAGCGTGCCGGCGGGAGGCTGTTGCACCCTGCGAGCGCAGGGTGGCCCACGGCCCTCGCAGACCTCGGCCCGACGGCGCCACTGTGCCTGTGGGTGCGGGGCGACGACGACCTTGCCGCCCTGGTGCGCGGCTCGGCGGCGCTGGTCGGGTCGCGCGCGTCGACCGCCTACGGGGAGCGGGTCGCGACCGGCCTCGCTGAGGGGTTGGCAGGGCGCGGCGTCGCCATCCTCTCCGGGGGCGCCTACGGCATCGACGCCGCGGCGCATCGTGGCGCCCTGGCGGTCGACGGGCGCACCGTGGTGCTCCTCGCCGGGGGTGTGGACCGCCCTTACCCGCAGGGCAACGCCCGTCTCATCGAGAACGCGCTCGCCTCCGGTGGCGCCGCGGTCAGCGAGTCGCCGCCTGGGGCGGTCCCGCTCCGTAGCCGATTCCTGCAGCGCAACAGGCTCATCGCCGCCCTCGGGTCGGCCACCGTCGTGGTGGAGGCGGCGTGGAGGTCGGGCGCCCTGAGCACCGCCCACCACGCGGCTGCGCTCCTGCGGCCGCTGGGCGCGGTGCCGGGGCCGGTGACGTCCGTCGCGTCGGCCGGGTGCCACCGGCTGCTCCGGGCGGGGGCGGCGGTGTGCGTCACGGACACTGCCGAGGTGCTCGAGCTGCTGGCGCCCGCTGGCGAGCACCTGGCGCCGGACCCGGCCGAGGACACCCGCCCGGGTGACGGCCTCGACCCGGGCGCGCGACGCGTGCTCGACATCCTCCCTCGGCGTGGCGCCACGACCCATGAGGATCTGGCCCGTCGGGCGGGCCTGTCGGTGGCGGAGGCGCGGGCAGCCGTCGGCGAGCTCGCGCTGGCCGGCCTCGCCGTCCGGGCGCCGACGGGTTGGGCGCGCGCGGCGCCACGGGTGGACGTGTGACGACCGCCGCGAGGTCCCCGGCCCCGGCGCGCGCGGTCGTTCGAGAGGGTCAGATCTGGGACCGTTGGCGCCGGGCCTCGAGGACGAGCGCGACGCCGACCACCATGATGACGAGCATCACGGCGAAGTAGGGCACGGGAGCGGATCCGGTCGTGGGCAGCAGCCGTCCGCCCCCGGCGCCGGGTTCGGGCGGTGTGGGCGTGCCAGGCGTCCGCACGACGCTCGTGCACGCGTCGTCGCACGGCCCGCCCGCCGACTGCTGCAAGACGTTGAGGATCTCGACGTTGGGCTGGGTGGTGGTCACGCGCACCGAGAACGTCATGGTTTGCGTCGCGTCCAGCGACGGGATGAGCCACTCGAGCCGGTCGCCGACTCGGGTGACCGCTCCCGCGGTCACGACCGGCTGCGTGACGATCTCGGCGTGCGGGAGGACTGCGGAGAGGTCGTCGACCACGAGGGCGTCGGGAACGGGCCCACCGCCGGTGTGCACCGCCTGCACGGTGTAAGTGACGAGGTCGCCGACGCGCACCGTGGATCCGGTGACGGGGTCGCTCGACTTCGAGGTGCGCCACGTTCCCGGCACGTCGGTGTTGACGAAGGTGCACACCATGGTGGTGTCGGCCGGGATGTTGACGACGACCGACACCTCGTCGAAGGACACCAGGTTGGCAGGCTCGCCCGCCGCGTCGACGCAGGTCAGGCTCTCCAATCCGTAGGCGTCGGTGGCGGGGCTGGAGCCAGTCTCCGACACGCGGTAGTCGGTTCCGGGCCGCACCGCCACCTCCGTGCCCTCGGCAGACCCCGGCACCGCGAGGGGGTCGATCCCCGGGATCGGGCTGACGAGCTCCGCGCGCAGGGTCCAGTCGGCCGGGACCGCCTGGCCGCCTGAGTCGTTGACGACCTCCTTCACGAGGATCAGGCTCGAGATCTGGTTGAGCGCCGTGCAGCGCACGATGAGCCCGTACGGGACGGTGACGCCGCCGTTGAGCCCGTCCGCATAGCCTGGGACGACGCCCCCCGACTCGTCGAGTTGCACGCAATCCCAGCTCGCCGTGGTGCCAGCAGCCGCCTCCGGGTTGAGGTAGGGCACGTATCGCGGGTCCCCGCCGGACTCGGCCAGCTCGTACCGCACGGCCGGGCTCACCTCGGCGGTCGCCGAGGAGGATCCCGAGGCCCCCGAGGGCCCTGGGAGCGACCCGCTGGGGCCGGACGCCGCGAGGTCCCATGCGGTGACGTCGGCCGCCCCGCCGTTGGTGGCCTTCACCAGCGTCAGGCGGGACGCGCACTCGACGATGTTGCGCACGACGAAGTCGTTCTCGCCCGCGGCGAGCTCGACGCTCGCCGTGGGGTCGAGCGGGACCGAGCCGATGACTCCGGTGCCGGTCAGGGTGCTCGATGTGATCTCGCACAGGTCCAGGTCGACAGTGGTGCTCTCGCCGACCTCGAGAGTGGCGCCCTCGGTGTAGCCGGACACGGTCACCCCCCACGGCGTGGTGGTGGCGTCGAGCTCCAGGCTCGCTTGGAGCCCTTCGAGCTGGTTGCCCTCGGGGACGGGGTCGCCGCCGTTGATCACCCACTCCTTGTCGACGACGACAGTCGCCGCGGAGGCGGGGGAGCGGTTGTAGACCTGGCACGTGATCGCCGCATTAGGTGGGACAGGCAGCGAGAAGCCCTCGGTGACGTTGTCCACCGCCACCGAGGCCTGCGTGTTGAGGTCGGTGCAGACCGCGTTGGCGCCGTCGACCTGCTCAATGCTGAACCCCGGTTGGACCGTCTCCACGAGCTGGAGCCGTGTCGCGTCGGTGTTGTCGGTGAGAGCGAAGGAGAGCGCGCCGGTCACGTCTGCCGTCTGCCCTGACGCCGGGGCGACAGTCCCCGGTGGTGTGCTGACGGTGGCGTCGAACGTCCAGCCGCCCGCCGGGGTGGCGTTGCTGACGTCGCCCGCCGCGTTCGTCGAGGGGATGACGTTCTTGACCACCGTCACCGATCCGGCGCACCCGGCCAGCGCGAGCGCCCGGAACGCGGCAGCGGCCGCCGAGTAGTCCGTCTCCCGGAAGTAGTCGACTCCCTGCACGGGGCCGGAGATCGCCGCGAGGTTGTCGGGCGGTCCGGTGAGGCCGGCGCCGACGCCCAGCACGGTCACGTTCGTGCCCTGGGACTTCACGGTGTTGGACGAGAAGATGCCGTTCTCGACCTCGCGGAACCGGGTGAAGAAGCCGGGGCCCTCGCCGTTGCCGTAGAAGGTCGGGTTGCCGTCCGTCACCACGACTGCGGTGTCGAAGCCGGTGGTGCTCGCGGCCACCTGGTAGAGGCCGCGGTCCCAGTTGGTGCCGCCCACAGGTGTCGGGAGCGCGTCGATCGCGGCGTTGACGGTCGCGGCGCCGGCGGCGGTGGACACCGGGGTGACGGGCAGGTTGGCGCCAGGGGCTGCCGGGGCGGTGGTGGCGAACGTGAAGAGGGCGATCTGGGAGTTCGTGCCGGCGAGGGCGTCGACCATCTCCTGCGCAGCGGTCTTCAGCGCGTCGAAGCTGCCGGCGGTGGAGCCCGACAGGTCGAGGACGAGCGCGACGGTCAGCCCGCACTGGGCGGGGATGGCGGGGTTGTCCCGAGTCGTCGCCCAGATCCCGCCCGACGCGACGGAGTTGGTGTCGCCGGTGCCGATCATGAAGGAGCTGGTCGAGGAGTAGGTCTCCCCGCTGCGGAGCACCGTGCCAGTGCGGAACCGGTAGGGCGTCGAGACTTCCCCGTTGTCGCCGGTGCCGAGCGTGGTGGTGATCTCGTAGTCGGGCGCCGCACCGGTCTGGACGACCCAGAAGCGGCGGTCGCGGTTGGGGCCGGTGAGGTTCGTGCCGGGCACGACGAAGCTGCAGTCGCCGTCCGCGTCGGAGACGCAAGTGGCCCAGCTGTCGGCCACTGGGGTCGTCGGGCCGGCGGCTCCGCCGTTGTAGAGCTGGAGCGTGACGCCGGCCAGCCCGGCCACTGATGTGGCCGTGTCCCGCACGCCCCCGGCGTTGACGGTGATGACTGATGACGTCGGCCCGGGTGTCGGCACCGCCGCTCGCACCTCCGCGAGGGGGATCCACAGTGTGGCCGCGACGATGGCCGCCGCCACCGTCGCCGCTGCGATCCCGCGCCCGAGCAGGCGCCTGCCCGCCGTCTCGTCTGCCTTGGTCCCCTGGTGTGCCACGATCCGCCCCCGTCCCGTTTGGTACCTTTTGGGAGGTTAGCGGTGTTAGTGCGACGTCGCGCGCCGGGTCGTCCGGGCGTGACGCCGCATCGGGCGCGTGGACGGGGTTGCGCTTTCCCTGGGGGCAGTCATGGTCGCCGGGCGGGTGAGTCACGAACGTGTGTGGCCCGGAGCCTTGTGGTAGCGCGACCTGCTGAGACGCCGTTGCCTGTGAGCGTCGTCACTTCGCGACATCACAATTCGGTTTCGACCGGGCCGAGGAGAAGCGGCGTTTAGGACATCCGGCGAGGTATCGCCGGGGCAGCGGGTGAACTGTGACCAACGGCGCTTGTGGGCCGACTGTGTGACAGGCCACGGTAGGGGCATGACAGCAGTCAGCGAGGTCAGGGCGACGGCGGACCAGGTCCGCGCACTCGCCGACTTCGCCACGCACCTGCGCATGCAGCGCGGGCTGTCAGACCACACCGTGCGGGCCTACCTCAGCGACCTCGAGCACCTGCTCGCGTACGCCGGGCGGCACGGGCGCGACGAGCTGTGCGACATCGACCTCGGCGTCCTGCGCGGCTGGCTCGCCAGCATGGCCGCCGCCCAGCGCAGCCGTTCGACCCTCGCGCGCCGCGGCGCCGCGGCGCGCACCTTCTTCGAGTGGGCCAGCCGCACGGGCCGGGTGCCCGCGGACCCCGCGCTCCGGCTCGCCAGCGCGCGGGCGGCCAGCCGCCTGCCAACGGTGTTGGCGGTGGACTCGGCCGCGCAACTGTTGGACGTCGCCCGGACCCGTGCGGACGACGCGGACCCGGTCCACCTGCGTGACTGGGCGGCTCTCGAGCTGCTGTACGCCACGGGCGCCCGCGTGGGCGAGATCTGCGGCCTCGACATCGACGACGTCGACCTCGACGAGCGGACCGTCAGGGTCGTGGGCAAGGGCGACAAGGAGCGCGTGGTGCCGTTCGGCATCCCCGCCGCCGACTCGCTCGGCCACTGGATCTCCCGCGGCCGGCCGGCGCTCGCGACATCGACGTCCGGGTCTGCGCTGTTCCTGGGCCGCCGCGGGGGCCGGGTGGACCAGCGCCAGCTGCGCGCGGTCTCGCATGAGGTCGCCGGGCTCGCCGGCGTCGACGACATCGCGCCGCACGCCCTCCGCCACAGCGCCGCCACCCACCTGCTCCAGGGCGGCTCGGACCTCCGCAGCGTGCAGGAGGTGCTGGGCCACGCGAGCCTGGCGACGACCCAGAGGTACACGCACGTGACCGCGGAGCGGCTACGAGCGTCGTTCGAACAGGCGCACCCGCGGGCATGACCCCAGACGAGAGGAGGAGCGAGATGACTGCACAGGCCGAGTCTGTCGTGCTGCTCGCATCCCGGACGCACTCCACGGTGACGGCGCCGGAGGGGGTCATCCCCCAGCCGCACACCGCGGAGGCCATCGGCACGCTTCCGCAGCAGCGCCGCCTCAACCTCGTCCGGCCCGCCGACGACACGGACGCGCCCGCCGCGGACGACATCGAGCTGGCCTGGGTCGAGTTCAAGGCGCACGGCGACCGGCGGGTGCGCGAGCGGCTGATCCTGCACTACGGCGCCTTGGTCACAGCTGTCGCGTCCCGCGTGGGCATGCGCCTGCCCAGCACCGTGGAGCAGGCCGACTTGGTCTCCTACGGGATGTTCGGCCTGATCGACGCGATCGAGAAGTACGAGCTGGACCGGGCCGTGAAGTTCGAGACGTATGCGAGCGCGCGCATCCGGGGCGCGATCCTCGACGAGCTGCGGGCGATGGACTGGATTCCGCGCTCGGTCCGCACCAAGGCGCGCGCCGTCGACCGCGCGTACGCGGAGCTGGAGAGCGAGCTGCACCGCACGCCGAGCGAGGCCGAGGTCGCCCAGCGCCTCGACGTGGGCGTCAGCGAGCTCCGCTCCGTCTTCACGCAGCTCTCCACCGTGAACGTCGCCGCGCTCGACGAGCTGATGGGGGCGGGGTCTGAGCGCTCCGACAAGCTGAGCCTCATCGACACGCTCGGCGACGACCGCGCCCGCGACCCCGCCGGGAGCTTCGAGGCCCAGGAGACGAAGTTCCTGCTGGCCAGGGCGATCGAGCAGCTGGGCGAGCGCGAGAAGATCGTGCTGATCCTCTACTACTACGAGGGCATGACGCTGGCGGAGATCGGCCGGGTGCTGGGGGTCACGGAGTCGCGCATCTCCCAGATGCACACCGCGGCGATGCTGCGCCTGCGCGCCAAGCTCACGGAGTCGGAGCGCTCCTGACGCCGCCTCGTCAGGGAAGCAGCACCACGGGCCCCCCACCCTCGATCAGTGTGAGCGGGTCGAGGTAGGCCTCGCCCTCCCGCACGCCCCAGTGCACGCAGGACAGCGGCGCGCAGTGCCCCGCGCCCGGCTCCACGTGGCCGACGGCGTCGCCCTGCCGCACGACGGCTCCGGGGGAGAGGTCGCTGGCGACGGGCTCGAGGGTGGACCGCCTACCGTCGGGGTGGGCGATGGCGAGCACGCGTCGGTCGACGACCAGGCCGACGAAGGCCACGGTCCCGTCGGCCGGCGCGCGCACCTGCTCGCCGGTCGAGGCGGCGAGGTCCACGCCCCGGTGGCCCGCAGCCCAGGCTGCCGGGGGCCGCTCGAACGCGCGCAGCACGGTGAGCGTGGCTGTCGGCACGAGGTAGTCGCCGCGCGGCGTCGGGGCGGTCGCGCCACCGCCGGGCCGCCCTCTGGCGTCGTCGCCCTCGCCATGCCCGGCTGCGGGCCCGCTGTCGGCCGCATCCGTGGCTGACGGCCCGACGACGACGGCCCCATAGGCGAGGGCGCCCGCGAGGGCGACGACGGCGAGCGTCGAGGTGATTCCGCTGGTGAGGGCTGCCATGCGGTGGATCCTCGCGCGTCGCGACCCCGCGGGTCCGGCGTCGCGTCGCGCCTGTGGGCGCGCGCGCCCCGGCCGGTGCTGTGGGAGGCGTCGGGCCGTCGGGTACGATGACACACGCGACCGGTCCGCACCGGTCGACATCGCGCGTCACCTTCTCCTCCGAGCGCCCTCTCAGGGCGGTCCAGGTCGAGGGTCGGCGCTGGCATCGGTCCGGGCTCGTTCAGCCCGGCGCCAGCGACGACGTGGCGCCAGGGGCGCCGGTCACAAGGCCGGAGCCGACAACCGAGATGCGGGTCCCGCACAGGGGCCCGCCCAGACGTGCGCACCGGCAGGTGCGCACCGAAAGGACGTGCCATGGCCGTCGTGACCATGCGCCAGCTGCTCGAGAGCGGTGTCCACTTCGGACACCAGACCCGCCGCTGGAACCCGAAGATGAAGCGCTTCATCTTCACCGAGCGCAATGGCATCTACATCGTCGACCTGCAGCAGTCGCTGACCTACATCGACGCCGCGTACGACTTCGTCAAGGAGACGGTCGCCCACGGCGGCACCATCCTCTTCGTCGGCACCAAGAAGCAGGCGCAGGAGCCCGTGGCCGAGCAGGCCGCACGCGTGGGCATGCCCTACGTCAACCAGCGCTGGCTCGGTGGCATGCTCACCAACTTCCAGACGGTGAACAAGCGCCTGCAGCGCCTCAAGGAGCTCGAGCTCGTCGACTTCGACGACGTCGCGGGCAGCGTCTTCACGAAGAAGGAGCTCCTCATCATGCGTCGCGAGCGGGACAAGCTCGCCAAGACGCTCGGTGGCATCCGTGACATGGCCAAGGTGCCCTCCGCGGTGTGGATCGTCGACACCAACAAGGAGCACCTTGCTGTCGACGAGGCGCGCAAGCTCGGCATCCCGATCGTCGCGATCCTCGACACCAACTGCGACCCCGACGTCGTGGACTACCCGATCCCGGGCAACGACGACGCGATCCGCGCCGTTGCGCTGCTCACGCGGGTGATCGCCGACGCCGCCGCCGAGGGCCTGACGCAGCGCCACTCCGGCCGCGCAGGCGCCGAGGGCGCTCCTGCGGCCGCGGCCGAGCCGCTCGCCGAGTGGGAGCGCGAGCTCCTCGCCGGCGCCGAGGCCGCTGCCGTGGCCGACGAGGTCGCCACGGCAGAGGTCGTCGCCGAGACGGCCGTCGAGGCCGCTGAGGTCGTCGAGGCAGTCGAGGCCGCTGAGGTCGCCGAGGCCGTTGTCGAGGCCGTCGAGGACGAGGCCGCCAAGTCCGAGGGTGACGCCGCGTCCGAGTGACGCCGGCACCCACCGCTCCCACTGACGAGAAGAACGGACACATCTGATGGCGAACTACAGCCTCGCGGACATCAAGGCGCTCCGGGAGAAGACCGGCGCGGGCATGATGGACGTCAAGAAGGCGCTCGAGGAAGCCGCGGGCGACCCCGACAAGGCGCTCGAGATCATCCGCGTCAAGGGCCTCAAGGGCGTCGGCAAGCGTGAGGGCCGCTCGGCCTCCGACGGCCTGGTCACCGCGCACGTCGGCCCCACGCCGGATGGCGAGGGCGCCGCGGGCGTCATGGTCGAGATCAACTCGGAGACGGACTTCGTCGCGAAGAACGTCACCTTCATCACGCTGGCCGCCAAGGTCATCGACGTCGCTGTGTCCTCCGGGGCCCGCGACGCCGACGCCCTGCTCGCGGTCGACGTGGACGGCACGCCGCTGCAGAGCGTGGTCGACGAGACCGCAGCGACGCTCGGCGAGAAGATCGTCGTGCGCCGTCTCGCCCGGGTCGCGGGGGAGCACGTCGAGGTCTACCTGCACAAGGTGAACAAGGACCTCCCCCCGCAGGTCGGCGTGCTCGTCGCCACCGATGCCGCAGGCGCCTCGGTGGCCCGCGACATCGCGACGCACATCGCGGCGTACTCGCCCACGTTCCTCACCCGTGAGGACGTCCCGGCCGAGACGGTCGCCTCGGAGCGCCACATCGCCGAGGAGACCGCGCGCAACGAGGGCAAGCCCGAGGCTGCGCTGCCGAAGATCATCGAGGGCCGTGTCAACGGGTACTTCAAGGAGAACGTCCTGCTCGAGCAGGCATTCGCCAAGGACCCGAAGAAGACCGTCGGCCAGGTGCTGGCCGAGGTTGGCGGCTCGGTGACGGAGTTCGTGCGCTTCCGCGTGGGCGCCTGACCCACGCACGTGTGAGGCAGGTGGCCCCGGCCCGCTGGGGTCGGGGCCACCTGCGCATCTGGACCATCACCACCGGCAAGACCATCACCACCGGCAAGTTGGAGGAACCGTGGCGCAGGACGCGACCGCAGGAGACGACGGGGCGGCCCAGCCTGCCCGTCGCGTGCTGCTCAAGCTCTCGGGGGAGACCTTCGGGGGCGGCGGCATCGGCTTGGCTCCGGATGTCGTGCAGCGCGTCGCCGCGGAGATCGCCGTGGCCGTGCGCGGCGGCGTGCAGGTCGCGATCGTGGTGGGCGGCGGGAACTTCTTCCGTGGCGCCGAGCTGTCGCAGCGCGGCATCGACCGGGCGCGCGCCGACTACATGGGCATGCTCGGCACCGTGATGAACTGCCTGGCACTGCAGGACTTCCTCGAGCAGGCGGGCGTCAGCACCCGCGTGCAGACCGCGATCACCATGGGCCAGGTCGCCGAGCCCTATATCCCGCTCCGTGCGATCCGGCACATGGAGAAGGGCCGCGTCGTGATCTTCGGCGCCGGCGCCGGCATGCCGTACTTCTCCACGGACACCGTCTCCGTGCAGCGCGCCCTCGAGACGCACTGCCAGGAGGTGCTGATGGGCAAGAACGGGGTCGACGGGGTGTACTCCGCGGACCCCCGCACGGACCCGACGGCCGTCAAGCTCGACCACCTGACCTACACCGACGCGCTCGTCAACGACCTCGCGGTGATGGACGCGACTGCGATCAGCCTGTGCCGGGACAACGACGTGAAGATGCGCGTCTTCGGCATGAGCGAGAGCGGCAACGTCACCCGCGCACTCCAGGGTGAGAAGATCGGCACGCTGGTCACCGCGAGCTGACCGCAGCCCGCCCCGCACAGCCCACGACGTAGACGAAGGAGCACCGGTGATCGACGAGACCCTCCTCGAGGCCGAAGAGAAGATGGACAAGGCGATCGAGGTCGCCAAGGAGGACTTCGCGACGATCCGCACGGGACGTGCCAACGCGGCGATGTTCTCGAAGATCTTCGTGGACTACTACGGCACGCCGACGCCGCTCCAGCAGCTCGCGTCGTTCAACGTGACCGAGGCCCGCACGATCCTCATCGCGCCGTTCGACAAGTCGTCCACGGTCGCCGTCGAGAAGGCGCTGCGCGACTCGGACCTGGGCGTCAACCCCTCGAACGACGGCAACGTCATCCGCGTCGTGCTGCCCGCGCTCACTGAGGAGCGCCGCAAGGACTTCGTGAAGCTCGCCAAGACCAAGGCCGAGGAGGCCCGGGTCTCGGTGCGCAACATCCGCCGGCGCGCCAAGGAGGAGCTGGACCGCATCGTCAAGGATGGCGAGGCCGGCGAGGACGAGGTCGCCCGCGCGGAGAAGGAGCTGGAGTCGCTGACGAAGCGGCACGTCGAGGTCATCGACACCGTGCTCGCCGCCAAGGAGTCCGAGCTGCTCGAGGTCTGATGTCCCCGAACGCCGTCCGCACCGCCACCGTGCCGTCCACTATGCCGCCCGCAGCGCGCACCCCCCGCGCCGGTCGCGACCTCCCCGTCGCCACCGTCGTGGGCCTGCTGCTGCTCGCGTTGGTCGGCGCGTCGCTGTTCGTCCGCAAGGAGGGGTTCCTCCTCCTCGCTGTTCTCGCGGTTGGCGGCGGCCTGTGGGAGCTCGCGCAGGCCTTCGCCCGCCGGGGGATCCACCTGCCGCTGCTGCCGCTGCTCGTCGGCGACGTCGGCATCATGGTCTCGGCGTACACGGCCGGGCCCGAGGCGCTGTTCGTCGCGTTCATGCTGACGGCGGGCGGCGTGGTGATCTGGCGGGTCCTCGACGGCAACGGGGCGCCGGCGCTGCGCGACGCCACGGCCGGGATCTTCGCGGCCGCGTACCTGCCGTTCCTCGGCGGGTTTGTGATGCTGCTGCTGGCGATGCCGGACGGCGCCCAGCGCGTCCTGCTGTTCATCCTGCTGTGCGTGGCGAGCGACACCGGCGGCTACGCGGTCGGGGTGCTGATCGGACGGCACCCGTTGGCGCCGTCGGTCAGCCCCAAGAAGACGTGGGAGGGCCTGCTGGGCTCGATCGTGCTGGCGTGTGTCGTCGGCGTCGTCGGGCTCCGCGTGATGTTCGACGGCGACCCCGTGGTGGGCGTGTTCCTCGGCGTGGCGACGGTGGTGACGGCCACGCTCGGCGACCTGTCGGAGTCGCTGCTCAAGCGCGACCTCGAGCTCAAGGACATGGGGTCCCTGCTGCCGGGCCACGGCGGGCTCCTGGACCGCATCGACTCGATGCTGTTCGCGGCCCCGGTCGTCTACCTCATCCTGAACGTGCTCCAACCTGTCGTGTGAGCGCACTCGCGCACCCGACGCACATCGATCGCTAGGAAGGGGGTGCCCATGAGCGGGACACCCGTCGAACTGCAGAAGTCACCTGTCGCACTGAACCTGACGCCCCCCACCACCCGGGGACCCCGCGGCAAGCCGCCGCGCCATTTCGTGGATCTCACGCCCGAGCAGCGGATCGCCGCCGTCACGGAGCTGGGCGAGAAGCCGTTCCGGGCCAAGCAGCTGGCGACGCACTACTTCACGCACCTGACCTCCGACCCGGAGGCGATGACCGACTTGCCGAAGGCGACGAGGGACCTCCTCGTCGAGAAGCTGTTCCCGCAGTTGCTGACCGCGGTGCGCACCATGAAGGCGGACGGCGGCACCACCGTCAAGACGCTGTGGCACATGTTCGACGGCGCCAAGGTCGAGTCGGTGCTGATGCGCTACCCGAACCGCTCGACGCTGTGCGTCTCCAGCCAGGCGGGCTGCGGCATGGCATGCCCGTTCTGCGCCACCGGCCAGATGGGCCTGACCCGGAACCTGTCCACCGCCGAGATCGTGGAGCAGGTGCGGCTCGCGAGCCGGTCGCTCGCGGACGGCGAGGTTCCCGGCGGGCCGACGCGGCTCTCGAACCTGGTGTTCATGGGCATGGGCGAGCCGCTGGCGAACTACAAGGCCGTCATGGAGACGGTGCGCACCCTCGTGGCGCCCGCGCCGGAGGGCCTGGGGATGTCCGCCCGGAACATCACCGTCTCGACCGTGGGCCTGGTGCCGGCGATCACGAGGCTCACCAACGAGGGCATCCCGGTGACGCTCGCGGTGTCGCTGCACGCCCCGGACGACGAGCTGCGCGACTCGCTCATCCCGATCAACACCCGGTACAGCGTCGACCAGACGCTCGACGCGGCGTACCACTACTTCGAGGTCACCGGCCGTCGGGTGTCCATCGAGTACGCGCTCATCAAGGACATGAACGACCACGCGTGGCGCGCGGACATGCTGGGCTCCAAGCTCAACGCCCGCGGTCGCGGCTGGGTGCACTGCAACCCGATCCCGCTCAACCCGACGCCCGGGTCGATCTGGACCGCGAGTGATCCCGCCGTGGAGCGCGAGTTCGTGGCACGCTTGCGCGCGCACGGCATTCCCACGACGGTCCGTGACACGCGGGGGAGTGACATCGACGGCGCCTGCGGCCAGCTCGCAGCGGAGGAACAGGGATGAGTGAGGGCATGTTCCGCACGGTCTCGCGGCTACGCAGCGGTTACGACCCGGATGAGGTCGACGAGTTCTTCGACCACGCCCGCTCGGTGTACGAGGCGGGCCAGCCCGGGGCGCTGACCGGCAAGGACGTGCGGTCGGTCGCCTTCGACATGGTTCGTGGCGGGTACGTCACCTCCGCGGTCGACGCGGCGCTGGACCGGCTGGAGGCCGCGTTCGTGGCGCGCTCCCGCTCGGAGGTCCTCGCGGAGCGCGGCCAGCAGGCGTGGATGGAGATGCTCGCCGACCAGGCGCGGACCCTGTACGGGCGGCTCACCCGTCCCGACGGCGAGCGTTTCGCACCGCCTGCCGGACGCCAGCAGGGGTACGACGCCGACGACGTGGACGACCTGTGCGAGCGGCTCGTCGCCTACTTCGACAAGGGCGTGCCGTTGACCGCCCAGGACATCCGCTCGGCGACGTTCGGGCGGCGCAAGGGCCGGGGCGCCTACGCCGAGGCTCCCGTGGACGCGTTCTTCGCCCGGGCCGTGGAGGTCCTGCTCGGCGCGGAGTGACACGCGTCAGGTGACGGCCCCACGGCACGGGATGATGGGTCCCATGAGTGAGCGCACCGTCCTCCTGCTCGGCTCGACCGGGTCCATCGGGACCCAGGCTGTCGACGTCATCACCCGCAACCCCGAGCGGTTCCGGGTCACCGGCCTCAGCGCTGGCGGCGCCGACCCCGCCGCGCTCGCCCGCCAGGCCATCAGCCTCGGCGTGCAGGCCGTCGCGGTGGCGGACCCCGACGCGGCCGGCCCGCTGCTCGCGGAGCTGACCCGGGCCAGCGCCGACGCGGGGCTGCGCCAGCTCGGCGTGGAGGTGCTGGCCGGCCCGGATGCCGCGACCCGGCTCGCCGCACGCGGCGCCGACGTGGTCCTCAACGGCATCACCGGGTCGGTGGGCCTGGGCCCCACGCTCGCTGCGCTCGAGTCGGGCAGCACGCTCGCGCTGGCGAACAAAGAGTCGTTGGTGGTGGGCGGGGCGCTCGTCGCCGCGGCCCAGCAGCGGCCCGGACAGGTCATCCCCGTCGACTCCGAGCACTCCGCCATCGCGCAGGCGCTGCGGTCGGGCTCGCGGTCCGAGGTGCGCCGGCTGATCCTGACCGCGTCGGGCGGGCCGTTCCGTGGCCGTGGCCGCGACGACTTGAAGAAGGTCACCCCCGAGCAGGCCCTGGCCCACCCCACGTGGTCGATGGGCCCCGTGGTGACGGTGAACTCCGCGACGCTGATGAACAAGGGCCTGGAGCTCATCGAGGCGCATCTGCTGTTCGGCGTGCCGGTGGCGGATATCACCGTCGTGGTGCACCCGCAGTCGGTGGTGCACTCGATGGTGGAGTTCGTGGATGGCTCGACCATCGCGCAGGCGTCGCCGCCCGACATGCGGCTGCCGATCGCGCTGGGCCTGTCGTGGCCGCACCGCGTCCCCGACGTCGCGCCGCCCTGCGACTGGTCGCAGGCGACGGCGTGGACGTTCGAGCCGCTCGACGAGGAGGCGTTCGGCGCCGTGCGGCTGGCCCGGGAGGCCGTGGCCGCCTCGCCGACCCACCCGGCGGTGCTCAACGCCGCCAACGAGGAGTGCGTCGCGGAGTTCCTCGCGGGGCGGCTCGGCTTCGTGGAGATCGTGGACACGGTGGCTCGGGTGCTGGACGAGCACGAGGGCGCGCGCGGGGCGCTCACGCTCGACGACGTGCTGGGCGCCGAGGAGTGGGCCCGGGCCCGCACGCACGAGCTGCTCGCGCGCCGCTGACCCGCTGCCGCCCCGCGCTGCCGTGGGCGTCGAACCGCTGACGTCCAGTGCGTTCTCAGCCATGCGGGGGATGATCGAAGGACGGCCTCCGGGTAGCGTCAGCCCCCGGTTCCTCAGAACGGAGTGTCATGGCGTATCTGCTGGGCGTGGTCGTGCTGGTCGTGGGCGTGCTGGTCTCCATCGGCCTGCACGAGCTCGGGCACATGATCCCCGCGAAGCGCTTCGGCGTGCGGGTCAGCCAGTACATGGTGGGCTTCGGCCCCACGCTCTGGTCGCGGACCAAGGGTGAGACGGAGTACGGCCTCAAGGCGATCCCGCTGGGCGGCTACGTGCGCCTGGTCGGGATGTACCCGACCGCGCAGGCGGTGGGCGACCCGCCCGCGCGCACGGTATTCGGCAAGGTCGCCGCGCAGGCGCGTGAGGCCAGCGCCGAGGAGATCCTGCCCGGCGAGGACCACCGGGCCTTCTACCGGCTGTCGACGCCCAAGAAGGTCATCGTCATGCTCGGCGGGCCGTTCGTGAACCTGCTGATCGCGATCGTGCTGCTCACCGTGGTGATCAGCGGGTTCGGGCTGGCGGGCAGCAGCACCACGCTCACCGCCGTCAACCAGTGCGTCATCCCTGCGGGCGCCGATGCGACGCGCGAGTGCACCGACGCCGACGAGCTGGCGCCGGGCGCGGCGGCTGGCCTCGAGCCCGGCGACCGGGTGGTGTCCTACGACGGCGTGGAGATCACGAGCTGGGAGCAGCTCTCCTCGCTGATCCAGCAGACGGGGGCCACCCCGGTGCCGATCGTGGTCGAGCGTGACGGCGACGAGGTCGCCACCACTGTCACACCTGTGGTCGCGGAGCGCCCGGTCTATGAGGACGGCGTGCCGAAGGCCACCGCCGACGGCGAGCCGGTGACCCACGAGGTGGGCTTCCTGGGGATCCGGCCCGGAACCGAGCTGCAGACCCAGCCGATCAGCACTGTGCCCGGCGTGGTCGGCGACGCGGTGGCGCAGACGGCAGGGGTCGTGGTGAACCTCCCGGCCCGCGTCGCCGACGTCGCCCGGTCCGCGTTCGGCTCCGCGGAGCGCGACGAGTCGACCATCATCTCGGTGGTCGGCGTGGGCCGCTTCGCCGGTGAGATCGCCTCGACCGAAGCCGAGGGGTACGGGCCCGCGGAGCGGGTCGCCAGCATGCTGGCCCTGCTCGCGTCGCTCAACATCGCCCTGTTCGTGTTCAACCTGATCCCGTTGCTGCCGCTGGACGGCGGCCATGTGGTCGGCGCGCTGTGGGAGGGCGCCCGACGGCAGGTCGCCCGGCTGCGGGGGCGCGCCCGGCCCGGGCCGTTCGATACGGCGCGGCTGGTGCCGCTCGCCTACGGGGTGTTCGTGCTGCTCGCGGGCATGGGCGCGCTGCTCATCTACGCCGACGTGGTCAAACCGGTCACGCTCGGCTGACCCGGCCGCCACCCGGCCGACCGGGCGGGATCTGTGCACGTCTGGCGCCTGCCCCCGCTTTGTGTGCGGTGGGCGCCGCGAAGAGAGGAATAATGACCGCGTGAGCATCCCGATCAGTCTTGGCATGCCGGAGGCTCCAGCCCCGGTGCTGGCCCCCCGCCGTCCGACCCGCAAGATCAAGGTCGGCAAGGTCGAGGTCGGCGGCGACGCGCCGGTCAGCGTGCAGTCGATGTGCACCACGCCGACCACCGACATCAACGGCACGCTGCAGCAGATCGCCGCCCTCACGGCAGCGGGCTGCGACATCGTGCGCGTGGCGGTGCCGAGCCAGGACGACGCGGAGGCCCTCCCGGCGATCGCCCGCAAGTCGCAGATCCCCGTGATCGCGGACATCCACTTCCAGCCCAAGTACGTCTTCGCGGCCATCGACGCCGGCTGCGCGGCGGTCCGGGTGAACCCGGGCAACATCCGCAAGTTCGACGACCAGGTCAAGGAGATCGCGCGCGCCGCCACCGACGCCGGGATCTCCATCCGGATCGGCGTCAACGCGGGCTCGCTCGACCCTCGGCTGCTGGCGAAGTACGGCAAGGCCACCCCCGAGGCGCTCGTCGAGTCCGCCGTGTGGGAGGCGTCGCTGTTCGAGGAGCACGGCTTCCACGACTTCAAGATCTCGGTCAAGCACAACGACCCCGTGGTGATGGTGCGTGCCTACGAGCTGCTCTCCGAGCGCGGCGACTGGCCCCTGCACCTGGGCGTCACCGAGGCGGGCCCGGCATTCCAGGGCACCATCAAGTCCGCGACCGCGTTCGGCGCGCTGCTGAGCAAGGGCATCGGCGACACCATCCGCGTGTCCCTGTCGGCGCCTCCGGTCGAGGAGGTCAAGGTCGGCATCCAGATCCTGCAGTCGCTCAACCTGCGCCCGCGCAAGCTGGAGATCGTCTCGTGCCCGTCATGCGGTCGCGCGCAGGTGGACGTCTACACCCTCGCCGAGCGGGTCACCGCCGGGTTGGAGGGCCTCGAGGTGCCGCTGCGCGTGGCCGTCATGGGCTGCGTCGTCAACGGCCCGGGCGAGGCGCGCGAGGCGGACCTCGGCGTCGCGTCGGGCAACGGCAAGGGTCAGATCTTCGTGCGGGGCGAGGTCATCAAGACCGTGCCCGAGTCGATGATCGTCGAGACGCTGATCGAGGAGGCCATGCGCCTCGCCGAGTCGATGGACCCGGTGGACGGGTCCGGGGCGCCGGTCGTCACCGTCAGCTGAGGCCGCTCGCCCGCCTGGCCGGGCGGGCCTAGCCGCCGGTGAGCCGCTCGAGCAGCGCCGCCGCCCGGCTGGGCCGCCCGGTGCGCTGCTCGGCGCGGTCGGCGAGCTCCGCGGCGCGCCGGCCTGCGGTGATCCCCGCCCAGCGCAGCGGCTCGGGCTCCCACGCCGGCGAGCGGTGCCCCACCCAGGGCAGCCTGACCAGCTCGCTGTCCGCGCCGGTGACCAGGTCCGCGAAGGTGCGCCCGGCCAGGTTGGACGTCGCCACGCCGTCGCCGACATAGCCGCCCGCCCAGCCGATGCCGGTGTCCGCGTCGAGGCCCACCGAGGGGCTCCAATCCCGGGGAACGCCCAACGGGCCGCCCCAGGAGTGCGTGAACCGGGCGCCGTCGATGATTGGGAACAACTCGACGAGGCTCCGCTGCAGATGCGCGAGGACGGCGGGCGAGCGGTCGAACTCGGGCCGCACGGCCGAGCCGAGGTGGTAGGGGGCGCCGCGACCGCCGAACGCGAGGCGGTCGTCGGCGGTGCGCTGGCCGTAGACGATGAGGCGCCGGGCGTCGGTGAAGGTCTCGAAGCGCGCCAGGCCGATCTCATCCCACACCTGGGCGGGCAGTGGGGCGGTGGCCACCATGAGGGAGTAGACGGGGGCGATGGCGCGGCGGTCGCCGGGCAGCTCGGGCGTCCACGCCTCGGTGGCGCGCAGCACCCACCGGGCCCGCACCGTGCCGTGGTCGGTGACGACGGCGCGGGGGGAGATCCGCAGCGCGCGCGTGCCCTCGTGGAGGCGTGCGCCGCGCTGCTCTACGACGTCGGCCAGCCCGCGCACCAGCCGTGCGGGCTGCACGCGCGCGCAGTCGGGCGTCCACGTGCCTCCCAGCACCCCTGCGGCGCGGACGCGCTCCCGCACGCCGTCCGGGTCGAGCAGGTGCTCCTCGTCGCCCCACTGCGCCGCGTGGGCGGCTTCCTGGCGCACGCGCTCGAGCTGGGGCTCGTTGCGGGCGAGGGTGACGGTCCCGCCGTAGGCGAAGTCGCAGTCGATGCCCTCGGCGGCCGCCACGCCCCCCACCTCGACCACCGTGTCCCGCATGGCCGCGCGCATCGCGAGGGCCGCCTCGCGCCCGTGCCGGCGGGCCAGGGCCGACGCGGAGACGGGGAACAGCGCCGAGCACCAGCCGCCGTTGCGCCCGCTGGCGCCGAACCCGGCGACCTCTTGCTCGACGATCACGACCTCGAGGGACGGGTCGGCCTCCAGCAGGTAGTAGGCGGCCCACAGGCCGGTGAGGCCCGCGCCGACGATCACCACGTCGGCCTGCGCGTCCCCGTCCAGCGCCGCCCGGGCCGGGTGCGGCCCCTGCGCGGTGGGATCCTCCTCGACGAGCTGGTCCCACCACAGCGACAGGGGCCGCACGTCGGTCACAGGCGGGACCAGGCCTCGGAGAGCACCCCGCGCAGGATCTGCTCGATCTCGTCGAACTGCGCGGGCCCACAGGTCAGCGGCGGGGCGAGCTGGATCACCGGGTCCCCGCGGTCGTCGGCGCGGCAGTACAGCCCCGCGTCGTACAGCGCGCCGGAGAGGAACCCGCGCAGCAGCCGCTCGCTCTCGTCGTCGTCGAAGGTCTCACGGGTGGCCTTGTCCTTGACGAGCTCGATCCCGTAGAAGTACCCCTCGCCCCGCACGTCGCCGACGATGGGCAGGTCCAGCAGCCGCTCGAGTGTGGCGCGGAACACCGGGGCGTTGGCGCGCACGTGCTCGGGGATCTTCTCCCGCTCGAAGATGTCGAGGTTCGCCATCGCCACCGCGGCGGAGACGGGGTGCCCGCCGAACGTGTACCCGTGTGCGAACGACGCGGCGCCTGTGGCGAACGGCTCGAACAGGCGGTCCGAGGCGATGAGGGCGCCGATGGGAGAGTAGCCGGACGTCATGCCCTTCGCGCACGTGATCATGTCCGGCACGTAGCCCAGCTCGTTGCACGCGAAGATGTCGCCGATCCGTCCGAACGCGCAGATGACCTCGTCGGAGACGAGCAGCACGTCGTACTGGTCGCAGATCTCCCGGACTCGCTCGAAGTACCCGGGCGGCGGTGGGAAGCAGCCGCCGGCGTTCTGCACGGGCTCGAGGAACACGGCGGCGACGGTGTCCGGGCCCTCGAACTCGATGGCCTCGGCGATCCGGTCCGCGGCCCACCGGCCGAAGGCCTTCGGGTCGTCGCGCAGACCCTCGGGCGCCCGGTACTGGTTGGTGTTCGGCACCTTGTGGGCGCCGGGGACCAGCGGCTCGAACGGCTCCTTGAGGGTCGGCAGCCCGGTGATGGACAGCGCGCCATGCGTGGTGCCGTGGTAGGCCACCGCTCGGGAGATCACCTTGTGCTTGCCCGGGCGGCCCTGCAGCTTCCAGTACTGCTTGGCGAGCTTCCACGCGGTCTCGACGGCCTCGGAGCCGCTCGTCGTGAAGAACACCCGGTTGAGGTCGCCGGGGGCGTGCGAGGCGAGCCTCTCCGCGAGGTCGATCGCCTGCGGGTGGGCGTAGGACCACAGCGGGAAGAAGGCGAGCTCGCTGGCCTGCTGGCGGGCCCGCTCGGCGAGCTCGGCGCGGCCGTGCCCCACCTGGACGACGAACAGCCCGGACAGCCCGTCGATGTACCGGCGGCCGGTGTCGTCCCAGATGTGGTGGCCCTCGCCGCGCACGATGGTCGGCACACCGCCGTCCCACGCGCTCTGGCGGGTGAAGTGCCCCCACAGGTGGGAGCGGGCGGCGTCGGCGCGCAGTGTGCCGCGCGGGGTCGTGGAGTCGGTCATCGGGTTCCCCAGTTGTAGAGCTGCTTGCGCAGGCGCAGGTACACGAACGTCTCGGTGGCCCGCACGCCCGCGATCGTGCGGATCTTGCTGTTGAGCACCTCGAGCAGGTGCTCGTCGTCCTCGCACACGACCTCGGCGAGCACGTCGAAGCCGCCCGCGGTGATGACGACGTAGTCGACCTCGGGCAGCGCCGCCAGGGCGTCGGCGAGGTGCTCCAGGTCGCCGTCGGTCTTGATGCCGATCATGGCCTGCCGCGAGAAGCCCACCTGGAGCGGGTCCGTGACGGCCACGATCTGCATGACGCCGGAGTCGGTGAGCCGCTGCACGCGCTGCCGCACGGCCGCCTCGGACAGCCCGACCGCCTTGCCGATGGTCGCGTACGGCCTGCGACCGTCCTCCTGGAGCTGTTCGATGATCGCCTTCGACAGGTCGTCGAGGACGGGTGGGGCGACGTGGTTGGCTCGAGTGCTCACGTAGGTGATGGTCGCGCGCTGTCGCGGCAAGCGCAAGCGAATCCGTTGCGAGGACGCGTTCTCGCTTCGAATCTCGGCGCCGAAACACAATGTTGACACGGAGTTCCGTCGTATCCCTCCCCTCCGGGGCATGGATCGGGATAGCGTTCCGCGCACGGCGAGCAGGCGTCCGGCGCCTCATCCACCGGCCTGCGCCCCGAGCCGCCCGAGCGAAGGAGAGAGCCGTGACCACGTTGCCGACATCCGCCGCCAGCCCCGCGTCCTCGGCGGACGCGCCGATCGAGCTGCTCAACCTCGTGGGCGGTGTGCGCCGCCCCGCCGCGGACGGGCGCACCTCGCCCCTGGTCGACCCGTCCACCGGGAAGGTCTACGCGCATGCCCCGGTCAGCGGCGCCCAGGACGTCGACGAGGCCTGCGCCGCGGCGAGCGACGCGTTCGACTCCTGGGGCCGCACCACGCCGGCTGAGCGGCAGCTCGCGCTGCTCCGGCTCGCCGACGCGGTCGAGGAGCACGCCGACGAGCTCGTCGCCGTGGAGTCCAGGAACACCGGCAAGCCGCTGCGCCTGACCGCCACCGACGAGGTGCCACCCTGCGCCGACCAGCTCCGGTTCTTCGCGGGCGCCGCCCGGATGCTCGACGGGGTCAGCGCGGGGGAGTACCTCGCGGGGCACACCTCCTGGGTGCGGCGCGAGCCGATCGGTGTGGTGGGCCAGGTCACGCCGTGGAACTACCCGTTGATGATGGCCGTGTGGAAGATCGCGCCCGCGCTCGCCGCCGGGAACACGGTGGTGCTCAAGCCGTCCGACACCACTCCCGCCTCCACGCTGCTCCTGGCCGAGCTGGCCGCCCAGGTGCTGCCGCCCGGCGTGCTGAACGTCGTGTGCGGCGACCGTGACACCGGCCGCGCGCTCGTCGCCCACCCCCGCCCCGACCTGGTCGCCATCACCGGCTCGGTGCGCGCGGGGTCGCAGGTCGCGCGTGAGGCTGCCGCCGACCTCAAGCGGGTGCACCTCGAGCTGGGCGGCAAGGCTCCGGCAGTGGTCTTCGCGGACGCCGACCTCGAGGCCGCCGCGGCGGGGATCGCCGGGGGCGGCTTCTACAACGCGGGCCAGGACTGCACCGCCGCGGCCCGGGTGCTCGTGCACGCGTCCGTGCGCGACGAGTTCGCCCAGGCGCTCGCGGAGCAGGCGCGCGCCCAGCGCACCGGCCCGCCGGACGACCCGGGCGCCGACTACGGGCCGCTGAACAACGAGCAGCAGCTCGAGCGGGTGCTCGGCTTCCTCGACCGGCTGCCCCCGCACGCCCGGGTGCTCGCGGGCGGCCACCGGATCGGCGACGTCGGCTACTTCCTCGAGGCGACAGTCGTCGACGGGCTCCGACAGGACGACGAGGCCGTGCAGGACGAGGTCTTCGGGCCGGTCATCACCGTGCAGGCCTTCGAGGACGAGGCCGAGGCTGTGGCGCTCGCGAACGGCGTCCGCTATGGGCTCGCCAGCTCGGTGTGGACCCGGGACCACGGCACCGCCATGCGGATGTCGCGCGCTCTGGACTTCGGGGTGGTGTGGGTCAACACGCACATCCCGTTCGTCGCCGAGATGCCGCATGGCGGCTTCAAGCACTCGGGGTACGGCAAGGACCTCTCGGTGTACGGGTTCGAGGACTACACGCGCGTGAAGCACGTCATGTCCGCGTTCGAGGGCTGATGCGCCGCGGCCCGCGGCGCCCCGGGCATCGACCCGAGAGGTTGCTGTCCAGATCATGGGGACTTGCGACTCATGTCCCCGTGACGTGCGACATTTCCGTCCTGGATCGGGACGATCGTGATGAATCGCTTGATCCGCGCCTGCTGCATTGCGACGATCTGCCTGCGTTCCTGCCAGCATCCCCCCGGTCGGTCCCCAGACCCTCCGGCCCGAGAGGAGTCCGATGACAGCCGCCCGCCGTCCACCGATCACCGACCCCCGCGTCCGCGCGCTCGTCGCCGCGGCCCACGCGCCTCGGCGGGCGGGGCTGTCCCGTCGCTCCCTGCTGCTCGGCGCCTTCGGGGCCGCAGGCGCCGCGGCCCTCGCCGCCTGCGGCACGGGCCCCACCCCAGGCGGGTCCGGTGGGGGAGCCGACGAGTCGGACGCCGAGCTGGTCCGCTGGGCGAACTGGACGCTGTACCTCGACCAGGACGAGAGCGGCTCCGCCTACCCGACGCTCGACGCGTTCGAGGAGGCCAGCGGGATCACCGTCCAGTACGCCGAGGACATCGAGGACAACGACTCGTTCTACGGCAAGGTGCAGGGCCAGCTCGCGAACGGCCAGGACATCGGCTACGACCTGGTCACGCTGACGGACTGGATGGCCGCCCGGCTGATCCGGCTCGACTACGCCCAGGAGCTGGACCGCTCGCGGATACCGAACGCGAAGAACATCCTGCCGAACCTCGCGGACGTCGACTTCGACCCGGGCCGCACCCACTCGCTCACCTGGCAGTCGGGCTTCGGCGGCTTGGCGTGGGACACCGCCAAACTGCCGAAGGGCCTGGGCTCGGTGTCCGACCTCTGGGCGCCGGAGCTCGCCGGCCGCGTCGAGGTGCTCTCCGAGATGCGGGACACCATCGGGCTGATCCTGCTGGACCAGGGCGTCGACCCGAGCGGCGCATGGGGCGACGACGAGTTCGGCGCGGCGCTCGCGCTGCTGTCGGAGAAGATCTCCTCCGGGCACATCCGCCAGGTGCGAGGGAACTCCTACACCCAGGACCTGGTCTCCGGCGACGCCGTCGCGGTGATCGGCTGGTCGGGCGACATCACCGCCCTGAACTACGAGAACGAGGACCGGTTCGAGTTCGCGATTCCCGAGGCCGGCGGCATGCTCTGGAGCGACAACCTCCTGATCCCCACGGGCTCGCCGCACAAGGCCAGCGCCGAGACGCTGATCGACTACTACTACGACCCCGAGGTCGCGGCGCAGGTCGCGGCGTGGGTCAACTACATCACCCCGGTGCAGGGCGCCCAGGAGGCGATGGCCGCCATCGATCCCGAGCTCGCCGAGAACCAGCTCATCTTCCCCGACGCGCAGACCCTCAGCCAGGTCAAGGTGTTCCGCAGCCTCACCCCGGACGAGGAGGAGCGCTACAACGGCGAGTTCCTCGACGTCATCGGCGCCTGAGGTCGTCGCGATGACCACGACCGCCCCCGCCCACCCCGGCGCGGCGTCGGCGTCCGCCGGCGCCGCACTCGAGCTCGCGGCGGTGACGAAGCGCTTCGGCGCCTTCGTCGCCGTCGACGACCTGACGCTGACCGTGCCGTCCGGATCGTTCTTCGCCCTGCTCGGGCCCTCTGGCTGCGGCAAGACGACGACGCTGCGGATGGTCGCGGGCCTCGAGCAGCCCACCGACGGCACGATCTCGATCGACGGCCGTGACGTGACGGGCACGCGCGCACACCGTCGCCCCGTGAACACGGTGTTCCAGAGCTACGCGCTGTTCCCGCACCTGACCGTCGCCGAGAACGTCGCCTTCGGGCTGCGCCGGCGGCGCGAGGCGGACGTGGAGGCGCGCGTCGCCGAGGGCCTGGCCCTGGTGGAGCTCGGCCACCTGGCCGATCGGCGGCCCGCGCTCCTCTCCGGCGGCCAGCAGCAGCGTGTGGCACTGGCCCGGGCGCTCGTCAACCGGCCCGCGCTGCTGCTGCTCGACGAGCCGCTCGGGGCCCTGGACCTCAAGCTCCGCCGGCAGATGCAGCTCGAGCTCAAGCGGATCCAGACGGAGGTGGGCCTCACGTTCGTGCACGTCACGCACGACCAGGAGGAGGCCATGACGATGGCGGACACGGTCGCCGTGATGAACAGGGGGAGGATCGAGCAGATGGGCCCCCCGGCGGACCTCTACGAGCATCCGCGGACGACGTTCGTCGCGAACTTCCTCGGACGCTCGAACCTGGTGCCGGGGACTGTCGTTGAACGCCTCGACGGCGACCTGCTCGGCGTGGACGTCGGCGGGGCCCGGGTGCGGGTGCCGGCCTCGCGCGCCGTGCGGGACACCGGCGACGTCCTTGTCGGCGCCCGTCCGGAGAAGGTGCGGCTGCTCGCCGACGGCGAGGAGCCGGCGCCCGACGAGAACGTGGTGGGCCCCGGGACTGTCACCGATGTCTCGTTCACGGGCGTGAGCACGCAGTACGAGGTGCGCGTCCCGGGCCTGGGCGTGTTCGGGGTGTTCGCGCAGAACCTCTCGGGACGGGCTGGCGCCGCGCTGGGCGACCAGGTGCGCCTGGCCTGGGCGGTGGACTTCACCTTCGGCCTCGACGGCCGCGACGACGCCGCCGAGGGCCTCGCCGACCTGGACGTCGAGCCGTGAGCATCGCGACGGTGCTGGGGGAGGGCGGCCCGCAGGCGGCCACACCGCGGCGCACCCGTGCCCGCGGGCACCTGCCGCTGCTGCTGCCCGGCCTCGTCTACCTCACGCTGTTCTTCGTGGTGCCGGTGGGCGCGCTCCTGGCGACCTCGCTGTATGTGCCGGTGCCCGGCGGCGATGTGGGGCAGTACCAGCCCGCGCTGCACTGGCAGAACTACACGGACGCGCTCGCCAAGTTCTGGCCACAGCTCGTGCGGTCCTTCGGCTTCGCGCTCATGGCGACCATCGCGGCGCTGCTCATCGGGTACCCGATGGCCTACGTCATCGGTGTGCGGGCCCGCGGCAGGCGGCTCCTCCAGGGCCTGATGCTCGTCCTCGTGGTGGCGCCGTTCTTCACCAGCTTCATCCTGCGCACCATCGCGTGGAAGCAGATCCTCGCGGACGACTCGTTCGTGGTCTCGGCGCTGCACTGGCTGCACCTGCTACCGCCCGGCGGGCGGCTCACCGCGACCCCCTTCGCCGTCGTGTGCGGTCTGACCTACAACTTCCTGCCGTTCATGGTGCTGCCGATCTACGCCAGCCTGGAACGGCTCGACGCCCGCATGCTGGAGGCGGGGGCGGACCTCTACGCCTCGCCGTTCACGACATTCCGCACGGTGACGCTGCCGCTGTCGATGCCGGGGGTCGTCGGCGGCACCCTGCTCACGTTCATCCCGGCCTCCGGCGACTACGTGAACTCCTCGCTGCTGGGCAACAACACCAACACCTCGATGATCGGGCAGGTCATCGACGCCCGATTCTTCAAAGTGCTCGACTACCCGACCGCCGCCGCGCTGTCGGTGGTGCTCATGGTGGCGATCCTCCTGCTGGTGGGCGCCTATGTGCGGCGCTCCGGGACGGAGGAGCTCCTGTGAGCACCACTGTCGAGCCGACCCGCCCGGCCACCGTCCGCCGGGCCACGACGCCCCGAACCGGCGGAAGCCGGCGGCGGCGGTGGCGGCTGGGCGAGGCCCTGGTGCCCGTGTTCGCCGGGCTCGCCTTCCTCTACCTGCTGGTGCCGGTGGCCTACACCGTCGCGTTCTCGTTCAACGACGCCGGCAAATCGAACCTGGTGTGGCGCGGGTTCACGCTCGACGCGTGGCGCAACCCGTGCGGCGCCCCGCAGGTGTGCGAGGCGTTCGCGAACTCGCTGCGGGTGGGAGTGGCCTCCACGGTCATCGCCACCGCCCTCGGCACGTTGCTGGCCGTCGCGCTCGTGCGCTTCCGGTTCCGCGGGCGCCCGCTGGTCAACCTGCTGATCTTCCTGCCGATGTCGACACCCGAGGTGGTGCTGGGCGCCGCGCTGCTCGCCCAGTTCCTGTCCCTGCGGGTGCAGCTCGGCCTCACCACCGTGGTGATCGCGCACGTGATGTTCTGCATCAGCTTCGTGGTCGTCACGGTCAAGGCGCGGGTGGCGAGCCTGGACCCTGCGCTCGAGGAGGCCGCCGCCGACCTGTACGCGACGCCGTGGCACGCGTTCTGGCGGGTCACCTTCCCGCTGCTGCTCCCGGGCATCGCGGCGGCCGCGCTGCTCGCCTTCAGCCTGAGCTTCGACGACTTCATCATCACGAACTTCAACTCGGGCTCGTTCACCACGTTCCCCAAGTTCGTCTACGTCTCGGCGGCCCGCGGCATCCCGCCGCAGGCCAACGTCATCAGCTCGTTCATGTTCGTCCTCGCGCTCGTCCTGGTGGTCGTGTTCCAGGTCGTGAGCTCGGTCCGCGCCGGCAGACGCCAGCGCGGTTGACCAGAGCGGGGGCCGACCGCCCCCGTCGTCACGGAGGTGTGGCACGTGCGGATCCTCGTGATCGGCAGCGGCGGGGTGGGCGACGCCGTCGCCCGCATCGCCGCGCGCCGGGAGTTCTTCGAGCAGATGGTGATCGCCGACGTCGACCTGGGGCGGGCCGAGCGCACCGCCGCCGCGGCGCGCAAGCACGACGTGGGCGTGGACCGCTTCCGGACGGCGCTGATCGACGCGTCCGACCCCGCGTCGGTGGAGGCGCTGGTGCGCGAGCACCGGTCCACCCATGTGCTGAACGCCGTGGACCCCCGGCTGGTGATGCCGATCTTCACCGGGGTGCTCGCCGCGGGCGCCGACTACCTCGACATGGCCATGTCGCTGTCCCGACCGCACCCCGAGCGCCCGCATGAGCTGCCGGGCGTCAAGCTCGGCGACGAGCAGTTCGCGCTCGCGGACTCCTGGGAGCGGGCTGGGCGGCTCGCGCTGGTGGGGATCGGCGTGGAGCCCGGCCTGTCGGACGTCTTCGCGCGGTACGCGGCCGAGCGGCTCTTCTCGAGCATCGACGAGCTGGGCGTGCGTGACGGGGCGAACCTCGAGGTGCGCGGACCCGACGGCGAGCCCGTGTTCGCGCCGTCCTTCTCCATCTGGACCACGATCGAGGAGTGCCTGAACCCGCCGGTCATCTGGTCGGCGGAGCGGGCCGAGGCGGGCGCCGGGCTCGAGGACGGGTGGCACACCGTGCCGCCCTTCCATGAGCCCGAGGTCTTCGACTTCCCCGCGCCCATCGGCCCCGTGGAGTGCGTGCACGTGGAGCATGAGGAGGTCCTCCTCATGCCGCGTTGGCTGGACGCGCGCAAGGTGACGTTCAAGTACGGGCTCGGCGAGGAGTTCATCGGCGTGCTGCGCACGCTGCACCGGCTGGGGCTCGACTCAACGGAGCCCGTCCAGGTGCGCGGGGCCCACGTCAGCCCCCGTGACGTGGTCGCCGCGGTGCTGCCCGACCCCGCGACGATCGGCCCGCAGATGACCGGCTCGACGTGCGCGGGCGTGCTCGTGACGGGGACCGGTGTCGATGGCGCGCCCCGCGAGGTGTACCTGCACCATGTGGTCGACAACGCGTGGTCGATGGCGGAGTACGGGGCGCAGTGCGTCGTCTGGCAGACGGCGGTGAACCCCGTGGTCGCGCTCGAGCTGCTCGCGGCGGGGATCTGGGACGGTGTCGGAGTGCTCGGCCCCGAGGCGTTCCCCCCGGAGCCGTTCCTCGAGCTGCTGGCGGCGCCGCAGCCGACGGGCTACGGCTCGCCGTGGGGCCTGCAGGAGCGGGCGCCGCGCGGAGCCGCCACCTGAGCCTGTGTCACGGGCGAGTCCGGTCACATCCCACCTGGTGTTTGGTGATTGTCGGCTGTGACATGTTTTGCCACTATCCACGGGGGAATCGGCCGCGCGTCGCGTGGGCCAGCCCCGTCCGTCTCCGGCGCGCCGCCCGGGCCTGCCGGCCGAGAGGAGTCTGATGACCCCCCGTCGTCGTCCGCCGATCACCGACCCCAGGGTGCGCGAGCTTGTCCGCGCCGCCCGCACACCCCGTGGGAGCGCCCTCTCCCGGCGGTCCTTCCTGCTCGGCACCCTGGGCGCCGCCGGAGTGGGAGCGCTCCTCGCCGCCTGCGGCAGCGAGGGCGAGGACGTCGTGGGAGTGGTCGACCGCTCCACCGAGGAGCGCCTGGTGCGGTGGGCCAACTGGCCCATTTACGTCGACCAGGACGAGAGCGGCGCCTCGCCGACGATCAGCGCCTTCGAGGACCTCTCCGGCATCCGGGTGGACTACGCGGAGGCGATCGAGGACAACGAGTCGTTCTACGCCTCGGTGCAGGAGCGCCTGCTGGCGGGCGCCGACATCGGCTACGACGTCGTCACGGTGACGGACTACCTCGCCGCGCGGCTCATCCGGCTCGGCTACGCGCAGAACCTGGACCGGACGCGGATCCCGAACGCGGACAACCTGCTGCCCAGCCTCAAGGGCGTCGACTTCGACTTCGGCCGGACCCGCTCGCTCACCTGGCAGTCGGGCTTCGCGGGCATCGCCTGGGACAAGCAGGCCGTCCCGAAGGGGCTGCGCACCGTCTCCGACCTGTGGGACCCCGACCTCGCGGGGGGAGTCCAGCTCCTCTCGGAGATGCGCGACACGATGGGCCTGCTGATGCTCGAGGAGGGCGTCGACCCGTCCGGCACGTGGAGCAACGACGAGTTCTACCAGGCGCTCGAGGTCATGCGGGAGAAGGTCAGCAGCGGCCACGTGCGCGAGGTCGCGGGCAACTCCTACGCCGACGCGCTGGTGGCGGGGGAGGCCGTCGCCGTGTTCGCGTGGTCTGGCGACATCACCGCGCTCAACTTCGAGCATGGCGACCGCTTCGAGTTCGCCATCCCGGAGGCCGGGGGGACCTTGTGGAGCGACAACCTCCTGGTGCCGGTCGGCTCGACGCACCGGTCGAACGCCGAGGACCTCTTCGACTACTACTACCAGCCCGAGGTGGCGGCCCAGGTGGCCGCGTGGGTCAACTACATCACCCCTGTGGAAGGCGCCCAGGAGGCGATGGTCGCGATCGATCCGGAGCTCGCCGAGAATCCGATGATCTTCCCGGACGACGAGACGCTGCGACGCGTCAGCGTGTTCCGCACGCTCGAGCCCGACGAGGACGAGCGCTTCAGCAACGAGTTCTTCGCGGCGGCGGGCCTCTGACGGCGCCATCGCCCGGCCCGGCGTGTCCGCCTCAAACGGGCAGGGCGCGCAGTGCGGCGGCCAGCACGTCCAGCGCGTCGTCGAGCAACCGGGCGTCGATCACCAGCGGCGGGAGCAGTCGCACGACGTTGCCCCAGGTGCCGCATGTGAGCACGAGCACGCCCGACGCCGCGCAGTCCCGCGCGACTTGTGCGGCTGCCGCGCGGTCGGGCTCGAGCGAGCCGGGCCGCACGAGCTCGAGGGCGAGCATCGCGCCACGCCCGCGCAGCTCGGCCACGGCGGGGTGCTCGGCGACCACCTCGCGCAGCCGGTCGCGCACCTGCGACTCGATCGCGCGGGCGGCTGCGGCCAGGTCCTGGCCCTCATAGAGCGCCATGGACGCGAGGGCCGCCGCGCATGCCACGGGGTTGCCGCCGAAGGTGCCGCCGAGCCCGCCGGGGTGGACCGCGTCCATGAGGTCGGCGCGTCCGGTGACGGCGCCCAGCGGCAGGCCTCCGCCGATGCCCTTCGCCAGCGCGAGCAGGTCGGGCACGATCCCCTCGTGGTCGCTGGCGAACATGGCGCCGGTCCGCGCGAAGCCCGTCTGGACCTCGTCGGCGACGAGGACGATCCCCTGCGCCCGCGCCCAGGCGGCCAGTCCGGAGAGGAACCCCGGCGCGGGGGTGATGAAGCCGCCCTCGCCCAGGATCGGCTCGACGACGAGCGCGGCGACCTGGTCGGCGCCCACCTGGCGCTCGGCCACGTCGATGGCGCGCGCCGCGGCCTGGGGCCCGGTCATGCCGGCCGGGTCGCGCAGGGGGTAGGACGCCGGGACCCGGTAGACCTCGCCCGCGAACGGGCCGAAGCCGGTCTTGTAGGGCATGGCGCGCGCGGTCATCGCCATCGTGAGGTTGGTGCGGCCGTGGTAAGCGTGGTCGAGCACGAGGACGGCGTCTCGGCCGGTCGCGCGGCGGGCGACCTTGACGGCGTTCTCGACGGCCTCGGCGCCGGAGCTGACCAGCACCGAGCGCTTGTCGTGGGCGCCGGGCGTGAGCCGGGCCAGCGTCTCGCACACGGCCACGTACTCCTCGTAGGGGCTGACCATGAAGCAGGTGTGCGTGAAATCGGCTGCCTGCGCCGTGACTGCCGCCACGACCTCGGGGCTGCTGGCCCCGACCGAGGTCACCGCGATGCCCGATCCCAAGTCGACGAGGCGGTTGCCGTCGACGTCCTCGATGATCGCGCCGTCCGCGCGGGCCACGTACACCGGCAGCGCGGAGGACACCCCGGCCGCCACGGAGGCGGCACGCCGTTCCGCGAGCGCCCGGGATCGCGGTCCCGGGATCGGGGTGACGAGCGATCGGGACTGCTCCAGCGGTCCGAGGCCTGCGGATGTCGTGGTCATGATCGGACGCTAGTGCTGGCCTGCTCTGTGTGGAAGCCCTGGAGAACGATATTCGTGGAGGATTCCGGCAATCGGCGATGAGTCAGCGGGGCGCGGCAAGGAGCCCTGGGCCGTCGTGTGGGGCAGAATCCCCTTCATGGGACGTTGGCGCGGGACTGCCGTGGACGGCCGGGCCGGAGGGCGCCTGCTCGAGGACGTCGACGTCGCCCGGGCCCTCGCCGTCTGCGCCGTCGACCCGGTCGCCTCGATCCTGGCCACCGCGCGCATCGAGGCCGCTGCCCGGACGGGTCTGCGCGGCGCCGGTGGACAGCTCTGGGGCTATGAGCCCGACGGTGTGCTCACGGCCGTGTGCTGGGCGGGGGCGAACCTGGTGCCGGTGGTGCCTGACCGCGACCCCCGGGCGCTGGACGCGTTCGCCGCTCTCGGCCGGACACAGGGCCGGCGCGCGTCGTCCATCGTCGGCGAGGCGTCCGCGGTGCTCGGCCTGTGGGACCGGTTGGCCGAGTCGTGGCCCCGTGCCCGCGAGGTGCGCGCCGACCAGCCGTCGTTCGTGATCGACCGCGCCCCGGATGTGCTGCCCGATCCGGAGGTGCGGCGCACGACGCCCGCCGACTACGAGGTCGTGCTGCCCGCCTGCGTGCGCATGTTCGTCGAGGAGGTCGGGTACTCGCCGGTCTCCGGGAGCGGCACGGGCCCGTATGAGACGCGGGTGCGCACGCTCATCGCCGAGGGGTGGTCGTTCGCCCGGTTCGAGCGCGGACCGGGTCCGGGCGGACGGCCTGGCGGCGTCGTCTTCAAGGCCGAGCTCGGCGCCGTCGCGGGGGGTGTGGCACAGGTGCAGGGCGTGTGGGTCACACCTGGGCGGCGCGGCGAGGGGCTGTCCAAGGCGGGGATGGCGGCGGTCGTCGAGGCGGCCCGCCGGGACATCGCGCCAGTGGTGTCGTTGTACGCGAACCACTACAACACGCGCGCCCTTGCCACCTACCGAGCGGTCGGGTTTGAGCAGGTCGGCACGTACGCGACGGTGCTCTTCTAGAGACGGTGCTCTTTCTAGCGACGGCGCGCTTCGAGGCCGGCGATGCCCACCGCTCAGCGCAGCAGCCGCGACATCCGGCGGTCCGCGAGCACCTGCCCGCCCGTCTGGCACGTCGGGCAGTACTGCAATGACGAGTCGGCGAACGACACCTCCCGCACCGTGTCCCCGCACGGCACGCCGTCAGCGCCCGGGCACGGCAGCCCGGTGCGGCCGTGCACGCGCATCCCGCGCCGCTTGGCGTCCTTGAGCTCGGCGGCGGGCTGCCCAGCTGCGGCGCCCACCGCCTCGGTCAGCACGTCCACCACCGCACGGTGCAGCGCGGCCGTGCGCTCGGCGTTGAAGGACTGCGTGGGGGCGAAAGGGCTGGTGCGGGCGGCGTGCAGGATCTCGTCGGAGTAGGCGTTGCCGATCCCGGCGATCGTCCCCTGGTCGCGCAGCAGGCCCTTGACCCGTTGGTTGCGCGCCGCGAGCAACTCGCCGAGGCGCTCGGCCGTGAACTCCGGCGACAACGGCTCCACGCCGAGGGTCGCGATCGCGGGCACGGACTCGGGGTCGTCCACCACGTGCACCGCGAGCCGCTTGCGGGTGCCCGCCTCGGTCAGGTCGAACCCGGCGCCGTCGTCCAGCCGCACTCGCAGCGCGATGGGGGAGCGGCCCGGGCGGATGGTCGTGCCGGGAACATGCTCGTACCAGCGGAGCCAGCCAGCCCGCGCCAAGTGCGTCACGAGATGCAGGGGGGTGCTTCCGTCGCCGGCGGCCAGTGTCGCGTCGAGCCACTTGCCGTGCCGCGCCACGTCCTCGACCCGCCGCCCGACGAGCGCGTCGGGCCCGGGGGAGAACGTCTTCAGGGCGCTGATCGCACCGACCTCGACGCCGGTGATCGTGCGGCCGCCGGCCCGCGCGCGCAGGAACGCCGCCAACGCGTCGACCTCCGGCAGCTCGGGCATGGGCCCATCGTCGCGCCTGGCGCCCACATCTCGCACGGGGTGCGGCCGCCGCGTCGCCTGCGGGCGGACGGCGCAGGACGCCCATGTCGCGGCACTAGGCTCAGCGCATGCTGCTTCGCCTCTCCACGCTCTTCGTCCGCACCCTGCGCGAGGACCCGGCCGACGCCGAGGTCGCGAGCCACCGGCTCCTCGTCCGCGCCGGCTACATCCGCCGCGCCGCCCCCGGCATCTACACCTGGCTGCCGCTCGGCCTGCGTGTGCTGGCGAAGGTGGAGCAGGTGGTCCGCGAGGAGATGGACGCCGCCGGCGCGCAGGAGGTCCACTTCCCGGCACTGCTCCCCAAGGAGCCCTACGAGGCCACCGGCCGCTGGGCCGAGTACGGCCCCAACATCTTCCGGCTCAAGGACCGCAAGGGCGGGGACTACCTGCTGGCGCCCACGCACGAGGAGATGTTCACGCTCCTGGTCAAGGACCTGTACTCGTCCTACAAGGACCTGCCGCTCGCGCTCTACCAGATCCAGACCAAGTACCGCGACGAGGCCCGCCCCCGCGCCGGCCTGATCCGCGGGCGCGAGTTCATCATGAAGGACGCCTACTCCTTCGACCTCGACGACGCCGGCCTGGAGGCCTCCTACCAGCGCCAGCGCGACGCGTACCAGCGCATCTTCAACCGATTGGGCCTGGAGCACGTCATCGTCGCCGCGACGTCCGGGGCGATGGGCGGCTCGCGCAGCGAGGAGTTCCTGCACCCGACGGCCATCGGCGAGGACACGTTCGTGCGCTCGCCCGGCGGCTACGCGGCCAACGTCGAGGCCGTCACGACTGTGGTCCCCGAGGCGATCCCGTACGACGGCGCCCCCGCCGCGCACGTCGAGGACACCCCCGACACCCCCACCATCGACACCCTCGTCGCGCTGGCCAATGAGCGCTTCCCGCGTGCCGAGGGCGAGTGGACGGCCGCTGACACCCTCAAGAACGTGGTGCTCGCACTCGTGCAGCCCACCGGCGAGCGCGAGCTCGTGGTGATCGGGCTGCCCGGCGACCGCGAGGTCGACCTCAAGCGCCTCGAGGCCGCTGTGGCCCCCGCCGAGGTGGAGCCCGCCGTCGACGCCGACTTCGCCACGCACCCCGAGCTCGTCAAGGGCTACATCGGGCCGTCGGTGCTCGGCCCCAACGCCGGCGTCGACGAGGACGGCCGCTCGCTGGGCGTCCGCTACCTCCTCGACCCGCGCGTCGTGCCCGGCACGCGGTGGATCACCGGCGCGAACGAGCCCGGCCGCCACGTCTTCGACCTCGTCGCCGGCCGGGACTTCACCGCCGACGGCACAGTCGAGGCCGCCGAGGTCCGCGCGGGCGACCCCGCCCCCGACGGCTCCGGCCCGCTCGAGCTGGCGCGCGGCATCGAGATCGGCCACATCTTCGCCCTCGGCCGCAAGTACGCGCAGGCGCTCGGCCTGACGGTGCTGGACCAGAACGGCAAGGCGCAGGTCGTCACGATGGGCTCCTACGGCATCGGCGTCACCCGTGTCCTGGCGGCCCTCGCCGAGGCCAACCACGACGACAAGGGCCTGGCCTGGCCTGCCGGGGTCGCCCCCGCGCACGTGCACGTCGTCGCCACCGGCAAGGACGCCGCCGTCTTCGCGGCCGCCGAGGAGCTCGCGTCGACCCTGTCCGCGCGCGGCGTCGAGGTGATCTACGACGACCGTCCCAAGGTGTCGCCGGGCGTCAAGTTCGCCGACGCCGAGCTCTTCGGGGTGCCGTTGGTCGTGGTGGTCGGCCGTGGCCTCGCCGACGGTGTGGTCGAGGTGCGACCGCGCGTCGCCGGCCCGGACGGCCCGGCCGCCGAGCAGGTGCCCGTCGAGCAGGCGGCCGATCGCGTCGTGGAGCTGGTGGACGGCCTGCTCGCCCGCTGACAGCCCCGCATCGCCGCGCTGAGCGCCCGCCGACCAGGAGCCGGCGGGCGCTCAGCCGTCGGTGCGCTCAGCCGTCGCCGGGCTCAGCCCAGGGCGACCGGCGCGGCCTGCTCCGGCAGTCCCGGGAACGCGGCCGGCTCGGCGCCCCAGGCGGCGGCGTCAGCGGTGGCCTGCCGCAGCGCGTCCACGGCCGAGGCCCGGGTCCCGGCGGCCGCCTCCGCGACGAGGTTCGCGTACCCCGCGGCCAGCGAGGCCTCGATGGCGCGGGCCAGCTCCACGGCGACGGCGGGGTCGTCGAGTCCTGCGGGCAGCGCGTAGGCCGTCCGGCGCGGATCCGACCCGGAGGAGACGAGGCCTGAGGCGTCAGCCCACACCTGCGCCCGCGCGCGGTGCTGCGCGGCCCGGCCCTGCGCGTCGGCGCGCTGCGCGTCCGCCAGCTTCGCGGCGATCACCTCGAACGCGTACCCGGCCTCGTCCTCCGCGAGGACGAGCGCGGACAGCACGGGGAGGTCGACGGCCCCCGGCGTCGGCGCAGGGTCGAACGTGGGTGCGACGCCGGTCGGGGCGTCGACGCCTAGTGCGGCGGCGAGCCGGACGGCGAGGTCCGCGCGGGCGGCCGACACTGACGCGAGCAGGCGTGCGAGCGCGCCCGAGGCGGCGCTGTCCGCATCGCTGCGGGCTGTGAGGGCTGTCACCCCGAGCAGTGCGAGCACCTCGCCCGGCAGGACGATGGGCGGCGCCGAGGACGCCGTCTCGGGGAGGGTCCCGTCGGCGTCCAGGCCTGAGACGTACACCCCGCCGAGCTGCTCGCCGTGCAGGTCCGAGAACGCCGCCACCGATCCGAGGACCTGCGCGATCGCGTCGTCGTCCGCTGCGGGGCCGAGCGCGGCGAGCCGCGCGTGCTCGGCCAGCATCGCGGAGTCGTCGACCGTGCGGCTGCGCGCCAGCTCGGCGGCGTCGGGCTGCGGCGCCTGCGGTGCGGGGGTCTCGAGCCGCAGGTCGCACCCCGTCAGGAGCATCGCGACGGCCAGCACCGCGACGACGAGCCGCCGCGTGCCGGTGAGACGGCTCGCGGCGGGGCGCGGAGGCGGGGTGTGGCGGGTCGCGGTCATCGCGGTGATCCTGCCATGCCGGCGCCACCGTCCGGCAGGCGTGCGCGGACTCGTTACGCTGGACCCCTCACAACAACACAGGGTCGACACCACGCAGGTGACCCGCTGGAGCCGACAGGAGGCGATCATGCCCGCGCCAGCAACAGCGCAACGGGTCCGGGACGTCGTGGAACCACTCGTGAGTGCCGCAGGCCTCGTGCTCGAAGAGGTCGAGGTGGTCGGGGCCGGCAAGACGTCGGTCGTCCGGATCCTGGTCGACCTCGAGGAGGACGCCGAGGGCGGCCTCGACCTCGAGGACGTCGCCGAGGTCTCGCAGGCGATCTCGACGGCACTGGACGACGCCGCCGCTGTGGGCGGCGAGCACACGCTCGAGGTGTCGAGCCCGGGGATCGGGCGCGCGCTCACCGAGCGGCGCCACTTCACCCGTGCCCGCGGCCGGATGATGACGCTCACCCGCACGGACGGCTCGACGCTGCGTGGACGGCTCGATGACGTGGACCGCTCGGCGCCGGACGCCGCCGTGCTGGTCCTCACACCCGAGACCCCGGGTGTGAAGGGGCGCCCGCCCAAGGTGGGGGCCCCGGTCCGCGTGCCGCTCGCGGCGGTGCGCGAAGGCAGGGTCGAGGTGGAGATGGGACGGCTCGCCGAGGTGTCCGACGACGAGGACGACGACGCGCAGGACGCGACGTCGGCAGGACAGGAGAGCTGACGTGGACATCGACATGAATGCGCTGAGGATGCTGGAGCGCGAGCGCGACATCAGCCTGGGCGTGCTGGTCTCGGCGATCGAGCAGGCACTGCTCTCCGCCTATCACCGCACGCCCGGCGCGCAGTCCGTCGCCCGGGTCGAGCTGGACCAGGCGACCGGGCACGTGACCGTGTGGGCGCGCGAGGAGATCACCCCGAAGGCGCCCGAGGGCGAGGCCGAGGGTGAGGGCGAGGCGCCGCCGCAGGCGGTGGTGCTGGGCCCCGAGTTCGACGACACCCCGGCCGGGTTCGGGCGGATCGCCACGGCGACGGCACGCCAGGTCATCGTGCAGCGGCTGCGCGACGCGGAGGACGACCAGGTGCTCGGCGCCTTCCGCGGCAAGGAGGGCGAGGTGCTCGGCGGCGTCATCCAGCAGGGCCGCGACCCGCGCGTGGTGCTGGTGGAGGTGCGTGGCACCGAGGCGGTGCTGCCCGCCCACGAGCAGGTCCCCACCGAGGAGTACGTGCACGGCGAGCGCTTGCGCGCGCTGGTGCTCGACGTCTCCCGTGGGGCGAAGGGCCCGCAGATCACGCTGTCGCGGACCCACCCGAACCTGGTCCGCCAGCTCTTCGCGCTGGAGGTCCCCGAGGTGGCGGACGGCTCGGTGGAGATCATGGCCATCGCCCGTGAGGCAGGCCACCGCACGAAGATGGCGGTGCGGACCCGGGTGCAGGGGCTCAACGCGAAGGGCGCCTGCATCGGCCCGATGGGGGCGCGGGTGCGCGCGGTCATGTCCGAGCTGCACGGCGAGAAGATCGACATCGTCGACTACTCCGACGACCCGGCCGAGATGGTCGCGCATGCGCTGTCGCCCGCCCGTGTGCTCTCCGTCACTGTCGTCGACCCAGTCGCCCGCGCGGCGCGGGTGATCGTGCCGGACTACCAGCTGTCGCTGGCGATCGGCAAGGAGGGCCAGAACGCGCGGCTGGCGGCCAAGCTGACCGGCTGGCGCATCGACATCCGCTCCGACGCCGCCGAGGCCGCAGCCGCAGACCAGGACGACGCGACGGGTCAGGGTGCAGGCTCCGGTCACAGCCGGTGACGCGGCGCGGTAGACTCTCCGAGGCTGGGCCGGACGCCCGGCTCTCCTCCATGAGCCATCAGAGCTCCGCCACGTCGAGTGGCGGCGGCCCGGTGCGCACGTGTGTGGGGTGCCGGTCGGCCGACCTGAGGTCGGTCCTGATGAGGACGGTCGTCCAGGCGGACGGCGCGGGGAACCCTGTGCTGGTCGTCGACGTCGACCGGCGTCTTCCGGGCCGGGGGGCGTGGCTGCACTCCGATCCTCGTTGCCTCGAGCTCGCCGAACGGCGTCGTGCGTTCCCGCGGGCCCTGCGTGTCGCAGGGCCGTTGGACGTCGGGCCGGTGCGGGCGCACCTCGAGGCCGCAGGGCATGACCAGCATCACCAGCTCCTGGGCCCGAGCCCGGAAGCGTAGAACCGTCGACATGGGAAGCGGGTTTGAGAAGCCGATGGCTGCCCGATGAGCACGCACCGATGAGTACCCAGCGATGAGTACCCAGCACTAACGACGGTCCGACCCTGTCTTGGGCGGACCGAGACAGGAGAGATGTGGCTAAGGTCCGCGTCTACGAGCTCGCCAAAGAGCTCGGAGTGGAAAGCAAGACCATCATGACCAAGCTGGGCGAGCTCGGAGAGTTCGTCCGCTCGGCGTCCTCGACGATCGAGCCCCCGGTCGTGCGCAAACTGCGCGACCTCTACCCCGTGGGGGAGAAGGCTGCCGCGCCGAAGGCGCCCCGTCCGTCGGCCCCCGCCCCGGCTCCGGCTGCTCCGGCCGCCGCGTCGGCCGCACCGGCCGCCCCGGCATCTGCCCCGGCTCCGGCTGCTCCCGCGCCGGCTGCTCCCGCCCCGGCTCCGGCTGCCCCCGCTCCGGCGGCGGCCAAGCCTGCCGCGGCTCCGGCTCCCGCGCCTGCTGCGGCTCCGGCCGAGCGCCCGGCGGCGGCTGCCGCTCCGGCACGTCCGCAGGCGGCGGCGCCCGGCGCCCGCCCCGGCCCGCGTCCGGCGCCTGCCGCTCCGGCCCGCTCCGGCGGCCCGCGTCCCGGCAACAACCCGTTCGCGCCGTCGCAGGGCATGCCCCGCGGCGGCCAGGACCGTCCCGACCGCCAGGGTGGCGGCGGCCAGGGTGGACCCCGCCCCGGCGGCCCGCGTCCCGGCAACAACCCGTTCGCGCCCTCGCAGGGCATGCCGCGTCCGGGTGAGCGTCGCAACGACAACGCCGCCCCGGCGGCATCCGGCGCGCCGGCCGGCACGGGTGAGCGCTCCGGCGGTCCCCGCCCCGGTGGCCCGCGCCCGAACCCCGGCATGATGCCGGGCCGCAGCTCGAGCGGCGTGAGCCGCCCGGGTGAGCGCCCGAGCCCCGGTGGCCGCCCTGGTGGCGGTCGTCCGGGCGGTGGCGGCGGCTTCGCCGGTCGCCCCGGCGGTCCCGGTGGCCCCGGCGGCGCCCCCGGCGGTGGCGGCGGCTTCGCCGGCCGTCCCGGCGGCGGTGGCCGTCCGGGTGGCGCCGGTCGTGGCAGCACCCAGGGCGCGTTCGGCCGTGCAGGAGGGCGCCCCGTCCGTGGGCGCAAGTCCAAGCGGGCGAAGCGCCAGGAGTTCGAGCAGATGCAGGCCCCCTCGCTGGGTGGCGTGCAGGTCCCGCGCGGCAACGGCAAGACGGTTGTCCGCCTGCGTCACGGCTCCTCGCTGAACGACTTCGCGGACAAGATCGACGCGAACCCCGCCAGCCTGGTCACGGTGCTGTTCCACCTCGGTGAGATGGCGACCGCGACGCAGTCGCTCGACGAGGACACGTTCAGCACGCTCGCCCAGGAGCTCGGCTACGTCATCGAGATGGTCTCGGCCGAGGAGGAGGACCGCGAGCTGCTCGGGGCCTTCGACATCGACCTGGACGCCGAGCTGGCCGAGGAGGGCGACGACGAGCTCCGTCCGCGCCCGCCGGTCGTCACCGTCATGGGTCACGTCGACCACGGCAAGACCAAGCTCCTCGACGCGATCCGTCGCACGGACGTCGTCGCCGGTGAGGCGGGTGGCATCACCCAGCACATCGGCGCCTACCAGGTGCGCGCCGAGCACGAGGGCGTGGACCGCGCCATCACGTTCATCGACACCCCGGGCCACGAGGCGTTCACCGCCATGCGTGCCCGTGGCGCGCAGGTCACCGACATCGCGATCCTCGTGGTCGCTGCCGATGACGGCGTGATGCCGCAGACGATCGAGGCGCTCAACCACGCCCAGGCGGCCGGTGTGCCGATCGTCGTGGCCGTGAACAAGGTGGACAAGGAGGCGGCCAACCCCGCCAAGATCCGCCAGCAGCTCACCGAGTACAACCTCGTGGCCGAGGAGTACGGCGGCGACACGATGTTCGTCGACGTCTCCGCGAAGCAGAACCTGGGCATCGACCAGCTGCTCGAGGCCGTGCTGCTCACGGCGGACGCCTCGCTCGACCTGCGGGCCAACCCCGACAAGGACGCGCGTGGCGTGGCCATCGAGGCGAACCTGGACAAGGGCCGCGGCGCCGTCGCGACAGTCCTGGTCCAGTCCGGCACGCTGCACGTCGGCGACGCGATCGTCGCCGGCACGGCGCACGGCCGTGTCCGGGCGATGTTCGACGAGCACGGCAACGCGCTGACCGAGGCGGGGCCGGCACGTCCGGTCATGGTCCTCGGCCTCGCGTCGGTGCCGAGCGCCGGCGACACGTTCCTGGTGGCCCCTGACGAGCGCACCGCCCGTCAGATCGCCGAGAAGCGCGAGTCCGCCGAGCGTGCCGCCCTCCTGGCCAAGCGTCGCAAGCGCATCAGCCTCGAGGACTTCACGCAGGCGCTGCAGCAGGGCAAGGTCGAGACCCTCAACCTGGTCCTCAAGGGCGACGTCTCCGGCGCTGTCGAGGCGCTGGAGGACGCGCTGCTCAAGATCGACGTCGGCGAGGGCGTGGACCTGCGGGTCATCCACCGCGGCGTCGGCGCGATCACCCAGAACGACGTCAACCTCGCGACCGTGGACAACGCGGTCATCGTCGGGTTCAACGTCAAGTTCGGGGAGCGTGTCGAGGAGCTCGCCGAGCGCGAGGGTGTGGACGTCCGGTTCTACTCGGTCATCTACCAGGCGATCGACGACGTCGAGGCGGCCCTCAAGGGCATGCTCAAGCCGGAGTACGAGGAGGCGCAGCTCGGCACCGCGGAGGTGCGCGAGGTGTTCCGCTCCTCGAAGTTCGGCAACATCGCCGGTTCGCTGGTCCGCTCCGGGGAGATCCGGCGCAACACCAAGGCCCGCGTGCTGCGCAACGGCAAGGTCGTGGGGGACAACCTCACGGTCGAGTCGCTCAAGCGGTTCCGTGACGACGCGACCGAGGTCCGCGAGGGTTACGAGTGCGGTATCGGGCTCGGCTCCTTCAACGACATCGAGATCGGCGACGTCATCGAGACGTGGGAGATGCGCGAGAAGCCTCGCAAGTAGCTGACAGCTGTCAGGTGGCCCGTGCCCTCGGGTGCGGGCCACCTGGCGTCTGCGGACAACATGCCCTCGTGGAGGGCGAGAAGGGCTGGGCATCATGGCTGACCATGGCCGCGCGAGGAAGCTCGCGGAACGGATCCAGCAGATCGTCGCGCAGATGCTCGACACGCGGGTCAAGGACCCGCGGCTGGGATTCGTCACCATCACGGACGTCCGGGTGACGGGCGACCTGCAGAGTGCGAGCGTGTTCTACACGGTCTACGGCGACGACGAGGCCCGTGCCGGCACGGCCGCGGCGCTCGAGAGTGCCAAGGGGCTCATCCGCTCCGAGGTGGGCAAGCAGACGGGCATCCGGCTGACGCCGACGCTCGAGTTCCACCTGGACGCCGTCCCCGAGACAGCCGCGCACCTGGACGCCGCGCTGCACGAGGCGGCGCGCCGGGACGCGGAGGTGGCGGCGCTGGCCGCGGCCGCGCAGTACGCCGGCGATGCGGACCCGTACCGCAAGCCGGTGGACGAGGACTCCGAGGACGAGGAGTCGCAGGCCTGACCTGCGGCTCGTCCCTCGCATGACGACGGCCCGGCGCGCTGACATGGCGCGCCGGGCCGTCGTCGTCCCACTCAGTGGGCGTGCTCGCGGAGCGGCTGTCGGTCGTGGGTCGTGGCGGTGGCGCGATCGGCGCGATCGGTGTGCCCGGTGCGCGCGGGCATCAGGAGCGACGCCACGGCGCCGAGCCCGACGACCGCCGCGCCGGTGAGCACGGCGGGGCGCAGGCCTGTCGCGAAGTCCTCCGGCGTGAGCTGGCCGCCCTGTCCCTCGAAGACGGCGACGAGCACCGCGACGCCGAGTGCGACGCCGATCTCGCGCAGGGTCGAGTTGGTCGAGCTCGCGATGCCGTGGTCGTCCTGGTGGAGGTCCGCTAGCACGGCGGTCGCACTGGGCGCGAAGGTCAGCCCCATGCCGATGCCCGCGAGCACCAGGCCGGGGACCAGCTGGGAGTAGGAGGTCGTGGTCGGCGCGGCGACGGCGAGCAGCATGAGGCCAGCGGCCTGCAGCGTGAGCCCGCTGGTGAGCAGGGGCCGGACGCCGACGCGCGGCGCGAGCATGCCCGCGATCGGCGCGACGAGCATCGGCGCCGCCGTCCAGGGCAGGGTGCGCAGCCCTGCCTCGAGCGGGCTGTGCCCGAGGGCGACCTGCAGGTATTGGGCGAGCAGGAAGACCGAGCCGAAGATCCCGAGCGAGAACGCGAAGCCCGTGATGTTGGCGATCGTGAAGCTGCGCGCCCGGAAGAGGTGGAGCGGAATCAGCGGGTGGGGCGCCCGGCGCACATGCCGCACGAAGGCGCCGATGAGGAGCGCGCCGCCCGCGAGCGGGATGAGGACCCGCGCGGACGTCCAGCCGTCGTCGTTGCCGCGCACCACGGCCCACACGATCGCGAGCACCCCGGCGGCGAGGAGCATGAGGCCGACGAGGTCGAGGGGTTGGCGGCGGCCCCGCGACTCGGGCAGCGCGCGCAGCGCCAAGGGGACGGCGACGAGTGCGACGGGCACGTTGATCCAGAAGATCGCATGCCAGGAGATGCCCTCCACCACGGCGCCTCCGATCACGGGGCCGAGCGCGACGCCGAGCCCGGCGACACCGCCCCAGATGCCGATTGCCATGGCCCGGCGCGCGGCGGGGACGGCGCCGGCCAGCAGCGTGAGCGACAGCGGCATGATCGCCGCCGCCCCGACCCCCTGCACGGCGCGAGCCGCGATCAGGGCCCCGGCGCTCCCGGCGAGCGCCGAGGCGATCGAGGCGATGGCGAACAGCACGATCCCGGCGAGGAACACCCGGCGCCGGCCCCACCGGTCGCCGAGCGTCGCGGCGGCGACCATGAGGGTGGCGAAGGTGAGCGTGTACGCGTTGACCATCCACTGCAGCTGCTCGAGGCTCGCGCCGAGCTCCTCCTGCAACACGGGCAGCGCGGTGGTCATCACGAGGTTGTCGAGGGTGGCGAGGAACATCGGCAGCGAGGCGGCGGCCAGGGCCAGCGCGACGGGCGCCACCCGTCGGGGCGCTGCCGTCGGCGTGCGCCCCGCGCTGTCCTGGCGAGTTGTCGTGGCCATGCGGACTCCCGGTAAGCATTGGATGATAACCAGAGATTCGCACGCTAGTTATCGACTGATAACCTGTCAACATGGATCTCAAGAACCGGATGACAGGCGAGGAGCGCCGCGAGCAGATCCTCGACGCGGCCCTCGCGGTGTTCGCCGAGGGCGGGTACGCGGGGACGACGACCGACCAGGTCGCGCGGGCCGCGGGCGTCTCCCAGCCCTACGTCGTCCGGGTCTTCGGCACCAAGCAGCAGCTGTTCCTCGAGCTCTACACCCAGGCGACCCGGCGCGTCGTCGAGGCCCTCGCCGCCGTGCGGCCCGGACCTGACGCGAAGGACGAGATGGGGGAGGCGTACGTCTCGCTGCTGGCGGACCGCAACCTGCTGCGGGTGGTCATGCACGGCTTCGCCTCCACCGACCCGGAGATCGGACGGCTGGCGCGCGGCACGCTGGGGGCCGTGTTCCGGCTGTTCCGCGAGCGCACAGGCGCTGACGAGCACGCCGCCGAGGGCTTCGTCGCGCAGGGCATGCTCATCAACGTGCTGCTGATGACCGGCGTCCCCGACCACCTGGGCGAGGACGCCGCCGTCGACGCGCTCGCCGCCTGCGTGCTCGACTCCGCGCCCCGCGACACCGCGACCCCCCCCTTCGTCCACTGCCCCCCGCCCCCCCCCACCTCCCCCCGCGCAACACCGTCGGCAGCGCCAGATGTGTAAAAGACCCCCCCCCCCCCCCCCCCCCCCCGCCCCCCCCCCCGGCCCCCGGCGCCCGACGGCCTCGTCGTGGTCGACAAGCCCCAGGGCTGGACCAGCCACGACGTGGTGGCGCGCATGCGCCGGATCGCGGGCACCCGCAAGGTCGGCCACGCCGGCACGCTCGACCCGATGGCCACCGGCGTCCTGGTGCTCGGCGTCGGGAAGGCGACGCGGCTGCTCACCTACGTGGTCGGCGCCGACAAGGAGTACACGGCGACGATCCGGCTCGGCGTGCGGACCACCACGGACGACGCCGAGGGCGAGCTCGTCACGGCTGTCGACGCCGGCGCCGTGGCGCAGGAGGCGGTCCTGGCGGGCATCGCCGCCCTCACCGGGGAGATCCAGCAGGTGCCGAGCTCGGTCAGCGCGATCAAGGTCGACGGCCAGCGGGCCTACGCCCGGGTGCGGGCGGGGGAGCAGGTCGAGCTCGCCGCGCGCCCGGTCACCATCAGCCGCTTCTCGCTCGACGCGATCCGCGCCGTCCCCGCGACGGCCGACGCTCCCGCCGCGCTGGACCTGGACGTGACGGTGGTGTGCTCGTCGGGGACGTACATCCGGGCGCTGGCCCGCGACCTGGGGGAGTCCCTCGGCGTGGGCGGGCACCTCACGGCGCTGCGCCGCACGCGCGTGGGCGGCTACCCGATCGACGGCGCGCGCACGCTCGACGAGCTCGAGGAGTGGCCCGCGGACGTCCCGCTGGACGTGCTGCCCCTCGCCGACGCCGCCCGGGCGATCCTCCCGGCGCGCGAGCTGACTGCCGCGGAGACCACGGCGTTGTCGTACGGCAAGCGGATCGAGGTCGCGCCCTCGGACCGGCAGCCGGTGGCGGGGATCTCCCCGGACGGCGAGCTCGTCGCGCTGTTGGAGGCGCGGGGCGCGCACGCCTGGCCGGTGTTGGTGTTCGCGCCGGCCTGAGTGCCGTCAGGCGCCGGTGGCCGTGGCGCCGTCAGGCTGCCGTTCGACCAGGAACGCGAGCACGGCAGTGAGCGACAGCCCGTCGCCGATGCCGCCGCCGAGCGCCAGCCGGCGGGCCTCCGCGAGCGGCACCCACGCGATGCGCTCCGACTCGCTGGGGTCTGACGGCGGCCCCTCGTGTGTGGCGCCGTCGGCGGTGAACACGTGGAAGACCTGGTCGCTGAGCCCGTTCGTGGGGTGGTAGTCGAGCAGCGGGGTGATCGGGCCCGGCCGCCAGCCGGTCTCCTCGAGGGCCTCGCGCGCCGCGGCCTGCGCCGGGGACTCTCCGGCGTCGATCCGGCCCGCGGGGATCTCCCAGCCCCAGGTGTCGGTGATGAACCGGTGCCGCCACAGCATCAGGAGCCCTCGATCGGGGTCGTGCACGAGCGTGCCCGAGGCGTGCGCGGGCATGCGCACCACGTGGTGCTCGATCCGGCCGTGGCCGGGGATGTCGACGTCCACCAGCGTCAGGCGCACCCACGGGCTGTCGTAGAGGGTCCGCTCGCCGTGGGTCTGCCATCGCATCCCCCGACCCTAAGGGTGGCGCCGACCCTGCGACCCCGGCGGGCCGTCCGCGGAGCAGCCCTGTGCGCGGCGCGCCCCCGTGGCCGTGGCAGGCTTTGTCCTGCCGGGCGCGGAGTGTCGCGCCCCATGAGCCGCGAGGAGCGCACGTGCACCGCTGGACCGAACTCGCCGACGTGCCTGCGGGCTTCGGCCCCTCGGTCGTGACCATCGGCAACTTCGACGGCGTGCACCGCGGCCACGTCGGCGTCCTGACCAGGATGGTCGCGGACGCCCGGGCCGCTCACGCGCAGGCCGTGGCCGTGACGTTCTCCCCGCATCCGCAGCTGGTGCACCGCCCCGAGCAGGCGCCCCCGCTGCTGACGGGCGACGTGGACCGGATGGAGCTGCTCGCCGAGACCGGGCTCGACGCGGTGCTGATGCTCGAGTACACGCTGGACTTCGCTCGCCAGTCGCCCGCCGAGTTCGTCGAGCGCTACCTGGTGGACGCCCTCGGGGCGCGCACCGTGGTGGTGGGGCGCGACGTCAGGTTCGGGTGGGGCAACGAGGGCGACCTGTCCACGATGGTCGAGTTGGGCGAGCGGTTCGGCTTCGACGTGGAGGTCATCGAGGACGTCGCCCCCGCGCCGGACGACGCCACCCTCGTGGAGGAGCCGGGGGAGGGGCGCCTCGCCGACCCGCTGCGGCGGCGCTGGTCGTCCACCTGGGTCCGCGAGCTGCTCGCCGAGGGCGATGTGCGCCAGGCGGCACGCGTGCTGGGCCGCCCGCACCGGATCCGCGGCGTCGTGGTGCATGGCGACGCGCGCGGCCGCGAGCTCGGGTTCCCCACCGCCAACCTGGCGCCTGAGGCGACCGGCATGGTGCCCGCCGACGGGGTGTACGCCGGGTGGCTGCGCCGCACGGACCGGCCGGCCGGCTCGGTGGACAGCGTGCTGCCGGCGGCGATCTCCATCGGCACGAACCCCACCTTCGAAGGGCTGCGCCGGCGCCGTGTGGAGGCCTACGTGCTGGACCGCACGGACCTCGACCTGTACGGCGCGGAGGTCGTGCTCGAGCTCGTCGTGCGCCTGCGGCCCACGCTGCGGTTCGAGTCCGTCGACGCGCTCGTGGCGCAGATGCGCCTGGACGTCGAGCGGGTCCGCGAGGAGCTGGCGGGGGCGGCGTCCTAGGGTCGAGCGCGCCCCGGCGCCACGCGGAGCGGCTCACCTGGTAACATCGCAGGGCCGTCAGAACGGCCGCGGAATGAGAGCGCCCGGGTGGACATGCCCCGGAGCACCGCGCAACGAGTACATCTGGAGAACCGTGCCCCTCGACAGTGCCACCAAGCAGTCCATCATGACCGAGTACGCCACCCACGAGGGTGACACCGGCTCCCCCGAGGTCCAGATCGCGATGCTCACGCAGCGCATCAAGGACCTCACCGAGCACCTCAAGGAGCACAAGCACGACCACCACAGCCGGCGTGGCCTGCTGCTGCTGGTCGGCCAGCGTCGTCGCCTCCTCGGGTACCTGCAGAAGGTCGACATCAACCGCTACCGCAGCCTGATCGAGCGGCTCGGCCTGCGCCGCTGACGTTCATGACCAGCCCGGACCCAGGAGGGTCCGGGCTGGTCCCGCGTCGGGGCCGGTAGCGCCCCGACGCGCAGCACGTGACACCCACTGCGCCGCCCGGCTCGTCCGGTCCTCGGTAGTGGCGTCCGGAGGAGTCCTCCAGGCGTCTCGATCGAAGACCGCCGTTGCCCCGGCAGGCGCTCGTTCGAGAGAAGGAGGGCACCCATGGAGGGTCCCGAGATCCAGTTCGCCGAGGCAGTGATCGACAACGGTCGCTTCGGCACCCGCACCATCCGCTTCGAGACCGGCCGCATCGCGCGCCAGGCGGCCGGCGCGGCCGTCGCCTACCTCGACGGCGAGACCACGCTCCTGTCGGCCACGACGGCCGGCAAGCACCCCAAGGAGCAGTTCGACTTCTTCCCGCTGACGATCGACGTCGAGGAGCGGCAGTACGCCGCCGGCAAGATCCCCGGCTCGTTCTTCCGTCGTGAGGGCCGCCCCTCCACCGACGCGATCCTCGCGTGCCGCCTCGTGGACCGCCCGCTGCGCCCCCTGTTCGTCAAGGGCCTGCGCAACGAGGTCCAGGTCGTCATCACCGTCCTGTCGATCCACCCGGACGACGCGTACGACGTGCTCGCGATCAACGCCGCGTCGATGTCGACGCAGATCTCCGGCCTGCCGTTCTCCGGCCCGGTGGGCGCTGTCCGCATCGCGCTCGTCGACGGCCAGTGGGTCGCCTTCCCCCGCTACTCCGAGCGCGAGCGCGCCACGTTCGACATGGTCGTCGCCGGCCGTGTCGTCGGTGACGACGTCGCGATCGCGATGATCGAGGCCGAGGCGCCCGAGGCGTCCTGGAACCTCATCAAGAACGAGGGCGGCGTGGCCCCCACCGAGGAGGTCGTGGCCGCGGGCCTCGAGGCCTCCAAGCCGTTCATCAAGGTGCTCGTCGAGGCGCAGCTCGCGCTCGCCTCGAAGGCCGCCAAGGAGACCCAGACGTTCCCGGTCTTCCCCGAGTACCTCCCCGACGCGTACGACGCCGTCGCCGCCCTCGCCACCGCCCCGCTGGGCGAGGCGCTGAGCATCGCGGACAAGCACGACCGCGAGGAGCGCCTCGACGAGGTCAAGGCCGACGCGATCTCGCGCCTGTCCGCCACGTTCGAGGGCCGCGAGAAGGAGCTGTCCGCGGCGATCCGCGCGATCACCAAGAAGCTCATCCGCCAGCGCATCCTCACCGATGGCTTCCGCATCGACGGCCGTGGCCTGCGCGACATCCGCACGCTCTCGGCCGAGGTCGAGGTGCTGCCCCGCGTGCATGGCTCGGCGATCTTCGAGCGTGGCGAGACGCAGATCCTCGGCGTGACCACGCTGAACATGCTCCGCATGGAGCAGCAGCTCGACACGCTCTCCCCGGAGACGCGCAAGCGCTACATGCACAACTACAACTTCCCGCCCTACTCGACGGGTGAGACGGGTCGCGTCGGCTCGCCGAAGCGTCGCGAGATCGGCCACGGCGCCCTCGCCGAGCGCGCGATCATGCCCGTCCTGCCGAGCCGCGAGGAGTTCCCCTACGCGATCCGCCAGGTCTCCGAGGCGCTGAGCTCGAACGGCTCGACGTCCATGGGCTCGGTCTGCGCCTCGACGCTGTCGCTGCTCAACGCCGGCGTGCCGCTGCGCGCCCCCGTCGCGGGCATCGCGATGGGCCTCGTCTCCGACACCGTCGACGGTGAGACCCGCTACGCGGCGCTCACCGACATCCTCGGCGCCGAGGACGCGTTCGGCGACATGGACTTCAAGGTCGCCGGCACGCGCGAGTTCGTCACCGCGATCCAGCTCGACACCAAGCTCGACGGCATCCCCGCCTCGGTGCTCGGCGACGCGCTGACGCAGGCGAAGGAGGCCCGCCTGGCGATCCTCGACGTCATCAACGAGGCGATCGACGTCCCGGACGAGATGTCGCCGTTCGCCCCGCGCGTCATCTCGGTGCAGGTCCCGGTCGACAAGATCGGCGAGGTCATCGGGCCGAAGGGCAAGATGATCAACCAGATCCAGGCGGAGACCGGCGCCGACATCTCCATCGAGGACGACGGCACGGTCTACATCGGCGCCACCGACGGTCCGTCGGCGGAGGCCGCGCGGGCGGCGATCAACGCGATCGCCAACCCGCACATGCCGGAGATCGGCGAGCGCTTCGTGGGCACCGTGGTCAAGACCACGACCTTCGGCGCGTTCATCTCGCTCTCGCCGGGCAAGGACGGCCTGCTGCACATCTCGCAGATCCGCAAGCTCGTCGGCGGCAAGCGCGTCGAGAACGTCGAGGACGTCCTCAGCGTGGGCCAGAAGGTCCAGGTCGAGATCGGCGAGATCGACCCGCGCGGCAAGCTGTCGCTGCACGCGGTGATCGACGAGCCCGCCGAGGGCTCCGAGGACGCGGCCGACTCCAGCGCGGCCGACGCCTGACGTGCCTCTGGACCTCCCGCTCGTCGGCCCGGGTGAGCCGGGCAGCGAGTTGACCGCCGGGCAGGACAGCGGCGCACATGTGCGTCGTTCCGTTCTGCCCGGCGGGGTCCGCGTGCTCACCGAGCACATGCCGGGCCTGCGCTCGGCGACGGTGGGCGCCTGGGTCGGGGTGGGCTCGCGCGACGAGCGCGACGGCCACCACGGCTCGACGCACTTCCTCGAGCACCTGCTCTTCAAGGGCACGACGCGGCGCACCGCGATGGACATCGCCGAGGCCTTCGACGAGGTCGGCGGCGAGGCCAACGCGGCCACCGGCAAGGAGCACACCTGCTACTACGCGCGGGTGCTCGACTCCGACCTGCCGATGGCCGTGGACGTCATCGCGGACATGGTGACCTCCGCACGCCTGGACACCGGCGAGCTCGAGACCGAGCGCGGGGTCATCCTCGAAGAGCTCGCGATGAACGACGACGACCCGAGCGACGTGGTGCACGAGCTGTTCGCCACTGCCGTGCTCGGGTCCCACCCACTGGGCCGCCCGATCGGCGGCACACCCGACACGATCCGCGCGGTGCCGCGGACGGCCGTCTGGGAGCACTACCAGGAGCACTACCGCTCCTCCACCCTCGTGGTAACCGCAGCCGGCGGCGTCGACCACGACGCGCTGTGCGCGCAGGTCGCCAAGGCGCTGGCCGACGGCGGCTGGGACCTCACGGCTCCCCGGCCGGTGGGCCGACGCGACGTCGACTCGCCGACTGACGGCGTGCCCGCCGTGGGCGCCGAGACGACAGTGCACCGGGCCACCGAGCAGGCGAACGTCATCATTGGCGGCACCGGCCTGACCGCCACCGACCCGCGCCGCTTCACGCTCTCCGTGTTGAACGCGGTGCTCGGCGGCGGCATGTCGTCACGGCTCTTCCAGGAGATCCGGGAGAAGCGCGGGCTGGCCTACTCGACGTACTCGTTCGCCTCCGGCCACGCCGACACCGGGATCTTCGGCCTCTACGCCGGATGCGCCCCGGCGAAGGTGGACCAGGTCGTGGAGCTGCTGGTCTCCGAGTGGGAGCACCTCGCCGACAGCGGGATCACCCAGGCGGAGCTGGCGCGCTCGGTGGGGCAGCTCTCGGGCAGCCTCGTGCTCGGCATGGAGGACACGGGCTCGCGCATGAGCCGGCTCGGCAAGTCCGAGTTGGTGCACGGCGAGCTGCTGTCTCTCGACGAGACACTCGAGCGCATCCGCGCGGTGACGGCCGCTGACGTGCAGGAGCTCGCCGCGGAGTTGGCCGCGCGGCCGCGCTCGATGGTGCGGATCGGCCCGTTCCGCTCCTGAGGGTCGCCCTGGGCCACGCCGCAGCGCCCTGATCGACGATGATGGGCGTATGAGCCCGGACGTGCTCGACTACCACCGGTTCCCGCCCCCGGCGGCCGCAGCCTGGTTCGTCGAGCACCTGTGGGTGGCCCGCACCGACGCCGACGCGCCCCCGGTGCTGGAGGTCTTCCTGCCGAACGGGCGGCCGTCGGTGCTGGTGCGGCTCGGGACACTGGGGTCGCGCGTGGACCCCGTGACCGGCGCGCGCACGGCGGACGACAGCGGGGTGATCGGCCTCTCGGTCGACCCGCACGTCGTCCGGCTCAGCCCGGGCTCCTGGTTCGTGGGCGCCCAGCTCGCGCCCTACGGCCTGGCCGCGCTCAGTCCCGGACGCCTGCTCGTGGGGGAGTCGGCGCCGCTGACGCACGTGCTCGCCCCCGCGGCGGCCGCGAGCCTCGCCGAGCGCCTGCGCGCGGCGCCCGACGACGCCCGCGCGACGACGATGCTGGGCGTGGACCTGGCCGCCAGCGTGCGCCGGCGCACGCCCGCGGGGCGGCTCGACACGCTCCAGACCGCGATCCGCGTCATCGAGGAGCGACGCGGCCTGGTGCGCCCCGTCGACCTGGCCCAGTCCGCCAACGTCACGCTCGCCGCGCTGCACCAGTGCTTCGTCGAGGAGGTGGGCCTGCAGCCCGTGACGTTCCTGCAGGCCACACGCTTTTTGATGTTCGTGGCAGAGCTGGCCGGGCCGTCGCCGTGGACGGCCGAGACCGTGCTCACTGCGATGCGCGCCTACCTGGCGACGGAGCCCGTCCCCCGCGAGGTCGAGCGGTTCACCGGGCTCGGCCCCAGCCAGCTCCGGCGCGCGGTCAACGGCATCGCCGCGCTGCTGCGGTCCGGGCAGGCCGGCCCGGCCGTGCACGACGGTCGCACGATGGGCCGGGCCGGGGCGACGGGCGACTAGGCTCGTCTGTCGTGAGCGAGCGCATCAGGGTGGCCGTCCTCGGAGCCGCCGGACGAATGGGATCCACTGTGGTGAAGGCCGTGGAGGACGCTCCCGACCTGGAGCTCGTCGCGGCCCTCGAGGCGGGCGGCGACGTCGGCGGCCTGGCCGCGAGCGGCGTGCAGGTGGCCGTCGACTTCACGGTGCCGTCGTCGACGGAGGCGAACGTCCTGGCGCTGGTCGACCAGGGCATCCACGCGGTGGTCGGCACGACGGGCTGGACCGACGAGTCGCTCGCCCGGGTCAAGAGCAAGCTCGCCGAGCACCCGGGCGTGGGCGTGCTGATCGCTCCCAACTTCGCGCTCGGCGCGGTGTTGGCGATGACGTTCGCGTCGCGGGCCGCGCGGTACTTCGACTCGGTGGAGGTCATCGAGCTCCATCACCCCGACAAGGTGGACGCGCCGTCCGGCACGGCGCGGCACACCGCCGCCGGGATCGCGGCCGCCCGGGCCGCGGCCGGCATCGGCCCGAGCCCGGATGCGACGACCTCGGCCCTCGATGGCGCGCGGGGCGCGGACGTGGACGGTGTGCGCGTGCACTCGGTGCGACTGCGCGGGCTCGTCGCGCATGAGGAGATCCTGCTGGGGAACCCGGGGGAGATGCTCACCCTCCGGCACGACTCGTTCGACCGGGTGAGCTTCATGCCCGGCGTCCTGCTCGGCATCCGCGAGGTCGGCGCCCGCCCGGGCCTCACCGTGGGCCTCGAGCACTTCCTGGACCTGGGATGAGCAGCGCGCCGCAGGCTGCCGGTGGACGTCGACAGCGCACGGCGATCGCGGGGGCCGTCGCGCTGACGGCGCTGCTGGCGCTGTACCTGTGGGTGGTGATGGCGCGCGCCGTGGCGCTGCTCCGCACCGGCGACCCCGTCGGGATCGGCCTGGGCGTCGGGATCTTCGTCCTGCCGCTGCTGGCGGTCTGGGCGATCGGCCGGGAGTGGCGCATGGCCTTCGCGGTGCAGCGGATGGCCGACGAGCTCGCCGCCGCCCACCGGCTGCCGGTGGACGACCTGCCGCGCTCGCCCGGCGGGCGCATCGACCGGGCCGCCGCCACGGAGGCGTTCGCGACGGCGCGGGCGGAGGCCGAGGCGGCCCCGGAGGACTGGGCGGTCTGGTACCGGCTCGCGTTCGCCTATGACGCCGCAGGCGATCGGCGCCGGGCCCGTGAGGCGCTGCGGACCGCCGCCCGGCTGCACCGGGCCTGAGCCGCGCGCCCTGCGTCACATCGGCGCGCGGGCGCCGCGTCGGCTGGGCGCGCGGGCGCCGCGCGTCAGATCGTCGCGCCCCACAGGTGCTCCGTGACCGTGCGGGCCTCGCCGTCGGGGCCGATGCCCGTGGCGAGCTCGCGCACCGCCTCCTCGGGGCCGAAGCCCGCTGAGGAGAGGAACTGCGCGCGGCCCGCGTCGCCGTCGAGCACCCAGGTGCGCGCGTAGGCGGCGCCGTCCTCACGCAGCGTGTCCACCGCGGCGGCCAGGAGCCGCGAGCCGTGTCCGGAGCGTTGCGCCACGGGGGCCACCTCGAGGGAGACGATCTCGCCGCCGGGCGCCGCGAGCGGCGACTCCTCGGGCGCCGGCAGTGGCGCGATGGCCGTGAAGCCGACGACGTCCGGGCCCTCGCATGCGACGAGCACCCGGTACCCGGGGCCCGGGGGAGCGGTGATCGCCTGGGCCCAGCGCTCGGCGATGGCGCCGCCGTCGAGGCTCGCCAGCACCTCCTGCCCGACCTCAGGGGTGTGCGCGGACCGCCACGCGGCCAGCTGGATGTCGGTGATCGCCAGCTCGTCGCCGGGGATGGCCGGGCGCACCGAGACGTCGGCCTGCTCGCTGAACAGGGCCATCAGCGCGTCCCCGTCAAGGCGTAGTCGTCCGGCGCGCGGTTGTCCGCGTCAACGCCGCCGTCGTGGGCCGTCGCGCTGGGGGTGGCGTCACTGGCGGCGTCGGCAGGCGCCGCCTGAGGGGTCGCCGGGCCCTGCTTGGCGGGGCCGGCATGCGCGTGCGAGATCTTGTCGATCCAGGCCAGCGCCATTGCGGAGGCGATGAACGCGAGGTGGATGACGGTCTGCCAGAGCAGCACCTCGGAGCCGTTGGGCAGCAAGAGGGTGGTCTTGGCCTCGATGAACGTGCGCAGCAGGTGGATCGAGGAGATGCCGATGATCGACATCGCGAGCTTCGTCTTGAGCACGTTCGCGTTGACGTGGGACAGCCATTCGGGCTGGTCCGGGTGGTCGTCCAGGTTGATGCGGGAGACGAACGTCTCGTAGCCGCCGATGATCACCATGATGAGCAGGTTGGCGATCATCACCACGTCGACCAGGCCGAGCACGGCCAGCATGATCGACTCCTCGGTGACGCCGCTGATGCCGCTGTGCAGCACGACGTCCGAGAACAGGTGCCACAGCTCGATCATGAACTGCCACACGTAGGTCGCCTGCGCCACGATCAGGCCGAGGTACAGAGGCACCTGGAGCCAGCGTGACATGAAGATGAGAGAGCCGATCGTGGACGTCTGTGTGCGCGTGGCCAACGGGGTCTCCGGGGTGGGTGCTGCCGACAGGGCCCGCCGAGAGTATCAACAGCACGCCCGCAGGCTGTTGTCGAGTGACGGAGGTCCCATCGGAGGGCTGGGGTCAGGGCATGCCGAGCGCCCGCAGCGCAGCCGCGACGGCTGCGGCGGCGGCCACCACCACGATGAACGGCGCCCGCAGCGCGAGGGCGAGGGCGGCGACGGCGAGCGCGGGGAGGCGCGCGTCCACGGTGAGCCCGGGCCCCCCGCCGAAGGCCTGCACGCCGACGAGGGCGGCGAGCAGCGCGACGGTGACGAGCGACGAGGTGCGCGCGACGCGCGGCTCGGCGAGCCAGTGCTCGGGGACCAGGTGGCCCACGAGCTTGATCGCGAAGCAGACGGCCCCGGCGGACAGCACCGCGAGCCAGGTCAGCGTGTGCTCGCTCATGCGGCCTCCTGCGCGTCGGGCTGCTGCGGGCCCCGTCGCCTTCGGATGACGATGGCGAGGGGGGCCGCCGCCAGGACGGGCAGGCCCGAGGGGACGAGCGGGGGGAGCACCAGCGCCACCCCCATCCCCAGCGCCGCGACGAGCCGCGCGGGGCGGCTGGCGAGCCGCGGCCACAGCAGGGCGAGGAATGCCGCCGCGGCCGCCGCGTCCAGGCCGTAGCGCCTCGGGTCGCCCAGCGCGTCGCCGAGCAGGGCGCCAGCGAGCGTGAACACGTTCCAGAGCACGAAGATGCCCACGCCCGTCCACCAGAAGGCGGCGCGCGCCGCCTCGGGGGTGGGCTGCGCCGTCGAGACGGCCGTGGACTCGTCGATGGTCACCTGCGCGGCGAGCGCCCGCCGCCAGCCGCGGGCGCCGGTGAATGGCGCGACGAGCGGCCCGTAGAGCCCGTTGCGTGCCCCGAGCAGGCTCGCGGCGGCGACGGCGGCCGCCGCAGTGCCGCCGGCGCCGATCACGCCGATGAAGGCGAACTGGGACCCGCCGGAGAACATCAGCAGGCTGAGCGCCATGGTCTGCGGCAGGTCGAGGCCCGCGGCGACGGACAGCGCGCCGAAGGAGACGGCGTACAGGCCCGTCGCGAGGGCCACCGACAGCGACTGCTGCACCGCGGCGCGCCGCGCGGCCGCCCGTTCGCCGGGCGCCAGGTCCACGCGGGTCAGAGGGCGACGTAGCGGCGCTCGAGGTACTCCTCGATGCCGGCCTCGCCGCCCTCGCGTCCCAGCCCGGAGCTCTTCACCCCGCCGAACGGCGCGCTCGCGTCCGAGACCATCCCGCGGTTCACCCCGAGCATGCCCGTCTCCACCTGCTCTGCCAGCCGCATCACGCGGCCGACGTCCCGGGTGTAGGCGTACGCGACCAGCCCGAACTCGGTGCTGTTCGCGAGCTCGAGGGCCTCGCGCTCGTCGCCGAACGTGACGATCGGGGCGACGGGCCCGAACGTCTCCTCGCGGATCGCGCGGGCGTCCGGCGACACCCCCGTCAGCACCGTCGGGTGGAAGAAGTGGCCTGCGCGCTGGGCCCGGTCCCCGCCGACGAGCACCCTCGCCCCGCCGTCGACCGCGTCGGCCACCACGTCGGCGACATGGTCGACCGCCGCCGCCTCGATGAGCGGTCCGACGGTGGTCGCGGCGTCGGAGCCGTGCCCGAGCACAAGGCGCTTGAACGCCTCCGTGAGCCCGCGCGAGAACTCCTCGGCGACCGACTCGTGCACCAGGAAGCGGTTCGCGGCGACGCACGTCTGGCCCGCGTTGCGCATCTTCGCCGCGACGGCGCCCTCCACGGCCGCGGGGATGTCCGCGTCCTCGAAGACCAGGAACGGCGCGTTGCCGCCCAGCTCCATCGACGTCCGCAGCACGTTCTGCGCGGCGGCGCGCAGCAGCACCCGGCCCACCTCGGTCGAGCCGGTGAAGGAGAGCTTGCGCAGCCGGGGGTCGGCGATCACGGGCGCCGTCAGCTCGCTCGACGACGAGGTGGGCACGACGTTGATCACACCCGTCGGCAGGTCGCGGGCCTCGAGCTCGGCGCGCACGATCTCCGCGAAGTAGGAGGTCGTCAGCGGCGTGAGCTGCGCGGGCTTGACCACCACCGGGCAGCCGGCCGCCAGGGCCGGGGCGATCTTGCGGGTGATCATCGCGAGCGGGAAGTTCCACGGGGTGATCAGGAGCGCCGGGCCGACCGGCCGGCTCAGCACGAGCTGGTGGTGGGTGCCCGCGGGCGCGCGGCGGGCCAGGCCGTCGAGGCGCACGGCCTGCTCGGAGTACCAGCGGACGTACTCCGCCGCGTAGGCGACCTCGGCGCGCGACTCGGCCAGGGGCTTGCCGCCCTCGGCGGTGATCAGGGCCGCGATGTCCTCGGTGCGCGCCACAACCGTCTCGAACACGGCGCGCAGCAGCTCGGCGCGGGCGCGGGGCGCGGTCTCGGCCCACGCCTCGGCGGAGTCGGCCGCGGCGCCCAACGCCTCCAGCCCGTCGGCGGGACCGCCGTCGGCGACGTCGAAGAGCACCTCGGCGGTGGCGGGGTCCTCGACGGCGAAGGTGCGGCCCGTCGAGGACGAGCGGCGCCACGCGCCGCCGATGAGCAGGCCGGTCGGCACGTGGGCGGCGACCGTGGGCGGCAGGTGAGGCGTGGACATGCGCCCAGTGTGGCGCGCCGGTCACCGACCTGCACAGGGTGCGCGGCGACCGGACCGCATCCGGGGCCCACGGGGAGAAGTGGGCCAGGCTCACGGCATCGACGCCTAGCATGACGCCATGACGTCAGCGGTCGCCTCACCTGTGCCCACCCCGTTCGAAGACTTGCTGCGCCTGGTGCTCGAGACCGGGACCCCCAAGTCGGACCGCACCGGCACCGGCACGCGCAGCGTCTTCGGCCACCAGATGCGCTTCGACCTGTCCCAGGGCTTCCCGCTGGTCACCACCAAGCGCGTCCACCTCAAGTCGATCGCCTACGAGCTGCTGTGGTTCCTGCGCGGCGACTCGAACGTGGGCTGGCTGCAGGACCACGGCGTGCGCATCTGGGACGAGTGGGCCGACGAGGACGGCGAGCTCGGCCCGGTGTACGGCGTCCAGTGGCGCTCCTGGCCGACGCCCGGTGGCGGCCACATCGACCAGATCACGCGCGTCGTCGAGGACCTGCGCCGCGACCCGGACTCGCGCCGGCACATCGTCTCGGCGTGGAACGTCGCGGAGATCCCGTCGATGGCCCTCGCCCCGTGCCACGCGTTCTTCCAGTTCTACGTCGCCGACGGGCGGCTGTCGTGCCAGCTCTACCAGCGCAGCGCGGACCTGTTCCTGGGTGTGCCGTTCAACATCGCGTCCTACGCGCTGCTCACGCACATGGTCGCGCAGCAGGCGGGCCTCGAGGTCGGGGACTTCATCTGGACCGGCGGCGACTGCCACATCTATGACAACCACGTGGAGCAGGTGCGCGAGCAGCTCACCCGCGAGCCGTACCCGTACCCGACGCTGCGGCTGCGCAAGGCGCCGTCCATCCTCGAGTACGCGTATGAGGACATCGAGGTGGTGGGTTACCAGCACCACCCCACCATCAAGGCCCCGATCGCGGTCTGAGCTGATGAGCCTCGCCTTGGTCTGGGCCCAGTCGCCCACACGCGTCATCGGCCGTGACGGCGCACTGCCGTGGCGCGTCCCCGAGGACATGGCCCGGTTCCGGGTCCTCACCTCGGGAAGCCCGGTGCTCATGGGCCGCGCCACGTGGGAGTCGCTGCCCGAGCGGTTCCGGCCGCTGCCGGGCCGCGAGAACCTCGTCCTGACCCGCAGTCCGGGATACGTGGCCGACGGCGCCACGGTGGTGACGTCGTTCGCGTCGGCCCTCGACGGGCTCGCCGGACGCGACGCGTGGGTGATCGGCGGCGGGACCGTGTACTCCGCGGCGATCGAGCACGCCGACCGCCTCGAGGTCACCGAGGTGGACGTGGACGTCGAAGGGGACGCGTTCGCCCCGCGGATCGACCCCGAGGTGTGGTCTGTGCGGGCCAGCGACCCGCCCGAGGGGTGGCATGCCTCATCCGCCGACGGTGTGCGCTACCGCTTCGTCACGTACGAGCGGGCCGCCCGGTAGCCTCGCGGCGACGTCGTCTCACTCGCGTCGGGCGTGTGCGCGCCGCGTGGGCGAGGGACGGTACTTTGGGCACATGCCCTACTCCAGGACCCCTGCGCGCCCGTTCGGCGCGGTGCTCACCGCGATGATCACGCCGATGACAGCCGACGGCGCCCTGGACCTCGAGGCCGCGGCCCGACTGGCCACCGCGCTGGTCGACGAGGGCGGCCATGACGGCCTGGTGCTCAACGGCACCACCGGCGAGGCCCCCGCCACGCACGCCCCCGAGAAGGCCGACCTCATCGCCGCAGTCGTCGAGGCCGTGGGCGACCGCGCCGTGGTCGTCGCCGGCGCCGGGTCCAACGACACCCTGCACGCCGTGCGTATGGCCGAGCAGGCGGCGGAGGCCGGGGCGCATGGCCTGCTCGTCGTGGCCCCGTACTACTCGCGCCCCTCGCAGGAGGGCGTCTACCAGCACGTCCGCATGATCGCGGACTCCACCGAGCTTCCCGTCATGCTCTACGACGTGCCCGGCCGCACCGGCGTGCGCTTCGCGCAGCCGACGCTCGACCGCCTGGCCGCGCATGAGCGCGTCGTCGCCATCAAGGACGCCACTGGCGACCTCTACGCGGCGGCCACGGCGAGCGAGCGCACCGGCCTGGCCTGGTACTGCGGCGACGACGCGGTGTACCTGGCGATGCTCGCCCACGGGGCCGCCGGCACCGTCTCCGTGGTCGGCCACGTCGCGGGCCGTCAGCTCGCGGAGGTCACCGAGGCCTTCGACGCGGGGGACATGGCACGCGCCCTGCGGGTCTTCCGGTCGATCGCCCCGGCCATCGACGCGCTCAACGGCGCCGGATTCCAGGCCGCCGCCGCGAAGGCGGCAGTCGAGGCGCTCGGCCTCATCCCGAACCGACACATGCGGCTGCCCAATGTGGCTGCCTCCGACGAGGACGCGGCAGCGGTGCGCGCAGGGCTGCGCGCAGCGGGCCTGCTGGACGTCGTCCGGAGCTGACCAGGAGGGCCCATGAGCCACCCCCATCCCGACCTGAGCCTGCCGCCCGAGCTGCCGAGCGGCGCGCTGCGCATCGTGGCGCTCGGGGGCCTCGGTGAGATCGGCCGGAACATGGCGGTCTTCGAGTACGAGGGCCGCCTGCTGGTCGTCGACTGCGGCGTGCTGTTCCCCGAGGACCACCAGCCCGGCGTCGACCTGATCCTCCCGGACTTCGACTACATCCGGGACCGGCTGGACGACATCGAGGCCATCGTCCTCACGCACGGCCACGAGGACCACATCGGCGCTGTGCCGTACCTGCTGCGCCTGCGCCGGGATATCCCGCTGGTGGGGTCGCAGCTCACCCTCGCGTTCGTCGAGGCCAAGCTCAAGGAGCACAAGATCCCCCCGCTGACCCTCGCGGTCAGGGAGGGGCAGGTCGAGCAGCTCGGCCCGTTCGAGTGCGAGTTCGTCGCGGTGAACCACTCGATCCCCGATGCCCTGGCCGTGGCGATCCGCACGGGCGCCGGCACCGTGCTGCACACCGGCGACTTCAAGATGGACCAGCTCCCGCTCGACGGGCGCATCACCGACCTGCGGGCGTTCGCGCGGCTCGGCGAGCGGGGCGTCGACCTGTTCATGGTCGACTCCACGAACGCCGAGGTGCAGGGCTTCGTGACGCCCGAGCGGGAGATCGGCCCGGTGCTCGACGCGGTCTTCGCCTCGTCCACGCAGCGCATCGTCGTGGCCTCGTTCGCCTCGCATGTGCACCGCGTGCAGCAGGTCCTCGACGCCGCCGTCGCGCACGGTCGCAAGGTGGCGCTGGTGGGGCGCTCGATGGTGCGCAACATGACCATCGCGGCCGAGCTCGGCTACTTGCACGTGCCCGAGGGCGTGCTCGTCGACCAGAAGAAGCTCGACACGGTGCCGGACGAGGAACTGGTGCTGATGTGCACCGGCTCCCAGGGCGAGCCGATGGCCGCGCTGTCCCGGATCGCCACCAACGACCACAAGGTGAGCGTGGGCCCGGGGGACACGGTGATCCTCGCCTCGTCGCTCATCCCCGGCAACGAGAATGCGGTGTTCCGTGTGATCAACGGCCTGACCCGGCTGGGCGCCCGCGTGGTGCACTCGGGCAACGCGAAGGTCCACGTGTCCGGCCACGCCAGCGCCGGCGAGCTCCTGTACTGCTACAACATCCTGCGGCCGAAGAACGTCATGCCGGTGCACGGCGAGGCGCGCCACCTGGTGGCCAACGCGGCGCTGGCCGTCAAGTCGGGCGTCCCCGCGGACCGCGTGGTGCTCGCCGAGGACGGTGTGGTGGTCGACCTCGTCGACGGGCGCGCGAGCGTCGTGGGCGCTGTGCCGTGCGGCTACGTGTACGTGGACGGGTCGAGCGTGGGGGAGATCACCGACGCCGAGCTCAAGGACCGCCGCATCCTGGGCGACGAGGGCTTCATCTCGATCTTCGTGGTGGTGAGCTCCGCCGACGGCAAGGTGCTCGTCGGCCCGCAGATCCACGCGCGGGGCTTCGCGGAGGACGACGCCGTGTTCGACGACATCCTCCCGGACATCGTGGCGGCCCTCGAGGAGGCCGCGCAGCGGGGCGGGTCGGACACGCACCAGATGCAGCAGGTGGTGCGCCGCATCGTGGGGCGCTGGGTCTCGAACCGGCTGCGCAGGCGGCCCATGATCATCCCCGTCGTCGTGGAGGCCTGACCCGGGACCCGGCCGTCCCATCCCGACGGGCGCCGCCGACACGCAACCTGCTGCGGCGCGGCGCCCCCTGGCGCGACTAACGTGAGGACCATGGCGACCCGTACGTCCGCACCCACACCGCGAGGCCGCGGGTCCGCCTCGTCCACCACACAGCGGTCAGGTGGCCGCCCCGCGGCGGCCCGAGGCGGCTCCACCCGGCCCTCCGGGCGCGCGGCGGCCCCACCCCCGCAGCGCCCCGCACTGCCGTTGCGCATGATCAAGGGCGCCTGGATGGGCGTCGCGCACCTCATCGGCGGCGGCGCGCGCAAGATGGGGCGCGGCGCGCGGGACCTCGACCCGGCGCACCGCCGCGACGGTCTGGCGTTCACGCTGCTGGGCCTGTCGATCGTCATCGCGGCACGCGAGTGGTGGGACCTGTCCGGCACGGCGGGCGACGTGGTCCACAACGTCGTCGCGGGCACCTTCGGCCGGGTGGGCGTCGCCGTCCCGGTGGTGCTGCTGGCCATCGCGATCCGCCTCATGCGCCACCCCGACAAGGGGCAGGCGAACTCCCGCATCGGCATCGGCCTCGCGGCGATCACGCTGGCCGTGTGCGGCCTGGTGCACCTGTCGGCGGACCTGCCCGCGCCGAGTGGCGGCTACGCGGCCCTGCGCGAGGCCGGCGGGATCGTCGGCTACCTCGTGGGGACGCCGCTGGTCAGCCTGCTGACGGCCTACGTCACCGTGCCGCTGCTCGGATTGCTCGCCTTCTTCGGGCTGCTGGTCGTCACGGCGACCCCTGTGCACATGATCGTCCCGCGGCTGCGCGCGCTGTACGAGCGCCTCACCGGTGGCCGCCACGACGAGGAGGACGCGGAGGACGACGACGCGCCGCTCGTCATCAACGCGGGCCACACCGCGCTGCCCGATCCCGAGCCCGAGCCGGCCAAGACGCGCAGGCTGCTGGGACGGGGCCGCAAGGAGCGCGCCGCCGCTGCCGCGCAGGCCGAGCGTGAAAGGCTCGACGGCTACGTCGGCGACGAGGCGTTCGAGCGGGCCGCGATCATCGCCGCGCGCGGCGATGACGTCGCCGAGGCGGAGGACGAGCCCGCCGCGGAGCCGGACGCCGTGCCCACCGCCATCATCGACCGGACCCCCGAGCAGACTCCCTCGGCGCCCCGGCCCCGACCCCTCGCCGCGCCGCCCACCGCCGGCGTCCCGCGCGGGGAGCAGCCGATGCTCGAGGGCGACGTGCTCTACCTGCTGCCCGCCGAGGACGTCCTCGCGAAGGGCCCGCCGCACAAGGTCCGCTCGGCGGCGAACGACCGCGTCGTGGAGGCGCTGACCACCGTCCTCGACCAGTTCGAGATCGACGCCCAGGTCACCGGCTTCACCCGCGGTCCGACGGTGACGCGGTACGAGGTCGAGCTCGGCCCGGCGGTGAAGGTCGAGCGGGTCACGGCGCTGTCCAAGAACATCGCCTACGCCGTGGCCAGCGCTGACGTGCGCATCCTCTCGCCGATCCCCGGCAAGTCCGCGATCGGCATCGAGATCCCGAACACGGACCGCGAGACGGTGTCGCTGGGCGACGTGCTGCGGTCGAGCGCGGCCCGCCGCTCCGAGCACCCCATGGTCATTGGCGTCGGCAAGGACGTCGAGGGCGGCTACGTCACGGCCAACCTCGCGAAGATGCCGCACCTGCTCGTCGCCGGCGCCACCGGCGCGGGCAAGTCGAGCTTCGTGAACTCGATGATCGTCTCGGTGCTGATGCGCGCCACCCCCGACGAGGTGCGCATGGTCCTCGTCGACCCCAAGCGCGTCGAGCTCACCGTCTATGAGGGCATCCCGCACCTCATCACGCCCATCATCACCAACCCGAAGAAGGCCGCCGAGGCCCTCGAGTGGGTGGTGCGCGAGATGGAGGCGCGGTACGACGACCTCGCCATGTTCGGGTTCAAGCACATCGACGACTTCAACGCTGCCGTCCGCGCGGGCAAGGTCAAGCCGCTGCCGGGCTCCGAGCGCAAGATCGCGACCTACCCGTACCTCCTGGTCATCGTCGACGAGCTCGCGGACCTGATGATGGTGGCCCCGCGCGACGTCGAGGCCTCCATCCAACGGATCACGCAGCTCGCCCGCGCGGCCGGCATCCACCTGGTGCTCGCCACCCAGCGGCCCAGCGTCGACGTGGTCACCGGGCTCATCAAGGCCAACGTGCCGTCGCGGCTCGCGTTCGCGACGTCGTCGCTCACCGACTCGCGCGTGGTGCTCGACCAGCCCGGCGCCGAGAAGCTCATCGGGCAGGGTGACGCGCTGTTCCTGCCGATGGGCGCGGCCAAGCCGATGCGCACCCAGGGGGCCTGGGTCTCCGAGAGCGAGATCCACGCCGTCGTCGAGCACGTGAAGCAGCAGCTCAAGCCCGCCTACCGGCAGGACGTGGTCGTCTCGGTGGCCAAGAAGCAGGTGGACGAGGACATCGGCGACGACCTCGACCTGCTGCTGCAGGCCGCCGAGCTCGTCATCACCTCGCAGTTCGGCTCGACGTCGATGCTGCAGCGCAAGCTGCGGGTCGGCTTCGCGAAGGCCGGGCGCCTGATGGACCTCCTCGAGTCCCGCGAGATCGTGGGGCCCTCCGAGGGGTCCAAGGCCCGTGAGGTTCTGGTCCAGCCCGACGACCTGCCCGGCACCCTGGCGATGCTGCGCGGCGTGCCGGAGCCTGATCCGGTGGACGACGGAGCCCTTCCCGGGGACCCGCCGGTGGCCACCGACTACTTCGACGGCGCAGACGAGGATGAGGAGTCCGGGCGTCGGGGACGCTGAGCCGGGCTCACGCCACGTCGGTGCGGATCACGACGAGCGGTTCCGGGCCGGTGGGCGTCGTCGGGTCCGTGCGCTCGGAGGCTCCTGTGCCCGCCGCGGCGCGCACGCGCTCGGCCCGGGTGGCGACCTCGGACGCGCTCAGGGTGGAGGTGCCCTCGGGGATGTCGATGAGCGCGTGCAGGCGATGCCCCGAGCCCCTGTCGACAGTGGTCGGCGTCCACTCGACGCCCGTGACCCGGGCGGGCCCGGAAGGGATGCCTCGTGCCGGGAAGGCGCCTGTGCTCGTGACGTGCGCGGTCAGCAGCAGTCCGGACTCGGTTCCCGCCACGCAGCACTCCGCGTCCTGGTTCGAGAGCATGTTGCCGAGCCCGTAGGCGACCCACATCCCGTCGCCGCCAGGGCCGCCCTCGAGTCGCGCCACGGGTTGCGGCACATGGGCGTGGTGCCCGATCAGCAAGTCCACGACCCCGGAGTCGGCCAGCGCCTGCGCGACCTCCGTCTGCCGGGCCGTGGGCTCGGTGACGTACTCGACGCAGCAGTGCACGCTCGCCACGACGAGGTCGGCGCCGGCTGAGCGCGCCGCCTGGGCCTGGGCCACCAGGCGCGCGGTGTCCAGCAGGTCGACCGACCACGGCTTGTCGGCGTCGACAGGCATCCCATTGGTGCCGTAGGTGGCCGCGAGATGCGCCACCGTCAGCCGCTGGCCCGCGCGCTCCAGGACGTAGAGCTGTGGTTGGGACTGCTCCCACGCGCTGCGAGCGGTGCCCACATGTCCGAGCGCAGCCGCGTCGAGCGCGTCCAGGGTGGCGGCCACCCCGGCGAAGCCGCGGTCCACCGAGTGGTTCGACGCCGTCGAGCATCCGTCCCAGCCGCCGTCGGCGAGGCCCTGCGCGATCTCCGCAGGGCTCGCGAACATCGGGTAGCCCGAGGGCTTCGCGCCGTGGGGCGCCACCGGCACCTCCAGGTGGCACAGCGCCAGGTCCGCGCCCCGCACCCACGTGCCGAGAGGGTCCAGCAGCGGGGCGAAGTCGTAGGAGCCCGAAGACGTGCGGGCGGAGCCGATCACCGGCAGGTGGGGGAGGACGTCGCCCGCGGCGAGGATCGTGAAGGCCGCGTCGGGGTCTGCGGTGGGGCTCGGCGTGGGCGTCGGGGCGTCAGGGCTGGCGCTCGAGACCGGCCGGATAGCGCCCACCGGTGTCGCCGGGCCTCGGGGGACGGCCAGCGCGACGGCGGCCAGGGCGATGCCCAGCCCCGCCGCGACGAGTCCGACGAGAGTCCACTGTCGGGGCGCGGGGTGCGTCCGCGCATGTCGGGTCACGTGGCGCACGCTACCTGCGGATGTGGCCCATTCCGCGCAAGCGGCCCCGGCCCCACGGCGTTGTCCTCGTTCGCAGCAGGGACGTCTAGGCTGTCCGAGTGGTCGACGTCGTCCCCTCCCGTCTCAATATCGCGAATGCCCTGACCGTCCTGCGGATCGTGCTCGTGCCCTTCCTCGCCTGGTCGCTCCTGGCCGACGGTGGGCACACGGTCCAATGGCGACTCGTCGCTGCCGCGATCTTCGTCGTGGCGGCCATCACCGACCGGATCGATGGCGACATCGCGCGCCGCTCCGGCCTGGTCACCGACCTGGGCAAGTTGCTCGACCCCATCGCGGACAAGCTCCTGGTCGGCACCGCGCTGGTGCTCCTGTCCGTGCTGGGCGACCTGCCGTGGTGGGTGACGGTGATCGTGCTGGTCCGCGAGATCGGCATCACCGTCATGCGGTTCTTCCTGCTGCGCTACCTCGTCCTGCCCGCCTCGCGCGGCGGGAAGGTCAAGACCGTCCTGCAGTCGGTCGCGCTGGGGCTCTACCTGCTGCCGCTGGACCACCTGCCCGGCTTCGTGCACGCCGTCGCCGCCGTGGTGATGGGGGCCGCCGTGCTCGTGACAGTGCTGACCGGCCTGGACTATGTGCGGACGGCATGGCAGATCCGGGCCGCCGCCCGGCGCGCGCAACTCCTGGCGCCATGACCCGGAGCCCCGGCGCGGCCCCTGGGGTGGCGGGCCCCGCCGCGCGGCTGCTCCTGGCCCTGGAACGCCACGGGTGGACCGTCGCCGTCGCCGAGTCCCTCACGGGCGGCCTGGTGGCCGCGTCCCTCGTGGACGTCCCCGGCGCCTCACGGGCCCTGCGAGGGGGCATTGTCGCCTACGCCACCGACCTCAAAGCCTCGCTGCTCGACGTCGACGCCGGACTGCTCGAGGCGCGGGGAGCCGTGGACCCCGACGTCGCGGCGTCGATGGCCGAAGGTGTGCGCCTACGGCTCGCCGCCGACGTGGGCCTGGCGACCACCGGGGTCGCCGGCCCGGACCCGCAGGACGGGAAGGCTCCGGGCACGGTGTACGTGGCGGTGGCGGGCCCAGGGCTGGCGCATGTGGCTCGCGTCGATGTCGCGGGCGACCGCGCCGAGGTGCGCGCCCAGGCGTGCGCCGCCGTGATCGCCCTCGCGCTGGCCCATCTGGACCCGGCCGGGTGAACGTCCGGCATCGGGCGCCCTCGCGGGAACACGCAGGGGGCGGCGTGCGTTGGGAAGGACGTGATGATGAGTACACGACCGCCCGCACGCAGCGTCTCGGCAGCGCGCAACGCGACGGCGCGTCAGGGCAGCGCAAGGTACGGTGGAAGTCTCCCCATCAGGGGACGGGCCGGCGCCTCGGCAGTCCGGGACACGTCAGTGGTTGCGGCGAAGGCCGCAGGCAAGGACGAGGAGCTCACAGGGAGAGGGGGGCGCCAGATGGTTGTTCTACGTCGTGAGATCGGCGATGTCCTGCGCGACGCACGGCAGCGCCAAGGGCGCACCCTACGAGAGGTCTCCTCCGCAGCACGGGTGTCCCTCGGATACCTGAGCGAGGTGGAGCGAGGTCAGAAGGAGGCGTCGTCGGAGCTGCTCGGCAGCATCTGCGAGGCACTCGACGTGCCGATGTCGTTGGTGCTGCGCGAGGTCAGCGACCGCATCGCGATCGCTGAGGGCCTGCTGATTCCCGACACCGTCCCGGCCGAGTTCACCGACGTGGTCGGTGGGCACGCGGACGGCAGCTGGGCCCGCGCCCGCGCTGAGCTGGCGCCCATCGGCTGATCGGCCGACAAGTCAACCGAACGCCGCGATGACCAGGATCCTGGTCATCGCGGCGTTCGCGTGTCCGGGGCCGGTTGGCAGCGCCGGCACCAGAAGACGGGACGGGTGAACGGCGCCACGCCCGCCTCGCCCACGGCGATCGGGGCGCCGCAGCGGCGGCAGGGCTGGCCCGCGCGCCCGTGCACCAGCGTGGTGGCCCCGCGGGCCCGCTCACCCGTGCTGCCCGGCACGGCGGAGGCGATCGAGCGCTGCATCAGCCGGCGGGCCACGCCGAGCAGCCGGGCGGGGTCCTCCACCTCGTCGGCCGGGGTCCATGGCCAGAGGCCGAGGGCGAAGAGGCTCTCCGCCAGGTAGATCGTGCCGATTCCCGCGGCCACCCGCTGGTCGAGCAGTACCTCGCACACCGGCCGCGGGCCGCTGGCGGCCCACCGGCGCAACGCCTCAGGCAGCCCGTCCTGGGGGAAGTCGTCGGCCAGCACGTCCGGGCCCAGGTGGCCGATCAGGGTGTGCTCGTCGCGCGTGGGCACCACGTCGAGCATCCCGAGGTCCTTGCCCAGGGCCGTCCAGACCTCGTTCCCGAGGAGCGCGCGGACGTCCGGCCGCCTGCCGGACGCCTCGCGCGATCCGGTGCGCTCGATCGACCAGCGGCCCTCCATGCGCAGATGGGTGTGCAGCGTGCGGCCGTCGTCGAGGCGGGTGAGCAGGTGCTTCCCGTAGGGGATGTTGGCCAGCACTGTGCGTCCGGTCAGGTCGACGTCCGCCGCGCTGGGCCAGCGCAACTCGGCCCGGGCCAGCGGTCGCCCGGCGAGCGCCTGGTCGAGCCGCGCAGCGGTGCGGCGGACGATGTCGCCCTCAGGCATCAGCCCCCCGATCGGCCGTGCGCGCTGCCTGGCCCGCGCGCGCCGCGAGCGGTCGCCCGCTCATGCCTGGCCTCGCAGCCGCAGGCCGCGTGGGGTCGGCGCGAAACCCGCGGCGACCAGCGCCCGCCCGACCGGTCCGTCGAGCGTGGCCGACGTGAGCACCTCCGCGCCGTCGATGCGCGCGAGCGTCAGCCGCCCGAGCTGGCCCCGCCCGACGGCCTCGGCGAGCCGTCCGGCGGCGAGCTCCAAGGGCGCAGGGTCGTGCGTGAACGTGAGGACCGTGCGGCCACCGCGCTCGACGTACAGCACGAGCGCGCCGTCCACGAGCACCACGACGGCGCCCGCCTTGCGGCCGGGCCGGTGCCGTCCGCTCGTGGCCACCGGCCCGTCGGCGTCTGGCGGCGGCGGCCAGGCGAGCGCCGCCCCGTACGGGTTGGCGGGGTCCGTGGCCGCCAGCACGACGGCGTAGGGCGGCTCCTCGGCGCGCGCCCCGGGCCGTGAGCCCGCCAGCCCGTCGTCCGCCGCGCGCCGGGCCCGCTCGGTCGAGCGCTCCACGGCGCGCGCGTCCACCCGCAGCCGGTCGACAGCCCCCGGCAGGGCGAACTGCGAGCCGCCCAGATGCTCCACGAAGTACCCGCGGCGCACCTGGCCCGCCTGCTCCAGCGCGGACAGCACCCGGTAGACGCCGCCGAACTGCGCGGTGACGCCCTCGGCTGGGGCCACCGCGCGGGTGAGCACGCCGTGCCGGTCGAGGAGCTGGGCCGCCAGCGCATGCGCGCGCAGGGTGGGGTCGGTCTCACGTGGTGGCAGTAGCGACCAGCGCCCGCCGGTGTCCTGCCCGGGCGCCGCCGCCGATGTCGGGCGGCCCAGGCCATGCCGCAGCCCGAGGCGCGCGCCGGGCGCCAGCGACCGTGGCCGGGCGGGCGACCGTCGCACCCGGTGGGCCGTCGACCCGGCTCCCAGGCGCGCCCGCAGCGGGGCGTAGCGGTCGTTGGTGACGTGCCCGGCCCACACCAGGTCCCAGAGCGCCGTGAGGACCTCGCTCTGCGTCGGCGGGTCGGGGCGCTCTCCCGCGGCCTCGGCGACCTGCGCGAGGAGTCCGCCCAGGAAGAACGCGCCGCCGCCCGACAGCGCCGCCAGGACGGCGCGGTGCACGGGGGTGTCGAGGTGGCCGCCGGGGGCGATCTCGGTGGGCGCGGGCAGGGTGAGGTCCGCCACGGCCGCCGGGTGCAGGCTCACCAGGCCATCGGCCGAGCCGAGCTCGCCGTGGCCGGCCCACAGCACCTCGCCGGCTGCGGTGAGCTCGTCGAGCATCGCGGGCTGGTAGTCGCCGATCCGGGCGGGCAGCACGTGGGTCTCCAACGCCGACGCGGGCACCGTGGCGCCCGCGAGCTGCTCGACGACGCGCGCGAGCCCGTCCACGCCCCGCAGCCCTCCGGCCCGCGAGCCGGCGGAGCCCACCGGCGCCGGCTCGATGCCCTGCCAGCGCGGCAGGAAGACGCCCAAGGTCTGCGGGTCCACCGGCTCCACCTCGGAGCGCAGTGCGGCGAGCGACCGGCGGCGCAGGGTCCGCAGCACGTCGGCGTCGCAGAACTCGTCCCCGGCGCCCCCGAGCACATCGGGCCGCAAGCGGCCTTGCACCAGCGCGCCGGACCGCTCCAGGCGGCGCAGCACCTCCGTGACGACCGCGACGCCGAGGCCGAACCGGTGTGCCACCTGGGTGGCGGGGAAGGGGCCGTGGGTGCGCGCGTGGCGGCGCACCAGGTCGCCCAGCGGATCGGGCCGCACCTCGGTGAACGCCTCGGGCACGCCCACGGGCAGGGCCACCCCGAGCGCGTCGCGCAGGCGCCCGGCGTCCTCGATCGCGGCCCACTGCTCGGTGCGCTCGGCGGGCACCCCGCCCAGCCGCACCCGGATGACGCGCCGGGCGGCCTCCAGCTCGGCCAGCCACCGGCCCACCTCGCCGCGGACGTCCTCGCGCGTGCGGTCCTCGAGCTCCGCGGCGGTCAGGGGCCCCTGCCTCCGCACCATGTCGGCCAGGTCCTCCAAGGACCGCGCCTGCCGGTCCGGGGCGAGGCCCGCCAACTCGGCCTCGGTGCGCTGGACCGCCGCGGGGTCGAGCAGGTCCGCGAGCTGCGACTCCCCGCCGCCGCCCAGCAGCTCGGCCAGCAGCGTCGGGTCCAGGGTCAGCGCGGCGGCGCGTCGCTCGGCGAGGGGCGCGTCGCCGTCGTACAGGAACTGCGCCGTGTACCCGAACAGGAGTGACTGCGCATAGGGCGACGGCGAGGGCGTGGTGACCTCGACGACGCGCAGCCGCCGCGCGGCGACGTCCCGCATCAGGTCGGTCAGCGCCTCGACGTCGAAGTCGTCCTGCAAGCACTCCCGGACGGCCTCGAGCAGGATCGGGAAGTCGGGGTACTGCGCGGCGACGCTCAGCAGCTGCGCGGCGCGCTGCCGCTGCTGCCACAGCGGCTGCCGTCGGTCGGGCCGCCGCCGGGGGAGCAGCAGCGCCCGCGCGGCCGCCTCGCGGAACCGCGCGCCGAACATCGCGGAGCCGCCCAGCTCGGCGCGCACGGCCTGCGCCACGTCGTCGGGGTCGATGAGCAGGTCGGCCAGCTCGATGCCCGGGCCGGCGCCGTCGTCGGGCCATCGGGCGCCCAGGCCGTCCGTGACCGGGATGTCCGAGGTCATCATGTCGGGGAGCCGCAGCACGATGCCGTCGTCGGAGTGCAGCGCGGCGACGTCGACGCCGAACCGCTCGCGCAGGCGCGCGCCGACCACCAACGCCCACGGGGCGTGCACCCGGGCGCCGTACGGCGAGTGCAGCACGATGCGCCAGTCGCCCAGCTCGTCGCGGAACCGCTCGACCACCAGCGTCGTGTCGGTGGGAGCCTCGCCCGTCGCCTCGCGCTGCTCGCGCACGTAGGCGAGCAGGTTGTCCGTGGCCCACGGGTCGAGCCCTGCCGCCTCGACGTGCGCCCGCGCGGCGTCGTCGGGCAGGGACAGCAGCTCGCGGACCCATGCCCCCATCGCCCGGCCCAGCTCGGCGGGCCGCCCGATGGAGTCCCCCTTCCAGAACGGCAGGCGCCCCGGCACCCCGGGGGCGGGGGTGACCAGCACGCGGTCCTGGGTGATGTCCTCGATGCGCCATGTGCTCGACCCGAGGGTGAACGTGTCGCCGACGCGCGACTCGTAGACCATCTCCTCGTCGAGCTCGCCCACCCGCCGCCCGCCGCGCATCCGGCCCGCGGTCCGCTCCGCGTCGGCCGGCACGTCGCTGGTGGTGGCGCCGCTGGCCAGGAACACGCCGTACAGCCCGCGGTCGGGGATCGTGCCGCCGCTGGTCACGGCGAGCCGCAGTGCGCCCGGGCGCGCGGTGAGCAGGTCGCTGGCCCGGTCCCACACGATCCGTGGGCGCAGCTCGGCGAACTCCTCGCTCGGGTACCGCCCGGCGAGCATGTCGAGCACGGCGTGCAGCGTCGCGTCGCCCAGCCCGGCGAACGGGGCGGAGCGGCGCACGACAGCCGCGAGATCGGCCACCGTCCAGTCGTCGACGGCGACCATCGCGACGATCTGCTGCGCGAGCACGTCCAGCGGGTTGGACGGCACCGACAGCGCCTCGAGCTCGCCAGTGCGCATCCGCGCGGCGGTGACGGCCGCGGGCACCAGCTCGCCCCGAAACGTCGGGAAGACGACGCCGTGCGAGATGGCCCCGACCTGGTGCCCTGCGCGACCGACGCGCTGCAGGCCGCTCGCGACGGAGGGCGGTGAGCCCACCTGCACGACGAGGTCCACGGCGCCCATGTCGATGCCCAGCTCGAGCGAGCTGGTGGCGACCACCGCCGGCAGCCGCCCGGCCTTGAGCTCGGACTCGGTGCGGGTGCGCTCGGCCCGGCTCATCGAGCCGTGGTGCGCCCGCGCCAGGATGGTCGACGCGTCGCGGGTGTCGACGCCCACGGCGGTGCCCGACTGCCCGGGAGCCTCGGCGGGCCGCAGCTCCCCGGGATCGGCGACGTCCTCTCCCTGACGCTCGGCCCACACCTCGTTCATGCGGGCCGTGAGGCGCTCCGCCCCGCGCCGGGAGTTGGTGAACACCAGCGTGGAGCGGTGGTCGGCGACGAGGTCGACGACGCGTTCCTCGACATGCGGCCAGATCGACGGGCGCGGCGCGGACCCGGCGGCCGAGCCGGTCAGGTCCGCCTCGCCGGGCGGCAGCGGGGGCAGGGGAGCGCCATCGTCGGACAGCGCGGTGCGGGCGGCCGAGCCCAGGTCGCCGAGGTCCGGCACCGGCACGACGACGTCCACCTCGATCTGCTTCGTCGACGGCGGCTGCACCACGACCACGCGCCGCCCGCCCTCGGCCTGCGGCCGCGAGCCGCCCAGGAAGCCGGCCACCGCGTCCACCGGGCGCACTGTCGCGGACAGCCCGACGCGCTGCGCCGGGCCGGGCCCGCCAGGACGGTCCAGCAGCGCGTCGAGCCGTTCGAGGGACACCGCGAGGTGCGTGCCGCGCTTGGTCCCCGCCACGGCGTGGATCTCGTCGAGGATCACGGTGCGCACCCCCGCGAGTCCCGCGCGCGCCGCCGAGGTGAGCACCAGGAACAACGACTCGGGCGTGGTGATGAGGATGTCCGGGGGGCGCGTGGCGAACGCGCGCCGCTCCGACGGGGGCGTGTCGCCCGTGCGGACCCCAACGGTGACCTCGGGCAGCTCCATGCCGAGCCGCGTCGCCGTCTGCCGGATGCCGACCAGCGGGGAGCGCAGGTTCCGCTCGACGTCCGTCGCCAGCGCCTTGAGGGGCGAGACGTACAGCACGCGGCAGCGCTCGCTCGCCGGGAGGTCCGCCGGGCTGGACGTCAGCAGGTGGTCGAGGGACCACAGGAACGCCGCCAGCGTCTTGCCGGAGCCGGTTGGCGCGACGACCAGCGAGTGGTCGCCCGACGAGATCGCCTGCCAGGCGCCCGCCTGCGCGGGCGTCGGCTCGGCGAAGGCGCCGGTGAACCAGCCGCGGGTGGGCGCGGAGAAGCGCGCGAGCACCTCGGGATGGTCGTCCACGCGGCCATTGTCGCCCGCGCCACCGACACGCGCCGACACCCGCGGCGCGCACGGCCTCCTGGGGATGGCACCCTGGAGTCGTGCGCTTACGCGAGTTCTGGCAGCTGGTCGACGAGGTGCTGGGCTCTGCCCATGGCCGTGCGCTCACCCGTGACCTCGTCATCCCCGAGCTGGGCAACCTGACGCCGGTGCAGGCGCTCGACGACGGTGTGGAGCCGCGCGACGTGTGGCACGCGATGTGCGACGTGCTCGACGTGCCCGAGCCGCAGCGTTGGGGGAGCGCGCGCCAAGCCCCACCGCGTCGCCGATGACTGATCGGCCGAGGGTCCCCGCCCGGACGACGAGCACCGCCCGCAGGTGGGCGCCGACGCTCGCGGACGCGGGGGATGCCGCCCTCGGCCTGGTCACCACCGCTGCTGGGCTGGGCATCGCCATCGCCTTGGTGGACGGGGTCAGTGCTGACAACCCGTTCGCCGTGCTGCTGGTGGCCGCCGCGGTGGCCGTGGGCGACCTGCTCCTGCGCGCGCCCCTGCGGCTGTTCGCCCGCCTCGCCGGCGCCATGGGGGCGCTCGTCGCCGGGCTCGCGGCCCAGGTCGCGGTGCTGTGGCTCGCGCTGCGGCTGGCGCCAGGCGTCGAGCTGGCGTCCGGCTGGTCGGTGGCGCCGGTGCTGCTCCTCACCGCGCTGGTGATGGCCGTCGGCCGGTGGCTCTGGGGAGTCAACGACAGCGAGTACGTGATCGCCGACGTGCTGCGCCGCGCCCGCGCGCAGGCCCGTCGGCGTGGCGCCGAGCCTGGCCCCGCCGACGAGCGGGAGCCCGGGCTGCTCGTCGTGCAGCTGGACGGTGTGGGGGCCACGGTGCTGCAGCAGGCGATCGAGGGCGGGCTGGCCCCGACGCTCGCCCGCTGGATCGACACGGGAAGCCACCAGTCGCGGCAGTGGTGGGCCCGTGTGCCCTCGACCACGCCCGCGAGCCAGGCCGGGCTGCTGCACGGCGACTCCAGCCAGGTGCCGGCCTTCCGCTGGTGGGACCGCGGGCTGGGCCGGATGGTCGTGACCAACAGCCCTGTCGACGCCGGGCTCGTGGAGGAGCGCCTGGCCACCGGCAAAGGGCTCCTCGCCGGCGGCGGCGCGGCGATCTCCACGATGTTCTCGGGCGATGCCGCGTCCACCGAGCTCGTGATGAGCCGTGCCCGCACTGCTGGCCCCGACGGGAGAGGCGCAGGTCTCGGGCCCGGCGCCTCGTACCTGCTCTTCTTCGCGAGCCCGTTCGTCGCTGCCCGCGCCGTGGTCCTCAGCGTCGGCGAGATGGTCAAGGAGCTGTACCAGGCGCGGCGGCAGAAGGTGCGCGGGGTCGAGCCCCGGGTGTCGCGCGCGGGCTGGTACGTGGTGCTGCGCGGAGTGTCGAACGTGCTGCTCCGCGATCTCAACACCTCGCTCGTCGCCCAGCACCTGATGCGCGGCACGCCCACGGTGTTCGTCGACCTGGTCGACTACGACGAGATCGCCCACCACGCCGGCCCGACCCGTCCCGAGGCGCTGCGCGCGCTGGAGGGCCTCGACCGGGTGATCGGCGTGCTCGAGCGCGTGCTGCCCGTGGCACGCCGCGACTATCGCGTGGTGGTGCTCTCCGACCACGGCCAGTCGCTGGGCGCCACGTTCGAGCAGGTCACCGGCCGTAGCCTGCTCGACACGGTCCGGGCGCTGATGGACGAGCCCGACGCGACGGCCGTCCAGGCCGCCACCGGTGAGGCGTGGGGTCCGGTGAACACGCTCCTGACGTCGATGTTCGGGCGGTCGGGGAGCGGCCACCCGGTGGTCCTGGGGCCGGACGCCGGCGGCCATGGCGGACGGGCCGACGTCGCCGTCGCGGCCTCGGGCAACCTCGGCCTGGTGTGGTTCCCGGGGTCCCCCCGCCGGCTCGTGCTCGAAGAGGTGCAGGCGCGCTGGCCGGGCCTGGCCGCCGGGCTCGCGGCGAGCCCGGGCATCGGCGCCGTGGTCGTGGACACCGCGACGCGCGGCCTGGTCGCCGTCGGCCCCCGCGGCCTGGTGCTGCTCGAGCAGGACCACGCCCCTGAGGGCGAGGACCCGCTCGCTCCCATGGGCCCGCGGGCGCGCGCCGACCTGGCCCGCGCCGGACGGCTCGCGCACACCGGGGACCTGCTCCTCGTCTCCCAGGTGGAGCCCACGGGGCACGTGCACGCCTTCGAAGGGCTAGTGGGGTCGCACGGCGGGCTGGGCGGCGAGCAGAACACCGCGGTGCTGGTGCACCCGGCCGAGCTCGAGGTCGACGAGGACCTCGTCGAGGACGTCGGCGGCGAGCCGATGATCGTCGGCTCCGAGAACGTGCACGTCCAGTTGGTGCGCTGGGCCGAGCGGCTGGGGCTGCGGCCATGAGGCCGGAGACCGGCCTGCGGATCACGTGGCTCGGGCACGCCTCCACCGTGCTCGACCTTGACGGCGCCCGGGTGCTGACCGACCCGTTGCTGCGGCGCCATGCGGGCCTGCTGCGCCGGCGGGGCGCCGCGCCGCTGGCGACGCGCTGGGAGGACCCGGACGCGGTGCTGGTCTCCCACCTGCACCACGACCACGCCGAGCTCGGGTCGTTGCGGCTGGTGCGTGACGCGCCGGTGCTCTCCGCGCCGGCGAATGCCGCCTGGTTGCGGCGCCGGGGAGTCCCGGGCGCTCGCGGACTGCCCCCTGGGCGGTGGTGGGAGGCGCCGGGCACCGGTGTCCGGGTCCGGACCACGCGGGCGGTGCACGGCGAGCGCCCGATGCCGCACCGGCCGAACGCGGCGACGGGGTTCCTGGTCTCGGGCCCCTCCGCCACGGTGTGGTTCGCGGGCGACACTGGCCCGTTCCCGGAGATGGCCGACCTGGCCGAGGAGGCGGGCCGGCCGATCGACGTCGCGCTCGTCCCGGTGGGCGGGTGGGGGCCGCGGCTGTCCGGCGGCCACCTCGGCCCGGTGGAGGCCGCGCGGGCGTGCGCGATCGTCGGCGCGTCCTACGCCGTGCCGATCCACTGGGGGACGCTGCACGCGCCAGCCGCGCGAGGGCTGCCCCCGGGATGGATGGAGCGCGCGGGCCGGGCCTTCGCCGTGGCGCTTGAGCGATGGGCGCCCGGCTGCACGGCGCTGGTGCTGGACCCGGGAGGGTCCGTGGACGTCGCGCCGCACGTCTGAGACGGGGTCGACACGCCCGCGCGCGGCGACTTGTCTCGAACAGATGTTCGGCTACGCTGACGTGGTGAGGTCAAGAGCGTCCTCAGGCACGGCGGGCGGTCGCCCATCCCACAGCCTGTGGACAGTGCTCAGTCGCATGTCGGTGGTCGGGCATAGCGTCTCTCGCAGTCGACAGACCAGCCCCTATGACGAGCAGCGCGACGCTGCCTGAGACAACAAGGTGTGACGAAGATGGCAGCTCCCCAGGACCGCGCGAAGGCTCTCGAGGCCGCGCTCGGACAGATCGACCGGCAGTTCGGCAAGGGCTCGATCATGCGCCTTGGCGATGACGGCCGCGCCCCCGTCGAGGTGATCCCCACGGGGTCGATCGCCCTCGACATCGCGCTCGGCATCGGCGGCCTCCCGCGCGGCCGCGTGGTCGAGATCTACGGCCCCGAGTCCTCCGGCAAGACGACAGTGGCGCTGCACGCCGTGGCGAACGCCCAGCGCGCCGGCGGCATCGCGGCGTTCATCGACGCCGAGCACGCGCTGGACCCGGAGTACGCCAAGAAGCTCGGCGTCGACACCGACGCCCTGCTGGTCTCCCAGCCCGACACCGGCGAGCAGGCGCTCGAGATCATGGACATGCTGATCCGCTCCGGCGCGATCGACATCGTGGTCATCGACTCCGTCGCCGCGCTCGTGCCCAAGGCCGAGATCGAGGGCGAGATGGGGGACAGCCACGTCGGCCTCCAGGCCCGGCTCATGTCCCAGGCGCTGCGCAAGATCACCGGCGCCCTCAACGCCTCCGGCACCACGGCGATCTTCATCAACCAGCTCCGCGAGAAGATCGGCGTGTTCTTCGGGTCTCCCGAGACCACCACGGGTGGCAAGGCGTTGAAGTTCTACGCCTCGGTGCGCCTCGACATCCGGCGCATCGAGACCCTCAAGGAGGGCACCGACGCCGTCGGCAACCGCACGCGCGTCAAGGTCGTCAAGAACAAGATGGCGCCGCCGTTCAAGCAGGCCGAGTTCGACATCATGTACGGCGTCGGCATCTCCCGTGAGGGCAGCCTGATCGACATGGGCGTCGAGCACGGCATCGTGCGCAAGTCCGGCTCCTGGTTCACCTATGAGGGCGACCAGCTCGGCCAGGGCAAGGAGAACTCGCGGGCGTTCCTGCGCGACAACCCCGACCTGGCCCAGGAGATCGAGAAGAAGATCAAGGAGAAGCTGGGCATCGGGGCGGTCGTCGACGCGCCCGCCGAGCCCGGTGGCAAGCCCGGCTTCTGAGGTCGGACATGGCGGGGCGACGACACCGTGGGGCGGGGGGCCAGGAGCCCCCCGCCCCGGGGCCCGCCTCTGAGGACGCCGAGCCCGACCACGAGCAGGTCGCGCGGGCGATCGCGCTGCGACTGCTCACACACTCGGCGCGCAGCAGGGCGCAGCTCGCCGGGGCGATGGCCGCCAGGGACGTGCCCGCCGAGGTCGCCGACGCGGTGCTCGACAGGTTCACCGAGGTCGGGCTCATCGACGACGAGGAGTACGCGCGCATGCTCGTGCGGACGCGCCATGCCGAACGGGGCCTGTCGCGGCGCGCGATCGGCGTCGAGCTCCGCCGCCGTGGCATCGACGACGAGGTCGCGGCATCAGCCCTCGACGAGGTGGACGACGAGCAAGAAGCCCAGGCGGCCCGGTCGCTTGTGCGACGGCGCCTCGCGTCGACGCGAGGACTCGACCCCCAAGTGCGCGCTCGCCGGACCTTCGCCGCCCTGGGGCGCAAGGGATACCCGCCCGGCCTCGTCAGCAGGCTCGTCCGGGAGGAGCTCGCCACGGAGGGCGCCGACGTCGAGGACGACGACCTGCCCGCCGACTGACCGGCACGCTCGCACGACGCCGGGCGCATATCGAGGAGTGGGCGACTGACCAGCAGCGTCGTCCCGTGGGGGACAATGGCTGCTGACTGGTCGACAACCACCGTGGATGCCGAGACCCGGCCACACAGTCCTGGAGGTGCCCGTGCCGTTCGGTGAGATCGGGATCGTCGTCGCGCTGCTGATCGTGTGCCTCGTCGCGCTCATGCTCGTGCTGATCGCGCGCCGTGAGGCGGCAGCACAGCGTGAGCAGGCCACGCTCGACGTCGCCGAGATCAAGAACGAGGCACGTGCCCTCCTCGCCGACGCCGAGCGTCGCACCGCGCGTCTGAGCGAGCGCGAGGACGAGCTCGCCGCCGAGCGGCGCGCGCTCAAGGAGGTCGAGCGCGAGCTGCAGGCGCGGGCGGCTGAGGTCGCGGCCCTGCAGGAGCGGGCCGCGCAGCAGACGTCGGCCGCGGAGCAGCAGGCGCGAGAGCTGCTCGAGGCCTCCGCCGGGCTCACCACCGACGAGGCGCGCGCCGAGCTTGTGCGCCGGACCGTGGATGCCGCCACCAACGAGGCCGCAGCGCAGGTCCGGCGCGCCGAGGCGCATGCCCGGCGCACCGCCGAGGCCAAGGCGAAGCGCATTGTCGCCACAGCCGTGCAACGGGCCGCCGTGGCCACCAGTGCCCAGTCGTCGATCACCGTGCTGAGGCTCCCCTCCGAGGAGATGAAGGGCCGCATCATCGGCAAGGAAGGGCGCAACATCCGCACCTTCGAGGCGCTCACCGGCGTCAACGTGCTGATCGACGACACCCCCGACTCCGTCGTCCTGTCCTGCTTCGACCCCGAGCGCCGGGAGATCGCGCAGGTGGCTCTCGAGTCCCTCATGGCCGACGGCCGCATCCACCCGCAGCGCATCGAGGCCGCCTACGCCGAGGCCGTCGCGTCCGCCGACGAGCGGACCCTCGCCGCAGGCCACGACGCCGCCGAGCGCGCGGGAGTGAGCGGGCTGCCCACCGAGCTCGTGAGCACCATGGGGCGGCTGCGGCTGCGGACGTCCTACGGGCAGAACGTGCTCGAGCACCTCGTCGAGAGCGCGCTCATCGCCGGCGCCATCGCCGCGGAGGTGGGCGCCGACATCGCCACCGCGCGGCGCGCCGCGTTCCTGCACGACATCGGCAAGGCGCTCACCGCCGAGCAGTCCGGCGCCCACGCCGCGCTCGGAGCCGAGCTCGCCCGCCGGCACGGCGAGTCTCCCGCTGTGGTCAACGCCATCGCCGCCCACCATGACGACGTCCCCGTGGAGACCGTCGAGGGCGTGCTCGTGCAGGCAGCGGACGCCGCCTCCGCCGCGCGCCCGGGGGCGCGCCGGGAGGAGCTCGACCAGTACGTCGAGCGCATGGACAAGCTCGAGCAGCTCGTCACCGCGCACGCCGGCGTCCGGCGCGCGCTCGCCATGTCCGCGGGCCGCGAGGTGCGCGTCGTGGTCGAGCCCTCCGAGGTCGACGACTACGCACTGCCCCAGCTCGCCGTCGCCATCGCCAAGCACATCGAGGCCGATCTGGCTTACCCCGGCGAGATCAAGGTGACAGTCGTCCGCGAGATCAGGGCCAGCGCCACCGCTGGTTGAGTGATGCGCTGACAAACAGATGGCGCTCTGGGGCGCTGGCCGGTCACGATCCTCCTGTGGATGAGCCCCTGACGCCTGACTCGCCGACGCCTACGCGCGGCGCCGTGACTTACGACTTCCGAGGTCGCGTGTTCCTGGTGACGGGTGTGTCACGTCGCCAGGGGATCGGCGCTGCCATCGCCCGTCAGCTCGCAGCGGCCGGCGCGGACCTGGTGCTCCACTCCTGGGCGCCACACGACGTGGAACGCCCGGGGCTCGCGGACCCCGACGGCGCCGCTGCCGTCGCCGCCGAGTGCGAACGCCTTGGTGCGAGAGTCAGGCGCGTCTCGGCGGACCTCGCCGATCCGTCAGCGCCCTCCCAGGTGATGGCGCAGGCGGTGCGCGAGCACGGCCACGTGGATGGCGTGGTGGCCAACCACGCGCGCGACGGCGGCGGGACGCTCGAGACGATCGACGCAGCCGAGCTCGACCTGTGCTTCGCCGTCAACGCCCGCGCGACAGCGCTGCTCGTCAAGGAGTTCGCCGCGCAGCACGACGGCAGGCCCGGCGGGCGGGCAGTGCTGTTCACCTCAGGGCAGCATCACGGCGGGATGCCCGGCGAACTCCCGTATGTCATCTCCAAGGGCGCCGTCCAGCAGATGACGGCGAGCCTGGCAGTCCACCTGGCGCCACGCGGCATCACCGTCAACTGCGTCAACCCGGGGCCCACCGACACCGGCTGGGCGGACGACGCCCAGAAGCGCTGGGTGCGGGAGCGAATGCCGCAGGGCCGATGGGGGACTCCGGAGGACGCGGCGCGGCTCGTCACGTGGCTGCTCTCCGATGACGGGCAGTGGGTGTGTGGGCAGACCCTCGACTCCGAGGGCGGGTTCGGGCGCTGACGAGGAGCCGGCCCCGGTGGTCACGCTTCACAGTGACTGAGTCACCGTTCACCCTAACGGCGGATGTGGCATTCCGGGCGCACACCTACTTTGCTCCCAGGTTCCACACAGCAACGCCTCAGGCCTTGCTCAGGCGCCGCGGGGGGTGACGAGGCTCTCCGCTCGATGGTGAATGGCACGCGAGTCGTTCACCCGTACGGTCGGGAGCATTCGATGGTTCACCTCGGATCGGACAAGCTCAGGCGAGTAGCCCTCACCGCGATCCTGGCCTTGGGGTGGGCCGCGGTCGCCCCCACCGCCTGGGCCTCGCCGGGGGCGACGGGGCAGCCGACAGGCCCAGGTTCAGAGGCGTCCGCACGCGCGACCGTCGCCCATCAACCCAACCCACGCGCGCACTCGAAGCCCCACTGGGCCCGGCACCGGCACCACCCGCGGCCGCCCGTGATCAACCGTGCCCCACTCGCCCCCACGAACGTGCAGTTCAGCAACCCGTACGCGCCGTGCGCCAGCGGCCCCGACCGCCCCGCCGTGCGCAGCGCCACCCCGGCAGTCAACGCCGCCGTGAGTGATCCCGATGGTGGCAACGTCGCAGCCGAAGTCACCGTCTACGGCGTCGACACCGCCAGTCCAGTCCTCTGGCACGCGACGACCCTGGGCCAGGGCTCTGGCGCCTCGCACCACGTGACTCTCGGTGGCCTCAGCGATGGAGGCTCGTATCGCATCGAGGTCAAGGGAGTCGACTCCTCGGGCCGGACGGGGCCGGCGGTCACCTGTGAGATCGACGTCGACCTGGTGTCGCCTGCCGCGCCCACAGTCATTCCCGTGACCGGGACGTCGCAGCCCGTGTACGCAGCAGACACAACGGCTGGGGGTGTGGGCCAGACCGGCTCTTTCACCTTCATGAATGGCGGCTCATCCGACGTCACGCACTATCGCTACTCGTTCAACAGTTTTGCTCTGAGCCACGTGGCGACACCAGAATCGCCCACGATCACCTTCACCCCCACCTCTCCGGGACCGCAGACCCTCGAGTACCAGGCCGTTGACCGGGCGGGATGGACGAGCGACGTGCAGGTGCACAGATTCAGCGTCGGATTCCCGGCCACGATCGCCTGGAAGCTGAACGAGGTTGCGGGTGAGACCGCTGCGAGCAGTGGCCCCGCGGGCGACGTGTACCCCCTGACGGTGAGCGCTTCGATCGCGCGCGGGAACGGTCCACTGGCTGATTTCGACGTCGATAGCAATGACCTTGCGCTCGTGTTCGCCTCACCCGAGGACACAGCGCGAACGACGGGGGCCGTGACGTCCACCAAGGCCAGCTTCTCCGTCTCCGCCGTCGTGAAGGCGAACACCTCAGGCGTCATGACCGCAGTCAGCCAGGACGGCGCCACGAGGAGTGGGTTCGAACTCGGCACACGTCCCTGCGCAAGCGGTGACGCGGTGTGCTGGGCGTTCGCGATGCCCGAGTCAGACTCCCCGGACTCGGCAGTGTCCACAGTCGTCTCGCAGACCGTGGTGGAGCCCGGCAAGTGGGCACTGCTCGCCGGAGTGCACGACTCGACCGCAGGCGCCCTCCGGCTCTGGGTGTGCACGATCGGTGAGGACGAGAACGACATGGTGCCGTACCGCTCGGCCGACGTGGCATTGAGTGCCGGGTGGGACGCCGCTGGGCCCCTGCAGCTCGGGAGGGGGCAAGACGGTGGAGCGGCGATGTGGTCGGGCTCGATCAGCGACCTCAAGGTCGCGAATGGGGTCATCACCGATGCGACGGTCAGGCGCGCCTGCAGCTCAGGCACAGCGTGACAGGTTATTGAGGCTGCCGGAGGGCGCGACTGTGATGTCCATGTTCAATTCGAACTGCGTGCCGTGAGGATGGCCCGACGCGGTGCCGTGCTCGGGGTCGTGGGCGGGCGTGACAGCGTGGGCGTCGGGATTGTTCTCCACACACATGAGAGACGACGTGTCGCTCTGCCTTACGGAAGCTGTGTCCCCTTCGTCGCCGCGATCATGCTCGGCGCCTCGGCCTTCGCCCGCCCGCTGGTCCGCCGTCCGAGCCGCTGCCCGATCCACGGCGCGAGTTTCGTCAGCGCGTAGTTGATGACGATGAAGATCAGGGCGGCGACGGCCAGCGCCTGGAGGATGTTGCCGTTGGCGCTGCCGAGCGCGCGGGCCTCTTGGAGGAGTTCTCGGTAGGTGATGATGTAGCCGAGCGCTGTGTCTTTGAGGATGACGACGAGTTGGCTGACCAGCGCGGGGAGCATCGCGATGAGGGCCTGGGGGACCTCGACGGAGCGCAGTGATTGCGAGCGGGTGAGCCCGACGGCGAGGGCGGCTTCGCGTTGGCCGCGGGGGAGTCCGAAGACGCCGGAGCGGACGAGCTCGGCGAACACGGAGCCGTTGTAGAGGATCAGCGCGGCGACGACGGCGACGAGGGGGTACTCGCTGGGTTCGACCAGGTTGACTTGGCTGAGGCCGAGCCAGATGAAGATCATCATGAGCAGCACCGGGACGGCGCGGAAGAACTCGACGACGATCCCGCTGATGCTCCGGATGACACGGGACTGCGCGAGGCGCCCGAGGCCGAACAGCAGGCCGAACACCGCGGACCCGATGATGGCGAGACCGGCGGCCTTCAGTGTGTTGACGAGGCCCGGGAGCAGGAAGTTCTGCCACGCGCTGGCCGTCAGGAACGGCGTCCACAGGGAGGGCGCGAGCTGCCCCTTGGCGCCGAGCTTCGCGAGGACGAGCGCGGCGATGCCGGCCACGACGAGCCCGGACGCGATGTTCAGCCACATCATGCGGCGGCGGGTGCGAGGGCCGGGGGCGTCGAACAGGACGCTTTGGGTGCTCATCGGGTTACCGCCAGTCGCCGGGAGAGGGATGTGGTGGCCAGGCCGATCGGGATGACGATGACGACGAACCCCAGGGCGAAGGTGAAGAAGATCGCGAAGATGACGTCGGACCGGAACTCGATCATCGTCTTCATGAGCCCGGCGGCCTCGGCGACGGAGCCTGCGGCGGCGACGGTGGAGTTCTTCGCGAGGGCGATGAGCGTGTTGCCGAGCGGGGCGACGGCGCCCCGGAACGCCTGCGGCAGGATGATCAGCCGCGCTGTCGGCAGGAACCCGAGCCCGATGGCGCGCGCGGCCTCCGCCTGCCCGATCGGCACGGTGTTGACCCCGGAGCGGAGCGCCTCGCACACGAAGGCGGCGTGGTAGACGGCCAGGCCGAGCACCGCCAGCCGGAAGAAGTTCTCGTTGAAGTCGCTGGAGAGCACGACGCCGAGCTGGCTCCAGAGCCCGAGCACGCAGAACACGATGATGATCGTCAGGGGCGTGTTGCGGAAGACGTTGACGTAGGTGGTGCCGGCCCAGCGCAGGCTCGGCAGGGGCGAGATCCGCATCACGGCCAGCACCGTGCCGATCACCAGGGCGATGATCGCCGCGAAGAAGGTGAGCTTGATGTTGACCCAGAACGCGGCGGGGACGTCGTACTGGGAGAACAGGGAGAGGAACTGGCTCAGGTAGTCGCCGTCCAGCGGTCTCACCTCCTCGGGGGGTGGGGGTAGGCGGACTCAGTGCGGGAGCGTGCTGCGCCCGTGACGGGGCCGGCCGGTGCGACCGTCCCCGTCACGGGCTCGTGCGAGGGTCAGGCGCAGGCCTGGACCTCCGGCGGGTTGAGCTCCTGGTTGGCCTGGTAACCGGACTCGCCGACGTTCTTGTCGAGGAGCTCCTGCCAGGTGCCGTCCTCGATCATCGCGGTGATGGCGTCGTTGATCTGCTGGCAGGTGCTGTTGTCCTGGGGGAGGCCCACGCCGTAGTTCTCCTCGGAGAACGGGTTGCCGACCACCTTCACCTTGCCGACGTTGCTGGGCTGGGCGGCCAGGCCGGCGAGGATGATGTCGTCGGTGGTGACCGCGTCGACCGCGCCGGCGGTGAGCGCCGTGACGCACTCGGCGTACCCGGGCTGCTCGAGCAGGTTCACGCCGGTGGCGTAGGTGTCCTTGATGCGCTGCGCCGACGTGGAGCCCGTCACGGAGCAGAGGTTCTTGCCCTCGAGGTCCTCGGGCCCGCTGATCGAGTCGTCGTCCTGTGCCACGAGCAGGTCCTGCCCGGCGACGAAGTACGGCCCGGCGAACGCGACAGTCTCCTTGCGGGCGTCGGTGATCGAGTAGGTCGCGAAGATCATGTCGACCTGGCCGGTGGACAGCAGGTTCTCGCGCTGGGCCGAGGGCGCCTCCACCCAGGTGATCTGGTCCTCCGAGTAACCAAGCGCCTCCGCGACGTTGCGGGCGACGTCGACGTCGAAGCCGGAGTACTCGTTGCCGTCCTTGAAGCCGAGTCCGGGCTGGTCGTACTTGATGCCGATCCGGACTGTCCCGCCTCCGCCGTCGGTCGCGGTGGCCGAGTCGCCTGAGTCGTCGTCGCTTCCGCCACAGGCGGTGAGCAGGAGGGCGGTCGCGGCGATCGCCGCCACCCCCAGGGGTCGTCTGCGCATCATTCGTTCCTCTCGTTGCGTGGCACCACGGGGTCGTGAGGTCAGGTGCGGGCAGGGCCCGGGATCTAGTGCGTGAGGATCTTCGATAGGAAGTCGCGGGCCCGGTCGGACCGGGGCGCGGTGAAGAACGTCTCGGGCGTCGCCTCCTCGACGATCTGTCCGCCGTCCATGAACACCACGCGGTGCGCCGCCTTGCGGGCGAAGCCCATCTCGTGGGTGACGACGATCATCGTCATGCCCTCGCGGGCGAGCGCGACCATGACGTCGAGGACCTCGTTGATCATCTCCGGGTCGAGGGCCGACGTCGGCTCGTCGAAGAGCATGACCTTCGGGTTCATCGCCAGCGCTCGGGCGATCGCGACGCGCTGCTGCTGTCCGCCGGAGAGCTGCGCGGGCAGCTTGTCGGCCTGGTCCGCCACGCCGACCCGCTCGAGCAGCGCCATCGCCTGCTCGCGGGCCTGCGCGGGCTTCGTGCCCTTGGCCTTGATCGGGCCCAGGGTGACGTTCTCCAGCACCGTCTTGTGCGCGAACAGGTTGAAGGACTGGAACACCATCCCCACGTCGGCGCGCAGCCTCGCGAGCTCGCGTCCCTCGGCGGGCAACGGCGCCCCGTCGATGGTGATCGTGCCGGAGTCGATCGTCTCGAGCCGATTGATGGTGCGGCACAGCGTGGACTTCCCGCTGCCCGACGGCCCGATGACGACCACCACCTCGCCGCGGCTGACGGTCAGGTCGATGCCCTGCAACACGTGCAAGTCGCCGAAGTGCTTGTCGACGCCGGTGAGCACCACCAGCGGGTCGCCGATGGGGCGCGACGCGTCAGCGGGGACGTCCGAGCTGTCCGGTAAGGCATCGACTGGGGTTTGCTCTGCCATTCGTCGAACTTAGGGGTCATATGTTGCGAGTGCTACCGCTGTAGGTCACGTCCCGGCAACGTTCTGGACATCTGACCCTCATTGCGACGCCGCAGGTGGCGCGGTTGCCCCGTGTGCGCGGCCTTACCCTGGAGGGGATGTCCACGACCACGCCTTCTCGCACCGGCGCCCCCGACGCCGACGTGCGCCGCACGTATCTCGTCAAGACGCTCGGCTGCCAGATGAACGTCCACGACTCCGAGCACATGGCCGGCATGCTCGAGCAGGCCGGCTACGTCGCGGCGTCCCCGCAGGACGCCGCCGCCGAGGCCGCCGACATCATCGTCATCAACACCTGCGCGGTGCGCGAGAACGCGTCCGACAAGCTCTACGGCAATCTGGGCCGGCTCGCCGGCGCCAAGCGGTCGCGGCCGGGCATGCAGATCGCCGTGGGCGGCTGCCTGGCCCAGAAGGACCGCGCGGGAATCGTCGAGCGCGCGCCCTGGGTGGACGTGGTCTTCGGCACGCACAACCTCGACGCCCTGCCGGTGCTGTTGGAGCGCGCCCGGCACAACCAGCGCGCCGAGGTGGAGATCGCCGAGTCGCTGCAAGTCTTCCCCTCGACACTGCCCACCCGGCGCGAGTCGGTGTACGCGGGCTGGGTGTCGATCAGCGTCGGCTGCAACAACACGTGCACGTTCTGCATCGTGCCGCACCTGCGCGGCAAGGAGCGCGACCGTCGGCCGGGGGAGATCCTCGCCGAGGTCGAGGCGCTCGTGGCGCAGGGCGCCGTCGAGGTCACGCTGCTCGGCCAGAACGTGAACTCCTACGGCGTCGAGTTCGGCGACCGGGGCGCGTTCGCGAAGCTGCTGCGGGCCGCCGGCGCGATCGAGGGCCTGGAACGGCTGCGCTTCACGTCCCCGCACCCGGCCGCGTTCACCGACGACGTGATCGCGGCGATGACCGAGACCCCCACGGTGATGCCGCAGCTGCACATGCCGCTGCAGTCCGGCTCCGACCGGGTGCTGCGCGCCATGCGCCGCTCGTACCGCTCGGAGAAGTTCCTGGGCATCCTGGACCGGGTGCGGGCCGCGATGCCCGACGCGGCGATCACCACCGACATCATCGTGGGCTTCCCCGGCGAGACCGAGGAGGACTTCGCCGAGACGCTGCGCGTCGTCGAGGCGGCGCGCTTCGCGTCGGCCTTCACGTTCCAGTACTCCCAGCGCCCCGGGACCCCGGCCGCCGACCTGCCCGACCAGCTCTCCAAGGAGGTCGTGCAGGAGCGGTACGAGCGCCTGGTCGACCTGCAGGACCGCATCGCGCTGGAGGAGAGCCAGGCGCAGGTGGGCCGCACCGTCGAGGTGCTGGTCGCCGAGGCGGAGGGCCGCAAGGACGGGGCGACGCACCGCGTGACCGGGCGGGCGGCCGACAACCGCCTCGTGCACCTCGCGTTGCCGCCGGGCCTGTCCGCCGACGACGCGCCCCGTCCGGGCGACCTCGTGACGGTGACCGTGACCCGGGCCGCGCCGTACCACCTCGTTGCCGACTCCGCGCTGGACGCCGAGCCCCGCTTCGCCGTCCGGCGCACGCGCGCCGGGGACGCCTGGGCCGCGCGCGCATCCGGCCAGGAGCCGGAGCATGGCGGCTCGGGCGCCGGCGGATGCGGCACAGGGGGCACTGGGCCCACGGGTCCGGTGACGCTGGGCCTGCCGACACTGGGCCTGCCGACACTGGGCGCCCCGACGAGGGCCTGACAGCGCGCCGACTCCGTACGCCTCCCTGAGGAGGCGCAGCTCGTCGAGCCCGCAGGTCAGTCGTTCGGCGCCCCCGGCGGCGGCGCGTCGTCGAGCGGGATCAGCGCGTCCAGCGCCGAGAACATCTGCACCCCGGTGCCGAGCCCGCACGCCACGAGCTGGGCGACCTGCAGGTCGGTGGCGCCCTGCTCCAGGTCGGCGGAGACCTCGCTGTACAGCGCGAGCAGGCCGTCCTCCTCGCGGACGTAGACCTTCGGCCAGATCCGCTCGCGGTTCCAGTCGTTGATCGCCAGCGCGACGGCCTTGCGGCGTTCGAGGGGGAGCTGGCGCTGCCAGCGGCCCCGCACCTGGAGGATCTCCTCGTGCTCGCCGAGCAGCAGGAACCAGAACCGGTTGCCGTCCCAGGTGCCGGTCAGGTCGCCGTCGTCGTCCACCAGGAACTGGTAGCCGCGCCCGCGCAGGTAGTCGCCCACGCGCGCCCGGGTCAGCGGGGTGGGGACCTCCACGTCGGAGCGGGAGGTGTGGCGCTTGGCGGGGGAGCGCGTCCCCAGCACCCGCGAGATCCACGCGCTCAGCGGGCGTGCGCTCACGGCGCCACCCCCGCGGGGTCCGGGTACAGCTCGTCGATCGCGTCGAAGAACATGCTGCCGGTGCTCAGGCCGCAGAACAGCAGCTGGTTGAGCTGGTCGTCGGTGACCCCGTGCTCGAGGTCGGTGGCGACCTCGGTGATGACGTGGACCATGCCGTTGTCCCGCACCCGCACGTAGGCCTTGGGCCAGATGCGGTCGGCGTTCCACTCGTTGCAGGCGTCCAGCACCTCCTCGAGGCGCTCGATCGCCACCTCGCGGTTCCACTGGCCGCGCACCTGCAAGATCTCCGACTCCTCGCCGAACAGGAAGAAGTAGAAGAGCCGTCCGCGCCACAGGCCGCCAAGGTCGCCGTCGCTGTCGACGAAGTAGCTGAAGTCGTTGCGGACGAACCACTGGGCGATGCGCTCGGTCGTCACAGGTGTGGGGGTGTCGATCACTTGCGCGCCGAGCTCGCGTGCGAGGAGGTCGGTCACCTGGTCGTGCAGTGCGGCGTGCTCGGCTATCTCGTCGGCGCCACCATCGGGCTCGCGCCGGCCGCTCTCCGGCGGTAGCCCGAGCCACCGGCTGAGCCGACGGTCCCGGAAGAAACCCATGCCGAAACCCTACCCGTGCTGGGAAGGGGTTCCGCCAGCCCGCGCCCACCGACGCGCGCGGGACGTACGGCATGACCGCCGCCGCCGGTTCGGGCTACCCTCGGTCGGCAGCGCGCCCCCGCGCGATTTACGAGACACGAGGTCGTTTGTCATGGGTTTCTTCAGCAGGCCGGACGTGGATGCCGCGGCATCCGGGCTCGAACCGTTGAGCCACCAGCGCATCATCGAGCGGCTCGAGGCGAAGGGCTTCACCTACGGCGTCGACGACGACGGGGACATCGGCGGCCGGTGGGACGACCACGCGTTCTACTTCTTCCTGCTTGGCCGCGACTCCGAGTACCTGCAGGTGCGGGGCCGCTGGGCCCGTGAGGTCGCGCCGAGCGAGATCGACGCGCTCACGGCCGAGGTCAACGCCTGGAACCTCGACAAGCTGTGGCCCAAGGTCTACGTGCGCGCCGAGGGCGACCGTATCGGGGTCTACTCCGAGCACACCGTCGACTACGAGCACGGGGTCAGCGACAGCCAGCTGGAGCTGCACATGGCCTGCGGCATCAGCACCGCGCTGCAGTTCTTCGCGCACCTCGACTCGCTCTACCCGCAGGCAGTGGCCGACGCCCGCGCACAGCTCGCCGGGCAGGCCGCGGCCCCGACCGCGTAGGCGCCCGGATCGACCGGGGCGGGCGTCCTGGGCGGGCGCCCGGAGCGGCTAACGTCGGAGCATGTTCGCTGCCGCCGCGCTGGTCCCGGAGACCGCACTGCTCGTCCCCGGCGCCGCCGGCCGTGCCGACGTCCTGGGGAAGGTGCGGGAGGCTGCGCTGACGGCCCTCGCCCGGGTGCTCGACCAGGCCCCCGACATGGTGGTGGTAGTCGCCCCGGGGCCCGTCGACCGGGTGCTCGGCGAGGACGCGCGGCCGAGCCTGGCCGCCGCGGGGATCCCCGACGACGCGCTCGGCTGGCGTCCTGCCCAGAGCGGCCCGGAGTCGGTGGCGGCCGGCCCCGGCGCCAGTGTCGCGCTGCTGCTCCTCGCGGCGGCGGGCTGGCGCGGCCCGACGGCGACGGTCGAGGTGGGCGGCGGAACGGCTGATCCCGTGCGCCTGCGCGCCCAGGGGGCCGCACTGGCCCGGTCCACGGAGCCCAGCGCCAAGATCGCCCTTGTCGTCGCGGGGTCGCTCAGCGCAAGGCACGGACACGACGCGCCACTCGCCGAGGACCCGCAGGCGGTGACTGTCGACGCGGAACTGCTGGAGGCGATCGCCGACGCCGGACCACAGGCCCGCGCCCTGCTCGCCGGCTCGTCCGCGGAGATGGCCCAGCGGCTGGCGATCAGCCTCTGGGGGCCGATGCAGGTGCTCCTCGGCGCCGCCGACGCCGCGCCCGTGCCGCCCGGCGCGCCCGACGCGGGTGTCACCGCCGAGGTGCTCATCGCCGACGCGCCACTCGGCGCCCAGTACGTCGTCGCCACATGGCTCACCGCGCAGGCCGCCCGATGACCGGCGCCGGGATCGTCGTCGCGATCGTCGGGCCCACCGCGACAGGCAAGTCGGACCTCGGGCTGGCGCTCGCGGAGCGGCTCGACGGCGAGATCGTCAACACGGACTCGATGCAGCTCTACCGGGGGATGGACATCGGGACGGCCAAGCTCACGCCGGCCGAGCGCCGGGGCATCCCCCACCATCAGATCGACGTCCTCGACCCGCTCGACGACGCCTCGGTGGCGGACTACCAGCGCGAGGCCCGCGGGGACCTGCGCGCCATCACCGCGCGGGGCCGCAGGGCTGTCGCCGTGGGCGGGTCGGGGCTGTACGTGCGCGCGCTGTTCGACCATATGGACTTCCCGGGCACCGACCCGCTGGTGCGGGCGCGGCTCGAGGAGCGGGTCGAGGCGGAGGGGTCGCGCGCGCTGCATGCCGAGCTCGCACAGCTGGACCCGCGCGCGGCCGAGGGCATCGGGCCCCGCAACGCCCGTCGCGTGGTCCGCGCGCTCGAGGTGATCGAGCTCACGGGCCGGCCCTACTCGGCGAGCCTCCCGCAGCATGTGTACGAGGTGCCGGCCGTGCAGATCGGGCTGGACTGCGACCGCGCGGTGCTGGACGCCCGGGTCGAGGCGCGCGTGGACCGCATGTGGGAGGCGGGCCTCGTGGACGAGGTCGAGGCCCTCGCGGCGCACGGCTTCGGCCGGACAGCCGCCCGCGCCGTCGGCTATGCCGAGACGCTCGCGCTGCTGGCCGGCGAGCTCGACGAGGCGGGGGCGCGCGGGGCCATCGCGGCGGGCACCCGGCGCCTGGCCCGCAAGCAGATGGGGTGGTTCGGCCGCGACCCCCGCGTGCATTGGCTCGACGCGCAGGACCCGGACCTCGTGGAGCGCGCCCTGGGGCTGGTCGCGGCCGCAGACGCGGGCCGGCTGCAGCCGCCCACGGCGGACCCGGCGCCGCGTCGTAGTCTGGGCTCATGACCAGCCCGGCCACCGACCTCGCCTCGACCGGCGCCGCCCCTGCGACGCTCGCGGTCACCAAGGGGCACGGCACGCAGAACGACTTCGTGCTCCTCGACGACCGCGACGGCGCCCTGGAGCTCACCGACTCGCTCGTGCGTGCGCTCGCGGACCGTCGGGCCGGTGTCGGTGGCGACGGCGTGATCCGCCTCGTCGCGAGCGCGGCGCTGCCCGACGGCGCCCCCAGCCTCGCGCAGGACCCGCGCGCGCAGTGGTTCATGGACTACCGCAACGGCGACGGGTCGATCGCGGAGATGTGCGGCAACGGGGTGCGCGTCTTCGCCGCCTACCTGGTGAGCCTGCAGTTGTGGGACCCGGCCGAGGGCGACTTGGTGATCGGGACCCGCGCCGGGGTGCGCCATGTGCGCCGCGAGGCCGCCCCCGGCGCGCCCGGCGGCGTCTGGTACGCCGTCGACATGGGCACGTGGACGCTTCCGGGCGGCGCTGCCGCCCAGGCGGCGGGCTTCGATGCCGAGGTCGTCGTCTCCGGCCTCGAGGTGGCTCGTCCCGCGTTGAGCGTCGACGTCGGCAACCCGCACACCGTGCTGGCGCTCGCGGGGGAGGGCGAGCTGGAGGCGGTGGACCTGACCCGTGCGCCCGCGGTGGCCCCGCAGCCGCCGCACGGCACCAACGTGGAGCTCGTCGTCCCGCTCGGCGAGAGCACGGCGCCGGACGGCACGATCGTCGGGCGCGTGCGGATGCGCGTCCATGAGCGCGGGGTGGGGGAGACCCGATCCTGCGGCACTGGCGCCTGCGCGGCCGCGCTGGCGGTGCGCACGTGGGCCGGCGCAGGGGCCCCGGACGTGTGGCTGGTCGACGTGCCGGGCGGCACGGTGCGGGTGCGGCTGTTGGACGGCGGACGCGTGGAGCTCGCGGGGCCCGCGGTGCTGATCGCCCACGCCGAGGTCGACCTGGCCGCGCTGGGCGGATGACGGCGGGGCGGATGACGACGCTGACGAGCGGGGACCTCGGGCAGCCGCTCGGACGACGGGCCACGTTCGTGCAGCTCTCGAGCGCGTTCTGCCTGCCGTGCCGGGCGGCCCGCCGCGTGCTCGAGCTCGTCGCGGGCGAGCAGGAGGGCGTCGCCCACATCGAGCTGGACGTCGGCGAGCACCTCGACCTGGGCGAGCGGCTCGACGTCCGCTCCACCCCGACGGTCCTCGTCCTGGACGCCGACGGTGTGGAGCGGGTGCGGGCGACCGGCGCCCCGACGCTCGCGCAAGCGCGGGCAGCACTGGCCCGCGTGATCGGCGGCCTGGAGCGCCCGAGCTCAGCGTGAGGTGACGCGCAGCACCCGGAAGCCCTTGGCGCTCGCGACACGCTCGATCGCGGCGCCGTCCCCGAGCTGTTCCGCGAGCCAGCGTTGCAACGAGTCCGCCCCGAGGTTCTTGCCGACCACGAGATGCGCTTGCGCGCCGGGGGCCAGCCGGGGCATCCAGCGCAGCAGCAGCGAGTGCAGCGCCTCCTTGCCGACCCGGATCGGCGGGTTCGACCAGATCGCCGCGAACGCCACGTCGTCGGGGACGTCGTCGGGCAGGACGGCGCGCACGTTCTCCAGCCCGAGCCGCTCGGCGTTGCGCCGCACCAGGTCCAGCGCGCGCTCGTTCACGTCCACCGCCCACACACGCGTCCCGGGCGACTCCAGGGCCATTGACAGCGCCACCGGGCCCCACCCGCACCCCAGGTCGAGCAGGTCGCCCGCGGCGGGGGCCGCGGGGACGGTGCGCAGCAGCACCTCGGTGCCGAGGTCGACGTGGTCGGGGGAGAAGACGCCACCGGCGGTCTCCACCTCGACATCGCGGCCGGCCAGATGGACGGCGAGGGTGCGGCGCTCCTCGGGCGAGGCCGGGTGGGCGGTGAAGTAGTGGTCGTTCCCTGTCACCACCCGACCCTATCCGGGCGTGCTGGGTCTGGATGCGCGGGGATCGTCCACCCGCGGCCTTAGCCCGCAGCGAATAGCGTCGCAATCGCTCCCCGAGGCGTGTCACCCTGGACACGTCGCCGGAGGATCCGGCGGAGCGTCGTCCGCGGGCTTCCCCGCGCCGACGCGGGCACGGACGAGAGGCCACGTGTGAACGACCCGCAGCACCCCATGACGCGCCAAGACGAGAACAATGAGGTCGTCTTGCCACGCAGCGCTCAAGAGGTGGCGGACGACGTGGTGGCCCGTGTGCTCGCGCGCGCCGGCACCGCCCGCCACGACGGCGGCACCATCCACTCGACCTACGACGGCGACCAGCTCGAGCTCGAGGAGCGCACATCGCTGCGGCGAGTCGCCGGGCTGTCCACCGAGCTCGAGGACGTCACCGAGGTCGAGTACCGGCAGTTGCGCCTGGAGCGCGTGGTGCTCGTCGGCATCTGGGGCGCCCCGTCCTCCGAGGAGGGCGCCACCACCGCCGAGGAGGCTGAGATCTCGCTGCGCGAGCTCGCGGCGCTCGCGGAGACCGCCGGGTCCGAGGTGCTCGACGGGCTCCTGCAGCGTCGTCGCAACCCGGACCCCGGCACATTCCTCGGCTCGGGCAAGGCCGCCGAGCTCGCCACCGTCGTCGCCGCCAACGGGGCTGACACTGTCATCGTCGACGCCGAGCTCGCCCCGTCGCAGCGCAGGGCCCTGGAGGACGTGGTCCGCGTCAAGGTGATCGACAGGACCGCGCTGATCCTCGACATCTTCGCCCAGCACGCCAAGTCCCGTGAGGGCAAGGCGCAGGTCGAGCTCGCGCAGCTCGAGTACCTGCTGCCACGGCTGCGTGGCTGGGGCGAGTCGATGTCCCGCCAGGCCGGTGGGCAGGTCGGCGGCGCGGGAGCCGGGATGGGCTCGCGTGGCCCCGGTGAGACGAAGATCGAGCTCGACCGCCGTCGCATCCGCGACCGCATGGCCAAGCTGCGCCGCGAGATCGCGGCCATGGAGCCCGCGCGCGCCACCAAGCGCGCGAACCGCAAGCGCCACGCGATCCCCTCGGTGGCGATCGCCGGGTACACCAACGCCGGCAAGTCCTCGCTGCTCAACCGGCTCACCGGCGCCGGGGTGCTCGTGGAGAACGCGCTGTTCGCCACGCTCGACCCGACGGTCCGGCGCGCCGAGGCCGCCGACGGGCGCGTGTTCACCCTCACCGACACGGTCGGCTTCGTGCGCTCCCTGCCGCACCAGCTCGTCGAGGCGTTCCGCTCCAGCCTCGAGGAGGTCGCGGACGCCGACCTCGTACTGCACGTGGTCGACGCCTCGCACCCCGACCCCGAGGGGCAGATCGCGGCGGTCCGCCACGTCTTCGCGGACATCCCCGGCGCCATGGACGTGCCGGAGATCATCGTGCTGAACAAGGCCGACCTGGCCGAGCCGGAGGTCGTGGCGCGGCTGCGCTCGCGGGAGCCGGGCGCCATCGTCGTCTCGGCGCACACGGGCGAGGGTATCGACGCGCTGCAGGAGCTCATCGCCGACCAGCTGCCCCGGCCTGGGGTGACCGTCGACGTGGTGATCCCCTACGACCGAGGCGACCTGGTCAACCGGGTGCACCTGCACGGTGAGATCGACTCGGAGGAGCACACCCCGGCGGGAACGGCCCTACGCGGCCGGGTGGACGAGTCGCTGGCCGCCGAGCTCACCGCCGCGGCGGTGCGCGCGGGCTGAGGCGTCAGACCCGGCGACTAGGCTGTGGCGGTGCCTTTGCCTGCCGCTGTGTCTGTGGACGAGCTCCTGGACCTCGCGGTCGGGGCCCTCGGGGGATCCCCGCGCGAGGGCCAGCAGAAGATGGCGCGCGTCGTCGCGACGACCATCGAGGCGGGCGAGCACCTGCTGGTGCAGGCCGGCACCGGCACCGGGAAGTCCCTCGGGTACCTGGTGCCCGCGGTCCGCCACGCGGTGCTGGAGGACGAGCGGGTCATCGTGTCCACCGCCACCCTGGCGCTGCAACGCCAGGTGATCACACGCGACCTGCCCCTGGTGGCCGACGCGTTGGCGCCACGGCTCCCGAGGCCGCCCCGCATCGCCCTGCTCAAGGGCTGGCACAACTACCTCTGCGTGCACAAGATCGCCGGCGGCTATCCGGCCGACGAGCCGGGCACGCTGTTCGACCTGGGCGATCACGCGGGCGCCGTGGACCACCCGGCGCCCGAGCCGGGGGAGGCCCGCACCCGAGGCGGCCGCCCCGCCGGCGAGGACCTGGGCGCGCAGGTGGTGCGGCTGCGCGAGTGGGCCGAGGAGACGGACACCGGCGACCGCGACGACCTGGTCCCCGGCGTCAGCGAGCGGGCCTGGCGGCAGGTGTCCGTGACGTCGCTGGAGTGCCTGGGCGGCAAGTGCCCCATGCTCTCCGAGTGTTTCCCCGAGCGTGCCCGCGGCCTGGCCCGCGAGGCGGATGTGGTCGTGACCAACCACGCGATGCTCGGGATCGCGGCCTCCGGCTCCCCGAATGTGCTCCCCGAGCACGAGGTGCTGATCGTCGATGAGGCCCACGAGCTCACCGACCGGGTCACCGCGCAGGCCACCGGTGAGCTGTCGGTGGGGACCATCGAGCACGCCGGACGCCTCGCGCGCCGGCACGGCGGCCTGTCCACCGCGGACCTCGACGCGGCGAGCCTGGCACTGGGCGCCGTGCTCATGGAGCTCCCCGAGGGACGGTTCCCCGACGGGCTGCCCCCGGCCGCGCTCGACGCCGTGGGCGCCGTGCGGGACGCGGCCCGCACGCTGCTGTCGCACCTGAAGCCCGAGGGGACCCCCGCGCAGGCGGTGGGCCGCTCATCCGGCGGGTCGCCCGACGGCGGCATGAAGATGGCGGTGTCCGCGATGCTCACGCTCTTCGAGACGGCCGAGCGGATGGCCGGCGACGCCGAGGAGAACCGCCACACGGTGCTCTGGTGCTCGCGCGGCGACGGGACTGCGCGGGGCGGCACGATGACCCGGTTGCACGCGGCCCCGCTGGCCGTGAACGGGCTCATCCGCACGAACCTGTTCTCCGGACGCTCGGCCGTGCTGACGTCGGCGACCCTCGCGCTGGGCGGCTCGTTCTCCTCGGTGGCGCGGTCCGTGGGCCTCGAGACTCAGACCGGCGCCGAGCCGACCGGCCCCGAGCGCCTCACCAGCACCGCCGCGACCCCGCGCACCGGGACGGCGAAGCCCAAGGATCCCGCCACCCCCGCCTGGCACGGGCTGGACGTCGGCAGCCCGTTCGACTACGCCCGCCAGGGCATCCTCTACATCGCCCGACCCCTGCCGCCCCCGGGCCGCGAGCCCGCCACCGACGCCCAGCTCGACGAGATTGCCGAGCTCATCACCGCCGCCGGCGGCCGCACCCTGGGCCTGTTCTCCTCCCGGCGCGCGGCCGACGCCGTCGCCGAGGCGATGCGCGAACGTCTCGACGTGCCGGTGCTGGCCCAGGGCGACGACCAGCTCCCCACCCTGGTGCGGGAGTTCGCCGCGGACGATCGGGCGTGCCTGTTCGGCACCTTGTCGCTGTGGCAGGGCGTCGACGTGCCCGGGCCCGCCTGCCAGCTCGTGCTCATCGACCGGATCCCGTTCCCGCGGCCGGACGACCCGGTGCGCTCGGCGCGGTCCGACGCCGTCGCGGCTGCCGGCGGCAACGGCTTCATGTCTGTCTCGGCGACCCATGCGGCGCTGCTGCTGGCCCAGGGCGCCGGGCGCCTCATCCGCTCGACGTCGGATCGCGGCGTCGTGGCGATGCTGGACCCACGGCTCGCCACGGCGCGCTACGGCGAGTTCCTGGCCCGCTCGCTGCCGGGGTTCTGGCGCACCACCGACCGCGAGGTCGCGCTCGCGGCCCTGCGTCGTCTCGACGCAGCCGCTCCCGTCACCAATTCCTCCAGCACGAACTAGCCTGTGAGAGGCGCGGATGCGCCGCACGGGGTGACACGGCCCCACTGTGGAGGAGGACGCGTGAGCGCGGAACACGAGAGCGACGACCTCGGATTTCCCGACACCTCCGCCGGACCGCAGCGCCGCACCAGCAAGCTCGCCGTGGTCGGGGCGGGCTCTGTCGGGGCGACGATGGCGTACGCGGCGCTGATGCGGGGCGCGGCGCGGAACGTCGTGCTGTACGACATCAACAAGGCGAAGGTCGAGGCGGAGGCGCTCGACCTGGGCCACGGCATCCAGTTCATGCCGATGGCCGAGGTGATCGGCTCGGACGACATCGCGGTCTGCGCGGACGCCGACATCGTCATGGTGACCGCCGGCGCCAAGCAGGAGCCCGGGCAGTCCCGCATCGACCTCGCTGGCGCGACCATCTCACTCGTCCGCAAGATCCTGCCGGGGCTCGTGGATGTGGCGCCCAACGCGATCTACGTGATGGTCACCAACCCGGTCGACATCGTCACGTACGCTGCGCTGAAGGTCTCGGGCCTGCCGTCGAACCAGCTCTTCGGCTCCGGCACCGTGCTCGACTCCTCCCGGCTGCGCTACCTCATCGCCCAGCACACCGGCGTCGCCGTGCAGAACGTGCACGCGTACATCGCCGGGGAGCACGGGGACACCGAGCTCCCGCTGTGGAGCTCGGCGACGATCGGCGCCGTGCCCCTCGTCGACTGGACCGGGATCGGCGGCCGGGGCCCGCTGACGGAGGAGGTGCGCGAGCGCATCGCGCGCGAGGTCGTCGAGTCGGCCTACCGCATCATCGCGGGCAAGGGCGCCACGAACTACGCCGTCGCGCTCGCCGGCTCGCGCATCATCGAGGCCGTCCTGAAGGACGAGCAGCGGATCCTGCCGGTGTCCTCGCTGCTGCAGGACTACCACGGCATCTCCGACGTCTGCCTGTCGGTTCCCACGCTGGTGGGCGGCCAGGGGGTCGGCGAGCGGCTCGAGGTGCCGATGTCGGCGGACGAGCTCGCGGGCCTGCGGCGCTCGGCCGAGGCGCTCAAGGTCGTGGCGCGCCGCTTCGGCCTCTAGCCCGCAGCGCGCGTCTCACCGGCACGCGCTCCGCTCAGTGCGAGCGGAGCGCGTCGACCAGCTCGTCCTTGCGCATGGTGGACCGGCCCGCGATGCCCAGCTCGGCCGCGCGTCGGCGGAGATCGCCGACGGTCCAGTCCTCAAACGATCCGGACTCCCCGCCCTTGCGGCCGACCTCGCCGCGCGAGCTGTCGGCTGCCGCGTTCGCGATGCGCGCCGACTTCTCCTTGCTGTTCCCCTCGTCGCGGAGCCGCTCGTAGAGCTCCTTGTCCTTGACGCGGGGACCGGGGTCCCGAAAACGGCCAGGCATCTCGTCTCCACCCTCTCGACGTGGTCCAGTGCTGAGCGGCCAGCGTCGCGCACGCGCCACTGCGGCGCACCTCGGGGGTCAGAGGCTGCGCAGCACGCTCACGACGCGGCCCAGCACCTGGGCCTGGTCGCCGAGGATCGGGGCGTACGCCGAGTTGTGGGGCAGCAGCCACACGTGGCCATCCGCCCGCTTGAAGGTCTTCACGGTGGCCTCGCCGTCGATCATCGCCGCCACGATCTGGCCGTTCTCGGCGACGGGCTGCCGGCGGACCACGACCCAGTCGCCGTCGCAGATCGCCGCGTCGATCATGGAGTCGCCCGCGACCTTGAGCAGGAAGAGCTCCCCGTCGCCCACGAGCTGGCGGGGAAGCGGGAACACGTCCTCGACGACCTGCTCGGCGAGGATCGGCCCGCCTGCGGCGATCCGGCCGACGAGCGGCACGTACGTGGGAACCGGGGCGGCCTCCTCGGAGCCTGTGGCGCCCATGACGGGACCCGCCGACGGGGCGGCCCAGCGCTGGACGCCGCGTGAGTCGTCCCGCTGGACGACCTCGATGGCCCGGGGGCGGTTGGGGTCGCGGCGCAGGTAGCCCTTGCGCTCGAGCGAGGTGAGCTGGTGCTTGACGCTCGACGGGCTGGTCAGCCCGACGGCCTCGCCGATCTCGCGCATGCTCGGCGGGTAGCCGCGTGACTCCACGGCGGCGCGGACCGTCTCCAGCACGAGCCGTTGCCGGGGCGTGAGCTCGTCGGAGGGCGCCTCGATGTCCGGCTCTCCGACCACGGCGAGCGCGACATCGCCGTCCTGCCGTGCGGAGCGTGCCGCGGCGCCGCCTCGTGCGAGGTCTTCTTCGACCGTGTTGCCGTCGCTGCCCACCGTTGGCCTCCTGAGGTCTCGTCACTCTCCCGCGAAGCCGCCGTTGGGCCGAACGGGTTCCCGTGTCAGCGCCTCGTGATGGTCTATCGCCTGCTGCGCCAGCCTAGGGGAGCAGGGCCGTTCGATCAAACATTTGTTCGAGCGAGTCTCGACATCTTGGGCGGCGAGGTGGTAGACATCGCACAAGCGTTCGACGAACAGGTGTTCGATCAGAGAGGAGCCGACGATGAGCACGATGGCGATCGGCCCAGCCGCGAACCATGGCGGAGCCGTGGTCATCCCCTTCCCGGCCCGCCGCCCGCAGGTGTCGGCCCATGCGTCGGCACGCCGCCCGCAGGCCGCCGCCCCGCAGCGCCCGCATGCTGCCCGGGCGCGGCAGCAGCCCGCTGACGCCGCCGCTCGCCAGCGACGCCCTGAGTCGGCCGCCCCGTTGCGGCTGACGGCCCGCGGCCGTCGTGTGGTCGCGCTGCTGTCACTGGTGCTCGTCAGCGCCTTCGCCCTCATCGGCACGAAGGCCGTGGCGGGAGGGCCGGCGCGCGCCCTCGAGGTCGAGACGTACACGGTGGCCGCGGGTGACACGCTCTGGGAGCTGGCGGCGCAGATCGCCGCGCCGGGGGAGGACGTGCGAGACGTGATCATGGAGCTGGTCGAGCTCAATGGCGGGGGTGGGGCCGGCCTCACGGCGGGCCAGCGGATCCTCCTCCCGGTGGAGCGCTGACGCGCCTCACAGCCACCTGCCTTGCAGGTCGAGGACTCGACGTCATAGGTTCTTTGCTGGCGTCTGTCAATGGCGCCGTGATGCCGTGCTCCAGCGCGGCACATCGTCGAACCGGTCCTCTGCCGCCACCAGGCGGTGGGCGAGCTGGTGAGGAGCCTCCTGTGCACTGCCCGTTCTGTCGCCACGCGGACTCGCGCGTGGTCGACTCGCGCACCTCGGATGACGGCGCATCCATCCGTCGTCGCCGCCAGTGCCCCGAGTGCAACCGCAGGTTCTCCACGGTGGAGACCGCGAGCCTGTCCGTGGTCAAGCGCTCGGGCGTCACCGAGCCGTTCAGTCGCGAGAAGGTCGTCAACGGCGTCCGCAAGGCCTGCCAGGGCCGGCCGGTCAGCGATGACGACCTCGCCCTGCTCGCCCAGCGCGTCGAGGAGACGATCCGCGCGAGCGGCACCGCCGAGCTCGACGCCTATGAGATCGGCCTCACCATCCTGGGCCCGCTGCGCGAGCTCGACGAGGTCGCCTACCTGCGGTTCGCCAGCGTCTACCAGGCCTTCAACTCGCTCGAGGATTTCGAGGCCGCCATCACGGTGCTGCGCGCCGAGCGCGACGTCGCGCTCGATGAGGCGCGGCCCTCGGATGACGAGGCCCGGTCGGAGCAGGGCTGACCCCGCTGGAGTGACCTGAGCAGGCCTGGCCTGCTCGGGTCAGGCTGTGGGCGTGGCCCGAGCGGCTCAGCACAGCACAAGGCCCGACCGCGTCAGCGTGTGGCATGACGCGATCGGGCCAGTGCGAAGCACCCGGGGTCAGGCGCGGGCGAGGACCTGGTCCCGCACCACGCGGCGCAGCACCTTCCCGATCTGCGAGCGGGGCAGGTCGGCCACGATCACGATCTCGCGGGGCACTGCATAGCGGGCGAGACGCTGCTCGCACCACTCCCGCACCGCGGCGAGGTCGATGACGGGCGAGTTGGTGTCGTCGAGCACGACTGCCGCGACGACCTTCTCGCCCATGTCCCCGCCGGGGACACCCACCACTGCGACGTCCGCGACGCCGGGCATCGAGCGCAGGTGGCTCTCGACCTGCGACGGGTACACCTTGAACCCGCCGGTGACGATCATCTCCTTGATGCGGTCCACCAGCGTCGCGAACCCGTGCTCGTCGACCACGACGACGTCGCCGGTGCGGAGCCACCCGCCCGGCAGGAGCTGGTCGGCGGTCTCGTCCGGGCGGTTCCAGTAGCCGCTGAACACCTGCGGCCCGCGGATGAGCAACTCGCCGCGCTCTCCGGGCGCGACGTCGACGGCTGGGTCCTCCTGGTCGACCACGCGGATGTCCGTGCTGGGGAACGGCAGGCCGAGCGCGCCGGGCCGGCGCTCCGCGTTGCACGGGTTGCCCAGGGCCACCGGGCTGGTCTCGGTGAGGCCGTAGCCCTCGATGAGCAGTCCGCCGGTGAGCCGCTCCCATCGATCGGCTGTGGCGCCGGAGATCGGCATGGCGCCTGCCAGCGAGATGCGGATGCTGCTGAGGTCGGCCCCGGTCTTCTCGGCGAGCGCGGCCAGCCGGTCGAACATGGGCGCGACGCCGGGCAGGAAGGTGGCGGGGCGGCGTCGCTGCGCGGCGAGGACCGACGCGGGGTCGAACTTGCCGAAGGCGACCAACGTGGCGCCGATGCGGGCGGCGAACGTGAGGCACAGGGTGAGCCCGAAGGCGTGGAAGAACGGCAGGACGCCGTAGATCGTCTCGGTCCCGTCCTCGAACTGGGTCCAGGCAGCGCCCTGGAGGGCGTTCGACCCCAGCGAGCGATGCGTGAGGATCGCGCCCTTGGGGGTGCCGGTGGTGCCGCCGGTGTACTGGATGGTGGCGATGTCGTCGACCGAGGCGGGCGCGTGCGACGCGGGCAACGGCTGGGCCTCGGCGATGAGACGGTGCCATTCGAGCGCGCCGGCCGGCACTGGCCCGCGCAGGGCGGCGCGCTGCTTGCGGGCGGCGGGGACGGGGAGCGTGAGGGCGAACCGCTTGACGCGGGGCAGATCGCGGGTGAGGTCGACGGCGATCAGGTGCCGGAGCTGCGTGTTCTGCTGCACCTCGGCGACCCGGGCGGCCGTCGGCTCCCAGCAGATGGCGGCGATGGCTCCGGAGTCGGCGAGCTGGTGCTCGAGCTCGGAGGCGGAGTAGGTGGGGTTGTGCTCGACGACCACAGCGCCCAGGCGCAGCACGGCCCAGAAGGCGACCACGTGGGCGTGGCAGTTCGGCAGGGCGATGGCGACGCGGTCGCCGCGCTGGACGCCGAGGGCGAGCAGCGCTCCCGCGGCGTGTTCCACTTCGTCGAGGAGCTCGCGGTAGGTCGTCGTCTGGCCTTCGAAGTCGACCGCCACACGGTCCGGGAAGCGCTGGGCGGCGCGTTCGAGGCTGGCAGTCAGCGGCTCGTCGGGAATGTCGATCTTCGGGGGCACGCCGGTCGGGTAGGACGCGAGCCAGGGGTGTCCGAGGGTTGATTCCACCAGCCCATCGTAACCTACGCTTCCGTAAGTTACTAGAGAGTAGGTAGCGGCTTCACATATGCCCCACACTGTCAAGGCGCGGAGTCACAGGTCGCTCGAACGTGGGCCCCACAGGTTCACGCCGGCGTCGACGGCGTCGGCGTCGATCGCCTCGAGCTCGGCCTCGGCCAGCGGCGGGCCGCCGAGCGCGGCCACATTCTCCTCGAGCTGGGCAGGGGTGCGGGCCCCGAGCACGACAGTCGTCACGCGCGGATCGCGCAGCGCCCACAAGATCGCGAGCTGCGCCAGGGACTGTCCGCGCGCACGCGCGACGACGTCGAGCGCGAGGACATGGGCCAAGTTCTCCTCGCTCAGGTAGGAGGCGCGCAATGGCCCGCCGCGGGCGGCCCTGGAGTCCGCGGGCACCCCCGTGAGGTAGCGGTCGGTGAGCATCCCCTGCGCCAGTGGCGAGAACGCGGCGACGCCGAGCCCGCCCTGCGCCGCGACGTCGAGCAGCGACCTGCCGTCCGCCGCCGGGTCAGGGCGCTCGATCCACCGGTTGAGCATCGAGTAGGAGGGCTGGCACACCGTGAGCCTGACCCCGAGGTCCCGGGCCACGTCGAGTGCCTGCGCGGTGCGCGCCGCGGAGTACGAGGAGATGCCCACGGCTCGCGCGCGTCCCGACGCGAGCGCGGAGCCGAGCGCCCCGATCGTCTCCTCCAAGGGTGTGCGCGGGTCGAACCGGTGGCTGTAGAACACGTCGATGTGGTCCAGCCCGAGGCGCCGCAGCGACTGGTCGAGCGAGGCGAGCAGGTACTTGCGCGAGCCGTGCTCCCCATACGGCCCAGGCCACTGCCGGTATCCGGCCTTAGTCGTGAGGACGAGCTCGTCGCGGCGGGAGGCGAGGTCGCGGGCGAGCAGCCTGCCCATGGTGAGCTCCGCGGCGCCCGGTGGCGGGCCGTAGTTGTTCGCGAGGTCCAGGTGCGTGACGCCGAGCTCGACCGCCCGGAGCACCAGGGCCCGCTGGGCGTCGAACGGCGTCGACGCCCCGAAGTTCTGCCACAGGCCGAGCGTCACGACCGGCAGCCACAGGCCGCTGTCGCCGCACCTGCGCAGGGGGACCGGGCCAGGGGCGAGCGGCGGCGCGTCGTGCATACGTCCGACGGTAGCCGGATCCGCGCCGCACCGGCTGCGACGACCCGTGACGACCCGCCCTGCGCGGGCGTCGGCGGATGCCGGGAGGCCGACGCGGGGCAATGCGTTGGCATTCGGCGCGGATGTCGGCAAGGCTGGACGGGCGGCGCCACGGAACCCCGATCGCCGCCGGACCACAGGCAGTACCCACGAGGAGGCACCGCGATGGCGCAGAACGACGACAGGGCGACCACACCAGCGGCGTCCGAGGACGCCAAGGCGAAGTTCCGCGAGGCGCTCGACCGGAAGAAGGCGGCACAGCACCGCTCGGCGGACGGCTCGACGAACACAGGCGCCGTGCACAGCTCCGAGACCGCGGGCCCGGTGCAGCGTCAGTTCCGGCGCAAGTCCGGCTCGGCGTGACCGCTCACGCCTCTCGGGCCGCAGGCTGATCCACGCCGACGGCTCGCGCGAGACACAACGGCGATGGCCGGGACACAGTGTCCCGGCCATCGCCGTCTGTCTGCGGGGGCCGCTGTCAGCGACCGTCAGCGGCTCAGGTCAGCAGGCGCAGCCGCACCGACTCGGGGCGCGAGGCGAGGGCCTCGACCACTGCGGGGTCGACAGCGGCGCCGGCGTCGGTGACGACGTAGCCGATCTCGCCACGCGTCGACAGCAGCTGGCCCTCGATGTTGACGCCGTGCTCGGCGAGCGTCGCGTTGACCGCCGCCAGCACGCCCGGCACGTTGCGGTGCAGGTAGGCGAGACGGTGGGCGTCCGGGCGCCGGTCCAGGGCCACGTTGGGCAGGTTGACGCTCAGCGTGGTCGAGCCGGTGGCGAGGTAGTCGCGCAGCTTGTTCGAGACGAACTGGCCGATGGCCTCCTGCGCCTCCTCGGTGGACCCGCCGGTGTGGGGGGTGAGGATGACGTTCGGCAGCCCACGCAGCTCGGACTCGAACGGGTCGCCCTTGCGCTTGGGCTCCTCGGGGAAGACGTCCACGGCCGCGCCGCTGACATGGCCGGAGACGACGGCGTCGCGCAACGCGGCGTAGTCGACCACGAAGCCGCGCGAGAGGTTGAGGAACACCGCGCCCGGGCGCATCGCCGCGAACTGCTTCTCGCCGAAGAGGCCGGCGTTCCCGCCGCGCCCGTCGACGTGCAGGGTGACGATGTCGGCGACTTCGAGCACCTCGTCCAGGGACGCGGCCCGGCGCGCGTTGCCCAGCGCCAGCTTCTCGGAGGTGTCGTAGAAGACCACCGACATGCCCAGGTTCTCGGCGAGGACCGACAGCTGGGTGCCGATGTTGCCGTAGCCGACGATGCCGAGCGTCCGGCCGCGGACCTCGTGCGCGCCCGTCGCCGACTTGTTCCACACCCCGTCGTGCATGGAGCGGTCGAACTCGGTGAGGCGGCGGGTGAGGGCGATGATCTCCGCGATCGCCACCTCGACCACCGAGCGCGTGTTCGAGAAGGGCGCGTTGAACGTCGCCACGCCGCGCGACGCGGCGGCCGCCAGGTCGATCTGGTTGGTGCCGATGCAGTAGGCCCCGATCGCCACGAGGTCGGGGGCCTGCTCGAGCACCGCCGCGGAGACGTGCGTCTTGGACCGGATGCCGAGGATGTGGACACCCTGGAGCGCCTCGACGAGCTCGGACTCGTCCAGGGCGCCGGTGCGGGTGGTCACCTCGAACCCGGCGTCTTCGAGGATCGACTTGGCCTGGGGATGGAGGTTCTCAAGGAGAAGGGCGCGCAGCACGCCCCTATGGTGCGCCTCCGCGCCGCGAGACCCCAAGCCGGTCCCGTCCCTCGGACACGGACGGCCGGCTCTCGGCCGCGCGGCGGGCGGACGGCGCTCAGGCCGGATCGGAGACCAGGCCAGCGGGGAGCGGCGCGCTGTGGAGCACGCGCAGCGCGCGTGTGGGGCGCGTCATCGCCACGTACAAATCACCCGCGCTGGCCGCCAGGACCTGCGACGGCTCCAGCAGCACCACGACGTCGAACTCCAGGCCCTTGCTCTCGCGTGGGGTGAGCAAGGACACGGGGGCGTCGAGGGTGGCGCCCCCGGCGCCGGTCACGCGCGGGCCCAGCGCCTCGGCGAGGCCGCGCGCGCGCAGGGCCTCGCCCGCCTCCGCCAGCAGCCCGGGCTCGCCGACCACCGCCACGCGCCCACCCGACGCGCCCGCCGCGAGCTCGTCGACCCAGTGGCGCACATGCCGGGCCGCCGCGTCGGCGAGGTCGGCGCGTGGCACGCGCTCGACAGCCAGGGCCCCAGGCACGCGGCGCGCCGACGTCAGCGGGCTCACCGGCAGGCCGGCCGCCACGGCGACGCGCTGCGCGGCATCGGCCACCTCGGCGGGCGTGCGGTAGTTGACCGTCAACTCGGACAGCCGCCACGACGAGCGCAGCAGCGGGTCGAGCATCGTCTGCCAGCTGCGCGCCCCTGCCGTCGAGCTCGTCTGCGCGACGTCGCCGACGATGGTCATCGACCGGGTCGGCACCCGGCGCAGCAGCATCCGCCACGCCATGGAGGACAGCTCCTGAGCCTCGTCGACCACCACATGGCCGTACGTCCACGTCCGGTCGGCGGCGGCGCGCTCGGCGGTGGTCAGGCGGGGGCCCGTGGCGGCGAACCGGTCTGCGAGCATCTCGGCGGAGACCAGGCCGTCGCTCCCGCTGGACTGCAGCACCCGGCGCGCGTAGTCGAGCTCCGCGTCGCGGCGCACGGCGTCCGCCCGGGCCTGGGCGCGGGCCGCCTGGTCGTCCTCACCGAGCAGCTCCGCGGCCTCGTCGAGCAGCGGGACGTCCGCGGCGGTCCAGTCGGCGTCGGGGGAGCGCTGCAGGAGGCGGCGCTCGTGCCTGGACAACTCGGGCGCCGCCGCGTCGAGCCGGTGCGGCTTGCTGAACAAGTCGCGCACCAGGCCCTGCGGGGTGAGCGGCATCCACGCCAGGTTGAGGGCGATCCGCACCTCGCGTGTCGTGCGCAGCTCCTCGACGATCTCCGCGCGGTCCTCGGGCGCCAGCGGCGACCCGAGCTGCGCGATGTACTGGTCGGCGAGGCGCGAGAGCATGTCCCGCACGAACGACGTGCGGGCCAGGTTGTGGGGGCGGTTGCCGCGCCGCGCGCGGGCGATGGCCGACGCGACGTGCGACGGCTCGACGACGACGATCCGGCCGTCCACCGAGATCTCGGTGGCCTCGCGGGGCGTCCGCTCACGCTGGCGCACCGCGCGCTCGATGATGCGGGCCCACACGGCGCGGCCCTTGATCTCGCTCACCCGGTCGTCCTCGACGCCGGGCGCGACGACGCCTGGGAACAGCTCCGCGATGGTGGACGTGACCACGCCGGTCTCCCCGAGCGAGGGGAGCACCTGGTCGATGTAGCGCAGGAACGTCCGGCTGGGGCCGACGAGCAGCACCCCGGAGCGCTCGAGCAGGCGCCGGTGGGCGTACAGCAGGTAGGCGGCGCGGTGCAGGGCCACAGCCGTCTTGCCGGTGCCAGGCCCGCCCTGCACCACGAGGGAGCCCTGCAGCTCCGAGCGGATGATCGCGTCCTGCTCCGCCTGGATCGTGGCGACGATGTCCGCCATGTGCCCCGTGCGCCCGGCGGCCAGCGACGCCAGCAGCGCGCCCTCGCCGGACAGGCTCGCCACGGACACCGTGCCGTCGGCGTCCTCGGCGAGGTGGTCCAGGTCCAGCACCTCGTCCTCGACACCGGTGACCGAGCGGCCCCGCGTCACCAGGTGCCGTCGCCGCACCACGTCGTCCGGCCGCGCCGCCGTCGCGCGGTAGAAGGCCTGCGCCGCGGGCGCGCGCCAGTCCGTGAGCATCGAGGCGTGCTCCTCGTCCGTCAGCCCGATGCGCCCGATGTAGCGGCGCGCGCCGTCGGTGAGGTCGAGCCGGCCGAAGGCCAGGCGCTCCTCCACCGACTCGAGCTGGGCGAGCCGGTCCTCGTAGAGCGTCGCGAAGGCGTCGCGCTCGCTGCGGTTCTGCGGTGAGCCCGAGGGGCCGTGCCGCCGGACGTCCACCAGTCGTTCGCGGGTCTGGTCCCGGAGGGCGTCCAACCGGCCATAGAGCCTGTCGACCGTCTCCTGCTCGTCACGCAGCTCCGACTCGATGCCCGCCACATCCACCGCCCTGTCCGTTCCGACACCCCGTCGCCCGCACAGATGGTGACGCAGGCAGCCGTCCATTATCCGGCACAGCAGCCGATGTCCGCATCGCGCTGGATGTCCGACTCGCTCAGGCGGTTCCCATGGCGGGGCTCTACGCTGCGGGGCGGACGCATCGACGAGAGGACCCCCGTGACAGACATAGCACCGGCGTCGCCCGTCGCGTGGGCGCCGTCCGTCCGGGCGGCGAACGACGGGGCCTTCCGTGTGCTGCTCGTCGAGGACGACGACGGGGACGCGCTGCTCGTCGAAGAGGGCCTGCGCGACGCGGGGCTGGACGCGTCGATCGTCCGCGCCCGGACCCTCGACGAGGCGATGGAGCGGCTCGACGCCGACTGCGTGCTCCTCGACCTCGGCCTGCCCGACGCGATGGGGCTGGGCGCTCTGCAGCGCCTGCTCGCCGCCGGCGCCCCCGCTGTCGTGGTGCTGACGGGCCTTGCCGGCAGCGACGTCGGCCTCGCCGCGGTCGCCGCCGGCGCGCAGGACTACCTCGTCAAGGGCGAGGCGGACAGCGAGACGGTCGGCCGCTCTGTGCGCTACGCCGTGCAGCGCCGGCGTCTGGAGGCGTCCGACCGCGCGCTGTACCGGAGCCTGGTGCGCGCGGAGGAGACGAACCGGCTCGAGCGGGCCCTGCTGCCCACGCCGGCCGTGCGGGATGAGCGGCTCGAGGTCAGCGTCGGGTACCGCGCAGGCCGTGACGGGCTGCTCGGAGGGGACTTCTACGACGTCGTCGAGCGTCCCGACGGCAGCGTGCTCGCCCTCGTGGGCGACGTGTGCGGGCACGGGCCCGACGAGGCGGCGCTGGGGGCGACCCTGCGCACGGCGTGGCGCACCCTCGTGCTCGCCGACGCCGCCGCCGCGGAGATCCTGCCCCTGCTCGAGCGCGTGCTCGAGGCCGAGCGGTCCCGGCCGGAGGTCTTCACCACCGTCTCGATGCTCGAGGTGGCGCCCGACCGGGCCAGCGCGGACCTGTACCTGGCGGGCCATCCCGTCCCGCTGCTCATCGGCGACCGCAGCCGGCTCCTCCCGTCGACGGCCCGGGGGAGGGCGCTGGGCATTCCCGTCTCGGGTGGTTGGCTCCCGCTCCGGCTCGAGCTCGGCCCCCGATGGCGGCTGATGATGTACACCGACGGAGTGCTGGAGGCGACCATCCGCGAGAGCTCGGACCGGATCGGCAAGGAGGGCCTGCTCAGGCTCGTCGACGCAGCCCTGGCCCGTGGCCCCGGCGACCTGGTCACCGACGTGCTGCACGACGTGCGCGCCCTGCACGGCGGCGAGCTCGTCGACGACGCGGCGCTCGTCGTGGTCGGGTGGGGCGCATGAGCCCCGCGCTCGCGCTCGCGGCCGGCTCCACGACCCTGCGGTCTCGGCTCGGCCAGATGTTGGTGGCCGCCGGGGTGCTGCTCGGGCTGGTCGTCGGGGGCGCCGGCCTCGCGCTCACCCGCGTGGTCGAGCTGCAGGACAAGGTGACGGTCGTCCACTTCGACGCGATCACCCGCGCGGACGGCGCCTACGTCCGCATGGTCGACGCGGAGACGGCCGTGCGCGGCTACGCGCTCACCGGAGACGAGGTCACGCTCGAGCCCTTCGAGCGGGCCGCCGACTCCGCGACGACGTTCGCGTCGCTGGCGGAGGACTCCGAGGCGCGCGGATTCCCCGACGAGGCATCCCGCGCCGCGCGCATCGCGGCAGACGCCGCCGTCCGTTGGCAGGAGGAGTTCGCCGAGCCGCTCATCGATCAGGTCGCCGCCGAGGGCGTCGAGTCCGTGACGCCCGAGCAGATCGAGGCCGGGCGGACGCTGTTCGACGAGGCGCGATCGGGTGTCGAGTCGTACCTGGTCGAGTTGCGGGAGCTCCGCGACGCGACAGGCGACGAGCTCGCCAACTGGACGACCATCCTCTCGGCGGCAGTCGTCGTGCTGGTGCTCGCCGCGCTCGCGGTCGGCGTCACCTTGTGGGTGCTGCTGCGCCGGTGGATCACCGCGCCGGTCGCAGCGCTGGCCGCCGACGCCCGCGCGGTCAGCTCGGGCGACCTGTCCCACCCTGTGGTCGTCACCGGCCCGGGGGAGATCGCCGGCCTCGCCCTCGACATGGAGCGGATGCGCCGCACCCTCGTCGACCAGCTCAGCGCTCTCGAGGAGTCCTCCCGCGAGGTCGCGCAGGCGCATGAGCGCCTCACCGAGCAGGCCGAGGAGTTGCGGCGCTCCAACCGCGACCTCGAGCAGTTCGCCTACGTCGCCTCGCATGACCTGCAGGAGCCGCTGCGCAAGGTGGCGAGCTTCACGCAGCTCCTGCAGAAGCGCTACGGCGGCCAGCTCGACGACCGGGCGGACGAGTACATCGGCTTCGCCGTCGACGGCGCCAAGCGCATGCAGCAGCTCATCCAGGACTTGCTCGGGTTCTCCCGCGCGGGGCGCGGTGGCGGAGTGCAGGAGCCCGTCGACCTGGCCGACGCGCTCGCGCAGGCTGTCGACAACCTCGACGAGGCCGTCGCGGACGCGCAGGCGCAGATCACCGTCGGCGCGCTGCCGGTCGTGATGGGCGAGCGCGCGCTCCTGGTGCAGCTCCTGCAGAACCTCATCGGCAACGCCGTGAAGTTCCGCCACCCGGACCGTGTGCCGCAGATTCAGATCACCGCCCACGAGGTGGGAGACTCCTGGGAGCTTCGGTGCACCGACAACGGGATCGGCATCGATCCGCAGTACGCGGAGCGTGTGTTCCTGATCTTCCAGCGGTTGCACCCGAAGGACGTTTACGAGGGCACCGGGATCGGCCTGGCGCTCTGCAAGAAGATCGTCGAATTCCATGGCGGTCGCATTTGGATCGACCCGGCGCAGGACGTCGGCGCCAGCATCCGCTGGACGCTGCCGGCCACGCCGGCCAGCGACAACTGACCAACCCTGGTCGCACAAGGGCTGAGGAGAACGAGTGCCGAACTCGCACAAAGACATCGACGTCCTGCTCGTGGAGGACGACCCGGGCGATGTCCTGATGACGCGCGAGGCGTTCGCGGACAACAAGGTGACGAACCGCCTGTCCGTCGTCTCCGACGGGGTGAGCGCGCTCGAGTACCTCCGCAAGGAGGGTGAGTACGCCAACGCCACCACGCCGGACCTGATCCTGCTCGACCTCAACCTGCCGCGGATGGACGGCCGCGAGGTCCTGCAGGCGCTGAAGCAGGACGAGCGCCTCCGCTCGATCCCGGTGGTCGTGCTGACCACCTCGGAGGCGGAGGAGGACGTCGTCCGCAGCTACTCGCTCCACGCGAACGCGTACGTGACCAAGCCCGTGGACTTCGACCGCTTCATCGAGGTCGTGCGCCAGATCGACGAGTTCTTCGTCACTGTCGTCCGGCTTCCCGGCCGCTGATCCGTCTGTGACCTGCGCCAGGGCCGTGTGACCACGCGCCGAGACGATCTGGGCGCACGGGAAGACACGCGCGCCCTCGGGTGTTGACCAGGTGGGCAGCAGCGCATGCGCTGCCCGATGTCGGCACGAGAGTGAGGACCCATGCTCGACCCGAGCGAGATCTACGACGTGGACCCTGTGGTCGCCGCCGAGGTGACCGCGCGCGCCGCGCTCGGCTCCGGACCTGTGCTGGTGCACGCCCTGCAGGGCTTCGTGGACGCCGGCGCCGCCGGCCGCAAGGCTGCTGAGCACCTGACCGAGTCCCTCACCACCACTCGGCTCGCGACGTTCGACGTCGACCAGCTCATCGACTACCGGTCGCGTCGACCGACCATGACGTTCGACTCGAGCGCCTGGACCGAGTACGACGCGCCGTCGTTGGCGGTGGACCTGGTCCGCGACGCCGAGGGCGCGCCGTTCCTGCTGCTGCACGGCTCCGAGCCGGATGTGCAGTGGGAGCGGTTCATCGCCGCGGTCCGCCAGATCGTCGAGCGGTTCGCCGTGCCGCTGACCGTCGGGCTGCACGGCATCCCGATGGGGGTGCCGCACACCCGGCCCCTGACCGCCACCGCGCACGCCACCCGCCCGGAGCTGGTCGCGGACCACCCGTCGTGGTTCGGCACCGTGCAGGTGCCGGCCAGCGCCTCAGCCGTGCTGGAGATGCGGCTGGGGGAGTGGGGCCATGACGCGATGGGCTTCGCGGTCCACGTGCCGCACTATCTGGCGCAGTCGGCGTTCCCCCAGGCGAGCAAGATCGCACTGGAGCATGTGGAGCGGGCCACCGGCCTGGACCTGCGGCTCGGCGCGCTGGCCGAGGCCGCCGACGAGACGGCCGCCGAGATCGAGCGCCAGGTCGGCGACTCGGCGGAGGTCGCCGCGGTGGTGCACGCGCTGGAGGAGCAGTACGACGCCTTCACGCGGAGCGCCGGGCGTCCCGGGCTGCTGGCCGAGACCTCCCAGCTCCCCACCGCCGACGAGCTCGGCGCGGAGTTCGAGCGGTTCCTCGCGGAGCACACCGAGGACGGCCCCTCGTCCTGAGCGCCGCGCAGTGCGGGCGGCTGGGGTCGCGGATGGGCTGGCAGGGGTGCTGCCGAGGGCGTCGTGGACCGTGATCGGATCGTTGTCGAACTGGGGGCACATCGGGTCACAAACCGTGGCGCCCGCAGGGCCGTCGTGAGAGGATCGCGATCGTTGCAGTGACGTACTGACGCTCGACCGGCGCCGCTCCATCAGCGAGTGGCACCCCCCAGCCGACCGGCTGGTCTGCCCGGTGCAGGACGCGGGACAAGGCATTGCGGCACGACGCAGGGCGCTGGGCCAGGCGTCGTCACCGGTTGGAACAGAAGGACAGGAAACATGGCACAGGGTGCTGTCAAGTGGTTCAACGCTGAGAAGGGCTACGGGTTCATCGCCCAGGACGGCGGCGGCGCAGACGTCTTCGTCCACTACTCCGCGATCGACTCGCAGGGCTACCGCTCCCTCGAGGAGGGTCAGCGCGTCGAGTTCGAGATCACGCAGGGCCCGAAGGGCCCCCAGGCGGAGCAGGTCCGCCCGCTCTGATCACCTGCGCTCGCTGAGTCCCCGGCTGTCGAGGCCAGGGTCCCGCGCGCATTGACAAGGCCGTGCCCTTCGGGGTGCGGCCTTGTCGCGTTGCCGGTCATGCGCGCTCAGCGCCCGGCGTCGCAGCCGTGGCGCCGGGGGGATCGCCGAGCGCGCGCGCCGAGCCCACGAACGCGTGCAGCTCGGAGCCATGCAGCATGCGGGCGGGCGCTGGCAGCGACCGCACCTCGCGCTCCACCTGGGCCGAGGCCAGCAGTGACGCGTCGCCGGTCGCCGCGAGCACGACGTTCCCGTACCCGCGTCCGCGAAGCAGGCCCGGCTCCGCCACCACCCCCAGGTGGCCGAACACCGCACGCAGGGTCGCGGCCTCGGAGCGCGCCAGGGCGAGCGGCGGCCGGTCGGCGCAGTTGGCCAGGTAGAGGCCTCCGGGCCGCAGCACGCGCGCGACCTCCCGGGCGAACTCCACGGTGGTCACGTGCTCGGGTGTGCGGTCGCCGGAGAACACGTCCCGCACGACGACGTCGGCTGACGCGTCGGCCATCGCCTCGAGCTGTGCCCGGGCGTCTCCCGCGCGGATCCGCAGGGCCGGCGCGCGCGGCAGGTCGAACCAGGTGCGGACCAGCTCCGGGAGGGCGGTGTCGAGCTCGACGGCGATCTGCCGGGACCCGGGCCGACTGGCGGGGACGTGCCGGGCGGGGGCGCAGCCCGCCGCGCCGAGGTGGACAACGGCCAGTGGCTCGCCGGGCGGGGCGGCATGGCCGAGCAGCACTGCCATCTGCTGCATGTACTCGAAGGACAGCCTTGACGGGTCCTCGAGGTCCAGATGCGAGCTCGGCACCCCGTTGACCAGCACGGTCACGCCGGAGGGGTCGTCGGCCGTCCGCACGAGCTCGACCGTGCCGGGCGGGATGCGGACAGGGCCGTCGGGCCAGCGGGTGTGTGTCGGTGGGCGGTGGGATGGTGGGGGTCGTCGCCCCGAGCGGTCGCGGGAAGCCACAGGACCACGGTACGGGTTGACGGGCGTCGAACAGGTGTTCGATACTGAGGGTGAGCAGAGAAGGAGGTGCGGCCGCGATGAACGCCATCCGATCCCGTCTCTCGGGCGGTCTCGCAGGGCCGGCCGATGGGCTGCTCCAGCGCGCGGACGCCGAGCTGCTGGCCGCCCAGTTCTCCTCCGAGCCATGGGAGCGGTTCTCGCACGCCCACCTCGCGGCGGTGCGTGCCGGCGCTGGGCTGCTCGCGGCACGGGGTCGCCCGGGCGGCCGCCGGGCGCCCCGGACGGTGTGGGAGATGCTGGACGTCATGGCCCCCGAGGTGCAGCGTTGGAGCGGGTACTTCGCCGCGGGCGCCTCGCTGCGGTCGGCGGTCGAGGCGGGCCGCTTCGACATCGTGAGCCCGGCGCGGGCCGAGCAGGCGGTCTGCGCCGCCGAGGACTTCCTCGACGCGGTGCGCGCGCTCGTCGAGGCCGAGGCTGGCTCTGCCGACGCACTGGGGGCCTCCGTGCTGGCCGCGCGCGCGTCATGAGCCGCGGGCCGCGCCCCAGCGGGCGCCGAGACTGGGGCGACGACGAGGAGGGCGCGTCCATCCTGCACGTCGACATGGATGCCTTCTTCGCCTCGGTGGAGTTGGCCCGCCGTCCGCATCTGCGGGGGCTGCCCGTCGTGGTCGGTGGCGAGCAGCGCGGGGTGGTGCTCGCGGCCACCTACGAGGCGCGCGCGTTCGGCGTCCACTCGGCCATGCCGATGTCCGTGGCACGGCGGATGTGCCCGCAGGCCGTCATCATCCCGCCCGAGCACAAGGCGTACACCGCCGTCTCCGAGGGGGTCATGCGCATCCTGCGCGACGTGACGACGCTGGTGGAGCAGGTGAGCGTCGATGAGGCGTTCCTCGACGTCTCCGGCGCGCGTCGTCGGCTGGGACCGCCGACCCACATCGCCGCGCAGATCCGTCGCGACGTCCGCGCCGAGTTCGGCATCACGTGCTCGGTGGGCATCGCGGCCACGAAGTTCGTCGCGAAGCTGGCGTCAGGGCACGCGAAGCCAGACGGCGTCCTGCTGGTGCCCAAGGCCGCCGCCGTCGACTACCTGCGCACCCTGCCGGTCGGTGCGCTGTGGGGTGTGGGCGAGGCGACCGAGGCCGCGCTGGCCCGCTGGGGCGTGCGCACCGTCGCCGAGCTCGCGGACAGCGACGTCCAGACCATTCAGCGTGCGGTGGGCAAGGTGGCGGGCGCGCACCTGCACGACCTCGCCTGGGGGAGGGACCCCCGGCCCGTCCAGCCGGGACGGGAGGAGAAGAGCATCGGGGCGGAGGAGACGTTCGACGTGGACGTCCACGACCTGGCGGTGGTGGAGGCCAAGGTGCTCGAGCTCGCCGACCGATGCGCCGGTCGCCTGCGGGCGCACCAACTGGTCGCCCGCACCGTGAGCCTCAAGGTCCGCACCTCGGACTTCCGCACGCTCACCCGCTCGCGCACGCTCGCCACGCCCACTGACATCGCGCGGGAGATCTACCTCGCGACCCGTGCACTCCTGGCGGGCGTCGACCTGGGCGGCCTGCCCGTGCGGCTCGTCGGGGTGCGCGCCGAGGGGTTGAGCCCCGCCGTCTCGACGGTCCGGCAGCCGACACTCGACGAGGCCGTCGCCGAGAACAGCACAGCGCGCCGTGACGCGGAGCGGGCGATGGACCTAGTTCGAGGCCGTTTCGGGCGGTCTGCCATCGCCGTGGGGTCGATTCCCCCTCCACGACGGCGGGACTCGACTACCGACTTCGTGTCTGGGGACCTATCCTTGTCGAAAGATGTCTCTACGGGGGAGTACGGGGGTAGTAATGCCTCTGTCCGAGTACGAGCAGCGCGTACTGGAACAGATGGAGCGGCAGCTCACATCTGACGACCCCAGGCTCGCGAACACTCTGGCGTCACGAGGCCGGCGGCCTGTGGGCCGCTACGTCCTCGCGAGCGCGGTGGCCATCGCCGGTCTTCTCATGCTGGTCGCGGGTGCGGCCACGCGGCTCGCCTGGATCGGCGTCCTCGGCTTCGTGATCATGTTCGGCGCTGTGGCTTTCGGCTTCTCCCAAGGATCCTCCAAGGAGTCCGCGGGCGCCGCCACCGCCACGAAGGCGAAGTCGGCCAGCACCCCGCGCCGGCAGGCGGGCTTCATGTCCCGCCTCGAGGAGCGGTGGCAGCATCGGCGCGACCAGGGCGGCCGCTGAACTCAGCGGTCTCGCCGTCTGGCCCCATCAGTCTCGGGGTCTGACCTCAGCGGTCTCGCCGTCGGCCTCTGGCTGTCTCAGCCAGCGCGGCCCGTTCCGCCAGCGTCGGCCTCGAGCCGTTCCGCCGGGCTCCCACGGTCGAGCCCAGAGCGCACACCCTCAAGTACCGCATGCGCCCACTGGCGCACATCGTCGGTCGGCTCCTGCGTCGGGTGGGGAGCGTAACGGCCCCGCTCCACCGCCTCGGTGAGCCGGGTCAGCGCGTCGTCGGCGGCGTCGTCGAGCGGCTCGCCGCGCAGTTGCTCCGCCCGAGCCCGGATCAGCGCCGCGGCCTGACGCGGGGTCCGCGCGTCCGACCAGGTGATGTGCGCGCGACGCAGCCGTCCGCGCAGCCACCCCCAGGCGTCCTCGGCCGTGAGATGGGAGACGCGCGCCGCGCGGCGACGCAGCATCACCACGGCGCCCAGCAGGAGCGCGAGCAGGATGCCGGCGACCGGGGCCACCAGCGCACGGGGGATCTCGGCCTCGTCGACGTCGGGGGCGGGCACCGCTGCGCGCGGCGCCGTGGTGCTGCTCGCGGTGGGGGCTGGCGCGGACGGGGCCACGGGCTCGGCGGTCGGCGCCGCAGTCGCCGGCGTCACGACGAGGGGGTCGCTCCAGCGCGGAGGAGTCCCCGTCTGCACGGCCGGCGTCGGCTCGAACCGCACCCATCCCGCGCTCGGGAAGTAGAGCTCGGGCCACGCGTGCGACTGCCGTCCGGTGATCACGTACTCGTCGTCGGCAGCGAGGGTTCCGGGGAGGAAGCCCACGCCCACCCGGGCGGGGATGCCGAGGGTGCGCGCCATGATCGCCATGGAGGTCGCGTACTGCACGCAGTATCCGCGCTTGCTCTCCAGGAAGTCCCACACCGAGTCCGAGGACGTCGCCGGCTCGACGCGCGTGTCGTAGACGAAGTTCTGCGGGTTCCGGAACCAGGTCTGGAGCGCCATCGCCTGCTCGAACGCCCCGGTGGCTCCGGCGGCGACCTCGGCGGCGAGGTCGGCGACGTCCTGCGCGTGCTCGGTGTCCGGCACCGTCAGATACGGGTCGAGGGCGGGGGCGCTGGCTGGCGACGAGGCGCGCAGGGTGTCCGCTGTGAGCTCGGGCACCTGCACCGTCATCGAGTAGCCCAGGCCGTTGCGCGTGCTCCGGTCGCCGACCACCTGGTCATTCTCGGCGTCGTAGAACCACTCCCCGGCGATGTCCAGCGTGCGGGCGAAGGTGCTCACTGGCAGCCGATCCTCCCGCAGCCCGCCAACCACGACGTGCACGGAGGCGAGGAGCCCTTCGGAGGGGTCGGGCGCGTCGCCGTGCGTGCTGGGGTCCGGGCTGAGGAGGGTCTCCGGGTCCCAGGTCTCGAGGTCCGTGGAGTCGCCGCGCGCCCACGTCCGCCCGTCGAAGTCGCGCATGGTGAAGGCGCGTAGCGGGCCGATCGTCTTGGCGTCGGCGAGGAGCGTCGGCCGGGCCAGGCCTGACGTGTCGGCCGCGGGCGCGCTGTCTGACGCCTCCTCGACGGTGTAGCGCAGGACGATCTGCTCGGAACGGGGGCCGAGGCTGTCGCGCATGTCCAGCGAGTCGTTGAGGCGCACCGGCCCCACGGAGCCTGAGCCCCATCGGGGGAGCTCGAGCGCCGCCCACCCCGGCACGGGCGCGACCAGCGGGCCGACGACGATCGCGACGGCCGCGATGCCACCGGCCGCGGCAACCGTCCAGCCGGCGCGCCGCGCGGTTCCGGGACCGGCGGTGGCGGGCGCGACCGACAGGGCCAGTAGCCGCAGGGAGGGCACGGCTGGGACCGCCAGCGCCAACCCCGAGGCGGGCGTGCCGAGGACGATCCCGGGGATCCACACGATGAGCAGCACCAGGCCCGACCAAGCCGGCGCGCCGAGGCCGAGCGCGACGAGGTCGACGCCGAGCAGGAGGAGTGCCGCGCCGACGACCACCAGCAGCACGATGGGCCGGGACGACTGCAACGGAACGAAGGAGGAGTTGACCAGGTCGAGGGCGACGCGGGTCATCGCGATGAGCCGGTCGACGGAATCCATGTCGGGGAGGAGCCGCAGGGCGCCAGGAGGCGCGCCGAAGGCGATGAGGACGCCGACCATGGTCGCGAGGGCGCCGACCACGGTGGGCGCCCACCAACGCCGGGACACGGCGCGCACTCCGGCGGTCAGCGCGGTGAGCAGGATGACGACCAGGAGCGCGGCCCCGAGCCACGATCCCGGCGCGATGAGCTGTCGCACGGCGAGCAGCCCACCGCAGGTGGCCGTGCCGACCAGGGCGGAGGCGAGCAGTCCGCGTGCGCCGCGCAGGGCGACGGGCTCCTCGCGGGGGCCCCTCATGGGCGTGCTCCCAGCATCCGCGTCCAGCTCTCCGTGAGGTCGTCGCCGGGCTGGACGGAGCAGGCCCGCCAGCCCAGCCTGCGCAGATGGCTGACCGTCCGCTCGGCCTCATGCCGCTCGTTGACGGACCAGGCCGGGTCGGACCGGACCATGGCCCAGCCCTGGGCGCCGGTGGCCAGCTGGGCGAGGGCGGTGCGGGTGGGCGGGCTCAGCGGGCCAGCTGGGCGAGGGCGGTGCGGGTGGGCGGGCTCAGCGGGCCCACGAGCGCCACGACGATCTCGCTCCCGCTGTGGCTGCCGAGGTGCAGGCGCACCGCGGTGAGGAGCTGGTCCTCGGCCTCCGACGACTCGGGGGCCTGCACGTCGATCATCCGGTCGAGGAGCTCGGTGCGCGCTGAGTGGCCCGGGCGGGCGTGGGCGCCGTCCGTTGACAGGGGGCCAGCCGCAGAGGGCGGCCCGAGCAGCCGGACGGGGTGGCCGGCGTCGAGCATGGCCAGGGCCATCGATGTGCCGAGCGAGATGGTCCACTCGAGCGACTCTGCTTCTTGGGGCAGGTCGAGGAGCACGGTCACGGGCCGCATGCCGGCGCGCTCGTCGGAGCGGACGACGAGCTCGCCGCGGCGGGCGCTGCTGCGCCAGTGCACGCGCCGCAGGTCGTCGCCGAGCTGGTACTCCCGCAGCGCGGAGTCGTCCGTCGACGGGCTGCGGGCGCCGAGGGCGATGCGGTCCGGCTCCGCGACGAGGATCCCGCGCGGCACCGGCAGCTGCGTCACGGCCGGCCAGACGGCGATGTCGGCGCGCTCGCCCAGCGCGGAGCTGGCTCGGACCACGCCGAACGGATCGTGGCGGGTCACGATGAGCGGTCCGAGAGCCCAGCGGCCGCGCCGGGCGGCGAGCACCGGGTACGCCAGCCCCACCGACCGCTCGGTGCGCACCACCCGGGCGCGCAGCGGCCGTCCGCCGGACAGCTCGGCGGAGGCCTGCTCGCCGAGGCGCAGGCCGTTCAGGCGCACCCTGCCGGCCAGGTTGTCCGCGACGACCTCGACGCTGACATGCGCGGTGGCGCCGGCGTGGACAGGGCTCGGCTGCACGTGGCGGTGCACGCGCAGGCGGTGCCGGCCCCGTCCGGGGTCCCGCAGGGCCGTCGCGGCGAACGCGCCGATCACCAGCAGGAGGGTCAGCGCGCCGATCTGCACCAGGCCGATGGCGCCGAGCCCGATGCCGAGCCCGACCCCCCTGGCGCCGGCCACGCCGAGGCCGATGCCGCGGTGGGTCAGACGCGGACGCATCAGCCGGACGCCCGCCGTTCGCGCGGGACCGCGCTCGACGACGGCAGCGGGATGCGCGCCACGATGTCCTGGACGACGTCGCTCGTCGAGCGCCCGGATAGCCGGGCCTCGGTGCTGGCGATCAGCCGGTGGGCCAGCACGGGCTCGGCGAGCTGCTGGACGTCGTCCGGGAGCACATGGTCACGGCCGGACATCGCGGCGAGCGCCTTGGCGGCGCGCAGCAGCTGGATCGAGGCGCGGGGCGAGGCGCCCAGCCGGAGGCCCTGGTCCTCGCGGGTGGCGGTCACCAGGTCGATCACGTACCGCTTGATCCCGGGCGCGGCGTACAGCCGGCGCGCGGTGTTGACGTGGCGGGCGACCTGCGCGGCGTCGGTCACGGGGCGCAGGGCCGCGAGCGGGTCGGACGTCTCCTGCAGGTCGAGCATGTCGAGCTCGGCGTCGAGGCTCGGGTAGCCGACGGTGAGCCGCGCCATGAAGCGGTCGCGCTGCGCCTCGGGCAGGGGATAGGTCCCCTCCATCTCGACGGGGTTCTGGGTGGCGATGACCAGGAACGGGCGCGGCAGCGGGTAGGTCGACCCGTCGACGGTCGCCTGGGTCTCCTGCATGCACTCCAGGAGCGCGGACTGGGTCTTGGGGGAGGCGCGGTTGATCTCGTCGCCGATGACGATGTGCGCGAAGAGCGGCCCGGGCCGGAACTCGAACTCGTGGGTCTGGCTCCGGTAGATGTTGACGCCGGTGAGGTCGCTGGGCAGCAGGTCTGGCGTGAACTGGATGCGCCCCACGCTGCAGTCGATGGTGCGGGCCAGTGCCTTGGCCAGCGTCGTCTTGCCGACGCCGGGCACGTCCTCCAACAGCAGGTGGCCCTCGGCGAGCAGGACGGCCACCGTGATCCCGACGATCTCGGACCGTCCGGTGACGACCGTCTCGATCCCCCCGCGGATCTGGTTGGTCGTCTCGACCAGCTCAGCGAGCTCCGAGGTCGAGGGCACAGCCTGAAGCATGGGGACTCCTTCTGCGGATGGGGGCACGAGCCTACGTGCGGGCGCGCGCAAGACGTGCTCCGTCCAGGTGAATCTGACGAACGCGGCGCCGCGGGCCCCCACTTCCCCCCACGTTCCTCTTCGTCGCGTCGTGCGACCACTCGGAGGGCGTCCGGTTTCTCCGGTTGCGGGTGGAGGAACCACCATAAACGGTCGCGCCTGACGGTGGGCGTGTTCGACGATGCGCTTCCCACGCGCCCGGGGTGCGTTGTAGCCCTCCACCTCGCCCCACCGCTCTGACCTGCGGTTTTGTCAAGCAACACGGGTGAAACGTGTCCGCTAGCGGTTGCAGGTGGAGGGAAGTGGAGTACCGTGGAGGCACTTGGTGAGGACTGGATGAGAGACGTGGAACGCGAGCCGGCGGGGAGCAGAGGGGGCGGCGGTGAGCATCGAGTCGACCTTCAGCGGCTTCGGCTCCTCAGCGCCCTTCCTCGGCACGTACACGCCCCGGCTCGACGACAAGGGGCGGCTGATCCTGCCGGCCAAGTTCCGCGCGCAACTGGCGCCGGGCCTGGTCATGACGCGTGGGCAGGAGCGGTGCCTCTTCCTGCTGCCCATGGACGAGTTCCGGCGCATGCACGACCAGATCCGGCAGGCGCCGGTGACGAGCAAGCAGGCCCGGGACTACCTGCGCGTGTTCCTGTCCGGGGCCAGCGACGAGCTTCCCGACAAGCAGGGGCGCATCTCGATCCCGCCGATGCTGCGCACGTATGCGGGCCTGGACCGCGAGGTCGCGGTGATCGGCGCCGGCTCGCGTGTCGAGGTGTGGGACCTCGAGGCGTGGGAGACGTACCTCGCCGAGCAGGAGGCCGGCTACGCCGAGACGGCTGAGGAGGTCTTCCCGAACGGCCCCTTCTGACCATGCCGACCTGACCGCCCCGACCTTTTCCACCGGGCCTCGTGCCCGTCCGATGAGATCTCCTCCCGTCTTCTCTGTCGCACTTCCCCGCGACAGAGGGCCGGTGGGGGATCTGGTTGGACGGCGGAGGGGCCGCCCGACCACCACTCACAGGGGCTCCAGGTACACGTGGGAGCCGGCATAGCCAGACGACGCGAGAGGAGACGGCCATGCAGCAGCACGACGACGGACAGCCGCTCGATGACGCATCGACACGGCACACGCCGGTGATGCTGGAGCGCTGCCTCGAGCTGCTCGCCCCGGCACTCGAGGCGCCGGGTGCCGTGATGGTCGACTCGACGCTCGGCATGGGCGGCCACACCGAGGCGGTGCTGGCTCGGTTCCCGGACGTGCGCGTCATCGGCCTGGACCGCGACCCGCAGGCGCTCGCGCTCGCCAGCCGTCGGCTCGCCGGGTTCGGCGACCGCTTCACCCCCGTGCACGCGATCTATGACGAGATCAACGAGGTGCTGGCCTCGCTCGGCATCCCCGCCGTGCAGGGCGTCCTCATGGACCTCGGCGTGTCCTCGCTGCAGCTCGACGAGACTGAGCGCGGCTTCTCGTACTCCCAGGACGCGCCGCTGGACATGCGGATGGACGCGACCCAGGGCCAGACCGCCGCCGACGTCCTGAACACCTATGACGTGCGCGAGCTCACCCGCGTGCTGCGGGAGTACGGCGAGGAGCGGTTCGCGCAGCGGATCGCCCGGCGCATCGTGGCCCAGCGGGAGACGGCGCCGCTGACGCGCACCGGCGAGCTGGTCGACATCCTGCGGGCGAGCATTCCCGCGGCGACCCGCAAGACCGGCGGCAACCCCGCCAAGCGGACGTTCCAGGCGCTGCGCATCGAGGTGAACGGCGAGCTCGAGGTGCTGGAGCGCGCGTTGCCGGCGTCGATCGAGGCGTTGGCGGTCGGCGGGCGCATCGTCGTCGAGGCCTACCACTCGCTCGAGGACCGGTTGGTCAAGCGGGCGCTGGCGGTCGGCGCGACGTCGAGTGCGCCTCCCGGACTGCCGGTGGAGCCCGAGACGCACCGCCCGTTCCTGCGGCTCGTCACCCGCGGCGCCGAGGAGGCGGACGACGCCGAGCGCGAGCGCAACCCGCGCTCCCAGTCGGTGCGGCTGCGGGCCGCCGAACGGCTCCGAGGCACACCTGACCACCTGCGAGACCGAGGCGCATCGAGGAGATCGTCATGAGCGCACAGGCAGCGGCACGCGCCGTCCCGCGCCCGGCACGGCCCGCGGCTCCGGCTCCGGCGAGCCAGCCCGCCCCCCGGCTGCTGCTCGTCCGGGCTCCGGCCCAGGCGCGCACGAGGGCGCCGTTCGTGATCGCCTGCATGCTGATCCTCGTGGCGGCGCTGGTCACGGCCCTCCTGCTCAACACCACGATGGCGCGCGGCGCCTTCGAGAAGCAGGCGCTCGACATGGAGCTCTACCGGCTCGCGCAGAGCGAGCAGGACCTGGCCGCCCAGGTCGACCGCCTGCGCTCGCCCGAGCAGCTCGCGAACGCCGCGCAGGCACGCGGCATGGTCAAGGCGGAGAGCACGGCCTGGCTCTTCCTGGCCGACGGAACGGTGCAGGGCGCCCCCGGGGGTGCGGGAGCCGGCGGATGACCGATCGGGCGAGGACACCGTCCGGCTCCCCGGCCCCCGGCCGAGGGGCACGTCGGCCTGCTCCGAGCCCGGCGGCGACGCCACGACCGCGCGCGACGCCCGGACGAGCGCCGCGGGCCGGCGTCCCCACGCAGCGCGAGGCGCACCAGCGTGGCGCCGCGGCAGGCGGCGCCCGGTCGACGTCACCGCGCCCTGTGGGTGGGGCCACGCCTGCCGGAGCACGGCAGCCCGCACGTGGGCGCACGCCGGTGAGAGGCGCCCGATCCGGCCGCCCTCCGGGCCCGCCCGGGCCTCGCATGCCGCGGGGTCCGCGAGGTCCGCAGGGGCCGCGGACCGGTGACCCGCGCCGCAGGCAGGCATTCCTCACCGTGATGGTGCTGGCAGTCCTCACGGTGTTCGCGGGGCGGCTCGTCTACGTCCAGGGGATCCAAGGCGAGGCGGTGGCCCAGGAGGCGCTGCAGCAGCGGCTCGGGCGCGACTCGAGCCTCGCGGTGCGGGGGCAGATCACCGACGCCAAGGGCGACATCCTGGCGCGCTCCGTCGAGCGGTACACGTTGGCGGTGAACCAGGTCGAGCTGGCCGAGTGGTCGGAGCCCCGATCAGACCCCAAGGTCGGCGGGCCGTCGGGCGCCGCCGCGAAGCTGGCGCCGCTGCTGGACATGAACGCGGCCGAGCTGGGCGCGCTGCTCACCGGGGAGAGCACCTGGAAGGTCATCAAGAAGGGCCTGCTGCCCGAGCAGATGCGCGACATCAAGAAGCTGTCCATCGGCGGGGTGCAGTTCGAGCGGGTCCTGGACCGCGTGTACCCGAACGGGTCGGTGGCGGGGAACCTGCTGGGCTGGGTCAACGCGGAGGGCGACGGCGCCCAAGGGCTCGAGGCCGTGCTCGACGACAAGCTCGCAGGCTCGTCGGGCACGTACGTCTGGGAGCGCGGCGCCGGCGGCCAGGCGATCCCAGGCGGGTACGAGGACTCGACCGACGCGGTCGAGGGGGACACCGTCCAGCTCACGATCCTCAGCGACCTGCAGTGGAAGGCCGAGGAGGCGATCAACGCGCAGGTGGCGGCGACGGGCGCGGACAGCGGCTCGGTGATCGTCACGGACGTCACCACGGGGGAGATCCTCGCGCTGGCGGACTCGGGGGCGCTCGACCCGAACAGCCCCAGCGGCGACCTCACCGGCTCACGCTCCATCTCCGGGGTGTTCGACCCGGGGTCCACCGCCAAGGTCATCACGATGGCGGCGGCGCTCGAGACCGGTGTGGTGAACCCGCTCACCCCCTTCGAGGTGCCGTACCAGTACACGACCGACAACAACCAGACGTTCAAGGACTCGCATGAGCATGCGGGGATGCGCCTGACGACCACCGGGGTGCTCGCCCAGTCGTCCAACACCGGCACGGTGATGATCGGCGAGAAGATCCCGCAGCAGGTGCGATACGACTACCTGGCGAAGTTCGGCTTCGGCCAGAAGACGGGTGTCGAGCTCCCCGGGGAGTCCCGCGGCATCCTGCACCCCGTGGACGAGTGGGATGGGCGCACCAAGTACGCGGTGCTCTTCGGCCAGGGTGTCTCCGTGACGGCGCTGCAGGCCACACAGGTCTTCGCCACGATCGCCAACGGCGGGGTGCGGGTGCAGCCCCACCTCATCAAGGGATGGACGGCGGCGGACGGCCAGTACACGCCGTCCACCCAAGCCGCGCCCACCCAGGTCGTCTCGAAGGAGACGGCTGACACGGTGCTCACCATGCTCGAGAGCGCGGTGGACGACGGGACCGGCTCCGCCGCCGCGATCCCGGGCTATCGGGTGGCCGGCAAGACGGGCACCGCCCAGTCGTTCAACCCCTCCGGGATCACGGCCTCGTTCATCGGTGTGGCGCCTGCCGACCAGCCGCGCATCGCCGTCAGCGTGGTGCTGCACAACCCGCGCACCTCCGAGTGGGGCGGGACCGTCGCGGCGCCGGTGTTCAGGGACATCACGCGCGACGCGCTCCTCGAGCTCGGCGTGGCCCCGAGCGGCGCGCCGGCGACGCTCTACGCGACGACGTGGTGACCCGCTCCGCGAGCCCGACCGCGCGCTGGGCCATCGCTCAGCGCGTCGGGGTGGCGCCCGACCGGGGTAGATTCTCCCTATGACGTCCCCCCAGGGTCGGATGCGCCCGCAGCACCCAGCCACACATCGGGTCGTCGACCTCGTTGCCGCGTTCGACCTGTCCGTCCGCGGCGTCGCCCCCGGCCAGGACGACACCCTCAGCGGTGTCAGCGTCGCAAGCGGCGACGTGCTTCCTGGCGACCTGTTCGTGGCCCTCGGCGGCCTCAAGGTCCACGGCGCGACGTTCGCGGCCCAGGCGGTCGAGGCCGGCGCCGTCGCGATCCTCACCGACCAGGCCGGCGCGGAGCTCCTCGCCGCCGACCAGCCCCCGATCCCCGTCCTCGTGGCGCCGGACCCCCGGTCGCTCGCGGGCCCGATCGCCGCGTGGGCGCACGACCATCCCGCACACGGCATCGTCACCGTTGGCGTCACCGGCACCAACGGCAAGACGACCACCAGCTACTTCGTCGACGCCGCGTTGCGCGCCCAGCACCCGAGCACCGGCGTGATGGGCACCGTCGAGCTGCGGATCGGCCCCGAGGCCATCGAGAGCCCCCGCACCACCGTCGAGGCGCCCGTCGTGCAGTCGATCCTGGCGCTCATGCACGAGCGCGGCGCGACGGCCTGCACGATGGAGGTCTCGTCGCACGCCCTGGCGCTGGGCCGGGTCGGCGGGCTGGAATTCGACGTCGTCGGCTTCACGAACCTGCAGCGCGACCACCTGGACTTCCACGGCGACATGGAGGGCTACTTCCGGGACAAGTCCCGGCTGTTCGCGCCCGGCCAGGCCCGTCGTGGCGTGGTCGTGGTCGACGACGCGTGGGGCCAGCGGCTCGCGGCCGAGGCGCAGATCCCCGTCGAGTCGGTGTCGACCCTCGTGGGCGCGCCGGTGGCGGCGACCGCTGACTGGGCGGTGACGTCCGCGGACATCGGCCTCGACGGCATCGGCTCGACGTTCACCCTGCGGGGGCCGGACGGCGTCGAGCACGCCGCGGCGAGCCCGCTGCCAGGCCGTGTCAACGTGTCGAACGCGGCACTCGCCGTCGTCCTCGCGCATCGCGCCGGCGTCGACTTGGCCACCGCCATCCACGCCGTCGGGCACGCGTCGGAGATCCCCGGCCGCATGGAGCGCGTCGTCGAGCGGGGCTTCGGCATGCCGCTCGGGCTGGTCGACTACGCGCACACCCCTGACGCGCTGGTGCTCGCGCTCGACGCGGTGCGCCCCATCACCCCGGGCCGGCTCATCCTCGTCTTCGGCTCCGACGGCGACCGGGACCAGGGCAAGCGCCCGCTGATGGGAGAGATCGGCGCCCGCCTGGCGGACGTGCTCGTCGTCACTGACGAGAACCCCCGATCCGAGGACCCCGCGGCGATCCGCGCCGCGATCCTCGACGGGGTGCGGAGCGTGCGCCCCGACCTCGCCGACGTGCGCGAGGCGACCAGCCGCAGCCAGGCCATCCACGACGCCTTCGAGATCGCGACGGAGCAGGACACCATCATCATCACGGGCAAGGGTCACGAGCCGACCCAGGAGATCGCCGGCGTGTTCCACCGGTACAACGACCGCGACGTGCTGCTGGCCGCGGCGCGCGCGCGGCGCGAGTTCGAGGGGCAGGACGCGTGATCGCTCTGACAGCGGCCGAGATCGCGGCCGCCACCGGGGGAGAGTTGCGCCCCGCGACGCTCGACCCCGCCACCGTCGTCAGCGGGCCCGTGGTCGTCGACTCACGTGACGTCCAGGAGGGCTCGTTGTTCGTCGCCCTGCCGGGCGAGCACGTGGACGGCCACGACTTCGCCGGCGCCGCGGTGCGCGCGGGGGCCGGGCTGGTCCTGGCCGCCCGCCCGCTGAGCACGCCTGAGGGCGAGGCGCTGCCGTGCGTCGTCGTGCCGGACGTGGAGCGCGCGTTGGGCGATGTGGCCCGCGCGGTGCTGGCGCGCCTGCGCGAGGCGTCCCTCGAGCCCGGCGGCGCCGGGCTGCAGGTGATCGGCGTGACCGGGTCGGTGGGCAAGACGACCACGAAGGACCTGCTCGCGCAGATCCTCGGCGCGGCCGGCCCGACGATCGCCCCCGAGCGCTCGTTCAACAACGAGATCGGCCTGCCGCTCACGGTGCTGCGCGCCGACGAGTCCACCCGCTTCCTGGTGCTGGAGATGGGCGCCAGCGGGATCGGGCACCTGACGTACCTCACCGGCATCGCGCCGCCCGACGTGGCCGTGGTGCTCGTCGTGGGCACGGCGCACCTCGGGGAGTTCGGCGGCATCGAGGCGGTGGCCACGGCCAAGGCCGAGATCGTCCAGGGCCTCGTGCCCGACGGCGTCGCGGTGCTCAACGCGGACGACTCACGCGTCCGGGCCATGGCGGACGTCGCGCCGGGGCAGGTCGTCACGTTCGGCTCCTCCGCCGCGGCCGATGTGCGGGCCCGCGGCGTGCGGATCGACCGGGCCGGCCGGGCGTCCTTCACGCTCGAGGCGCCAGGCCCCGACGGAGTCGTCAGCCAGGCGCCCGTCACCCTGCGCCTCGTCGGCGAGCACCACGCGAACAACGCCGTCGCCGCTGCGGCCGCAGCGCTCCAGGTCGGGCTCGGGCTCGCCGAGGTCGCGGCGTCGCTCAGCGGCGCGGAGGCCCTCAGCCCCCACCGCATGCACGTGGTGGACCGGTCCGACGGCGTCACCGTCATCGACGACTCCTACAACGCGAACCCCGACTCGATGCAGGCAGCGCTCAAGGCGCTGGCCGTCGTGGCCGGGCGCGACAGGCGTTCCATCGCCGTGCTCGGGGAGATGCTCGAGCTCGGCGAGGACGCCCGCGAGGCGCATGACGCCATCGGGCGGCTCGCCGTGCGGCTCAACATCGCCCTCACGATCGCTGTGGGCGAGGGCGCCCGCCCCATCCGCGACGGCGCCAACCGCGAGGGCTCGTGGGGCGACGAGGTCGCCGTGGCCGACGACATCGACGCCGCCGCGAGGTTCCTCGACGAGGAGCTGCGCGCCGGTGACGTCGTGCTGGTGAAGTCCTCCTACGGCGCCGGCCTCTGGCGCCTGGGCGACCGGCTCATCGCCGGCGGGCAGGAGGCCGCGTCATGAGGGCAGTCCTCATCTCCGGCGGCCTGTCGATGCTCATCGCGCTGCTCGGCACCCCCCTGTTCATCCGGTTCCTGGTCAAGAAGCAGTACGGCCAGTTCATCCGGCAGGACGGGCCCACCGCGCACTTCACCAAGCGCGGCACGCCCACCATGGGCGGGGTCGTGATCATCGGCGCCACCTTGCTCGGCTGGGGTGGCGGCCTGCTCGCGACAGGGCAGCTGCCCACGGTCTCGGCGATGCTCGTGCTGTACCTGATGACCGGCCTGGGCGTCGTGGGCTTCCTCGACGACTTCATCAAGATCTCGCGCCAGCGCAGCCTGGGGCTCAAGGCGCGGTGGAAGTTCCTGGGCCAGGGCCTGGTCGGCGTGACGTTCGCCATCGCGGCCCTGCAGTTCCCGAACGAGGCGTTCCGCACCCCCGCGTCGACGAAGATCTCCTTCATCCGGGACACGAACCTCGACCTGGCGTTCGCGGGGATCACCCTCGGCATGGTGCTGTTCGTCATCTGGGCGAACTTCCTCATCACCGCCTGGTCGAACGCCGTCAACCTCACCGACGGCCTGGACGGGCTCGCGACGGGCGTCTCGCTGATCGTCTTCGGCTCCTACGTGCTGGTCGGCGTGTGGCAGTTCAACCAGAGCTGCCAGTTCCTCGCCTCGGCCGGGCCGCGCTGCTACGAGGTCCGCGACCCGATGAGCCTGGCGGTGGTGGCGGCGTCGATCACCGGCGCCTGCTTCGGGTTCCTGTGGTGGAACGCGAGCCCCGCGCAGATCTTCATGGGCGACACCGGCTCGCTGGCCCTCGGCGGCGCGCTCGCCGGGCTGTCGATCCTGTCCCGCACCGAGATCCTCGCGGCGATCATCGGCGGGCTGTTCGTGCTGATCGTGCTCTCCGACGTGATCCAGATCGGCTTCTTCAAGATGACCGGGAAACGGGTCTTCAAGATGGCGCCGTTGCATCACCACTTCGAGTTGTCCGGGTGGGGCGAGGTCACGATCGTCATCCGCTTCTGGATCATCGCCGGGCTGTTCGTGGCCCTCGGCATCGGCATCTTCTACGCGGAGTGGGTGACGGGCTAGTGGCCCCCGGCGACGACGCGGGCCTGACCGGCGAAGGTCTGACCGGTGCTGGGCTGACCGTTCATGGGCTCAGCGGCGCGCGGGTGCTCGTCGCCGGTCTCGGCGTCTCCGGTCGTGCGGCGCTCGAGGTGCTCGCCTCGCGGGGCGCCGTGGTGACCACCGTCGACGAGCACGCCGAGGAGGCCGACGTCCGCGACGTCGCGCGCTTCGTGGCCGACGGCGGGCTGGACGGAGTGGACCTCGTGGTCGCCTCGCCCGGATGGCCGCCGGCGAACCCGCTGCTGGCGGGGGCCGTCGAGCGCGGGGTGCCGGTGTGGAGCGAGGTCGAGCTGGCCTGGCAGACGCGGGCGGATCGGGCGGACGGCAGCGGCCCGGCGCCGTGGCTCGCGGTCACGGGCACCAACGGCAAGACCACCACCGTCGGGATGCTGGAGTCGATGCTCCGCGCGGGCGGCGAGCACGCTGTCGCCGCCGGGAACGTCGGCACGCCGCTGGTGCGAGTCGTCGCCGACCCATCCGTCGACGTGATCGCGGTCGAGCTCTCGAGTTTCCAGCTCCACTTCACGCACTCGATGTCGGCGCAGGCCGCCGCCGTGCTCAACGTGGCGCCCGACCACCTCGACTGGCATGGCTCACTCGAGGCCTACGCCGCCGACAAGGGCCGCGTGTACGAGCGCGCCCAGATCGCCTGCGTGTACAACCTGGCCGATCCGCTCACCGAGGACCTGGTCCGCGAGGCCGACGTGCTGGAAGGCGCCCGCGCCATCGGCATCACGCTCGGCACCCCCAGCGTCGGCCAGCTCGGCGTGGTCGAGGATGTGCTGGTGGACCGGGGATTCGCCCCGCAGCGTCATACCCACGCCGCTGAACTGGGCACCCTCGCAGACCTGGCCCATCTGGGCGGGGCGGACGGCGCGCCTCCGCATGTCGTCCAGGACGCGCTCGCCGCGGCCGCGCTGGCGCTGGCGCACGGATGCCAGCCCGCCGCTGTGCGTGACGGGCTGCGCGCGTTCGCTCCAGGCGAACACCGGTCGCAGGCGGTGGCCGAGGTGGACGGCGTGCGCTGGATCGACGACTCCAAGGCCACGAACGCGCATGCGGCCGCGGCGGCGCTGGCCGGGTTCGCGCCCGGCAGCGTCGTCTGGATCGCGGGCGGGCTCGCGAAGGGCGCGACGTTCGACGCCCTCGTCGAGGCTCGGCGCGACCGGCTCGCCGGCGTCGTGCTGATCGGGGCCGATCCCGAGCCCCTGGCCGGGGCGCTCGCCCGACACGCGCCGGAGGTTCCCGTGGTCCGCGTCGATCCCAGTGACACTGGGACGGTGATGCAGCGTGCGGTCGAGCAGGCGCGCCAGCTCGCCGCCTCGGTGCGACCGGGTCCCGCGAACGTGGTGCTCGCGCCCGCCAGCGCCTCGATGGACCAGTTCCGCTCGTACGCCGAGCGGGGAGAGTCGTTCGCCGCGGCGGTGCGGGCCCTGAGCCCTGACGTCGGCTGAGGCGGACATGGTGACGCCCCCCAGCTCGCTCGCGTCGAGGCCCGGCGCAGGACAGGAGCGCGAGACCGTCGCCCCCACGGGTCGCCTCGGCGCCTGGAACAGCCCTGTCACCAGCTACTACGTGCTCACCGGCGCGACTGCGCTGCTCGTCGTGCTCGGGCTGGTGATGGTCCTGTCCAGCTCGAGTGTCGAGTCGCTGGCGAAGGGCCGATCGCCGTACGCGGAGTTCCTCAAGCAGGCGCAGTTCGCGTTGATGGGCCTGCCGGTGCTGTGGATCGCGTCGCGGCTCCCGGTGCGCGCGTACAAGGTGGCGGCCTGGCCGCTGCTGGGGATCGCGGCAGTGCTGCAGCTCGCGGTGTTCTCCCCGCTCGGCGCCGATGCCGTGGGTGGCAACCGGAACTGGCTCGAGCTCGGCTCGCTCAGGGTGCAGCCGTCGGAGGCGGTGAAGTTCGCGCTGTGCATCTGGCTGGGCCTGGTGCTCGCGCGCAAGCGGCCCCTGTTGCAGGAGTGGAAGCACGCGTTCATCCCGGCGGTGCCGATCGGGGCGTTGATGATCGGGCTCGTGCTGATCGGGAACGACCTGGGCACGGCGCTGGTCATGATGCTGCTGGTCGGCGGCGCGATGTTCATCGGGGGCGTCCCGTTGCGGATGCTCGGAGTGACGGTGTCCTTGGCGGGGGGCGTCGCCGCGGTCCTGGCGATCTTCAGCCCGAACCGGGTGGGGCGCATCTTCGCGTGGCTGAGTGACGACTGCGACGTGACGAGCGACTGCTATCAGACGCTGCACGGCGGCTGGGGACTGGCCACCGGCGGCTGGACGGGGATCGGGCTGGGCGCCAGCCGGGAGAAGTGGTCGTACCTGCCCGAGGCGCACAACGACTTCATCTTCGCGATCATCGGCGAGGAGTTGGGCCTGATCGGCACGCTCCTGGTGCTCGCGCTGTTCGCGCTCATCGCGCTGGCCATGTTCCGCGTGATCCGCCGCCACAAGGACCCGTTCGTGCAGGTCACGACGGGCGCCATCGTGTGCTGGGTGATCGGGCAGGCGCTGGTGAACATCGCGGTGGTGATCGGCCTCGCGCCGGTCATCGGCGTGCCGCTCCCACTGGTGTCGGCAGGCGGCTCGGCGTTGATCACGACGATGGCCGCGATCGGCGTGGTGATCTCGTTCGCGCGGGACGAGCCGGGCGCCGCCGAGGCGCTCGCCGCCCGGCCGAGCGTGGTGCGGCGCTCGCTCGCGGTGATCGGCCGGACCCGTGGGTGAGACCGTGGGGGAGACCATGGGGGATCGACCAGACGACATGACGGATGAGGGAGCTGAGGGACGCGTGGGCAATCGCGACGGTGTGCGGTCGGTGCTGCTGGCTGGCGGTGGCACGGCAGGACACGTCAACCCGTTGCTCGCCGTCGCGGAGGAGTTGCGCAGACGGGATCCGCAGATCCGGTTGACCGTGCTCGGCACGGAGTCGGGGCTCGAGTCCCGGCTGGTTCCCGAGCGCGGCCTCCCGCTCGCCTTCGTGCCGCGCGTGCCGCTGCCGCGCCGTCCCACAGCCGAGTGGGCCATGCTGCCCGCCCGGCTGCGCGACGCGGTGCGCACCGCCGGCGAGGTGATCGACGAGACGGGCGCGCAGGTCGTCATCGGCTTCGGCGGCTACGTCTCCACTCCCGCGTACCTGGCCGCGCGCACCCGGCATGTGCCCGTCGTGGTGCATGAGCAGAACGCCCGCGCGGGCCTGGCGAACCGTCTCGGGTCCCGCTGGGCGGCGGACGTCGCGGTGACGTTCCCCGGCACCGCGCTGCCGGGCGCCCAGGTCACGGGCCTTCCGCTGCGGCCAGAGATCGCCGCCCTCGTCGCCGACCGCGCCCGTGACGCCGCGGCGACCCGGGTCGCCGCGGCCGAGCGGCTGGGACTGGACCCGGAGCGTGTCACGCTCGTGGTGACCGGTGGCTCGTTGGGCGCGCTGAGCCTCAATCGGGCGATGGTGCGCGTCGCGGCCGATCTCCTCGCCGCCGGGGTGCAGGTGCTGCACCTGGCGGGCGCGGGCAAGGCCGACGAGGTGCGCGAGGTCGTCGCCCCGCTGCCGGGGGGCGAGCGCTACCACGTGCACGAGTACCTCTCGGAGATGCAGCATGCGCTGGCCGTCGCGGACGTCGTGGTCGGGCGGTCGGGCGCAGGCACTGTCAGTGAGCTCGCCGCCCTCGGCCTGCCGGCCGTCTACGTGCCGCTGCCGGTGGGCAACGGCGAGCAGCGGCTCAACGCCGCGCCTGTCGTCACGGCTGGCGGCGGGCTGCTCGTCGCCGACGCCGACCTGACCCCCGCGTGGCTCGCCGAGCACCTGTTCCCGATGCTGGTCGGGGACGGCGCGGCGGGCCTGCGCGAGCGGATGGGTCAGGCCGCGGCCTCCGTGGGTGTGCGTGACGGGGCGGCGCGCGTGGCCGATTTGGTCGAGGCGCACCTCCCGCCGGTCTCGGGTGGCGGGCTGGCCGACCTCGGACGGGTCCACCTCATCGGCATCGGCGGGGCGGGCATGTCCGCTATCGCCGGGTTGCTCGTCGCGGCGGGCGTCATCGTGAGCGGCTCAGATGCCAAGGACGGCCCGGTCCTCGACGGCCTGCGCGCCGCCGGGGCACAGGTGTGGGTCGGGCATGACGGGACGCACGTGGAGGATGTCGACACTGTGGTCGTCTCGACGGCGGTGCGTGAGTCGAACCCCGAGCTGGCCCGGGCGCGCGAGCGGGGACTGAAGGTGCTGCACCGCTCCGAGGCCCTGGCTGCCCTCATGCGGGGCCGGGAGGCCATCGCCGTTGCTGGCGCGCATGGCAAGACGACGACGTCGGCGATGATCGCCACCGCCCTGGTGCACGCCGGCCTGGACCCGTCGTTCGCCATTGGCGGCGACGTGCTGTCCGACGCGGGCCGGCTCGGTGGCAGCCGCACGGGCGCCGGCCAGGCGTTCGTGGCCGAGGCCGACGAGTCCGACGGCTCGTTCCTGGCGTACGCGCCCCGCATCGCCGTCGTCACGAATGTCGAGCCGGACCACCTGGACCACTACGGCACCCGCGAGGCCTTCGAGGAGGCGTTCGTCGCGTTCGCGGGCCGGATCCAGGACGGCGGCCTGCTCGTGGCCTGCGCCGACGACGCGGGCGCGGCCGTGCTGGTCGACAGGGTGCGGGCCGATCTCGCCGCGCGTGGGGTCGACATCGTGACCTACGGCCGCGACCCGGGCGCCGACGTGCTCGTCGAGCCGCTCGGCATGCGCGACGGCACATGGCAGGTCGCGCTGCGCTCGGCTGACCCGACGATCGGCGACGCGGTGCTGAGGCTCACGACGCCGGGTGAGCACAACGCCCTGAATGCCGCCGCCGCGTTCGCGGCGGCCCGCCGCGCGGGCGCCACGACGACGCAGGCCGTCGAGGGGCTGGCCGGCTTCCGGGGGACCGGGCGCAGGTTCGAGGAGCGGGGGGTGTCGGCCGGGGTTCGCGTCGTCGACGACTACGCCCACCACCCGACGGAGGTCGCCGCACTGCTGCGCGCCGCGCGCGCCGTCGCGGGCGACGGCCGGGTGCTCGTGGTCTTCCAGCCGCACCTTTACTCGCGCACACGCACGTTCGCGGCCGAGTTCGGGCAGGCGCTCGACCTCGCGGACGTCGTCGTGGTGACCGACGTGTACGCGGCCCGTGAGGACCCGGACCCGACGGTCACCGGCCGCCTCGTGGTCGACGCGGTGCCGACCTCCGGGCGCGCGCAGTTCGTCCCCGATCGCCACGAGGCCGCGCGCGTGCTCGCCGAGCAGGCCCGCGCGGGCGACCTTCTGCTGACCGTGGGCGCCGGTGACGTGACCGAGCTGGCGCCCGTGGTGCTCGCCGCGCTCGCCGAGCGCGAGCCGGACTTGCCCGCCGCGCCTGGCGCGGGGGGAGCGCAGGGCGCATGACCCCGCAGCGCCCGCGGCCGCCGGTTCCCGGGCGCACCGCGCGCCCGGCGGCGCCGCGTGCGCCCGAGCGGCCGCGACCCGCCCTGCCGTCGAAGCCGTCGACGCCGAAGCCGACGACTCCGACGGAGCCCGGCGCGCCCACGGGCCAGACGCCGGCCACGGGGCAGACCCCTGCCGCGGGGAGGCCCCCATCGGCCGCCCGGCCCGCCTCCACGCGGGGCGCGCCCACACCTCCGGGCGAGCCGAGCGTCACCACCTATACCGCTGGGCGGCGCGGGAACGCGCTGCCCGTGCGCCCGCCGGTCGTCTCGACGAGCTCGGCGGCGCGGTTCGCCGAGCGCGCACGGGCCCGCCGCCGGTTGGCGCGCCGCGACGTGCTGGTGGCCGTGGGCGCCGTGGTCGGCGTGGGGGCGCTGGCCTGGCTGCTGCTCTGGTCGCCGGTGCTCCGGCTCGACCAGTCGCTGGTCACGGTTTCCGGCGCGGGCACTGTGGTGGCGGTCGACCAGGTGCGCGCGGTCGTCGCGGAGCGCGGCACGACGCCGTTGACGCGCCTGGACACTGTCGGGCTGCGCGAGGACGTGCTGGACGTGCCCGGCGTGCGTGAGGCTGAGATCAGCCGGGCGTGGCCGCGTGGGCTGCACATCGAGCTGGTGTCACGCGAGCCGGTGGCGGCGGTGCCCGAGGAGGCTGGGGCCGCGCCAGACGGCGGCGAGCCGGGGTTCGCGCTGGTGGACATGGACGGCGTGCAGGTCGGCAGGGTGGAGGTGCCGCCCGAGGGGCTGCCCGTCGTCCAGGTCCCGGTGGGCCAGCCGCGCACGCTCGAGGCCGTGCTGACGGTGTTGGAGGCGCTGCCGGCGGAGCTGCTGGCGGAGGTGGCCGAGGTCTCGGCCGAGTCTCAGGACACGGTCACGATGGCGTTGCGTGACGGGGCGCGCGTGGACTGGGGGAGCGGGCAGGACACCTCGCTGAAGATCGCGGTGCTCGGCGCCCTCCGCTCGGCTCCGGAGAGCGCCGGGGCCAGCGTGTACGACGTGTCGGCGCCGACGCTGCCGATCACGAAGTGAGGGCGTCTTGGGCGGGCGAGGAGCCTCGCGACCTGCGATCGTGGCCGACACGCGCGGCGTGGTCGTTGATCGCGGCCCCCGGCGCACATAGCGTCACGAGCTAGAGAATATGACATAACTATAACCCTCTACTTGAGGGTGAAGGTTTCGGCTTCGACGGTCAACCCGCCGCAGCCGTGCAGGTCCCGGCGCACAACGAGAGGCACCCACTGTGGCAGCTCCGCAGAACTACCTGGCGGTCATCAAGGTCGTCGGCATCGGTGGTGGGGGCGTCAACGCCGTCAACCGCATGATCGAGGTCGGCCTCAAGGGTGTCGAGTTCATCGCGATCAACACCGATGCCCAGGCTCTGCTGATGTCCGACGCCGACGTCAAGCTCGACGTCGGCCGCGAGCTCACCCGCGGGCTCGGCGCGGGCGCCGACCCCGAGGTCGGCAAGAAGGCCGCCGAGGACCACGCCGAGGAGATCGAGGACGTGCTCCGCGGCGCGGACATGGTCTTCGTCACCGCCGGCGAGGGCGGCGGCACCGGCACCGGCGGCGCGCCCGTCGTGGCCCGCATCGCCCGCTCGCTCGGCGCGCTGACCATCGGCGTCGTCACGCGCCCGTTCACCTTCGAGGGCCGCCGCCGCTCGGTGCAGGCCGACTCCGGCATCGACGCGCTGCGGGCCGAGGTCGACACGCTCATCGTCATTCCCAATGACCGGCTGCTGTCGATCTCCGACCGCTCGGTGTCAGTGCTCGACGCGTTCCACTCGGCCGACCAGGTGCTGCTGTCGGGTGTGCAGGGCATCACCGACCTCATCACCACCCCCGGGCTCATCAACCTCGACTTCGCCGACGTCAAGTCCGTCATGCAGGGCGCCGGGTCCGCCCTCATGGGGATCGGCTCGGCGCGCGGCGACGACCGCGCGGTGCAGGCTGCCGAGCTGGCGATCTCCTCGCCGCTGCTCGAGGCCAGCATCGACGGCGCCCATGGCGTGCTGCTGTCGATCCAGGGCGGCTCCGACCTCGGCTTGTTCGAGATCAACGAGGCCGCGCGCCTGGTGCAGGAGGCCGCGCACCCCGAGGCCAACATCATCTTCGGCGCGGTGATCGACGACGCGCTCGGCGACGAGGTGCGGGTCACCGTCATCGCCGCCGGCTTCGACGGCGGATCCCCCGTGGTCCGGCGTGACAGCCGCGGCCTCGGCCAGGTCAGCGGCTCCACCGCCGCCCGGAGCGCCCCCGCCGCAGCGCCGACGCACGCCGCCGCACAGCCCCGGCCGGTCGACCCCGACGAGGACGTCGTTCGCGTGGGCTCGCCCATGCGCCCTGTCGCTGCGGCTCCCGTGCCGACGTTCCTGGCCTCCGAGCCCGTCGCCCCGGCGCCCAGCACGGGGCAGCTCGCCGTTCCGCAAATCTTCGAGGAGGACCACTCGCGTCGTGCGAACGAGGAGCTGGACGTCCCCGACTTCCTCAAGTAGCCCATGGGCCTCCCCGTCCTCGAGGCCGACCTGGGCCCTCGGGTGCGGGCGGGCTTCACGACGCGTGCGGGCGGGCGTTCCGCCGGGCCGTGGGCGACGCTGAACCTCGGCCTGGCCGTGGGCGACCGCGTGTCGGACGTTCGCGCCAACCGCGCCCTGGTCGAGGAATGGGCCGGTGTGCCCGTCGTCTTCGGCGAGCAGGTGCACGGCGCGAGTGTGCGGGTGCTCGACCGGGCCCCCGCGGTGGAGGACCGGTCGGCGGGCCCCGGAGACGCGCTGGTCGCGACCTCGCCCCGGATCGCCGTGGGCGTGTACGTGGCCGACTGCGTGCCGCTGCTCCTGGCCGACCCCGACGCGGGGATGGTCGCCGCGGTGCACGCGGGGCGCGCCGGCCTCGTCGCCGGCGTCGTGCGTGCCGCCGTCCAGACGATGAGCTCCCGCGGCGCGGTCCCCGAGCGGATGCGGGCGGTCATCGGCCCCTGCATCGGGGGTGACGCGTACGAGGTCCCCGAGGCGATGCGCGCCGACGTGGCCGCCGTCATCCCCGAGGCCTGGGCGGTGACGCGGTGGGGGACCCCCGGCGTCGACCTCGGCGCCGGCGTCTCCGCCGAGCTCGCCCGGGCGGGCGTCGTCGACGTGGCGCGCGTTTCGACGTGCACGTTCTCCGAGGAGCGGCTTTACTCTCACCGTCGCGCATCGGCCGCGGGCGGTGTCACCGGCAGATTCGCCGGGGTGATCCGCCTCGTCGAATGAGGCGGGGGCAATCCGGACGGCCCGCGCGTGTCGCGGCAAGTCGGGGCGGGCGCCTTGCTAGCGTCGAAGAAGGGAACTGACAGTCCCGGGGGAAGAGGAGACCGCGATGGCCGGAGCGCTGCGCAAGACGATGCTGTACCTCGGCCTCGCCGACGAACGAGGCGAGCACGAGGAGTACGTCGACGAGTACGACGAACTGGAGGCTACGGTGCCGCAGGAGTACGAGGCTCAGGTCACGCCGCTCCACCGGCCGACGGTGAAGGTCGCGCAGCCCGCGCCCGCCACCGGCGAGCTCCGGCGGATCACGACGATCCACCCGCGCGCCTACAACGACGCGCGCAAGATCGGCGAGGCGTTCCGCGAGGGCACGCCGGTGATCATGAACCTCTCCGACATGGACGACGCGGACGCGAAGCGCCTGGTCGACTTCTCGGCGGGCCTGATCTTCGGCTTGCACGGCGCCATCGAGCGAGTCACCAACAAGGTGTTCCTGCTCTCGCCCGCCCACGTCGAGGTGACCGGTGACGAGCAGCCCGCCGAGCCCGCCCCCGCGGGCTTCTTCAACCAGAGCTGACGCGTGAGATTGGTCGCTGACGTCCTCTATCTGGTCGTCCTCGTCTTCTTCCTGCTCCTGCTCGCGCGGCTCGTCCTCGACTGGGTGCAGTTCTTCGCACGTGAGTGGCGTCCACGCGGTGTGATGCTCGTCGTCGCCGAGGCGACCTACACCGTGACGGACCCGCCGCTGCGTGCGATCCGCCGGGTGGTTCCCCCGCTCTCGCTCGGGACAGTGCGCCTCGACCTGGCGTTCCTGATCTTGATGCTGGCGTGCTCCGTGCTCCTGTCCGTGCTGGCCGCAGTGTGATCCGGGTGAGCGTCGTCAACCCGTGCGGGCTCTATCACCCCTTGGGCATGCAGGCCGCCCGAGGGGTGAGCAGTGCGTGGCGGGTCGCATGCGACCGCCTCAATGTCCGCTACCGTGAGCCGAGGTGGTCGGTGACTGCCCACCGGCTAGACCAAGTTCGACCGAAGAGGTGACGACGATGGCACTGCTGACAGCAGACGACGTCCTGAACAAGAAGTTCCAGGCGACGAAGTTTCGTGAGGGCTACGACCAGGACGAGGTCGATGACTTCCTCGACGAGGTCGTCAACACCCTGCGCGACCTGCAGACCGAGAACGAGGACCTCAAGACGAAGCTCGCGGCAGCCGAGCGACGCATCGCCGAGCTCAGCCGGGCAGGCGCTCAGCAGGCCGCCCCGGCTCCGGCTTCGGAGCCGACCCCCGAGCCGCAGCCCGCGCCCGCCCCCCCGGTGAGCCCGCAGCGGCCCAACGAGCCCGAGTCGGCCACGGGAATGCTCGCCCTGGCGCAGAAGCTGCACGACGACTACGTGCGCAGCGGCCAGGAGGAGAGCGACCGGCTCATCTCCGAGGCCAAGGCCCAGGGCACGCGCATCGTCCGTGAGGCGGAGGAGACGTCGTCGCGCACGCTCGGGCAGCTCGAGCAGGAGCGCTCGCTGCTGGAGCGCAAGATCGACGAGCTCCGCGTGTTCGAGCGGGACTACCGCACGCGGCTCAAGAGCTACCTCGAGAACCTCCTCGGAGACCTCGACAACAGGGGTAGCGCGCTGCCTCCGCGCAGTGGACAGAATGCCCAGCCTGGGGCGGCCTCGCGAGGCGTCTGACCTGCACTTTCGTTCCACAACACACCGTGTCGAGGCCATGCCTCACGCGGTGTGTTGTGCGTTGTGGGCAACGCGCATAGTCTCGCGTGACTTCCACAGAGAGGGCGCAAGTGGCCATCAACCACTCACTCAGCAGGGGGACGACATCGCAGGGGGGGTTGGATCTCGCGAAGGCGGTCCGACTATTCCCCGTGCGTGACGGTGAGAAGCCGTGGTCGGTCCGAGATGTGCGTGCTGTCGCCGACGAGCTCATGAGCGACGTCGCGCGACTTACCTCCGAGCTCTCGGCTGCGGACGCCGAGCTCTCGAATCTGTTGCGGAACTCCGGCGACGGAGCTGGCGACGACCAGGCAGACTCCGGCTCGAGCGCACTCGAGCGCGAGCATGAGCTCACCCTGGTGAACAACACGCGTGACCTCCTGGCCCAGACGGCCCACGCCTTGGCGCGCATCAACGCGGGCACGTTCGGGACGTGCGAGTCGTGTGGGAAGGCGATCGGCAAGGCGCGGGTGGAGGCCTTCCCCCGCGCCACGCTGTGCGTGGAGTGCAAGCAGCGCGAGGAACGTCGGTGAGCCCACCGTAGACTCCTGCGGGTGCCCACGACCTTCGAGACGACGCCGGCCTCCCCACCTCCGGGTGCGGGACGCCGGCGTCGTCTTCTCATGCTCCTCGTCGTCCTGACCCTTGCCGTGCTCGTGCTCGACCAGGCGACCAAGGCCTGGGTGCTGGTCACCCTCGTCGAGGGCGAGCCGGTGCCGGTGCTCGGGGACCTGCTGAGCCTGCGCCTGCTGTTCAACCCGGGGGCGGCACTGTCCATCGCCACGGGGATGACCTGGGTCTTGACCATCATCGCCACGGCTGTGGTGGTGTACGTGGTGCGCGCGTCGCGGCGGATCGGCTCCACCGGGTGGGCGATCGCTCTCGGGCTGCTGCTCGGTGGCGCGCTGGGCAACCTGGGCGACCGCATCTTCCGCGCGCCCGGCTTCGCGCGGGGGCATGTCGTGGACTTCATCGCCTACGGAGACCTCTTCGTCGGCAACATCGCCGACATCGCGATCGTCGTCGCGGCCGGGCTGATCATGCTGCTGGCGTTCCGCGGCATCCAGATCGACGGCACGCGTGACCACGACCCGAAGGCTGAGGCCGACGGGCCGGACGGCGATCACGATGTGACCGCCCCCGACGCGGACGCCCAGGGGTCCACCGTGCGCACCCCGCAGGAGGGCCGCGACGATGGCTGAGACCCGCGCGCTGCCCGTCCCCGACGGCCTGGCGGGGGAGCGGGTCGACGCCGCGATCGCCCGGCTGCTCGGACTGTCCCGCACGCGCGCCGCCGAGCTGGCTGCCGCGGGCTCCGTGCGGCTCGACGGCCGCGAGGCCGGCAAGTCCGATCGCCTGCCCGCCGGCGCCTGGCTCGAGGTGGAGCTGCCCGAGCCGGAGCGCGCCGAGGTGTTCGCCGACGTCGTGCACGAGCCCGTCCCGGGCATGCGCGTGGTGCACGACGACGACGACCTGGTCGTCGTGGACAAGCCCATCGGCGTGGCGGCGCACCCCTCGCCCGGCTGGACGGGGCCGACGGTGGTGGGCGCCCTGCTGGCCTCCGGCTACCGGCTCTCGACCTCCGGGCCCGCTGAGCGGCAGGGCATCGTGCACCGGCTCGATGTCGGCACCTCGGGCCTGATGGTCGTGGCCAAGAGCGAGCACGCGTACACGGTGCTCAAGCGGGCGTTCAAGGAGCGCACCGTCGAGAAGGTCTACCACGCACTCGTCCAGGGGCACCCCGAGCCGACGACGGGCACCATCGACGCGCCCATCGGGCGGCATCCGAGCTCGGACTGGCGGTTCGCGGGCGTCGCCGACGGCAAGCCGGCGATCACGCACTACGAGGGGCTCGAGATGCTGCCGGCGGCCTCGCTCGTCGAGGTGCACCTCGAGACCGGGCGCACCCACCAGATCCGGGTGCACTTCTCGGCCCTGCGGCACCCCTGCGTGGGCGATCTCACGTATGGCGCCGACCCGGCCCTCGCGGCCCGGGTGGCGATGTCCCGGCAGTGGCTGCACGCTGTCCGGCTCGGGTTCACGCACCCCACCAGCGGTGACTGGCTCGAGCTCGCCAGCGACTACCCGCAGGATCTCGCTGAGGCCCTCGCCACACTTCGCGACGCCTACCGCTAGGCGTCGCTGGGGTGTCGCAGGTGGCACCTAGACTGACCGGCATGGCAGCGGCTGGGCGAAGTGACGGGTCCGATTTCGTCCATCTCCACGTGCACACCGAGTACTCGATGCTCGACGGCGCGGCACGTTTGGACGACCTCTTCACCGAGGCGAAGCGCCTCGGCCAGACGGCCATGGCCACCACCGACCACGGGTACCTGTTCGGGGCCTTCGACTTCTGGAACAAGGCGCGCAAGCACGGCATCAAGCCGATCATCGGGGTCGAGGCGTACATCACGCCCGGCACGAGCCGCTTCGACCAGAACCGCGTCCGCTGGGGCGAGGCGCACCAGGCGAGCGATGACGTCTCGGCGCGCGGCGCGTACACCCACATGACGATGCTCGCGCGCACCACCGAGGGCATGCACAACCTGTTCCGGATGTCCTCGCTCGGCTCGCTCGAGGGGCAGATGGGCAAGTGGCCGCGCATCGACCGCGAGCTGCTCAGCCGCTACAGCGAGGGCATGATCGCGATGACCGGCTGTGCCTCGGGGGAGGTGCAGACCCGGCTGCGGCTCGGCCAGTTCGACGAGGCCGTCCGCGCCGCCGGGGAGCTCCAGGACATCTTCGGCAAGGAGAACTTCTACGTCGAGATGATGGACCACGGCCTCGACATCGAGACCCGGGTCATCAAGGACCTGCGCCGGCTCTCCGAGATCATCGGCGCGCCCATGGTCGCCACGAACGACCTGCACTACACGCGCCACGAGGACGCCCACGCGCACGAGGTGCTGCTCGCCGTGCAGTCGGGCTCGACGCTGGCCGACCCGGACCGGTTCAAGTTCGACAGCGACCAGTTCTACCTGAAGTCCGCTGAGGAGATGCGGCGCACCTGGGCGGAGATCCCCGAGGCGTGCGACAACACGCTGCTCATCGCCGAGCAGTGCGAGGTCGCGTTCAACACGGACGCGAACTTCATGCCGCGGTTCCCCGACACCCCAGCCGGTGAGAACGAGGACTCCTGGTTCATCAAGGAGGTCGAGCGCGGGCTGCAGCGGCGGTACAGGGGCGCCGTCCCCGACGCCGTCCGCGCGCAGGCGAACTACGAGACCGGCGTCATCACCCAGCTCGGGTTCTCCGGCTACTTCCTCGTCGTCGCCGACTTCATCAACTGGGCGAAGGCCCAGGGCATCCGGGTGGGACCGGGCCGTGGCTCGGCCGCCGGGTCCATGGCGTCGTACGCGATGGGCATCACCGAGCTCGACCCGCTCGAGCACGGGCTGATCTTCGAGCGGTTCCTCAACCCCGAGCGCGTGTCCTGGCCCGACGTCGACGTCGACTTCGACGAGCGCCGGCGCGGTGAGGTCATCCGGTACGTCACCGACAAGTACGGCGAGGACCGCGTCGCCCAGATCGTCACCTACGGCACCATCAAGGCCAAGCAGGCCCTCAAGGACGCCTCCCGCGTGCTCGGCTTCCCGTTCGCGATGGGGGAGAAGCTCACCAAGGCGATGCCCCCGGCCGTGATGGGCAAGGACATCTCACTGTCCGGCATCTACAACCCGGACGACCCGCGCTACGCGGAGGCGGACGAGTTCCGCAAGGTCGTCGAGATGGACCCCGAGGCGCAGCGCGTGCTCGAGACGGCACGCGGCCTCGAAGGCCTCAAGCGCCAGTGGGGCGTGCACGCGGCCGGCGTCATCATGTCGAGCGAGCCGCTGCTCAACGTCGTCCCGATCATGCGCCGCCTGCAGGACGGCGCGATCATCACCCAGCTCGACCAGCCCGCGTCCGAGGCGCTCGGGCTGATCAAGATGGACTTCCTGGGCCTGCGGAACCTCACGATCCTCGACGACGCGCTCGAGAACATCGTGATGAACGGCAAGGACCCCATCCAGATCGAGGAGGTCCCGCTCGACGACCCCGCGACGTATGAGCTGCTGGGCCGCGGCGACACGCTCGGCGTGTTCCAGCTCGACGGCGGCCCGATGCGCTCGCTGCTGCGCCAGATGCGCCCCGACAACTTCGAAGACATCTCGGCCGTCATCGCGCTGTACCGCCCGGGCCCGATGGGGATGAACTCCCACATCAACTACGCGCTGCGCAAGAACGGCCTGCAGAAGGTCGAGCCGATCCACCCCGAGCTCGAGGAGCCGCTCGAGGAGGTCGTGGGCATCACCCACGGCCTGATCGTCTACCAGGAGCAGGTGCAGCGCGCCGCGCAGAAGCTCGCCGGGTACAGCCTGGGCCAGGCCGACCTGCTGCGCCGCGCGATGGGCAAGAAGAAGAAGGAGGTCCTGGAGAAGGAGTTCATCCCGTTCCAGGCCGGATGCCGCGAGCGGGGGTACTCCGACGAGGCCATCCAGGCCGTGTGGGACGTGCTGGTGCCCTTCGCCGGATACGCCTTCAACAAGGCCCACTCCGCCGCGTACGGCGTGGTCTCGTACTGGACCGCCTACCTCAAGGCGAACTACCCGACCGAGTACATGGCCGGCCTGCTGACGAGCGTGCGCGACGACAAGGACAAGTCGGCGCTGTACCTCGGCGAGTGCCGCCACATGGGCATCACGGTCCTCCCGCCGGACGTGAACTCCTCCTCGGCGAACTTCACGGCTGTCGGCAAGGACATCCGCTTCGGGTTGGCCGCCATCCGCAACGTCGGCGCCAACGTGGTCGACGCGATCGTGCGCACCCGCGAGGAGAAGGGCGCCTTCACGTCCTTCATCGACTTCCTCGACAAGGTGCCCGCCGTGGTCTGCAACAAGCGGACCATCGAGTCGCTGATCAAGGCCGGGGCCTTCGACTCCCTCGGCCACCCGCGCCGCGCGCTGCTGCTCGTGCACGAGCAGGCCGTCGACTCCGTCATCGGCGTCAAGCGCAAGGAGGCCGAGGGGCAGTTCGACCTCTTCGCCGACCTGGGCGGCGAGGACGAGAGCATGGGCTTCTCGGTGGTCATCCCCGAGCTGCCCGACTGGGACAAGAAGCAGCGCCTCGCCTTCGAGCGCGAGATGCTCGGCCTCTACGTCTCCGACCACCCGCTCTCCGGCCTGGAGCATGTGCTGGCCGCCGCCGCGGACGTGTCGATCGCGACGCTCAACGCCGACGAGGCGCGGCCCGACGGATCGACGGTCGTGGTCGCGGGGCTCATCACCAGCCTGCAGCGCAAGATGTCCAAGCAGGGCAACCCGTGGGCCGCGGTCACCCTGGAGGACATGGAGGGCTCGGTCGAGATCATGTTCTTCGGCGAGACATATCTCGCCTACTCGACGGTGCTCGCGGAGGACGCCGTGATCGTGGTGCGCGGGCGCGTGCGGCGCCGCGACGAGACGATGCAGCTCCAGGCGATGGAGGTCACCTTGCCGGACCTGTCGGCCGTCGCCGACGCCCCCGTCGTGGTGACGCTGCCCGAGTCGCGCTGCACGCCGCCCGTGGTGGAACGCCTCCGCGAGGTCCTGTCCACTCACCCGGGCATCAACGAGGTGCACCTGCGCCTGACCCGGCCGGGCATGACGACCGTCATGCGGCTCGACGCGCAGCTGCGAGTCGAGCGCTCCCCGTCGCTGTTCGGCGACCTCAAGGCGCTGCTTGGCCCCGGCTGCCTGTCATGACGGCGCTCTCGGACGACCAGCTCGCGTTCGTCGTCGAACGCCACCTGGCGACGCTGACGACCGCCCGCGCCGACGGCACCCCGCATGTCGTCCCCGTGGCGTTCACGTGGGACCCGGCGCGCGGCCGGGCCCGCATCACGACCAAGGCGACGTCGGTCAAGGCGCGCAACATCGAGCGGGCTGCCGCCCAAGGGGCCACGGCCAGAGCGGCGCTGTGCCAGCTCGAGGGCTGGCGCTGGCTGACGTTGGAGGGCGCCGCCACCGTCTCCCACGACCCGGCGGACGTCGCCGAGGCAGTCGCCGCCTACGCCGAGCGCTACCGGCAGCTCGAGTTCGACCCCGCCCGGGTGGTCATCCACCTCGATGTCGACCGCGTCATGGGCAGCGTGCGCTGACCTGTCGCTCAGCCGACGACGGCACGCACCTCGCCGGCTGGCAGGTCCACGGTGACGAGGTCCGCCCGGCGCAGCTGGCGTCCGCGGCGCTCCTCGGGCTCGCCGTTGACGAACACCAAGCCGTCTTCGAGCATCTCGCGGGCCTGTGCCCCGGAGTCGGCCAGCCCGGCGAGCTTGAGGAACTGGCCCAGGCGAATCGACTCGTCGGTGATCGGGACGATGTCGCGGTGTCCGGGGGTGTGCGAGGTGCTCATGCGCCCATCATCCTCGATCGGCGTCCCGCACGGCGGCCCGCCCGGCCCCCGGGTGTCGCACGACACTAAACTCAGGCCCATGATCTCCAGAATCGACCTGCGCGGTCGTTCGATGTCCCGGCGGGAGCTCCTCGAGACCCTGCCCCGTGCCGAGCTCGACGTCGAGACCGCCACCGAGCAGGTGGCGCCGATCGTCGCCGCCGTGCGCACTCAGGGCGCCACGGCACTGCGGGACCTGGGCGAGCGATTCGACGGAGTGCGCCCCACTCATCTCCGCGTGCCCGCCGACGCCATCCAGGAGGCGGTGCTCGGCCTGGACCCGCTGGTCCGCGCCGCACTCGAGGAGGCCATCACCCGCGTCCGCTCCGTGCACGCCGCGCAGCGGCCCGCCGACTTCGCCGTGGACGTCGCGCCGGGCGCGCAGGTGCGCCAGCGCTGGGTCCCCGTGCGCCGAGTCGGGCTGTACGTGCCCGGCGGGCTTGCCGTGTACCCGTCGTCGGTGGTGATGAACGTGGTGGCCGCGCAGGAGGCGGGAGTCGGATCCCTCGCGGTGGCGTCCCCGCCGCAGCGGGACAACGGAGGGCTGCCGTCGCCGGATGTCCTCGCCACCTGTGGGCTGCTCGGCATTGACGAGGTCTACGCAGTCGGAGGCGCGCAGGCCATCGCGATGTTCGCCTACGGCGCCGCGGGCTCGGAGCCGGGCGACGGCGAGACGCTGTGCGAGCCGGTCGACGTCATCACCGGCCCGGGCAACGTGTACGTGGCCGCCGCCAAGCGGCTCGTGCGCGGGGTGGTGGGCATCGACGCCGAGGCGGGCCCCACCGAGATCGCCATCCTCGCCGACGGCACGGCAGACCCGTCGCACGTCGCCGCCGACCTGCTCTCCCAGGCGGAGCACGACCCGCTGGCCGCAGCCGTGCTGGTCACGACGTCCGTGGAGCTCGCGGGAGCCGTCGAGTCCAAGCTCACCGACCGGGTCGAGGTCACGGCCAACGCCGCGCGGGCCATGCAGGCGCTGGCCGGCCCGCAGTCGGCGATCGTGCTGGTGGACAACCTGGAGCACGGCCTGGAGGTCGTCAACGCCTACGGCGCCGAGCACCTGGAGATCCAGACCGTCGACGCCGCCGCCGTCGCCGAGCGGGTGACGAGCGCGGGGGCGATCTTCGTCGGCCCCTACGCCCCGGTCTCCCTCGGCGACTACATGGCGGGCTCCAACCACGTGCTGCCCACCGGCGGCTGCGCGCGCTTCGCGAGCGGTCTCGGGGTGCACAGCTTCGTGCGCGCCATCCAGGTCATCGAGTACGACGCGGATGCGCTGGCGGCGGTGGCGGACAGGATCGTCGCCCTCGCCGACGCGGAGCGCCTGCCCGCCCACGGCGAGGCGATCCGGGCGCGCTTCTGAGCCGTCGCGCGCAGGCCTCAGCCGATGCCCAGCACGAACGGGAACACCGCCGACGCGCCCGCCTGCCTCAGCAGGCGGGCGCCGACGGTGAGAGTCCAGCCGGAGTCGGTCCGGTCGTCGAGCAGCAGCACTGAACGCCCCGGGAGGCCAGCAGACGCCGCAGGCGACAGGTCGAGTTCGAGGCGGCGCACCACACCGGCCAAGCGCTGAGCGGAGTTCACGTCGTGCCGGGCCGCGGGGGCGCCCCCGATCGGCCGCAGCGTGCCCACCACGGGGATGCCGAGGTGACGGGAGACGCCGTCGGCCAGGTGCCGTAGCAGTCCCGGACGGGTGAGGGACTCCACCACGACGATCCCCGCCGGCGCCGGGTCAGGCGACCAGCCCGCGAGGACGTCGAGCACCGGCTGCCGCAGCGACGCCGGGAGCGCGTCAGGCGCCCCATGCCCCTCGGGAGCCCCGTGGCCGTCGGGCGTCGTTGGTGTGAACAGGTCGCGGAGCAACCCGCCCCAGCCGATCCCGTCCAGCCGCGCCACCGCACGGCCCGTCTCGGCCCGCTCGTCGGCCGCGATCCGGCCGCTCAGCTCCACACCCAGCGACGCCATGCCCGACGGCCACATCTTCCGGGGCTCCACCTCCACGCCCGGCACCGCGAGCCGCTCCCGGGCGCTGGCGATCTCCGCCTCGTCGGGAGCCGACCCGGCGCTCGCCCCGCCGCACCTGTCGCAGCGCCCGCAGCGCCAGCCGTCCACCAGCTCCGGGTCATCGAGCGCACGGCGAAGGAACGCCATGCGGCAGCCGTCGCCGCGCACGTAGTCGACCATCGCCTGCTGCTCCGCACGCCGGGCCGCGCTCACGCGCTCGTACCGCTCGGCGTCGTAGGACCACGGCTGGCCCGTGGCCTCCCAGCCGCCGCGCACCCGGTGCACCGCGCCGTCCACGTCGAGGACCTTGAGCATGAGCTCGAGCCGCGCCCGGCGCAGGGTCACCTGCGTCTCCAGAGCGGCCGTCGAGAGCATCCCCCGGCTCTCCAGCGCGGCCAGCGCCGCGCGGACCTCCGTCTCGGGCGGGAAGGCCATCGAGGCGAAGTAGTCCCAGATCGCCTTGTCCTCGCGGCCCGGCAGCAGGACCACCTCGGCGTGCTGTGTGGCGCGGCCGGCGCGCCCGACCTGCTGGTAGTACGCGATCGGCGAGGCGGGAGCCCCGAGGTGCACCACGAACGCGAGGTCGCCCTTGTCGAAGCCCATGCCGAGCGCCGACGTGGCGACCAGCGCCTTGACCCGGTTGGCGAGGAGGTCTGCCTCGGCGACCTCACGCTCCGCGGTGTCCGTCTGGCCGGTGTACGCCCGCACGTCCAGCCCGACGCCCCGCAGATACTCGGTGACCTGCTGCGCCGCCGCCACCGTCAGGCAGTAGACGATCCCCGAGCCGTCGATGCGGGGGAGGTTGTGCGCGAGCCAGGCGAGCTGCGCCGAGGTGTCGGGGAGCCGCGCCACCGACAGGTGCAGGCTCTCGCGGTCGAGGGGCCCGCGGAGCACCAGCACGTCGGCCAGGGCGTCCGCGCTCTCCTCCGTCGCGCCGGTGACAGCGAGCTGCTCGGCGACATCGTCGGTGACGCGGGAGTTCGCGGTGGCGGTGGTGGCCAGCACCGGGATCCCGGCAGGCAGATCGGCGAGGAGCGTGCGGATGCGCCGATAGTCGGGCCGGAAGTCGTGTCCCCAGTCGGAGATGCAGTGGGCCTCGTCGATCACCACGAGCCCGGCGTCAGCGGCCAGCCGGGGCAGCACCTCGTCGCGGAAGCCCGGGTTGTTGAGCCGCTCGGGAGAGACGAGCAGCACGTCCACCTCGCCGGCCTGCACGCGGGCCTGCACATCGGCCCACTCCGTGACGTTCGAGGAGTTGATCGTCTCGGCGCGGATCCCCGCACGCTCGGCCGCGGCCACCTGGTTGCGCATCAGGGCGAGCAACGGGGAGATGATCACCGTCGGCCCGGACGGCTCAGCCCCGGTCGCGCCCGCGCGCAACAGCGCTGTCGCCACGAAGTACACCGCTGACTTCCCCCACCCGGTGCGCTGCACGACGAGCGCCCGGCGACGGTCGGCCACCAGGGCCTCGACCGCGCGCCACTGGTCGTCACGCAGCCGCGCGTCAGGGCTCCCGACGAGGGCGCGGAGCGCCGACTCTGCCTGCTCGCGCAGTGCCTCGCGGGGGACAGGGGAGTGCTGGGGGCGCTCACCGGCGGTGGCAGGCGGGGGGGGGGGGGGGATGGGGCCGTCTCTTTTACACATCTGACGCTGCCGACGATCTTACGCGGGGGGACATTGGACGGGTGCCGTGGCTCGCACATGAAAGAGTGGAACGCTTGGCCCAGGGGCCCCATGGGGCGTCGGCGGTGGGGCGGGTGTGCCGCCACAGGTGCAGCAGCGGTGGGTATCCGCCGCAGTCGGGCAGCGGTACGGCGCCGTCCGCGCCGGCGCATGGGCCGTTCTCCGCGGGGTAGACGTGCCCCGCCCCCTCGCACTGCTCCATCCGCTTGTACTCCGTCAACACCGCCACCGGATCACCCGCCGCACTCGCCTCTGCCCAGTCCTCCGCGGCGGTATTCGCGAGCGCGCCTTTGATGATTGCGGAGTTGTCCTTCATTGATCCGCCAAAGTCAGGCGACGTGGATGCGCCTTGAGCCAGGCCGACGAGCAGGAGTCCAACGGTCAGGCTCTTGCCTGCCTCACGCATCGGGGGCCTGGTTTTCGAGTGCCCGGATGAGCCAGCGGTCCGACTCATGAACGACAATGAGGAGCGGCTTCGAAGTCACCGACTTCAGCTGCTCCGACTGCGTGTTCCCGGCGGAGTCCTTCACTGTTGTGGGCCCTTGGGTCATCTGCATCTCAACGCTGAAGGAAGATCCTGGGATCAGTTCGACGCCGCTGACATCTGCGACTGAGATCGCAGCCCCTTCGATTCTCTGGCCCAAGCCGTGCATCTCCTCAACTTTGGTCGCAATTCCCGTGCACGTCAGGCATTCGGGGTGACTGAGGGCATTCCACTCGGCGAGGTCGCCGGTGTTGTACACGTAGGGGTAGAGCTCGACGAAGTACGTGGCGGCGGCAATCGCGCCCTCGACGCTGACCTCGTCCATCGCGGTGGGGCGTTCGGGCTTGGGGGAGCGGGTAGGGCTCGGCGTCGGCGTCGGTGTGGGCGTGGCCACGACGTCGGTGCCAGTGGGGCTGGGCAGTGGGGCCCTGTCTTCGTCGGTGCACGCGGTCAGGCCGAGCGAGATGGCCAATGCCGCAGCCGCCGCCCACACGGCCGGTGGCCGGCGCCGATGCGTCTCGCGAACGTCGGGGAGCGAGCGCGGCGACGGGATCATGCGGGTGAACCTAGCGACAACACCACATCACGGTCACCCCGCGGTCTCTGCCTGTGGACGGCGCGGCCCTGGAACCCCACTGACATGCGGATGCCCGTCCGCACGGGGGGAGAGCGGACGGGCATCAGCTGACGTCCTCGTCAGGCGGCCATGTGCGAAAGGGGGGATTTCGCTGCCGCACCACGAGGCTAGGCACAAGGCGGCGTGCGGTGGGTGGGACCTTCGTCATGTTCTGGCCAGCGGGCGTGCCATGCGGAGTGGAGTGGCTCGGAGGTCCGCCGTCCCATGTGGGGGACGGGTGGGGGCCCTGAAGCGGCGAGTATCTAGACTCGCATCGTGACTGCTGACCTTGACCGCCCGTCGCTGCCGCTGCGTGCCGAGCTCGTCGGGCTCGAGCCGTACGGCGCGCCGCAGCTCGACGTGCCGCACCTGCTCAACGTGAACGAGAACCCGTACGCGCCCTCCGAGGCTGTGGTCGCCGACATCGCCCATGACGTCGCGCTGGCCGCCGCGGGCCTGAACCGCTACCCGGACCGGGACTTCGCCGCGTTGCGCGCCGACCTGGCCGGATACCTCCGCGTGGAGTCAGGCGCCGTGCTCGCACCGGAGCAGATCTGGGCCGCGAACGGGTCGAACGAGATCATGCTGCACCTGCTGCAGGCCTTTGGCGGACCTGGGCGCACGGCGTTGTCGTTCGCGCCGACCTATTCGATGTACCCGGAGTACGCGCGGGACACGAGCACCCGGTGGGTGGTCGGGCGCCGGGCTGAGGACTTCGCCGTCGACCCGCAGGCCGCTGCTGCGCTGATCGCCGCCGAGGCCCCGTCCGTGGTGCTGCTGGCCAGCCCGAACAACCCGACCGGCACTGCGCTGCCCGCCGAGACGCTCGAGGTGATCCTCGACGCCGCCGCGGGGGTGCCCGGCGGCTGTGTCGTGGTGGTCGACGAGGCCTATGGCGAGTTCCGCCGGGAGGGGACCCGCTCGGCGCTGCACCTGCTCCCCGAGCGGCCGCACCTGGTGGTCAGCCGCACCATGTCCAAGGCGTTCGGCCTGGCCGGTGCCCGAGTCGGCTACCTGGCGGCCTCGCCGCACCTGATCGACGCGCTGCGCGTGGTCCGGCTGCCGTATCACCTGTCCGCGGTGACGCAGGCCGTGGCCCGGGCCGCGCTGCGGCACGCTCCCGCGCTGATGGCGCAGGTCGGGTCGCTGCGCGCCGAGCGCGACGCGCTGGTCGAGTGGCTGCGCGGCCACGGGCTGCGGGTTGCCGAGTCCGACGCGAACTTCGTGCTGTTCGGGGTGTTCGACGACCGGCACGCGATCTGGCAGGGTCTGCTCGACCGCGGCGTGCTGATCCGCGAGACGGGACCTGAGGGGTGGCTGCGCGTGTCGATCGGCACGCCGGAGGACATGACGGCGTTCAAGGACGCCCTGGTGGAGGTGGCAGGACTGTGACCACGACGGCTGACCGTTCGGCGCGCACGGCGCGCATCGAGCGGACCACGAGCGAGTCGAGCGTGCTCGTCGAGCTCGACCTCGACGGCACGGGCACGACGGACATCTCGACCACTGTCGGGTTCTACGACCACATGCTCACCGCGCTCGGCAAGCACTCGCTGATCGACCTGACGGTCAAGGCGACGGGCGACACGCACATCGACGCCCACCACACCGTCGAGGACGTCGCCATCGCGCTGGGCGAGGCGCTCCGGGTGGCGCTCGGCGACAAGAAGGGCATCTCCCGCTTCGGCGACGCGATGGTGCCCCTGGACGAGGCGCTCGCGCAGGCTGTGGTCGACGTCTCCGGGCGGCCGTACCTGGTGCACTCCGGCGAGCCCGCGGGCCAGGAGTACCACCTGATCGGCGGCCACTTCACCGGCTCGCTCACCCGCCACGTGCTGGAGTCGATCGCGCACCACGCCGGGATCTGCATCCACATGCGGGTGCTCGCCGGGCGGGACCCGCACCACATCGTGGAGGCGCAGTTCAAGGCGCTGGCCCGGGCGCTGCGCTTCGCCGTGCAGCCCGACCCGCGGGTCGAGGGCATTCCCAGCACCAAGGGCGCGCTGTGAGCGTGGACGCCCCGCGCCCCGACGGCGACGACGAGCTGCCCGAGGGCTTCTCGGTGCCGGACGACCTGTCCTCACTGGCAGGCCTCGACGCCCACTCTCCTGAGCCTGGCGCGAACGAGCCGCAGCCGACCGAGCCGTCTCCGGCGGAGCCGCCGGCTGTCGTGCCGCAGGACGAGAAGCCGCAGGTCGCGCTCGTCGTCACCCAGGTGGCCGGGGCTGAGGCTCTGGCGGCCGCATGCGCGCTGGCCAAGGTCGACGCCGACGCCATCTTCACGCCCGTCGGAGCCGTCGCGGTGCTGCGCGACCCGGCGGCGGGCCCGGCCGGGGCCGGCGCCCTCTCGGCGATGCTCAAGGCCGCGCCGGTGGTGCTGCTGGTGCGGCGGGCCGGGCGGATCAGCGCGACCCACTGGGCCAACGGCGTGCAGGGTGACGACCTGCCACCCGGGCTGGTGCTGTCGGACGCGCCACCGGAGCTGGAGCAGCTGCTGCTCGGCACGCTGACGATCGCGGACGCGGAGAACGCTGTGACCAGCGTGGGGATCTCGCGCTGGAAGGCGATGCGCCTGCTTGCCGCCGCGGCGAAGGACAACCGCCGCCGCTGACGCGGGGCCGCGTCGAGGCCTGGGCGTGGGGTTGCGGGGGAACGCCCGCCCAGGCCTGGACGCCTGCCCATCCGTCCCGGCGCGACGGGTAGCCTGGGCCCGTGCCCAGCCAGTCTCGTGTCGTCGTCCTCGACTACGGCTTCGGCAACGTGCGGTCCGCCGTGCGTGCGCTGGAGCGTGTCGGCGCCCAGGTCGAGCTCACCGCCGACGCCCATGCGGCCACTGAGGCCGACGGTCTCATCGTGCCCGGCGTGGGCGCCTTCGCCGCCTGCATGACCGGCCTGCGTGGCGTCCACGGCGACCAGATCGTCGACCGCCGGCTCGCGGGCGGGCGCCCGGTGCTCGGCATCTGCGTCGGCATGCAGGTCATGTTCGCCTCGGGGGACGAGCACGGCGTGCGGGCCGACGGGCTCGGCGAGTGGCCCGGTGTGGTGGACCGCCTCGAGGCCGAGGTCGTCCCGCACATGGGCTGGTCGACTGTCGACGTGCCCACTGGGTCGACGCTATTCGCTGGGATCGAGCACGAGCGCTTCTACTTCGTGCACTCCTACGCCGCGCGCTCCTTCCCGCTGGCGGAGTCGGTGGACGCGGAGCGGTTCGCCGCCCCGTTGGTGACCTGGTCCGAGCACGGCGGGCGGTTCGTCGCCGCCGTGGAGAACGGCCCGCTGGCGGCGACGCAGTTCCACCCGGAGAAGTCCGGGGACGCCGGCGCCGAGCTGCTGCGCAACTGGGTCGCCTCGCTGCGCTGACGGCGCGCCACCATCTAGACCATGACCGGCCCACGGGCCGACGCCACGCACTGGCGCACCACGCGCCGCCGAGAGAGGACACCATGACCGATCGCCTGGAGCTGCTGCCCGCCGTCGACGTCGCCGCTGGGCAGGCCGTGCGCCTGGTCCAGGGAGCCGCCGGCTCTGAGACGGGCTACGGGGACCCGCTTGCCGCCGCGCTCGACTGGCACGCCGGCGGCGCGGAGTGGATCCACTTGGTGGACCTGGACGCGGCGTTCGGGCGCGGCTCGAACGCGCCGCTGCTCGCCGACGTCACCGCGGACCTCGCGGGCAAGGGCGTCAAGGTCGAGCTGTCGGGCGGCATCCGGGATGACGAGTCGCTCGAGCGTGCCCTGGCGATGGGCGCCACCCGCGTGAACCTGGGCACCGCCGCCCTCGAGGACCCGGAGTGGACCGCGAAGGTCATCGCAAGCCACGGCGCGGCCATCGCGGTGGGCCTCGACGTGCGCGGCACGACGCTGGCCGCGCGTGGCTGGACGCAGGAGGGCGGGGACCTGTGGGAGGTGCTCGCACGCCTCGACGCCGCCGGCTGCGCCCGCTATGTGCTCACGGACGTCACCAAGGACGGCACGCTGCGCGGCCCGAACCTGGAGCTGCTGCGTGAGGTCTGCGAGCGGACGTCCGCCCCGGTCGTGGCGTCGGGCGGTGTCTCGAGCCTCGCGGACATCGAGGCGCTGCGGACGCTGGTGCCGCTCGGCGTCGAGGGCGCGATCGTGGGCAAGGCCCTGTACGCCGGCGCCTTCACCCTCCCCGAGGCCCTGGACATCGCCGGACGGCCGTGACCGTGGCCGGTCGTGAGCTGCCCCCGTCGTCGCCGTTCGCGAGCGACGACGGGACGTGCGACGCGGCGCTCGCAGCCGTGCTGGACGACCATGCCCGAGGCCACAACCGCGTGGCGGAGGTCGTGGAGGCCCTCGCGGGGACGCGGGTGCTGGTGCCGGTGCTCGCCGTGCTCGACGCCGCGGGCGTCGTCGAGCACGACGGGCGCCAGCACACAGTCGACAAGGAGGCCTCCACCGGGATCGTCGCGCTGCGGGCCCCCGACGGGCGCACGGCGTTGCCGGTGTTCACCTCGGTGGCCAGCATGGCGGCCTGGCGAGCCGACGCCCGGCCCGTCCCCTCGGAGGTCGCGCGCGCCGCGCTGTCGGCCGTGAGCGAGGGCTGGGAGCTGCTCGTGCTGGACCCGGGCGGGCCCGTCACCGTCCTCATCCCGCGGCCTGCCGTCTGGGCTCTGGCGCGGCAGGAGCAGTGGCGCCCCGCGGTGGGCGCGACGCCGGAAGGGCTCGAGGTGGACGGCGAGGTGCGCGACGCGGTGCGGAGGGCGCTCTCGCAGATCGGCGAGGTGCGCGCTGCCGACGCGGAGCCGGGCCGTCGCGCCGAGGTCGCGGTGGTGCTCGGCGTCGTTCCCGGGCTCGACCGCACTCGCCTGGACGCGGTCCTGGCGCAGGTCAACGACGCGCTCGCCGCGGACGAGACCATCGCGGCGCGGGTGGACTCGGTTGAGCTCCGACTGCGCGCCGCGGGCTGAGTCAGTGCCTGTGAGTCAGCGCCTGCGAGTCAGCGCCGGCGGCGCCGGCCCAGCACCCAGGCGACGCTCAGCACCGTGATGCCCACCACTGCGACCGCCTGACCGCCGAGGATGACGCGGTTGAGGTCGAGCGCAGGGCGCCAGTGCACACCGGCGCTGTCGATCACGTACACGCCGAGCGGCTTGACGCGCGCGGCATACCCGCCGCCACCGCCCTGGCCGCCGGCCTCGCCGCGCTCCGCGTTCTTGGTGTCGAGCTGGCCGGTGCCGAAGCCGGAGCCTGTGCCGCCGAGCAGCCGGGCCACCGGGATCACCGTCGTGCCGGCGTGCTCGTAGGGCTCGCCGAACACCCGGTCGACGTTGAGCGTGTCGCTCACCGCCTGCGTCACACCCGACGGGTCGAACTCGTGGTCCTGCGGCATGGTGTCTCCTGCTTCTTCGCGAGGCTGGTGGCTCTGGGTGGTCAGGACGAGGTGCAGGACTCGGAGTCCACGAACGAGGTGTCGTCAGCAAGCATCGCGCGCAACGTGCTGACTGGCACCACGAAGCTCATGCCCGTCGAGTTCTTCGCGTAGACGACGCCGATGACGCGGCCCTCGGAGTCGAGCGCCGCCGAGCCGGAGCTCCCCGGCTCCACGGCGGCGTCGGTGATGAGCACCTCGCCGAGGTTCTCGTTGAGCGGGTCGGTGGTGGTGCCGATGACATGGCCGCTGGTGACCGTGAGCTGGCCGCCCAGCGGGTAGCCGACCACCGTCACCTCGTCACCCGTCGTCGGGTCATCCTCTGCCAGCACCGGAGCCGCGGGCAGGGGCTCGGCGGTCCGCACCACTGCGAGGTCCGCGAGTCCCGCGATGCTGGAGGCCGTGACCGCGATGTCCCGCCCGTCGTAGGTGCTGACCTGCAGGTCGGCCGAGTCGGCCACGACGTGCCGGTTGGTGATCAGCGTCGACTCGTCGAGCGCGAAGCCCGAACCCGTGGACAGTGACGAGCAGCCGACGTTGCGGATGCGCACCGCCATCCGCTGCGCCGCGTCGAACCCGTCGACGGACAGGTTGCCCGTCTGGGTCGGCTCGGTGACCGGGGCGTGCGACGGCACGAGGTCGGTTGGCACGGGCCCCGGGATGGCCGGCAGCACACCGCACCCCGCGATCAGCACCGCGGACAGCACGACGCCAGCCGACAGCCCGACCGTCGCGCGGTGCGATCTCATCGGCCGAGCACCTCCTGCAGCGCCGTGTTGGCGTCCGTGGCGGCCTCGCACACCCGGGTGACGTCGGTGCGGAACCGGGTCAGGTCGGTCGCGTCGTAGAGCGTGGGGTCCTGCATGTACTCGATCAGCTTGTTCTGCCCGTCGACGCAGGACGTGAGCGCCGTCGTGACCTTGCGCGCCGCCTCGGACACCTTCTCCTGGTAGTCCACGACGCGCTGCTGCACCTCGCGGTCATCCCCGAGCTGGGCCTTCTCGTCGGCGAGCTCGGTGATGCGGTTCTGCGCCGCGCCGAGCTGGGCGCGTGTGCCGTCGAGCTCGGCGAGCGCTCCGGCGAGGTCATCGCGCGCCTGGGCGAGCTCGTGGCCGGTGAGCCGTGCGACCTGCTCCCACTCGGCGTTGCGCTGCTCCAGCGCCCGGGCGGCCACCAGTAGGTAGGTGCTCAGCGCGATCAGGACGGCGAGCGCCAACGTGACGACGACCATCGTCCAGGGCCGGCGCTGATGCCGCGTCGCGTCGGCCAGGGCCAACGAGGGAGGCGGTGCGGCGCCTGCGGGCGTGCCTCCGTCGGCGGCCTCCGGGGGCATGAACAGTGAGGGCGGGGGAGGAGGGGGCAGGATCGGCGCGGTGACGCTCGCGGCCGCGACGGCGCGCGGTGTGGGCGCGGGATCAGTGGCCAGGACGGGGTCGGCCACCGCGGGCACGGCGTCGGTCACCGCTGCGGGGTCGGTCGGCGCTGCGGGGTCGGCCGCCGGGAGTGGATCGGCCACGGGCGCGATCGGATCGGCCTCGGCGAGCGACCTCGTGTCGGTGCGCGGGTCCAGCGGGGCGGCGAGCCTGTCCAGCCGTTCCTGGGAGGAGTCGTCGACGGGGGGCGCCTGGTCGCCGGGCTGCTCGGCCCGCGGGACGTCGGGCGTGCCGTCGACGTGCGTGTCCAGGGGCCCGGCGCCGCCGATGGCGTCGTCGTCGGCCGTCCCCAGGTCGTTCGTCACGCAGCACAGGATAGGGGGCTGGCCAGGCGACACGCCGGGTGGCGCCGCCGATGGCGCGGCTCAGGGCGCGTCAGCGGCGCGCGGGCGCGTCTCCGCAGGTCAACTGACGGGACCGGTGAACTTCTCCCCGGGACCCTCGCCGGGCGCGTCGGGGAAGGGCGACGCCTCACGGAAGGCGAGCTGCAGGGAGCGCAGCCCGTCGCGGAGCGAGCGCGCGTGCTGGTTGCCCAGATCCGGCGCCGACGCGGTGACGAGCGCGGCGAGCGCGGTGATGAGCTTGCGGGCCTCGTCGAGGTCGAGGTGCTCGGCGGCGGGCGATCCGGGGAGGTCCTCGGCCAGCCCGCACTTGACGGCAGCCGCGCTCATGAGGTGGACGGCGGCGGTGGTGATGACCTCGACCGCGGCGACGTCGGCGATGTCGCGCGTCGCGGCGCCCGCGTCGTCGTGGGCGTGGCGGCCGCCGCGCTGATCGGCCTGCTGGTCGGCCTGCGGCGCCGGGGCGGTCATGTGGTCGGGCTGCTCGGGCATGGGCCAGATCCTCTCATCCCCGCGCGCCTGCGCACGCCGAGGGCCCCGCACCTGAGTGGTGCGGGGCCCTCGGCTCGAGCGGTCGTCAGGCGATCGGAAGCGCCGACGTGGCCGGGGTGCCGGTCTCGACGGGCGCGAACCCAGCCAGGTTGGACCGCAGCGCGGATCCCAGATTGGCGTCCACGTTCGTCCAGTACTGGATCGCGCGCTCGCGAATCGCCTCGTTCTTCACACCGCCGACGTGGCCGGTGATCGTCTCGAGGAAGCGGGCGCGGGCAGCGTCGTCGAAGACGTCGCGGTAGAGCGTGCCGGCCTGGCCGAAGTCGTCGTCCTCGGCGTGCAGCGTCGCGGCGGTGCGCACGAGGTCACCGTCGGACTCCCAGCCACGGGACTCCGCGGCGACGTCGGCGTGGGCCGCCGGGCCGCCGACCGAGTTCGGCGCGTACACCGGGGCGCTGGGCGAGTTGAAGGTCGAGCGCATGGCGCCGTCCTGCGAGTACGAGTGCACCGGCGCGGCGTGCGGGGCGTTGACGGGCAGTTGCGCGTGGTTGGTGCCCACGCGGTACCGGTGCGCGTCGGCGTAGGAGAAGATCCGCGCGAGGAGCATCTTGTCGGGGCTCGCCGCGATGCCGGGCACGAAGTTGCTCGGCGCGAACGTCGCCTGCTCGATCTGCGCGAAGTAGTTCTCGGGGTTGCGGTTGAGCTCGAGCGTGCCGACCTCGATCAGCGGGTAGTCCGCGTGCGGCCACACCTTCGTGAGGTCGAACGGGTTGAAGCGGTAGTCCTTGGCGTCCTCGTACGGCATGACCTGGACCGAGAGCGTCCAGGACGGGAAGTCGCCGCGGTCGATGGACTCGGAGAGGTCACGGATGTGGAAGTCCGCGTCGGACCCCGCGAGTTGCGAGGCCTGCTCGTTCGAGAAGCACTTGATGCCCTGGTTGGTCTTGAAGTGGTACTTGACCCAGAAGCGCTCGCCCGCGGCGTTGATCCACTGGTACGTGTGCGAGCCGAAGCCGTCCATGTTCCGCCACGACGCCGGGATGCCGCGGTCGCCCATGAGCCAGGTCACCTGGTGCGCCGACTCGGGGGACAGAGTCCAGAAGTCCCACTGCATGTCGTTGTCGCGCAGGTGCGTGCCCGGCAGGCGCTTCTGCGAGTGGATGAAGTCGGGGAACTTGATGCCGTCGCGGATGAAGAAGACGGGCGTGTTGTTGCCGACCAGGTCGTAGTTGCCCTCGGTCGTGTAGAACTTCAGCGCGAAGCCGCGCGGGTCGCGCCAGGTGTCGGGCGATCCCGCCTCGCCGGCGACGGTCGAGAAACGGGCCAGCGTCTCGGTCGTCGTGCCCTGCTGGAACACCGCGGCGCGGGTGAACGCGCTGACGTCGTTCGTCGTGGTGAACGTGCCGAACGCGCCGCCGCCCTTGGCGTGCACGACGCGCTCCGGCACGCGCTCGCGGTTGAACTGCGCGAGCTTCTCCACCAGGTAGTGGTCGTGCAGGACGATCGGGCCGTCGGCGCCGACCGTCTGCGAGTGCGCGTCGGACGCGACGGGGGCGCCCGAGTTGGTGGTGGTGGGGGAGACGTTCGACATGTGCGTCCTCTCGCTGTCCCGGCTCTGCCGGGCTGATGGTTCCGTCCTGCCGATGGCAGGCGTCAGATGTGGTGCCGCCGGGGCCGGTCAGGCGCCCCGGCAGTCGGGGCACAGGCCCCAGAAGGTGACCTCGGCGCTCTCGATGGTGAAGCCGGAGGTCGAGCTCGGGATGAGGCAGGGGGCATGGCCGACGGCGCAGTCGACGTCGTCGATCGCGCCGCAGGACCGGCACACCACATGGTGGTGGTTGTCGCCGATGCGCCGCTCGTACCGCGCGGGGTGGCCCGCGGGCTCGATCTGGCGGACGAGTCCCGCAGCCGTCAGGGCGTGCAGCACGTCGTAGACCGCCTGCACGGAGACGGTGCCGAGCGCATCCCGGACGAACGTCAGCACGGAGTCCGCGTCAGCGTGGGGATGCTGCGCGAGCGCCTCGAGCGCGGCGAGGCGGGTCGCGGTGACCCGCAGGCCGTTCTCGCGGAGCTGCTGCTCAGGGCTGGCCGTTGTCATGCGCACACACTAGCGCCTTAACTGGAAGAGTTCCAACTTCGTATTTATTACGGGGTGCGGTGCGCTGCCGAGCGGCGGCGAGGTGCGGTCGGTGGCGCGGGGGCGTTGTCGCGCGCACCCAGGTGTCTGTTAGAGTCGTTCCTTGACTGACCTGGGTCGCTGACCGCTCCTGCGAGCGTGATGTGCCCCAGGTGCACAAGTGGAGTCACCTCCCACCTGAGTTTCGACAGCTCGATCTCACGATCGACGACAGAGGCCAGGTCCCGGTCCGGAGAGCATGGCCTGGCGGCTGTGCTCGCTCGCCGCTGTGCGGGGCGCTCGTCGCGCCACGTGCCATCGGTTCCGGACTTCGAGGCCCCCACCTGTGCCCAGGTTCGGGGGCCTTTCCCGTGCCTGGTGATCTCCACGACGAACTCTGAGGAGCACCACATCAGCGAGCCCCGCATCAACGATCGGATCCGCGTTGCCGAGGTCCGCCTGGTCGGCCCCAACGGCGAGCAGGTCGGGATCGTCCGCGTGGAAGACGCACTGCGCCTGGCCCAGGATGCCGATCTCGACCTCGTCGAGGTGGCCCCGGACGCCCGCCCCCCGGTCTGCAAGATCATGGACTACGGCAAGTTCAAGTACGAAGCAGACATGAAGGCCCGTGAGGCCCGGCGCAACCAGACGAACACGATCCTCAAGGAGATCCGTTTCCGTCTGAAGATCGACCCGCACGACTACGGCACCAAGAAGGGCCACGTCGAGCGGTTCCTCAAGGCCGGGGACAAGGTCAAGGTCATGATCATGTTCCGCGGTCGCGAGCAGTCGCGCCCTGAGATGGGCATCCGGCTGCTCCAGCGGCTCGCCGCCGACGTCGCCGAGCTCGGCTTCATCGAGAGCTCGCCGAAGCAGGACGGCCGCAACATGATCATGGTGCTCGGCCCCACGAAGAAGAAGGCCGAGCAGAAGAGCGAGCAGCGTCGGGCCGCGCAGACGAAGGCGCACGACGAGCAGCCTGACCAGGGTCCTGCCGAGACGCAGGCTCCGGCCGTTGCGCGTCCGGCGGCTGAGGCGCCTGTCGAGGCCCCGGTTGCCGAGGCTCCGGCCCCGGTTGCTGAGGCTCCGGCCCCGGTTGTTGAGGCTCCGGCCCCGGTTGTTGAGGCTCCCGCTCCGGTTGCCGAGGCTCCGGCCAAGGCGGCTGCCGCGTCGGAGACGAAGGCTCCCGCCAAGGCGTCTGCCCCGGCAGAGCCCAAGGCGGCTGCTGCGAAGGCTCCCGCCGCGGCGGAGGCCAAGCCGGCGGAGGCCAAGGCTCCCGCCGACGCCGAGGCTCCGGCCAAGGCGCCTGCCCCGGCTCCCCGGCCGGCCGCTCGACCCGCGCCGAGCGCAGCGAAGCCTGCTGCGCCTCGTCCGGCCCCTCGGCCTGGCCCGGCCAAGCCGGCGGCGAAGCCCTCGCCGTCTGCTCGCCCGGGACAGTCGGGCACCACAGCCTGACCTGAACTACGGACGGGGGGCCTCATTCGGACCCCGCACGAACGAGTCGCGCCACCCTGCGCGATGCGACGACAAGGAGAGAGCGGCAGCCATGCCGAAGAACAAGACGCACTCCGGTGCCAAGAAGCGTTTCCGGGTCACCGGCAGCGGCAAGCTCATGCGTGAGCAGGCCAACGGTCGTCACCTGCTCGAGCACAAGTCGAGCCGTCGCACCCGGCGTATCGCCGGCGACGTCGTCGTCTCAGCTGCTGACGCCCCCAAGATCAAGAAGCTGCTCGGCAAGTGATCCCCTGGGCGCGTGAGCGCCCTGGAGTCACCTGCGAGCCCCGACACGCAAGGAGCATCACGTGGCACGCGTGAAGCGGGCGGTTAACGCCCAGAAGAAGCGCCGCACTACCCTCGAGCGCGCCAGCGGTTACCGCGGCCAGCGCTCCCGTCTGTACCGCAAGGCGAAGGAGCAGGTCACCCACTCCCTCGTCTACGCCTACCGCGACCGCAAGGCGCGCAAGGGCGACTTCCGCAAGCTGTGGATCCAGCGGATCAACGCGGCCTCGCGCGAGCAGGGCCTGACGTACAACCGCCTGATCCAGGGCCTGAAGCTCGCGGGCATCGAGGTCGACCGCCGCGTGCTCGCCGACCTCGCGGTCAACGACGCCCAGGCGTTCAACACGCTGGTCGCGGCGGCCAAGGCCGCCCTGCCGGCCGACGTGAACGCGCCCTCCGCTGCGTGACACGCTGACGGCTGCACTTTCGGACGCCCGGCTGATGCCTGAGCTTGCCAACCCCCGCGCTGAGCGGGTCAAGGCGGTTCGGGCGTTGGCCGGGCGTTCCGTGCGTCAGCGCACCGGCAGGTTCCTCGTCGAGGGGCCGCAGTCGGTGCGCGAGGCGGTGAGGTTCGCGGCGGACCAGGTCCGGGACGTGTACCTCACGCCCGCCGCGGCTGAGCGGTACGGCGAGATCGTCGCGGACGCACAGGGCGCCGGCCTGTCCGTGCGGCTCGGCACGCCTGAGGTGCTGGAGGCGATGTCGGCTGACGCGCAGGGAGTCGTGGCCGTGCTCGAGAGCCGGCTCGCGACACTCGGCGACGTGCTGGCGTCAGCGCCCCGGCTGGTGGCCGTGCTGGCGAATGTGCGCGACCCCGGGAATGCGGGGACGGTCATCCGCGCGGCGGACGCGGCGGGCGCCGACGCCGTGGTGCTCGCCGGGGAGAGCGTCGACCCGCTCAACCCCAAGGTGGTGCGGTCCACTGTCGGCTCGTTGTTCCACCTGCCTGTCGTGGCGGGTGTCGAGCTCGCGCCGGCTGTCGCCGCGCTGCGCGCAGCGGGTCTGGCGGTGCTGGCGGCCGACGGTGGCGGGGAGCAGGACCTGGACGACCTGCAGGACGCGGCGGCGGTCGACGGTCCGGGGGCCGCGGGCACGCCCGATCTGCGCACGCCGACGGCCTGGCTGTTCGGCAACGAGGCCTGGGGCCTCCTGCCGGCCGACCGGGCATTGGCCGACGCGGCGGTGCGGGTGCCGATCCGGGGGCGGGCCGAGTCGCTCAACCTCGCGACCGCCGCGACGGTGTGCCTGTACGCGAGCTCACGCGCGCAGCGCTGACCTCGTCGCCTCCACTCGGGCGGCGGCCTGGGCGTGGCGCGGCCTGCCGTAGTGCGCCAGGGTGGGGACATGCGCCTGTTCGCCGCAGTCCGTCCCCCCGAGCACGTGCTCGGCCACCTGGACCTCGCCCTGCGATCGGTGCAGGAGGGCCAGCCGCACGGTCCTGAGGCTGGTGTGCGGTGGGCGGCGCCGGAGAACCGGCATCTCACGGCGGCGTTCTACGGCGAGGTGTCGGACGGCCTCGTCGACGAGCTCGTGGGCGCGCTGCGCGTCGGCGCCGCGGGTGTGCGGAGGTTCGAGCTGCGATTGCGCGGCGCGGGGGTGTTCGCGCACCGGACGCTGTGGATCGGCGTGTCCGGCGATGTGGACGGCATGCATGCGGTGATCGCCGCGGCGGGCGCGGCCGGGGAGTCGGTGGGCGCGCGGCCCGACGACCGGGTGCGCTCGCGCCCGCACCTCACCGTCGGCCGGATCGGGCCGGCGACGGCAGGGAGGGGATGGAGCAGGCGGCATCCCGTGCCCGAGGCCTCCCAGGAGACGGCATTGGTGCACGCGCTGTCGTTGTACGACGGGCCCACGTGGCAGGTGGACGAGGTCGTGCTGATGCGGTCGGAGCCGGGAGCGGGCCGGAGCGGGGGACCGCTGTACACACCGCTGGAGCACCTCCCGCTCGGCGCGGCGCCTGGTGCGGGGTGACGCGGCGGGCGGCGCCCCGGGCTCGGACGAGCCCCTGCGGGGGCATCGGCGTGTGGCAACATGGGGCCATGTGCGCTCCCATGGCGACGACCGGGCGTGGTCGTCGATTTCTGTGGCCCGTCCTCGGGCCGCGCGGCTGACGCTGCGCACATGATCGCCGCCGGGTGAGGCCCGGTGTCGCGAGCAGGTCCGCAGGGCGGGCACCACTAGACTTCTCTGCTGGTCGTGCGCTGGTGCGCCGACCGGTCCGTTCCCGCCTGGAAGGCCCGGATGTCCATCTCTGCCTCGCCCCTGTCCCCGCTCGACGCCCCCGGCGTCGAGGCAGCTCTCGCTGACGCCCTGAGCGCTCTCGAGCGCGCGTCCGACCTCGACGAGCTCAAGGCCGCCCGCCTCGAGCATGTCGGCGAGCGCAGCCCGCTCGCGCTCGCCAACCGGGAGATCGGCCAGCTCCCGCCAGCCGACAAGGCCGTTGCCGGCAAGCTCGTCGGCGCGGCGCGCGGTCGTCTCGCGAAGGCCCTCGCCGCCCGCCAGGAGCAGCTCGAGGCCGAGCGCGACGAGCGCGTGCTGGTCGAGGAGTCCGTCGACGTGACGCTCCCCGTCGACCGGCAGCCGCGCGGAGCCCGTCACCCGTTGGAGACGCTCCAGGAGCGGATCGCCGACATCTTCGTCTCGATGGGCTGGGAGATCGCCGACGGCCCCGAGGTCGAGGCCGAGTGGTTCAACTTCGACGCGCTGAACTTCGGCGTGGACCACCCCGCACGCCAGATGCAGGACACGTTCTTCGTGGACTCCGGCGAGCCGGGAGTGGACTCGCACCTGGTGCTGCGCACGCACACGTCGCCCGTGCAGGCGCGCACGCTGCTGTCCCGGGAGCTGCCGGTGTACATCGCGTGCCCGGGCAAGGTCTTCCGCACCGACGAGCTCGACGCGACGCACACGCCGGTCTTCCACCAGGTGGAGGGCCTGGCCGTCGACAAGGGCCTGACGATGGCCCACCTCAAGGGCACGCTCGACCACTTCGCGCGGTCGATCTTCGGGCCGGACGCCACGACGCGGCTGCGACCCTCGTTCTTCCCGTTCACCGAGCCCAGTGCGGAGATGGACCTGTGGTTCCCGCAGAAGAAGGGCGGCGCTGGCTGGATCGAGTGGGGCGGCTGCGGGATGGTCAACCCGAACGTGCTGCGCGCGGCGGGGATCGACCCGGACGTCTACACGGGCTTCGCGTTCGGCATGGGGATCGAGCGCACGCTGATGCTGCGTCACGGCATCGCTGACATGCACGACATGGTGGAGGGCGACGTGCGCTTCTCCGAGCAGTTCGGGATGGAGATCTGATGCCCCGCATCCCTTTGACGTGGCTCGCGGAGCACGTCGACGTCCCCGCAGGGACCACCGCCGAGCAGCTCGCCGCCGACCTGGTACGGGTCGGGTTGGAGGAGGAGGCCATCCTCCCCGCCGCCGTGACCGGACCCCTGGTGGTCGGCGAGGTGGTGGAGCGGACGCCCGAGCCGCAGAAGAACGGCAAGGTCATCAACTGGTGCCGTGTCGATGTCGGCGCGCACAACGAGCCCGACGGCTCGCCGCGCGGCATCGTGTGCGGCGCCCAGAACTTCGAGGTCGGCGACCGCGTGGTGGTGGCGCTGCCGGGCGCCGTGCTGCCCGGGCCGTTCCCGATCGCGTCGCGCAAGACGTACGGCCACGTGTCGGACGGCATGATCTGCTCGGCGCGCGAGCTGGGCCTCGGCGAGGACCACGACGGCATCATCGTGCTGTCCCGGATCGGGATCGACGCCGAGCCGGGGGCCGACGCGCGCGAGCTGCTCGGCCTCGGCGAGGAGGTCCTCGAGATCAACGTGACGCCGGACCGCGGCTACTGCTTCTCGATGCGCGGGGTCGCACGTGAGTACTCGCACTCGACGGGGGCGGCCTTCACCGACCCCGGGCTGCCCACGGCGCTGGATGTCGAGGTGTCGGGCGGCGAGGCCGGGACGGGCTTCGGCGTCGAGATCGACGACGACGCGCCGATCCACGGAGTGCCCGGTGCGGACCGGTTCGTCGCGCAGGTCGTGCGCGGCGTGGACGCGTCCGCGCCGTCTCCGGCGTGGATGCAGCGCCGGCTGACCCAGGCGGGGATGCGCCCGATCTCGCTGGCCGTGGACGTCACCAACTACGTGATGCTCGACTTGGGACAGCCACTGCACGCCTACGACCTGGCGCAAGTCGCCGAGCCGATCGTGGTGCGCCGCGCCCGGGCGGGGGAGCGCATGCGCACCCTTGACGGTGTCGAGCGGGTGCTGGACGCCGAGGACCTGCTCATCACCGACAGCCCGGACGGGCGGCGCGCGTCGCGCATCCACGGCATCGCGGGTGTCATGGGCGGCGCCGACAGCGAGGTCTCGTCGGGCACGAGCGACCTGCTCATCGAGGCCGCGCACTTCGACCCCGTCACCGTCGCCCGCTCGGCGCGGCGGCACAAGCTGCCGAGCGAGGCCGCCAAGCGCTTCGAGCGCGGCGTCGACCCGAGGCTGCCGCGGGTGGCTGTCGCGCGCGTCGTCGAGCTGCTGTCGCAGTACGGCGGGGGCACGCCCGACGCCGCGATCACCGACGTGGACGACACCACCGCTCCGGCGGTGATCGGCCTGCCGCTCGACCTCCCGGGGCGGATCGTCGGTGTCGACTACACCCCCGAGCAGGTGCGCGAGACGCTCGAGGAGATCGGGTGCACGGTGGTCGGCGCCACGGGCGCGCAGGTCGTCGAGGTCTTGCCGCCGTCCTGGCGCCCGGACCTCGCGCAGCCGGTCGACCTGGTCGAGGAGGTCGCGCGGCTGCGCGGCTACGACGCGATCCCGTCGGTGCTCCCGGCGGCGCCTGCCGGCCGTGGCCTGACCTCGGGGCAGCGCGCCCGCCGCGCGGTGGCGCGCTCGCTCGCCGCCGCGGGCTACGTCGAGACGCTCAGCTACCCGTTCGTGGGCGCCGAGCAGCACGACGCCCTCGCGCTGCCGGCGGATGACGAGCGCCGCCACGCGCTGCGACTGCTCAACCCGATCTCCGACGCCCGGCCTGAGCTCCGCACCCATGTGCTCGAGACGTTGCTCGAGACCGCCCGCCGCAACGTGAGCCGGGGGACGAGCGACCTGGCGGTGTTCGAGATCGGGCTGGTCACCCGTCCGGTGTCCGGCGCGCCCGTGCCGCCGAGCCTGCCGGGCGGCGTCCGGCCGTCCGACGACGAGCTCGCGGCCCTCGACGCGGGCGTGCCCGCGCAGCCGCGACGCGTCGCGGGCGTGCTGACAGGCCAGCGGACCCGTTCGGGCTGGTGGGGTCCCGGTCGGCGTGCCGACCACACGGACGCCATCGCAGGAGCCCTGCTGGTGGCGGAGTCGGCAGGCGCCCAGGTGACCGTGCGCGCGGACGGCTCCCATGCGCCGTGGCACCCGGGTCGCACGGCTCGCCTGGAGACGGCGGACGGCCGCCTTGTCGGGCATGCGGGCGAGCTGCACCCCAAGGTCGTCGCGGCCCTCGGGCTGCCGGAGCGGGCCGCGGCGTTCGAGGTCGACCTCGACGTGCTGCTCGACGCCGCGGGAACCGAGCCGGTGCAGGCGCGCGAGGTCTCGACGTTCCCCGTCGCGAAGGAGGACATCGCGCTGGTGGTCGACGCCACCGTGCCGGTGGCCGAGGTCGCGGCGGCGGTGCGGGCGGGCGCGGCGGCGAGCGAGGCCGGCGACGTGCTCGAGGAGCTCCGCCTGTTCGACGTCTACACCGGCGCGCAGGTGGGCGAGGGGAAGAAGTCGTTGGCATTCTCGCTGCGGCTGCGCGCCGCCGACCGGACGCTGACCGCCGACGAGGCCGCCGCCGTCCGCGAGGCAGTCGTCGCCGAGGCTGGGCGCCAGGTCGGCGCCGTGTTGCGCGCCTGACCTCAGGCCGCCCCGGTCCGGGGGGCCGCCCATGCGGAGTCCAGAGCGCCCGTGCCCTTCGTGGGCACGGGCGCTTTGTCGTGCCGTCCGGAGAGGGCGTCTCCGCCCGTGCGCCGCGCGAGCGGGGAGGAAGCGCGTGAACCGGGCAATGCGGGCCCGCCGCGTTACAGGTGTGTAAAGAGTCGCGCCATACAGCCTCCGATGGTGTGAGAAGTGGGACGGACGTCCTAGTCTCTGGATAGGTAAGAGGTCCGACCACTGGAGACTCATGCAACCGCCCAGCCCTCGCTACGCCGGATACCACTCGTTCGACTACCTGGAGCCGCACACGGACTACCGCGTGTTCGAGCTCGCCCCGGAGCTCGGCCGGCTGCCGCGGCACGAGCAGGGGCTGACCGTCGAGCAGCACGCCCGGGTGGCGCGGATCCTGCAGTCCGAGCACGTGATCTCCCTGCACGAGCACCCGAAGATCCTCACCGCCGACCCGTACGAGCTGCGCGAGTACAACCACACGGGCCGCAACGCGATGGGCTTCGAGGGCCTGGCCCGATCGGGCATGTCGGCGTACTTCGACAACTTCATGAACGGCACCAACTGCGTCACGTCGGAGCACGGGTGGAAGTGGAACGACGTCGTCTACGACCTCGGGCTCCGGTTCGCCGACGTCGCCCAGCAGGACCACATCGTGCTGGCCCGCACCGTCACGGAGATCGTGGCGGCCAAGGAGTCCGGACGCATCGCCCTCATCGCCGGGCTCGAGGCAGCGACGATGATCGAGAACGAGCTCGATCGCCTGGACGTGCTGTACGGGCTGGGCGTGCGCCAGATGGGCATCGCGTACTCGATGGCCAACCAGCTCGGCTCCGGACTGGCCGAGGCCCGAGACGGCGGCCTGACCGCGTTCGGGCGGCGTGCCGTCGAGCGGATGAACAAGCTCGGCATCGCGATCGACGTCTCGCACTCCTCGGACCGCACCAGCCTCGACGTGATCGAGGCATCCGAGGTCCCCGTGTTCATCACCCACGCGGGCGCCCGCTCGGTGTGGCCGACCAACCGGATGAAGTCCGACGAGGTCATCGTCGCCTGCGCCGAGCGCGGGGGAGTGATCGGCATCGAGGCCGCGCCCCACACCACGCTCTCGGCCGCGCACCCGGCCCACAGCCTCGAGTCGGTCATGGACCACTTCGTGTACTGCGTCGACCTGGTCGGCATCGACCACGTCGCGTTCGGGCCGGACACGAACTTCGGCGACCACGTCGGCCTGCACGACTCGTTCGCCGGGCACCTGGCCACGGCGCAGGCCCATGGGCACGTCGAGCACGAGCGGGTGCCCTACGTCGCCGGCGTCGAGAACCCGGCGGAGAACTTCACCAACATCGTCGGCTGGCTCGTCAAGCACGGCTGGTCCGACGGCGACATCAGCAAGGCGATCGGTTCCAACATCCTGCGGGTCCTCACGGAAGTCTGGTGACACGAGCATGAATCGACACATGAAGTTCGGCGCCGCAGCGGTCGCGGCCGCGATGCTGGCGCTCACGGGCTGCGCCCTCAACGAGGGGGAGCCCTCGGCGACGGGAAGCTCCACCGACAGCGCCCAGGAGGTGACGCTGCGGATCGGGACCACCACCGACGTCTCCAACTACAACCCGCTGCAGTCGCTCTCCAAGACTGACAACTGGCTGCTGAACGCCACGTACCCGCAGCTCCTGCGCCTCGACGAGAACGCGGAGAAGGTCCCCGAGCTCGCCTCCGACTACTACTACGAGGACGAGGGCCGCACGGCGGTCTTCGAGCTCCGCGACGACTTCATGTGGTCCGACGGGACGCCCGTCACCGCCGCCGACGTGAAGTTCTCCGCCGAGGCGATCATGCAGTACCAGCTGGGCAACGTGGCCGCGAAGCTCACCTGGCTGGAGTCCATCGAGGCGCCCGACGAGACCACTGTGAAGTTCCACCTGAGCCAGGCCTACGCGCCGTTCGCCGAAGGGCTCGGATTCTGGATGCGGATCGTCCCCGCGCACATCTTCGCCGAGGCGGGCGACCTGTCAGAGTTCGCGAACGACAGCGACTGGGTGGGCTCCGGCGCCTACATCCTCGAGTCCGCGACCCCGGGCCAGCGGTACGTGCTCCGGGCGAACGAGCACTACCCGTACGCCCCCGAGGGCGGGGCGGCGGTCGACGTCGTCGAGTACGTGGTCTACCCGGACATCAACACGATGATCCTGGCGCTCCGCAACGGGGACATCGACCTGATGGCCAACCCGGTGCCCGCCTCGGCCGTCGGCTCGCTCAAGAGCGAGGACAAGATCGGCCTGGAGAAGGTGGCCTCTCTCGGGTTCGCGCACGTCACCTACAACGTGACGCGTGAGCACCTGGACAAGCCCGAGGTGCGCCAGGCGCTGTCGATGGTCGTGGACACGGACTCCATCATCACCACGATCATGCAGGGCGACGCCCAGGAGATGGTCGGCCCCATCTCGCCGATCTTCGGCGAGTTCGACAACACCGGCCTGGACGCCTACCCGTACGACCCGGCCGGCGCCCGCGCGCTGCTCGAGGACAACGGCTACGCCGACGCCGACAAGGACGGGTTCCTGGACGGGCTCGCCTTCCAGATGGTCTGCGACCAGTCCAACGCGAACCTCACGCGCGTCGCCGAGGTCATGCGCGAGTCCGCTGGCGAGGCCGGCATCCGCATCGACCTGGCGTGCACGGAGCGCAACACGTTCCTCGCGGCCACCAAGGCTTACGACTACGACCTGGACCTGTCGCAGTGGGGCGTCTTCGACAACCCGATGGACCAGCTCCGCAGCACCTACCTGTCCTCGAACCCGGGCGGGATCAACTACAACCAGGTCCAGGACCCCGAGCTCGACGCGCTGGTCAACGATGCCGCCGCGACTGTCGACCGCGACGCCTTCGTCAAGAAGATCAAGGCCATCGACGCCTACGTGCACGAGCAGGCGCTGCTGACCCCGCTGTACGTCGAGGACTTCACCTTCGCGTACCGCAGCGACCGCTTCACGGGCTTCGCGCCCTCGCCCAGCGACCTGCTCGGCATGGTCACCGGGTACTCGCTGTCGCAGGTCACCCCGGTCAATTGACCGCATCCACCACGAGGAGGGTAGGCAAGTCGTGCTCAGCTACGTAGCCAAGAAGGTCGCGCGCGCGGTCATCACCATCTGGATGGCAGTGACGATCACCTTCTTCCTGCTGCGCATCCTGCCGGCAGACCCCACCCTCCTCGTGGTCGAGGGGGACATGACCCCGGAGATGCAGGCGGCGCTCCGCGAGCAGTACGGCCTCGACAAGCCGCTGCTCGTCCAATACGGCCTGTACCTGGGCGAGCTGCTGCGGGGGAACCTCGGCGTCTCGTTCCGGCAGCTCGTGCCGGTCCTCGACATCCTGCTCAGCAGGCTGCCCTGGACCCTGCTCCTGGCCGGGTCGGCGTTCGCGCTCACGGTGCTGATCGGCATCCCGCTGGGCGTGTACGCCGCGGTGGGGCGCGGCAAGCTCGTCGACAAGGTGGTGCAGTTCCTGGGCGTGACATCCAACGCGTTGTTCGTGCCGAGCGTGGCGATCCTGCTGCTGGTCGTCTTCGGCGCCCAGCTCGGGTGGTTCCCGATCGGCGGCGCCATCGACCCTCGGACGCGGGGGGCCGAGGCGTACGCCAGCCTGCTGCACCACCTGGCGCTGCCGCTGCTGTCGCTCGCGCTGGTCCAGGTCGGGCCGTACGCCTTGACGCTGCGCACCAACATGCTCGAGGTGCTCGGCGAGGACTACATCAAGAGCGCGCGCTCGCGGGGGTTCACCCCACGCCGCACGGTGTGGCGACATGCGTTGCGCAACGCGATCCTCCCGGCGCTGACGCTCATGGGCCTGCAGCTCGGCACGCTGATCGGCGGGGCCGTGCTCACCGAGACGATCTTCGCCTACCCGGGCGTCGGACGGCTGATCTACGAGGCCGTCCAGCAGCTCGACTACCCGCTGCTCCAGGGGGCGTTCGTCCTCCTCGCGATCACCGTCGTCGCCGCCAACCTCATCACCGACATGGTGGCGCTGGCCCTGAACCCAAGGATCCGCTCATGACCGCGCCCCTCGTCGTGACGCGCGCGCGGCGCAGGCGCGCCTTCGGCTCGCCGTCCGGCTACTTGTCCGTCGCCCTGCTCCTCCTCTTCGCCCTCACGGCAGTCTTCGGCCCGATGCTCGTCGACAAGCCGCGGGGCCTGGGCGCCGACATCCTGCAGTCGCCCTCCGCCCAGCACTGGTTCGGCACCGACGACCTGGGGCAGGACGTCTTCGCCCAGGTGATCTGGGGCACGCGGATCAGCATGGCCGTGGGAGTCGCGGCCTCGCTCATCGCGATCGTCATCGGCACCGCGCTGGGCCTGTTGGGCGCCTACGTGAAGCGGCTCGACCCGTTCATCTCCACGCTCGTGGACGTCATGCTCTCGTTGCCGCTGCTGCCGCTGATGATCCTGGTCACGGCACTCGTCGGGGCATCGGCGACCAGCCTCATCGTGGTGATCGGACTGCTGTCCTGGGCGGAGGTCGCGCGCCTGATCCGCTCCAATGGCATGGTCGTGGCGTCGATGCCGTATATCGATGGGGCGAAGGTGCTCGGGGCCGGGCCGTTGCGCATCATCGGCACGGAGCTGCTGCCCGCGGTCAGCCCGCTCATCGTCGTCAGCGTGCTGCTCACCGCCGCGCGCGCGGTGATCTCCGAGGCGGGGCTCAGCTTCTTGGGGATGGGCGACCCGTCGTCGTGGTCCTGGGGGCGGATCCTGCTCAACGCGCAGCGCTCGGGCGTCATCGCCACCGCCTGGTGGCAGACCTTGTTCCCCTCGCTGGCGATCCTGCTGCTCGTGCTCTCGGCGACCATCGCCGGGATCCGGTACAACGACTCGCGCGACCCGCGCACCCGGGGGGTGTGAGGCATGCGCCTTCCCGACGCCTTCTACGCACGGGTGCGCGCCGAGGCGCAGGCAGGCCTGGCGGCTCGCGGCCTGGCGGGCCTGCTCGTCACCGCCCCCACCGACGTGGCCTACCTGGTCGGGTTCTTCTACGCGGTGACCGAGCGCCCGGTCTACCTCTGGCTGCCCGCCGAGGGCGACCCGGTGTGCCTGATGCCCGAGCTCGACGAGCACTACGCCCGGTCGCAGGGCGTCCACGCGGACGTGGCGACGTACTTCGAGTACCCAGGCACTCGTTCTCCGGAGGAGCACCTCGCGGACCTGCTGCCCAGCCAGGCGGCGCGGGGACGCGTGGGCCACTCGGCGAGCCTGACTGTCGGGCAGCTCGGCCGGCTGCGCACCGCGCTGCCGGACGCCGACCTCGCCGTCGACGGCACGATCGCGCAGATGCGGTTGCGCAAGCACCCGGAGGAGGTCGAGCTGCACCGCCAGGCCGCCGCCATCTGCGACGAGATGCTCGGCGCGGGGCGCGCCCTCGTCGAGGAGGCGCTGGCCTCGAGGTCGCCGCTGCCCACGGAGGGCGGCCTGGCCCGCCACGTCATCGGCTACGGCACGGACGCCATGTACGCGCGGTACCAGCACGTCGTCTACACCACGAAGCTGGCGGGCGGCCTGGTCTACGCCGGCCCCAACTCCGCGCACCCGCACGGCCTGCCCAGCCGCCGACGGCTGCAGGTGGGGGACACCCTCATCCTGTCGCTCGGCGCCGCAGTGGCCAGCCGGTTCGTGGAGAGCGAGCGCACCTTCGTGATCGGCGAGCCCTCCGAGCGGCAGCGCGAGGTCTTCGACGTCGCGGCGCGCGCCCAGGAGGTCGGCACGCAGGGCCTGCGCGCCGGCCGCACCTGCGCCGAGGTGAACGCCGAGTGCCTCGACGTGATCCGCGCCGCCGGGATGGGCCAGCACATCCGGCACCGCCAGGGCCACGGCATCGGCCTCGCCCAGCACGAGCCGCCGTGGGTCGAGGACGGCGACGAGACCGTGCTCCAGCCCGGGATGGTGCTCTCCAGCGAGCCGGGCGTCTACGTCCCGGGCCACGCCGGGTACCGCATCTCCGACACCGTCCTGGTCACCGAGCAGGGACCCGAACGCCTGACCACCTACCCCCGCACCATCGAAGAGAGCGTGATCGAGGTATGAGCAGCCAGCAGTTCTTCGCGGAGGTCAACGGGGCGCGCCTCAAGCTCGAGGTCCAGGGGCCCGAGGACGCGCCGGCCATGATCGTGCACCACGGCGCCCCCGGGCTGGGCGGGCGCGGCGAGCCTGTGCGGTCGTTCGGGCCCTTCGCCGACGAGTACCGCGTGGTCGCCTTCGACGCGCGCGGCTCCGGCGAGTCCGAGGACCGTGGCCCGTTCACACACGAGCAGTGGGTCGCCGACATCGAGGCGATCCGCCAGCTCCTCGACCTCGGCCCCATCGTCATGGCCGGCGGCTCCTACGGCGGGTTCCTGGCGATGGAGTACACCCTCGCCCACCCCGAGAACGTGCGCGCGCTGGTGCTGCGGGACACCGCGGCGAACACGCGCTACGACCACCTCGCCGTCGACCGCGCCCGCAGCACGGACCGGGTGTCGATCGACGAGTGGGTGATCGAGCGGATCGGCACGGGGAGGTTCGCCGACAACGTGGAGTTCGAGCGGTACTGGCGCGGCATCCTTCCCCTGTACGACCACGCCTGGGACCCCGCGGCCGTCGAGCGCAAGGCGCAGGCGACCTCCTACCACTACGCCACGCACAACCAGGCATTCGGCGTGAACATGGTCGGCTGGGACCTGGTCCCGCGCCTGGGCGAGATCACCTGCCCGACGCTGGTCACCGTCGGCCGTCATGACTGGCGCACCCCCGTGGCGGCCTCCGAGGAGATCGTGGGGGCGATCGACGGCGCCGAGCTCGTCGTCTTCGAGCACTCGGGCCACTCGCCGCAGCTCGAGGAGCCCGAGCGGTTCCAGTCGGTGGTGCGCGACTTCCTCGCCCGGGCCGGCATCCGCCCGGGCGGTCTGGCGGAGGCACACGATGAGTGAGCCGATCGTCACCGTCCGCGGCCTGAGCGTCGACTTCCACACCCGCGACGGCGTGGTCAAGGCCGTGCAGGACCTCGACCTCGACCTGCACCCGTCGCGGACCCTCGCGCTGCTCGGCGAGTCCGGCTCCGGGAAGTCGGTGACCGCGCAGGCGATCATGGGCCTGCTGGACTCCCCGCCGGCCCGGATCACCGCGGGGTCGGTGAGGTTCCGCGGGGTCGACCTGCTGCAGGCCAGCGCCGCCGAGCGCCGTGAGGCCAATGGCGGCGGCATCTCGATGGTGTTCCAGGACTCGCTCTCGGCGCTCAACCCCGTCTACACGGTGGGCGGGCAGATCGCGGAGCTGCTGCGGGTGCGGCGCGGCATGTCGCGCCGGGCCGCATGGGACCGCGCCGTCGAGCTCATCGACCATGTGCGGATCCCCGCCCCGGCCCGCCGCGCGAAGGACTACCCGCACCAGTTCTCCGGCGGGATGCGCCAGCGGATCATGATCGCCCTGGCCATCGCCCTGGAGCCGAGCGTGCTCATCGCCGACGAGCCGACCACGGCGCTCGACGTGACGGTGCAGGCGCAGATCATGGAGCTGCTGCTGGACCTGCAGCGCGAGAACGGGATGGGCCTGATGCTCATCACCCATGACCTGGGAGTCGTGGCGGAGGTCGCCGACGACATCGCGGTGATGTACGCGGGGCGCGTCGTGGAGAAGGGCGGCGTCCACGAGCTCTTCGCCGACCCGGCCCACCCGTACACGCGCGGGCTGCTGCGCTCGGTGCCCCGCGTGGACCGGGCGGACTCGACGTTGTGGGCGATCCCCGGCTCGCCGCCCAACCTGCTGGACCTGGGCGAGGGCTGCGCGTTCCGCGAGCGGTGCGACACCGCAGTGGGCGTGTGCGCCGTCGAGCGCCCTGCCCTCGCCCGTCCTGTGGCCGACGCCGGATCCCGGCTCGCGGCCTGTCACCGCAGCGAGGAGGTCGTCCATGGACGCGCATGAGGTCGTGTTGAGCGTGCAGGACCTGGCCCGGCACTTCCCGGTGCGCGGCGCCGGGCTGTCCCGCGAGAAGCCGGTGGTGCGGGCGCTGGACGGTGTGAGCTTCGACCTGCGCAAGGGGGAGACGCTCGGCGTCGTCGGGGAGTCCGGCTGCGGCAAGTCCACGCTGGCCCGCACCATCGTCGGGCTGGAGCGGCCCACCTCCGGCCGGGTGCTCTTCCGGGGGACGGATGTGCACCGGACTAGCGCGCGCCAGATGCCGGCCCTGCGCCGCCAGGTGCAGATCGTGCTGCAGGACCCGTACGCGTCGCTCAACCCGCGCCGCACCCTGCGTGACGCGCTGATGCAGCCCTTCGAGATCCACCGGGACCTGCTGCCGCGCGCCAAGCGGATGGCCCGGGTCCAGGAGCTCGTCGAGCTGGTCGGGCTCAACCCGGACCACCTGGACCGGTACCCGTTCCAGTTCTCGGGCGGCCAGCGGCAGCGGATCGGGATCGCGCGGGCCCTGTCCGTGGAGCCCGAGGTCATCGTGTGCGACGAGCCGGTGTCGGCGCTCGACGTGTCCATCCAGGCGCAGGTGGTGAACCTGCTGCAGCGGCTCCAGGCGGAGCTGGGCCTCGCGTATGTGTTCATCGCGCACGACCTGTCGGTGGTGCGGCACATCTCCGACCGGATCGCCGTCATGTACCTGGGCCGCGTCGCGGAGATCGGCAGCGGGCACGACGTCTACGCCAGCCCGGCGCACCCCTACACGGAGGCGCTGCTCTCCGCCGTCCCCGTCCCCGACCCGGCCCGGCGCGGCATGGCCGGCCGGCGCCTGCTCGCGGGCGACCCGCCGAGCCCTGTCGACCCGCCCTCGGGCTGCCGTTTCCGCACCCGCTGCTGGCTCGCGACGGAGGCCTGCGCCGCCGTCGAGCCGCTGCTGGGCGGCGTCCATCCCTCGACGCGGGCCCCGCACCACGTGGCCTGCCACCACCCCCTGACCGCCCCTGAGCTCGTGACGAGCACGAAGGACTTCTGATGCACCCCGTTTCCCCGCGTTATGACGGCTACACCGCGTACGACTACCTCGAGGCAGGCACGGACTACCAGCACTTCGACCTCGCCCCGCAGCTCGGGCGCGTCCCGGCCTACGACCTGGCCCTTGACGCCGATCAGCAGGCCCGGGTGGCCCGCCTGATGGCCGAGGAGATCGTCTTCTCCCTGCATGAGCACGCCGTCGTGCTGCCCGAGGACGCCACCGAGATCCGGCGCTACAACCGCACCGGCCGCCAGCGCACCGGCTACGAGGGCCTCGCCCACTCCGGGCTGACGGCCGTGATCGACAACTTCATGGCCGGCGCCTCATGCGTCACCAGCCAGAACGGCTGGAAGTGGGACGACATGATCTACGCGCTCGGCTTCCGCCTGGCCGATCTGGCGAAGCAGGACATGGTCGTGCACGCCCTGACCGTCGACGACATCCTGCGGGCCAAGGGCGAGGGGCGGATCGCGCTGGTCGCCGGCTTCGAGTGCGCGACGATGATCGAGAACGAGCTGGACCGGATCGACATGCTCTACGGGTTCGGGGTCCGCCAGCTCGGCATCGCCTACTCCCAGTCGAACATGCTCGGCGGCGGCCTCTCCGAGCGGAACGACGGCGGGCTGACCAACTTCGGCCGCCGGGCCGTCGAGCGGATGAACAAGCTGGGCATGCTCATCGACATCTCGCATTCGGGGGACCGGACGTGCCTCGAGGTCATCGAGCACTCCGCCGTCCCGGTGATGATCACGCACGCCGGAGCGCGGGCCGTGTGGCCCACGGCGCGGATGAAGCCCGACGAGGTCATCACGGCGTGCGCTGATCGGGGCGGGCTCATCGGGCTGGAGGCCGCGCCGCACACGACGATCTCCCCGGCGCACCCCGAGCACTCGATCGCGTCCGTGATGGACCACTTCGAGCACTGCGTGGACTTGGTCGGGATCGACCATGTCGCGTTCGGGCCGGACACCATGTTCGGCGACCACGTCGCCGTGCACCACGCCTACGCGTCGAACTACGCGCAGCGCCAGGAGGGCGGCCCCGCGCACCCCGAGGTGGAGTATGTGGCGGGCCTGGAGAACCCCGCGGAGAACTTCGGGAACATCGCCGCGTGGCTGGTCAAGCACGGCTACAGTGACGCGGACATCAGCAAGGTCCTCGGCGGCAACGTCATGCGGGTGCTCGGCGAGGTCTGGTAGGCGTGGCCTCGACGCAGTCCGCACGTCGGAGCGCGATGCGCACAGGAGAGGGTGTCAGTGGCGAGGCGTGACTCAGTGGTGCAGACGACCCTCGCCGCCTTGCGGGAGCTCATCGCGGGCTACGAGGTGGGGCAGAAGCTGCCGAATGAGAAGGACCTCGCTGACGACCTCAACGTGAGCCGCGCGAGCGTGCGTGAGGCCCTCGGCGTCCTCGCCAACGAGCAGGTCGTCACCCGGCGGTGGGGCGCTGGCACGTTCGTGAGCCCCACGCCCGTCGCGGCGATGCTCAGCATGAGCGAGATCCAGTCCTACCGGGACCGGGTCGAAGCGCAGGGGCGCACCGTGACGCTGCTCGACGCGACGTGCGAGCCGGTTGCGCTCAGCGGCGGCGTCGCCGAGGAGCTGGCCGTCCCCGAGGGGACTGCCGGGTGGCTCGTCTCCCGGCTGTTCGCCGTGGACGGCATGCCGTCGGCCTCGATGGACGAGCATGTGCCGCTCGACCTGATGGGCGTGAAGATCGATCCCCTCCCCATGCTGTCGGTGGAGTGGGACCTGTTCCGGATGCTCCGGCACCACCTGCCGGACCTCGTCCAGCACACCGTGACCGACCTGTCCGCTGTCGCCGCCCGTGGCGTTGACGCGGAGCGGTTGGCCGTGCGGCAGGGCGACCCGTTGATCCGGGGAGACCAGGTGACCTACGGCGCCGGTGACGTGCCGCTCGCCGTCGGCGTCAGCCTCCAGCGGACCGACCGGGTGCGGCTGCGCATCACCCGTTGACCCGGCGCCGGTGGCGCGAGGTCAGGCGGGGACGCCTGAGCCCTCGGGCAGCGGGCACACCCACTGCGCGTCCGACCACGACCAGCGCGCGGTGACCTGCTGTCCGTCGACGTCGGCGCAGGCCGGCCGCCGGAGCCCAGCTGAGGCGTAGCCGACTGCCAGGGAGGCGGTGAGGAGCACCACCAGCACGGTCATCGTGACGCGCAGCCAGCGCGGCTGCGGCACGTCGCCCTCGAGCGGGATCACCGCGCGCCCGGCGCGGCCACGGCGCGCATGAGCATCGCGACGCGCACGGCGCCGCCGTGGGTGCTCTGCTCGCCGATCTGGGCGAACCCGAGCCGGCGGTGGAAGGCGAGCGACTGCGGGTTCGGGGGGTCGAGGTTGACCTCGCAGGTCACCTCGTCGAGCCCGAGGGCGCGGGCGCGTTCTACCACCGCGTCGTGCAGCGCGCGGCCGATGCCGTGGCCGTGCGCCGAGGGCGCCACCACGATCCGGTCGACGTACATCGAGCCTGGCCGGTGCTCGGCGAACCAGCGGTAGTTCTCGCTGTCGTAGTCGGCCCCCGGGGTGAGCGCGAGGATGAGCGCCTGGGGCCTGCCGGCTGCGTCGTCCACCACGAGCGCGAGGTCGCATCGCGGCAGGTGCGCCGCGAGCCCCTCGACGCCGAGGGCGTTCACGGCGGGCGCGGCGGCGTCGTTGAGCGCGGCGAGCGCCGGGACGTCGCCGGGCAGCGCGGGCCGCAGGGTGTGCGTGGCACTCGCGGGCTGTGGCGCGGGCGGGACGGTCATGGCAGCAGGAGGACCTTTCCGGTGGTGGCGCGGCCCTCGAGCGCGCGATGCGCGTCGGCGGCCTCCGCCAGAGGGTAGGCAGCGCCGATGCGCACGTCGAGCCCGCCTGCCGCGACGGCGGAGAACAGCTCGCCCGCCCGCCACAGGAGCTCCTCGCGTGTGGCGGTGTAGTGCGCGAGCGTCGGGCGGGTCAGGTAGAGCGAGCCGCCGGAGTTCAGGCGCTGGGGGTCGATGGGCGGCACGGGCCCCGAGGCGCCGCCGAAGAGCGCGAGGCCGCCACGGGGCCGCAGCGAGGCGAGCGAGGCCTCGAAGGTGCTGCGGCCGACGCCGTCGAAGACCGTGTGCACCCCGGCGCCGCCGGTGAGCTCGCGCACCCGTGCGGGCAGGTCGACGGTGACGTCGGCCAGCTCGGTGTACCGGATGACGTCGCTGGCGCCCGCGGCGCGGGAGAGCTCCTCCTTCTCTGGCGTGCCCACTGTGGTGAGGACCCGGGCGCCGCGGGCGACGGCGAGCTGGGTGAGCAGCAGCCCGACGCCACCGGCTCCGGCGTGCACGAGCACGTCCTGGCCCGGGGTGACGGGGAACGTCGACGCCACGAGGTAGTGGGCGGTCATCCCCTGCAGGGGGAGGGCGGCGGCGGTCGCGTCGTCGACGTCGTCCGGGACGGGCAGGGTGTCCTGGGCGGCGACCACGACGAGCTCGGCGTACGAGCCGTGCGCCGACGACCACGCCACGCGGTCGCCCACCGCCACCTCGGCGACGTCTGAGCCGACAGCGACCACGACCCCGGCGCCCTCCGACCCGACCACGTGGGGGACGCGCATGGGGTAGAGCCCGGACCGCCGGTAGGTGTCGATGAAGTTCACGCCGGCGGCGGCCACCCGGACCAGCACGTCGGAGGGGCCCGGCTCGGGGTCGGGGAGCTCGACCAGGCGGAGCACGTCAGGGCCTCCGGGGGCGAGTGCTTCGATGGCACGCATGCACCCGCCAACGTTCGCTGGCCCGGGATCATTCCGGTGCGGGACACGGGCCGTTGGGCGCAGGCCCAGGTCAGGGAGCGGTGGGATAGTGGGATCGCGGTGCTGGGCGACGCTCCAGATGGCGGAATGATCAACGCATCAAACTGCACTCGGGTGTATGTTCATGCACATGACTTTCACCGTTGCCGTCGCCGGTGCCAGCGGCTATGCCGGTGGCGAGATCCTGCGCGTGCTGCTCGGCCACCCCGAGGCGAAGATCGGCGCGCTGACCGCCCACAGCAACGCGGGCACGCTGCTGGGCGCGCACCAGCCGCACCTGCGCAGCCTGGCCGACCGCGTGCTCGCGCCCACCTCCGTGGACGAGCTCACGGGTCACGACGTCGTCGTCCTCGCGCTGCCGCACGGCGCCAGCGGCGAGGTCGCGGCCGCGCTCGCGGAGCGCGGCGACCAGGCGATCGTGCTCGACCTCGGCGCCGACCACCGGCTGACGGACGCGGTGGCGTGGCAGGACTACTACGGCAGCGCGCACGCCGGCACCTGGCCCTACGGCCTGCCCGAGCTGCTGCACGCGGGCGAGCAGACCGCCGCCCAGCAGCGCGCCGAGCTGGCCTCCGCACGGCGCATCGCCGTGCCCGGCTGCAACGTCACGGCCGTGACCCTGGGCCTGCAGCCCGGTGTCGCCGCGGGGCTGATCGAGCCCACCGACGTGGTGGCCGTGCTCGCCAACGGGTACTCCGGCGCCGGCAAGAGCCTCAAGGCGCACCTGCTCGCCAGCGAGGCCCTCGGCAGCGCGCAGCCGTACGCCGTGGGCGGCAGCCACCGGCACATCCCCGAGATCCGGCAGAACCTCACCGTCGCGGGCGCCCCTGACGTGACGATCTCCTTCACCCCGACCCTCGTCCCGATGTCGCGGGGCATCCTCGCCACCGCCACAGCGCGCCTCGTGCCGGGGACCGACCCGGCCGCCGTGCGCCAGGCATGGGAGGCCGCCTACGCCGACGAGCCCTTCGTGCACCTGCTGCCCGAGGGCGAGTGGCCCAGCACGGCAGCCACCCTGGGCGCCAACACGGCGCTGGTCCAGGTCGCTGTCGACGAGCGGGCTGGCCGCGTCGTGACCGTCACGGCCATCGACAACCTGGTCAAGGGGACCGCCGGCGGCGCCGTGCAGTCCCTCAACATCGCGCTCGGGCTGCCCGAGACCACAGGCCTCGCGCTGAACGGAGTCGCGCCGTGACCGTCACCTCCCCCCAGGGCTTCCGGGCCGCGGGCGTCACCGCGGGGCTGAAGGCCTCCGGGCGGCCCGATCTCGCGCTCGTCGTCAACGACGGCCCGCTGCACGTCGCCGCAGGCGTCTTCACCACGAACCGCGTGGTGGCCGCGCCGGTGGTGTGGTCGCGGCAGGCGGTGGCCGACGGCGTCGCGCACGCCGTCGTGCTCAACTCCGGCGGCGCCAACGCCTGCACCGGCCCCGAGGGCTTCGCCGACACGCACCGCACCGCCGAGCACGTCGCGCAGGCGCTGGACACGTCGCCCGGCGACGTCCTGGTGTGCTCCACCGGCCTGATCGGCGAGCGGCTGCCGATGGGCCTGCTGCTGCCCGGGGTCGACGCGGCCGTCGAGGCGCTCAGCCCGGACGGCGGCGACGCCGCGGCCACCGCCATCATGACCACGGACACGGTCGCCAAGACCGTGCACGTCGCGGGGGACGGCTGGTCCGTGGGCGGCATCGCCAAGGGCGCGGGCATGCTGGCGCCCGGGCTGGCGACGATGCTCGTCGTCCTCACCACGGACGCCGTGCTCACGGCCGCGGAGTCGGACGCTGCCCTGCGCGCGGCCACCCGGACCACGTTCGACCGCGTCGACTCCGACGGCTGCATGTCCACGAACGACACGGTGTTGCTGCTCGCCTCGGGCGCCTCGGGCGTGGCGCCTGAGCCCGCCGCGTTCCTCGACGCGCTCGCCCAGGCCTGCGCCGAGCTGGCCCGCGCGCTGGTCGCCGACGCCGAGGGCGCTAGCCACGACATCGCCGTGTCAGTCGTCAACGCGACCACCGAGGACGCCGCCGTCGCGGTGGCCCGCGCGGTCACCCGGTCCAACCTGTTCAAGGCGGCCGTCTTCGGCAACGACCCCAACTGGGGGCGGGTGCTCGCCGCCGCCGGCACCGTGCCCGCCGCCGTCGCGCCCTTCGACGCGGACCTGCTGGACGTCAGCATCAACGGCGTCCAGGTCTGCCGCGCCGGCGGCGTGGGGGAGGATCGAAGCCTCGTCGACCTGGCGTCGGCCCGTGAGGTGCAGGTGCTGGTCGACCTGCACGCCGGCGACGCCAGCGCCACGGTGTGGACCAACGACCTGACCCACGACTACGTGCACGAGAACAGCGCGTACTCCACATGAGCGACCAGAGTGACGAGGATTTCGTGTTCAACACCCGCACCGACCTGCGCGCCGACCAGAAGGCGGAGGTCCTGATCGAGGCGCTGCCCTGGCTGCAGCGCTTCAACGGCGCGCTCGTCGTCGTCAAGTACGGCGGCAACGCCATGATCGACGAGAAGCTCAAGCGGGCCTTCGCCGAGGACATGGTCTTCCTGCACCAGGTGGGCCTGCGCCCGGTGGTGGTGCACGGCGGCGGCCCGCAGATCAACACGATGCTCGACCGCCTCGGCATCGAGAGCGAGTTCCGCGGCGGCTTGCGCGTCACGACGCCCGAGGCGATGGACGTCGTGCGCATGGTGCTCACGGGCCAGGTGTCGCGTGAGCTCGTGGGCCTGCTCAACGCGCACGGCCCGCACGCCGTCGGCCTCTCCGGGGAGGATGGCGGCCTGCTCCAGGCCCGCCGCCGGCACGCCGTGGTGGACGGCCAGCTCGTCGATGTGGGCCTGGTCGGCGATGTCGTCCAGGTCAACCCGTCGGCCGTGCTGGACCTGCTGGACGCCGGGCGGATCCCCGTCGTCTCCACCGTCGCGCCCGACATCGACGACCCCACGCATGTGCTCAACGTCAACGCCGACACGGCTGCCGCGGCGCTCGCGGTCGCCCTCGGCGCGCGCAAGCTGATCGTGCTGACGGACGTGGAGGGCCTGTACACGAGCTGGCCGGACCGCACGTCGCTGGTGCGCCGAATCCGGGCCAGCGAGCTCGCGGACCTGCTGCCCAGCCTCGACGCCGGGATGCGTCCCAAGATGGAGGCCTGCTGGCGCGCCGTCGAGGGCGGGGTCGGCCGGGCGCACGTGATCGACGGCCGTGAGCCGCACTCGATCCTGGTCGAGGTCTTCACCACCGAGGGCATCGGCACGATGGTGCTGCCCGACGACGAGCCCGTCCCGTCCCCGTTCACCGGTCAACTGCCTGTGGTCGGCGTCGACGTGTCACACATCGGAGGAACGCCATGAGCGCCGAGCTCCACCCGCAGGACGCCGGCGCCGCGGCGCTGGTGACGCCCGACTCGGGCGCCCACTGGGCGCAGCGCTACTCAGCCGCGCTGATGGACACGTTCGGCGCCCCGCAGCGGGTGCTCGTGCGCGGCGAGGGCGTGTACGTCTGGGACGCCGACGGCAACCGGTACCTCGACCTGCTCGCGGGCATCGCGGTCAACGCCCTCGGCCACGCGCATCCCACGCTCACCGCGGCGATCTCCGCGCAGCTCGGGACGCTCGGCCACGTGTCGAACTTCTTCGCGACGCCCACGCAGGTGGCGCTCGCCGAGCGGCTGCTCGCCCTCGCCGACGCGCCCGAGGGGTCGCGGGTGTTCTTCGCGAACTCCGGCACGGAGGCGAACGAGGCGCTGATGAAGATGGCGCGCCGCACCGGCCGCCCGCGCGTGCTCGCCCTCGAGGGGTCGTTCCACGGCCGGACCATGGGCGCCCTCGCGCTGACCCACAAGGCCGCCTACCGCGAGCCCTTCGAGCCGCTGCCGTCCGGGGTCGAGTTCCTCCCGTTCGGCGACACCGACGCGTTGGAGGCGGCGTTCGACGACGGCGGCGCGGACATCGCGGCGCTGGTGCTCGAGCCGATCCAGGGGGAGGCGGGCGTGCGCCCGCTGCCGCCCGGCTACCTGGCGTTGGCCCGCAAGCTCACCGCCGAGGCCGGCGCGCTGCTGGCCCTCGACGAGGTGCAGACCGGCATGGGCCGCACTGGCGCGTGGCTCGCACACCAGCACCCGCACCTGGGCGGAGGGATCCGGCCGGACGTCGTGACCCTCGCGAAAGGGCTCGGCGGCGGGTTCCCGATGGGCGCGATCATCGCCTACGGCGAGCACGCCGCGACGCTGCTCGGGCGGGGCCAGCACGGCACCACGTTCGGCGGCAACCCCGTCGCCGCCGCGGCCGGGCTCACCACGATCGGAGTGATCGAGCGTGACGGGCTGCTCGCGCACACCCGCGAGCTGGGCGAGACGTGGCGCGCGGACATCTCCGCGCTCGGCCACCCGCTGGTGGCCGGGGTGCGCGGCGAGGGCCTGCTGATCGCCGTCGAGCTGACCGCCCCCGTGGCCGCGCAGGTCGCCGCCCGGGCGCTCGAGGCCGGCCTCATCGTCAACCCGTGCACCCCCACGACGCTGCGCCTCGCGCCGCCGTTGATCCTCACAGCCGAGCAGGCGGGCCAGTTCACGGCCTTCCTCGCCGGGCTGCCCCACGACCTCGCCCCGGAGGCCTGACATGGCGCGCCACTTCCTGCGCGACGACGACCTCGACCCGCGCGAGCAGCATGAGGTGCTCGAGCTCGGGCTCGCGTTCCGCGACGACCGGTTCTTCCGCACCCCGCTGACGGGGCCGCGCGCCGTCGCCCTTCTCTTCGACAAGCCGTCCACCCGCACCCGGGTGTCGTTCGCCGTGGGCGTCGCCGAGCTCGGTGGCTACCCGATGCTCATCGACGGCGCCAGCTCCCAGCTCGGCCGCGGTGAGCGCGTGGAGGACACCGCCCGCGTGCTGGACCGCCAGTGCGCCGCAATCGTGTGGCGCACGTTCGCCCAGGAGCGGCTCGAGCAGATGGCGTCGGCGTCGGCGGTCCCGGTCGTCAACGCGCTGACGGACGAGTTCCACCCGTGCCAGGTGCTCGCCGACCTCACCACTGTCGCGCAGCTCCGCGGCGGCGGGGACGCGCTGCCCGGCATGACGCTGGCCTACCTGGGCGACGGCGCCAACAACATGGCCAACTCGTACCTGCTGGGCGGTGTCACGGCGGGGCTGCACGTGCGCATCGGCACGCCCGCCGGCTACCAGCCGGACCCTGCCGTGCTCGCCAAGGCCCGGGAGATCGGGGAGACGACGGGCGGATCGGCGCTCGTCACCGCCGACCGGGACGAGGCAGTGGCCCAGGCGGACGTGCTGGCCACCGACACCTGGGTGTCGATGGGACACGAGGCGTCGGCGGAGGCCCGCTCGGAGCCGTTCGCGCCCTTCCAGGTGAACGCCGACGCGCTCGCGCTGGCAGCCCCCGACGCCCTGGTGCTGCACTGCCTGCCGGCGTACCGCGGCAAGGAGATCACCGTCGAGGTCATCGACGGCCCGCAGTCGGCCGTCTGGGACGAGGCCGAGAATCGGTTGCACGCGCAGAAGGCGCTGCTGACCTGGCTGTTGGAGCGATCATGAGCACGGACACCACCGGACCCGCGGCCGAGACTCGCTCGACGGTGCCCCAGACGAAGGCGGCCAGGCATGCGCTCATCACGGCGCTGCTGGCCCGCCGTTCGGTGCACTCGCAGGCCGAGCTCGCCGACGCGTTGGCGGAAGAGGGCGTCTCGGTCACCCAGGCGACCCTCTCGCGCGACCTCGTCGAGCTGCGCGCGGTGAAGATCCGCACGGCCACGGGGGCCCTGGCGTACGCGGTGCCGGCCGAGGGCGGGGACCGCACGCCCTTGCTCGCCGACTCCGAGGCCCTCGCGGCGCGGCTGGCACGGCTGTGCGCCGAGCTGCTCGTCACCGCGGAGGCGTCCGGGAACGTCGTGGTGCTGCGCACACCGCCCGGCGCGGCGCAGTTCCTCGCCTCGGCGATCGACCACTCGATCCTGCCCGCCATCCTGGGCACGATCGCGGGCGACGACACGGTGCTCGTGATCGCCCGCGAGACCGAGAACGGCGCCGACGGGGCCGCCCTCGCCGCGCGCTTCCTGAGCCTGGCCTCGGACGGCTGACCCCGTCGCCTCGACTTCCCGGCGCCCCGCGCCGGCTGCACACCTGAACAGTTCCCTGCGATGAGAAGAGACATTCCATGACTGAGCGCGTCGTCCTCGCCTACTCCGGCGGCCTGGACACCTCCGTGGGCATCGGTTGGATCGCCGAGGCCACCGGCGCCGAGGTGATCGCCGTGGCGGTCGACGTCGGCCAGGGCGGTGAGGACCTCGAGGTCATCCGTCAGCGTGCGCTGGACTGCGGCGCCGTCGAGGCCTACGTGGCCGACGCCCGCGACGAGTTCGCCACCGAGTACTGCATGCCGGCCCTCAAGGCCAACGGCATGTACCTCGACCGCTACCCCCTGGTGTCCGCGATCTCCCGCCCGGTGATCGTCAAGCACCTGGTGCGCGCCGCCCGCCAGTTCGGCGCGACGACCGTCGCGCACGGCTGCACCGGCAAGGGCAACGACCAGGTCCGCTTCGAGGTGGGCATCACCTCGCTGGCGCCCGACCTGACATGCCTCGCGCCGGTGCGGGACCTCGCGCTGACCCGCGACAAGGCCATCGACTTCGCGACGAAGCACTCGCTGCCGATCGAGACCACCAAGCACAACCCCTTCTCGATCGACCAGAACGTGTGGGGCCGCGCGGTGGAGACCGGGTTCCTCGAGGACATCTGGAACGCGCCGACCAAGGACGTCTACACCTACACCGACGACCCGACGTTCCCGCCGGTCGCCGACGAGGTCGTCATCACGTTCGAGCAGGGCGTGCCCGTCGCGCTCGACGGCGTGCCGGTCACCCCGCTGCAGGCCATCCAGGAGATGAACCGCCGGGCCGGCGCGCAGGGCGTGGGCCGCATCGACATCGTCGAGGACCGCCTGGTGGGCATCAAGTCCCGCGAGGTCTACGAGGCGCCGGGCGCCATCGCGCTGATCGCCGCGCACCAGGAGCTCGAGAACGTCACCGTCGAGCGCGAGCAGGCCCGGTTCAAGAAGGGCGTCGAGCAGCGCTGGTCCGAGCTGGTCTACGACGGCCAGTGGTTCTCGCCGCTCAAGCGCTCCCTTGACGTGTTCGTCGAGGACACCCAGCGGTACGTCTCGGGCGACATCCGCATGGTGCTGCACGGCGGCCGCGCGACGGTCACGGGCCGGCGCAGCGACGCGAGCCTGTACGACTTCAACCTGGCGACCTACGACACGGGCGACACGTTCGACCAGTCGGCGGCGAAGGGCTTCATCGAGATCTACGGCCTGACGTCCAAGCTGTCGGCCGCGCGCGACGTGCGGTTCGGCAACGCCGAGGACCTGGGCGCCGCGGGCGGGATCACCGGTGCCTGAGAGCCCGGCCGACGGCACGCGGGTGAGCCTGTGGGGCGGCCGGTTCGCCGGCGGCCCCGCGGACGCGCTCGCGGCGCTGTCGAAGTCGACGCACTTCGACTGGCGCCTTGCCGGCCATGACATCGCCGGGTCGGTCGCCCATGCCCGGGTGCTGCACGCCGCGGGCCTGCTCGACGACGCCGAGCTCGCGGGCATGGTCGACGCCCTGGGCCGGCTGCGCGCGGACGTCGCCTCGGGGGCCTTCGGGCCGGCCGAGGACGACGAGGACGTGCACACTGCCCTCGAGCGCGGCCTGATCGAGCGCGCGGGGGCGGAGCTCGGCGGCAAGCTGCGCGCCGGGCGCTCGCGCAACGACCAGATCGCCACGCTCGTGCGGATGTACCTGCGCGAGCAGGCCCGCGCGCTGGGCGGCCTGGTGCTCGACGTCGTCGACGCGCTCATCGCGCAGGCCGACGCGGCGGGGGACGCGGCCATGCCCGGTCGCACGCACCCGCAGCACGCCCAGCCGGTGCTGCTGGCCCACCACCTGCTGGCGCATGCGTGGCCGCTGTTGCGCGACGTCGAGCGCTGGACGGACTGGGACGCGCGCGCCGCGGTCTCGCCCTACGGCTCGGGCGCCCTGGCGGGCTCGTCGCTGGGCCTGGACCCGGCGGCGGTGGCAGCCGACCTGGGCTTCGGCGCGCCGGTGGAGAACTCGATCGACGGCACCGCCGCGCGCGACGTGGTCGCCGAGTTCGCCTTCGTGGCGGCCATGACGGGCATCGACCTGTCCCGGTTCGCCGAGGAGGTCGTGATCTGGGCGACCAAGGAGTTCGGCTTCATCCGCTTGGACGACGCCTACTCCACCGGGTCGAGCATCATGCCCCAGAAGAAGAACCCCGACGTGGCCGAGCTGGCGCGCGGCAAGGCCGGACGCCTGGTGGGGGACCTCACGGGGCTGCTCACCACGCTCAAGGGGCTTCCGCTCGCGTACAACCGCGACCTGCAGGAGGACAAGGAGCCTGTGTTCGACCAGGTCGACACCCTCGCCGTCCTGCTGCCGGCGTTCGCGGGCATGACGGCGACGCTCACGTTCGACACCGAGCGGATGGCGGCGCTCGCGCCGCAGGGCTTCTCGCTGGCCACGGACATCGCCGAGTGGCTCGTGCGCGAGGGCGTGCCGTTCCGGGTGGCCCATGAGGTCGCGGGGGCCTGCGTGCGGGTGTGCGAGGAGCGCGGCATCGAGCTGTGGGACCTGTCCGATGACGACCTGGCCGCCATCTCGCCGCATCTGACCCCCGCGGTCCGCTCGGTGCTGACAGTCGAGGGCTCGCTCGCGTCCCGGTCGGCTCACGGTGGCACGGCGCCCGTCCGGGTGGCCGAGCAGCTCGAGCGCGCCCGCGCGCGCGCCACGGAACTGCGCGCCTGGACGTCGTAGGCATGGTCGACGCCCAGCCCGCGGGGGGCGCTGGAGGAGGGGACGCGGCGGCACTGGTGGCCGCCCGCGTCCTCTCCGCGCGTCCCCGGCTGGGGCCCGTGCGCCTGGTGTGCGTCGACGGCCCGGCGGGCTCGGGCAAGTCGACGTTCGCCCGGGCGCTCGCGGAGGCGCTGCGATCCCAGGGAACCCCGGCGGCGGTGATCGGCCTGGACGACCTCTATGAGGGGTGGTCGGGGCTGTCGGGGAGCCTGTGGCCCCGTCTCGGCGCGCAGGTCCTCGAGCCGTTGCGGCGCGGGCGCCCGGGGCGCTTCCAGCGCTACGACTGGGCGGCCGAGGGCTTCGCGGAGTGGGTCGACGTCCCCGTCCCGGCCGTGCTGGTGCTAGAGGGATGCGGGTCGGCGCGGCGCGCGGCGGACCCCGACGCGGTGCTGCGGGTATGGGTCGAGGCGCCGGCGGGCCTACGCCTGTCCCGCGGCCTGGAGCGCGACGGGGTGGGGATGCGTGAGCACTGGGTGGAGTGGATGGCCGAGGAGGCCGAGCACTTCGCGCAGGAGCGGACCCGCGAGCGGGCTGACGTCCGCCTCGACGCGTACGGCAAGATGTCGACATGAGCAGTGGCCCGACGGTCGGGGACGCGGACGGCGCAGCGGCGCCCGTCAGCCCGTCCCGCCTGCCGCTCGGCCCCTCCGTCGGCGGCCCCCGAGGCCCCGCTCCCGCACGCGTCTGGTACGCCCGGGAGGCCCTCGCCGTCGCGCGCGACCTGCTCGGCGCCTACCTCACGACCCGGTCCGCCGAGGGCGATGTCACGCTCCGCATCACCGAGGTGGAGGCCTACGAGGGAGCCGAGGACCCGGCCTCGCACGCGTTCCGAGGCCGGACGGCGCGGAACGCCACGATGTTCGCCGAGCCCGGACGGCTGTACGTGTACCGCCACCTGGGCCTGCATCACTGCGTGAACGTGGTGACCCGGCCGAGCGGGGAGCCCGCGGCCGTGCTGCTGCGCGCTGGCGAGGTCGTCGCGGGCGCCGAGCTCGCCCGTGAGCGCCGCCTGCGCGCCGGAGTCGTCGACTCCGACCGGCAGCTCGCCCGGGGGCCTGCGCGCCTCGCCGTCGCCCTCGGGCTGGACCTCGCGGCCAACGGCGCCGACATCACCGAGCCCGAGGGCGCCATCGTGCTGCACCGGCACGAGGCCGCCGTCGCCGCGCCGCACATCGCCACCGGCGCACGGGTCGGCGTCGGAGGCCCCGGCGCGGACGTGAGCCGGTTCCCCTGGCGCCTGTGGCTGGCCGACGAGCGCACCGTCTCCGCCTACCGCCCCGGCTATCGCCCGCCGGCGTCGGGGAGCAGCCCGCACCGCGGGACGACGTCGGCCTGAGACAGCCACCAGTAGGAACATGAACCTCGGGGGACCTGCCCCCGACAGAGGAGAACAGCTGTGACGCACATCCTTGACGAGCTCGCCTGGCGCGGGCTCGTCGCCCAGAGCACCGACCTCGACGCGCTCCGCGCGGCGCTCGACGAGCAGCCGGTCCGTCTCTACTGCGGGTTCGACCCCACCGCGCCGAGCCTGCACATCGGCAACCTCGTGCAGATCCTCACCGTCCGCCGGCTGCAGATGGCCGGCCACATCCCCTTCGCCCTCGTGGGCGGCGCCACCGGCCTCATCGGCGACCCCAAGATGACGGGGGAGCGCACCCTCAACGCGCCCGAGGTCGTCGCCGGCTGGGTCGACCGGATCCGCCGCCAGATCGAGCCGCTGCTCGACTTCGAGGGCCCGGCTGCGGCGACGATGGTCAACAACCTCGACTGGACCGCGCCGATGTCGGCCATCGACTTCCTGCGGGATGTCGGCAAGCACTACCGCCTGGGCACGATGCTGGCCAAGGACACCGTGGCCCGCCGCCTCAACAGCGACCAGGGCATCAGCTTCACCGAGTTCAGCTACCAGGTGCTGCAGGGGATGGACTACCTCGAGCTGTACCGCCGCCACGGGGTGAGCCTCGAGACGGGCGGCAGCGACCAGTGGGGCAACCTGCTCTCAGGTGTGGAGCTCATCCGCAAGGCCGAGGGCGTCGCGGTGCACGCCCTCACCACCCCGCTGATCACCAAGGCCGACGGGACCAAATTCGGCAAGACGGAGAGCGGGACCGTCTGGCTCGACCCCGAGCTCACCTCGCCGTACGCCTTCTACCAGTTCTGGCTCAACACTGACGACGCCGACGTGGCGGGCTACCTCAAGGTCTTCACGTTCCTCAGCCGCGAGGAGATCGAGGAGCTCGAGCGGGCGGTCGACGAACGACCCGCGGCCCGTGAGGCGCAGCGCGCACTGGCCCACCACGTGACGTCGTTGGTGCACGGCGCCGCGGCGACCGACCAGGTGGTGGCCGCCAGCCAGGCGCTGTTCGGCCGTGGCGACCTCGAGGCGCTCGACGTCGCCGTGCTCGGCGCCGCGGTGGCCGAGCTCCCGACGGCCCAGGGCAAGGTGGGTCAGCCGTTGGTGGACTTGTTCGCCGCGACGGGCATCGCTGCCAGCAAGGGCGCTGCGCGCCGGGCCTTCGCCGAGGGCGGCGCGTCGGTGAACAACGTGAAGGTGACCGACGAGTCCGCAGTCCTGGCGGCCGACCAGCTCCTGCACGGCCGCTGGGCGCTGCTGCGTCGGGGCAAGCGCACGCTCGCGGTCGTCGACGTCCAGGCCTGACAGTCGCCGTGCACCGCATCGCACCTGGTCAGTGCGGTGCACGGCGCTGTGGTCGGCATCACGTGCCAGCCAAGTTGACGCCTCCGAGGGCCGCGCGTAATGTTCTGGACGTCGCCCTGCCAGGGAGGAACGGACACCGAGGATTGAACCTCGGAGGCCGGTCCCCGGGGGAGCGGCCACCCCCAGCAGCAGACAGACAGCGTCTTCGGGCGCTGGGTCAGCATGCGGGGACGGAGAGCATCGGCCAGCCGCTTCGAGCGGTCGGAGCCGGTGAGAATCTCCGGTAGAGTGAAGACATCGCCTGAGGGAAGACGCCCCCACGGCCGCCGAGAGGTGGTCAGGGAGCGGGAAGAACTCGGGTAGCATTGAATAGCTGCCTCACGAGGGCCTGAAAGGGCCTGACGGGATGAGCGTCTGTTCCTTGAGAACTCAACAGTGTGCCAAGTAGTCGATGCCAAGATGGTTCATCGTCTGGTGGTTCCCCGCTTTTCGGTGGGGGGTTGCTGGTTGGTGAGTCTTGGTTGACTGAGTGTGTCGTCCACCCCGTGGGTGGCATGCTCGAATCAGCCGAATTAACTGGTCCTGCTTTCGAGTGGGGCTGTTTCGTGTGTCGGTTTCCTTGCCGCTTCGGTGGCAGGGTGCCATGAGACATCTACGGAGAGTTTGATTCTGGCTCAGGACGAACGCTGGCGGCGTGCTTAACACATGCAAGTCGAACGGTGATGACAGGGCTTGCCTTGTCTGATCAGTGGCGAACGGGTGAGTAACACGTGAGTAACCTGCCCTTGACTCTGGAATAACCGCGGGAAACGGCGGCTAATACCGGATACGAGACGCACAGGCATCTGTAGCGTCTGGAAAGATTTATCGGTCAAGGATGGGCTCGCGGCCTATCAGCTTGTTGGTGGGGTGAAGGCCTACCAAGGCGACGACGGGTAGCCGGCCTGAGAGGGCGACCGGCCACACTGGGACTGAGATACGGCCCAGACTCCTACGGGAGGCAGCAGTGGGGAATATTGCGCAATGGGCGCAAGCCTGATGCAGCGACGCCGCGTGAGGGATGACGGCCTTCGGGTTGTAAACCTCTTTCAGCAGGGAAGAGGCGAAAGGGGCGGTACCTGCGGAAGAAGCGCCGGCTAACTACGTGCCAGCAGCCGCGGTAGTACGTAGGGCGCAAGCGTTGTCCGGAATTATTGGACGTAAAGAGCTCGTAGGGGGGTTGTCGCGTCTGCTGTGAAAACCTGAGGCGCACCCTCGGGCTTGCAGTGGGTACGGGCAGACTAGAGTGCGGTAGGGGTGACTGGAATTCCTGGTGTAGCGGTGGAATGCGCAGATATCAGGAGGAACACCGATGGCGAAGGCAGGTCACTGGGCCGCAACTGACGCTGAGGAGCGAAAGCATGGGGAGCGAACAGGATTAGATACCCTGGTAGTCCATGCCGTAAACGTTGGGCACTAGGTGTGGGGCTCATTCCACGAGTTCCGTGCCGCAGCAAACGCATTAAGTGCCCCGCCTGGGGAGTACGGCCGCAAGGCTAAAACTCAAAGAAATTGACGGGGGCCCGCACAAGCGGCGGAGCATGCGGATTAATTCGATGCAACGCGAAGAACCTTACCAAGGCTTGACATACACCGGAAAAGTGCAGAGATGTGCTCCCCGCAAGGTCGGTGTACAGGTGGTGCATGGTTGTCGTCAGCTCGTGTCGTGAGATGTTGGGTTAAGTCCCGCAACGAGCGCAACCCTCGTCCTATGTTGCCAGCGGGTCATGCCGGGGACTCATAGGAGACTGCCGGGGTCAACTCGGAGGAAGGTGGGGATGACGTCAAATCATCATGCCCCTTATGTCTTGGGCTTCACGCATGCTACAATGGCCGGTACAAAGGGCTGCGATACCGCGAGGTGGAGCGAATCCCAAAAAGCCGGTCTCAGTTCGGATTGGGGTCTGCAACTCGACCCCATGAAGTCGGAGTCGCTAGTAATCGCAGATCAGCAACGCTGCGGTGAATACGTTCCCGGGCCTTGTACACACCGCCCGTCAAGTCACGAAAGTCGGTAACACCCGAAGCCGGTGGCCCAACTCGCAAGAGGGGGAGCCGTCGAAGGTGGGACTGGCGATTGGGACTAAGTCGTAACAAGGTAGCCGTACCGGAAGGTGCGGCTGGATCACCTCCTTTCTAAGGAGCATCTGGCCAGGTCTCTTCGGGGGCCGGGTCCAGGCCCATGTCCCTGGCCGAACGAGCCGGGGGTGGAGCTCAAGGGTGGAACATCGACTATGGCCGGCCGCGATGCGGCCTCCTTCTAGTACGTCCCGGGCTTGCCCGGTTCTGGAACGCGGGGGGTCGTGTGAGGGGTGGGCTTGGCGCACTGTTGGGTCCTGAGGGAACAGCCGGAAGGTTGTTGTCTCGGGTTGCCCCGCTGGCTCGTCTTCGGATGGGTTGCGGTGGGGTGGCTGGATACGGGTCCGTGTGATCGGTCGAACCGCCCAGGTGTTCTTGGGCAGGCGCCGGTGTCAGCACGGGGATCGTTCGTAGCTTGAGAACTGCACAGTGGACGCGAGCATCTTTGTAGAAATTATTGTGGTCAAGTTTTTAAGGGCACAGGGTGGATGCCTTGGCACTAGGAGCCGATGAAGGACGTAGTAGCCTGCGATAAGCCTCGGGGAGTTGGCAAACGAACCGTGATCCGAGGATCTCCGAATGGGGAAACCCCGCTGGAGTCATGTCCAGTGACCCGCACCTGAATATATAGGGTGTGTGGAGGGAACGTCGGGAAGTGAAACATCTCAGTACCGACAGGAAGAGATATTCCGTGAGTAGTGGCGAGCGAAAGCGGATCAGGCCAAACCGTATGCGTGTGATAGCCGGCAGGCGTTGCGTGTGCGGGGTTGTGGGACCTTTCAGCTGGTTCTGCCGAATCAGCAGGGAGTCAGAAAGCCGCGTTATAGTCGAAGGGCATTGAAAGGCCCGGCACAGAGGGTGTGACCCCCGTAGACGAAATGACGCGGCCTCCCGAAGGGGATCCCAAGTAGCACGGGGCCCGAGAAATCCCGTGTGAATCCGGCAAGACCACTTGCTAAGCCTAAATACTACCTAGTGACCGATAGCGGACAAGTACCGTGAGGGAAAGGTGAAAAGTACCCCGGGAGGGGAGTGAAATAGTACCTGAAACCGTGTGCCTACAATCCGTTGGAGCCTCCCTAGCAGGGGTGACAGCGTGCCTTTTGAAGAATGAGCCTGCGAGTTAGTGGTACGTGGCGAGGTTAACCCGTGTGGGGAAGCCGTAGCGAAAGCGAGTCCGAATAGGGCGATTCAGTCGCGTGCTCTAGACCCGAAGCGAAGTGATCTAGCCATGGGCAGGTTGAAGCGCGGGTAAGACCGCGTGGAGGACCGAACCCACTTGGGTTGAAAACCGAGGGGATGACCTGTGGTTAGGGGTGAAAGGCCAATCAAACTTCGTGATAGCTGGTTCTCCCCGAAATGCATTTAGGTGCAGCGTCACGTGTTTCTTACCGGAGGTAGAGCTACTGGATAGCCGATGGGCCCCACAAGGTTACTGACGTTAGCCAAACTCCGAATGCCGGTAAGTGAGAGCGTGGCAGTGAGACTGCGGGGGATAAGCTCCGTAGTCGAGAGGGAAACAGCCCAGACCACCAGCTAAGGCCCCTAAGCGTATGCTAAGTGGGAAAGGATGTGGAGTTGCACAGACAACCAGGAGGTTGGCTTAGAAGCAGCCACCCTTGAAAGAGTGCGTAATAGCTCACTGGTCAAGTGATTCCGCGCCGACAATGTAGCGGGGCTCAAGCATACCGCCGAAGCTGTGGCATTCACACAATAGCTCAGCCCCCTTGTGGGGTTCAGGCGTGTGGATGGGTAGGGGAGCGTCGTGTGGCGAGTGAAGTCGCGGGGTGACCCAGCGGTGGACGCCACACGAGTGAGAATGCAGGCATGAGTAGCGAAAGACGGGTGAGAAACCCGTCCGCCGAATGACCAAGGGTTCCAGGGCCAGGCTAATCCGCCCTGGGTAAGTCGGGACCTAAGGCGAGGCCGACAGGCGTAGTCGATGGACAACGGGTTGATATTCCCGTACCGGCGAAGAACCGCCCATACCGACCCCGGTGATGCTAAGCGCCCGAAGCCGTCCATCGTCCCTTCGGGGACACCGGGCGGGGGAGCGCGCGACCCGAGCCGGCAGTAGGTAAGCGCATTAACAGGGGTGACGCAGGAAGGTAGCCCAGCGTGGCGATGGTAGTCCACGTCCAAGGTTGTAGGGCGAGAGGTAGGCAAATCCGCCTCTCACATAGCCTGAGAACTGATGGTGACCGCGAATGCGGGATGATTGGGTGATCCTATGCTGCCAAGAAAAGCCTCGGCGCGAGGTTCTAGCCGCCCGTACCCTAAACCGACTCAGGTGGTCAGGTAGAGAATACTAAGGCGATCGAGAGAATCGTGGTTAAGGAACTCGGCAAAATGCCCCCGTAACTTCGGGAGAAGGGGGGCCCGAAGCGTGATCCCACTTGCTGGGGGAGCGTGGACGGCCGCAGAGACCAGGGGAAAGCGACTGTTTACTAAAAACACAGGTCCGTGCGAAGTCGCAAGACGATGTATACGGACTGACGCCTGCCCGGTGCTGGAAGGTTAAGAGGACGGGTCAGCCGCAAGGCGAAGCTCAGAATTTAAGCCCCAGTAAACGGCGGTGGTAACTATAACCATCCTAAGGTAGCGAAATTCCTTGTCGGGTAAGTTCCGACCTGCACGAATGGCGTAACGACTTTCCCGCTGTCTCAACCGCGAACTCGGCGAAATTGCACTACGAGTAAAGATGCTCGTTACGCGCAGCAGGACGGAAAGACCCCGGGACCTTTACTATAGCTTGGTATTGGTGTTCGGTGCGGCTTGTGTAGGATAGGTGGGAGACTGTGAAGCCGGCACGCCAGTGTCGGTGGAGTCAACGTTGAAATACCACTCTGGTCGCTCTGGATATCTAACCTCGGTCCGTCATCCGGACCAGGGACAGTGCCTGGTGGGTAGTTTAACTGGGGCGGTTGCCTCCTAAAATGTAACGGAGGCGCTCAAAGGTTCCCTCAGCCTGGTTGGCAATCAGGTGTCGAGTGCAAGTGCACAAGGGAGCTTGACTGTGAGACTGACAGGTCGAGCAGGGACGAAAGTCGGAACTAGTGATCCGGCGGTGGCTTGTGGAAGCGCCGTCGCTCAACGGATAAAAGGTACCCCGGGGATAACAGGCTGATCTTGCCCAAGAGTCCATATCGACGGCATGGTTTGGCACCTCGATGTCGGCTCGTCGCATCCTGGGGCTGGAGTAGGTCCCAAGGGTTGGGCTGTTCGCCCATTAAAGCGGTACGCGAGCTGGGTTTAGAACGTCGTGAGACAGTTCGGTCCCTATCCGCTGCGCGCGCAGGAAACTTGAGAAGGGCTGTCCCTAGTACGAGAGGACCGGGACGGACGAACCTCTGGTGTGCCAGTTGTTCCGCCAGGAGCACGGCTGGTTGGCTACGTTCGGAAGGGATAACCGCTGAAAGCATCTAAGCGGGAAGCCTGCTTCAAGATGAGGTTTCCATGGGGACTAGTGCCCCGAGAGGCTCCCAGCTAGACCACTGGGTAGATAGGCCGGATGTGGAAGGCAGGACGAAAGACTGCTGGAGCTGACCGGTACTAATAAGCCGATGACTTCACCACACTACATTGCTACGCGTCCACTGTGCGGTTCCCGAGATACGAACGGGAATCATCCCGAGATTCATATCTCCATAGAGTTACGGCGGTCATAGCGAGGGGGAAACGCCCGGTCCCATTCCGAACCCGGAAGCTAAGCCCCTCTGCGCCGATGGTACTGCACTCGCCAGGGTGTGGGAGAGTAGGTCGCCGCCGGAACATCATTCAGAAAGAGCCACCCCTATGGGGTGGCTCTTTCTG
>NZ_FCOT01000009.1 GCF_900046455.1 Cellulomonas timonensis
GGGGTGGTCGAGATGGCGGGGACGGCTGAGGTGGCGGGGATCGCTGAGGTGACGGAGGTGGCGCACCATGCGCCGGTGGGGCATTCGACCCGGCCGAGGCGGGTGCTCGCACGGGTGCGGGGGATCAGCGGTTCGGTGGCTCGCCGCGTCGTCGCCGGTGGAGACCGAGGCATGGCGACCGCCGAGTACGCCATCGCGACGATCGCGGCCGTGGGCTTTGCCGGGCTGCTGATCGCGGTGCTGCGCAGCGGCGAGGTGCGTGAGCTGCTCATGGGCATCATCCGTGGGGCGCTCTCGACATGACCGCCGGGGTCGCGGGCCGTGGGGGCGTTGAGGCTGGCGTGGGCCAGGGCACGCGGCGGGCCGACGAGGAGGGCGAGAGGGGCAGCGTCACCGCAGAGCTGGCCGTCGCCCTGCCGGCCGTCGCGGTGCTCCGGACAGCCGTCCTCGTCCTCACCGCCGCCGCGACCACGCAGCTCCGGTGTGCGGACGCGGCTCGCGCAGGCGCCCGGTCCGCAGCGCTGGGCGAGGACCAGGCTGTGGTGGTCGCCCAGGCCGTCCGGGTCGCTGGAGCAGGCGCCGCCGTCGATGTCGCGCACGACGGGGAGTGGGTGACGGTCACGGTGCGCAGTGCTACGACCGCCGGGACGCTGAGCGTCGCGCCCGTGCGGGTCAGCGGCACGGCGACGGCGTGGGTCGAGCCGTGACTAGCGATGAGGGGTCGGGGACAGTGCTCGCGTTGGGGCTGGTCGCGGTGGTGCTGACGGTGATGCTGGCGCTCGGGCTGCTGGTCGGGGCCCAGTCGGGCCGCTCGCGGGCGCAGACCGCCGCCGACCTGTCCGCGCTCGCGGGCGCCGAGCAGCTGCGCGGCACGGACGGCCCCGCGCAGGTCGAGCGGGCATGTGAGATCGCCGGGGAGGTCGCCCGTCGCAACGGCGGCGAGCTGCGTGGTTGCCGGTCGGAGGGAGGCAGGGTCCTGGCAGTGTCAGTGGCCCGCCAGACGTCCGTGGGGGAGGCCCTCGCAGTGGCGCGCGCGGGACCGGCGACGGCGCGATGAGCCATCGCCGGTCCCGAGAGGCCGACCAGGCCTCACTCGCTGCGCAGGCCTCCCGCCCGGGTCAGACGCCACAGCAGCGGCAGGCTGGCCGCTGTGGTCAGCAGTGCCACGAGCGCCGCGGTCCCGGTGGTGGCGCCGATCCCGAGCCAGTCGAACTGGACGGGCGCCCCGGCAGCGGTCTGCAGGATCGCGGCGAGCGCGGTGCCGGTGGCGACGGCCAGGACGAGCCCCAGCACCATCGGGATGGCGATCTGCCACAGGATCGACCAGCTCAGGGTGCGCCGTCGGGTGCCGAACGCGAGCAGGACGGCGAGCAGTTGCCGCCGCTCCCGCAGCTGCTCGACGATGTTGACCAGCATGCTGGCGCCGATGATCACCAGCAGGGCGCCCGTCGCGACGAGCAGCAGCTGCCTGACCGTCTCCGCAGCACGGGTCATCAGCTCGTCCCCGGACGTCACATGGGCGCTCGGATCCAGGCGGGACACGGCCGTGCGGAGGTGGTCCACCGCGTCGGGCGTCGACGCGTCCAGGGCGACGCGCAGATCGGCAGGAGTCGTCCCGCGGTCGAGGTCGATCCCGGCCAGCGCTCCAGGCGTGACGAGCATCTCGATGTAGCCGAACTCGCCACCGGGGAACCGGTGGGTCGAGGCGGGCATCGTCCATTCCTGCTGCTCGCCGTCCCTGGCGTCGCCGAGCAGGTACACGCTGCCGGCCTCCGGAACGGGAATCCCCTGTTCGGCGGCGACGAACACGTCACCGTCGGTGCAGGCGTCGATCTCGCGGCCGATCAGCAGGGTGGCGCAGTCGCCCACCTGCATGGAGACCGGCTGGGAGCCCCCTTGTGTGGACTCGACGGTGACCGACGTGAGAGTGCCCACCTGGTTGACGCCTGGAGTCTGCTCGAGGCGGGTGATCCATCGTTCGTCGGTGCTCGCGTAGTACACCTGGGCGGTGTCCGCGCCGGAGTCGTCGCCGATTGCGGCCGTCCACGCGGCGGTCATCCCGTGCATGGCGATGAGGCCGGTGACGGCGACGGCGACGCCCGATACGGAACGCACGGCGGTGCCGCTGTCGAGCTGGAGGCGGCGCACAGCGAGCTGCCAGGCGACGGGGCCGGCGCCCATGCGGCGGACCACCGCCTCCACGAGCCACGGCAGCAGCACGGCCATGCCGACGAGCAGGATGACGACGCCGGCCACGATGGCGGGGGCGTTCGCGCTGACGGCGTCCCCGCCCGAGCGGAGCGGGCTCAGCAGGGCCACGCCGCCGATGAGCAGCACGAGCCGCCCCCAGAGCCGGCGCCGCCGGATCGCCGCGCGGCGCACGACGCCGAGTGGCTCGACGCCCACCCGCTGCATCGCCGAGATGGTGACCAGCACCGCCGCGAGCGGGACGAGCACCACGACAAGCGCCGCCAGGACAGGCGCCGGCTGGAAATCGGCCGGGTAGAAGCTCAGGTCGGCGGGGACCAGGCGATGAGCGATCTGTCCGAGTCCCACGAAGAGGAGGCCGCCCAGGCCGAGTCCGAGCACTGCGCCGGCGAGCGTCTCGCCAGCGGCGATCCGTCGGCTCATGGAGGTGTCGGCGCCCACGAGCCGCAGCGCCGCGAGCCTGCGGTCGCGCGCCTCCCCGCCGAAGCGGACGGCGGTCGACACGAAGATCGCCACAGGCGCCAGCAAGAGCGCCAGCCCTACCGCGCCGAGGAGCTGCCCGGTGGGATCCGCGTGGGACGAGCCGGTCCCCGACTCGCCGAAGGCGGTGACACGCATCGCGAAGTCGTTGCTGACCTGCTCGACGCCCAGGTAGTACACGAGCTCCTCAGGACCGGCCAGGCCAGTGGGCCCGATCTCGCCGGTCACCCGGTCGCTCCACCTGCCGCGCAGCGGGGCGCCCTCGTCGGACTCCATCAGCCTGGCGAGGGCGGGCGACACCACCAGGTCACCGGGCGCCAGCGCCTGGCTGACACCGGGGGGCCGCACGGGGTCGCTGCCCTCGGCCTGGATGACCAGGCCGTCGATCGCCCGATCGCGGAAGTCGGAGCGGACATGGTCGACCAGGATCGACTGCTCGGTGGGGGGCGGCGCTTCGTCGCTTGCCGCCCAAATCCCGTCCGCCGGGCGGTCGGCGATCCGGTCGCTGCGCGCCCCCATCACCGCCGGGATCGTCGTGGCGACCAGCAGCATGGTGACGCCGATGCCGATGCCGGTGGAGATCAGGGCGAGCCGGGTCCAGCCGGAGGCTCCGCCCCCGATGCTGAGCCGGATGCCGAGAGCCAGGTCCGCGGCCCATTGCCTTGGGCCGACGCGGCGTCGCCGCCTCGTGGTCGGCGGGGCGGCGGGGGGCGCTGTGGTGGTCATCGCACGGGCTCCTGCTCGCGCACCCGGCCGTCGCGGACCACTGCCTCGCGGTCGGAGTACGCGGCGACCCGTGCCTCATGGGTGACCAGCACGACGGCCGCGCCGGTGTCGCGGGCGGCGGCGATGAGCAGCTGCATCACCCGCTCCCCGTTGAGCGAGTCCAGGGCGCCGGTCGGCTCGTCGGCGAAGACGACGCGCGGGCTCGTGACCAGCGCCCGTGCGACGGCGACCCGCTGCCCTTGCCCGCCCGATGCCTGGCCGGGCCGCTTGTCCGCGACATCGGTGACCTCGAGGCGTTGCAGCCAGTCACTGGCCGTCCGTTCGGCGGCGCGCCGCGACGTCCCGGCCAGGCGCAGTGGCAGCGCCACGTTCTCGAGGCACGTCAGCTCGGGGACGAGCTGCCCGAACTGGAACACGAAGCCGAACTCCTCGCGCCGCAGCGCGCTGCGCTCGACGTCGGACATCTGCGACAGGAGGCGCCCGTCGTAGGTCACCTGGCCGGAGTCCGGGGTGAGGATTCCGGCGAGGCAGTGCAGCAGCGTGGACTTGCCGGAGCCCGACGGGCCCATCAGGGCCACCACCTCGCCCGCGTGGACCTGCAGGGAGGCGTCATTCAAGGCCTGGGTCTCGCCGAACCTCAGGTGCAGGCCGTCGGCGGTCAAGAGCGGTGCGTCGAGCATGGTGTCTCCCTGGTGGGCGTCGAGCGGTCGCGTGAGCCGGGTCACCGTGTGACGTGGGTGGCGAGCTGGTCGAGTCGGGCCGCGGTGAGCTCGAGCCATCGGAGGTCGGCCTCGAGGTGGAAGAGGGCGTGGTCGCAGATGAGCTGGTCGGCCAAGTCGCCCTCGCTCTTGCGCCGGGTCAGCTCGCGCATGGACCGCAGGTGCTCGGCCCGCTGGGTGTCGAGCACGTCTGTCGCGTCACGGCCGGTGAGCAGCGCCAGGACGACCTTGGCGTAGAGGGTGCTCTGGAGGTACGGCTCGGGCTTCTCGGGTTCGCCGAGCCAGGCGGCGACGTCGCTGACGCCGGCCGAGGTGATGGCGTAGCGCTTGCGCTCGGGCCCGTCTCCCGGCTCCGACTCGACCTCGACGAGGCCGTTCTTGAGCAGGCGCGCGAGCGTTGAGTAGACCTGGCCGTAGTGCAGCGGGCGGTCGTGGCCGAAGCGCTCGTCGTAGGCGCGCTTCAGGTCGTATCCATGGCGGGGGCCGGATTGCAGGAGGCCGAGGAGCGTGAGTCCGACTGACATGACAGCGACTATACACACGGGCTATACACGGTGTGTATAGGCGCTCAGGAAATACTCCAAGAGATGGCGATCGGGGTCAGCGCGGCGCGTGCGCGAGGACGGCGTCGAGCAGCCGGACGGCGGCGGCCTTCTCCAGCGGGTTGTTCGCGTTCCCGCACTTGGGCGACTGCACGCAGGCCGGGCAGCCGTGCGCGCAGCGGCAGGTGGCGATGGCCTCCCGGGTGGCGCGCAGCCACGTCTCGGCCAGCTCGTACCCGCGCTCGGCGAAGCCAGCGCCGCCGGGGTAGGCGTCATGCACGAAGACCGTCGCCTGCTCGGTGTCGACGTGCAGGGCAGTGGAGACCCCGCCCAGGTCCCAGCGGTCACAGGTCGCCAACAGGGGGAGCAGGCCGATCGAGGCGTGCTCGGCGGCGTGCAGCGCGCCGGGCGCGGTCTCGGCGGTGACGCCGGCGGCCTCCAGCACCTCGGCGGGCGCCGTCCACCACACCGAGGACGTCTGCAGGGTGCGGGCCGGCAGGTCGAGCACCTCGGTGCCCAGCGGCTGCATGTCGGGGATGCGCTTGCGCTGGTAGCTGACCACCTGGGTCGTGACGTCGACGGCTCCGAAGCCCCACGACACCGGCCCCCACTGCCGCTCCTGGTCCACGGAGCGGATCTCGGTGGTGGTGACCCACTTCGCCCACGTGCCGTAGTCCACGTCGCGGCGCGAGACCAGTGCCACGGAGTCGGCGAGGTGCAGCTCGTCGACCACGAACGTGGCGCCCTGGTGCACGTAGACGGCGCCGGGGTGCACGGTGGAGTCGGCGGCGGCCGCGTCGACGGTGCCGAGCATGCGCCCGGTGGACAGCTCCACGACCCGCACCGGGTCGCCGCCGGAGCCGCGCAGGTCGGTGAGCCGGGCCGCTGACTCGTTGTGGGTCCAGTACCAGCCGGACGCGCGGCGGCGCAGCGCCCCTCGGGCCACCAGGGTGTCCAGCAGCTCGCGGGAGCGGGGGCCGAACAGCGGGAGGTCCTCCTCGCGCAGCGGCAGCTCGGCGGCGGCTGCGCACAGGTGCGGGGCGAGGACGTAGGGGTTCGCGGGGTCGAACACCGTCGCCTCGACGGGGGTGTCGAAGATCGCCTCGGGGTGGTGGACCAGGTAGGTGTCGAGCGGGTCCTCCCGCGCGATGAGCGCGACGAGCCCCTCGGCCCCCGCGCGCCCCGCCCGGCCGGCCTGCTGCCACATCGAGACGCGGGTGCCGGGCCAGCCGGAGATGAGCACGACGTCCAGCCCGGAGATGTCCACGCCCAGCTCCAGGGCGTTGGTGGTGGCCAGCGCGCGGAGCCTGCCGTCCCGGATCGCCTGCTCCAGCGCGCGGCGCTCCTCCGGCAGGTATCCGCCGCGGTAGGCCGCGACCACGCCGCGCAGGGCCGGGTCCACCGCGTCCAGGCGCTCTTGCGCGATGGTCGCCACCGACTCGGCCGACCGGCGCGAGCGGGTGAACGCGAGCGTCCGGGCGCCTGCGGCAGTGAGGTCGGCGAGCAGGTCGGCGGTCTCGACGGTGGCCGATCGGCGGGGGCGGTCCGGCTCCTCCGCGACCTGGTGCTGGCCGGTGCCGACCGGGCCGGAGCCCTCGGGCCCGGGAGCGTCCGGGACGTCCACGGGCAGCGGGGTGGCCCACGGGTCGTCCTCGGGCACGAGGCCGGACCAGGGGCCGCCGACGCCGGGCAGCTCGGGCGGCTGCCACAACGCGAAGGTCTTGCGCCCGGCAGGCGAGGTGTCGTGGGTGACCGCCACGATCTCGCGGCCGTCCGCGCCGACCAGCCGGGCGGCGCTCGCGGCGGGGTCGGAGGTGGTGGCCGACGCCAGCAGGAACACCGGGCCCGGGCCCGACGGCCGTCGGGCGGCGCCGGAGTCGCCAGGCAGGCGCGGGGCCTGCGGCGCGTACGACGCGCTGACGCGGTGCAGCCGGCGGAGCACGGCGGAGACGTGGGCGCCGAACACCCCGCGGAAGGCGTGGCACTCGTCGACCACCACGTAGCGCAGCGAGCCGAGGAACCGCGCCCAGCGGCGGTGGTTCGGCAGCAGCGCGAAGTGCAGGAAGTCCGGGTTGGTCAGGACGACGTCGGCGTGCTCCTGCACCCATCGGCGCTCATCGCGTCCCGTGTCGCCGTCGCAGGTCGCCACGCGGACATCGCGGACCCCGGAGGCCGCGAGCACGCGCTGCACTGAGCCGAGCTGGTCGGCGGCGAGCGCCTTGGTGGGGGACAGGTAGAGCACCGACCCGCGGCGGGCGACCGACTCGATGCGGCCGGGGTCGAGCGTCCCGGCGGCGACGTCGGCCCGCACGGAGGTGAGCGACGGGAGCCAGAACGCGAGGGACTTGCCGGAGCCGGTGGACGTCGCCAGGACGGTGTGGCGCCCCGACCACGCCGCGTCGGCGGCCTCGACCTGATGCCGCCATGGGCGCTCGACGCCCAGCGCGCGGTAGCCGCGCACCAGGTCGGCGTCCGCCCACGCGGGCCAGTCCGCCTGCTCGCCTGCCCGCTCGGGCAGATGGCGCAGATGCGTCAGCCGGTCGCTCCGGCGGCCCCCCGCGAGCAGCACGTCGAGCAGCTCGCCGGTCTGGACCATGGCGCCCATCCTCCCATCCGCGACTGGGCCTCCCGGGCGGACGAACGGGGTGGCGCGCAGGGCCGTGGAGCGACACGCCGGGCGATCGGAGGAATGTGCGCGGCATGCGCGCGGCTCAGCGGCGCGCGCCGGGGGCGGCCGGGACCAAAGTCCCTCCTGGCCTTCAGGTGCCCGCTCGAAGATGGCACATCTAGTTGCACAACGCCGTGCTCGCCACCACATGTAGTGGACAGGCGGATTTACTCACCGAGGAGTCGCCATCATGGACCAACCCACCGTCGTCGAGGTCGGATCGTCGATTGACGAGTATCTGGACCGCAGCGACTGGCGGGTGAACGCCAACGCGAACCAGGGGTACTCGCTCGGCGGCATGATCCTCAACACCTCCGGCAAGGTCATCGCCAACTACTGGCTGAGCCACGTCTACTCCCCGGAGATCGGTCGCGCGCACCGCGAGGGCGACTTGCACATCCACGACCTCGACATGTTCGCGGGCTACTGCGCGGGCTGGTCGCTGCGCACCCTCCTCCAGGAGGGGCTCAACGGCGTCCCCGGCAAGGTCGAGGCCCGCGCGCCCAAGCACTTCAGCTCCGCGATCGGCCAGATCGTGAACTTCCTCGGGACGATGCAGAACGAGTGGGCCGGCGCGCAGGCGTTCAGCTCGTTCGACACGTACATGGCGCCCTTCGTGCGCGTCGACAACCTGTCGTACAAGGAGATCCGCCAGGGCATCCAGGAGCTCGTCTACAACCTCAACGTGCCCTCGCGCTGGGGCACCCAGACGCCGTTCACGAACCTCACGTTCGACTGGACCTGCCCCGAGGACCTGCGCGACCAGGCGCCGCTGATCGGCGACGAGCCGATGGACTTCACCTACGGCGACCTGCAGGCCGAGATGGACCTCATCAACCGCGCGTACATCGAGGTGATGACGGAGGGCGACGCCTCGGGCCGCGTCTTCACGTTCCCGATCCCGACGTACAACATCACCCACGACTTCCCGTGGGAGTCGGAGAACGCCGAGCGGCTGTTCGAGATGACGGCCAAGTACGGGCTGCCGTACTTCCAGAACTTCCTCAACTCCGAGCTCAAGCCCGGCGACGTCCGCTCCATGTGCTGCCGCCTCCAGCTCGACCTGCGCGAGCTGCTCAAGCGCGGCAACGGCCTGTTCGGCTCCGCGGAGCAGACCGGCTCGCTCGGCGTCGTCACCGTCAACTGCGCACGGCTGGGGTACACGCACCGCGGTGACGAGGCGGTGCTGCTCAAGGAGTTGGACCGCCTGCTCGACCTGTCGCGCGACTCGCTCGAGGTCAAGCGGACCGTCATCCAGAAGTACATCGACGAGGGCCTGTTCCCGTACACCAAGCGGTACCTGGGCACGCTCGACAGCCACTTCTCGACGATCGGCGTGAACGGGATCAACGAGATGATCCGCAACTTCACCGACGACGCGGAGGACATCACCACCGAGGCCGGGCACGCCATGGCCGTGCGGCTGCTGGACCACGTGCGCGGGCGCATGGTCGAGTTCCAGGAGGGCACCGGGCACATGTACAACCTGGAGGCGACGCCCGCCGAGGGGACCACCTACCGGTTCGCCAAGGAGGACAAGAAGCGGTTCCCCGACATCCTCCAGGCCGGCACCGAGCAGAACCCGTACTACACGAACTCCTCGCAGCTCCCCGTGGGCTTCACCGACGACCCGTTCGAGGCGCTCGAGCGCCAGGAGGAGCTGCAGGGCAAGTACACCGGCGGCACCGTGCTGCACCTGTACATGTCCGAGCGCATGTCCAGCGCGTCGGCATGCCGTGAGCTGGTGCGCCGGTCGCTGTCCACGTACCGCCTGCCGTACATCACCATCACGCCGACCTTCTCCATCTGCCCGAGCCACGGCTACCTGGCCGGGGAGCACCCCACCTGCGAGCGCTGCGCCGACGCCAACCCCGGCGCCGAGCCCGTCGTGTGCGAGGTGTGGACCCGGGTGATGGGCTACCACCGCCCCGTGAGCTCGTTCAACGTGGGCAAGAAGGGCGAGCACGCCGAGCGGATCCCGTTCCTGGAGTCGGCGATCCTCGTATGAGCGAGCCGACCCGGCGCACAGCCGCCGCCGAGGCGGGAGCAGGCGACCCCGCCCCGGCCGACGCGCTCGAGATCGCGGGCATGAGCCCGCTGTCCACGTGCGACTGGCCGGACCAGCTCGTCGCGACGCTGTTCCTCCAAGGCTGCCCGTGGGAGTGCACGTACTGCCACAACCCTGGCCTGATCGACCCCCGCACCCCCGGCGAGATCCCCTGGTCGCGGGTGCGCGGGCTGCTGCGGCGACGGCACGGTCTGCTCGACGGGGTGGTGCTCTCCGGCGGCGAGCCCACCCGCCAGCAGGGCCTTCCGGCGGCGGCGCGGGAGATCCGCGAGGCGGGGTACGGCGTCGGCCTGCACACCTCGGGCGCCTACCCGCGCCGACTCGAAGAGATGCTCCCGCTGGTCGACTGGATCGGGTTCGACGTCAAAGCCCCCGCGGCGCTCTACCGGGCCATCACCGGGGTGGGCGCCGCAGCCGAGGCGGCGTTCAGGTCGCTGCGGCTGGTGCTGGACTCCGGCGTCGACGTGCAGGTCCGCACCACCGTCGACCCCACTGTGCTAACCCCGTCCGACGTCGAGGAGCTGCGGGTGACCCTGCGCCGGATCGGGGTCCGCGACCACGTGCTGCAGCAGGTCCGCCCCGACGGGACCACGCCCGAGTACCGCGCGGCGCTCGCCGCGGTGCGCTCCGGGGGCTGACGGGGCTGACCGGGGCTGACCGGGCCTGACCGCCGCGCCGCCGGGCGGCGTCAGGCCCGTGGTCTGTTTGAATGCTCCCAGCAGCAGAGGCCGAGTCGGGAGCGAACATGGATGTGGGCGTGACCAGCCGGGACGTGGGCGACCAGACGGTCGTCGAGGTCACTGGCGAGATCGACGTCTACACCGCGTCGGTGCTCCGCGAACGCCTCGCCGCGCTGGTCGACGCGGGCCGCGCGGACCTGGTGGTGGACCTCACGGCCGTGCGCTTCATGGACTCCACGGGACTGGGCGTCCTGCTCGGCGTGCTGAAGAAGGTGCGCGGCGTGGGCGGCCGGCTGCAGCTGGTAATCGACTCCGAGCGGCTGCTGAAGGTCTTCCACATCACCGCGCTCACGCAGGTCTTCACCATCCACGAGACGGTCGAGGCCGCGCTCGACGCGTGACGGCGGGGCATCGGCGCGACAGGGCCCCGGGCAGCCTCGCGGCCGGCCCGAGGCCCGTCAGCACCGGATGTGCCCACCCCCTGCCGGGCCATCCGGTGGTCATCCCCGCATGAGCCCCTCGCCGCGGGCAGGGGGCGGCCAGGGTCAGTGCCGCGTGACGGTCAGCATCGCGTGGTCGTCGAGCTCGGCGCCGGCGAGCGGCCCCAGGTGGGCCTCGAGCCGGCGCATCGCGTCGCTGAGGTAGCGCTTGACGGTGCCGGCGGCCAGGTCGAGCCGGGTCGCGATCTCCGGCACTGTGAGGTCCTCGTAGAAGCGCAGCACGACGCAGGCGCGTTCGCGGGGCGGCAGCTCGTCGAGCGCGACCATGACGTCGAGCCGCTGCGCCGTGGTGCGCTCGGGCCCGGATCCGACCTCGTCACGCGCGGTGAGGTGGCGGATCGCGGCCCATCGGCGGCGTCGGCGGAAGCCGTCGAGGTAGGTGGTCAGGATGGCTTGGCGGACGTAACCCTCGATGGCGCCGGGGTCCCGGAGCGCGCGGCTGCGGCTGAACGTCTTGACGAGCGCGTCCTGGACCAGGTCCTCGGCCTCACGAGGATCCGAGCACAGCAGGTACGCGTACCGCGTCAGCGCCGTCCCCCGGTCGCGCACGAGCGTGTCGAGGGCGCCTGCCCAGTCAGCCATCGGCGGCCCTGATGCCGTGGGCGGTCATCGGACGCTGAGGGTCTGCGGTGCGGCGACGAGCGTGGTGTTCGTGGTGAGGGCGACGTCGAGCACGGGGTAGGCGCTGTACTCGCCGGGCGGCAGCGGTTGGCCGTCGCAGCCCACGGCGGCGGCCTGCCCGTACGAGATAGCCCCGCTCGGCCCGTCTCCGGTGTAGCCCTTGGCGATGGGTGTGGGGCCGCCGCCGACGACGATCCCGTCCTGGACGAAGACGAGGCTCGCGGCGAACCCGCGGGCCTCGATGTAGACGAGCTCCGAGGCGGTGGTGAGCGCCAGCTCGAAGTCGACGACCTCGCCGGCGCCCACGGCGCTCGGCAGCGGCGAGACGAGGGAGACCGCGAGGTCGTCCATCGGCTCCAGGGCGAACGTGTCTCCGCAGGTGGGGAAGGTGGTGTCCGCCATCTCGGGGAAGGTGATCGCGACCGGTCGGCTGACCACGGCGACCGATGTGGAGCCCTCGCCCTCGATGTGGAGCGTGGCGGCCTGTCGGAGCCGGACATTGTGGGTCCCGGCGGGGATCGGGATGTCGGGCCCGTCGCATGAGCGCATCGCGAAGGCGACCCTGCCGATGGCGAGGAGCGCCCCGCCATCGGTGTTGGCCTCGATCCGGACGTAGTCGGGGGCGCCATCGGGCACGCCCACGATGCGCCCGTCCTCGGAGACCACCACGGCCTCGGGGCGTTCGAGGGAGGTCAGGCTGACGCGGCCGTCGCCGATCCCCAGGCGGGTGTCGACCGTGTCGCCTGCCGTCGAGGCGAGTGCGAACCGCAGGCCCAGCCCGGCGTGGCCCGAGGCGTAGGCCCCGATCTCGCGGGCGGCGAGCCGGGCGGGCCCGATGTCCGTCCACCCGATCTCCTCGAGCGTGCGCCCGCAGGCGTCGGAGTCGACCGACGTGGTCAGGCCGAGCGTCTCCTGAGGGGCGTGCGCGGGCGGCTCCTCCAGCCCATGCGTCGGCGCGAGGCCCAGGACGGCGAAGGTGGCGGCCGCCACCGACAGCACGGCGGTGGCGCCACGGCGTGCCGCCCGGCGGCGCCGGATCCGGGCCACCATGCCGTGGGCGCGGGCGCCGAGCAGCCCGGTGACGTGGTCGTCGACGGGCGCCGCCTCCGCGAGCAGGCGGAGCTCATGCGCGAGGTCCCTGGTCATCTGGTGCTCCTTGCGGCGGAGACGAGCACGACGTCGTGCTCGTCATGGGTGTCGGCGGGCATCGATCCCAGGTGCCCTTCGAGGTGGCGGACGGCGTCGCTGAGGTAGCGCTTGACGGTCCCGGTGGCCAGCGCGAGCTGGCGGGCGATCTCCGGGACGGTGAGGTCCTCGTAGTAGCGGAGCACCACGCAGGCGCGTTCGCGCGGGGGGAGGAGGTTGAGCGCCGCCTCGATGTCGATACGGTCGGAGGACGTCTGCTCGGGCCCGAGCCGGGTCTCGGCGCGCACCGCGAGGTGGCGGATCGCCGCCCAGCGCTGCCGTCGCCGGAGCCCGTCGATATGCGTGGTGAGGATGGACTGGCGGACGTACGCCTCGATGGACCCGGTGTCGCGCAGGGCGCGGTGGCGGCTGAACGTCTTCACCAGCGCGTCCTGCACCAGGTCCTCGGCCTCGCGGGGGTCGCCGCACAGCAGATAGGCGTACCGGGTGAGGGCGACGCCGCGCGCGCGCACGAGCTCGTCGAGCGTGCGCTCCCAGTCCGCCATCCGTCCTCCGTCCCTGCTGCCCGTGCCCAGTCCGCGCTTGCGCGGTCGAGACCTGTCCCGTCATCACCCTTCACGAACGGCGAGCCAGAAACGTTGGGGCGCGCCGCGCATCTTGCCGGTCTGGGCCGTCCGGAGGAAGCCGACCGGTCCGCCCGGCCTCGGCCGATATGTCTGACTAGACTTCGCGGGTCTGCACGGCAACGGGGCCGTGTGGCAAGGGTGTGGTCAGGGGGGCTGCGCCTGTGCCCGGGGAGGTCGCATGCTCACGCTCGGACCGACGAGCCTCACCATCGTCAGTGTCATTGCCGCCGTCGCGGTCGCCGCGTTGCTGTACGCGGTGGTGCTGCGCCGTCAGGTGCTCGCCGCGGACGAGGGGACCGCGTCGATGCAGCAGATCGCGACTGCCGTGCAGGAGGGCGCGTCGGCATACCTGTCCCGGCAGTTCCGCACGCTGGTGCTGTTCGCGGCCGTCGTATTCGGGCTGCTGTTCCTGCTGCCGGGGGACGCGGGGGTCAAGGTCGGCCGGTCGCTGTTCTTCCTGCTCGGCGCCGGGTTCTCGGCGGCCATCGGGTTCCTGGGGATGTGGCTGGCCACCCGCGCGAACGTGCGCGTCGCCGCCGCGGCGTCATTGCCGGGCGGTCGTGCGGAGGGCGCGCGCATCGCGTTCCGCACCGGCGGCGTGGTGGGCATGTGCGTGGTGGGGCTCGGGCTGCTCGGCGCGGCGTCGGTGGTGCTCATCTACCGGGGTGAGGCCCCGGCAGTGCTCGAGGGCTTCGGCTTCGGGGCGGCGCTGCTCGCGATGTTCATGCGGGTGGGCGGCGGCATCTTCACCAAGGCGGCCGACGTCGGCGCGGACCTGGTCGGCAAGGTCGAGCAGGGCATCCCCGAGGACGACGCGCGCAACGCGGCGACCATCGCGGACAACGTGGGCGACAACGTCGGCGACTGCGCCGGGATGGCCGCCGACCTCTTCGAGTCCTACGCCGTGACGCTGGTCGCGGCGCTCATCCTCGGCAAGGCGGCCTTCGGGGAGCACGGCCTGGTGTTCCCGCTGATCGTCACCGCGATCGGCGCCCTCGTGGCGGTGCTGGGCGTGCTGGTCACCCGCGTGCGCGGCGAGGAGGGCGGCCTCGCGGCCATCAACCGCGGCTTCTACACCGCGGCTCTGGCGGGCGTGGCGCTCGCCGCCGTCGCCGCGTTCACCTATCTGCCCAGCACTTTCACCGAGCTGGTCGGCGGCACCGCGGGGCTGGAGGGCCACCCCGGCGACCCGCGCCTGATCGCGGCGGTGGCCGTGGCCATCGGCGTGCTGCTCGCGGGCGTGATCCTGTGGGTCACCGGGTACTTCACCGGCACCACCTCGAAGCCGACGCTGCACGTGGCGCGCACCTCCCTCACCGGCGCCGCGACGGTGGTGCTGTCCGGCATCGGGGTCGGATTCGAGTCCGCCGTGTACACCGCCGGCATCATCGCCGCCGCGATCTGCGGGGTGTTCCTGCTGGCCGGGGGCTCCATCCCGCTCGCGCTGTTCCTCATCGCGCTCGCGGGCTGCGGTCTGCTCACCACCGTTGGCGTGATCGTCGCGATGGACACGTTCGGCCCAGTCAGCGACAACGCGCAGGGCATCGCGGAGATGTCGGGCGACGTCACCGAGGAGGGCGCGAAGATCCTCACCGACCTGGACGCCGTCGGGAACACCACGAAGGCCGTCACCAAGGGGATCGCGATCGCCACGGCGGTGCTCGCCGCCACCGCGCTGTTCGGCGCCTACGCCGAGTCGGTGAGCCGGTCGCTCGCGGGCCTTGCGCCGGTGACCTCGGACATCGTGGCGTCGATGCTCACGTACTCGATCATCTCGCCGATCACGCTCGTCGGGGTGATCCTCGGCGGCGCCACGGTGTTCCTGTTCTCCGGGCTGGCGATCGACGCCGTGACCCGTGCGGCGGGCGCCATCGTCTTCGAGGTGCGCCGCCAGTTCCGCGAGAACCCGGGGATCATGACGGGCGAGGTGCGGCCCGAGTACGGGCGCGTGGTGGACATCTGCACGCGCGACTCGCTGCGGGAGCTCGCGACGCCTGGGCTCCTCGCCGCGTTCGCCCCGATCGCCGTGGGCTTCGGCCTCGGGGTGGGGCCGCTCGCCGGGTTCCTCGCCGGGGCCATCGCCACCGGTGTGCTGATGGCCGTGTTCCTGGCCAACGCGGGCGGCGCGTGGGACAACGCGAAGAAGATCGTCGAGGACGGCCACTACGGCGGCAAGAACTCCGACGCGCACGCCGCGGTGGTCATCGGGGACACCGTGGGCGACCCGTTCAAGGACACCGCCGGCCCCGCCATCAACCCGCTGATCAAGGTGATGAACCTGGTGGCGCTGCTCATCGCGCCGGCGATCGTCGCGATCAGCGTGGGCGACGGGGCGAACCACCCGGCGCGCATCGCCATCGCGTCCACGGCCACGGCCATCGCGTTCGGCGCCGTGATCATGTCCCGCCTGCGGGCGGCCCGAGTGGACCGCGAGGGGATGTTAGAGGCAGGGTCTGGGGTGATCGCCCCGGCGCCGATAGCGAGCGCCGCCCGAGTCGAGGAGAGGGTGCGGGACTGAGCCCCACTGCCATGCGCGTCATGTCGTACAACCTCAAGGGCCTGCAGCTCGACGAGGACGCCGCCGTGGCCGTGGTGCGCCTGGCGCAGGTCGACGTGCTCGGCGTGCAGGAGCCGCCGCGCGGGCCGCTGCGCCGGGTGCGCCTGCGCAGATGGGCGGAGCGCGCCGGGTTGCAGGTCGTCGTGGGCGACTTCGCGTCGCGCACCACAGCGCTGCTCGTGCGGCCCGGCAGCGTCGTGGAGCGCCCGCGGGCGCACCGGCTGCCGTGGCGGGTGGGGTGGACGCGGCGGGGGTTCGCGACCGCGCGCGTCGACGGGGTCGAGGTGGTGGTGCTGCACCTGTCGGTGCACCCCGACGAGCGCGCCCGGCACCTCGACCAGGTCGAGGCGTATCTCGGCCAGGCGCAGGGCCCGCTGGTGGTGGTCGGCGACCTGAATGAGCCTCCCGACGGCCCCGCGTGGCAGCGGCTGGCCCGTTACGCGCAGGACACCGCGGGGGACGGCGCGGCGCCGACCTTCCGCGCGTCGGGCCCGCGGCACCGCATCGACGTCGTGCTCGCGTCGCCCGAGCTCGCGGCCAGCGGGTCGCAGGTGCTGCGGGACGCCGCCGCCCGCCGGGCGAGCGATCACCTGCCGCTCGTGGTGGACGTGGAGCCGGCGCCGGCCTGAGCGCGCCGCGCGACACGGGAGGATGGTCGGGTGAACGACGCGACTGACACCCCCGGCGGCGACCCCGCGCTCCTTGACGCGCTGCGCCACGATGTGGGCGCCGCCCGGTACACCGTGGACGGGGTCGAGGGGCTGCTGGGCCCGGTGGCCTCTGCGGCGCTGCACCGTGAGGAGGCGCTGCCCGCGCTCCGGGCCACTGCCGGCCGCGCGGATGCCTGCTCGACGCTCATGCGCCTCTTCGTGCTCGGCGTGGACGTGCCCCGTTCGCAGGCGGAGCGGGCGCTGGGCACGCTGACGGTTGACGGGGCCCGGCGCCTCGGCTTGGTGGACGCGGCAGGAGCAGGGCCGGACGACGGCGTCCGCGCACGCGTGGACCTGCGCCCGTACGAGGCCGTCGACGGCCTGGACGACGACGCGCCGCGCGACGGCGGCCCGGGAACGGCGGGCGCCGTGGACTGGTGGATCGCCTCCGACCTGGGCGAGCTCGCCACCGGCGCCGCGCTGCGCACCGACCACGTCCTGGGGGTGGGTGGGGCCTCCACGACGCTCGCGCAGGTCACCGTGCGCGGCCCCCGTGGACGCGTGCTCGACCTGGGCGCCGGCTGCGGCATCCAGGCGCTGCACGCCAGCCGGCACGCGCGGCATGTGGTCGGCACCGACATCTCCCGCCGGGCGCTCGCCTTCGCCCGGTTCAACGCGAGCCTCGCCGGGCTGGGGGAGGATCGCCTCGAGCTCCGTCACGGGTCCATGCTCGAACCAGTGCAGGGACCCGACGAGCCGCTGTTCGCCCTGGTCGTGTCCAACCCGCCGTTCGTGATCACCCCGCGCCGCCCGCTCGCCCCACAGCCCGGCGCGGACGGCGGCGCCGTGCCGCTCTACGAGTACCGCGACGGAGGCCGCACCGGCGACGCCATCGTGCGCGACCTCATCACGGGCGTCGGCTCCGTGCTGGCCCCCGGCGGCGTCGCGCAGCTCCTGGGCAACTGGGAGGTGCGGCGCGGCGAGCAGTGGCATGAGCGCGTGGGCCGGTGGCTCGACGAGTCCGGCCTGGACGGCTGGGTGGTGCAGCGCGAGCTGCAGGACCCGGCGCAGTACGCCGAGACGTGGATCCGCGACGGCGGCACCACCCCGGACCGCGACCGTGCGGCGTGGAACGAGCGGTACGGCGCCTGGCTCGACGACTTCGCCTCCCGCGACGTCGAGGCCATCGGCTTCGGGATCGTCACGCTGCGCCGCCCCGAGCGCGGCGCGCCCACACTGCGCCGCCTCGAGGAGGTCACCGGGACGGTGCGCCAGCCGCTCGGCCCGTGGATCGAGTCGAGCCTCGCCGCCCACGACTGGCTCGCGGCCCGTGACGACGCCGCCCTGGCCCGCGAGCGCGTCGTCGTCGCCGGCGACGTCACCGAGGAGCGGTACCTCCCGCCCGGCGACGCCGACCCGTCGATCGTCCTGCCGCGGCAGGGCGGGGGCCTGGGCCGGACCGTCCGCACCGGCACCGCGCTGGCCGGGCTCGTGGGCGCCTGCGACGGCGATCTGAGCCTCGGGCAGATCGTGGGGGCGCTGGCCGCCCTGCTCGAGGTCCCGGCCGCGGGGGTCGCCGCCGACGTGTTGCCCGGCGTGCGAGGGCTCGTGCGGGACGGGCTCCTGCTGCCGGCCTGATCCGGTTGGGACTCGCAGGCCAGGAGCGGGGGGAGGACTCTCAGGCGGGGCACAGGCCCTGCCGGGCGCCCATCCAGGCGACGGCGTGACGATCGATGCGCGGACCAGCCCAGGCGGGTGGTCGCCGCCGGCCGCTCCAGGCTTGGCCGCGTCGCGAGATGAGTCGTCGCACGTCCCCTGAGAGGAAGCACCATGGAGAGCACCCCGAGCCCGGGGATCCCGCAGACGCCTCTGACCCCGCAGACCCCGCATGCCTCGCAGGCCGCGGCTTCGACACCGGCGCCGACCGACCGCAGCCGGACCCGCCGCATCCTCATCGCTGTCGGTGGCGCGCGGTGGGGCGGCTCCGAGGGCGGCGACAGCGAGGACTGGCAGCGCCACGCCCCCGGCCAGCAGCGCGGTGGCCAGGACCAGGACGATGGCGGCTCGACTGACAACTCGACCGAAGGCTCGATCGACGCCACGAGCGTGTAGTCGAGAGTCCCTTGCACGGCGGCCGCCGCGCGGCCAGTGTTCGTCGTATGACGGAGACGGGTCAGCGCGGCGGGCCAGGGCTCCCGGCTTCCGGGCCAGCGGTGCGGGCGACCGACCTGCGGGTGGTCCGCGGTGGCCGCCGGGGGACGGTGGCGCTCGACGGTGTGAGCCTGACGGTGCCCTCCGGCGCGCTCGTCGGGGTGCTCGGCCCCAGCGGCAGCGGCAAGTCGACTCTGCTGCGCGCCGTCGTCGGGGTGCAGGTGGTCACGTCGGGCTCGATCGAGGTGCTGGGGCGCCCGGCGGGCAGCGCGGAACTGCGCCGTCGCCTCGGCTACGTCACGCAGGCGCCGAGCGTGTACGGCGACCTGACGGTGCGGCGGAACCTGCGGTACCTCGGCGCCGTGGTGGGCGCCCCGGCCAGTGACGTGGACAGGGTGCTGGCGGAGGTGGGCTTGGTCGACTGCGCGCACCGCCGGGTCGACACGCTCTCCGGCGGTCAGCACTCGCGGGTGTCGCTCGCGGCGGCGCTGCTCGGCACGCCCGAGCTGCTGGTGTTGGACGAGCCCACCGTCGGGCTGGACCCGGTGCTGCGGCGGGACTTGTGGGACCTGTTCGGGCGGTTGCGCGAGCGGGGCACGACGCTGCTGGTGTCGAGCCATGTGATGGACGAGGCCACCCGGTGCGACCGCCTGCTGCTGCTCCGGAACGGCCAGGTCATCGCCGACGACACCCTGCCCGGCCTGCTGGCCCGCACCGGCGCGAGCGACGCGGACGCCGCCTTCCTGGCGCTGGTCGAGGACCAGCCCTCGAACGGCCGGGGCGCGCGATGAGCGCGGCGCTGACTTTCGCGACCGCGCGCCGGGTGCTGGGCCAGGTGCGCGGCGACCCGCGCACCCTCGCCCTGGTGATCGTGTTGCCCTGTCTGCTGCTGTGGCTGGTCGCGTGGATGTTCGAGGGCACGGACGTGCTCGACCAGTTCGGGCCGTTGCTGCTGGGGTTGTTCCCGCTGATCGTGATGTTCCTGGTCACGAGCGTCGCGACGCTGCGGGAGCGGACCTCGGGGACCCTGGAGCGGTTGATGGCCTCGCCGATCGGGCGCGGCGACCTCATCGGCGGCTACGCGCTCGGCTTCGGCCTGCTCGCTGTGGTGCAGGGCCTGGTGCTCACCGGGGTCGCCGTCGGGCTGCTCGGCATGGAGGTCGCCGGGCCGCTGTGGGTGGTGATGCTGGTGGCGGTGCTGGACGCGGTGCTCGGCTCCACCCTGGGGCTGGCCGCGTCCGCGCTGGCCCGCACCGAGTTCCAGGCCGTGCAGCTCATGCCGTTGTTCGTCTTCCCGCAGCTCATCACGTGCGGTTTGCTCATGCCGCGCGACCAGATGCCCGCAGTGCTCGAGGCGGTCTCCCGGGTGCTGCCGCTGACCTACGGCGTGGACGCGTTGCAGCGGTTGGCGGCGGGGGAGGGCTTCGCCGACGTGCGCGGCGACGTGCTGGTGATCGCGGGGTTCATCGTGGCGGCGGTCGTGGTGGGCGCGACGACGTTGCACCGTCGGACCCCGTAGCGAGCACGCGCCGTGGGTCGCGGGACGGCCCACGACGCGTGCCCTGCCTGGGTGAGTGGCGCAGGCGGATCAGCCGGGGAGCGTCGCCGCGAACCGTTCCCAGACCCGGTGTCCCGCGAGAGCCGAGGTGACGTGCTCGACCAGCACGTCGGGGTCGTCCGAGCGGACGACTCCCGGCGCGGAGGCGTCGACTCCCGCGGCTGCGAGCACCGCGGCGCCGGCATCGACGAGGGCGATGGCCTTCGCGTGCCGGTAGGCCTCCTGCACGAGCTTCACGACGCGCGGGTCGGCGGCGCCAGGCGCCCCGGCCTTCGCGTCGAAGGTCGGCGCCGCGTCGGGGCCGCGGGAGGCCTGGCCGAGCAGGATCAGCGCGTCGAGCTCGATGGAGGCGGCCGTGAGCCAGGTCCGCTGCACGGCGGTGTCGGGCCGGGCCGGGTCGAGCATCCCGCCCGAGGGTGCGATGACCAGCGGGATCACCTGCTCGGCGAGCAGGGCGGCGCGCACGCGCTCCAACAGGTCCAGATCGGTGGACGGGTCCGCGACGAGCCCGGCCACCCGCCCGGCCACCGGCCACGATCCGCCCACCTGGGACAGCGCCGGGCTGGGCCGGACGTCGGTGGGCGGCTCCGTGGGCTCGGGCGCGGGCAGGCCCAGCCCTTCGGCGACGACGGCGCAGAGCTCGGCGTCGATGTTGGCCAGCGCCTGGAGTTGGCGTTCCTTGACGGCCTGCTCGTAGCACTTGCCGAGCTCGAAGGTGTAGGCCGCCGCCGTGTGCGCCTGCTCCACGGGGCTGAGGCTCCGCCAGAACATGCGGGGCTGGCTGAAGTGGTCGGCGAAGGACACCGGGAGCTCGCGCTCCTTCACGGACCCGTCCGGGATCGCGACGGGCACGTCGATGAACGCCATGTCGGCGCCCGCTGTGAACGGGCAGCCTCCGTCGAGCGAGTTCGGGCGGTACGGCGCCGCCCCGACGTGGTCGGCGGTCTGGTGCATGCCGTCGCGGAGCATGTCGTTGACCGGGGCGTGCGGGCGGTTGATCGGCAGCTGGGTGAAGTTGGGCCCGCCGAGCCGCGAGAGCTGGGTGTCGAGGTACGAGAAGAGGCGCCCCTGGAGCAACGGGTCGTCCGTCACGTCGATGCCCCGGACCATGTGCCCGACGTGGAAGGCCACCTGCTCCGTCTCCGCGAAGTAGTTGCGGGGGTTGGCGTCGAGGGTCATGCGTCCGATGGGCTGCACGGGCGCCAGCTCCTCGGGGACGAGCTTGGTGGGGTCGAGGAGGTCGATGCCCTCGAACACCTGGTCCGGGGTGTCGGGGAAGACCTGCACGCCCAGCTCCCACTGCGGGAACGCGCCTGCCTCGATGGCCTGCGCCAGGTCGCGGCGGTGGAAGTCCGGGTCCGCGCCCGCGGTGATCTGGGCCTCCTCCCACACCTGGGAGTGTGTGCCCGCCACTGGCCTCCAGTGGAACTTGACGAGGCTGGTGGTCCCTTCGGCGGTGACCAGCCGGAACGTGTGCACGCCAAAGCCCTGCATCGTCCGGTACGACCGGGGGATGCCGCGGTCGGACATGTTCCACATCGTGTGGTGCTGCGCCTCGGTGTGCAGCGAGACGAAGTCCCAGAACCCGTCATGCGCGCTCTGCGCCTGTGGGATCTCGACGTCGGGACGGGGCTTCACTGCGTGGATGACATCGGGGAACTTGATGGCGTCCTGGATGAAGAACACCGGGATGTTGTTGCCCACCAGGTCGAACGTGCCCTCGGAGGTGTAGAACTTCGTCGCGAAGCCCCGGGTGTCGCGGACGGTGTCGGCGGATCCCCGGGAGCCGACCACCGTGGAGAAGCGGACGAACACTGGCGTCACGACGTCCTTCTGCAGGAACTGCGCACAGGTCAGCGACGCCGCGGTGCCGTAGGACTCGAACCGGCCGTGGGCTGCGGCGCCGCGCGCGTGCACCACACGCTCCGGGATCCGCTCATGGTCGAAGTGCGTGATCTTCTCGCGCAGATGGTGGTCCTGCAGCAGCGTCGGCCCCCGCCGGCCCGCCTTGAGCGAGTGGTCGGTGTCACGCAGCGGGACGCCGCCTGCCGTGGTCAGCCACGGCCCCTGCTGGGCGCGCGCGTCCGGGTCGGGCGTCTCGGGCGCCCCGGTGGGGGAGACGGCCTCCGGCCCCCGCGAGCTCGGCTTGGCGGGCCAGGGCTCGTGCGGCTCGACGGGCTCGTCGACAGTCGCGGGACGGCTGGACGGGACGCTCGGCGGGATCTGGGGATCGCTCAACGCAGGCTCCTCGGGTCGGGCGCGGCTCAACACGCCGTGCACGAGGAGCCGCACGGAAGTGTCTTCACTCTCAGGCGTGGCTGGTAGGCCCGCAACCGGGCTCCCGGTCGCCGCCGTGGGCCGAGGCGGCGCCGTGCGCCGTGCGCGGCGTGGGACTCGTGGATGGCTACGCTCGTCGGGTGGCGCCAGTCGGCGGGCACGCGGTGAGCAGCACGGAGGCTGACGATGTCGGACGGGACGACGGGCGCGCAGCGTCCGCAGGTGGCGGTGCTCGGCGGCGGGGTGATGGGCGAGACGATCGTCTCGGCGCTGCTCCAGGCCGGGTGGGCTCCTGAGGACGTCGACGTGACCGAGCGCTCGGCGCTGCGGGCCAACGAGCTCTCCGAGCGGCATGGCGTGCGGTCATGCGACTCGAACGCCAAGGTCGCGCGCAGCGCCGATGTGCTGGTCGTGGCGGTCAAGCCGAATGTGGTCGGCGACGTGCTGGACGAGGTGGCCCCGGTGCTGCGCCCCGGCACGCTGGTGGTGACGATCGCCGCGGGCCTGCCGATCAGCTTCTACGAGCAGCGGCTGCCCGAGGGCACGGCTGTGGTGCGGGTCATGCCCAACACCCCGGCGGTGGTGGGTCGCGGCGTGAGCGCGATCTCCGCGGGGACGCATGCCGACGCGGACGACCTGGCCCTGGTGCGGCGGATCCTGTCCGCCACGGGCATCGTGGTCGAGGCGCCCGAGAAGGACCTCGACGCCGTCACCGCGATCTCCGGCTCGGGCCCGGCGTACGCGTTCTACCTGATCGACGCGATGGCCGAGGCGGGCGTGCTGCTGGGCTTGTCGCGGGACCTCGCGACGACCCTCGCGGTGGGCACCGTGCAGGGCGCGGCGACTCTCGCGCAGCAGGGCGGCGAGCACCCGGCCATCCTGCGGGAGCGGGTCTCGTCCCCGGGCGGGACGACTGTCGCGGCAGTGCGCGAGCTGGACGCGCATGGGGTGCGGGCCGCTGTGGTGGCCGCTGCCGAGGCCGCGCGGGACCGCTCGCGCGAGCTCGGCGCCGAGTACGCGGGCTAGCCGCCCGATGTCACCGGATCCCCTGCCTCCAGCGTCGTCGGGCAGCACGTCGTCCTCCGGGCACTCCGCCGCGCGCCGCCGCCCTCCGGCGATGAGCGACGTCGCGGAGGTCGCCGGCGTCTCGCACCAGACCGTGTCGCGGGTGCTCAACGACCACCCGAGCGTGCGCCCGGAGACCCGCGAGCGAGTCCTGGCGGCGATCAGCGAGCTGGGTTACCGCCGGAACAGCGCCGCGCGGGCGCTGGTGACGCGCCGCTCGGGCACGATCGGCGTGGTGACGACCGGCTCGTTGCTGTACGGGCCGACGAGCACGCTGGTGGGGCTGGAGGAGGCGGCGCGCGACGCGGGCTACTTCGTCAGCGTGGCGACGATCAGCGGATTCGACGCGGCCACGATGCACAGCGCCCTGGAGCACTTCATGGGCCAGGGGGTGGAGGGCATCGTCATCATCGCCCCGCAGGTCGAGGTGATGCAGGCGGTGGAGGAGTTCGACGCGCCGGTTCCGGTGGTGATGATCAGCTCGGGCGACCAGCCGGAGGCGGTGCGCTTGCACACGGTCTCGGTGGACCAGTTCGACGGGGCGCGCCAGGCCACGCGGCACCTGTTGGCGGCGGGTCGCGGGGATGTGGCGCATGTGGCGGGCCCCCAGGACTGGTTCGACGCGCAGGACCGGCTGGCGGGCTGGCGGGCGGAGTGCGCGGCGGCCGGGGTCGCGGCGCCGGACCCGATCGAGGCGGACTGGACGGCCGAGCGCGGGTACGCGGTGGGCCGGGAGATGGTGCGCGAGGGCGCCCCGTCGGCGGTGTTCGCGGCGAACGACCAGCTCGCGCTGGGTCTGCTGCGTGCGTTCTGGGAGGGCGGCCTGCGGCTGCCGCAGGATGTGGCGGTGGCGGGCTTCGACGACGTGACGGGCTCGGCGTTCTTCGTGCCGCCGCTGACCACCGTGCGGCAGGACTTCGCGGCGTTGGGGCGGCTGACCATCGAGGCGTTGACGGCGGCGCTCGAGGGCCGTTCGGTGACTCGGCACACGCTGCCGGCGCAGTTGGTGGTGCGGGCCAGCTCGTGGCAGCCGGACCTGGCGGGCAGTGCCCCCGGCTGACCTGCGGGGCCCTTGACGGGAACCGGGATGTTAGCGTTAACATGGCCTCGGCCGCCGGCGTCCGCTGGTGGCCACGATGCCCGGCGGACGCCAGCGGCTTTCCACGTGGAAGACCCGGTCCCCAGGCGACGAAGCTCGACGGACAGGACAGCGACATGACGGTGGACCCGCAGCGAGCCCTCGTGGTGGGCGTGGACTACGGAACCCTCTCGGGCCGTGCAGTGGTCGTGCGCGTGCACGACGGCGCCGAGCTCGGCTCAGGAGTGCACGCGTACCCCCACGCGGTCATGGACCAGGAGCTGACGGCCGGCCCCGCCGCCGCTGCCGGAACCCCTGTGGCGCTCGCGCCCGAGTGGGCCCTGCAGGTCCCCGCCGACTACGTCGACGTGCTCAAGACGGCAGTCCCCGCGGCCCTCGCCGCCGCCCAGGCCGAGCACGGCATCGACGTCAACGACGTGATCGGGATCGGCACCGACTTCACCGCCTGCACCATGGTCCCCACCACGGCCGACGGCACCCCGCTGTGCGAGCTCCCGGCCTTCGCGGACCGCCCCCACGCCTACGTGAAGCTGTGGAAGCACCACGCCGCGCAGTCCCACGCCGACCGCATCAACGCCCTCGCCCACGAGCGCGGCGAGGCCTGGATCAACCGCTACGGCGGCCTCATCTCCTCCGAGTGGGAATTCGCCAAGGGCCTGCAGCTCCTCGAGGAGGACCGCGAGGTCTACGACGCGATGGAGCACTGGGTCGAGGCCGCGGACTGGATCGTCTGGCAGCTCGGCGGCAGCTACGTGCGCAACGCCTGCACCGCGGGCTACAAGGGCATCTACCAGGACGGCGAGTACCCGAGCACGGACTTCCTCGCCGCGCTGAACCCCGAGTTCACCGGCTTCGTCTCCGAGAAGCTCGAGCACGAGATCGGCCAGCTCGGCGCCTCCGCCGGCACGCTCACCGCCGAGGCGGCTGCCTGGACCGGCCTGCCCGAGGGCATCGCCGTCGCCGTCGGCAACGTCGACGCGCACGTCACGGCCCCGGCTGCGAACGCCGTCGAGCCCGGCCAGATGGTCGCGATCATGGGCACCTCGACGTGCCACGTGATGAACGGCGACGAGCTGCACGAGGTCCCCGGCATGTGCGGCGCCGTGGATGGCGGCATCGTCGACGGGCTGTGGGGCTACGAGGCCGGCCAGAGCGGCGTCGGCGACATCTTCGGCTGGTTCGTCGACAACGGCGTGCCCCCGGCCTACGTCTCGGCCGCCGCCGAGCGCGGGCTGTCCGTGCACCAGTACCTCACCGAGCTCGCCGCCGAGCAGCAGATCGGCGAGCACGGCCTGGTGGCCCTCGACTGGCACTCGGGCAACCGCTCGGTGCTGGTGGACCACGAGCTGTCCGGCATCGTCGTCGGGCAGACCCTCGCCACCAAGCCCGAGGACACCTACCGCGCGCTGCTCGAGGCCACGGCCTTCGGCACCCGCACCATCGTCGAGGCGTTCACCTCCTCCGGTGTCCCAGTCACCGAGCTCGTCGTGGCGGGCGGCCTGCTCAAGAACGCGCTGCTCATGCAGATCTACGCCGACGTGACGCGTCTGCCGCTCAGCACCATCGCCTCCGACCAGGGCCCCGCGCTCGGCTCCGCGATCCACGCGGCCGTCGCCGCTGGCGCGTATGCGGATGTGCGCACCGCCGCCAAGTCGATGGGCAAGCGCACCGTCGCGGCGTACACGCCGATCGAGGAGAACGCGCAGCGCTACGACGCGCTGTTCGCCGAGTACACGCTGCTGCACGACTACTTCGGCCGTGGGGCCAACGAGGTCATGCACCGGCTCAAGGGCATCCGCCGCGAGGCGCGCGCGGACCGTCTGGGGGCCGACGCGTGAGCGGCCTGACGACGTTCTCCGCCGAGGTCCAGGCCGAGGTCGCGCGGGTCCGCGAGGTCGTCTCGGCGCTGCACGCCGAGCTGCCCCGCTGGGGCCTCGTCGTGTGGACCGCGGGCAACGTCTCCCAGCGGGTGGCCGGCGCGGACCTGTTCGTCATCAAGCCCTCGGGCGTGACATACGACGAGCTCACTCCCGAGTCGATGGTCGTGTGCGACCTCGACGGGAACCTCGTGGACGGCGACCGCTCGCCGTCCTCGGACACCGCGGCGCACGCCTACGTGTACCGGAACATGCCCGAGGTCGGCGGCGTGGTGCACACGCACTCGACCTACGCCACGGCGTGGGCCGCGCGCGCCGAGCCGGTGCCGTGCGTGCTGACGATGATGGCCGACGAGTTCGGCGGGGACATCCCCATCGGACCGTTCGCGCTGATCGGGGACGACTCGATCGGCCAGGGCATCGTCGAGACGCTCAAGGGCTCCCGCAGCCCGGCCGTGCTGATGCGCAACCATGGCCCGTTCACCATCGGCAAGGACGCGAAGGCCGCCGTGAAGGCGGCGGTCATGGTCGAGGAGGTGGCCCGCACGGTGCACATCTCGCGCCAGCTCGGCGAGCCGCTGCCCATCGCCCAGGAGCACGTCGACTCGCTGTACGACAGGTACCAGAACGTCTACGGGCGCTGAGCCCCGCACCACCCAGCTCGACCCCGCACCACGAGACCCAGGAGCATCCGCATGAGCAAGCCGTACGCCGACCGCGAGGTCTGGTTCCTCACCGGCAGCCAGGACCTGTACGGCGAGGAGACCCTGCGACAGGTCGCCGAGCAGTCCCAGGAGATCGCCCGTGCGCTGGACGCGTCCTCGGATGTGCCGGTGAACATCGTGTGGAAGCCCGTCCTGAAGGACTCGGCGTCCATCCGCCGGGCCGCGCTCGACGCGAACTCCGACGACAAGGTGATCGGCGTCATCGCGTGGATGCACACGTTCTCCCCGGCGAAGATGTGGATCGCGGGCCTCGACGCGCTGCGCACGCCGCTGCTGCACCTGCACACGCAGGCCAACGTCGAGCTGCCGTGGGACAGCATCGACATGGACTTCATGAACCTCAACCAGGCCGCGCACGGCGACCGTGAGTTCGGGTACATCCAGTCCCGCCTGGGCGTGGCCCGCAAGACGGTCGTGGGGCACCACTCGAACCCGGTGGTCGCGCAGTCGATTGGCACCTGGGTGCGGGCCGCCGCCGGCTGGGCCACGATGCACGACACGCGCCTGGCCCGCTTCGGCGACAACATGCGCAACGTCGCGGTGACCGAGGGCGACAAGACGGAGGCCGAGCTGCGGTTCGGCGTCTCGGTGAACACGTGGGCCGTCAACGAGTTGGTGGAGGCTGTCGAGGCCGTCGCCGACGCGGATGTCGACGCGCTCGTGGCGGAGTACGAGGAGCTGTACGACGTCGTCCCCGAGCTGCGCAAGGGCGGTGAGCGGCATGAGTCGCTGCGCTACGGCGCCCGTCAGGAGCTCGCGCTGCTGGCGTTCCTGGGCGAGCTGGGCGCCACGGCGTTCACGACCAACTTCGAGGACTTGGGCGCGCTGCGCCAGCTTCCGGGCCTGGCCGTGCAGCGGCTGATGGCGCAGGGCTACGGCTTCGGCGCCGAGGGCGACTGGAAGACGGCACTGCTGGTGCGGGCCGCCAAGGTGATGGGCGCCGGGCTGCCCGGTGGCGCGTCGCTGATGGAGGACTACACCTACAACATGGTGCCCGGCGCGGAGAAGATCCTCGGGGCGCACATGCTCGAGATCTGCCCGACGCTGACCACGTCCAAGCCGAAGCTGGAGATCCACCCCCTGGGCATCGGCGGCAAGGAGGACCCGGTCCGCCTGGTCTTCGACACCGACCCGGGAAAGGGCGTCGTCGTGGCGCTGTCCGACATGCGTGACCGCTTCCGCCTGACGGCGAATGTGGTGGACGTGGTGGAGCCCGACGAGGAGCTGCCGAACCTGCCCGTCGCCCGCGCGGTGTGGGTGCCGGAGCCCGATTTCGCGACGTCGGCGGAGGCGTGGCTGACGGCCGGCGCGGCGCACCACACGGTGCTCACGACGGCTGTGGGCCTGGAGGTCTGGGAGGACTTCGCGGAGATCGCGCGCACCGAGCTGCTGGTGATCGACAAGGGCACCACGCGGCGTGGGTTCAAGGACGCCATCCGCTGGAACGCGGCGTACTACCGTCTCGCGCAAGGTATCTGACATGGAGTGACGAACGGCATCGATCGTTCGACAAGTGAATAAAGCATGACGCCCCGGCCTCCCTCGTGGAGGTCGGGGCGTTTGTCATCCCCCTGAGAGGGTGAATTCTTCGCCTCTTGACGGCATAGTCGTCCCATGTTTCCGGTTGTTATCCATCTGCAACCTGGATGCCCGACTCTTGGCTTGACGAAGTGAACTCAAGACCGGGAGTCTGTGGACGTGCTCGAAGAAGAGTCGAACTCATCGGTCCACGACCGAGCCGGACGGCCAGGCATCGCTGCCCAGCCTCGTCCGGCGCGATGACGCCCACCCTGCGCGCACACAGAACAGCCGGTCGCCACCCCGGGCAACCCGGGGCGGTCGGTCCCTGACCAGCTCGAGATCAGCAGCACCTTCTCAAGGAGGAGACGGACATGAAGAGCCTCAAGATCGTGGCGCTGGGCGCAGCCCTCGCGCTCTCCCTCGCCGCATGTGCCGGCGACGGCGCCGGTGGCGGTAGCGGCGAGTCGAGCGGCGCCCCCGCAGCCGACGACGGCACGAAGACCGTCGGCGTCGCGATGCCGACCCAGACGTCGGAGCGCTGGATCGCCGACGGCAAGGCCGTGGAGGACGGCCTCAAGGCCGCCGGCTACGAGGTCAACCTGCAGTTCGGGAACGACGACATCCCCACGCAGCAGCAGCAGATCGACCAGATGATCACCAAGGGCGTCGACCTGCTCATCGTGGCGTCGATCGACGGCACCGCGCTGGCCAACCAGCTCGACGCCGCCGCCGAGAAGGGGATCCCGGTCATCGCGTATGACCGCCTCATCAACGGCACGAAGAACGTCGACTTCTACGTCACGTTCGACAACTACAACGTGGGCGTGCAGCAGGCCACGTCGCTGCTCGTGGGCCTCGGCCTGCTCGCCGAGGACGGCAAGGCGGCGGGCGCCGAGTCCGGCCCGTTCAACGTCGAGCTCTTCGCCGGCTCGCTGGACGACAACAACGCCCACTTCTTCTGGAAGGGCGCCATCGACACGCTGAAGCCCTTCATGGACGACGGCAAGATCGTCGTGAAGTCCGGCCAGACGGACATCGAGAAGGCCGCCACGCTGCGCTGGCTCCAGGAGACCGCGCAGAAGCGCATGGAGGACCTGCTCACGTCCACCTACTCCGACGGCAGCAAGCTCGACGGCGTGCTCTCCCCGTACGACGGCATCTCGCGCGGCATCATCACGGCGCTCCAGAACGCGGGCTACGGCCCGGGCCAGGACGCCGGCCTGCCGATCGTGACCGGCCAGGACGCCGAGATCGCCTCCGTCAAGCTCATCAACGACGGCGTGCAGTTCTCGACGATCTTCAAGGACACCCGCAAGCTCGCCACCCAGGCGGTCACGGCGGCTGAGTCCTACCTCAAGGGCGAGGAGCCCGAGGCGAACGACACCGAGACGTACGACAACAAGGTGAAGATCGTCCCGTCCTACCTCCTCGAGTCGGACATCGTCTACGCGAACAACATCAAGTCGCTGCTCGTGGACTCGGGCTACTGGACCGACGCCCAGGTCGCCAGCGGCCAGGCCTGACACCAGGCAGGCGCGTCCCGCAGGCGGGTCGGGGGCACGGAACTCCGTGCACCCGGCCCGCCCGCGAGGTCCCCACTCCGCACGAGCTAGGACGGTCGAGGCCGCATGAGCGACCACATTCTTGAGATGCACTCCATCACCAAGACGTTCCCCGGGGTCAAGGCCCTGCAGGACGTCACCCTCAACGTCGAGCGCGGCGAGATCCACGCCATCTGCGGCGAGAACGGGGCCGGCAAGTCCACCTTGATGAAGGTGCTGTCCGGCGTGTACCCCGCAGGCACCTACGACGGCGACATCGTGTTCGACGGGGAGAAGGTCGAGTTCGGCTCGATCAACGACTCCGAGGACAAGGGGATCGTCATCATCCACCAGGAGCTCGCCCTGGTGCCCTTCCTCTCCGTCGCCGAGAACATCTTCCTCGGCAACGAGCGCTCCGCACGCGGCCTCATCGACTGGAACAAGGCCAACTCCGACGCTGCCGCGCTGCTCGCGCGGGTCGGCCTCGACGAGCTCCCCGTGACGCCCGTCGGCCAGCTCGGCGTCGGCAAGCAGCAGCTCGTCGAGATCGCCAAGGCGCTGTCCAAGCGCGTCAAGCTGCTGATCTTGGACGAGCCCACGGCCGCGCTCAACGACTCCGACTCCGAGCACCTGCTCGGCCTGCTGCGCCAGCTCCAGGAGCAGGGCATCACGTCGATCATGATCTCCCACAAGCTCGGGGAGATCGCGTCCATCGCGGACTCGACCACGATCATCCGCGACGGCCGCACGATCGAGACGCTGGACATGCGCGGCGGCGGCGTCACGCAGGAGCGGATCATCAAGGGGATGGTCGGCCGCGAGCTCGACCAGCGCTACCCCGACCACGTCGCGAACGTGGGCGACGAGGTGCTGCGCGTCGAGGACTGGACCGTGCACCACCCGACCCAGCCGGGCCGTGTCGTGGTGGATGGCGCCAGCTTGAACGTGCGCGCAGGCGAGATCGTCGGCATCGCGGGCCTCATGGGCGCCGGGCGCACCGAGCTCGCGATGAGCCTGTTCGGGCGCAGCTACGGCCGCGACATCAGCGGGAAGGTCTTCCTGCGCGGCAAGGAGATCCGCACCCGCACGGTCAGCGAGGCCATCGGGCACGGCATCGCGTACGCCACCGAGGACCGCAAGAAGTACGGCCTCAACCTCATCGAGGACATCCGCCGGAACGTGTCCGCCGCGAGCCTGGACAAGCTGTCCCAGGGCGGCTGGGTCAACGGCAACGAAGAGGTCAAGGTCGCCGAGGACTACCGGCGCGAGATGAACATCAAGGCGCCCACGGTCATGGCCCTCGCGGGCAAGTTGTCGGGCGGCAACCAGCAGAAGGTCGTCCTGAGCAAGTGGATCCACACCGACCCTGACGTGCTGATCCTCGACGAGCCCACGCGCGGCATCGACGTCGGCGCGAAGTACGAGATCTACACGATCATCAACCGCCTCGCGGACGAGGGGAAGGCAGTCATCGTCATCTCCTCCGAGCTGCCCGAGCTGCTCGGCATCTGCGACCGCATCTACACGCTCTCCGCAGGGCGCATCACCGGTGTGCTGCCCAGCTCCGAGGCCACCCAGGAGAGCCTCATGGAGCTCATGACGAAGGAAAGGGACCACGTCCGATGAACGCATTGGCATCCCTGCAGCAGATGTTCACGAGGAACCTGCGGCAGTCCGGCATCTTCATCGCGTTCGCGGCCATCGTCGGCCTGTTCGCGATCCTCACCGACGGCGTGCTCCTGAACCCGGGCAACCTGACGAACATCGTCCTGCAGTACTCCTACATCCTGATCCTTGCGATCGGCATGGTCATCGTCATCATCGGCGGCCACATCGACCTGTCGGTGGGCTCGGTGGTGGCGCTGACCGGCGCCGTGTCCGCCGTGCTGGTCATCCGCGGCGGGCAGCCGTGGTGGGTGGGCGTGCTCGCCGCGCTGGCCGTGGGCCTCGCCGTCGGGGCGTGGCAGGGCTTCTGGGTCGCCTACGTGGGCATCCCGGCGTTCATCGTCACGCTGGCCGGCATGCTCCTGTTCCGCGGCATGACGCTCGAGGTGCTCGACAACATCTCGCTGTCGCCGTTCCCGGACCAGTACAAGGTCATCGCCGGCGGGTTCCTCAACGGGTTCCTGGGCGGCCAAGGGTTTGACGTGTTCACACTGGTCGTCGCGGCGATCGGCGTCGGCGGCTACGCGTTCAGCGCCTACCGCTCGCGCCGTGGGCGCATCGCCTACCAGCAGGCCGTGGAGAGCATGCCGCTGTTCGTGCTGCGCCTGGTGCTCATCGGGGCCCTGGTCATGGCGTTCGCGTTCCAGCTCTCGCGCAGCCGTGGCCTGCCGATCGTGCTGGTCATCCTGGGCGCGCTCATCATGATCTACACGGTCATCACCACGCGCACCGTCTTCGGCCGGCACGTCTACGCGATCGGCGGCAACCTCAACGCCGCGCAGCTCTCCGGTGTGAAGGTCAAGCGGGTCAACTTCTGGATCTTCGTCAACATGGGCTTCCTGGCCTCGATGGCCGGCGTCGTCTACTCCTCGCGGTCCAACGGCGCGCAGCCCGCGGCGGGCAACATGTTCGAGCTCGACGCGATCGCGGCCGGCTTCATCGGCGGCGCGGCCGTCACCGGCGGCGTGGGCACCGTGATGGGCGCCATGGTCGGTGGCCTGGTCATGGCCGTCATGAGCAACGGCATGCAGCTGCTGGGCGTGGACCAGTCCATCCAGCAGATGGTCAAGGGCCTGGTGCTGCTGCTCGCCGTCGCATTCGACGTCTACAACAAGCGCCGCGCGTCTACTGCCCCGGATGACCGGTCGGCGAAGGCGAAGGCGCCGAAGGTGGCGCCGGTCGAGGGCGAGCCGGTGGGCGCCAGTCGCTGACGCGCAGGGGCCGCCAGCGGCTGACGTCCGGCTGATCGCTGGACACGGCCGACTCGGCTGACATGGGTAAGGACACAAGGCAGGGCGCCGCACTCGGCGCCCTGCCTTGTGTCGTGCCTCAGGCCCCCGCCGACACCCGCTGGCGCGCCGTCTCGGTTGCTGGCCGCTGCGTCGGCGCCTCGCGCGGCGCCGTGCGCGCAGGCGATGGCGGGCCCAGCAGGCGCTCGAGGCGCTGGCGCAGGGGCCGCTGCACCGGGCGTTCCGCCACGAGGTGCAGCATCACGGCGACGGCCACGCATGCGGCGATGGCCAGCAACAGGGCCCAGTTCCGTCCCAGACGCGGTGAGAGCACCTCGATCGCGGCCCACCCGAGGTACTCATGCGTCAGGTACAGGGGATAGGTGACGAGGCCGAGGAGGGTGAGGCCGCGCCAGTCCACGTCGCGGACCCGCGGGGCCAGCGTCGCCAGCAGGACCAGGGCGACGCAGAGCACGACGCCGCCCGCCACCCAGGCGGGCGATGTCGACGTGCCCGAGGAGACGGCGTCGATCGCGCCCGGCGTCGTGGCAGCCGACGTCAGCATGGCGGCGACGACGTTCAGTGCGAGCACCGACCACCGCGCACGGCTCGAGCCACTGCGGTAGATCAGGCAGATCACCATGCCCGCGCAGAACAACGGGAGCCACTCGACCAGCGTCCACCTACCTGTCAGATGGGGGGAGAGCAGGGTGAGGGGGGCCGTGACCACGGGCGCCGCCGCGGCGAGGGCCAGCACCCGGCGCTCGGTCAGGCCGACGCGGATGAAGAGGCAGATGAGCAGGTAGAACTGCAGCTCCACCCACAACGTCCAGTAGACCCCGTCGACGCGTGGCACCCCCAGCGGATCCTGCAACATCGTGAGGTTGACCAGCACCTCGGCAGGGGAGCGCGCCTCGAAGCCCGGCCACAGGAAACGCAGCGACGCGGTGAGGAGCACCGCGGCCCAGAACGCCGGGTAGAGCCTGCTGACGCGCGAGGCCACGAATGACCCTACGGGGCGATTCCAGGCCGACATGAGGATCACGAATCCGCTGATCACGAAGAAGAGATGAACCCCGAGATATCCGTACCGAGTGATCGCGGACGCGTGGGGGAATACCTCTGACGGAAGCCCGCCCGCCCATCTCCCGTGGTCGCGGGCCGTGAAATGGAAAAGGACGACGGCGGCCGCGGCGACGAATCTGAGCAGGTCGACGACGCGCAGTCGCGGGGGTGGTGCGGGTACCTCCTCAGCGGCTGCGGGTGGGGGTATTCGAGCCGGAGACATCGAGCGAACGTACCCGCGGTGCTGCGGGAGCGCGCGTCGAGCGGGTGCTGCCAGGGCTTTCGCAGTCGGCTCGCGGGGCCACGGCGGGGTGCTCCGCCTGATGGCCACCCGATGTCCGGCGGGCGTTTTCGGCGGCGCGGAGAAAGGCCGACACTTCTGCCATCGCGGCGACTTCTCGGGCTCGGCCGGTGCCTTTCATCAGCCATTCGCGAATGTGGGCGAAGGCACACGTTAATGTCGCGGCGAGGTGGCTTTCAGGGCTGTCGGGTGGGGCCGCGGCTCCCGGATCGTCGCGATCGGCCTCCCCAGGTGACCCGGGGCGCCGAGCGGCGCCTGCGCTCCGCCTGGGGGCCGGGTGACGCCGTGCGCCGAACCAGGGCTGACCTGCGCGGCCGCCCTCGTTATCGATCCGTAATCTCCTGATTGCCCCACTTGTCGGATGTGAGCGTTAACATCGAACTCTGGGTCGATGGGGACCCGCACCGGTGCGACTCAAGGAGGAGAAGCATGGTCAGCAAGCACGCGCGGCGCGCCCTGGCGGCAGGCGCCGCGGCAGTCCTGGCCCTCGGGCTCACGGCATGCGCCAACGACTCGGACTCCGGTTCGGAATCGACGGGCGGCGGGGGCGGCGACGAACAGATCGTCATGGGCTTCGCGCAGGTCGGCGCCGAGAGCGGATGGCGCACCGCGAACACGAAGTCCATCCAGGACGCCGCCGAGGAGGCCGGCATCGAGCTGAAGTTCTCCGACGCGCAGCAGAAGCAGGAGAACCAGATCAAGGCCATCCGCTCCTACATCCAGCAGAAGGTCGACGTGATCGCCTTCTCGCCCGTGGTGGAGACCGGCTGGGACACCGTGCTCAAGGAGGCCCAGGACGCGGGCATCCCGGTGATCCTCACCGACCGCGCCGTCGACTCCGAGGACACGTCGCTGTACGTGACGTTCCTCGGCTCCGACTTCGTCGAGGAGGGGAAGAAGGCCGGCGAGTGGGTCGTCCAGGAGTTCGGCACGGAGCCCACCAACATCGTGGAGCTGCAGGGCACCACCGGCTCCGCCCCCGCGATCGACCGCAAGGAGGGGTTCGAGGAGGTCTTGGCCGGCTCGCCCAACTTCACGGTCATCGCCTCGCAGACCGGCGACTTCACGCGTGACGGCGGCAAGAAGGTCATGGAGGCGTTCCTCCAGCAGCACCCCGACATCGACCTGGTCTACGCGCACAACGACGACATGGGCCTGGGCGCCATCGAGGCGATCGAGGCGGCCGGCAAGGTGCCTGGCCAGGACATCAAGATCGTCACCGTCGACGCCGTGAAGGACGGGATGCAGGCACTGGCCGACGGGAAGATCAACTTCATCGTCGAGTGCTCGCCGCTGCTCGGCCCGCAGCTCATGGAGATCACCCAGTCGGTGCTCGCCGGCGAGGACGTCGAGCCGCGCATCATCACCGAGGAGACCACGTTCACGCAGGAGCAGGCCATCGAGGCCCTGCCCACGCGCCAGTACTGATCGCCGTCCCGCGCGCCACGGGCGCCTGGGATGGGAGGGCTCGTGCGGGCCCGACCGGATCCCCTCCGGCCGATCCCGCACGGGCCCTGCCCCCGGCCCGCGGCCGCGCACCCAGATCCGCGCCCACCGGAAGGCACCCGCGATATGGACGACCCCGCCACCCCGCCCGACTCCGGGCTCGGGCTCACCGAGCGGCCACCCGAGGCGGTGGTGCAGATGACCGGCATCGGGGTGGAGTTCCCGGGCGTCCGGGCGCTGCACGACGTGGACCTCACGCTGTACGCGGGGGAGGTGCACGCGCTGCTCGGCGAGAACGGCGCCGGCAAGTCCACCTTGATCAAGGCGCTCACCGGGGTGCGCCCACCGGACGCGGGCGAGATCCGCGTCGCCGGGCGGCCGGTCGCGATCCACGGCCCGGCGCAGGCGCAGGACCTGGGCATCAGCACCGTCTACCAAGAGGTGAACCTCTGCCCCAACCTGACCGTGGCGGAGAACATCATGCTCGGCCGCGAGCCGCGCCGGGCCGGCGGGATCGACTGGCGCGGCATGCGCCGCCAGGCCGCGGAGGTGCTGGGCCGCTTGAACGTGGACATCGACCCCGCGTCCCCGCTGTCGGCGCACTCGATCGCGGTGCAGCAGCTCGTGGCCATCGCCCGCGCCATGCAGGTGGACGCCCGGGTGCTCATCCTCGACGAGCCCACGTCGAGCCTCGACGCCGACGAGGTCGCCGAGCTGTTCCGCGTCATGCGCGGCCTGCGCGAGGACGGGGTCGCGATCCTTTTCGTGACCCACTTCCTCGAGCAGGTCGACGAGATCGCCGACCGGATCACCGTGCTGCGCAACGGCGCCCGGGTGGGGGAGCGCCGCACCGGCGAGATGACGCGGATCGAGCTGGTCTCGATGATGATCGGCCGCGAGCTCGCGGTGCTCGAGGACATCGCGCAGGACACCGAGGCCCGTGACGAGTCCGCGGCGCCAGCGGGCGCGGACACCGCCCCGACCCCGTTCCTGCGGGCCATCGGGCTGGGCCGGCGCGGGTCCATCGAGGCCTTCGACCTGGACGTGTACCCCGGCGAGGTGGTGGGGCTGGCGGGCCTGCTGGGATCGGGCCGCAGCGAGATGGCACGGCTGCTATACGGCGCGGACCACGCCGACACCGGCACGTTGGAGGTCGACGGGGCGCCCGCGCGGCTGCGCAACCCCCGCGCGGCCATCGCCGAGCGCATCGCGTTCTCCTCCGAGAACCGCAAAGCCGAGGGGCTCGTGGAGGACCTCACGGTGCGGGAGAACATCGTGCTCGGGCTGCAGGCGGCGCGCGGCTGGGCCCGCCGGGTGCCGCAGCGCACCCAGGACGAGCTGACGTCGCACTACATCGAGGCGCTCGGCATCCGGCCCGCCAACCCCGAGGCCCTGGTGCGGAACCTCTCCGGCGGGAACCAGCAGAAGGTGCTGCTGGCCCGCTGGCTCGCCACAGCCCCTCGGCTGTTGATCCTCGACGAGCCCCCCCGCGGCATCGACGTGGGCGCCAAGGCCGAGATCCAGAAGCTCGTGCACGACCTCGCGACGCAGGGCATGTCGGTGGTGTTCATCTCCGCAGAGCTCGACGAGGTGCTGCGGCTCAGCCACCGCATCGCGGTGCTGCGCGACCGCCGCAAGGTCGCCGAGATCGCCAACGGCCCGGACGTCACCGCGCGTGACGTCCTCGAGCTCATCGCGAGCGGAGGGCAGGAGTGATGCGCAGCCTCACCCGGTCGAAGGTGTTCTGGCCGCTCGTGGCGCTGGTGGCGCTGCTGGCGGTCAACGTGGTGGCGCGGCCCGGGTTCCTGGGCGTCCGCATGCAGGATGGGCACCTGTACGGGTCGCTCATCGACATCCTGCGCAACACCTCGCCGATCCTGCTGGTGGCCATCGGCATGACGCTGGTCATCGCCACGCGCGGCATCGACCTGTCCGTGGGGGCGCTCGTGGCCATCGCGGGCGCCGTGGCGTGCACGCAGATCGCCGCGTCGCCCACCCCGGGCTCGGCGTCGACGGTGCTGATCGCCATCGGCACCGCGCTCCTCGTGTGCCTGGTGCTCGGGGCGTGGAACGGGTTCCTGGTGTCGGTGGTGGGCATCCAGCCGATCATCGCCACGCTGATCCTCATGACCGCGGGGCGCGGCATCGCGATGCTCGTCACCGGCGGGCAGATCACCACGGTGAACAGCCCGTTGTACAAGTCGATCGGGGCTGGCTTCCTGCTGACGCTGCCGGTCTCGGCGATCATCGCCGGGGTGGTGCTGGCGGCCACGGCGCTGCTGACGCGGCGCACGGCACTCGGCACGCTGGTCGAGTCTGTGGGCATCAACCCCGAGGCCAGCCGACTCGCCGGGGTGCGCGCCCGCAGCATCATCTGGACGGTTTACGTCTTCAGCGCCCTGTGCGCGGCGATCGCCGGGATCCTCATCAGCTCGAACGTGACAGCCGCCGACGCGAATAACAACGGCCTGTGGATCGAGCTCGACGCGATCCTCGCCGTGGTCATCGGCGGGACCTCGCTCATGGGCGGCAAGTTCTCGCTCACCGGCACCCTGATCGGGGCGTTCATCATCGAGACGCTGCGCATCACGGTGATCTCGCTCGGCATCGCCCCGGAGGTCAACCTCGTGTTCAAGGCCGTCGTGGTGATCCTGGTGTGCCTGCTCCAGTCGCCTGTGGTGCAACGGAAGTTCCGGGCCCGACGCAGAGCCGTCGCGCAGGAGCACGGCGAGGCCGTCGAGGTGGTGGCGTGATGGCCGCCACCGAGGTGCAGGCCGGCGCCACCACCCGCACGTCGCGCATGCGCGGGACGTCGCCGCTGGCCCGCTACGGGTCGGTGCTCGCGACGCTGGTGACCCTCGTCCTCGTGTTCGTCATCGGCTCCACCCGGTACACCGGGTTCCTCGACAGCCAGACGATCCTCAACCTGTTCATCGACAACGCGTTCCTCATCGTGCTCGCGGTGGGCATGACGTTCGTGATCCTCACCGGCGGCATCGACCTGTCCATGGGCGCGGTCATGGCCCTGTCCACGATGGTCACCGCGCGGCTGCTCATCGCCGGGTGGGCGCCAGGGCCGGTGATCGCGGCGGTGCTGCTGCTGGGCTGCGTGTTCGGGGTCGGCGTGGGGCTGTTCATCCGGGTCTTCGAGGTGCAGCCGTTCATCGCGACGCTGGCCGCCATGTTCCTGGCCCGCGGGCTGTGCTTCGTGGTGAGCCCCAACTCGCTGTCCATCACCGACCCGTTCTTCGTGTCCCTGTCGCAGAGCCGCATCCGGCTGTGGCCCACCGGCACGGCGTTCGACGGGCGCACGCTGTACGCGTTCATCTCCCCGAGCGTCATCGTGGCGCTGGTGATCGTGGCCATCGCGGCGTGGGTGCTGCACGCCACCCGGTTCGGCCGCACGGTGTACGCCATCGGCGGGAACCAGGGCTCCGCCGAGCTCATGGGGCTGCCCGTGGCGCGCACCCAGGTGCTGGTGTACGTGGTCAGCGGGGTCTGCTCGGCCATCGGCGGGCTGATCTTCGCGATGTACTCGCTGTCCGGCTACGCCCTCACCGGGGTGGGCGTCGAGCTGGACGCGATCTCGGCGGTGGTGATCGGCGGGACGCTGCTCACCGGCGGCTCGGGGTTCGTCATCGGCTCGCTGCTGGGCGTGCTGGTGCTCGGCACCATCCAGACCATCATCAGCTTCGAGGGCACCCTCAGCTCGTGGTGGACCAAGATCGTGATCGGCGCGCTGCTGCTGGTCTTCGTGGTCCTCCAGCGGCTCCTGATCATCCGTCGCCGCACCTAGCGCGGACACCCGCGCGGGGGAGTGCGACCTCCCCCGCGCAGGCTCTCCATCGATGTAGCCGCCGACGGAAGGAGGACCTCCCGCACCGGCCCATCTCTGGGCTCCAGGAACACCCTCGCCGAGTGGTTGGAGCACGATGATCATGCCAAGAACCGACTCCCGTCCGGTCCGGACAGCGTTGTCCCGATCGGCGTTCACCCTCACGGCCGCCACTGCGGCCACCGTCCTCGCCCTCACGCTCGGCCTCGACGCCGCGGCGGCCGGCGGTGGCGCGCGCGCCCAGGGCCAGCAGCCCGGCGCCATGCGCGCCGCCGAGGCCCCGCCCAGCGGCGTCATACCCGCCGGCGCCTGGGTGGACGACTTCTCCGCGACCACGCTCGGGACCGACTGGTCCGTGCACGACGAGGAGCCCGACGCGCTGTCGCTCACCTCGAACCCCGGCGCGCTGACCCTCACCTCGCTGGCCGGGGACACCTGGCAGACCATCAACACGGCCCGCAACATCGTGCTGGTGGACGTCCCGGCGGGTGACTTCACCGCGATCACGCAGGTCACGGCCCCGGTGGTGAAGGACTTCCAAGGCGCCGGGCTGATCGCCTGGCAGGACCAGGACAACTACGTGCGGGCCGGGCTGTCCCACGTGGGCTTCGCCGCGGGCGGGCCGGTGGTGGTCGAGAACGGCTTCGAGACGGCGGCCATGTACTCGTCGTCATTCACCGCGCGGCCGGGCTCCACCTCGGAGATCCTGCGGCTCGAGCGCGTGGGGGACACGATCACCACGAGCTACTGGGCTGACGGCGCCTGGGCGACGGCCGCCACCGTGGAGGCATCGTTCCCGGTGGCGCAGATCGGCCTGTACGCGCTGGCCGCGCAGGACGGCACCCGGCACCAGGGGGTCTTCGACTGGTTCGCGCTGGTGGCGCCCGAGGGGGAGCCGGTGGTCCCGTCGGGGGAGGTCACGCTCCATGGACCCGGTGACCTGCGGAACCTCGTGGTCACTGACGGGCACGGGCTGGCCCTCGCGGCGAGCCGCGGGACGACGGTGACGGGGCTGACGGTGACCGGGACGGCCGCCGACGGCGTGGTGCGGCTCGCCGCCTCGGATGGGGCGTCGGGCGGCACGGGCGCGCCTCGGCCGGTGGTAGTGGCCGACGGCGCGCTGGTGATGGGCGCGGCGGGCGCGACACCCGCCGATCTGCGCTTCCTGGACGCCGGAGGTGGGCGCCTCGTCCTCGAGGTCGTCGGGCCCGAGCCCGCCCACGTGGGCGTGGGGCCGGACGGCGCGCTCGTCGTCGGCGGCCGCGACCAGGCCGTGAAGCTCACGTTCGAGGCGATCCGCGCCGAGCGCGCGGGACTCACTGTGGACGCGACCGGGCCGACCCTCGACATGAGCGACGACCTGTACGGGGTCTTCTACGAGGACATCAACCGGGCGGCCGACGGTGGCCTGTACGCCGAGCTGGTGCAGAACCGGTCCTTCGAGTACTCCACCGCCGACAACGCCTCGTACACGCCGCTGACCTCCTGGCAGACGGTGCAACGAGGCGGCGCCGCCGGGACGGTGCGCACGATCGACGACACCGAGCGGCTCAATGAGGACAACCGCGTCTACCTGCAGATGGACCTCACGGCGCCGGGCGCGGGCACAGGCGCCGGGGTCGGGGTCCGCAACGCGGGCTACAACTCCGGCGTGCACGTCGAACAGGGCAAGGCCTACCGGTTCTCCGCATTCGTGCGGCGCACCGCCGACCACGACCGGCCGCTGACCGTCCGGATCGAGGACGTGGCCGGAACCCAGGTGCTCGGCGAGGCGCAGGTTGTCGCCGCCTCCGACACCTGGACGAAGGTCACCGCTGAGATCACCGCCACGGCCACCACCGACGCGGGTCGCCTCGCCGTGCTGGCCGACGGCACGGGGACGGTGCGCCTCGACATGGTGTCGCTGTTCCCCGTCGACACCTTCCGGGGCCGGGAGAACGGCCTGCGCAAGGACCTCGCCGAGCTCATCGAGGACATGAATCCGCAGTTCGTGCGATTCCCCGGCGGCTGCGTGACCAACGTCGGCACCTTCGACCCGTATGAGGCGCCGAATTACGACCGTCGCCGCACCTACCGCTGGAAGGAGACCATCGGCCCGGTGGAGGAGCGGCCTGCCAACTACAACTTCTGGGGCTACAACCAGTCCTACGGGCTCGGCTACCTCGAGTACTTCCAGCTCGCCGAGGACCTGGGCGCCGAGCCGCTGCCTGTGGTGTCCGTCGGCGTCAACGGCTGCGGCGGGCCGCCGCCGATCAGCGACCCCGAGCAGCTCCAGGAGTGGATCGACGACACGCTCGACCTCGTCGAGTTCGCCAACGGCGGCGTCGACACCGCATGGGGCGCGGTGCGCGCGTCACTGGGCCACCCCGAGCCGTTCGGGCTCGAGTACCTGGGCCTGGGCAACGAGGAGGTGCAACGCGAGTTCCTCGACTACTACCCGCAGTTCGCCGACGCGCTCAAGGCCGCCTACCCGGACATGAAGATCATCTCCAACTCCGGCCAGACCTCCGCGGGCGCCTGGTTCGAGGAACTGTGGGACTTCGCCCGCGACCAGGGCGCCGACCTGGTAGACGAGCACTACTACAACTCCCCGGAGTGGTTCCTCGCCAACACCCACCGCTACGACGACTACGACCGCGCCGGGCCGCAGGTGTTCATCGGCGAGTACGCCTCACGCGGGAACACGTTCCGCAACGCGCTCGCGGAAGCCGCGTTCATGACGGGCATCGAGCGGAACTCCGACGTCATCGACCTCGCGTCGTACGCGCCGCTGCTCGCCAACGAGGACTATGTGCAGTGGTCGCCCGACGCGATCTGGTTCGACAACGTCCGGGCGTACGGCTCGGCGAACTATCACGTGCAGAAGCTGTTCGCCACGAACCAGGGCGACCAGGTGCTGTCCAGCACCCTCACCGGTGCGGGCGGCTCCGGCCCGGCGGAGGTCAGCGGCGGGGTGGGCCTGTCGACATGGCGCACGCAGGCCGCCTACGACAACCTGCGGGTGACCGACACCGCCACCGGCGACGTCCTCTACTCCGAGGACTTCGCGTCAGACGCGGCCGGGTGGACGCCCACCGGCGGGATCTGGGCCGTCACCGACGGCGAGTACCGGCAGACGAACGTCGCCGTGGAGGACGCGCGCAGCACCGGCCCGGCGGCGGCCTGGACGGACTACACCCTCGAGCTCGACGCCCGGAAGATCGCCGGGGACGAGGGCTTCCTGGTGATGTTCGGAGTGCAGGACTCCGGGCACTACTACTGGTGGAACCTCGGTGGCTGGAACAACACCCGGTCGGCGATCCAGCAGGCCACCGGTGGCGCGGCCGTCGAGGTGGCGGGCAGCACCACCACCATCGAGACCGGGCGCACGTACCGCGTGAAGATCGAGGTCGCGGGCACGACGGTGCGGACCTACCTCGACGGGACGCTGGTCACCACCTTCACCGACACCACCACCGACGAGGACCTGCACCACGTCGTCACCCGCGACCAGGAGTCCGGGGACACGATCCTCAAGGTGGTGAACTCCTCGCCCGAGACGATCCGCTCGGACGTGCGCGTCGACGGGGCGCCCGTGGCCTCGACGGCGACGGTCACCGAGATGACGGCGGCCTCGCTCAGCGACCGCAACACCATGGCCGACCCCGATCGGGTGATCCCGGTGGCGCGGACCGTCGAGGGGGTCGCACAGGCGTTCGCCTACGACTTCCCGGCGCAGTCGATCACCTTCATCCGGCTCCCGCCCGGCACGGTGGAGCCGCAGCCCGCGGCCTCGACCACGACGGTGCTCGTCCTCCCCGACCGCGTGCGCAGCGGCCAACCGGCACTGGCGACCGTGCACGTGCGCGCCGCACGGCCAGCTGGCGGGGGCCAGGCGCCGAAGGCCACCGGCCGGGTGCGAGTCCAGATCGGCGACCGGCTCCTCGGCGAGGTCCCGCTCTGGCTCGGCCTGGCGATCGTGCCCCTGCCACGCGACCTCCCAGTGGGCTCGCACACCGTCACGGCCGCCTACCTGGGCTCGGCGACAGTGGCCGCGTCGACAGGCTCGGACGCGCTGACGGTGCTCCCGAAGGGCCGCGCCGACGGGCCGCCGCCGGGTCATGGGGGAGGCCCGCGGCCACGCTGAGACCGATCGTCCCGGGCGTCGACGCCATCTGCGTCGGCGCCCGGGACATCTGGGCCGACCTCCCGCGAGGCTCCTGAGGCGGCGCCTCGCTAAGGTTCGCGTGTGACAGTGCCCGCCCGCCGCAAGCCCCCCGTGATCGCCGACGTCGCTCGGGTGGCGGGGGTGTCCGTGCCGACGGTGTCGCGGGTGCTGACGGGTTCCACACCGGTGTCGGACGCGAAGCGCGCGCAGGTGATGGCGGCCATCGAGACGCTCGGCTACCGCCCGAACGCGGCGGCCCGGGCGCTGGTGAGCGGGCGCCAGTCGATGATCTCGGTGCTCGCCGGCAACACGATGCGATACGGGTACGCGGCGACATTGCAGGGGGTCGAGGAGGCGGCGCGCGCTGCCGGGTACCTCGTGGTGATCACGGTGGTGGAGTCGGATGACCCGGTGGTGGTCGACGCGGCGGTGAGCCTGGTGCTGGGGCAGGCCGTGGCTGGCGCCGTGGTGCTGGAGTTCGACGCGGCGGCGTTGGCGGCGTCACGCGCGCTGCCGTCGTCGGTGCCCGTGGTGACGGTGTCCTCGGCGACGCCGGGGGAGCGCACCCGTCCGCATGCGGAGCTGGACGACCGCTCGGCCGCGGGCGAGGCGGTGGACTACCTGCTGGGGCTGGGGCACCGCACGGTGCACCATGTGGCGATCCCGTCGACGGGGCCGGAGGTCGGCCGCACGATCGGCTGGCGGGAGGCGCTCGTGGCGGCGGGCAGGCCGGTGCCGGAGCCCTTGGCCGCCGGGTGGGAGCCGTCATCCGGCTACGACGCGGGAGCGCTCCTGGCGCAGGACCCGGAGGTCACCGCGGTGCTCGCAGGCAATGACCAGCTCGCGATCGGGCTGATGCGCGCGTTCGCCGACGCGGGGCGCGCGGTGCCGGGTGAGGTGAGCGTGGTGGGCTTCGACGACGAGCCGTTCGCGGCGATGTGGTCGCCTCCGCTGACCACCGTGGCGCAGGACTTCGTGGGCCTGGGCCGGCGTGCCTTCGGGATGCTGTCCGATCTGATGCGGACGGGGATGTCGACTGCGCGGTCGACGGCGGTGCCCGAGCTCGTGCTGCGGGGCAGTGCCGCGCCTCCGCCGACGCCCCTCGACTGACGCGTCTCACATGATGGACGGCCCGCCGAGCGGGCTCGTGACTCCGCGCGCCCGCACATTTCCGCAGGTTGGCCGGTGCCTGTGATCTCTCGTCATGAAAACGTTATCAGGCTGTGATGGCACGGGCTTGCCAAGGTTTCTGATCAACGCTTTCATGAGTGCGTCGCAGGCAGCGACCACTCGACGATGAGGAGCTCGGCCCTGATGAACCGGACCATCCTGCACTGGGGAACTGGCGCCGTCAGCGCTGTGCTCGTCTCTGACGACGACGCCCCGGTGCGTCTCGCCAGCCTGCAGGCCGGTCCCTCCCAGAGCGCAGAGCCCACCCTCGTCCCGGCGCAGCCCCTGGTGGAGGTCTTCGCCCTCGGCCACGGCCACGCGCGCGCCAACCTGCGCCACACCGCCTCCGCCATCGGCGATCGCCTGCGCTACGCCACGCACACGACGCAGCAGTCGGCGGGCTGGCGCAGCCTCGTCGTCGAGCAGATCGACCCGGCCACCGGCCTGCGCGTGCGCTCCACGCTCCGCGCCGCCGAGGGCGTCGCCGCCGTCCAGACCTGGACCGAGGTCGTCAACGAGGGCGCCGCCCCGCTGGTCCTGCTCGCGGTCACCTCCCTCGCCACCGGCGCCTTCAGCGCAGAGGGCGACAGCATCGACGACGTCGACCTGCACACCGGCTACGGCGACTGGCTCGGCGAGAGCCGCTGGGAGCGGGTGCCCGTGCGCAGCCAGCGCGGCCTGGTCCAGATGGGCCTGCCCTCGCACCAGGACCAGGACGCGCGCGGGGCGCTCGGCATCACCAGCCGCAGCACCTGGTCGTCGAGTGAGCGCATGCCCACCGGCGTGCTCGAGAACCGCGCCACCGGCTCCGCGTGGGCCTGGCAGGTCGAGCACAACGGCGCCTGGCACGCCGAGCTGGGCGAGCGCCTGCGCGACCGCGAGGGCGAGTTGGCGCTGGTGCTGATGGGCCCGTGCGACACCGAGCACCAGTGGACCCAGCCCATCGCGCCGGGGGAGTCGTTCACCACCGTGCCCGTCTCCGTGGCCGTCGGCGGCGGCTGGCAGGGCGCCCTGCAGGCGCTCACCCAGCACCGTCGCGCGCTGCGCGCCGAGCGCCCCCAGCCCGAGGGCCTCCCGGTCATCTTCAACGACTACATGAACACCCTCATGGGCGACCCGACCACCGCGAAGCTGCTGCCGCTGATCGACGCGGCCGCCGCGGCGGGCGCCGAGTACTTCTGCGTCGACGCCGGCTGGTACGACGACTCGCTCACCGACTGGTGGGACAGCGTCGGCGAGTGGGAGCCGTCCACCGTGCGGTTCCCCGACGGGGGCCTGGCGGCGGTGCTCGACCACATCCGCGCGGCGGGCATGGCGCCCGGCCTGTGGCTCGAGCCGGAGGTCATCGGCGTGCGCAGCCCGATGGCGGACAGGCTGCCCGACTCGGCGTTCCTGCAGCGCGAGGGCCACCGGGTCGTGGAGCACGGCCGCTTCCACCTGGACCTGCGCAGCGCCGAGGCCCGCGCCCACCTGGACCGCGTGGTCGACAGCCTGGTGCTGGACCTCGGTGTGCGGTACTTCAAGCTCGACTACAACATCACCGCCGGCCCGGGCACCGACCTCGACGCCCCCAGCCTCGGCGCCGGCCTGCTCGCCCACAACCGCGCGCACCTGACGTGGCTCGAGGGCCTGCTCGAGCGCCACCCCGGCCTCGTCATCGAGAACTGCGCGTCCGGCGCCCAGCGCATGGACTACGCGATGCTCACCCGGCTGCACCTGCAGTCCACCTCGGACCAGCAGGAGCTGCTGCTGTACCCGCCGGTGGCCGCCGCCGCCCCCGCGTCGCTGCTGCCCGAGCAGGCCGGCAACTGGGCGTACCCGCAGCCCGCCATGAGCGACGAGGAGATCCTCTTCACGCTCGCCACCGGCATGCTCGGCCGCCTCTACCTCTCCGGCCGCCTGGACCTCATGACGTCCGAGCAGCTCGCCACCGTGCGGCAGGCCGTGGTCACGCACCAGGCCATCCGCGAGGACCTGGCCCGGTCGCTGCCCGTGTGGCCGCTCGGCCTCCCGGCATGGGACGCCCCCGAGGTGGCCCTGGGCCTGGCCACCGACGACACGACGTACCTGACGGTCTGGGCGCGCGGCGACGAGGCGGGGGAGATCGACCTCCCGCTGGCGCACCTCGCGGGCCGGGACGTCGAGGTCGAGCCGCTCTTCCCCCCCACCAGCAGCTGGGCCACGCGCTGGTCGCGCGCGGACGGCGTGCTGCACGTGACGCCCAGCGCCACACGGACCGCGCGGGTGCTGCGCATCCGCCCACAGTCCTGACCTGCGCCGTCCCCCTCGCGGGAGCGGCAGAGGCAGACAACGCACACAGATACGGCTGACATCCTCCGGGACGTCGACCCAGTTCAAGGAGCTTCAATGAAGAGGTTGTTGATGACCACGGCCACGCTGGCAGCAGCGGGGCTCCTGGTGGCAGGGTGCAGCGACCCGGGCGCCGGGGGCGGCACGGCGGACACGGGCGACATCACCTGGCCGGAGGCCACCGCGTCGCTGGAGGGCGTGGAGCTCACGCTCTGGGCAGCCCAGGCGAGCAACACGATCCCCGAGGGCGTCGTCGCGGCGTTCGAGGACGCCACCGGCGCGAAGGTCGAGATCGTCACGATCCCGGACCCGTACGAGAACGGCATCCAGACCAAGGTCGCCACCGGCGACAAGCCCGACCTGGCCTTCTGGCAGCCGACCGCCTCGATGCTCACGGCCCTCAACGCCGCGAACAACCTCCAGGTGCTCGACGACGCGCCGTGGATCGAGGACATGGACCCGGACCTGCAGGACCTCACGGGCATCCTCAACGACACCCGCTACGCGGCGCTCGTCACGAGCCCCAGCGTGCAGGGCGTCTACTACAACAAGAAGGTCTTCGCCGACGCCGGCATCACCGAGCTGCCGACCAGCTTCGAGGACATGGTCGCCAAGGGGCGGGTCATCCAGGAGACCACCGGGGTGACGCCGTTCTTCGAGCAGGGCAACAACGGCTGGTCGACGCAGTGGTGGCCGCAGGTGCTGCTCGCGGACGCTGCCGCCGACGGCTTCTACGACGACCTGAACGCCAACAAGGCGTCGTTCGCCGATGACGTGGTCGTCGAGGCGATCACCACGTTCAAGGACCTGATCGACGAGGGCCTGTTCAACTCTGACATCGTCACCGCCACGTTCGAGGACCAGGGCGACGCGCTGCTGAGCGGCGAGGCCGCCATGGCCGTGCAGATCAACGCGCTGTTCGGCCAGTTCCAGGCCAAGGCCGACACCGCCACGCTGAACGAGACGATCGGCTACTTCCCGATCTCGCCCTCGGGCAACGTCGCCACCTCGCACCCCGACCAGTCCAACGCGCTCGTCGCGTTCAAGACCGGCGACGCCGCTCGTGAGGCCGCCGCGCGCCAGTTCCTCACGTTCTGGATGACGGAGTACTACCCGACGTTCGTCGAGGAGCAGAACACCGTCTCCCTGATGACGGGCGTCGAGTCGCCCGCGTCGGTGCCGCAGGCGCTGCTCGACGTGCACGCGTCGCTGTCCGACTCGGTGGGCTCGATGCAGGCACAGGCGGTGGCCAACCCCGACCTGTTCATGAACGTCGTGGACGTCATCAACAACGTCAAGACCCCGCAGCAGGCGGCCGAGGCGACCCAGCAGCAGTTCGTGGAGCTGGCCAAGGCCTCTGGCATCGACGGCTTCTGACCCACACAGACAATCCGCATGGTGGGGCCGGGACGCGTTCCCGGCCCCACCAACCGGGGTGAGGACATCACGACATGGCGACCATGCAGGACGCGCGGGTCGAGGCCCCCAGGGCCCGACGGCGCCGACGCCAGGACCTCCCGCCGTCTGGGGGCAAGCCGCGGGGCACCCACCCGTTGTGGTTCCTCATCCCGGCGTTCACCGTGCTCGGGATCTTCTTCTTCGTCCCGACGATCTACAACTTCGTCTACGCCTTCACGAACTGGTCGAGCTTCAAGTCCGAGATCTCGTTCGTCGGCTTCGACAACTTCCAGGGGCTGCTCGCGAACGGGACGCTGCTGTCGTCCCTGAAGATCACGCTGATCTACGCGATCCTCGTGGCGGTGTTCCAGAACGTCTTCGGCCTGCTGCTCGCGCTGCTGCTGGAGAAGGACACGCGCCTCAACCGGGCCGCCCGGGTGATGTTCTTCATCCCCGTGATCATGTCCGCGCTGGCCGTCGGGTACATCTTCCAGGCGCTGCTCAAGACGGACGGCCCGCTCAACCAGGTGATCGGCTTCTTCGCCGGCGGCGATGTGAGCATCGCGTGGCTGGGCAGCACCACCTGGACCATCGTCGTCGTGGCGGTCATCCACGCCTGGAAGTGGATGGGCCTGTCGATGCTCATCTACTTGTCCGGCCTGAAGACCATCAATGAGGACGTGCTCGAGGCCGCCCGCCTGGATGGCGCCGGCGTCTGGACCACCTTCTGGAAGATCCGGTTCCCGCTGCTGGCCCCCGCGCTCACGTTCAACGTGGCCACGGCGCTGCTCGGGTCGATGAACGGCTTCGACATCGTGCAGGCGACCACCGGCGGCGGCCCGGCGCGCACCACCGAGATCCTCAACATCTTCATCTTCCGCACCTTCGGCCAGGGCCTGTTCGCCCAGGCGACGACGATGAGCCTGGTGCTCTTCGTCGTGGTTGCGGCCCTCGCGTTCCCGGTGATCGGGATGCTCCGTCGACGGGAGAACGTGCTGTGAGCACTGCAAGCGTGTCGCGCAAGGCTGTCGCGCCGCGAAGCCTCTGGTCGCGCGTGCAACCGACGTTCGTGGTGCTGCTGGTCCTGCTCCTGCTGGGCCTGCCGCTGTGGATGATGGTCGTCACGGCCGGCAAGAGCCAGGCCGAGGCGCTGTCCCCGAACCTCTCCCTGCCCAGCGACTGGCAGCTCTGGGAGAACATGACGGAGATCTTCACCCGGGGCAACATCACCGCCGGGTTCGTCGGCAGCCTGCTCATCATGGTGCCGTCCGTGTTGGTGGTGCTCCTGTTCGGCTCGATGGCCGCCTGGGTGCTGGCCCGCCGCGCGAGCCGCGCGATGACCGTGGCCTACGGCGCCGCGATCTCCGGCGTCGTGCTGCCGCCGGCCGTCGTGACGATCGTGCTGCTGCTGCGCCAGATCGGGATGTCCGGCAGCGCCATCGGCATGATCTGCGTCTACGCGGGCATCTACATGTCCGTCGTCGTCTTCTTCGTCACGGGCTTCGTGCGGACCATCCCGGTGGAGCTCGAGGAGGCCGCCCGCGTCGACGGCGCCGGGCCGGTCAAGGTCTTCGCCCGGATCATCCTGCCGCTGCTGGTGCCGGTCCTGTCGACCGCGACGATCCTCATCTGCCTGTACGTCTGGAACGACGTGTTCTACGCGTTCTTCGTGCTCAGCGGTTCGCTCGACACCCTGCCGCTCAACCTCTACAACGTGGCCAGCGCGGGGCTGTACCTGAACAACTGGCACCTGATCTTCGCCTACATCATCCTCATGAGCCTGCCGCTGCTGCTCGTGTTCATGTTCATGCAGCGCAAGATCATCTCGGGTGTCACCTCGGGCGCGGTGAAGTAGCCGCCCGCGACGCGGAGAGGCCCGGCAGGAGCACTCCTACCGGGCCTCTCGTGTCCCATGGCCCGGCTGCGCGGGCGCTCGCTCAGGGCCGCGCGGCGAACCGCTCCAGCAGGTCCGCGTGGCCGGACACGATGAGCAGGTCGTTCGCGGCGATGCGGGTGTCGGGCTGCGCGTAGACGAACTCCCGGCCCGGGCTCTTCACCCCGATCACCGTGACGCCGTACCTGTCGCGGATCTTCGACTGCTCGATGGTGAACCCCTGCGTCTCACGCGGGGGGCGCATCTTGACGATCGTGAAGCCGTCCTCGACCTCGATGTAGTCGAGCATCTTGCCGGAGACGAGGTGCGCGACCCGGGAGCCGGCATCCGCCTCGGGCAGGACGACGTGGTGCGCGCCGATGCGCTGCAGGATGCGGGCGTGCTCGGTGGAGACGGCCTTGGCCCAGATCTGCGGGGTGCCCATGTCCACCAGGTTGCCGGTGATCAGCACGCTGGCCTCGAGGTAGGAGCCGACGCCGACCACTGCCACCCCGAAGTCGCGGGCGCCGAGCTGGTCGAGGGCGTCGGGGTTCGCGGCGTCGGCCTCCACGAGCGGGATCCGCCCGGCCCACTGCGCGACCAGCTCGGGGCTGCGCTCGACGGCCAGCACGTCCTGGCCCAGCCGGTCCAGCGTGGTGGCGATGGCGGAGCCGAAGCGCCCCAGCCCGATGACGAGCACGCCCGCGTCCTTCCTCGCGGCCCGTCCGCGTCCGTGCGCCGTGGCGCCCGTGAGCTCGGTGTCAACCAATGATCGGCCTCTCTTCGGGGTACCGGATGACCCGGCGGCGGTTCCGCAGCGCGAGCGCGGCGGCGAGCGTCATCGTGCCGGTGCGGCCGATGAACATGAGGACGGTGAGCACGTACTTGCCGGCCTCGGGGAGCTGGTCCGTCACGCCGGTGGACAGCCCACAGGTGGCGAAGGCGGAGATGACCTCGAACAGCACCACGTCCAGCGTCCATCCGGTGATCTCCAGCAGCAAGAGGCTCGCCACGAGCACCAGGCTGGCGCTGACCAGGGACACGGCGATGGCGACCTGCAGCGCAGCCCGGGGGATGCGCCGGCCGAACGCCTCGACGTCCTCGTCACCGCGCGCCTCGGCGACGATCGCCAGCAGCATCACCGCGAGCGTGCTGACCTTGATGCCGCCGGCTGTGGAGGCCGAGCCGCCGCCCACGAACATCAGCGCGTCGTTGATCAGCCACGTCGCCTCGTGCATCTCGCCCACGGGCGCTGTGGAGAAACCCCCCGAGCGGGGCATCACGCCGGAGAACAGCGCCGTCAGCAGCTTGTTGCCGACGCTGAGCGGCCCGAGCGTGCCGGGGTTGGTCCACTCGAAGGCGCCGATCAGCAGGGCGCCCACGACGACGAGGATCGCGCTGGTGGTGAGCGTCAGCTTGGCGTGCAGGTTCCATCGGCGCGGGGTGCGCATCCGTCGGCCGATGTTGAGCAGCACCGGGAAGCCCAGGGCCCCGATGAACACGCCGATCATGATGGGCAACAGCACCCACCAGTCGGTGGCGTACGGGGTGAGGCCGTCCACGGTGGGCACGAAGCCCGCGTTGTTGAACGACGAGACCGCGTAGAACGCGGCATGCCAGGCGGCCTCGCCCATGTCCTCGCCGAGCATCGCGAAGCGGGGGAACAGCGCGAGCGCGATGGCCACCTCGAGCACCGTGGACGTGACGATGACGGTGCGCACCAGCGACCCGACCTCGCCGAGCCGCGTGGTCTTCGTCTCGGAGGCCGTCAGCAGGCGCTGCGTGAGGCCGATCCGGCGGGACACCGCCAGCCCGAGGATCGACGCGAGGGTCATGACGCCGAGGCCGCCCACCTTGATGGCCACCGCGATGGCCACCAGCCCGGCGCCCGACCAGTACGAGCCGGTCGGCACCGTCACGAGGCCGGTGACGCACACCGCCGAGGTGGCGGTGAACAGGGCGTCGGCGAAGGGGGCCCGCTCGCCGGTGGCCGTGGCCCACGGCATGGAGAGCAGCACGGTGAACAGCGCCACGACGCCGCCGAAGACGCCGATCGCCAGGCGTGCGGGCGACTGCCGGGCCAGCCGGTCGACCAGCTCGCGTCCCGACCACATCGCCCCGGGGAGGCCCCGAGCCATCGCACCTCCCGTACGCGCACGCGTGGACAGGGGCAACTCTGTCACGTTCGCGGCGCCCTGGAGGCTAGCGTGGCCCCATGTCAGCCGACGTGCAGGTGGTGTGGTCCCCGGCGCTGCTGGACTACGACTTCGGCGACGGGCACCCGATGGCGCCTCTGCGCCTCGACCTGACGATGCGGCTGGCCGACGCGCTGGGCCTGCTGGACGGACCCGGCGTGCGGGTGGTCGGCGCGGAGCCGGTCTCCGACGCGGTGCTGGAGACGGTGCACGACGCGGCGTACGTCGCAGCGGTGCGGGCCGCGTCCGGCCCGGAGGGCATCGCCGACGCGACGCGCGGCCTGGGCACAGCTGACGACCCCGTCTTCGCGGGCATGCACGAGGCTGCCGCGCGCGTCGTCGGCGGCAGCGTGGACGTGGCGCTGGCGGTGTGGCGCGGCGAGGCGGAGCACGGGGTGAACCTCACCGGCGGCATGCACCACGCGATGCCGGGGGGCGCCTCGGGATTCTGTGTCTACAACGACGCCGCGGTGGCGATCCGCGCGCTGCTCGCCGCGGGCGCCGAGCGGGTGGCCTATGTGGACGTCGACGCGCACCACGGCGACGGCGTGCAGCACGTGTTCTGGGACGACCCGCGGGTGCTGACTGTCTCGGTGCACGAGAGCGGCCACACGCTCTTTCCCGGCTCCGGTCATCCGCGTGAGACGGGCGGGCCGGCGGCCGAGGGCTCCGCGGTGAACGTCGCGCTGCCCGCGCGCACCGGCGACGCCGGGTGGCTGCGCGCGATCGACGCGGTGCTGCCCCCGGTGCTGCGGGTGTTCAAGCCGCAGGTGGTGGTGAGCCAGCACGGCTGCGACGCGCACGTCGAGGACCCCATCACCAACCTCGACGTCAGCATCGACGCGGAGCGCCGCGCCGCGGAATGGGTGCACGCGCTGGCGCATGAGGTGGCGGACGGCCGGTGGGTGGCCCTGGGCGGCGGCGGATACGCCGTGGTGGATGTGGTGCCGCGCGCCTGGTCGCATGTGATCGCGGAGGCGGTGCACCGCCCGGTGGACCCGGGGCTGCGGCTGCCCGAGGCGTGGCACGAGGAGGTCATCGCCCGGTATGGGCGGCGTGGCCCCGCCCGGATGACCGATGGCGCGGATGCCCAGTTCCGGCCGTGGTCGGCGGGGTACGACCCGGCGGATGACGTGGACCGGGCGGTGCGCGCGACCCGGGCTGCGGTGTTCCCGCTCCTGGGGCTCGACCCGGAGCACGACTGACCCGCTGACTCGGTCGGGTGATCTGCCTCGTCGCCGCTTTCGCGCGACCAGGCCAGGGCCTAGGGTGGACCAGCGGCCAGGGTCACGGTCGCGACGATGTCGGCGCGCAGGCCGGCCCCGCGGGAAGAGCGACGATGTCGAACGAACACCCTCCACGCGTGCGGTTCCTCACCGTCGCCGAGGTCGCGGACGTCATGCGCGTGTCGAAGATGACCGTTTACCGGCTGCTGCACTCTGGCGAGATGCCCGCGGTGCGGGTGGGGCGCTCGTTCCGGGTGCCGCAGGACGCGCTGGAGCACTACCTGCGTACGGCGGTGGTCGAGCGCGACAGGATGACCTCCTGAGCGCTTGGGCGCCCGCGCGTCGCATCAAGGCCCCGTGATCGCGTAATGTATGAGCGGACTTTCCCGTGCGTGGGCGTTCGACGTGCCGCGCGTCGATCGACCATCACCTGGCAGGGCGCCGAGCGCCCGACCACCTTCAGTTAGCGAGGACCTATGGGCTCCGTCATCAAGAAGCGCCGCAAGCGGATGGCTAAGAAGAAGCACCGCAAGCTGCTGCGCAAGACGCGTCACCAGCGTCGCAACAAGAAGTGATCCTTCCGCTCACGCGGTAGGCAGCACGTCCTCGGGCCCGGCTCTCATGCCGGGCCTGAGTCGTTGGTGGGGGCGGTGATCCGGAACCGCGCTTTTCTCCATCGATGTACTGTGGGCCCGCCAGATCGCTCCGCTCGGTCGTTCCGTGAGCCGCCCCGCTCTGGCACAGTGAGTCAGCGCCCGCATGGGCGGGTCGACGGGGAGGCACCGTGAGCAGCACCAGGCGCGCCGGCGGGGCGACGATGCACGACGTCGCCGAGCTGGCCGGCGTATCGATCAAGACCGTCTCGAACGTGGTCAACGGGTACCCCCACATTCGCCCGGCCACCCGCGCCAGGGTCGAGGACGCGATCGCCCGCCTCGGCTACCAGGTGAACATCTCCGCGCGGAACCTGCGCCAGGGCCGCACCGGGATGATCGGCCTGGCCGTGCCCGAGCTGAGCCTGCCGTACTTCGCCGAGCTCGCGGACTCCGTGATCCGCGCCGCCGAGGGCGCCGGGCTCACCGTGCTCATCGAGCAGACCGGCGCCGTGCGCGAGCGCGAGCTCGAGGTGCTGTCCGGCCAGCGCCGCCACCTCACCGACGGGCTGATCTTCTCCCCACTCGACCTGGGACCCGAGGACACCGACTCCTTCGCCGTCGACTTCCCGATGGTGCTGCTCGGCGAGCGCGTCTTCGGCGCCCCCGCCGATCACGTGACCATGAACAACGTCGAGGCGGCCCGGGCCGCGACCCAGCACCTCATCGACCTGGGCCGGCGGCGGATCGCCGTGATCGGCGCCCACGAGGGCGAGTCCATCGGCTCGGCGGCGCTGCGCGTGCGCGGCTACCGCGAGGCGCTCGAGGCCGCGGGGCTGCCGTTGGACCCCGCGCTGATCGGCGAGGCGGGGCTGTGGCACCGCTCGACGGGCGCCGAGGCGATGCACCGCATGCTCGACTCGGGCGTCGAGGTGGACGCCGTCTTCGCGTTCAACGACGCGCTGGCCCTCGGCGCCCTGCACGCGCTGCACGCACGCCGGGTGGCAGTGCCCGAGCAGATCGCCGTCATCGGCTTCGACGACATCGACGACGCGGCGTACTCCTCGCCCACGCTGTCCACCGTGTCCCCGGGGCGTGAGGAGATCGCGCGCACTGCCGTCGAGCTGCTCGTCGCGCGGATCGCGGGCGGCAGCGGGGCGCTGCCCTACCAGCAGGTGGTGGCCGACTACTCGATCGTCGTGCGGGAGTCGACGGCGGGTGTGGGCGCCGCGCCGCTGGTCGCCGGGGTCTCCGGTTCCGGCGCCGCCCGAGCGGCCTCCAGCGCGTCGGGGCGGTGCTCCACGAGCCAGCCCGTGAGCAGCAGCGGCAGGCTCACCCCCATCAGCGGCAGCAGCACCGTCGCCCAGGCCGCGACCACGGCAAGCGCGCAGAGCGTCACGAGCACCGCCGCCGACGTGGCGGGGGACAGCGCCGGGGCCAGCGCCACGAACCGCCAGGTGCGCGCCGCGCCCTCGCCGCGGCGCGCGGACGGCAGCAGGAACGCTAGCGAGACGGCGCCATAGGCGGCGATGGCAGCCAGCCCGGCCCACAGGGCCACGGGCGCCCCGTCCCGGGCGCCGGACAGGATGAGCGCGTCGGCGGCCAGCATCACCGCGAGGGCCCAGAACGGGGCGCCGAGCAGGTTCATCCGGCGCCACGAGGCGCGGTAGGCCGACCAGAAGTCGTGCCACAGGCGCTCGGAGGGTGACCCCGACCGGATGCCCCCGAGCACGGCGCCCCCGGCGGCCAGCGCCGGGAAGGCTCCCAGCAGCACGCCGCCGAGCAGCGTGCCGGCCAGGATCAGCACGTTCACGCCCACCAGGTGGGCTGCCACCCGCAGGGCCGTCATCACGCGGCCGGTCCAGCCGAAGGCTGGCTCGTCCCGGGCGGCCAGGGCGCCAGCGGCGCCGCGGGCCGCAGGGCTCAGCACCCGGTCAGGGCTGTGCGGGGCGCTCGTCACGGGACCTCCTCGTCTCGGCTCGCAGCCTACGCATCGGTGACGCGCGTGCCGAAAGCGGCCCGCCCGTCCGCCGTGAGGCCGGAGAACGACCAGGCGGCGCGTTCGCGGACGGCATCCCAGGACATGAACGCCACGGTGTCCAGCGCCGCCGACTCCCGTTGCCAGGTGAAGCGGCCTGGGCCGTGCTGGACGACATCGCGCAGATCGTCCTCGCCGACCCGCACGGTGCGGGGCCGGGCCACTTCGGCGGTGGGGCCGTCGAAGGACACGACCTCCCAGACGCCCAGCAGCGTCCGGGCGTCCGGCGCGAGCTCATGGGTCTCACGGTCGCCCGCCCACGGCTGCGGGGACACCACCGGCCACCGCCCGTGGGTCCACAGCAGGCGGCGCACCTGGGCCTCGTGTTGGTGGGGATGCGCGCCGTCGCGCACGTGGTGCACCAGGAGCTGCAGGTCCGCGCCGCCCACGGGGGAGGGGGTCGTCAGCACCGACGCGTGGCCGGGGGCCAGCCAGGTGCGGCCCCCGGTGAGCGCGTGGCTGGCCAGCAGGATCGCGGGGTCGGCGTCGTCGTCGGTGAGCGGGCGTCCGGCGTGGTCCCGGTAGGGGCCGGTGACTCGCTCGGCCACGCCGACGCGCAGGTGGTACGTGGAGAACAGTGAGTCGTAGGAGATGAGCATCGCGTGGCCGCCGCCGGGCCGGGGGAGCACGAAGGCCCCCTCGACGGCGCCCTCCACGGCTCGGGGGCGCCGGGCCAGGCATGTGCCGGGCCGGTGCCCGTCGGCGGGCTCGCCGCCCACGGCCAGGCCGGTGGCGGGGTCGAGCTCGATCACGTGGATGCCGCCGAAGAAGGACCCGTAGACCAGCCAGTGCCGGCCGTCGGCGTCGGCCACCGCGTTCGCGTCGATCGCGTTGGGGCCGTCCACGTCATGCAGGCTCGTCACCACGAGGCCGCGATCTGCCCACGGGCCGGTGGGGCTGGGCGCCACCGCCAGGCCGATGGCCGACGTGCGCGAGCCGAACGTCGAGGCGGACCAGTACATCCGCCACTCGTCGCCGACGCGCACCACCTCCGGCGCCCACAACCCCCCGGCGCCGGACCAGGCCGCGCCCGCCTCCGGCACTCCGGGCAGCGCCCAGCCGTGGAACTCCCAGTCCACCAGGTCGCGGGAACGGCGCACCTGCACCCCGGCCCGCACCGGCCCGTCCGCATAGGCGTCAGTGGAGAACAGGTAGTGGGTGCCGTCCGCATCCCGCACGGCCGTCGGGTCGTGGGCGTGGCGGGCCCCCCAGCCGCCGACGTCGGCCGGGTCGTCGATGCTGGTCATGTCAGCCCTTCGAGCCGGTGAGCGCCACGGACTCGATGATCTGGCGCTGGAAGATGAGGAACACCACGAGGATCGGCAGCAGCGCCACCACGGACGCCGCCATGATCAGCGGGTAGTCGCGCTGCGTCGCGTACTGGACGTTGAGGTTCGCGATGACCACCTGCAGCGTCTGCCGCGACGGGGTGTTCAGGTAGATGATCGGCGCGAGGTAGTCGTTCCAGATCGTCATGAACCAGAGGATGAACTGGGCCGCGATGGCCGGGCGGATCATCGGCAGCACGATCACCCGGAAGATCTGCGGGTAGGACGCGCCGTCGATCTTCGCGGCCTCGATCATCGAGTCCGGCACTGAGGACAGGTACTGCCGCAGGAAGAAGATCATGATGATGTTGCCGAACAGGTAGGGCACGATCAGCGGCAGCAGGGTGTCCACCCAGCCCGCCTTCGAGAACATCACGAACTGCGGGATCATCAGCGCCGGGAACGGCACCATGAGGCCGGCGAGCAGGCCCAGGAAGATGACGTTCTTCCCCGGCAGGTGCAGCTTCGCCAGCGCGAACGCCGCCAGCGACGACGTGATGGACCCGACGATCGTCACGCTCAGCGCCACGATCAGGCTGTTCCGGATGCCCGAGAGCACCGGGGCCTCGGTCCACATCCGGGTGAAGGTCTCCCACTGCGGCGGGTCGGGGATCCACACCGGCGGCAGGGCGAAGACCTCGGCCTTCGTCTTGAGCGCCGTGGTCAGCATCCACACCAGCGGGGCGATCATCACCAGCGCGCCCACGATCAGCAGGGCGAGCACCGCGGTGTTGACGAGGCGGTTCTGGGCCCGGGCGCCCAGGGGGTTCGTGCGGCTCATAGTCGTCTCCTGCCCTCAGTCGATCGAGAAGCTGTTGCGGCGGTTGAGCCGGAACTGGATGAGGGTGATGACGAAGACGAGCATCCCCAGCACCAGGGCCATCGCCGTCCCGTAGCCCATCTGCTGGTACTTGAACGCCTTCTGCCAGATGTAGAACACGATCGAGGCGGACGCGTACTCGGGGCCGCCCGTCGGGGTCATGATGTTGATCTCGGTGAAGATCTGGGACCCGGCGATGATGTTCGTGACGACGAGGAAGAACGTCACGGGCGCCACCATCGGCAGGGTGATCGAGCGGAACCGCTGCCAGGCGTTCGCGCCGTCGAGCGCCGCGGCCTCGAGCAGCGAGGCGGGCACGGACTGGATGGCCGCCAGGTACAGCAGCATCGAGTAGCCCAGGCCCTTCCAGATCGCCAGGATGATGATCGCGGGCTTGACCGTCGAGGTGTTCATCAGCCAGTTGGGGCCGTCGATGCCCACCATCCCGAGCACCTGGTTCACCAGGCCGAAGTCGCCGTTGTAGGCCCACTGCCACAGGATCGCGATCGCGGCGAGCGAGGAGATCACCGGGATGTAGTAGATGGTGCGCAGCGCGGTGCGGCCGGGGATCTTGCGGTTCAGCGCGATGGCGAGGCCCAGCGCGAGGGCCAGGCCGATCGGGATGCCGATCATGTAGAAGAACGTGTTGTACAGCGACGTGCGGAAGTACTCGTCGCCCCACATGTTCACGAAGTTGTCGAGGCCGATGAACGTCATCGGGCCGAGGCCGTTCCAGCTGGTCAGCGACGCGTACACCGAGAAGCCGATCGGGTACACGGTGAACACCAGGAAGCCGATCACCGGGGCGGCCACGAAGGCCAGCGCCCAGCGCTGCTCGACCCGGTGCAGGCGGCTGCCGGTCCGTCGCCGCACGGCGGGCTTCCGGGGCGGGGCGCCCGGCACGGTCTCCGGGGGTGTCGTGAGGCTCGCGCTCTGCGACATCTCGTGGTCCTTTCCGAGAGTCCCCGCCGCCCGGCAAGGGGGGCGCCGGGCGGCGGGGACGGCGTGCGGAGCGGTTACTTGCCGGCTGCGGCCTGCTCGGCCTGCGCGATCGACTGGTCGAGGAACGACTGCATCTTGGGCTGCGCCTCCTTGAGGTACGCGGCGGCGGTCTGCTTGCCGTCGAGCACCGGCTGGATGTTCGTCCACAGGTCGTCGTACCACTGGGCGCCGTAGGTCACGGCGGCGGGCATCGGGCGGCCGTAGTCCTGCACGATGTCCAGGAACTCCTGGCGGTTGGCGGGCTTGGTGGTGGCCTCGGCCGCCCAGGTGTCCGCCATGTCGATGAGGTTGGGGATCTGCACGCCGGCGTCCACGAGCGTCTTCTGCGCGGCCTCGTCCGCCGAGAGGTAGGTGACGAGCTTGGCGGCGTCGGCGGGGTGCTTGCTGGTGTTGGAGACGCCGATGCCCAGGCTGCCGACCCAGGTGGCCGACTCGCCGGTGCTGCCCGCGGGGTAGGGGATCAGGTCCCAGTCGAAGTCGAGCTTCGCGTAGGTGCTGACGTCCCAGGGGCCGACGGGGAAGAAGCCGATCTCGCCGGCCATCCACCGCTGGTAGGTGTCGAGGGTCTGGGCCTGCTCGGCCGACGGGGTGACGCCGTGCACGTTCTGCAGGTCGGCGAACCACTGGAGCGCCTCGGCGAACTCGGGGGTGTCGACGGTGACCTTGGTCTTGTCCTCGTTGGTCCAGTCGCCGCCGTTGCTCCAGACGAACGGCTGCAGGTTCCACTGGACGTTGAGGCCGGTGCCCCACTGGTCCAGCTCGCCGTCGCCGTTGGTGTCGAGCGTGAGCTTCTTGGCCACGTCGACGAACTCGTCGAGGGTGTACGGCTCGTCGACGCTGGGCAGCGGGATGCCCGCGGCCTCGAACATCGTCTTGTTGTAGCCGAAGGAGAACGGGCCGACGTCCTTGGGCAGGCCGTACAGCGCGCCCTGGCCCTGGACCTTGCCGTCGTAGCGGTAGGAGTCGACGCCGAACGTCCAGAGGTTGTCGAGGTCGACGCCGCTGGCCTCGACGTCGGCGGTGATGTCCTTGAGCACGCCGGAGTTCACGTAGGACTGCAGGTTGGCCTGCTCGATGTAGAACACGTCGGGGACCTTGTTGCCCGCGACGGCGGCCTGGAGCTTGGTGGCGTACTGGTCGGCGTCGGTGACGATGACCTCGACTGCGACGCCGGTGTCCTCGGTGAACTTGGCGATCGCGGCCTCATAGGCCTTCTTCTCGTCGGCGCCGCCGCGGAACATGAAGGTGAGCTTCTTCTCGCCGCTGTCGTCACCCGATCCGTCGCTGCCGCATGCGGTGAGCCCGAGCGTGCCGGCTAGTGCCGCGCACACCGACAAGGTCAGGAGCCTCGTCTTCTTCATCTGTGCCTGCCTCCCATGTCACGAAGCTGCTGCGAGGTCGTGGGGCGGCCCGTCAGGCGCGGTCCCGGGTGGGCGGCGATGCCCCGTCCGGGAGTGGTGCGCTGATGCGCCCACGGGGGTCGGGGGCGCAGGTGCGTCGGGTCGTCGTTGACCTCTCTGAGGTTGTTTTACAACGTTGCACAACATGGCATGACGGCGGCGGGATGGTCAAGCCACGATCGGGTAACAGTGACTGAAGCGGCGAATCCGGCGACGGCGTCACGTGCTGTGGCGGGGCGCCGATCGTCTGTTGACTCCATCGGGCGGCATGGGCATGATGCCTCTACAACGATGTAGAGACGCAGCCGATCAGCGACGACGCCGTCGGGAAGGGAGCCAATTGATGCCCTCGATCGCGCCGACCCCGCCGATGGGCTGGAACAGCTGGGACTGCTACGGCACTACAGTCACCGAGGCAGAAGTGCTGGCCAACGCCCGATTCATGGCCGAGCATCTGCTCCCGACGGGCTGGGACACCGTGGTGGTGGACATCGCCTGGTACGACCCGACCGCCCGGGCCCACGGCTACAACGCCGATGCCCCGCACGCGCTCGACGACCACGGCCGCCAAATTCCCGCCGAGAACCGCTTCCCCTCCGCCGCCGGCGGGCGGGGGTTCGGGCCGCTCGCCGCCGAGGTGCACCGGCTGGGACTGCGGTTCGGCGTGCACCTGCTGCGCGGCATCCCCCGGCTCGCCGTGCAGCGCGGCCTGCCGGTGCTCGGCACCTCCTGGTCCGCGCGCGACGCCGCCGACCTGGACTCCACCTGCGCCTGGAACCCCGACAACCACGGCCTCGACCACGACCACCCCGCCGCCCAGGCCTACGTCGACGCCCAGGTGGCGCAGCTCGCGTCCTGGGGCGTCGACCTGCTCAAGGTCGACGACATGCTGGCCCCGTACCACCCGCGGGAGATCGAGGCCCTGGCGCGCGCCATCCGGCGCAGTGGACGCGACATCGTGCTGTCGCTGTCACCCGGCACGGGCCTGTCCACCGCCCACGCCGCGCACCTCGCGGCCCACGCCCAGATGTGGCGGGTCTCTGACGACCTGTGGGACCGCTGGCCCGACGTGCACGCGCAATTCACCCGGATGGCGCGCTGGGCGCCGCATCAGCGCCCCGGCGCCTGGGCCGATGCGGACATGCTGCCGCTCGGGCGCATCGGCATCCGGGCCGAGCGCGGCGAGGACCGCCACAGCAGGCTCACGCCCGACGAGCAGCGCACGCTGCTGACGCTGTGGGTGATGTCCCGCTCCCCGCTGATGATGGGCGGAGACCTGCCCACTAGCGCCCCCGCCGTCATCGCGCTGCTGGCCAACCCGGCCGTCGGGCACGTGCTGCGGCACTCCACCGGCAATGGCGAGCTGCTTCGCGAACCGCTGGGCGACGCCGCCGACGCGGGCGAGCTCATCGTGTGGGGCGCGCGCTCGGCCGCCGACGACACCCGCTACACCGCCGTGTTCTGGACGGGCGACCGCGCGCGGACGTGCCGGGTCCCGCTGTCCTCCGTCCTCGGCCACCAAGCCGCCGCGAGCGCCTGGACCGCACGGGACCTGTGGGACGACGACGCCGGCCGCCTCGGTGTGGCCGCCCACGGCGACCTGATGCTCGACGTCCCGCCCCACGGCGTCCGCTGGCTCGCCCTGACACCCGGGCCGCCTCCGCCGCCGCCCGGCCTGCGCTAAACGACACCCACCCGCTGACCGACACCCCCGCTGACCTGCTCTCACCCCGTTGTCCAAGGAGGACGCATGCTGCCCGTCTCGCTGACCCTCGACCCCGCCTTCCGTGTCGGGCCGGTGCGCCGCCGGACCTTCGGGTCGTTCGTCGAGCACCTCGGCCGGTGCGTCTACACCGGCATCCACGACCCGGGCCACCCCACGGCCGACGAGGACGGGTTCCGCGGCGACGTGCTGGACCTCACCCGGGAGCTCGGGGTCTCCACCGTGCGCTACCCGGGCGGCAACTTCGTCTCGGGCTACCGCTGGGAGGACGGCGTCGGCCCGATCGGCGAGCGGCCCGTGCGGCTCGACCTGGCCTGGCACTCCTCCGACCCGAACCTGGTGGGCGTCGACGAGTTCATGCGCTGGGCCGCCAAGGCCGACGTCGAGCCGATGATGGCCGTCAACCTGGGCACCCGCGGCGTGCAGGAGGCCCTTGACCTGCTCGAGTACTGCAATGTGCGGGGCGGCACGCGCCTGTCCGATCAGCGCCGCAAGAACGGGACCGAGGAGCCGCATGACATCCGCATGTGGTGCCTGGGCAACGAGATGGACGGCCCGTGGCAGATCGGCCACAAGACCGCCCACGAGTACGGGCGGCTCGCCGCCGAGACGGCCCGGGCCATGCGGATGGTCGACCCGGACCTCGAGCTCGTGGCCTGCGGCTCGTCGGGCGTCGTGATGCCCACGTTCGGCGAGTGGGAGCGCATCGTGCTGGGGGAGGCGTACGAGCACGTCGACCTCATCTCCGCGCATGCCTACTACTGGGAGGAGGACGGCGACCTCGGGTCCTTCCTGGCCTCGGCCGTGGACATGGACCACTTCGTGGAGTCGGTCACCGCCACCGCCGACGCGGTGCGCGCCCACAAGAAGGTGTCCAAGCGCATCCACATCTCGTTCGACGAGTGGAACGTCTGGTACCAGAAGCGCGCCGAGTCCAAGCCGCCCACCGGCCACGACTGGCCCGTCGCCCCGGTGCTGCTGGAGGACCGCTACAACGTGGCCGACGCGGTGGTGGTCGGCAACCTGCTCATCTCGCTGCTGCGCCACACCGACCGCGTGCACTCCGCGAGCCTCGCGCAGCTCGTCAACGTGATCGCCCCGATCATGACGGAGCCCGGTGGCCGCTCCTGGCGGCAGACCACGTTCCACCCGTTCGCGCAGGCCTCGCAGCTCGCCACGGGCGACGTGCTCCGCGTCGCCATCGACGCGCCCACCTACCCCACCGCCCAGTTCGGCGACGTGCCGGTGGTCGACGCGGTGGCCACCTACGACGACGACGCCGGCCAGGTGGCGCTGTTCGCCGTCAACCGCTCCCTCACCGAGCACGTCGAGCTCAGTGTCGACACCCGTTCCATCCCCGGCCTGCGCCTGCTCGGCGCCACCACCCTCGCCAACCCCGACCACACGTGGGCCGCCACCGCCGACGACGCGACGTCCGTGCTGCCGCAGCCCAACGCGAGCGCCGCCGCCGACGGCGGGCGCCTCACCGTGCGGGTGCCGCCGGTGTCGTGGAACGTCATCCGGCTCGGGGTCTGACGGGCATGCCGACGGCGCGCTCGGCCCGTTGGCCGATCAGCGGGAGGGAGATCAGGCGTCGCGGCGCCGGGGCCGGGTTGGCACTCGTGCTGGCCCTGGCCGCGGCCTCCTGCGTGGCCACCGGGCCCGATGCGGGCCCGGGCCCCGACCTGCCCGACGGCCCGGCCGCGCGCGCCCTCGACCTCACCGGCGAGCTCCGCACCCACGACCCGGCGCTGCTGGCCGGCGCCGACGGCGAGGCGTGGCTCGTCTTCTCCACCGGCGACGAGCGCGTCGGCAACGGGGCCATCCAGGTCCGCACGTCGCCCGACGGCCTCGACTGGGCGGACGCGGGCACGCTGTGGACCGCCGCCACCGAGCCCGCCTGGGTGCGGGACGCCGTGCCCGGCGTCACCAACTTCTGGGCGCCCGAGGTCTACGAGCACGACGGCACGCACTACCTCTACTACACGGCCTCGACGTTCGGCTCGAACCGCTCCGCCATCGGGCTGCTGACCAACGCCGCGCTCGACCCCGCCGACCCGGCCTCCGGGTGGGTGGACCACGGCGAGGTGCTGCGCTCCGCCCCCGGAGAGGACAACTTCAACGCCATCGACCCCGCGATCGTCGAGGACGCCGACGGCACGCCCTGGATGGCCTTCGGCTCGTACTGGGGCGGCATCCACCTGGTCCAGCTCGCCTGGCCCAGCGGCAAGCCCGCCGACCCGCAGGCGCCGCCCCAGCAGATCGCCTCCCGGATCGGCGCCCCCAACGCCATCGAGGCCCCGGCGCTGATCCACCGCGACGGCTGGTTCTACCTGCTCGTCTCCCGCGACGCGTGCTGCCGCGGCAGCGACTCCACCTACAACATGGCCGTCGGCAGGTCCCGGGCGGTCACCGGCCCCTACGTCGACAGGGCCGGCGTCGCGATGACCTCGGACGGCGGCGAGCCGCTGCTCGCCACCCGCGACGACATGATCGGGCCCGGCGGGGAGTCCGTCTCCGGCGGCCACCTGGCATTCCACTACTACGACGCGGCAGCCGGTGGCGACTTCCGACTCGCGATCCGCGAACTGGCCTGGGATGCCGACGGCTGGCCCATCGCCACGACAGCCGACGAGCAGGCGGCCGACGCCGACGACCGCTGACGGGCGCCTCCGCTGGGGCTCCTAGAGCGCCCGCTCCAGCACGAAGTCGTCCTCCAGGCGGTCGCCCACCTGGAACCGCTTGACGCCCACCCGCTCGAACCCGTGCCGCCGGTAGAACGCCTGCGCGCGGGCGTTGAGCTGGTTCACGCCGAGCCACATGCCCACGGCGCCGCGCTCGCGGCCGGCCTGCAGTGACGCCGCCATCAGCTCCGACGCCACGCCCTGGCCATGGTGGCCGGGCAGCACGTAGCACTTGGACAGCTCGATCGTCGGGCGCAGCGTGATCGCCGCACGCACGTCGGCGTCGCCTGGCTCGCCGTCCACGAGCATCGTGTAGCCCACCGGCTCGGACGTGCCGAGCGCGTGGCCGGCGGCGTCGGCCTCGCGCGCGACGAGCACCACGCGCGCCGGGTCGCTCACGTATACGGCGAACCGCTCGGCCGAGAGCACGTCGCGGATGAACGCCTGCTGTGACTCATGCGTCGAGCCCGGGGGGCATGCGAGCGGGAACGTGATCGCGGCGAGGTGGGCGAGCGCGTCGGCGTCGGCAGGGCTGGCGGTGCTGATCGAGACGGGCACGGCGTCAGTGTAGGGAGGCGCGCTCAGGGACGGGCGCCGCGCCGGATGGCGCGCACCACCAGACTGGCCACCCACACCAGGCCCGCGAAGCTGGCCGCGTTGACCCCGCGCCGGGCCGCGCGGCGCTTGCCGCGGAACTCCCGGATGGGCCAGCCCACCTCGCGCGCGTGGCGCCGCAGCCGGGCGTCGGGGTTGATGGCGCAGGGGTTGCCGACCTTCGACAGGATCGGCACGTCATGCGAGGAGTCGCCGTACGCGTAGGAGCGGGACAGATCGATGCCGTCACGGTCCGCGATCGCCTGCACGGCGCTGGCCTTGGCCTTGCCGTGCAGCATGTCGCCGACCAGGCGGCCGGTGTAGAAGCCGTTCTGGTGCTCGGCGACGGTGCCGATGGCGCCCGTGACCCCGAGCCGGCGGGCGATGAGCTCGCCGATCTCCACAGGAGTCGCGGTGACGAGCCACACCTGGTGGCCGGCCGCGATGTGCTCGTCGAGGAGCTTCTGGGTGCCCGGGAAGATGCGCAGGCACAGCACCTCGTCGTACACGTCCTCGGCGATCGCGACGACCTCGGCGACCGAGTGGCCGGCCATGATCTCCAGGGCGCGCTCGCGGACCTCGTCGATCTGGTTCTTGTTCTCGCCGAACATCAGGTAGCGCGACTGGTGGATCGCGAAGGTCACGATGTCCCACTTGCGGAAGAACCCGCGCCGGTACAACCCCACGGCGAGGTGGAAGGCGCTCGCGCCGCGGATGATCGTGTTGTCGACGTCGAAGAAGGCGCCGACGGTGGCGTCGCCCTCGGCTGCGGCGTCGCCTGCGGGCGTGAGGTCGTCCGCTGGTTCGCGCGTGTTCTGGTCGGGCACCCGGCCACTGTATCGACGGCGCCTAGGCTGGTGTCGTGCCGCCTGCCGATCAGACTCCCGCCCGTGTGCAGCTCTTCACCCGCACCGGGTGCCATCTGTGCGATGACGCCCGTGACCTGGTGCGTCGCGTGTGCGCCGAGGTGGGAGCGACATGGTCCGAGGTGGACGTCGACGCCCCGGCCCCCGACGGCGGCTCGATCCGCGAGGAGTACGGCGAGCTGGTGCCGGTGGTCGAGGTGGACGGCGTGCGCCAGGGGTACTGGCAGATCGACGAGGGCCGGGTGCGTGCCGCGCTGGCCGAGCGAGCCCGGAGGTCCTAGGTCCTGGCGGCAGCGACCGCCTAGCCTGGGCGACTTCGAAGACGAGGGGGCCAGGTGGCGTTGCGGGAGGTCGGCCGGGGGTCGCCGGAGAAGTCGGGCGGGCACGCGGCGCCTGCGGGGGAGCGCGAGGAGCGGTCCGTCCCGTCGGCCACCATCGCGAGGCTCCCGGGGTACCTGAGGGCGCTCGGGACATTGGTGGCCCGGGGTGTGGTCACGGCGTCGTCGGGGGTGCTCGCCGGGCTGGCCGGGGTGCGGCCCGAGCAGCTCCGCAAAGACCTGTCCCTGCTGGGCGCGCATGGCCGTCGCGGGGTGGGCTATGACGTGCAGGGGCTCCGCGCTGAGCTCGAGGCGACGTTGGGCCTGACGCGCGAGCGCCGGGTGGTCATCGTCGGAGTGGGGAACCTGGGCCGTGCGCTCGCGCGCTATTCGGGGTTCCCGGACCGCGGCTTCGTGGTGGTGGGACTGGTCGACTCGGACCCGCAGGTGGTGGGGACGCGCACGGCGGGCCTGGTCGTGGAGCCGATTGAGCGGCTCGCGGAGGTGGTCCGCTCGCGCGAGGCGACGATCGCCGTCATCGCGACGCCTGCCGAGGCCGCTCAGGACGTGTGCGACCAGCTGGTGGAGGCGGGGGTCAGCGGCATCTTGTCGTTCGCGCCCCGCCCGTTGCAGGTGCCGGTGGGAGTGGACCTGCGGGCGGTGGACCTGGGCTCGGAGCTGCAGATCCTCGCATTCCATGACCATCGCAGATCAGGCGCGGGCCGCTGACGCCGACGGGGACCGCACGCCAGGCGTGCGGTCCCCGTCGGGTGCTGGATGCTGCTCAGGCTCAGGCCTGGCGGATCGCCGAGATCTCGATGGTCATCGCGACCTTGTCGGAGACGAGGACGCCGCCGGCCTCGAGGGCCGCGTTCCAGGTCAGGCCGAAGTCCTTGCGGGAGATCGTCGTCGTGGAGCTGAAGCCGGCGCGCAGGTTGCCGTAGGCGTCCACCGCGGTGCCGTTGAACTCGGTGGCGAGCTCGACGGGCTGCGTCACGCCGTGCAGCGTCAGGTCGCCGGCGATGACGAAGTCGCTGCCGGCGGCGCGCACGGACGTGGAGGTGAAGGTCCAGGTCGGGTACGTCTCGACCTCGAAGAAGTCGGCGGACTGCAGGTGGCCGTCGCGGCCGGCGTCGCCGGTGCTGACCGTGGCGGGGTCGAGCGTGGCGGTCACGGAGCTCGTGGTCAGGTCCTCGCCCACCGTCAGCTCGCCGGCGGTGATGGCGACGGTGCCGCGCACCTTCGAGATGCCGGCGTGGCGCACGGAGAACGCCGCCTCGCTGTGCGACGCGTCGATGGTCCAGACGCCCGCGGTGAGGCCGGCGGGGGGGGGGGGGGTCGTGGGGCTCATGAGAGACTCCTACGTAGTTGAATGATCAACAGGGGTTTAGTTGAGATTTCTACTAGACTTACGGCAGACGCGCAACCCCTGGACGGCGAAGAGATGCCCCGGAGCTGCCGATTCTTGGAGCGGAGGAGACATGACAGAGCAGGCGGCGACCACCACGCCACCCCAGGCCGACCAGGCGGAGGTGCGTTGGCTCACAGCCGAGCAGCAAGCCCAGTGGCGCGCGTTCCGCGACGGCAACGCGCTGCTCAACGACGCCCTCGCACGTGAGCTCGACTCCGACTCCGGGCTCTCCCTGGGGGAGTACGAGGTCCTCGTGCGGCTCTCGGAGGCCCCCGGGCGCACCATGCGCATGTCCGAGCTCGCTGACGGGCTCGCCCACTCCCGCAGCCGGCTCACCCACACCATCCGCCGCATGGAGGCCGCCGGGCTCGTCGAGCGCACGGCCTGCCGCGAGGACGCCCGAGGCGTCAACGCGACCATGACCGAGGCGGGCTGGCAGCGGCTCGTCGCCGCGGCGCCCGGCCACGTCCGCGCGGTGCGCGAGCACCTGGTCGACGTGCTCACCGCCGATCAGCTCCGGGCCCTCGGATCGGCGATGCAGGCCGTCACCGACGCCCTGCGCGGGAGCCCCGCCGCCTGACGTCGACACGCCGTGGCCCCCGCCACACTGGAACGGCACAGAGCACACGTCCGGGTTTGGGACACTGGTCCTATGGTCGCCACCACTGTCCACCTGCTCCGTCACGGTGAAGTGCACAACCCCACCGGCGTGCTCTACGGCCGCCTCGACGGATTCCGGCTCTCGGAGCGCGGGCGGGCGATGGCCGACATGGTCGCCGCGCACCTCGCCGGCGAGTCCGGGGCCGCGCGCAGCGACGTCACAGTCGTCACCGCGTCGCCGCTGCAGCGCGCCCAGGAGACGGCCGGTCCCATAGCCGCGGCCTTCGGCCTGCCGATCGGCGTCGACGCGAACCTGCTCGAGGCGATCAACCAGTTCGAGGGCCTGACCTTCGGCGTCGGCGACGGCTCGCTGCGCCACCCGCGCCACTGGCCGTTGCTGCGCAACCCGTTCCGCCCGTCCTGGGGCGAGCCCTACCGCGAGCAGGTCGACCGGATGCTCGCCGCCGTGGACACCGCGCGCGAGGCGGCCCGCGGGCATGAGGCCGTGCTGGTCAGCCACCAGCTCCCCATCTGGGTCACCCGCCGCGCGCTCGAGAACCGCCGCCTGTGGCACGACCCGCGCCGCCGCGAGTGCTCGGTGGCCTCGCTCACCAGCCTCCGGTTCGAGGACGACCGCCTGGTGGGAATCGACTACAGCGAGCCCGCTGGCGCGTTGCTGCCCGGCGTCGCCGGAGTGCCGGGAGCATGAGGCGGCAGCGCGGGCGGGCCGCGATCGTCGGCGCGGCCGTCGCGGGCCTGCTGCTCGTGACCGGCTGCGGCGCCGATGACACGGGCGGCGCCGCCGACGTCGCCGACCAGGGCTACCAGTCCGGCGACGGCTCGACGCGCACCTGGGCCGAGGACGACCGCTCCGAGCCCGTCGCCATCGTCGGCACGGACTTCGAGGGCGTCGAGCACGATCTGGCCGCCTGGCGCGGCGACGTCGTCGTGCTGAACACCTGGTACGCCGCCTGCCCGCCCTGCCGCGCCGAGGCGCCCGACCTGGCCGCGTTCGCCACCGACTACGCCGACGAGGGCGTGCGGGTGCTCGGCATCAACGGCACCGACGACGCGGGCGCCGCGCAGGCCTTCCAGCGCACCTTCGAGATCCCGTACCCGAGCATCGACGACGCAGACCGCGCCGCGATCGCCGAGCTCCAGGGCGCTGTGCCCGTGCAGGCCGTGCCCACCACCGTCGTGCTCGACCGCGAGGGCCGGGTCGCCGCGCGCGTGCTCGGCGCCGTCGAGGCGTCCACCCTGCGCGGCCTCGTCGACGACGTCCTGGCCGAGTCACAGGCCGCCACGCCATGACGGCCGGCATCGGCGAGGCGTTCGCCACCACAGCGTTCTCCGGCTCGATGCTGCTCGCCGTGCCCGTGGCCCTGGTCGCGGGCTTCGTCGCATTCGCCTCGCCGTGCGTGCTGCCGCTCGTGCCCGGGTACCTCGGCTACCTGGGCGGGATGTCGGGCGCCACCGTCGCCTCGCCGGGGGCGCCCCGGGTGCTCGCGCCCCTGGGCCAGCCGGGCTCGCCCGCCCGGCCGACGGGCGCTTCCGCGCTCCCCGCGCCTGCGGTGGACCGACGACGGCTGCTGGCCGGGGTGGCGCTGTTCATCGCCGGGTTCACGTTCGTCTTCGTCGCGTTGGGCGTGCTGGCCGGATCGATCGGCGCCGTCCTGCAGGACGGCCAGGGGTGGATCACCCGGGTGCTCGGCGTCGTCGTCATCCTCATGGGCCTGGCGTTCATGGGCTTCGTGCCGTTCCTCCAGCAGGACCGCCGCCCCCATCTGAGCCCGCGCGCCGGGCTGTGGGGCGCCCCGCTGCTCGGGCTCGTCTTCGGCCTGGGCTGGACCCCGTGCATCGGCCCGACGCTCGTGGCCATCACCGCGCTGTCCCTGGACGGCGGCTCCGCCGGGCGCGGCGCCGTGCTGTCCGTCGCGTTCTGCCTGGGGCTCGGCCTGCCGTTCCTGCTCCTCGCCCTCGGCGCCACGCGCAGCCGCCGCGCTCTCGACTTCCTGCGCCGCCACCGGCTCGCCGTCATGCGGATCGGCGGCGGGCTGCTCGTGGTGCTCGGGATCGCCCTGGCCACCGGCCTGTGGGCGTCGTGGGCGGTGTGGCTCCAAGGCCTGCTCACAGGCTCCGACCTCTTCGTCCCGGTGGTGTGATGAGCGACGACCGCACGACCACGTACACGCCTGAGGGGCTGGACGACGCGTTCTCGGCCGACGACGCGGCGCCGGTGGCCCTGCCCCGCCTCGGGGCCGTCGGCTGGCTGCGCTGGGTGTGGCGGCAGCTCACCAGCATGCGGGTCGCGCTGCTGCTGCTCATGCTGCTGGCCGTGGCCGCGGTGCCCGGATCGGTGTTCCCGCAGCGGCCCCAGGCCCCGGCGGACGTCGCGCAGTATCTGCTGGACCACCCGGCGAGCGGGCCGTGGCTCGAGCGGCTCGGCTTCTTCGACGTCTACACGTCGGCCTGGTTCTCCGCGATCTACCTTCTGCTGTTCATCTCGCTCGTGGGCTGCATCCTGCCGCGCGCCAAGGTGCACCTGCGGGCGCTGCGGGCCCGTCCGCCGCGCACGCCTCGCCGGTTCGACAGGTTCCCGGCCCAGGGCTCCGCGGAGTCGTCCGCGAGCCCCGAGCAGGTGGTCCGCGCGGCCGAGCGGACGCTGCGCGGGGGAGGGCCTCTGCCGCGGTTCCGCACCGAGGTGCGCGAGGAGCGGGCCGGAGTGTGGTCCGTGTCGGGTGAGCGCGGCTACCTGCGCGAGTCGGGCAACCTCGTCTTCCACCTGGCGCTGGTGGGGCTGCTGGTGTCGGTGGCGACCGGGCAGATGCTGCACTTCCGCGGCCAGGTGCTGCTGGTCGAGGGCGGCACGTTCGTGAACGCGCAGACGGATTACGACACCTTCGAGTCCGGCATCGCGTTCGAGCCCGAGAGCCTCGTGCCCTTCCGGCTCACGCTCGACAGCTTCACGTCCCGCTTCGACCCGGCGACGCTGCAGTCGCGCGACTTCCTGGCCGAGGTGACCCTCGACGAGCCGGGATCCGACGCCGAGGCCGCCACCATCAAGGTGAACCACCCGCTCACGGCGGGCGGGGCGAAGGTCTACCTCCAGGGCAACGGGTACGCGCCGCAGGTCGTGGTGCGCGACGCCGCGGGCGAGGTGGCGTTCGCCGGCGCCGTCCCGTTCCTGCCGCAGGACACCGTGTACACGTCGCAGGGCGTCATCAAGGTGCCGGACGTCTCCGGCGGCCAGGAGCAGATCGGGCTGGTGGGCTCGCTGCTGCCCACCGCGCAGCAGCTCACCGAGACGATCTGGCGGTCGGTGGACCCGCAGCCCCGCGACCCGGTGCTGGTGCTCGCGGTGTGGTCGGGCGACCTGGGCCTGGACACCGGCATCCCGCAGAACGTCTACCAGCTCGACGACACCGACATGACGCAGGCGCTGGACGACCAGGGGCAGCCCGTGACGCTGCACGTGCGCCCCGGCGAGACGGTGGACCTGCCCGACGGCCTCGGCACCCTGACGTTCGAGAATGTCCCGCGCTTCGTCGCGCTCGACCTGCGCCACGACCCCGCGCTGCCCTACCTGCTGGTGTTCGCGGTGCTCGCCATCGCCGGCCTGTGCGCGTCGCTGTTCGTGCCGCGCCGCCGGGTGTGGGTCCGCGCCGCCGTGGACGGCGACGACCCGCTCCGTACAGTGGTCACGGCCGGGGCGCTCGCCCGCAGCGACGACATCGGCCTGCAGGACGAGCTCGACCGCGTGCTCACCGCACTCCCAGATCAGACTGGCCCGCAGGACGCCACCAGCAACGACGCACCCGTCCACCCCGCCCCGGCACGACCCGCAGAAGAGGCCCAGAGATGACAGTCGGCGACCTGAGCACGTTGCTCGTGTGGGGTTCCGCGACCGCACTGACGATCGCGCTCCTCGCGTACACATTCGCGCTCGCCCGGCAGGCCGAGGTGTCCTCCCGCGCGGAGGCCCCCGAGCCCGCGCAGGTGGGCGCTGGCGCACCGTCGGCTGCCGGCGGCGTGTCCCGGGAGGCTGCAGTCGACGACCTGCCCGCCGGCGACGGGGCCAAGGCGTCCGGCATCGCCCGCACGACGACGCTGCTCGGCGGGGTGCTGCTCCTCGCCGGGATCATCACGCGGGGTGTCGCCGCGGGCCGCTCGCCGACGGCCAACATGTACGAGTTCACGCTCGTGGGCGTGCTCACCGCCGTCGCGGTGCTCGTCTTCATCGAGCGCAAGCGCTTCATCCCGTTCGTCGGCGTCGTCGTGCTGGGCATCTCGGTGCTGGCCCTCGCCTTCGCGCTCCTGGTCTTCTTCATCCAGGCGGACGCCGTGCAGCCCGCCCTGGACAGCTACTGGCTGGTGCTGCACGTCGGCGTCGCGATCCTGGCCACCGGCGTGTTCACCGTGGCGTTCGCCGCAGCCGCGTTGCAGGTGCTCAAGGACTCCCGGGAGACCGGCCGCAGCCACCTCGAGCAGCCCTGGCGGCGGGCCGACGGCCTGCGCCGCGCGCTGCACCGCTGGCGTGTCACCGGTCCCGCGTGGGCGTGGCTGCGCAGCGTGCCCTCACCGCGCGCGCTCGAGGCGCAGTCGTTCCGGCTCAACGCCATCGGGTTCGTGGGGTGGACGTTCGCGCTGGTCGGCGGCGCCATCTGGGCCGAGCACGCCTGGGGCCGGTACTGGGGATGGGACCCGAAGGAGGTCGGAACCTTCGTGGCGTGGGTCGTGTATGCCGCGTACCTGCACGCCCGCACGACGCGTGGGTGGAGCGGCCGTCGCGCCTCGTACTTCGTCTTCGTCGGCTACGCCGCCGTGATCGCCAACTTCACCGTCGTCAACCTGATCCCGAACGGGCTGCACTCGTACTCGGGGCTGTGAGTACTCAGGGCTGTGAGCGGAGGCTCAGGCCTCGGGTCGCGGCTCGTCCGGGTGCTCCCCTGACCGCTCGCGGTCGGCCCGGCGGCGTTGCTGCTCGAGCCGCCAGAGGAACTCCGGGTCGTCGTCCGGGGCGGGCGCGGCCATCGTCCGCGGAGAGCCGGCGGGGCCCGCGGTGCGGGACGACCGGGCCATCTGGCGCATCACGAGCCAGGCGATCGAGCCCACCACGGGGAGCACCACGATGAAGGCCAGCCAGATCAGCTTGTGGACGCCGAACCGTTCGGCCTCGTCGCTGCGCAGCACGTCGAAGATCGTGTAGACGATGAGTGCGACCGCTGCGAGGGCGAGGAGGTTGCGCATCGCCTCAGCCTAGTTCGCGCGGAGCCCGGCCGGTCGTCGCGGCCGTCCACCCGCGCGGCGTTGGCGGCATACCCTGGTCGCGTGCCAGTCGTGACGTACACCCTGTGGAGGCTCGGCCTCTTCGCCGCGGCCCTCGCCCTGCTCGTGTGGGTGGGGATGGGATCGTGGCTCGCCATCGTGGTCGCCGCGATCATCGCGTGGGCGCTGTCCTACGTGCTAATGGGCAACCAGCGCGACGCGGCGGCGCTCCACCTGGCCAAGCGCGCCGAGGCCCGGGCCGCTCGCTCCGGGTCCTCCGCCCCCCGGGACGCCGACGTGGAGGACGCCGCCCTCGACGCGGCAGAGCGCGAGCGGGGCACGGCGTAACGACGCGCCCCTGGCGGCCCGACGGTCACCATCCCCCGGACGAGTCCTCATGCATCGGGGCGCACGCCGGCTCGTCGGCGGGGAGCATCTCGAAGTGCCACATCTCGTTGGCGTAGGTGCGGCACAGGCCGAAGTCGAGCCCGTGCTCTCCCAGCCACAGCGCCCCCTCGGTGGGGCCCACGTCCACCGCCAAGCCCAGCACATGGCTCGACGACTCCGGGGGCAGCACCCACTTGGACGCCTCCTCCTGCGAGCCGTGCCGGGTGATCGCCGCGTCGACGAGCGCCTGTTGCTCCTCGGCCGAGCGCTTCGCGGAGGTGATCGTCAGGACCACCCCGTCATCGGCCGCGGCGGCCTGCGCCTCGGTGACGCGGCGGGCCAGCTCGGTGTCGACGCCCTCGAGCGCGGGATCGGCCGCGTCCACCGGCACGATGGCGTCTGAGCCTGGCGTGAGGTCGGCAGTGGTCGCAGCGCCTGCGGTTCCCCCGGCGCCGCCGGAGGCGTTCGCCCGCAACACGGCGAGCAGCACGCCGGCCGCGAGCGCGATCGCGAGCGCGGCGATCACAGCGAGAGCGCGGTGACGGCTCGATCGTGCGCGTCGGCCGTGGACGTAAAGGGTCATGGCCCCAGCGTCCGTCGGGCGCCAGTCCCGGCGCGTCCACCCCTGGGCTCCATCACCCTCCGCCTGTGGGTGGGCATGCCGAGCCGGCTGGATGACGTCGGCTAGAGCGCGAGCCCGAGGCCGAGCAGCACGCCGAAGCCGAGCTCGTAGACGCCGGTGCCTGCCAGCACGGGCACGAGCGCGAACCCGCGGGCTCCGACGAGCACGGTGAACGCGAGCAGCCCCGCGGGGAGGACCAGCAGCAGCACGAGCAGCGACCAGGGGGCGGCGAACGCGCAGGCGACGCCCAGGACGATGGGCAGCACGACCATCGCGGCGTACGCGCGCCGTGCGCGGAAGTCGCCCAAGCGCACCGCGAGGGTGCGCTTGCCCGCCAGCACGTCGGTGGGGATGTCGCGCAGGTTGTTGACCATGAGCAGCGCGCACGCGATGAGCCCGATGGAGACGGCGCCCGCCACCGCGGGCCACGAGATCCGCCCGGCCTGCGTGTAGGTGGTGCCGAGCACCGCGACCAGGCCGAAGAACACGAAGACCCCGACCTCGCCGAGCCCCCGGTAGCCGTAGGGGCGCGAGCCGCCGGTGTAGAACCAGCCGGCGGCGATGGCCAGCGCGCCCACCGCGAGCAGCCACCACTGGCCGGACAGCGCCACGAGCCCGGCGCCCAGCACGGCGCCGACGCCGAAGGCCGCGAAGGCCGCCCACTTGACCTGCGCCGGCCGGGCGAGCCCGGTGGCGGTGAGCCGCATCGGGCCCACCCGGTCGGTGTCGGTGCCGCGCACCCCGTCGGAGTAGTCGTTCGCGTAGTTGACGCCCACCTGGAGGGCGAGCGCGACGCCCAGGGCGAGCAGCCCGCGGAGCAGGTTCTCGGCGCCCAGCTGCGCGGCGGCGCCCGTGCCCACCAGCACGGGCGCCGCGGCTGCGGGCAGGGTGCGGGGGCGGGCGCCCGCGATCCACTCGGACGAGGTGGCCATCGTGCTCCTGTTCGGTCGCCGATCGTGGACGGGGCCAGATGGGCGGGCGGGTGCGCCGGGCGAGCCGGTGCGGACGTGGGTTCCCCCCGGACGTTACCGGGCGCCGCCGGGCTGACGCGCCACAGCCCCGTGGCCGGCGTCGTCCTCGGGGGCGTCCAGATGCTCGGCGAGGGCGGCGGCCACACCCTCGGCGACGGCCCGGCGGTCGACCTTGCCGGGCCCGCGCACCGGCAGCGACCCGACCACGAGCAGGCGCCGGGGCGCGGCGGCGGGGCCGAGTGCCGCGGTCACGGCGGTCCGCGCCTCGGCGAGCGTCGGGCCGTCAGAGCCGGGGCGCGGCACGACCACAGCTGTGACGGCCTGCCCCCACTCGGCGTCGGCGACCCCCACCACACATGCCTCTGCGACGGTGGCGAGGGTGTGCAGCACGCCCTCCACGGCGGCGGGCGCGACCTTCGCGCCCCCGGTGACGATGACGTCGTCGACACGGCCCAGCACGCGCAGCCGGGGCGCGCCGCTGACGTCGTCGGCCACGAGCTCGCCGAGGTCGCTCGTGCGCAGCCACCGGACGCCGTCGCGCAGGACGAACGCCTCCGCGTCGAGGTCGGGCCGCCCCAGGTACCCGGCGGCGAGCACCGGGCCGGCCAGCAGCACGCGGCCGTCGGGGTCGACGTCCACGCGCACGCCGTCCAGCGGCTCGCCGTCGTACACGCAGCCCCCGCACGTCTCGCTCATCCCGTACGTCGTCAGCACCCGCCCCCCCGCGCCGCGCGCCGACTCGACCATCGCCGGCGACGCCGCGGCGCCGCCGAGCAGCACAGCGTCGAAGGTGCGCAGCGCCTCGAGGCCGGCGGGGGAGTCGAGCAGTCGGTGGAGCTGGGTCGGCACCAGGGACGTGTACCGGCGCCCGGACGCGGGGCCTCCCGCGTCGAAGGACTCGACGGCACGCGCGAACGCCTCGGCGCGGAACGGGCCGGCGGGCATGACGACGGGCGTCGTCCCCGCGAGCAGCGAGCGCGCCACAACCTGCAGGCCTGCCACATGCTCGGTGGGCAGCGCGAGCAGCCACCGCCCATGGCCGCCGAGCCGGGCCGCCGTCGCCTCGCCCGACGCGCGCAGGGCCGACGCGGCGAGCAGCACGCCGCGCGGGGCGCCGGTGGAGCCCGAGGTCCGGATCACCACCGCCACGTCCCCCGGCGCCGTCAGGCCCGCGTCGGACGGCGCGCCCACGGCCTCCTCGGAGACCGGCAGGACGGCCGGTCCGGAGCCGTCGAGAGCCGCCGCCAGCGCCGACATCAGCGCAGGGAGGCCAGACGGGGACGGGGACACGGGCAGCAGGTGGACGGCACGGCTCACCCCGCCAGCCTAGGTCGGGGCTCTACAGTGTGGCGGTCGCCCGGCAGCCCGGCCGGGCCGCGGAAGGAGTTCAGCCGTGACTGTGACAGCCCGTCTGCGGAGGTCGCCGGCTGCCCGTCGTGTCCGCGCCGCAGCCCTGCTGGCCCTCGGAGCCAGCCTCGCGCTCGGCGCGTGCGGATCGGGCGCGCCCAGCGACCCGGTGACCGCTGACGCCGTGATCGACGCCGCGAAGGGCTCTGCCCCCGAGCCGGTGGTCCCCGAGCGCTGGCCGCTCACGGGGGTCGCCGCCGACGACGTGGTGATCCGCCCCGCCGTCGCGGTGAAGATCGAGAACCCGAAGGAGGTCCGCCCCCAGACGGGCCTGGACCAGGCCGACGTGGTCTGGGAGCAGGTCGTCGAGGGCGGCGTGACCCGGTTCGTGGCCGTGTTCAACTCGCAGATCCCCGACGAGGTCGGGCCGATCCGCTCGATCCGCCCGATGGACCCCGCCATCACCGCGCCGCTCAAGGGCCTGGTGGCGTTCTCCGGCGGCCAGGCGGGCTTCGTGACGGCGCTGGCCGACTCGGGTGTGCAGATCCTCAGCCACGACCGCGGTGACGACGGCTTCTACCGCGCCTCCACGGCCAAGGCGCCGCACAACGTGTTCGGCTTCCTGTCGACGTTCCTGGAGCAGGCCGACGCCGACCACCAGAACCTGCCCGCGGAGCAGTTCAGCTTCGCGCGCGCCGTGGCCCAGTCGAGCGCCGTGACCGCCGGCACGCCCGCGTCGTCCGTGGCGGTCCACATCTCGTCGTACTCGAACCCGGGATGGGACTGGGACGCCGCCACGTCCACATGGCTGCGCTCCGAGTCGGGCGTCCCGGCGACTGCGGCCTCGGGCGCGCGGCTGTCCGCCGCCAACGTCGTGGTGCTGCGCGTGGAGCTCGTCGACTCGGGCACCGTCGACCCGGCCGGCAGCCCCGTCCCGGAGACCAAGCTCGTCGGCTCCGGCGAGGCGCTGGTGGCCTCGGGCGGCCAGACCCTCACGGCGACGTGGTCCAAGTCGGCCACCGACGCGCCGCTCACCCTCACCACAGCCGACGGATCGAACGTCACACTGGCTCCGGGCAACACCTGGGTCGAGCTCGTCCCGAACGAGTCGGGCTCCGTCACCGTCAGCTGACCGCGGCGCGACGCCGCGACAAGGGGGATTCATGCGCAGGGCACGAGCGGCACACACGACGGCGGTCACCGGCTGGGGGCTTGCGGCAGTGCTCCTGCTCGCGGCCTGCAGCTCGCCGGCGCCCATGCCGCGCATCGAGGAGCCCGTGGTCGTCCCCCCGACGATCGAGGCCGCGAAGGCCGCCGCGCCCGCGCCGGTGATTCCCGTGACGTGGCCGCTCACCGGCGTCGCGGGGGAGCCCGCCGCCCGGCCCGCGCTCGCGGTGAAGATCGAGAACACGGCTGTGGCGCGGCCGCAGGCGGGGCTCGAGCAGGCCGACGTCGTCTGGGAGACGATCGTCGAGTTCGACGTGTCGCGGTTCGTCGCGGTCTTCCACTCGCAGACGCCGGGCGAGGTCGGCCCTATCCGCTCGGTGCGCCCGATGGACCCGCTGATCGTGGCCCCGCTGCACGGGCTGCTCGCGTACTCGGGCGGCCAGCCCGGGATCCTCGACGAGGTCGTCGCCTCCGGGGTGCAATCCCTCAGCCATGACCGCGGTGTCGCGGGCATGTACCGGGTGAGCGCGCGGTCGGCGCCGCACAACGTGTACGGCAACCCGCAGGCGTTCTGGGACCAGGTGGACGGCGAGCACCAGGCCGCGCCGCAGGAGCAGTTCGACTTCGCCCGCAGCCCGGAGCGCGCCTCGGCGGTCACGGGCGGCACGCCCGCGGCCCCGCTCGCGTTCCGGCTCTCGGCGGCGTCCAGCCCGAGCTGGACGTGGGACGGCACGGCCTGGCTCCGCTCCGAGGGGTCGAACCCGGCCACCGCCGCGAGCGGAGCCCGGCTCTCGGCGACGAACGTCGTGGCGATCACCGCCGACCACCCGGACACCGGATATGGCGCGCAGGGCGGAGCCGCGGTGCCGACCTACTCGCTCGTGGGCTCGGGCGACGCCGTCGTGGCCACCGGCGGCCAGACGATCGCGGCCCGCTGGCAGAAGGACGCGCCGGACGCGCCGCTGCGCCTCGTCACGGCCGACGGCGCCTCGGTGACCCTCGCGCCGGGCAACACCTGGGTCGAGCTGATCCCGGCCGGGAAGGGCTCGCTCACCGTCAGCTGACGCCGCTGGCGCGCGTCGCCGGCGCGTGGGTTGTCCTGCCCAGGGTGGACCTGGCGTGCGGCGGGTGCGCCTGGGGGCTGATGCGGCGCCCTCGGCCGGGTGGAGGCGCGCGCCCCGGGCCTCGGCCGGTGGGCCGATGTGGCGCGGCGGCGTCGTCGTCAGGCTGGTCGCATGACAACTCTCGACTCGCATGAGGCCATCGAGCACGACAACCACGGCGTCGCGGCGGTGCTCGCCGCGGGGGCCGTGCTGCTCGCACTGCTGCTGGGGGGCGTGCTGCTGGTCAGCCAGGTCCTCGACGTCGCCGCCTGGGCATTCACGGAGCGCTGACCGGGCTCAGTACGCGTACGGGAAGCCGGACCAGTCCGGGTCCCGGCGCTGCAGGAACGCGTCGCGCCCCTCGACGGCCTCATCCGTCATGTAGGCGAGCCGCGTGGCCTCGCCCGCGAAGACCTGCTGGCCGGCCAGCCCGTCATCGGCCAGGTTGAACGCGAACTTCAGCATCCGGATGGCCTGCGGCGACTTGGTGGCGATGATGCGCGCGTACTCCAGCGCGGCGTCCTCGAGCTGGTCGTGGTCGACGACGTCGTTGACGGCGCCCCACGCGAGGGCGTCCTCGGCCGAGTACTCGCGGGCGAGGAAGAAGATCTCCCGGGCGCGCTTCTGCCCCACCTGGCGGGCGAGCAGCGCCGAGCCGTAGCCGCCGTCGAATGAGCCGACGTTGGCGTCGGTCTGCATGAACCGCGCGTGCTGGCGCGAGGCGATCGTGAGGTCGGCGACGACGTGCAGCGAGTGCCCGCCCCCGGCGGCCCAGCCGCCCACCACCGCGACGACCACCTTGGGCATGGTGCGGATCAGGCGCTGCACCTCGAGGATGTGCAGGCGGCCCGCGCGCGCGGGGTCGATGGCGTCGGCGTGCTCGGCGTCCGGGTCGGACGTGTAGCGGTAGCCGTCGCGGCCGCGGATGCGCTGGTCGCCGCCAGAGCAGAACGCCCAGCCGCCGTCCTTCGGGCTGGGCCCGTTGCCGGTGAGCAGCACGGTGCCCACGTCGGAGCTCATCCGGGCGTGGTCGAGCACGCGGTAGAGCTCGTCGACGGTGTGCGGGCGGAACGCGTTGCGGACCTCGGGCCGGTCGAAGGCCACGCGCACCACGGGCAGGTCGCGCTCGCTGGCCCCGTCGGGCCCGGACGTGCGCTCGACGCCCCGGTGGTACGTGAGGTCGGTGAGGTCCTCGAAGCCGGCGACGGCGCGCCAGCGCGTCGGGTCGAAGGTCTGGGACACCTGAGGGGGGAGGTCGCTCACGTCCCACACCCTAGCCAGCGGACCTGCGTCGCCTGGCCCCGCGGCGCCGGTTCGAGCCCCCGGGATGGCCCTCCTAGGCTGGGGCCGTGCCCCTCGAACCCGCCGCCCCGCACGTCTTCCAGATCCCGATGCGCACCCGGTTCCGGGGCATCACCGTGCGCGAGGGGATGCTGTGGCAGGGGCCTGCCGGCTGGGGCGAGCTCAGCCCGTTCTGGGACTACGACGCCGCCGAGTCCGCGAGCTGGCTGCGGGCCGCGCGGGAGGCCGCCGAGGTGGGCTGGCCCGCCCCGGTGCGCGCCTCGATCCCCGTGAACGTCACAGTGCCCGCCGTGGACGCCGCGACGGCGCACCGCATCGTCAGTGCCTCGGGCGGCTGCCGCACCGCCAAGGTGAAGGTCGCCGAGCCGGGGCAGTCCGAGCGTGACGAGGTGGAACGGCTCGAGGCGGTGCGCGACGCCCTCGGGCCGGCCGGCGCGATCCGGGTGGACGCCAACGGCGGGTGGGACGTGGACACCGCGATCGCCCGCCTGCGGGTGCTCGACCGCGCCGCGGGAGGCCTCGAGTACGCCGAGCAGCCCGTGGCCGACGTGCCCGGACTGGCCGCCGTGCGCCGCGCGACGCATGTCCCGATCGCCGCCGACGAGTCCATCCGCCGCGCGGAGGACCCGTTCGCCGTGGTCCGCGCCGAGGCCGCGGACATCGTGGTGCTCAAGGTGCAGCCGCTCGGCGGGGTGCGCGCCTGCCTCGACCTCGCCGCCGAGGTGGGGCTGCCCGTCGTGGTCTCCTCCGCGCTGGAGACCTCCGTGGGGCTCGCCGCGGGCCTCGCGCTCGCGGCCGCGCTGCCGGATCTGCCGTACGCGTGCGGGCTCGCCACTGCCCAGCTCCTCACCGCCGACGTCACCGCCGACCCGCTGCTGCCGGTGGACGGGCAGATCGCCGTGCGCCGTCCCGTGGTGGACGCCGCGCTGCTCGCCGCCGTCGCCGCCGAGCCGGGGCAGTCCGAGCGTGACGAGGTGGAACGGCTCGAGGCGGTGCGCGACGCCCTCGGGCCGGCCGGCGCGATCCGGGTGGACGCCAACGGCGGGTGGGACGTGGACACCGCGATCGCCCGGCCGCCCCGGCGGGCCCGCGGCTGCCGGTGGCGGGGCAGGCCGCGGGGCGCCGTCCCGGGGGGGGGGCGGGGCGGGGGGGGGGGGGGGCCGTGGGGGCGGGGGGGGGGGGGGGGGGGGGGGGGGGGGGGGCGGGGGGGGGGCGGCGGCGGGCGGCGCGCGCCGCGTCTGACGCGGGCCGTCGATGGCGGGCCACGCCCCGGCCCCGGTTTACGGTGGGACCGGGACACGCACTTCCACGCCGGGCCCGCGCCCCGCCGACGACCCCGACGCCCCCGCCACCACGGCGGCGCGGGTCCTGGTGCAGGCGCTCGCGGCCCTCGGCGTGCGCGACGCGGTCCTGGCGCCGGGCTCCCGCAGCGCGCCGCTCGCGTACGCGCTGGCCGACGCGGCCCGGCCAGACGGGGATCGTCCCGTCGGCGCGCCGGCGATCCGGCTGCATGTGCGCACTGACGAGCGCGCTGCCGGCTTCCTCGCGTTGGGCCTGGCCAAGGCCCATGACGCGATCGGCGACCGGCGGCCCGTGGTCGTCGTGACGACCTCCGGCACGGCGGTGGCGAACCTGCACCCCGCAGTGCTCGAGGCGCACCACGCGGGGCTGCCGCTCATCCTGCTCACCGCCGACCGCCCGCATGAGCTGCGCGGCACGGGCGCCAACCAGACCACCACCCAGGCCGGCATCTTCGGCACGTCGACGCGCCTGGCCGCCGACGTGCCCGCGCCCACCGGCCGGCCCGGCGAGGCCGCCGACCTGCGCAACCTGCTCTCCCGGGCGGTCGCCGCCGCGACGGGCGCCCGCAGCGCGGACCCCGGCCCCGTCCATCTCGACCTGGCCTTCCGGGAGCCGCTCGTCCCGCTGGGCTCCGCGTGGCCTGAGCCGAGCGCGGACGGCCTCACGTGGGTCCCGCCCCGCGTCGTCGGGGACGTGGCCGCCGTGGATGTGGCGGAGGCCGGCGCGGTGGCGGACGTGGCCGCCGCCGCCCGCCCGGCGGGAACCGCGCGCCGCGCGACCGACCTGCCCACGGTGGTGGTCGCGGGCGATGGGGCCGGTCCCGCGGCCCGCGAGCTCGCGGAGGCGAACGGGTGGCCGCTGCTCGCCGAGCCGTCCTCCGGCGCCCTCGGCAGCCCCCACGCGGTCCCCGCGCACCGACTGCTGCTGACCCATGCGGAGCTCGGGGGAGCGGTGCGCCGGGCCGTGGTGCTCGGCCGGCCCACCCTCACGCGCCCGGTGCAGCACCTGCTCGGCCGCGCGGACGTCGAGGTCGTCGTCATCGCGCCCTCGGGCCGCGACTGGCCCGACGCGATGCGCCGGGCCGCCGAGGCGCACACCGCAGTCCCCGCCCGGATGCGCGCCGGCGCCGACCCGCATGCAGGCCCGCCCAGCTGGCTCGCCGCATGGCAGGCCGCGGGCAAGGCGGCGCTCACCGCGATCGACGAGGTGCTCGACGCGCCGACGCCCCCGTCCCGCAGCGGCACCCGTGTCAGTGGCCCGGCGCTCGCCCGTGACGTGGCCCGGGCCACGCACGCCGACGACGTGCTGGTGATCGGCTCCAGCAACCCCGTCCGGGACCTCGACCTGGTGGCCGCCTGGGACGAGCCCCGCACCGTGCTGGCCAACCGTGGGCTCGCGGGCATCGACGGGTTCGTCTCGACTGCCCTCGGCGTCGCGCTCGCGCTGCCCCGGCGCCGGGTGCGCGCTCTGCTCGGCGACCTGACCTTCCTGCACGACGCGGGCGGACTGCTGCGCGGTCCATTCGAGCCGGCCGTGGACCTGCAGATCGTGGTCGCGAACGACGACGGCGGGTCGATCTTCTCCACGCTCGAGCACGGGGCGCCTGAGCACGCCGACGTGTTCGAACGCGTCTTCGCGACACCGCACGGCGCGGACCTCTCGGCGCTGTGCGCGGCCTACGGGGTGCGCCACACCCGGGTCACCGACGTCGAGGGGCTGGCCCCGGCGCTCGCGGCGCCCGGCACGGGGGTCAGCGTGGTGGAGGTGCGTGTGGACCGTGTCGGACGGCGCGCTCTGATGGCACGGCTCGGGGCCGCCGCCGACGACGCGATCCGCCGCTCGCTCACCTGATCTGCGAGCGTTCTCCCAGGTGGCGGGCACCGCCATGACGCGAGGTCGATTCTTAGCCGGTTCCCAGGAATCCTGAAGGATGCGCCCAGCGCCGACATGTCTCATGGTGGGCACTAAGGAGGCCACCCATGAGCACCCCGGACGACCCACGCTCGGCTCAGCCCGACGAGCCGCAGCAGCCTGCCGAGCCGCAGCGCCCCGCCGAGCAGCAGCGCCCCGCCGAGCCGCACGAGGCGGACACGCAGGTTCTTCGCCCCACCGCCCAGCAGCGCGAGCCCGGCCACCAGGGCCAGCCCGGCCAGCACGGCCAGCAGCCCCCGCATCCGACCAACCCGTTCTCACCGCCGCACCCCGCGGCGCCGTCCGAGCGCGGCGGCCAGGGCGGATGGTCCGGCGGTGAGGGCGGGATGCCAGGGCAGGCCCCGCCACCCGGCGGACAGGCGCCACCGCCGTCCGGCGGTCAGCCAGGCGGTCCCGGTCAGCCAGGCGGTCCCGGTCAGCCCAGCGGCCCGGGCGGCCAACCCCCGCAGCGCCGGTCCATCTGGGGCCCGCTCGTCGGCGTGGCCATCGCCGCCGCGCTGCTCGCGAGCATCGTGACGGCAGGCCTGATGGCGCTCGTGCTGCGTGACGACAACGGGTCCAGCTCGTCGTTGGCGACGATCGGCCAGGGCTCGTCCGCGTCGCCGTCCGCGCCCGTCAAGGGCTCCACTGTGGAGAACCCCGACTGGGAGCGGGTGGCCTCGGCGGTGCAGGCCTCGGTCGTCGCGATCGCGGTGCAGACCCAGAGCGGCGCTGGCCAGGGCTCGGGCGTCATCATCGACGACAGCGGCAACATCCTCACCAACGATCACGTGGTCGGCGACGCCGTCGACGGCGGCATCGAGGTGACGCTGACTGATGGCCGGCTGTTCCAGGCCGAGGTGGTCGGCACCGACTCGGCCACCGACCTCGCCGTGATCCGCCTGCTGGACGCCCCGGACGACCTGGATCCCGCGACGCTGGGCGACTCGGACGATGTGACCGTCGGCGAGGCCGTCATGGCGGTCGGCAACCCGCTCGGCCTGTCCAACACGGTGACCACCGGCATCGTCTCGGCGGTGGACCGCCCGGTGTCGACGTCGGAGTCCGGCGGCGAGGCCGTCACCAACGCCATCCAGATTGACGCGGCCATCAACCCGGGCAACTCCGGCGGCCCGCTGTTCGACGGCCAGGGCCTGGTCATCGGCATCACGTCCTCGATCGCCACGCTGTCCAGCGAGTCGGGGTCGATCGGCCTGGGCTTCGCGATCCCGGTCAACCTGGCCAAGCAGATCGGCACCCAGCTCATCGACTCGGGCTCCGCGGAGCACGCGTTCCTCGGGGTCTCGATGACGGACGGCACGGCCACGGCGGACGGCGTCACGCGTCGCGGCGCTGTGGTGCAGGCGGTGACCGCGGGCTCGCCCGCGGCAGAGGCCGGCGTCCAGCAGGGCGACGTGATCGTGGCCATCGACGACAAGCCGGTGGCGGGCGCCGAGTCCCTCACGGCGTACGTGCGGGAGCTGACCTCCGGCTCCAAGGTCACCCTGACGCTGGTGCGGGACGGCCAGACGAAGGATGTCGAGGCGACACTCGCCACGCGTCAGGAGACCCCGACGAGCGCCCCCACCCAGACGCCGAACAGCTCCACCCAGCCAGGGTTGGAGCAGAACGGCTCGGATGTCACCCCGGAGCAGCTCTGGGAGTGGTTCCAGCAGCAGCAGGAGCAGCAGAACCGGAACTGACCCGTCGGGTCAGCCCAGCCGTGACGCGTGACGCGCTCGGCGCCGCTAGTCGGCGCCGAGCGCGTCGCGCATCGGCACCAGCTTGGCCTCGGACTCGGCGAGCTCCGCTGAGGGCTCGGAGGCGGCGACGATCCCGCAGCCCGCGAACAGCCGCACCCGGCGCGGGTCCTGCGGGTCGACGTGCGCGGAGCGCAGCGCGATGCCCCACTCGCCGTCGCCGTCGGCGCCGAGCCAGCCCACGGGGCCGGCGTACCTGTCGCGCTCCATGCCCTCGATACGGCTGATGAGCCGGGCCGCCGCGGCGGTGGGGGTGCCGCACACCGCGGCGGTGGGGTGCAGCGCGGCGGCGAGCGCGAGGCTCGACGGGTTCGCCGCGAGGACCCCTGTGACGTCGGAGGCCAGGTGCAGCACGTTGGGCAGGTGCAGCACGAACGGCACGTCGGGCACGTTGGTGGAGGTGCAGAACGGCGCGAGCGCGTCGGCGACGGAGGACACGGCGTACTCGTGCTCCTCGAGGTCCTTCGACGAGTGCGCGAGCGTCGCGGCGCGGGCCACGTCGGCGTCGTCGTCGCCGGTGCGCCGGATCGTCCCGGCCAGCACCCGCGAGGTGACCAGGCCCTTCTCGGAGCGGACCAGCAGCTCGGGCGTGGCGCCGATCAGGCCGTCGACGCTGAACGTCCAGCACGAGGGGTAGCGCGCGGCGAGGCGCCGCAGCGGCCACCGCACGTCGAGCGGCTCGCTGGTCGTGGCGTACACATCGCGGGCCAGGACGACCTTGTCGACCTCGCCGGCGCGGATCGCCGCGACGCCGTTCTCGACCACGGACAGCCAGTCCTCGGAGCGCACCGCGCCGTCGGTGTAGGAGACGTTCCCGGGGCGCACGGGCTCGGGCTGCGGGGTGGCGAGCTCGGCGAGGGTGGGGGTGGCGCGCAGTGTGGCGCCGGTGTCGATGGTGGTGAGCCAGCTCCGGGCGCCGCGGCGGCCGACGACGACCCGCGGCACCACGAGCACCCCGCCCGCGGCGGAGTCCTCGTCGAACGCGAAGGACGCGAAGGCCACGGGGCCGGTTCCGGGCAGGTCGACCTCGTCGCGCACGATGGCGTGCGCGAGCAGCTCCTGCCAGGCGCGCTCGGCGTCGGCGAACCGGTCATGCCCGGCGACCTCGACCCGCAGCGCCTCACCCCAGCCGACGATGCCGTCGCCGCGTCGCACCCAGGCGAGGGGCGCGTCCGCGGGCAGCAGGCCGAGCAGGTCGGCGGGGTCGGCACTGGCGCCGGACCGGCTGGGGAGGTCGTCGAGCGGCACCGTCCGGACCACGAGCGGGTGCGGGACGGCGTCGGGCATGGTGCTGGTCATCGCGATCAGGGTACGTCCCACCGCCGCAGACCTGAGACGATGGGCGCATGCCACGCGCCAGTCTTGAGAAGGACCCTCGTGAGGTCGCCGCGATGTTCGACGGCGTCGCCCGCCGCTACGACCTCACGAACGACGTGATCTCCCTCGGCCAGGACCGCTACTGGCGCCGTGCCACGCTCGCGGCCGTGGGGGCCCAGCCGGGCGAGCGCGTGCTCGACCTGGCCGCGGGCACGGGCACGTCGAGCGAGCCGCTCGCCGACTCCGGGGTGCATGTGGTCCCGTGCGACATCTCGCTGGGCATGTTGGGCGTGGGCAAGCGCCGGCGCCCGGACCTGGGCTTCGTCGCGGGCGACGCGGTGCACTTGCCGTTCGCCGACGAGTCCTTCGACGCGGTGACGATGTCCTTCGGGCTGCGCAACGTCGCGGCCACGCAGGCGGCCCTCGAGGAGATGCTGCGGGTCACGCGCCCGGGCGGACGCCTGGTGGTGTGCGAGTTCTCCCGCCCCACGTGGGCGCCGTTCCGCACGGTCTACACCGAGTACCTCATGCGCGCGCTGCCGCCGGTGGCGCGGGCCGTCTCCAAGGAGCCGGACGCGTACGTGTACCTGGCGGAGTCGATCCGGGAGTGGCCCGACCAGCTCGGCCTCGGGCGGCTGCTGAAGGCCTCCGGGTGGCGCGACGTGGCCTACCGCAACCTCTCGGGCGGGATCGTCGCGCTGCATCGCGCGGTGCGCCCGGCGGCCTGACACCGCACGTCACGCGCTGTCGCCCGCAAGTGAGGTAAGCCTTCGCAGACATGGTCTGTGGCCCTGGCTACACTCGGCCAGGTTGGGATGTGAACGTCTTCACAAGTAGGGCGGGACAGTGGTTGACGCAAGGAGCGATGACGCCGACGTCATCGTCGTCGGCGCAGGTCCTGCGGGATCAAGCGCTGCCTATCACTGTGCCTCCGCAGGCCTCGAAGTCCTCCTGCTCGAGAAGGCGGAGTTCCCCCGCGACAAGGTCTGCGGCGACGGGCTGACCCCTCGCGCGGTCAAGGAGCTCGCCGCGATGGGCGTCTCCCTCCGCGAGGAGGACGGCTGGATCCGCAACCGCGGGCTGCGCGTGGTCGGGGGCGGGCACCGCCTCGAGCTGCCGTGGCCCGAGCTGTCGAGCTACCCGTCGTACGGGCTGGCCCGCTCGCGGATGAGCCTGGACCACATGCTCGCGTCGCACGCCCGCGCCGCCGGGGCCAAGCTCCTGGAGCGCACCAACGTCACCGGCCCGCTGCTCGACGAGCGCACCGGCCGCGTGGTCGGCGTCACCGCCCGTCCCGTGGGCAGCGACGGCAAGCGCGCCGGCGAGGACGTCACCTACCGGGCCCCCGTGGTCATCGCGGCGGACGGCGTGTCCGCGCGGCTCGCCACCGGCCTGGGCCTCGAGAAGCGGATGGACCGGCCCATGGGGGTCGCCGTCCGCACGTACTTCCGCACGCCGCGGCATGACGACCCATGGATGGAGAGCCAGCTCGAGCTGTGGGACGGCGCCCCGGGGCGCTCGAACCTCATGCCCGGCTACGGCTGGATCTTCTCCCTCGGCGACGGCACCGCGAACGTCGGCCTCGGCTCGGTGTCCTCCACGGCCGCCGCGACGAAGGTCGACTACAAGGACTTGTTCCGCAAGTGGATGGCCAACGCCCCCGCCGAGTGGGACTTCACCCCGGAGAACCAGATCGGCGAGGTGCGCGGCGCCGCGCTCCCCATGGGCTTCAACCGGGGCCCGCTATACGGGCGGGGCCTGATGCTCGCCGGCGACTCCGCGGGCATGATCAGCCCGTTCAACGGCGAGGGCATCGCGTACGGGCTGCAGGCAGGCCGGTTCGCCGCGGACTCCGTGGTCCAGGCCGCCGCGCGTGGCTCCGCCGCCGGGCGTGAGCGCGCGCTGGCCGCGTACCAGACCCGCATGAAGGACGACCTGGGCGGGTACTACACGCTCGGCCGGATCTTCGTGAAGCTCATCGAGCACCCCCAGGTGATGCACGTGTGCACCCGCTACGGGCTGCCCCGCCCGCTGCTCATGCGCTTCGTGCTCAAGCTCCTGTCCGACTGCTACGAGCCGCGGGGCGGTGACATGGTCGACCGGACCATCTCCGCGCTCGCCCGGCTGGCGCCGGCGGCATGATGCACACACCCTCAACGCTGCGGGTCACGCCGGGACCTAGGTCCCGGCGCGGGCTCCCCACCTCGGGAGACGCTCGACCGCAACCCCAGCCATCCCTGACTTTCGTCCTGCGCGGAAGTGTCCCCACCACGACCGGGAGAGTCGAGCAATGACCAACCCGTACGTCCCGCTCCTCTTCATGATGGGGATCGCCGCGGTGCTCGCCCTTGGCGGCGTGGGCGCCAGCGCGATCCTGGGGCCGAAGCGCTACAACCGCGCGAAACTGGACGCATATGAGTGCGGCATCGAGCCGACACCGCATGCCGTCGGTGGCGGCCGGTTCCCGATCAAGTACTACCTCGTCGCGATGACCTTCATCATCTTCGACATCGAGGTGGTCTTCCTGTACCCGTGGGCCGTGAACTTCACGGAGCTCGCCACGTTCGGGCTCATCGCGATGCTGGGCTTCCTGGCCCTCATCACGGTGCCCTTCGTGTACGAGTGGCGCCGCGGCGGCTTCGAGTGGGACTAGGGGTGATCTGACATGGGTATCGAAGAGGCCCCTTCGGGGTTCCTGCTGACGACGGTCGAGAACCTCGTCGGGTATTTCCGCAAGGGCTCGTTGTGGCCGGTCACGTTCGGACTGGCCTGCTGCGCGATCGAGATGATGGCGACCGGCACCAGCCGCTACGACATCTCCCGGTTTGGCATGGAGGTCTTCCGCGCCTCGCCGCGCCAGGCCGACCTGATGATCGTCGCCGGCCGGGTGAGCCAGAAGATGGCGCCCGTGGTGCGGCAGGTCTACGACCAGATGCCCGAGCCCAAGTGGGTCCTGTCGATGGGCGTGTGCGCGTCGTCGGGCGGGATGTTCAACAACTACGCGATCGTGCAGGGCGTGGACCACGTCGTGCCCGTCGACATCTACCTGCCCGGCTGCCCGCCGCGGCCCGAGATGCTCATCAACGCGATCCTCGAGCTGCACACGCAGATCCAGTCCGAGCCGCTCGGTGTGAACCGCAAGGAGGCGGCCCGCGCCGCCGAGGCCGCGGCCCTCAAGGCCACGCCGACGTCGCACATGAAGGGCCTGCTGGCATGAGTGAGAAGTCCGGGGCGCCCGAGGGGGACAAGACCCCCGAGGTGTCCGCCGAGAAGGCAAGCGCGGCCGCGGCCGCGAAGCCGGGCGACACGACGACGTCCGAGGCGCTGGCCGCGCAGAGCACGAGCGAGGCGGCCCTCGAGGGCGGCTCGCAGCACGTCGGCCCGCTGGGCTCGCCCGAGCCCGAGGTCATCGAGGTCCGCCACGGCATGTTCGGCGGCGGCCCCGGCTCCGGCGACACGTCCGGCTTCGGCGGACTGGTGACGACCGTGGCGCTGCCGGGCGCGAGCCCGCGCCCCTACGGCGGCTGGTTCGACGAGGTCGTCGACATCCTCATCGAGCTGCTCGACGCCTCCGGCACCGGGTTCGCGAACGCGATCCCCTCGGTGGTCGTGGACCGCAACGAGCTCACGCTGCACGTGGCCCGCGAGCACCTCGTCGAGGTCTCCCAGATGCTGCGCGACGACCAGGACCTGCGCTTCGAGCTCAGCCTGGGCGTCTCCGGCGTGCACTACCCGGAGCAGACGGGCCGCGAGCTGCACGCCGTCTACCACCTGGTGTCGGTGACGCACAGCCGTCGCCTGCGCCTCGAGGTCGCCGTCCCCGACGCCGACCCGCATGTGCCGTCCACCACCGGGGTCTACCCGACGAACGACTGGCACGAGCGCGAGACCTGGGATTTCTTCGGCATCGTCTTCGACGGGCACCCGGCGCTCGCGCGCATCCAGATGCCCGACGACTGGCCGGGCCACCCCCAGCGCAAGGACTACCCCCTCGGGGGCATCCCGGTCGAGTACAAGGGCGCCACCGTGCCGCCCGCGGACCAGCGGAGGTCGTACAGCTGATGTCCCCTCACACATCCCCTCAGGGCAAGCCCGCGGCCACCGGCCACATCGTCGACGACCAGGCCACTGGCGTGCCGTCCTTCGAGGCGTCCGGCGGCGACTGGTCCGACATCGCCGAGGAGGCTGCTCGCCTCGGCGAGGAGCGCATCGTCGTCAACATGGGCCCGCAGCACCCGTCGACCCACGGCGTGCTCCGGCTCATGCTCGAGATCGACGGTGAGACGGTCACCGAGGCCCGCGCGGGCATCGGCTACCTGCACACCGGCATCGAGAAGAACATGGAGTACCGGTCCTGGACGCAGGGCGTCACGTTCTGCACCCGCATGGACTACGTGGCGAACATCTTCCAGGAGGCCGGCTACTGCCTGGCCGTGGAGAAGCTGCTCGGCATCACCGACGACATCCCGGAGCGGGCCACCGTCATCCGCGTGATGATGATGGAGCTCAACCGCATCGCCTCGCACCTGGTGTGCCTGGCCACCGGCGGGAACGAGCTGGGCGCCACGACGATCATGATCGTCGGCTTCAACGCGCGTGAGCAGGTGCTCCGGGTCTTCGAGCTGATCACCGGCCTGCGCATGAACAACGCGTACATCCGCCCGGGCGGCGTCGTGCAGGACATCCCGCCGGGCGCCCTCGACGCGGTCCGCGACGCGATCACGGTGATGAAGAAGGACTTCGGGCAGCTCGAGGACCTCATGCTGGCCAACCCGATCCTGCAGGCGCGCCTCAAGGGCGTCGGCTACCTGGGCCTGCCCGCGAGCATGGCCCTGGGCATCACCGGCCCCGTGCTGCGGTCCACCGGCCTGCCGTACGACGTGCGCAAGGCCGAGCCGTACTGCGGCTACGAGACCTACGACTTCGACATCCCGACGTCGACGGACGCCGACGCGTGGTCGCGGGTCGTCCTGCGCCTCGAGGAGTGCTACCAGTCGATCCGCATCATCGAGCAGACGCTCGAGCGGCTCCAGGCGATGGGCCCCGGCCCGGTCATGGTCGAGGACAAGAAGATCGCCTGGCCCGCGCAGCTCGCCATCGGCTCCGACGGCATGGGCAACTCGCTGGACCACATCCGGGAGATCATGGGCACCTCGATGGAGGCCCTGATCCACCACTTCAAGCTGGTGACGGAGGGCTTCCGGGTCCCCGCCGGCCAGGCGTTCGTCTCGGTGGAGCACCCCCGTGGGGAGCTCGGCGTGCACCTCGTCTCCGACGGCGGCACGAAGCCGTACCGGGCGCACTTCCGCGACCCGTCCTTCAACAACCTGCAGGCCGTCTCCATGATGTGCGAGGGCGGCCAGGTGGCCGACGTCGTCGTCGCGGTGGCCTCGCTGGACCCCGTCCTGGGAGGGGTGGACCGCTGATGTCCGTCGAGAACAGCGCACTGCCCGCCGGCGCGCGCCCGGCCGCCCGGTACGACGAGGAGACCCGCGCCCGGCTCGCCGCCGACGCGGCCCTGGTCGTCGCCCGCTACCCGCAGCCCCGCTCGGCGCTGCTCCCGCTGCTGCACCTGGTGCAGAGCGAGGACGGCTTCGTCAGCCCCGCCGGCATCGCGTTCTGCGCGGAGACGCTGGACCTGACCGCCGCCGAGGTCTCCGCGGTGGCCACGTTCTACTCGCAGTACAAGCGCCGGCCCAACGGCGAGTACACCGTGGGGGTCTGCACCAACACGCTGTGCGCCATCATGGGCGGCGACGCCATCTGGGAGGAGCTCTCCGAGCACCTTGACCTCGGCAACGACGAGACCACCGCCGACGGCAAGGTCACGATCGAGCGCATCGAGTGCAACGCGGCGTGCGACTACGCGCCCGTGGTGATGGTCAACTGGGAGTTCCTGGACAACCAGACCCCGCAGTCCGCCGTCGAGACGGTGGACAAGCTGCGCGCGGGGGAGCCCGTCGCCTCGACGCGCGGCCCCGGCAAGATCTGCTCGTTCAAGCAGGTCTCGCGGGTGCTCGCGGGCTTCCCCGACGGCCTCGCCGACGAGGGCCCGAGCGGCGGCCCGGAGACCGAGCGCGGCACGCAGCTCGCCGCGGCGGAGGGGTGGACCGCCCCGGCGTTCCCCGGCGACGCCGCGAAGCCCGACGCCACGAAGCCTGCGGCCACGAAGCCTGCCGCCGCGAAGGGCGCCACGTCGCCCGAGGTCGGCGGCCCGCAGTCGAGCGCGGAGCGCAAGCCCACCTCGGCGAAGGACTCCTCTGCTGAGGACCAGCAGAAGAAGCAGAGCTCCGACCAGGCCAAGGAGTCGTGATGACCGACGTGACGACCCTGACCCCCGTCCTGACCAAGGACTGGGGCCTCGAGCAGTCGTGGACCCTGCGGACGTACCTGGACGGCGGCGGCTACGCCGGGCTCCGGGCGGCGCTCGCGCAGGCCCCGGGCGACGTGATCACCGCGGTGAAGGACTCCGGCCTGCGCGGCCGTGGCGGCGCCGGGTTCCCCACGGGCATGAAGTGGGGCTTCCTGCCCGCGCCCGACGGCGGCCCGCGCTACCTGGTCATCAACGCGGACGAGTCCGAGCCGGGCACCTGCAAGGACATCCCGCTGATGATGGCCAGCCCGCAGCTGCTCATCGAGGGCGCGATCATCACGTCCTATGCGATCGGCTGCTCGCACGCGTTCATCTACCTGCGCGGCGAGGTCGTGCACGTCTACCGCCGGCTGATGCGCGCGGTGGAGGAGGCCTACGCGGCCGGCTACCTCGGCAAGAACATCATGGGCTCGGGCTTCGACCTGGACATCACCGTCCACGCCGGCGCCGGCGCCTACATCTGCGGCGAGGAGACGGCACTGCTCGACTCCCTCGAGGGGCGCCGCGGCCAGCCGCGCCTGAAGCCGCCGTTCCCCGCCGTCGCGGGCCTGTACGCGCGGCCCACGGTGGTCAACAACGTCGAGACCATCGCCTCCGTGCCCGCGATCCTCAAGGGCGGCGCCCAGTGGTTCCGCGAGATGGGCACCGAGCGCTCCCCGGGCTTCGGCATCTTCTCCCTGTCCGGCCACGTGCAGCGGCCCGGCCAGTACGAGGCGCCGCTGGGCATCACGCTGCGCCGCCTGCTGGAGATGGCGGGCGGCATCCGCGAGGGCCACGAGCTGAAGTTCTGGACGCCTGGCGGGTCCTCGACGCCGATCTTCACGGCCGAGCACCTCGACATCCCGCTCGACTACGAGTCCGTCGCCGCCGCCGGGTCCATGCTGGGCACGCGCGCGCTGCAGATCTTCGACGAGACGACGTCGGTGGTCCGCGCGGTGACGCGCTGGACCGACTTCTACAAGCACGAGTCGTGCGGCAAGTGCACGCCCTGCCGCGAGGGCACGTTCTGGCTGTCGCAGGTGCTGCACCGCATCGAGGCGGGCCAGGGCACCAGCGCGGACATCGACCTGCTGCTCGACCTGTGCGACAACATCCTGGGCCGCGCGTTCTGCGCGCTCGGGGACGGGGCCACCAGCCCCATCACCTCGGCGATCCAGTACTTCCGGGAGGAGTTCGAGGCGGGCACCCACACGCCCGCCGACGAGCTGTTCCCGCCCGAGCGCAGCTCGAAGTTCACCTACACCCCGCGCCGTCCGGCCGGGCAGTTGGCGGGGGTCCACGCATGACCATCACGACACCGAAGCCCGGCTCGGGGGCGGCCGCCTCCCAGGGGACGCCCGCCGCGACGCCGGCGCCGGTGGACGCCGTGACGTTCACCATCGACGGCCTCGAGGTGGCGGTGCCCAAGGGCACGCTCGTCATCCGGGCCGCCGAGCAGGTCGGCATCCAGATCCCGCGGTTCTGCGACCACCCGCTGCTCGCCCCTGCGGGCGCGTGCCGCCAGTGCCTCGTCGAGGTGTGGGCGCCGGGCCGTGACGGCAAGCTCGCGAAGATGCCCAAGCCGCAGGCCTCCTGCACGCTCGAGGCGTCGCCGGGCATGCAGGTCAAGACGCAGCACACCTCGCCCGAGGCCGACAAGGCCCAGCACGGCGTGATGGAGCTGCTGCTCATCAACCACCCGCTCGACTGCCCGGTCTGCGACAAGGGCGGCGAGTGCCCCCTGCAGAACCAGGCGATGAGCAACGGGCGCGCGACGACGCGGTTCGTGGACGTCAAGCGCACGTTCCCCAAGCCGATTGCGATCTCCACGCAGATCCTGCTCGACCGGGAGCGCTGCATCCTGTGCCAGCGCTGCACGCGGTTCTCCAAGGAGATCGCCGGCGACGCGTTCATCGACCTGCAGAAGCGCGGCGCCAACCAGCAGATCGGCCGCTTCGCCCCCGAGGTGCTCGGCTTCGAGGCCCCGGCCGGCGCGCCTAGCGGCGAGGTGCCCGTGGGCCCCGCAGAGGAGGACGAGTCCGGCGAGCCGTTCGCGTCGTACTTCTCGGGCAACACCGTGCAGATCTGCCCGGTGGGCGCCCTGACCAGCGCGTCCTACCGGTTCCGGGCCCGCCCGTTCGACCTGGTGTCCACCCCGGGCGTCTCGGAGCACGACTCGTGCGGCTCCGCGATCCGCGTCGACCACCGCCGGGGCGTCGTGCTGCGCCGCCTGGCGGGCGAGGACCCCGCGGTCAACGAGGAGTGGATCACCGACAAGGACCGCTTCGCGTTCACCTGGCAGTCCGCCCCGGACCGCATCACCACCCCGCTGGTCCGCGACGAGGCCACTGGCGAGCTCCGCGTCGCGAGCTGGGTCGAGGCGCTGGACGTCGCCGCGGAGGGCCTGCGCGCCGCGCTGAAGCCCGCCGAGGCCGGCGCCCCCGCCGGTGTGGGCGTGCTGCCCGGCGGCCGGGTGACCCTCGAGGACGCGTACGCGTACGGCAAGTTCGCCCGCGTGGCCCTCGGCACCAATGACGTCGACCTGCGCAGCCGCCCGCTGTCCGCCGAGGAGGAGGCCTTCCTGGGCAGCCACGTCGCCGGCCGCGCGATGCAGGTCACCTTCGCCGACCTGGAGAAGGCGCCTGTCGTGCTCCTCGCCGCCCTCGAGGCGGAGGAGGAGGCCGGGGTCACGTTCCTGCGGCTGCGCAAGGGCGTCCTCGCGCGGACCACGCGCGTCGTCGCGGTCGCGCCGTTCGCCAGCCGCGGCCTGGAGCGTCTCGACGGGACGCTCGTCACGGCCGCCCCCGGCACCGAGGCCGAGGTGCTCGACGCGGTGGAGCCCGGCTCCGACGTGCCGACGCTGAGCGCACTCGCCGCCGACCTCGCCCAGCCAGGCGCCGTGATCCTGGTGGGTGAGCGGCTCGCCGCAGTCCCCGGCGGGCTCACCGCCGCGCTGCGCCTCGCGGAGCGCACCGGCGCCCGCCTCGCCGGGATCCCCCGCCGTGCGGGGGAGCGTGGCGGTGTCGAGGCCGGCGCGCTGCCGAGCCTGCTGCCGGGCGGTCGCCCGGTCGCGGACGCCGCCGCACGAGTCGACGTCGCCGCCGCCTGGGACGTCGAGTCGCTGCCGACGGCGCCCGGCCGCACCGCCACGGGGATCCTCGAGGCCGCCCGCACGGGCCGGCTCGGGGCGCTCGTCGTCGGCGGCGTGGACCTGCGCGACCTGCCGGACCCGGCCGCCGCCCGCGAGGCGCTCCCCGCCGCCCCGTTCGTCGTCTCGCTGGAGGTGCGCTCCTCGGAGGTCACCGCGCTGGCCGACGTGGTGCTGCCCGTCGCGCCGCCGGTGGAGAAGGGTGGCACGTTCGTCACCTGGGAGGGTCGCCCGCGGCCCTTCCCGCAGGCGCTGACCTCCACGGCGGTGGGCGACCACCGCGTGCTCGACCGGCTGGCCGATGCCCTGGGCGTCACGCTGGGCGTGGGCACGCTGGCCAAGGTGCACTCCGAGCTCGACCAGCTGGGCGCCTGGGACGGCGCCCGGGTCGCGGCGCCCGCCACGGCGGCCCCCGCGCCGCCCGCGGGCGCCCCCGGCCACGCGGTCCTGGCCACCTGGCACCTGCTGCTCGACTCCGGGCGCCTGCAGGACGGCGAGGCGTTCCTCGCCGGCACCGCCAAGCGGCCGGTGGCGCGCGTGTCCGCCGCGACGGCCGAGGGCGCCGGCGTCGCTGACGGCGGCCTGCTCGCGGTCAGCACCGACGCCGGCACGATCGAGCTGCCGGTGGTCGTCACCGACATGCCCGACCACGTCGTCTGGCTGCCCACCCACTCGCCCGGCTCTGCCGTGCGCGAGACCCTGCACGCCGGACCAGGTGCGCTTGTGCGCCTGGCTCCCGGGACCCAGAACGACGTCACGGACGCGGAGGTGCGGGCATGAGTCTGCTCAGTGCAGTGGGCGCATCGCTCCCCACAGCGGTCGGCGATCCGACCGCCGCGGACTTCAGCAACGACAACGCCTGGATCTGGCTGCTCAAGGCCGTGGCGATCGTCGTCTTCCTGCTGGTCAGCGTCCTCATCGCGATCTGGTTCGAGCGCAAGGTCGTCGCCCGCATGCAGGTGCGGCCCGGCCCCAACGTGCACGGGCCCGTCGGCCTGCTGCAGCCGGTCGCCGACGCGATGAAGCTCCTGTTCAAGGAGGACATCACCGTCAAGGCGGCGGACAAGCTCGTCTACCTCGTGGCGCCGATGATCGCGGTGTTCTGCTCGCTGCTGACCTTCGCGGTGATCCCGTTCGGGCCCAGCGTGAGCATGTTCGGCATCGTGACGCCGCTGCAGCTCACCGACTTCCCCGTCGCGGTGCTGTACATCCTCGCGTGCACCTCGGTGGGCGTGTACGGGATCGTGCTCGGCGGCTGGTCCTCGGGCTCGACGTACCCGCTGCTCGGCGCGGTGCGGTCCACCGCGCAGGTGATCTCCTACGAGCTGGCGATGGGCCTGTCCCTGGTCAGCGTGTTCATCATCGCGGGCTCGATGTCGACCTCGCAGATCGTCGGCTCCCAGACGCAGGTCTGGTGGTTCCTGCCACTGCTGCCGGCCTTCGTCATCTACATCATCGCGATGGTCGGCGAGACGAACCGCCTGCCGTTCGACCTCCCCGAGGCCGAGGGCGAGCTCGTCTCCGGCTACATGACCGAGTACTCGTCGATGAAGTTCGCGTGGTTCTTCCTCGCGGAGTACATCAACATGATCAACGTCTCGGCGGTCGCGACCACGCTGTTCTTCGGCGGCTGGCGCGCCCCGTGGCCCATCTCGTGGATCAACGACGGCATGTTCAACACCGGCTGGTGGCCGGTGCTGTGGTTCGTCGCGAAGGTCTGGCTGTTCATGTTCGTGTTCGTGTGGATCCGCGGCTCGGTGCTGCGCTTCCGGTACGACCAGTTCATGAAGATCGGCTGGAAGGTCCTCATCCCCATCGCCCTCGCCTGGGTCGTGTGCGTGTCGATCGTGCAGGGCGTGCGGAACTTCACCGACGTGGACCTGCAGACGATCCTCTTCGTGCTGGCGGGCATCGTCGTCGTCGCCGTCGGCATCTCGTTCCTCATCCCCGAGAAGCCCCAGCCCGAGCCCGAGGGCCCGCCCCGCGGCACCGTCGACGACCCCGTGGTCATCGACGCGTTCGCGGGCGGGTACCCGGTCCCGCCGCTGCCGGGCCAGGCACTGCCCCCGTCCCCGCGCCGCTCCCGCAGCGCGGGCGACCCGACCGAGACCCCCCAGGTCACCCAGGAGGCGCACCGTGGCTGACCAGCCCAAGGACGTCACGCCGAGCGAGCCCGGCGGCGAGGTCGCGACCCCCGGCGCCTATGAGTCCCTGATCCCGAAGCGCTCGGGCATCCGGGAGGTGCTGGCCCCGGTCGGCGGCTTCGGCGTCACGTTCTCGAACATGTTCCGCCCGGTGATCACCGAGCAGTACCCGTACGAGAAGGTCCCGCCGCAGCCGCGCTACCACGGCCGCCACCAGCTCAACCGGTACCCGGACGGCCTGGAGAAGTGCATCGGCTGCGAGCTGTGCGCCTGGGCGTGCCCCGCGGACGCGATCTACGTCGAGGGCGCGGACAACTCGCCCGGCGAGCAGATGTCGCCCGGCGAGCGGTACGGCCGCGTCTACCAGATCAACTACCTGCGCTGCATCTTCTGCGGGCTGTGCATCGAGGCGTGCCCGACGCGGGCGCTCACGATGACCAACGAGTTCGAGCTCGCGGGCCCCACCCGCGAGGGCTTGATCTACGAGAAGAACGACCTGCTGGCCCCGATGCTCGACGGCATGCTGGCCGCGCCCCACCCCATGGCGCCCGGCACGTCCGACACCGAGTACTACCGCGGCGAGATCACCGGCCCCGCGCCCGCGCAGGTCGAGTGGGTCGCCGAGCACCGCCCCGACGACCCGACGTTGCCCGGCGCCGAGCGCGCTGCGGAGCGCCTGGCCCACGCCCACAACCCGGAGAACCGATGAGCCCCCTCGCCGCGGTGCTGCCGACGGTCCTCAGCGACACCGGCGTCACCAGCACGGGTGAGGCCGTGCTCTTCTGGGTCCTCGCGCCCATCATGGTCCTCGCCGCGCTGAGCCTGCTGTTCGCCCGCAAGGCCGTGCACGCCGCGATGTCCGTGGTGGTCGTGATGATCTCCCTCGCGTTCATCTACGTCGCCCAGGACGCCCCGTTCCTCGGGGTCGTGCAGGTGGTCGTCTACACCGGCGCGATCATGATGCTGTTCCTCTTCGTGCTGATGCTGGTCGGCGTCGACGCCTCGGACTCGCTGGTCGAGACCCTGCGCGGGCAGCGCTGGATCGGGATCCTCGCCGGCATCGGCCTGGCGAGCGTGCTCGTCGGCGTCGTCGGCCGGGCGAGCTACGGCGCGCCGATCGGGCTGGAGGCGGCGAACGCCGACTCGAACCCCGTGGGCGTCGCGCGGATCATCTTCGGCCAGTACGTGTTCTCGTTCGAGGTCGTCGGCGCGCTGCTGGTCACCGCGGCGCTGGGCGCCCTCGTCCTGACGCACCGCCAGCGCCTGGTGCCCCGCATCGGGCAGCGCGAGCGCCAGGAGACGCGCGTGCTCGGCGGCGGCTCGCTCACCCCGCAGCCCGCGCCCGGCGTGTACGCCCGCCACAACGCGATGGACGTGCCCGCGCTCGACCCGCAGGGCCGCCCGATCGAGGCGTCCGTCTCGCGCGTGCTGCGCATCCGCGGCCAGCAGGCCGGCACTGCGGGCTTCCGCGCCGAGATCCAGCCGTTCTCCGGCGGGGCCGACATCGGCCCGCCCGTGCAGGAGGCAGGTGACGTCGGCGAGACGTCCGGCCCGACGACACCGATCACCACACCGCGGGGCACGGAGGAGACGCCATGACCCTCACCCACTACCTGGTGCTGTCGGCGCTGCTGTTCAGCATCGGCGCCGCCACCCTGCTGGTGCGCCGCAACGCGATCATCGCGTTCATGGGCATCGAGCTGATGCTCAACGCGACCAACCTCGCACTCGTGACGTTCGCCCGCATCCACGGCAACCTGAACGGCCAGGTGATGGCGTTCTTCGTCATGGTGGTCGCGGCCGCCGAGGTCGTCATCGGGCTCGCGATCATCGTGGCCATCTTCCGTACCCGCCGTTCGGCCTCGGTCGACGACGTCAACCTGCTGAAGAGCTGAGGGCCGGCACGTGCACACCCTGACCCCCCTCGCCCTGGCCGCGGACACCCCCGCCGCCGTGGTGCAGACCGTCGAAGGCGGAGTGTTCGCGCTCGCGCCGCTGATGGTCGTGCTCCCGCTGCTCGGCGCCGCCGTGCTGCTGCTCGCCGGGCGCCGTTCCGACCGCTGGGGCCCGTGGTTCGCCGTGGCGATGTCCACCGGCGCCTTCGTGGTCGGCCTGCTGAACATCATCGGCCTGCTGGGGCGCCCCTCAGCCGAGCGGGTCCTCGACCTGCACATGTTCGACTGGATATCCGTCGGCTCGTTCGACCTCAGCGCGGGCCTGCGCCTCGACCCCCTGTCGCTCACCTTCGTGATGCTGGTGACGTTCGTCGGCTCGCTGATCCACGTCTACTCGATCGCGTACATGTCCGAGGACCCGGCGAAGCGCCGGTTCTTCGCGTACCTCAACCTCTTCATCGCGGCGATGCTGCTGCTGGTGCTGGCCGACAGCTACCTCCTGCTGTTCGTCGGCTGGGAGGGCGTGGGCCTGGCCTCGTACCTGCTCATCGGCTTCTGGAACCACAACCTGGCCTACGCGGTCGCGGCGAAGAAGGCGTTCATCGCCAACCGCATCGGCGACGTCGGCCTGCTGGTCGCCCTGATGCTGATGTTCTCCACGTTCGGCGGCGTCAGCTTCACCGACGTGGAGGCCGGGGTCCCCGGCGCGTCCACCGCGACGCTCACGGCGATGGGCCTCGTGCTCCTCGTCGCGGCGTGCGGCAAGTCTGCGCAGTTCCCCCTGCAGTCCTGGCTCGGCGACGCGATGGCGGGCCCCACGCCCGTCTCCGCCCTGATCCACGCGGCGACGATGGTCACCGCGGGCGTCTACCTCGTGGTCCGCTCCGGCGTGATCTACGACGGTGCCCCGGACGCCCGCCTGGTCGTGGTGATCATCGGCGCGATCACGCTGCTCTTCGGGGCGATCGTCGGCTGCGCCAAGGACGACATGAAGAAGGCCCTCGCGGCGTCGACGATGTCGCAGATCGGCTACATGATCCTCGCGGCGGGCCTCGGCCCGATCGGCTACGCGCTGGCGATCTTCCACCTGGTCACGCACGGCTTCTTCAAGGCCGGCATGTTCCTGGGCGCCGGGTCCGTGATGCACGGCATGGACGACCAGGTCGACATGCGCCGCTTCGGCGGCCTGGCCCGTTACATGCGGATCACCTGGGTCACGTTCGGCCTGGGCTGGCTCGCGATCCTCGGCATCCCGCCGTTCTCCGGGTACTTCAGCAAGGACCGGATCATCGAGGCGGCCTTCGTGCCCGTGGACGGCGCCGAGTGGCGCGCCTGGGTGTTCGGGACCGTGACGCTGATTGGCGCGGGCATCACCGCGTTCTACATGTCCCGCATGTTCTTCATGACCTTCGAGGGCAAGCGTCGCTGGGCCCCGAAGGCCGACGGAGAGCAGCAGCACCCGCATGAGTCGCCGCGTCTGATGACGGTGCCGATGATCGTGCTCGCAATCGGCTCGGTCGCCCTGGGCGGCCTGCTGGTGGTCGGCGGGTTCCAGACCTGGCTCGGGCCGGTCACGGGCCACGTCACGCATGACGCGCCGGTGCTGCCGGTGTGGCTGATCATCACCCTCACGATGCTGTTCGTCGTGGTCGGCCTGGTGCTCGCATGGCGCCAGTACGCCGCATCCCCTGTGCCCATCACCCCACCGCCTGGCTCGGCGCTCACCCGCGCGGCACGCGCGGACCTGTACCAGGACGCGGTCAACGACGCGCTGCTGGTCGAGCCCGGCCAGCACCTGACCCGTTCGCTCGTCTACCTCGACCGCCAGGTCGTGGACGGCGGGTTCTCGGGCCTGGCCCGGTTGGTGGTCCGCAGCGGCGACGTCGTCCGCAAGCTGCAGACGGGCTTCGTGCGGCAGTACGCCGCGACGATGCTCATCGGGCTCGTCGTCCTCGTCGTCGCCGTCCTGGCCCCCCGGATCTGAGAGAGAGCCGCGTCGATGTCCTCCGGATTCCCCTGGCTCACCGCCCTCATCGTCCTGCCGCTCCTCGGAGCCGCAGCGGTCTGGGCCCTGCCTGCCACGCGCCGCCGCCTCGTGCGGCCGGTCGCGCTCGGCTTCTCCCTCGCTGAGGTGCTCCTCGCCGTCGGCGCGGTCGTGTCCTTCGACACGGCCCAGGCCGGCGTGCACCAGCTCGTCGAGACCCACGCGTGGATCCCCGCCCTGGGGGTCAGCTACGCGGTGGGCGTCGACGGCGTGGGCCTGCTCCTCGTCCTGCTCTCGGTCGTCCTCGTGCCGTTGGTGCTGCTCGCGGCCTGGAACGAGCAGGGCAGCACCAAGGAGGTCGTCACCGACCAGCTCCGCCACTACATGGCCCTGATCCTGCTCACGCAGGTGTTCATGGTCGCGGTGTTCGCGGCGCGTGACGTCTTCCTGTTCTACGTGCTCTTCGAGGCCATGCTCATCCCGGTCTACTTCCTGATCGGGCAGTTCGGCGGGGTGCGGCGCCGGTACGCGGCCGTGAAGTTCCTGCTGTTCTCGCTGGCTGGCGGCCTGGTGATGCTCGTGGGCGTCATCGTGCTCTTCCTCGAGGGCCCCGGCGGCCCGCAGGGCTTCCTCACCGAGAACCTCGTGGGCCTCGACCTGTCGACGGACACCGAGCGCTGGCTGTTCGTCGCGTTCTTCCTAGCATTCGCCATCAAGGCGCCGATGTTCCCGGTGCACACCTGGCTGCCCGACGCCGCCGAGCAGGCCCCGGCCGGCACCTCGGTGCTGCTGGTGGGCGTGCTCGACAAGGTCGGCACCTTCGGGATGCTCACGCTGTGCCTGCCGCTGTTCCCGAACGCGGCGCAGTGGGCCGCCCCGGTGGTCATCGTGCTGGCGGTCATCTCGATCCTGTACGGCGCGCTGCTCGCCATCGCGCAGCAGGACCTGATGCGGCTCATCGCCTACACGTCGGTGTCGCACTTCGGCCTCATCGTGCTGGGCATCTTCGCCTTCACGTCGATGAGCGTCGCCGGCTCGTCGTTCTACATGGTCAACCACGGGCTCTCCACCGGCGCGCTGTTCCTGCTCGCCGGCTACCTGATCTCGCGGCGCGGCTCGCGGAAGATCGCCGACTTCGGCGGCCTGCAGAAGGTGGTGCCGGTGCTCGCCGGGACCTTCCTGGTGGCGGGCCTCTCGGCGCTGTCGCTGCCCGGCCTCTCGACGTTCATCAGCGAGTTCATGGTGCTGATCGGCACCTTCGCCCGCGACCGCCCGGCGGCCGTGGTCTCCGCGTTCGCCGTGGTGCTCGCCGCGCTGTACATCCTGCTGACCTACCAGCGGATCTTCACCGGCCCCGTCCGGGACGGCCTCGAGACGATGCCGGACCTGTCCGGGCGCGAACGGTGGGCTGTGGGGCCGCTGATCGCGATCATGCTCGTGATCGGCTTCTACCCCGCGCCCGCGCTCGAGTTCGTCAACGAGCCGGCCCAGATCACGCTCGACCAGGTAGGGATACAGGACGTGCCGTCGACAGTGCTCGTCAACGACGCGGCGACTGAGGGGACTGACAAGTGAACGCGGCCTTCATCGCACCGGAGATCGCCTGGTCGCAGCTGACCCCGATCATCCTGGTGCTCGGCGCTGCCGTCATCGGCGTGCTCGTCGAGGCCTTCGCGCCACGGCAGCACCGCCGCCAGGCGCAGCTCGCGCTCTCGCTGCTGGCGACCGCGGGGGCGCTCATCGCCGCCGCGGTGCTGTGGGTCGACGTCCGCGCCACCGGCGGCACCGTGGTGCTGGGCGGCGCGGTCATCGTCGACGGGCCCACGGTGGTCATGCAGGGGACCATCGCGGTCTTCGCGCTGCTGTCCTTCCTCGTCGTCGCCGATCGGACCCGCTCGGGGGAGGACGCGTTCGCCCCCCAGGCCTCGGCCATCCCCGGCTCGGACTACGAAGAGGTGGCCCTGCGCAAGGGCCTGCAGCAGACCGAGGTCTACCCGCTGATGCTCTTCGCCACCGGCGGCATGCTGATCTTCCCCGCCACCGGCGACCTGCTCACGCTGTTCGTCGCGCTCGAGGTGCTCTCGCTGCCGCTGTACCTGCTCACCGGGCTGGCGCGCCGCCGCCGCCTGCTGAGCCAGGAGGCGTCGATGAAGTACTTCCTGCTGGGGTCCTTCGCCTCCGCGCTGCTGCTGTTCGGCATCGCGCTGCTCTACGGGTTCTCCGGCTCGCTGCGCTACGCGGACATCGCGGCCGCGACGCAGACGGTCACCGGGCTCGACGGGCTGCTCATCGTGGGCGCCGTGCTGGTGCTCGTGGGCTTGCTGTTCAAGGTCGGCGCCGTCCCGTTCCAGCAGTGGACGCCGGACGTCTACCAGGGCGCCCCCACGCCCATCACCGGCTTCATGGCCGCGGGCACCAAGATCGCGGCCTTCGGCGCCCTGCTCCGCGTCTTCTACGTGGTGCTGCCCGGCCTCGAGTGGGACCTGGAGGCGGGCATGTGGGCCGTCGCCATCCTCACCATGGTGGTCGGCACCATCGCGGCGCTGGTCCAGACGGACATGAAGCGCGTGCTCGCCTACTCCTCGATCGCCCACGCCGGCTTCGTGCTGACGGGTGTGATCGCCCTCAACTCCGAGGGCATCGCGGGCGTCATGTTCTACCTCATCGCGTATGGCGCGGCGACGGTCGGCGCCTTCGGCATCGTCTCGCTGGTCCGTGAGCGGAGCGTCGCCCCGGTGGCGGTCGCGGTCGCCGCGGGGGAGGGCGCCACGGCTGAGGGCTCCACGGTCGAGGGCTCGGCTGTCGAGGGATCCGACGCCAGCGCCGACGGCGGTGTCGTCATCGGCGAGGCCACGCACCTGTCGCAGTGGGCTGGCCTGGGCCGCACGCACCCGTGGACGGCTCTGACGTTCACGCTGTTCCTGCTGTCCTTCGCGGGCATCCCGCTGACGGCCGGCTTCATCGGGAAGTTCACGGTGTTCTCGGCGGCCGTCGCCGCGGGCGCGTGGCCGCTCGCCCTGATCGGCGTGCTCGCGTCCGCCGCAGCCGTGTTCTTCTACGTGCGCGTCATCGTGCTGATGTTCTTCACGGCGCCTGCGGGCTCCGAGGAGGACGGTGACGGCGCGCCCGTGACCTCCACCACCACTGTCGTGTCCGCTCAGGGCCTCACAGCGGTGGCGGTCGCGGCATGCGCCTTGATCACGATTGCGCTCGGCGTGCTGCCGTCCTCGGTTCTCGATCTGGTGGCCGAGGCGGCTAAGTTCATCCCGTGAGCTCTGCAACCTCCCTCCCGCTGACCGATCCGGCGTTGGCCGACCTGTTGACGGGGCGGCTCTCGCTCGTCGAGGAGCGGCTGCGTGACGCGGTCAGCCACGCCGACACGCTCGCCGACGACGCCTCGCGGCACCTCGTCAACGCGGGCGGCAAGCGCCTGCGCCCGCTGCTGACGCTGCTCGCCGCCCAGCTCGGCGATGGCGAGCGGCGCGAGGTGCTCGACGCGGCCGTCGTGGTCGAGCTCACGCACCTCGCCTCGCTGTACCACGACGACGTCATGGACTCCGCGCCCGTGCGGCGCGGAGCCCCGGCGGCCCACGAGGTGTGGGGGAACCAGGTGGCCATCCTCACCGGCGACCTGCTGTTCGCCCGGGCGTCGGTGATGGTCGCCGGGCTGGGGCCCGAGGCCGTGCGGATCCAGGCGACGACCTTCGAGCGCCTGTGCCTCGGGCAGCTCCACGAGACCGTGGGGCCGCGTCCTGACGAGGACCCGGTGGAGTTCTACCTGCAGGTCCTCGCCGACAAGACCGCCTCGCTGGTCGCGACGTCCGCGCGGTTCGGCGCGATGTTCGCGGGCTGCCGCCCCGACGTCGTGCAGATCGTCACGAGCTTCGGGGAGAAGGTCGGCGTCGCGTTCCAGCTCGCCGACGACGTCATCGACCTCACGTCGGACGCCAGCGTCACTGGTAAGACGCCCGGCACCGACCTGCGCGAGCATGTGCCGACGATGCCGGTGCTCCTGCTGCGCCGCCGCGCCGCATCCGGCGACGGCACCGCCGCCGAGCGCGAGCTCGTGGCGCTGCTCGACAGCGACCTGTCCTCCGACGACGACCTCGCGCGGGCCGTCACGGCGCTGCGCACCCACTCTGTGGTGGACGAGACGCGCGCGCAGGCGATCGCCCTGGTCCGGGCCGCCGTGGCCGAGCTGGCGCCACTGCCCGCCGGGCCGGTCAAGGAAGCCCTCGTGTCGTTCGCGGAGTCCCTCGTGGACCGCGCTTCCTGAGATGCCCACGGGCTGACGGACGGGACTGACGATGACCGCAGAGCTCCGCCCGCCAGGCGCTGGCGCCCCGCCGTCCGCGGGTCCCGCACTCGTCACCGGGTCATCGCCCCAGGTCTCCCCGGCGCCCCGGGGCGGTGTGGTCGCGGTGCCGCCGGACCACGTGGCTGCTGTCGGACCCCGGGTCGTCGCATTCCTGGTCGACCAGCTCGCAGCGGGCATCGTGGCCCTCGGCGGCCTATGGGTCGCCACAGCGGCGCTCGGCCCGCAGGACGGCCTCGCGGTGGTGGTTCCCCCACTGATCGCCCTCATGCTCGGGGGAGCCGTCGCGCTCGGGCAGTGGATCGCCGAGGCGCGGACCGGCATGACGCTCGGCAACCTGCTCCTCGGCATCCGCACGGTGTCGTCGGCCACCGGGCTCCCCGCAGGCCTGGGCCGGGTGCTGCTGCGCAACGTGGTCATCGGCCTCGGCGGGCTGGCCGTCGGCGTCGGCGCCTACGTCGTGGCCGGCTCCGGGGCCTGGGACCCGGGCCCCGCCCAGCGCGGCTGGCACGACAAGGCCGCGGGGACGCTCGTGCTGCGGCGCTCGCCCTCGACGCCCGTGACCCGGCGCGGCACGGCCGCCGCGCCTGCGGTCTTCGTGCGGCCTGCGCATGCCGCGCCCGAGACGGCGGCCATGCCCGTGCCGTTGAGCACCGCCACGGCTGTGACCATGGGCGCAGACACGCGCGTGCCACTGGGCGCAGACACGCGCGTGCCCCTGGCCACGGACACTGCGGCGCCCTTCGCGGACCCCGCCGTGTCGCCCACGCCCACGCCCACGCCCTCGGCGGTCGTCGTGCGGCTCGTCTTCGACACCGGCGAGCGGGTCGACGTGGTCGGTGACGGCGCCGTGGGCAGGGGGCCCGCTGACCCGCACGCCGCGCCGTGGGCCCACGTCGTCGCAATCGACGACCCGTCACGGTCCATCTCCAAGCTGCACCTGGTGTTCGGCCCCGAGCCCTCGGGCCTGTGGCTGATCGACCGGGGCTCGACGAACGGGACGGTGCTCATGGCGCCAGACGGCTCGCTGTCGGCCCTCCCGCCGGGAGCCCGCGCACACGTCAGACCGGGGTGGTCGGTGCGCTTCGGCGAGCGCTCCTTCCGGGTGGAGGCCCGATGAGCGCCCAGCCGATGAGCGCCCAGCCGACGAGCGCCCAGCCGGTGTGGGGGGCCGCGACGGACATCGGCACGCGGCGGGCCTCCAACGAGGACAGCTTCGTGGCGGAGCCCCCGGTCTTCGTGGTCGCCGACGGGATGGGCGGCCACGCGGCCGGCGAGGTGGCGAGCGCCGCGGCGGTGAGCGCGCTGCGCCGGCTCGTCAAGGCCCAGGACGTGCGCGAGGAGGATGTGCGGCTTCGGCTCGAGGCGGCGCGGTCGCTGCTGCAGGCGTTGCCGCCGACGCTGGGCCGCAGCCCGGGCACCACCGTCACCGGGGTGATCCTGACCTCGCGCGACGGTGTGCCGCACTGGCTCATGGTGAACCTCGGCGACTCCCGCACCTACCGGTTGCAGGGCGACGTGCTCGAGCAGCTCAGCGTGGACCACTCCGAGGTGCAGGAGTTGGTCGACGCCGGCCACATCTCGCCCGCGGAGGCCGCGCACCACGCGCGTCGCCACGTGGTGACGCGGTCGCTCAGCGCGGCGTCGTCGCTCGCGGCCGACTACCTGCTGGTGCCGGTGGAGCAGGGCGACCGGATGCTGGTCTGCTCCGACGGGCTGACAGGCGAGCTCGACGACGCGATGATCGCGGGCCTGCTGCGCTCTCGGCCGCACCCGCAGGACGCCGCCGAGGCGCTGGTGGCGGCCGCGGTGGCCGCCGGGGGGCGGGACAACGTCACTGTGGTCGTGGTGGACGCTCCGCAGCCGTGACGGGCTGCCCGGGCTGATCCGCCGGCCCGGCCTGATCGGTGGCGACGACGGGCGGCGCGAGGGGCGCGGCGTGGTGCCGCAGACGGGTCTGGGCCCGTCGGGCGCGCAGGCCGTCGACGCTCAGCACGATGAGCGCGAGCCACACCAGGCTGAAGCCCCACCACCTCGCCGGCGGCATCGCCTCGCGGAACACCAGGACCCCGATGGCGAACTGCATCATGGGCGCGAGGTACTGCATCATCCCCACGATGCTCAGCGGGAGGCGGCGCGCCGCGGAGCCGAACAGCAGCAGCGGGACGGCGGTGATGACGCCGGAGGCGACGAGGGCGACGACGTGCCAGCCGCCGTGCGCCACGAACGTCCCGTTGCCGGAGACCTCGAGCACCATGAGGTAGCCGAGGGCGACGGGGGCCAGCACGAGGGTCTCGACGGCGAGGCCGGGCACGGCGCCGACGGTGCGGCCCACCCGGTTCTTCAGCAGCCCGTAGAGGCCGAAGGACCCGGCCAGGGCGAGGGCGATCCACGGCAGGCGCCCGGATCCGACGGTGATGACCACCACGGCGGTGGCGCCGATCCCCACGGCCGCCCACTGCGCGGGGCGCAGTCGCTCATGCAGCACGAGCACCGCCAGCGCGACGGTGACGAGGGGGTTGATGAAGTACCCGAGCGCGGCGTCGACCACCTGGTCGGAGAGCACCCCGTACACGAACACGAGCCAGTTGATGGCGAGCACGACGGCTGCCACGACGAGCAGGCCCATGGTGCGCGGGGAGCGCAGCGTGGTGGCGAACGGTCGCCAGCCGCGCGTCACGGCGAGGAGCAGCACGCAGAATCCGAGCGACCAGATGATGCGGTGCCCGATGATCTCCACGGCTCCGGCGGGCTGGAGCAGGGGGAAGTAGAGCGGCAGCATCCCCCAGAGCACGTAGGCGCTGAGGCCGGTGGCGAGGCCGACCCGGTCGAGGGTTCCGGGGTCGGAGCCGCGCGCGGCAGGCTCGGCGGCGGGGGAGTCGGTGGTCACTTGCTGAACCTATGTCCCCGGCGTGCGGGGCCGCGCGATTCGTCCAGCCGCCGCGCCGCGAAGAGTGTCCGATCTGTCCGCATCGTGGCCGCTGGCTGAGGGCGCCCTTGGTCGCCGCCGTACACTGGCCGGGCATCAGCACGCCCGGCAGCCTGCCGCGCGGCGCGCCCGGCGGACCCGTCCGTGGGCGAGCCCGCCGACCACCCCGTTGCCTGGGCTCCTCGACCGGAAGGCACCCGCGTCCCGTGAGCACGAACCGACCTCTGCGTGTGGCCATCGTCGGAGCCGGCCCCGCCGGCATCTACGCGGCCGACATCCTCTCGAAGACCGGGCTCGATGTGAGCATCGACCTCTTCGAGCGGCTGCCCGCGCCGTTCGGCCTCGTCCGCTACGGCGTGGCCCCCGACCACCCGCGGATCAAGCAGATCATCGTCGCCCTGCACAAGGTGCTCGAGCGCGGGGACATCCGGCTGCTCGCGAACGTGGAGTACGGCGTGGACCTCAAACTCGAGGACATGCGCCAGTTCTACGACGCGGTGATCTTCTCCACCGGCTCCATCCGCGACGCGGCGCTGCCCATCCCCGGCATCGACCTGGACGGCTCGTTCGGCGCCGCGGACTTCGTGTCCTGGTACGACGGGCACCCGGACGCGCCGCGCACCTGGCCGCTGGAGGCGCGCGAGGTCGCGGTGCTGGGCGCCGGCAACGTCGCGCTCGACGTCGCGCGCGTGCTGGCCAAGCACGCCGACGACCTGCTGCCCACCGAGATCCCGGCGAACGTCTACGACATCCTCAAGGCGTCCCCGGTCACCGACGTGCACGTGTTCGCGCGTCGCGGCCCCGCCCAGGTGAAGTTCTCCCCGCTGGAGCTGCGGGGGCTGGGCCACGTGCCGGATGTGGACGTCATCGTGTACCCGGAGGACTTCGAGTTCGACGAGGGCTCGATGGCCGCGATCCACTCCTCGAACCAGACCAAGCAGGTCGTCAAGACCCTCACGGACTGGACGCTCAAGGAGCCGGAGGAGTTCACCGCGAGCCGCCGCATCCACCTGCACTTCCTGCACAAGCCCGTGGAGGTGCTCGGCGAGGACGGCAAGGTGGTCGGCCTGCGCACCGAGCGCACAGCGCTCAACGGCGACGGCAACGTCACCGGCACCGGCGAGACGCACGACTGGCCGGTGCAGGCGGTCTACCGCGCGGTGGGCTACTTCGGCTCGCCGCTGGTGGACATCCCGTTCGACGAGGTTGGCGGGGTCATCCCGAACCGCGAGGGCCGGGTGGTGGACGTGGACGGGGAGCCCGTGCCCGGCGTCTACGCCACCGGGTGGATCAAGCGCGGGCCTGTCGGCCTCATCGGCCACACCAAGTCGGACGCCTCGGAGACCATTCGCCACCTGGTGGAGGATGCGGGCGGGGTGGAGAGCCCGGCGCAGGAGTTCGCCACCGCGGCAGAGCCCGACCCGCAGGCCGTCGTCGACTTCCTTGTCGCGCGTGGCGTGCAGCCCATCGAGTGGTCCGGCTGGGAGCAGCTCGACGCGTTCGAGCGCGCCCTCGGCGAGCCGCATGGGCGCGAGCGGATCAAGGTGGTCCCGCGCGAGGAGATGGTCCAGATCGCGCTGGGCACGGTGCGCCCGCAGGGCTGACGCCGGGTTTTCAGACATCCCGTCAGGAACCGGGCGCGGGGCGCCTGGGAGTGGCGAGAATCACCGCAAAAATCACCTCTGATCTGCGATGTTCTTCTGTGGCTTGGTGGCTTACTAGGGCAATGACCCCCGGTTCGCCCGGGGCAACACCTGTGCCCACAGCCGAAGAGGGATTCGTCGATGCAGCCCCGTCACCGTCACCTGCCCACTGCGCGTGTCGTCACCTCAGCGGATCGACGGCTTCGCGGTGCGATCGCCTCGGCGCTCGTGGTGTGCCTCGCGGCGCTGACCCTCGGGGTTGTCGCCGCGCCGGCCACGGCGAACACGACGCTGCCCGTGCCGACCCTGAGCAAGACGGCCCAGGCGTCCACCGGGCCGCAGGGCGAGCTCGCGGTGGTGGGCGCTGGTGAGTCGGTGACGTTCCGGCTGGTCTTCGGCTGCTCGGTCACTGTGTGCACGGGCGCGCGCGTCACGGACGCGGTGCCCGCCGAACTCGAGGTCACCTCGGTGACGTCCACCGAGGGCGTCGTGGAGCCGTGGACGTCGAACAGCGGACCCGGCGGGGTCACCCCGCTCACGGTCACGCTCGGGGACTTCGCCTCCGGCGGCGGCGGCACGGTCACGGTGATCGCACGATTCCGCGACCAGACGCCCGGGACACACGGGCCGGTGGTCAACACCGCGCAGATGACCACGGTGAGCCCAGTGGACCAGTCGCTGATCACCGCCACCGACACGGCCGCGGTGAAGGGCGTGTTCCCCGCGGCGCCGGCGGCGACCGCGACGAAGGTGTGGGGCTCCTCGACGAGCGGGCAGTCGGGCGTCGACGAGCTCGCCGCGCCGGGCGCCACGAAGTCGCTGCCCTGTCGGCGGTCAACACCTCCAACATCACGGTGGACGCCATCACCATCTCCGAGCCGGTGAACCCGGCCGCGGCGACGGCGCCCGTGGGCACGGCATTCGACCTGCTCAACCTCGCGGCCACCGCGCCGCAGGTCACCTGGCCGGCCGGCGCCACGAGCGTCACCGTGACGACCTTCCGGGGCTCGACGCCCAGCGCCCCGGCGACGTTCGCCCAGGGCCAGCCGGTCGCGTGGCCCGCCGACATCGCGCCCGGCGATGTCACCGGCTTCCGGTTCGAGTTCGCGGGGACGTTCCCGACGACCGGCTCGGCGGCCGACCGCACCGCTGGCATCGGGGTCGGGCTGACTCAGCGCGCGACGTCCCGCGCCGGCACGCCCATCCCGCCCACGGCGCAGCACGCGGTGACGGTGCGCAACCAGATCGGCGTCGACATCGTGGGCGACGACCCGGTCAACCCGGGCGACGAGGCCACCGGCTCGGCTCTGAGCCCCGAGGCCACGTTCCAGATCGTGCGCCCGGTGTGGATCGCCACCACGGCGAAGTCCGTCAGCCCGACGACAATCGCCCTCGGCGGCGAGACTGCCGTGTTCACCCTGACCGGTCGTAACGCCTCCAACCAGTCGGTCACGTCGCTGGCGCTCGGCGACCCGGCGGCGGGCAGCACCACGGGCCTGCTCGGCGGCAGTGTCCTGACGTTCGACGGCTTCACGGCGGTCGCCTGGCCGGCTTGGGCCACTGGCGCGAAGCTGCATGTGACGTCCGCGTCCGCGGCCCCGGCTGTCATCCCGGTGGCGAATGCGGCGCAGCTGACCGGGCTCACGGGCCTGGCCGACCTCACCGGCTTCGAGCTCGTCTTCGAGGGGAACGTGCCCCAGGGCGCCTCGGTGGATGTCTCGTACCGGGTCAAGCCCGCGACGTCCGCTGTCGCGGCGCCCACCGGCGTCGTCAACTGCGTGGCGGCCACCGTCGCCACCACGGACGGGCCCGATGTGGTCGGCACGGACACCTCCGACCCGGCCTGCGCCACGCTCCGTGTCGTGGACCCGGTGCTGGCCGTGACCGCGGGGAAGACCCTGTCGCAGACGAGCGTCTCGACGGCGCCGGGCTCCACGGTGATCGCTGGCCTCACCGCGACGGTGAGCGGCGGCAACGTCCAGCCCACGACCCTCGCGGTGCAGGACCCCGCCGTCTTCGGCGGCGCGGAGCAGGCGTGGTGGGACGCCATGCAGCCCACCGGGCTCAAGCTGACGATGGTGCCCGCGGAGACCACGCTGACCGTGTACGCGACGACCGATGGCTCCACGTGGACGCCTGTGCTGGTCAAGCACGGCGGCACGTCGGGCCTGCTCGTCGACGAGGAGTTCAGCGCGGCGTCCAACCCCTCGACGTGGAAGGGCGTGCGCGCCGAGATGGTCCGGGACTCGGGCCAGTACTTCGCGACCAACGGCAAGATCCAGGTCAACCTGGGATTCAAGGTCCGCACCGGCGCCGCGTTCGCGCATGGTGCGGTGCTCACCAACTGCGCTGCCGCCACCGCCGATCGGCTCGGCGCCGCGCAGGCGACCCACACGACCACTGCCTGCCCCACCGTCAATGGCGTCGCGCTGGGCGCCGGCGAGCCCGCGCCGCTGACCAAGTCCATGAACGGCACGGCGCTCGAGGGCGCCGGGACCCAGGTCACGGGGCTGCTCAAGTGGAACACCGGCGTGCTGGGCGGATCGCTGAACGAGGTGAAGGTCGGCGACTACAACCCGACCCCGGGTCACCAGGAGCGGCCGCTGGAGGGCGCCGGGAGCTTCTGGGAGTCCTTCGACGTGGTCGGCGTGGGCCCCATCGCCACCAGCCCTGCCGGGACCGCCGCCTATGACCCGTACCTGGTGTTCGACCAGGTGACGGGCGTGAAGTACTTCGACACCGTCACCGACACCTGGAAGACCGCCTCGAGCTTCGCCACTGTCTGCGCGGCTGGCGCCTGCGTCGGGACGTTCCCGGGGCTGACCCTGACCGCCACCGAGCGCGCCGTCGCCGGCGGCATCCGGCTCGTCTACGCCGAGCGTGCCGACCGCGCCGCGCGGATCGCCGCGCTGACGGCCGCGGGGGACCCGCGCGTCCTCGTCGCCCCGGCGGTGGGCTCTGGCGTCGCCACGGTGCCGGCGGGCAACGGCAACCCCCGCGAGATCAAGGTCATCGCCGTGCTGCGCGACACGCTGCGCTCGACGGGCGAGCCCGTCAACGACGCGCTCGCGTACAACGGCGCCACGAAGGGCAACGTCGTCAACGACGGGTGGCTCTCCGGTTCCACCACGAGCGGCCCGGGTCTCAGCGGCTCGGCGTCCTCGCCGGCGTCCGACCGTGATGTGGCGATCCTCCCGGCCACGCTCACGCCTGACGCGACGAAGTCGTGGAGCCGTGCCGAGCTCGGCATCCCGAGCACGGAGGCTGGCCCGTATCCGTCCGCGCGCCTGACCTTGACCGGGAAGAACTCCTCGGGCATGCGGGTCGACACGATGACGATCACCGAGCCCGCCGCTGCGCCGGACGCGGCCACGGCGCCGTTCTCGAGCTTCACGATCACGAAGATCGCGTCGATCTCCACGCCGGTCAGCACGCCGGCCGGCACCACTGTCGTGGTGCGGCTCAAGCGCGCAGGCGCGCCAGCCTTCGACGCGACGACTTACGACCGCGCGCAGGCGCTGGCGCTGACGGCTTCCGACCTCGCCGATGTGGTGCAGGTCCAGGTCGGGTACGCGGGCCGCATCGACAGCGGACAGATCGCGACGGTGGTGCTCGACACCGAGCTGCGCGCGCGCAACCGGGTGACGACGGCCCCGATCGTCACGGCGGTCACCGTCGACAACACCGTCTCGGTGTCGTTGACGGACGCGCGGGTCTGCGTGGAGTCCGGCGACCCCGCGGCCGAGGACGCCGCGAACTGCAGGGCCAAGGTCGTCGCAGCCCTCGCCAGCGCGCCGATCGCCGTCGCCGCGAAGTCGCTCAAGGTGTCCACCACCAAGACGATCACGCCCGCGGTGCTCGACCGTGACCAGCGGGGCGCCGTCGGCGCGACGCTCGAGGTCTGGAACATCGGCAACACGGCCTCGGACGGCCTGGCGCTGGTGGACACGGCCGTGACCGATGGCGCCGCCCCGATGGGGATCACCCCGGTGGCGAGCGCCGCGACCTTCTACGACGCCATCGACCTCACCGGGGTGCGGGTGACCCAGGTTCCGTCCGCGTCGGGCGGCGCGGTCACCGCGCGGCTCGACGTGCACACCGGCGGCGCCTTCACCGCAGGCGGCGCGGTCTCCGCGGTGGACGGCGGCACGCTCACGGCCACAGGCGGGGCCTGGACGGATGGCGTCGTCGTGCCGGCGGTCGCCAACGGCGCGTTGGCGCTGCCCGCCGGGGTGTCGAGCTGGGCCGACGTCGACGGCGTGCGAGTCACGTTCTTCGCGGCGTCGGGCCAGAAGCTGACGACCCCCTCGACGGCCAGCGCGAAGGTGTCGCTGACGGGGAAGCTGCGCGCGACGCTGCGCTCCACAGGCGCCGCGCCCACCGCGACGAGCACCGCCAACGTCCCGGCCGACCCGATGCCCAACCCGGGCGAGAGTGTGGTGGGCCGGGTGACCAACGGGTTCACCGGCTACGCGCAGGCCGATGACACCGCGAGCCCCGGCGCGCTGTTCACCAGTGCCCCGCACTCGTCCGCCGCGACGCTCCAGGTGCGGGCGGGGTCGATGAGCGTGGGGGTGAGCAAGGCCGTCGAGGGCGCGTCCACCACGTTCAACCCCGGCCAGTTCGCGACGTTCCGGCTGGAGTTCACGAACACGGGGACCGCCGACATCGTCGACCCGGTGGTGACGGACGTGCTGCCGGTGCTCAACGGCCGCGAGCAGCTCGTGCTCGACACCGCCGCCACGTCTGCCGCGCCCGCCACGGGCAGCAGGCCGTGGAGCCTGACGGGCACGTCGCTGCCCACCACGGGCGGCTCCCTGGCCTACGACCCTGTGACGCACCAGCTCACGTTCACGTGGCCTGCGGGGTCGGTGATCCGCCCGGGCGAGTCGGGCGTCATCCGGCTGCCGTTGCAGATCGCCGCGGGCGCCGAGGCGGGCGTGCCGATCCGGAACGTGTTCGGGCTGTCCACCGCGTCCTCGACGCGCCAGTTCACGAGCTGCACCACCGGCACGTTCGGCGCCGCCGGCCTGCCCGCCGCGTCGTGCTCGGCGAACCGCTCCGTGGGCGTCAACACCTATGACACGTTCACCGCGACGAAGGGCGTGCGCACCGACGGCACGTTCGTGGCCTCCACGGGCCCGGCGACGACGTGCGCGCCGGCGGCCGACGGGCTGAGCCGCTCGACGGCCTGTGTCGCAGTCGCCACCCCGGGCGGGTCCATCGCCTGGCAGGCCCGGGTGGTCAACACGGGCAACGTCGACGGCACGCGGCTGTCGATGATCGACACGCTGCCGCACGCCGGCGACTCGTACCTGACCCCGGGCGGGCAGTCCCGCGGCAGTGCGTGGGCGCCCGTGTGGGACGGCGTCATGCCGACGCTGACGTACGCCCTCGCGGACGGCACGCGGCTCGGCGCGGCGGACGGCGTGACTCTCACGACGTACTACTCGACGCGCGATGACAGCGGCGTGGTCCCCGCGGACTACGACGTGATCGACCCGCTCGTGTGGTCGCTGTTGGACGCGAGCGTCGACCCCGCCACGGTGCGGTCGCTGCGCTTCGTCGTCACGCTCCCGCTGGTGAACGGCCAGCGGGTGATGGTGCCGTTGGCGTCCGCCACGGTGGACTGGTCGATGACGGCGCCCGCCCAGGTCGCCGACGTGACGGCCGGGATGACCGCCTGGAACTCGTTCCGCTACCAGATCACCCCGGTCGGCAACATGGCCCGCCAGCTCGAGCCCGACAAGGTGGGCGTGCTGTTCCCGCACCGCCCGCTGACGGTGGTCAAGTCCGTCGACCAGTCGGCCCTCGCCTCGGCGTACCAGGTGGACCGCTCCTACGAGGTGCTGGTGACGTGCACCGTGCCGACTCCGGCCGGCACGACGGCGCTCACCTTGCCCGCGGGCGGTGTGCTCACCCTCGACGCGGCGAACTCGTACCGCGCCCAGCTCGCCGCCCTCCCGGACTCCGCGTCCTGCACGGTGACGGAGACCGGGGCCGCGGGCGCCGCGCGCGTGGAGTACGGCACGGGTGACTCCGCGACGCCGCTGTCCGGGCAGCCGGTGGCGGTCGTCATCGGCGCCACCGGCGCGGACGCGAACACGCTGCGGGTGCACAACACGTTCGAGTCGACGAGCCTGGCGGTCTCGAAGGTCGTGGACGCCAGCTCGAAGGCCCCGGCCTCGCAGACCTACGACGTGACGCTGGTCTGCACGCTCGCGGGCGCGCCGCTGGCCCTGCCCGCCGCGGACGCCGCGTTCACGCTCACGGGCGGCGCCTCGCGCACCGTCACCGGCCTGCCGGTGGGCGCGGAGTGCCTCGTCACGGAGACGAGGTCGCATGGCGCCGTCATCGGGTACCGGGTCGGCACGTCCTCCGTGGTGTCGACCACGGGCGCGGTGACGCTCGCGGGCCCGTCAAGCCAGGTGGCGATCGAGAACGCGTTCTCGGCGCTCGAGCTCACCAAGGACGCCAGCGCCGCCACGGTGCTGCGCGGCGACCAGTTCGACTACACCCTCGGGGTGGCCAACACGGGCCCCGCGGCCACGAGCGACGTGCGCCTGGTCGACACCCTGCCGGCCGAGGTGGGGGTCGTCCACGTGGACGCCCCGTCGCCGTGGACGTGCACCGTCACGGGCGTCGACGCGGAGGGCTATGGCGGGACTGTGGCCTGCGCGTACGCGGGTGGCTCGCAGCTGGCCCCGGGCGCTTCGGCCCCGGTGGTGCGGGTCACCGTCGAGGTGCGCCCCGATGTGGCGGTCAACGAGTTCGTGAACTCGGCGTTCGTGCGGTGGACGGACACGGGCTCGTCGAACCCGACGCCCACGGAGCGCGAGGACCCGGATGAGGCTCCGGTCAAGGTGCGGCGGATCACGGCCCAGGCCACGCCCGCCTGCGTCGCCGACGCCCGCTGGCTCACGTACGACGTCGCGCTGCACCACATCGACGCGGGCGCCACGCCCGTCACGCTCACCTGGTTCGCCGACGCGGACCAGGACGGCGTGCCGGACGGCGCGGCGCTGCACGTCGACACCATCCCCGCGGGCGGGGACCTCAGCGGCCGCCTGCTGTGGCCGGGCACCACGCTCGACGCCGACGGCGTGGCCACCGGCTGGCCGGGCATGCGGCTCGTGCGGGCGGGGGAGACCCCGACGTGGCTCAACCTGGTGACCGACCCGGCGCTGCCGGAGGCCGCCCTCACCGGTGGCGTGCTCGTCCGGGTGGACGCGGTGGACTCGGTGCTGCTCTCGGCCGTGTACCCCGCGGCCGGCTCGGCGTGCATGCTGCCGCGTGCGGCCAAGTTCTCCCTGGAGAAGACGGCGTCGGCCGCCCGGGCGGGCATCGGCGCGGGCTTCGACTACACCCTCGCGGCGCACAGCACGGGCCGGGGGGCCTCGGGCGACGTGACGGTCCGCGACCGGGTGCCGTCGGCGCTCAAGGTCGTCGGCCTCAGCACGGCGGCGCCGGCCGACGCGACGACCCCCGGCTGGTCGCAGTGCACGTTGACCGAGCGTGACGCGCAGGGCAACGGCGGCCTGGTGACCTGCGTGTTGGACGGGTGGCTCGGCTTCGGCCAGCGGGCGCCGGACATCACGGTGGCCGTGCAGGTGGCGCCCGGCGCATCGGGAGCGGTGGTCAACACCGCGTCGGTGGGCTGGACGGACGGCGGCGACCCGTCGTCGTCCGAGGTGCTGGCCAGCGACTCCGCCGAGGTGACTGTCGGCTCGCTGCCGGTCACCGGCGCCGTCGCGGCGGGGCCCGCGCCCGTCGCCGCGCCGCCGCTGGGGCGCGGGGCGCCCGTGCTGGTGCACCGCCGCCGCGCAGCCTGACGGCTGACGGCTGACGAGCAGGGCCGCCGGGGATCTCCTGGCGGCCCTGTCGCATGTCGGAGCCGGTTCTCAGAACGGGCTGTCAGATCCGCCCGTCGCGTTCGCGGAACCTGCGCAGGAACTCCTGGGTGCGGGCCTCGCGCGGGTCGTCGAGCACCTGCTCGGGCGGGCCCTGCTCATGCACCCGGCCCTCGTGGAGGAACACCACCTCGTCGGCCACATGCCGTGCGAAGGCCATCTCATGGGTGGCGACGAGCATGGTGGTGCCCTCGTCCTTGAGCTCGCCGAGCAGGTCGAGCACCTCGCCCACGAGCTCGGGGTCGAGCGCGCTGGTCACCTCGTCGAGCAGCATGAGCGCGGGCTGGGCCACGAGCGCGCGGGCGATCGCGACGCGCTGCTGCTGGCCGCCCGAGAGCTGGTCGGGGAACGCGTTGGCCTTGTCGGCGAGGCCGACGCGCTCGAGCATCGCGAGCGCGCGCTGGTCGGCGTCAGCCCGTGGCATGCGGTGCACGAGCCGCAGCGCGAGCGTGACGTTGTCGAGCACGCGCAGGTGCGGGAAGAGGTTGTAGGCCTGGAACACGGTGCCGATCCGGGCCCGGATGGCGTCCGCGTCCGCCCGGGGGTCGGTGATGTCGCGGCCCTCGACCTCGATCACGCCGTCGTCGACCTCTTCGAGCAGGTTGACGCAGCGCAGCAGCGTCGACTTGCCGGAGCCCGAGGCGCCCACGAGCACCACCACCTGGTGCGCGTGCACGTCGAGGTCCAGGTCGTCGAGCACGACGTGCTCGCCGAAGGCCTTCCGCACGCCGCGCACCCGCAGCAGCGCGCGCGAGCCTCCCTCGGGCGCCGATGCCGGGCCGGCTGCCACGGGTTCGGCCGCGCGCGTCAGCCCGCTCATCGCAGCGGCCCCGCGCCGGTGAGGGCGCCCTGGGCGCCGAGCCAGCCGCTGCGCCGCGCGAGGGCGTCGGTGAACCTGGTCAGCGGGATGGTCAGCAGCACGAACAGCACTCCGGCGACGACGTAGGGCGTGAAGTTGGCGTGCGTCGCCGTCTGGATCTGCGCGGCGCGCACCGCGTCCACGGCGCCGAGGATCGAGATGAGCCCGGAATCCTTCGACAGCGCCACGAGGTCGTTGAGCAGCGGCGGGATGACGCGCCGCACGGCCTGGGGGAGCACCACATGCCGCAGCGCCTGCGCCCGCGTGAGCCCCAGGGCCCGGGCGGCGGCGACCTGCGACGGGTGCACCGACTCGATGCCGGCGCGGAACACCTCCGCGACGTACGCCGAGTAGGTCAGCACCAGCGCGGCGCCGCCGAGCACCACCGCCGACGCGGGGATGCCCTGCAGTCGCAGGCCGGGCACGCCGAACCCGACGAGCAGCAGCACCAGCAGCAGGGGCAGCCCGCGGAACACGTCCACATACGCCGTGGCGGCGATCCGCAGCGGCAGGAACGCCGGGCCTCGCAACGTCCGGGCCAGCGCCAGCGCGAGGGCCACGATGACGATGACCACGGCGCACACCGCCATGACGCGCACGTTGAGCCACAGGCCCTCCAGCACCCGGGGCAGCGACTCGAGCGCGACCTCGGGGTCGAAGAACGACGCGCGCACCCGCGGCCATCCGGGGGCGCTCGTCAGTGCGAGCCAGGCCACCGCCGCGCAGGCGAGCGTCGAGACGAGCGCCACCAGGGTGGAGCGCCGCCCACGGGCCCGCCGGTAGGCGAGGCGCTCACGCTGGACGGCCGAGGGCGCCCAGCCTGCCGTGGGCGGCGCGTCGACCACTACCGCAGGACCGGCGCGCCGGCCGCGTCGGTGAGCCACTCGGCCTCGAGCTTGGCGAGCGTCCCGTCGGCCCGCAGCGCGTCGACGGCCGCCGACACCGCGCTGGTCAGCGAAGAGCCCTGGTCGAGCACCAGGCCGAACTGGTCGGGGTCGTCGCCGGCGGGGAGCTGGCCGACGAGCACGCCGTCCTCGAGCTCGGCGGAGGTGATGTACAGCGCGGTGGGCAGGTCGACCACGATCGCGTCGACGAGCCCCGCGGAGAGCGCCTGCTTGGCCTGGTCGTTGTCGTTGAAGACCGCGACGTCGGTGGTGGGCGCGATCGCGTCGGCAGCGACCGTGAGGCTGGTCGTGCCGACCATCGCGCCGATCCGCAGGCCCGCCAGCTCGGCGACTGTCGTGGCCTTCGCGGCGGGGTTGCCCTCGAGCGCGACGACTGCCTGCGCCGTGTCGTAGTAGCTCGGCGACAGGTCGAGGTTGGCGCGGCGCTCGTCGCTGATGGACACCTGGTTGATCGCGAAGTCGAAGCTCTTGGCGCCCGGGGCGATGATCTGCTCGAAGCTGGCGGGCGTCCACACGACGTCCGCGGCGTCGAAGCCGAGCTCGGCGGCGACGGCGTAGGCCACCGCGGACTCGAAGCCCTCGCCGTTCGACGGGTCGTTGTCGATGATCCACGGCCCGTAGCCGGGGTCGGACGTGCCGATGGTGAGCTTCCCGGCGGTGACCGTCGCGAGCGTGCCGTCGGCGGCCTCGGCGGGGGTCTCGTCGGCGGGGGCGCAGGCCGCGAGCGCCCGGGCGCTCAGGGCTGCCAGGGCAAGGACGCGGCTCGGACGCACGGGGTACTCCTCGGGGGATGGTCCTTATACCCAACTCCCAGCCCCCCCCGACAGGGTGAAATCCCGTAAGCCGTGTTTTTTTTTTAAAAAAAACACACCTTTCCACCACGGCTCTCTTTGTTCTCCCCTCGCTTGAGCACTGACAGGAGTAGGGGAACCACACGGCTCGATTGGGCGTTGTCCGAGGTACGACTAGGAGGTTCATCCCGATGGGGCACCAACATTTCAACGGCTTGAAGACGGCGGCTCTGTTCGGCGTGCTCTGGGCGGTCCTGCTCGGCATCGGCGCCCTGGTGGGCGGTGGGCGGTACATCTACCTGTTCGCGCTCTTCGGCGTTGTCATGACGGCGTACTCGTACTGGAACTCCGACAAGATCGCGATCAAGGCGATGCACGCGCGCCCGGTCAGCGAGCTCGAGCAGCCCACGATGTACCGCATCGTCCGCGAGCTCTCCACCGCCGCGCGCCAGCCCATGCCGCGGCTCTACGTGTCCCCGACCGCCGCGCCCAACGCGTTCGCCACCGGGCGCAACCCGCGCAACGCGGCGGTGTGCTGCACCGAGGGGATCCTGCACATCCTCGACGAGCGCGAGCTGCGGGGCGTCCTGGGCCATGAGCTCATGCACGTCTACAACCGCGACATCCTCACGTCGTCCGTCGCCGCGGCTGTCGCGGGCGTGATCACGTCCGCCGCCCAGGTGATGCTCATCTTCGGGGGCGGCGGCGACCGCGAGCGCGGCGGCAACCCGCTCGCGGTGCTGGCCACGGCCCTGCTGGCGCCGGTGGCGGCGACGCTCATCCAGCTCGCCATCAGCCGCACGCGCGAGTACGACGCCGACGAGGACGGCGCCCGGCTCACCGGGGACCCGCTCGCCCTCGCCTCGGCGCTGCGCAAGCTCGAGGCCGGCACGAAGGCGCGCCCGCTGCCGCAGGACCGCGAGCTCGTCGACGTCTCCCATCTGATGATCGCCAACCCGTTCCGCGGCGCCGGTGTGGGCCGCCTCTTCCAGACCCACCCGCCGATGCCGGAGCGGATCGAGCGTCTGCAGCGGATGGCGGGGCTGCCCCCGGTCTGACCGGAGCCCGTCCACCCCCAGCCCGCGGGCGTACCCGGTCGTGCTGTCCTGTGGGTGAACCGCCCCTTCGTGCGCCGCGCGCGCGCCGATACGGTGTCGGACGGCACACGGCCGGCGACCAGAGGTGGACAGCGTGGGGACCCAGGGGCAGCAGGTGGACGTCGTCGTCATCGGCGGTGGCGCGATGGGATCGGCGACCGCCTGGGCGCTCGCGCGGCGCGGAGCCGAGGTCACGCTCCTGGAGCGGTTCGAGCCTGGCCACGTGCGGGGCGCGTCCCACGGCGCCGGGCGCATCTTCCGGCTCGGCTACGCCGATCCGAACCACGTGCGGCTCGCCCAGCACGCGCGCCGCTGGTGGGATGTCCTCCAGGAGGAGTCCGGTGAGCAGCTCCTCACGCTCAACGGCTGCGTCGACCATGGGCCGGTGCTCGCCCTGCGGGCGCTCGCGCAGACCCTCGAGGACTGCGACGTCCCCTTCGAGTACATGACGGGCCTCGAGGCGCAGACCCGCTGGCCGGGCATGCGGTTCGACGACCGGGCGATCGTGCAGCCCGTCGCCGGCCGGGCCCACGCGGACCGCACCGTCGCCACGCTGCAGTCCGAGGCCGTCCGCCACGGTGCGCAGGTGCGGCACAACGCCCAGGTGCTGTCCCTCGACGTCGTGGAGGACGGCGTGCTGCTCCAGGTCGCCACCTCTGACGAGCAGGGCGAGCCGGTCGTCGAGGAGCTGCGCGCCCGGACGGCCGTGGTGGCCGTCGGGGCCTGGTCGGCGGGCCTGCTCGCCGACGTGCCCGGCTTCGAGGCGCTGCCCGAGCTGGTCGTCACGCAGGAGCAGCCCGCGCACTTCCCCGTGCTCGACGAGGCACACGTCGCCGACGACGGCTGGCCCAGCTTCATCCACCACGTGGACCCCGAGGGGCACGCGGCCGCCCGGGGCGACCTCGGCGCCGATCCCGGGTACCCGGCGCGCGGCGTCTACGGCCACCACACGCCCGGTCAGGGGATCAAGGTCGGCCACCACGGGACGGGCCCGGTGGTGGACCCCGACGAGCGGGACTTCGCCGCCGAGCCGGGCAGGCTCGACGAGCTGCGCGCCTACGTGCGCGAGTGGTTCCCCGGCGTCGACGCCGACGCGCCCGATCCGATCAGCTGCACGTACACGACCACCCCCGACGAGCGCTTCGTGCTGGACCGGGTGGGGCCTGTGGTCGTCGGGGCCGGATTCTCCGGCCACGGCTTCAAGTTCACCCCCGGCATCGGGCAGGTGCTCGCGGACCTGGCGACGGGGGAGGAGCCCGAGGCGCCCGGCGTCGACCTCGCGGCCTTCACCCTGGTCCGGTTCGCGACGACCGAGCCCGAGGGCGACGTCGTCCCCGTCGGCTGACCGGCGCACCAGAGACACAGCAGCGCCCCGGTGTGGTCCACACCGGGGCGCTGCTCGTCGCGCGTCGCGTCAGCGGTAGTTCGTGAACTGCAGCGCCGCGTCCAGGTCGGCGCCCTTGAGCAACGCGATGACCTCCTGGAGGTCGTCGCGGCTCTTGGCCGTGACGCGCACCTCGTCGCCGGTGATCTGCGACTTCACGCCCTTGGGACCCTCGTCGCGGATCAGCTTGCCGATCTTCTTGGCGGTCTCGCTGTCGAGCCCTTCCTTGAGGCTCGCCTCGAGCCGGTACTCGCGGCCCGACGCCTTCGGGGTCCCCTCGCCGGTGTCGATCGCCTTGAGCGAGATCCCCCGCTTGATGAGCTTGGTCTGGAGCACATCGAGGATCGCGAGCACGCGCTCCTCGGAGTTCGCGATCATCACGATCTTGTCGCCGCTCCACGCGATCGACGCTCCGACGTTCTTGAAGTCGTAGCGCTGCGAGACCTCCTTGGCGGCCTGGTTGAGCGCGTTGTCGACCTCCTGCCGGTCGACCTTGCTGACGACGTCGAACGAGGACTCGCTCGCCATGGTTCCCTCCCTGCCGGAGCCCTGCTGGGCGCCGTGATCCGATGGACATCCGCGGGCATGATGCATGAGCACCCCGGATTCGTTGCTATCCTTCCATCCGCACGCCGTTCGCGGCGATGCGACCCTGGCGGGTTACCCGAGTGGCCAAAGGGGGCTGACTGTAAATCAGCTGGCAACGCCTACGGGGGTTCGAATCCCTCACCCGCCACACGTGAACGGGCGCCCTCTCTTCGGAGAGGGCGCCCGTTCGTGCGTCTGGGGCTGGGCCCGGTGGGAGCGGGTGCGCCGAGGGCTGGTCAGCTCGCGCAGGTGTACGCGCCGGGGGTGACGGACACCACGGACCCCTCGAAGAGCGTGTCGAAGGCTCCGGCCTCCTGCTCGGAGGCGAAGGGGACCCCGACGGCCACCACGTCGGTGAACCCGGTGAGCGCGGCGAGCTGCTCCTCGGCGCCCGACTGGCAGGCGGGATCCCAGGCCTCGACGGTGTAGCCGGCCGCGCCGAGCTCGTCGATCGACGGCTGGAGGGCGTCGACGGCCGTGTCGCTCTGCTCGGCGACGGCCGTCCACACGACCCAGAACGGGTCGGGGGTGTCGGCGCCCAGCGTGAGCGCGTCGGGCCACTCCAGGGTCGGCGGCGGCTCGACCGTCTCCGCGGGGCTAGTGCAGCCCGTGAGGGCCGTGAGGGCGCACAGCAGGGCGAGGGCGGCAACGGGCGCGGTGCGACGTCGGGTAGGCATGCCGGGGATGGTGGCATGGGGCACGCGAGGCTCGCGACGATGCGAATCGTTTACGTGGCGGTGGCCCCGCCTCGGCGAGGCAGCCGGGTCAGGAACAGTCGCGCGCTGTGCGGAACGCGTCGGCGATCTGTTGGGCCTGGGTCGACATCAGGCGCGTGTACAGCCAGAACGTCGCGTCGACGATGGACGTCGGCGCGCCGCTGTCGCGTGCGGCCAGCCAGTCCTGCTTGGCGGCGCGCACGTCGGCGTCCATGATCTCCACGCGGAGGTCGTCGTCTGTGGGCACGGAGGTACTCTGGCGCAGCGATGCCCGCAGGGCGAGGCCCTCGGGCGAGTTCTGTGCCGGCTCCCGCGTGCAGATCACCCACCTGGGCCATGCGCGTCTCGGGATCTGGAAGGGTCTGAGGCCCGTGGTTCCGGGGCTCAGGGAGCCGATTTCACTGCAAGGCCCCAGACGTTGTAGCCTTGCACGCGCTGCCCCGATAGCTCAGTCGGCAGAGCGTCTCCATGGTAAGGAGAAGGTCAAGGGTTCGATTCCCTTTCGGGGCTCTGTTGGTGTCCGGGGGTTGTGCGACGGTTCGTCCGCCGCACAACCCCCGTCCACCGATAGTTGGCGGGGTAGCTCAGGTGGTTAGAGCACACGGCTCATAATCGTGGTGTCGCGGGTTCGAGTCCCGCCCCCGCTACCAACAGGACACACACGCACGTCGGCCGGCGACGTGCGCAACCCGTACGCAGCGCCCCGGCGGCGCGAGAGGTGGCAAGACCATGGCCAGCAAGAGCTCTGACGTTCGCCCGAAGATCACGCTCGCCTGCACCGAGTGCAAGGAGCGGAACTACATCACCAAGAAGAACCGTCGGAACGACCCCGACCGCCTGGAGATGAAGAAGTTCTGCCCGCGTGACGGTCGTCACACGGTGCACCGCGAGACCCGCTGATCTCAGCGCCTGTGGCCGTCAACACCGAGTTCATCGGACGCGAGTACCCGTCGAACGCCTTCTACGAGGTCGGGCGGGAGAAGATTCGCGAGTTCGCTGAGTCGGTGGGCGCGGCCCACCCAGCACACACTGACGCCTCGGCCGCTCATGCGCTCGGGCACCCTGACGTCATCGCACCGGTGACGTTCGCGGTGCTCGTCGCCCAGCGCGCCGAGGCGCAGCTGATCCAGGACCCGGCCGCCGGGATCGACTTCAGCCGCGTGGTCCACGCCGAGCAGCGGTTCACGCACCACCGCCCGATCTACGCGGGAGACCGTCTCGTCACGGTCCTGCACGTCGACGCGATCACCGAGCGCGCCGGGCTGTCGATGGTCAGCACCCGCGCCGAGATCGCGACCGAGGCGAACGAGCCCGTCGCGACGGTGCGGTCCACGCTGGCCGTGCGCGGGGAGGACGCATGAGCGCCCCCCGCCCCGTGCTCGCCGGCCTCGAGGTCGGCCAGGTCGTCGGCAAGCGGACCCTCACCGTCGACCGCGCCCGCCTCGTGCGGTACGCGGCCGCCAGCGGCGACTTCAACCCGATCCACTGGAACGACCGCTTCGCGACAGAGGTCGGCCTGCCCGGCGTCATCGCGCACGGCATGTGGACGATGGGCGCGGCCGTCGGCGTCGTCGCCGACTGGGCTGGCGACCCGGCAGCCGTCGTCGACTACCAGGTGCGCTTCACGCGTCCCGTCCCGGTGCCCGATCCCGGCGCCGCGACCGTCGAGGTCACCGCGACCGTCGGCGCCCTCGACCCTGAGGCCGGCGCCGCGCGCGTCGACCTCACCGTGACCTGCGAGGGAGCCCGCGTCCTCGGCAAGGCGCAGGCCCTCGTCCGCCTGGGCTGATCCCCGGGGCGGTCGCCGCCGACACGCCACCACCCGTTCTGTCGGATTCGTCCGAAGATCGCTACCGTGTCGCCAAGCCGCAACGATGCGGCCGGTCGCAACGATGCGACCAGGACAGGGGAGCGGCCATGTCACCCACTGCGTCACCTTCCACTGCGTCACCGTCCACCGCGCGCCCGTTCGACGGCGCAGGGCGTTCCCTCAGCCGCAGAGGCTTCCTCGCGGCCACCGGCGCTGGCGCCGCGGCTGTCTGGCTCGGCGGCGCCGCGGCGTCCTCCGCGACGGCGGCCGTGCCCGGCAGCCCGCGACCCCTCGGATCCGGTCATGGCTCCCGGGGCAGCGAGAGCGCCGCCCTGGGCTTCCTGCGGTCCGCCGCCGACGCCTATCCCGCCGTCAACAGCGGCCCCCGGCTCGCGCAGTCCTACGCCGACGAGCTCGGGCTGTTCAGCACCGCGTTCGTCTATGACAACGCCCTGGCCATCTGCGCCCTGCTGAGCGCCCGGCGCGGCGTCGACCCGCATGCCCGAGCGCTGGGCGACGGCCTGCTGTTCGCGCAGGACCATGACCCGGACTTCGCCGACGGGCGGCTGCGGCAGGCCTACAACGTGGGCCCGTACACCTTCTACGACGGGTCGCCGCAGCCCGACGGGCTGGTGCGGGCCGATGGCGCGGCCAACGTCGGATGGCAGTTCGGCTTCCTCGGCACGGCCGTGGGCGACATGGCGTGGCCCGGCATCGCCCTGGTGCAGCTCTATGAGCGCACCCGGGACCGCCGCCACCTCGACGGGGCTGTGCGGATCGCCGAGTGGATCGTCGACCGCACGACGTCCGCGTTCCCCCTCGGCGGCTACACGTTCGGCGTCAACGGCGCTGACGAGTCGATCCCGAATGGCTCCACCGAGCACAACATCGACGTCACGGCCTTCTTCACGCTGCTCCACCAGGTCGGCGCCGGGCGCCGCTGGAAGGAGTCGGCCAAGGTGGCGCGGGCCTTCGTGGAGCGGATGTGGGAGCCGGCGGGCGGGTACTTCTACACCGGCACGAATGACGGCACGGAGATCAACCGGGCGCCGTTGCCCCTCGACCCGCAGACCTGGAGCTGGTTGGCCCTGCGGGAGAAGCGCTACGCGAAGGCGCTCGACTGGGCGGCGGGCGCCCTGGCCGCCCGAGACGTGGCGGGCCCCGCCACATCCCAGATGCCCGCGGGCGCCGCGGTGTCCGGGGTGACGTTCAGCTCGGCGAGCCTTGAGTCGACGGCCCGTTACAACGACATCCAGGTGCACCCGCAGGGTGTGTGGCTCGAGGGCACCGCCCAGCTCGCGACGGCGTTCGCCGACCGTGGCAGCCGCGGCGACAAGGCCCGCGCGCAGGCGCTGTCGGAGCAGGTGCGCGTCGCCCAGCAGGTCCTCGGGGGTGGCCAGCACCTGGGTGGGTCGCCATTGCCCGCGGGCGGCGGCGTCGTCGCGGCGTCGAGCCTGATCGACACGGGCTTCGGCTTCGGCTACTTCCAGGTGCAGCACGTGGGCGCCACGTCCTGGCACGTCATGGGCTCGCGCGGGGCGAACCCGTTCGTGCGCGACGGCCTGAGCTGAGGCTCACGCCGCTGGCCGGCCGGGGTGCGCCGGGCCGGCCAGCGCGAGCGGTCTGCGCGGGCCGGGCAGTGGCTCAGGCCGGTGGGGGGCCCGTCGTGGTGCCGAGGCGCAGTGACACGGGCAGCATCACGGGGGCGGGGATCCGGCCCTCGAGCAGCGCCTCGATGGCGTGGCCCACAGCCGCGCCCTTCTCGGCGAGCGGCTGGACCACGCTGGTGAGGAGGTCGGGGGCGAGCCAGGGCAGGTCGAGCCCGTCGAAGCCGGCGACGGAGACATCCTCGGGCACCCGCAGCCCGAGCTCGCGCGCGGCGAGCACCACGCCGGAGGCGAGCAGGTCGGATTGGGCGAGGATCGCCGTCGGCCGATCGGGCCCGCTGAGCAGCGCCCGCCCGGCGTCGGTCCCATGCTCGACGAGCGAGGCAGGCGCCTCCCAGGTGGCGACGGGCACGATGCCGGCGTCGCGGACGCCCTCGATGCGGCGCCGGGTGATCTCCCAGGAGAGCTCGGCGGCGCGCCGCTCGTCGACGAGCCCGGCGCGGCCGAACTCGTTGAAGGGGAGCGTGACGGTGGCGATGCGCTCGTGGCCGAGCTCGAGCAGGTGCCGTCCGAGCTCGGCGGTGCCGGCCTGGTCGTCGATGCCGATTGCCGCCACGTCGTCGACGGCCTGCCCCTCGACCACGACGGTGGGGATGCCGCGGCGGCGCAGGGCCATGAGGTTGGGGTTCTCCACGGTGCCGCCCCAGATGATCGCGGCGACGTCCATGGCGGCGGTCTCCACCAGCGGGTCGACGCCGCGCTGCTCGGCGCCGCCCGAGTCGGGGATCAGCAGCACGCCGAGGCCCAGCGGCTCGAGGGTGCGCACGAGTCCGTCGAGCATCTGCACGGAGACCGGGTCGCGGAATGAGCGCCGGAGCGCGTCCCCGACCACGACGCCGACGATGCCGGACTTGCCGCTGCGCAGCTGGCGCCCGAGCGGGTTCGGCCCCGCGTAGTCGAGCTCCTCGGCGGCGCGGATGACGCGTTCGCGGGTGGCGGCGGCGATCGGCCCGGCTCCGGAGAACGCGAGCGACGCTGTCGACACTGACACTCCGGCTGCCGCGGCGACGTCGGCAAGGGTCGGGCGATCGCTCGACAGGGGAGTTCACCGCCCTTCGGTGGTGGCATGCGGCAGGCCCGGGCAGGCGCTGCGTGGGAGGTCTCGGACAGTCAGCGTACCGGTCGCGCCAAAGCAGCGATCAAATCGATTCGACATGGCGTTCCGACGTGTGGTCGAATCGATTCGTCACCATCCGCGCCATCGACCTGGAGAGAGCTGTGCGCAACCCGCGAGTCCGAGACGCGATCGGCGCGTCCCCTGCCGGCGGCGGCGCTGCCAGCAGCGACCAGGCGCTCGCGCGCACCCGCCTGACGCTGCTCGGGCTGTTCACCCTCAACGGGCTGATGTTCTCGAGCTGGCTCGCCCGCATCCCCGCCGTGCGCGACGCGCTCGACCTCACCGCCGGGCAGCTCGGCATCGTGCTGCTCGCCGGGTCGGTCGGGGCGCTGGCGACCGCCACGGTCTCCGGCATCGTCGTCACACGGTTCGGCGGCCGCTTCTCGCTGCTGCTCTCGACCATCGGGTTCGCCGCGGCCTATGTGCTCATCGGCGTGGGCCCCACCGTCGGGTCGGTGCCGCTGCTGGCCGCGGGAATCTTCCTCAACGGCGTCGCCTTCGCGATCGGCAACGTCCCCCTCAACGTGGAGACCGCCGCTGTCGAGCGGCGCATGGGCCGCACGGTGCTGCCGCAATTCCACGCGGCGTTCTCCGTCGGCGCGGTGCTGGGCTCGCTCATCGGCGCGCTCGCCTCGAGCCTGGCCGTCCCGCTGCTCGGGCAGTTCGTCGTCACTGCCGCGATCGGCACCGCGTGGCGGCTCGCCGCGCTGCCCCATGCGGTGCTGGAGCCGTCGCCCGGGCGCGTCGTGGCCCAGGACGTGCTGCCCGACGTCGCCGCCCACCCGGCCCCGGCGCGTCGGCGCGCCATCGGCTCGGCGCTCGACGCGTGGCGCGAGCCCCGCACGCTGCTCATCGGCGTCGTCATCATGGCCGCCGCGCTGTCCGAGGGGTCGGCCAACGATTGGCTCGCCCTCGCCGTGGTGGACGGGTTCGACCAGACCGAGGCCGTCGGCGCCGTCGTCTTCGGGCTGTTCGTCGGCGCGATGACTGCCGTGCGGCTGCTCGGCACCCGCCTCATCGACAGGGTCGGGCGCGTGCCGGTGCTGCGCGTCTCTGGCTGTGTGTCGCTCGCGGGGCTGCTGGTGTTCGGCTTCGCGCCCACCTTCGAGACCGCAGTGATCGGCGTGGCCGCCTGGGGCTTCGGCGCGGCGCTGGCCGTGCCCCTGGGCATCGCCGCGGCGTCAGACGACCCGATGCTGGCCGCCGGGCGGGTCGCCGTCGTCTCGGCCTTCTCCTCGGTGGCGTCGATCGCGGCGCCGCCCCTGCTCGGCCTCGCCGCCGACTCCATGGGCGCCCGCCGCGCGCTGACCCTGATCGCCGTCGCGATGGTGGTGAGCATCGCGCTCTCCCGCCGCGTGGCGCCGCTCGAGCCCGCCATCGGGCACGACGCGGCTCCCGCTAGCCTGCAGGTGGGCGCCGGAGGCTCAGCGCCGAACCCCGCCGCCCCGATGATGGGGGACGCCGACGACAGGACGCCCATCACGAGGCCGGCCAGCCCGGCGCCCCGTGAGCCCGCCGGCGTGGGCTGCCTCGAGCACTCCTGACCGCGTCGGCCCCGCAGCCGCACGCCCATCCCGCACGACGACGAAGGAGTCGCACACATGACCGCCAGGCGGATGGACGACCCTCGGCTGCGCGCAGCCTCCGCCGCGGTGTTCGTGGTCTTCGCGCTGAACGGGTTCAACTTCTCGAGCTGGGCGTCGCGCCTGCCGGCCGTCCGTGACGCGCTGGGCCTGAGCCCCGAGCAGATGGGCGCCTTGCTGCTCGTCGGGGCCATCGGCTCGCTCATCGCGCTGCCGCTATCGGGGATGGTCGTGACACGGCTCGGCGCCCGGCGCACAGTGCTGACGTTCGCGCTGGTCAACGCCGTCGGCCTGGCCCTCGCCGCAGTGGGGGTCGCCGGCGGCGTGGTGCTCGTGGTGGCGTCCGGCGCCGTGGTCTTCGGCGTGGGCACGGGAACGTGGGACGCGTCGATGAACCTGGAAGGCGCGGCAGTCGAGCAGAAGCTCGGACACACGGTGATGCCCCGCTACCACGCGGGCTTCTCGATCGGGACGGCCGTGGGCGCCGCCGTCGCGGCCGTGGCCGCCGGGCTGGGCGTGCCGGTGGGCGTGCACATCCCCGTCGCCGTCCTCGCGTCGAGCATCGGCGTGGCGCTCGCCGTGCGCCGGTTCCTGCCCGAGCGCGAGGTCGGCGCGGTGGATCCGGCGCGGCACGGCGAGACCACGGGCGCCGATCCCGCGACCGCCGTCGAGGCGCCGAGCCGCGCCCGGCGGGCCTTCGGGAGCTGGCTCGAGCCGCGCACCCTGCTGATCGGCCTCGTGGTGCTCGCGGCAGCGCTCACGGAGGGCTCCGCGAACGACTGGGTCGCGCTGGCCGTCGTCGACGGCTTCGGCACGACGGACGCCATCGGGGCGCTGGCCTTCGGGATCTTCGTGACGGCCATGACGGCCATGCGGTTCTTCGGCACCACCCTGCTCGACAGGTTCGGCCGCGTCGCCACGCTGCAGTTCTGTGCGCTGCTGTCCCTCATCGGCCTCGGGATCTTCACCCTGGCCCCGGAGGGCATGCTGTGGCTCGCGCTGGTGGGCATCGTGCTGTGGGGGATGGGCGCCGCGCTCGGCTTCCCGGTCGGGATGAGCGCCGCGAGCGACGACCCGGCCCATGCGGCGGGCCGCGTCAGCGTCGTCGCCACCATCGGCTACTCGGCCTTCCTCGCGGGCCCGCCGCTGCTCGGCCTGCTCGCCGGCGCCGTCGGGTATCGGCATGCGCTGCTCGCGATCGCCGTCCCGGGGCTGGGGGGGCTGTTCGTGCTGCACGCCGTGCGCCCGCCCGCGCCGGATGACGCCGCAGGCTCGTCGCCCGGCCTCGGGAGCGACCGCCCAGCATCGGGGAACTAGCCTGGTGACGTGACGACCTCGACCCAGACCCCGACCCTCGCCCAGCTCACCACCATGCGGGTCGGTGGACCGGTGGGCCGGTATGTCGAGGCCTCCGACGAGGCCGAGCTCATCGCGGCGGTGCGGGAGGCCGACGCCGCTGGCGAGCCGGTGCTGCTGCTGGGCGGCGGGTCGAACTTGCTGGTCTCGGACGAGGGGTTCGACGGCGTCGTCGTGCGCGACGCGCGGACCGGCGTCACCACGCCCGACGAGTCCGCGTGCGCGGGGACCACCCTGACGGCGCCTGCGGGCGCCCCCTGGGACGACGTGGTCGCGCACGCCGTCGCACGGCGACTGGTGGGGCTCGAGGCGCTCTCGGGCATCCCCGGCTCAACCGGCGCGACGCCCGTGCAGAACGTCGGGGCCTACGGCCAGGAGGTCGCCCAGACGATCGCGCTGGTGCGGGCCTTCGACCGGGAGCGCGCCCGCGTGCGGACCTTCCCCCTCGCCGACCTGGGCTTCGGCTACCGCACCTCGGTGCTCAAGCGGTCGATGCGCGTCGACCCGGGCGACGACCGCTCGCCGTGGTACCCGACGCCCCGCTACGTCGTCCTCGACGTGACGTTCCAGCTCAAGCCCGGCGACCTCTCCGCCCCGATCGCCTACGGGGAGCTCGCCGCGGCCCTCGACGTGGCCGTCGGGGAGCGGGTCCCCCTGGCGGACGCCCGCGCCGCGGTGCTCGGGCTGCGCTCCCGCAAGGGCATGGTCCTCGACCCCACAGACCCGGACACGAGCAGTGCCGGCTCGTTCTTCACCAACCCGGTGATGAGCGGCGCCGACGCGCTCCTGCTGCCCGAGGACGCCCCGCGCTATCCCGCCGGCGGCGACGACGTGAAGGTGAGCGCGGCGTGGCTCATCGAGAGGGCGGGCTTCCGGCGCGGGTACGGCCTGCCCGGGCCGGCCGCGTTGTCCACGAAGCACACCCTCGCGCTGACCAACCGCGGCGGCGCGACCGCCGCCGACCTGGTGGCGCTGGCCCGCGAGGTGCGTGACGGGGTGCGCGAGCGGTTCGGCGTGACCCTCGAGCCGGAGCCCGTGCTGGTGGGCGTCGCGCTCTGACGCCCCCGTGAGCGGCCCGGGCGGCGGCGTCGCGTCAGTCGGCGGCCAGGTCGGCGGGCTCGGACAGCCAGGCGTCCACCTCGCCGAGCAGGCGCGCCCGGGTCTGCTCTGACGTGCGGCTCGCCCGGATCGATGACTTCGCCAGATCGGCCAGCTCCGCGTCGGTGAAGCCGTGCACGGTGCGCGCGGCCTCGTACTGCGCGGTCAGCCGCGCGCCGAAGAGCAGCGGGTCGTCGGCGCCCAGGGCGACGGTCGCCCCGGCGTCCACCAGCGCGCGCAACGGCACCTGGGCCTGGTCGGGGTAGACCCCGAGGGACACGTTGGACGTCGGACACACCTCGAGCGCCACCCCGCTGCCCACCACCCGGTCGAGCACAGCGGGGTCCTCGGCCGAGCGGACGCCATGGCCCAGCCGGTCGGGCGCCAGATGGTCCAGGACCGCGTCCACGTGGGCCGGGCCGAGCAGTTCGCCGCCGTGCGGGACGAGGGCGAGGCCAGCCCGGCGGGCGATCTCGAAGGCGGGCGCGAACTCGGAGGTGTCCCCGCGGCGCTCGTCGTTGCTCAGGCCGAACCCGATCACCTCGCCGGGCCCGTCGCCCGCGTGCAGCGCCGCGAGCCGCGCGAGGGTGCGCGCCTCCAGGGGGTGGCGCATGCGGGAGGCCGCCACCACGACGCCCACCTCGACGCCGTGCTCGTGCCCGGCTGAGCGGGCCGCGTCGAGCACGATCTCCAGGGCGGGGGTCAGCCCTCCCACGAAGGGCGCGTACGACGTCGGGTCGACCTGGATCTCCAGCCGGCGGGAGCCCTCGACCGCGTCGTCGGCGACCGCCTCGGTGAGGATGCGCCGCATGTCGGCCTCGCCGCGCACGCACGCCCGCGCCGCGTCGTACAGCCGCTGGAACCGGAACCAGCCGCGCTCGTTGGCGGGCACCATCAGCGGGTCGCCGTCGAGCAGCGCCGACGGCAGCCGCACGCCGTAGCCGACGGCCAGGTCCCGCAGCGTCTCCAGGCGCATCGAGCCGGTGAAGTGCAGGTGCAGGTGGGCCTTGGGGAGCCGGTCCAGGTCGCGCACCTGACCAGTGTGCCAAAGATGAGTGTGAGAGCACTCTCACGTGGTTCTCCTGACAGGCTCCCCGGCAAGCCTCAACCTGGCGTTGTCAGGTCCGCCCGTCTGCGCGCCGGTCGCCGGCGTCGGGGGTGGGCTGCGGTGAGAGTGGGAGTCGCATGGCGTCGCGGGCAGATCGAGCATCGTACGGATGGGTGGCGCTGGGGGCCGGGGCGTCGCTCGCCCTGGGGATGATCGGCGGGATCGCCGCAGCGGAGCAGACGCGCTCAGCCCAGCGCGACGCGGCGGCGCCGGATCGCACGTCGAGCCCCCCCACGGGGGGCGGGATCGGCACGCATGTGGTCGGCGCCAGCCCCCGGCCCTCCGCGCCCGGCCGGATGGTCGAGCTGGCGCCACCGCGGTCCGCCGACCAGTCGCACGCCCAGCGCTCGCGGACGTGGTTCGCGGCGAACTGACTCGCGGCGCATGGAGCGGCCATCACCGCCCCTGCGAGGGCTGCTGCGGGGCGACGTGGCGCCCCTGCGATGTCGGACGTGTCGCCGTCGCGTCGACCAGCCGGTAGCCGACACCGCGCACGGTGTCGAAGTGCGCGGCCCCGAGCTTCTTGCGCAGGTACCGCACGTACACGTCGACGACGTTCGAGCCCGGGTCGAAGTCGTAGCCCCACACCTGCGAGAGGAGCTGCTCGCGGCTGAGGACATGCCCGGGGTGGCGCAGGAATGTCTCCGCGAGGGCGAACTCGCGGGCCGACAGGTCGATCTCGTGGCCGGCCACCTTCATCCGCCGGGTCCGCAGGTCGAGCTGCAGCGGGCCGTGCGTCAGCGTGGTGGCCTCGCCGGCCGGCTGCGGCGCCCGCAGTCGCAGGCGCACCCGTGCCAGGAGCTCCTCGAAGCGGAACGGCTTCGCCATGTAGTCGTCGGCGCCGGACTCCAGGCCCGTGACCGTGTCGGTGACGGAGCTGCGGGCGGTGAGGATGATCACCGGCACCGTCTCGCCGCTCGCCCGCAGCTCCTGCAGCACGTCCAGGCCGTCCATGTCGGCCAGGCCCAGGTCGAGCACGAGGAGTGCGTACTCGCCGGTGCGGGCGAGCGCGAGCGCCTCTCGGCCGGTGGCGACGGTGCTCGTCACGAACCCCTCGGCGTGCAGTCCTTTGGCGAGGAACGCGGCGATCCGCTCCTCGTCCTCGGCGATGAGGATCTGCGTCATCTGTGCTCCACGAGCTCGGGGCGCTCCAGGCGCTTCGCGTCGACATAGGGGATGGCGGGCAGGTCGAGCAGGAACACCGAGCCGGGCCCGGCGTGCGCGGGCCACCTCTCGAGGCGGACACGGCCCCGGTGCGCCGCGGCGATCGCGGCCACGATCGGCAGCCCCAGCCCGGCGCCCTCGGATCGGCGCCCAGTGCGGTCGGCGCGGCCGCGGTGGAACCGCTCGAAGATCCGCTGCTCCTCCTCCGGCGCCACCCCCGGGCCCTGGTCGTGCACCCACAGCCGCACCCGGCCGGCGTGCAGCTCGCTGCCGATCCGGATGCGGGTGCCGGGGGCGGACACGGAGACGGCGTTGGCGATGAGCTGCAGCCACGCCTGCGTGATGCGCTGCGAGTCCACCATGAGCATCACGTCGGCGCGTGCGGTGACCTGCCACTGGCGGTCGCCCAGGCTGCGCGCCTTGTCCAGCACGTCGTCCGTGAGCCGCCCGATGTCCGTGGGCGCCGGGCGCACGAAGTCGGGCCGGTCGGCGGTGGCCAGCGTCATCAGGTCGTCGACGAGCCGGTGCATGCGGTCCAGCTCGTCCAGCGCGAGCGACTGCACGGCCCGCACATCCTCGGGGTCGCGCGCGTTGATGAGCTCGAGGTGCCCCCGCACGATCGTCAGCGGGGTGCGCAGCTCATGGCCCACGTCGTCGAGCAGCTCGCGCTGGGAGCCGAACGCGTTCTCGAGCCGGTCGAGCATCGCGTTCACGGTGACCGCCAGGTCGGACAGGTCGTCGGACCCCGAGACGGGGATGCGCTCGGAGAGGTCGGACTCGGTGATCCTGCGCGCCGCGTCCCGCAGCAGCCGGACCGGGCTCAGCAGCCGCCCGACCACGAACCACGCCACGGCGGCGATCACCGCGAGCGAGCCGAGGGCGATCGTCGCGTACGTGAAGTAGGTCGAGCCGAGACTGGCCACCTCGGCGCCGCGGTCGACCGCCACGACGAACAGGCCGGTGGACGGGTCCCCGCCGACTTTGACGGGCACCGCGACCATCCGGTACTCCGTCATCGCGGTCCGCACGGTCCGCAGCTCGACCGGCTGGTCGGTTGGCAGCCTCCGCAGTTGGTCGAGCAGCTCGAGGTCGTCCTCGAGGCGCAGCACCACGGGACGGGAGGCGATCCAGCGCGGCTCGCCGTCGATCAGGGCGATCACGCCCTCGTTCTCGGTGAGGCCGCGCATCTGGACGGCCTTCTCGAGCACATCGGCGACCGAGGTGAACCGCGCCTTGGACCCCTGGTCGGGGTTCGGGCCCTCGCTCGCGGTGATGTGCAGCACCTCGACGGCGCGGCTCAGCGAGTTGTCGATCCGCGCGTCGGTGCTCTGAGTCTGCAGGGCGTACGCGGCGGCGCCGGCGATGAGCACGGTGAGCCCCGCGAGGCCGACGACGGCGCCGAGCAGCCGCGTCCGCACGGTGACGTGGGCGGCGCGTCGTGCGGGATTCCAGCTCGCGCGTGCCTGACGTGCGTGCGTGGCCCTCATACCAGGCCCGCTGCCTTGCCGGTGGCGTCTTCCGAGGTCACCGTCACGGGCGTCGTCGTGTGCCCTGGCCCTTACACACATTTGACGCTGCCGAACAACGCGCTCGTGTTTGCGGTGCTTTGTGGGGCGCGGGCAGCGGGTCGCCGGGAGTCGGGCTCGGGGCGGCGAGCGTGCGGGCCGGGCTCGGGCGCCTCCACTCGGTGGCCGTCCCCGACGCCCACAGGTTCCGGTCCTGGCTCGTCCACGTCCATCGCGCGTTGTCCGGGGATGGCTCCTGCGAGCTCAGGCTGGTGGTCGAGCCGGCTGGCGTGGACGTCGAGAGCGCGGCGCCCGGTGCCGTGGCGGCCCGTCCCGGGCCGGAGGGCGCCTCCATGCCGTCGTCTGACGCGTCGCCCAGCTCGTCGGCGCCGGCCGGGTCAGCACTGTCCTCCGCGGCGCCGGATGCGGCGCCGCCAGGAGCAGGGCCGCCGATGCCGAGGGCGTACGCGTCGTCCTGCGTGTGGGAGATGACCAGAGGCGCCCCGATCGGCCCCGGCCCCGGGGCCGTGTCCGAGAACGCGACAGCAGTCACGATGCCGAGCAGCAGCACCGCGGCCGAGCCGCTCGCGACCACGCTGGCGTTTCGGGGCATACCTCACAGTATCGGGGTTTTACGTGAGAGTCCCATGAGATCGCAGGTCAGACGTGTCAGCCGTCGTCGCGGCGCCGCCAGCGGAACGTCCGCACCCCCACCACCAGGCCCAGCACCAGCCACGCGCCCAGCACCGCCGCCGTGGCCCCGTGCTGCCACGAGCCTGAGACCTCGAAGGACTGCGCGCCCGCGGGCAGGAACACCGAGCGCATCCCCTGCGCCATCCACTTGAGCGGGAACACCGACGCGACCTGCTGCATCCATGTCGGCAGGTCGTTGAAGACGAAGAACACCCCCGAGATGAACTGCAGCACCAGCACGATCGGGGTGACCACCGCGCTCGCGCTCCGCCCCGAGCGGGGCACGGAGGAAAACGCGACCCCGCATACGGTGCCCGTGGCGGTGCCGAGCACGAACACCCAGGCGAACACGGCCCACGAGGACGCGCTGCGGGGCATCGGGACGTCGAACGCCGTCGCCGCCAGCGCGAGCAGCAGCGCCGTCTGCACGATCGAGACCGCGAGCACCTGGCCGACTTTGCCGAGGAAGTACGCGCTCGCGGGCAGCGGCGTGCCGCGGAGCCGCTTGAGGGCGCCCTCGTCCCGCTCCGCGGCGATCATCAGCGCCACCGACTGGAAGCTCGAGAGCATCACCCCCGTCGCCACCATCCCCGGCAGGAAGTACTGCGCGTACGGGATGCCGGGCGACGGCCCCACCCGGCCGCCGTCCTGCCCGAAGACCGTCGAGAAGATCGCCAGCATGATCACCGGGTACGCGAAGATGAACACGATCGCGTCCCGCTCCCGGAAGAACAGGCGCACCTCGAACGCGGCGCGCGCGGCGCCCAGGCGCAGCACTCCCGGGAGCCGCCGGGAGCCGCCGGGCGGCGCTGTTCGCTGCGCGGCAGCGGTCATCGGACCGGCTCCTCAGCCACCGCGGCGCCACCCGAGCCGTCCGAGCCGTCTGCGCCGCCGGTGCCGTCCGCCCCGATCAGGCTCAGGTAGACGTCCTCGAGGCTCGGCCGCAGCACCTGCAGGCCGGGGATCTCGGCGCCGGGGGCCCGCAGGGCGAGCTCGGCGACGGTCCGTGTGGGGTGGTCGGTGCGGACCTCGCGCGTCGAGCCGTCCTCCGTCCACCGCACGACGGCCTGCCGTGCGGCGCGTCCGCCCAGGTCGGCGGGAGCCCCGAGCGCCACCACCTGGCCGTCGCGCACCACCGCCACACGGTCCGCGAGCTGTTCGGCCTCGTCGAGGTAATGCGTGGTGAGCAGCACCGTCGTGCCGCCATGCCGCAGGCCGGTGACGAGCTCCCAGAACGCGCGCCGCGCCTGCGGGTCGAACCCCGTGGTCGGCTCGTCGAGGAACAGCAGCTCCGGGTCGCCGACGATGCCCAGCGCGACGTCGACCCTGCGGCGTTGGCCGCCGGAGAGCCGCCGGCAGCGGGTCCGGGCCTTGTCCCGCAGGCCCACGGCGTCGATCGCCTCGTCGGGGTCCCGCGGCGCGGGGTAGTAGCCGGCGAAGTGCCGCACCAGCTCCTCGACGGTGGCCTCGGAGAGGTCGCGGGCGTCCTGCATGACGACGCCGATCCGGGAGCGCCATGCGCGGCCTGCCGTGGCCGGGTCCTCGCCGAGCACGCTCACCTGCCCGGCATCGCGGTCCCGGAATCCCTCGAGGATCTCGACGGTGGTGGTCTTCCCGGCGCCGTTGGGCCCGAGGATCGCGAAGATCTCGCCGCGCCCCACCTCGAGGTCGAGGCCGTTGACGGCGTGCTTGTCGCCGTAGCGCTTGCGCAGGCCGCGAACGTCGACGGCGACGTCGGTGAGGGTCATGCGCACAGCCTGGCGTGCCGTCGGCCCTCGCAATAGGCCTGACACGCGAGGAGGGGCCAGCCGGATGCCGGCTGGCCCCTCCTGAGGTCGTGCGTGGCGCCTAGACGCCCTCGGCGAGCAGTCGCTGGATGCGCGTGACGCCCTCGACGAGGTCCTCGTCGCCCAGCGCGTAGGACAGGCGCAGGTAGCCGCTGGGCCCGAACGCCTCGCCGGGGACCACCGCCACCTCCGCCTGCTCGAGGATGAGCGCCGCCAGCTCCACCGAGTTCGTCGGGGTGACGCCGCGGATCGTGCGGCCGAGCACACCCTCCACCGACGGGTAGGCGTAGAAGGCGCCCTGCGGGGCAGGCAGCACCACGCCGTCGATGGCGGTCAGCATCTCCACCATCGTGCGGCGGCGACGGTCGAAGGCGGCGCGCATCTGCTCGACGGCGGACAGGTCGCCGGTGACCGCGGCGAGCGCGGCCCGCTGGGACACGTTCGCGACGTTGGAGGACAGGTGCGACTGGAGGTTCGTCGCTGCCTTGATGACGTCCGTGGGCGCGATCATCCAGCCCACGCGCCAACCGGTCATCGCGTAGGTCTTCGCCACGCCGTTGAGCACGATCGTGGTGTCGGCGAGCTCGGGCACGGCGCGGACGATGGGCGTGAACACCGCGTCGTCGTAGGTCAGGTGCTCGTAGATCTCGTCGGTGATGACCCAGATCCCGTGCTCCAGCGCCCAGCGGCCGATCTCGGCGGTCTGCTCGGGGGAGTACACGGCGCCCGTGGGGTTCGAGGGCGAGCAGAACAGCAGCACCTTGGTGCGCTCGGTGCGCGCCGCCTCGAGCTGCTCCACCGTCACCAGGTAGCCCTGGTCGACGCCTGCGACGACCTCGACGGGCACGCCGCCTGCGAGCCGGATGGCCTCGGGGTAGGTGGTCCAGTAGGGGGCCGGCAGGAGCACCTCGTCGCCGGGGTCGACGATCGAGGCGAACGCCTGGTAGACGGCCTGCTTGCCGCCGTTGGTGACCAGCACGCTGCCGGGCGAGACCTCGTAGCCCGAGTCGCGCAGCGTCTTCGCCGCGATGCCCTCGCGCAGCGCCGGCAGCCCGGCGGTGGGGGAGTAGCGGTGTGAGGCGGGCTCGCGGGCGGCGGCGACTGCTGCCTCGACGATGTAGTCGGGCGGCGGGAAGTCGGGCTCGCCGGCCCCGAACCCGATCACCGGGCGCCCCGCCGCCTTCAGTGCCTTCGCCTTCGCGTCGACGGCGAGCGTCGCGGACTCGGCGATGGCGGCGACACGGGTGGAGACGCGGGACCGGGGTGGGATCGTGTTCTGGGTCACGAGGGCCATCCTCGCAGACGCGGCACGCGTGATGGAGGCAAGTGGGCCCCATCGGGGGACGCCGCGGAGGGTCTCGCCCAGGGGCCGGGCGCCGTCCCTCGAGGGCCGGTTCGACCCACGGTCATGTCTCGCGTACAGTGGAGCCCCGGCGGTTGACGTCCGCCATGATGAGCCGTGCCCGCAGACCGTCGCCCTCACCGGCCGGGACGCGTGTGGCCCACCATGGCGTGTCGAAGGTCGCCGTAGGGCAGTGGCGCAATTGGTAGCGCACCGGTCTCCAAAACCGGCGGTTGCGAGTTCGAGTCTCGCCTGCCCTGCGCACGCGGTCACGGTCCGGCTCACAGTCGGACCGGCGCCGCGACCCGGCACGTTCCGGGACGCAGCGCACCACACGACGAACACGTAGGGGACAGCTGTGAGCGAATCCGCACCTGCCGCGGCGTCCGACGCCGGCGGTTCCGCATCGCGGACGGACCGGCCGAAGCCGGTCAGTGGCGACGGTCAGGACCGCCGCGGGCTTTTCGCGCGCATCGCGCTCTTCATCCGCCAGGTGGTCGGCGAGCTCAAGAAGGTCGTCCGCCCCACGCGTTCGGAGCTGATCACCTACACCGGCGTCGTGCTGGTGTTCGTCGTGATCGTGATGGCGTTCGTCACCGTGGTGGACCTCGGCGTCGGCAAGCTCAGCTTCTGGGTCTTCGGAGGCTGACGCACCACCCCAGGTCGGGCGGCCCCCGTCCACCCGTTCTGCAGGACAGTCGTTGAGAAAGCAGGTTCGCACGTGTCGTACGAGTCGCAGGAACCCGAGCAGGGCACTGCCGAGACGGAGCTCGAGGACGCCCTGGCGTCGGTCGAGGCGGTCGAGGCGCCCGCCGCAGGTTCTGCCGACGCCGTCGAGACCGTCGAGGCCGCTGACGAGAGCGTGACGGACGAGTCGGACGAGGACGAGCCGGCAGAAGACGCGCCGGCCGAGGACGAGTCGACGGAGGGCGAGGCTGAGGCCGAGGCCGACGTCGAGGAGGACCCGGTCGCGGCGTTCAAGGCCCAGCTCCGCTCGCAGCCGGGTGACTGGTATGTCATCCACTCCTACGCGGGGTACGAGAACCGGGTGAAGGCGAACCTGGAGAACCGGACCCAGAGCCTCAACATGGAGGAGTACATCCACCAGGTCGAGGTGCCCATGGAGGAGGTCACGGAGATCAAGAACGCGCAGCGCAAGGTCGTGCGCCGCGTGCGGATCCCCGGCTACGTCCTGGTGCGCATGGACCTCACCGACGAGTCGTGGGGCGCCGTGCGCCACACGCCCGGCGTGACCGGCTTCGTGGGCCACACCCACCAGCCCGTGCCGCTGACGCTCGACGAGGTCTTCTCGATGCTCGCCCCCACGCTGGAGCCCGCGAAGCCGTCGGCAGGCGGGGCCGCTGGCCGCGCAGCCGCCGAGATCAAGGTCGACTTCACGGTCGGCGAGTCGGTCACCGTCACGGACGGCCCGTTCGACACGCTGCCCGCCACCATCTCCGAGATCAACCCCGAGAGCCAGAAGCTCAAGGTGCTCGTCTCGATCTTCGGCCGGGAGACCCCGGTCGAGCTGTCGTTCAGCCAGGTCGCCAAGATCTGAGGCTGACACCCCACCGACGGCGTCGCGCGGCGCCGTCGGCCGCGCAAGTCACCTGAAGTTCACGAAGAAGGACCCGACATGCCTCCCAAGAAGAAGGTCACCGGCCTGATCAAGCTCCAGATCAAGGCTGGGGCTGCCACGCCGGCGCCGCCGATCGGACCCGCGCTGGGTCAGCACGGCGTCAACATCATGGAGTTCTGCAAGGCGTACAACGCCGCGACCGAGTCGCAGCGTGGGGACGTCGTGCCCGTGGAGATCACGGTCTACGAAGACCGCTCCTTCACGTTCATCACGAAGACCCCGCCGGCCGCCGAGCTCATCAAGAAGGCCGCAGGCGTCGCCAAGGGCTCGCCGACCCCGCACACGGTGAAGGTCGCCACGCTGTCGGCCGACCAGGTGCGCGAGATCGCCAGCACCAAGCTGGTCGACCTCAACGCGAACGACCTGGCCGCCGCCGAGAAGATCATCGCCGGCACCGCCCGGTCCATGGGCATCACCGTCCAGGGCTGACCAGCACCACCCGAGAAGTGCAGTGGCAGGGCCATGTGCGGCCCGACGACCACGACTGCTGACCAAGGAGAACCAAGCAGATGGCAAAGCACAGCAAGGCGTACAACGCCGCGCTCGAGAAGATCGAGCCGAACAAGGTCTACTCGCCGCTCGAGGCCGTGCGCCTCGCGCAGGCCACGTCGACGACGAAGTACGACGCGACCGTTGAGGTGGCCTTCCGCCTCGGCGTCGACCCCCGCAAGGCGGACCAGATGGTCCGTGGCACCGTGAACCTGCCGCACGGCACCGGCAAGACCGCTCGGGTCCTGGTCTTCGCGACGGGTGAGCGTGCTGAGCAGGCTCGGGCCGCGGGCGCCGACATCGTCGGTGGCGACGAGCTCATCGAGAAGGTCGCCGCGGGCTACACGGACTTCGACTCCGCTGTCGCCACGCCCGACCTCATGGGCAAGGTCGGCCGCCTCGGAAAGGTGCTGGGCCCGCGCGGGCTCATGCCGAACCCGAAGACCGGCACGGTCACGATGGACGTCGCGAAGGCTGTGACGGACATCAAGGGCGGGAAGATCGAGTTCCGCGTGGACAAGCACGGGAACCTCCACTTCATCATCGGCAAGACGTCGTTCTCCGACACGCAGCTCGTGGAGAACTACGCCGCCGCGCTGGACGAGGTCCTGCGTCTGAAGCCCGCCAGCTCGAAGGGCCGCTACATCACGAAGGCGACGTTCTCGACGACGAACGGCCCCGGCATCCTGGTCGACCAGAACAAGGTGCGGAACCTGACGCTCGAGGACGACGAGGCCTGATTCCTCACCGTCTCATCGCAGGGCCCGGTCCGTTCGCGGACCGGGCCCTGCGTGCGTCCCGGGCGGTCCGGCCCGGCGGCCGCGATTTGGCCCTCCGCCGCTCGTGACGTATGGTGAGTGCGCCCAAGACCGCCGGTCGTCGGCCTCCGCACCGTGTTCGCTATAGCGAGCGCAGCCGCGGGAGCCGCCCGAAGTCCCGCAACTGCGGAGGCCAGCGCAGGTGAGAGATTCGAGCCGCATGTAGTTCTGTGCCTTCGAGCCCCGCGCCTGCGCGGGGCTCTTGTCATGTGCGGGGTGAGGGACGATCGGTGGCACCACCACCGGAAGGATTGCCATGGCGAGGCCGGACAAGGCAGCCGCAGTCGCAGAGCTCACGGACGCGTTCCGTGACTCGAACGCGGCCGTGCTGACCGAGTACCGCGGGCTCACCGTCGCCCAGCTCAAGCAGCTGCGGCGCGCGCTCAGCGGCAACGCAACCTACGCCGTGGTGAAGAACACGCTGACGGCCATCGCCGCCAAGCAGGCCGGCATCGAGAGCCTCGACGCCGACCTCCAGGGCCCCTCGGCCATCGCCTTCGTCACCGGTGACCCGGTGGAGGCAGCCAAGGGTCTGCGTGACTTCGCCAAGGCGAACCCCGCGCTGGTCATCAAGGGTGGTGTCCTCGACGGACGCGCCCTGACCGCTGCGGAGATCAACACCCTCGCGGACCTCGAGTCCCGCGAGGTCCTGCTGGCCAAGACGGCCGGCGTGCTCAAGGCGTCGCTGTTCCAGGCGGCGTACCTCTTCACGGCGCCCGCAGCCCAGGCTGTGCGCACCGTCGACGCCCTGCGCGCCAAGCGCGAGGAGTCGTCCGAAGAAGCAGCCTGAGCCACCCGGCCCAGCAGCTCGAACCCCCCGCTTGCGCCGACCACCGAGGTCGGCGGGCACGACATGGAAGGACACGCCATCATGGCGAAGCTCACGACTGACGAGCTCATCAGCGCATTCAAGGAGCTCACGCTCATCGAGCTCTCCGAGTTCGTGAAGGCCTTCGAGGAGACCTTCGAGGTCACCGCTGCCGCTCCGGTCGCCGTCGCGGCCGCCCCGGCCGCCGGTGGCGGCGACGCCGCTGCCGAGGAGGAGAAGGACGAGTTCGACGTCGTCCTCGAGGGCGTCGGCGAGAAGAAGATCCAGGTCATCAAGGAGGTGCGCGCCCTCACGAGCCTCGGCCTGAAGGAGGCCAAGGACCTCGTGGACGCCGCCCCCAAGGCCGTCCTGGAGGGTGTCAACAAGGAGGCCGCCGAGAAGGCCAAGGCCGCTCTCGAGGGCGCTGGCGCCACCGTCGTCCTCAAGTGACCTGCGTCCTCGCGGCGTGGTGACACACCGCGAGGAACCCTCCGTGAGGAGGGCCTGACGCGACGAGACCCGCACTCTCCTCGAGGGTGCGGGTCTCGTGCTCTGCAGGTCGACTGCCGTGTCGTGGGGCTCAGAAGCCCTGGCGTCCGCGTGGTCAGATGGCTTGCGGTCTCACGCTCTGTGTCCGGGCTGGACAGGTCTATTCAGAGCGTATACGCTAGCGCTTTGCGCTGGCTTGTGCCTGCAAACCGACCCCGACCCCGTACTGCCATCGCCATGCGCGCGCTCAGAGTGCGCGTCCGGTCCAGGGTAGGGGACAGGTGAGCAGATGGCACGTCCCGCGCACAGCGTGCACTCGATCCGCAGGGAAGGACCCCTCTTGGCTGCCTCGCGCACCCCTTCTGCTCCGTCCGCCGACGCACTCGCGAAGCGCACCGCGTCGCGTCGCATCTCCTTCGCCAAGATCCACGAGCCCCTCGAGGTCCCCGACCTGCTCGGTCTCCAGACCGAGAACTTCGACTGGCTGCTCGGCAACGAGAAGTGGCAGGCCCGTGTGGCCGCCGCTCTCGAGCAGGGACGTCAGGACGTCCCGGAGACCGCCGGCCTCGAGGAGATCTTCGAGGAGATCTCCCCCATCGAGGACTTCGGCGGCTCCATGTCGCTGTCCTTCCGCGAGCACCGCTTCGAGCCGCCGAAGTACACGGCCGAAGAGTGCAAGGAGAAGGACTTCACGTACGCCGCGCCGCTGTTCGTCACGGCGGAGTTCGTCAACTACACCACCGGCGAGATCAAGAGCCAGACGGTGTTCATGGGCGACTTCCCGCTCATGACCGAGCGCGGCACGTTCATCATCAACGGCACCGAGCGCGTCGTCGTCTCGCAGCTCGTGCGCTCCCCGGGCGTGTACTTCGAGCGCACCCCGGACAAGACCTCCGACAAGGACGTCTTCACCGCGAAGATCATCCCGAGCCGCGGCGCCTGGCTCGAGTTCGAGATCGACAAGCGCGACAACGTCGGTGTCCGCATCGACCGCAAGCGCAAGCAGAACGCCACGGTGCTCCTGAAGGCCCTCGGCATGAGCGAGTCGGAGATCCGCGAGGAGTTCGCCGGGTTCCCCGCCGTGCTCGACACGCTGGACAAGGACCACGTCACCGCCGAGGACGAGGCGCTGCTGGACCTGTACCGCAAGATCCGCCCGGGCGAGCCGCCGACGATCGAGGCCGGCCGCGCGCTGATCGAGAACTTCTACTTCAACCCCAAGCGCTACGACCTCGCGAAGGTCGGCCGCTACAAGGTGAACAAGAAGCTCGGCATCGACGTGCCGCTGCGCGACTCGGTGCTGTCGCGTGACGACATCGTCGCGACGATCAAGTACCTGGCCGCCCTGCACGCCGACGTCGCGACCATCGACGGCAAGCGCAACGGCGAGCCCGTCGCGGTGCGCGTCGAGACCGACGACATCGACCACTTCGGCAACCGTCGCATCCGCGCGGTCGGCGAGCTCATCCAGAACCAGGTCCGCACGGGCCTGTCCCGGATGGAGCGCGTGGTGCGCGAGCGCATGACGACGCAGGACGTCGAGGCGATCACACCGCAGACCCTGATCAACATCCGCCCGGTCGTGGCGTCGATCAAGGAGTTCTTCGGCACGTCGCAGCTGTCGCAGTTCATGGACCAGAACAACCCGCTCGCGGGGCTGACGCACAAGCGTCGCCTGTCCGCGCTGGGCCCGGGCGGCCTGTCCCGTGACCGCGCTGGCATGGAGGTCCGTGACGTCCACCCGTCGCACTACGGCCGCATGTGCCCGATCGAGACCCCTGAAGGCCCGAACATCGGCCTGATCGGCTCGCTCGCCACGTACGGGCGGATCAACCCGTTCGGCTTCGTCGAGACGCCGTACCGCAAGGTCGTGAACGGCGTCGTCACCGACGACGTGCACTACCTGACGGCTGACGACGAGGACCGCTACGTCATCGCCCAGGCGAACGCCCCGCTCGAGGCGAGCGGCAAGTTCGCCGAGGACATGGTGCTCGTCCGCCGTAAGGGCGGAGAGGTCGAGATCGTCCCCGGCACCGCCGTGGACTACATGGACATCTCGCCGCGGCAGATGGTCTCGGTCGCGACCGCGCTCATCCCGTTCCTCGAGCACGACGACGCCAACCGCGCCCTCATGGGCGCGAACATGCAGCGCCAGGCCGTGCCGCTGGTCCGCTCCGAGGCGCCGCTGGTCGGCACCGGCATGGAGTGGCGCGCGGCGGTCGACGCCGGCGACGTCATCGTGGCCTCGAAGCCGGGTGTCGTCACCGAGGTCTCGGCCGACCTGATCGTGATCGCCAACGACGACGCGACGACGTCGACCTACCGGGTCGCGAAGTTCCGCCGCTCGAACCAGGGCACGTCCTACAACCAGCGCGTGCTGGTCGACGAGGGCGCCCGCGTCGAGAAGGGCTCCGTCCTCGCGGACGGCCCGGCGACGGACGAGGGCGAGCTCGCGCTCGGCCGCAACCTCCTCGTGGCGTTCATGTCGTGGGAGGGCCACAACTACGAGGACGCGATCATCCTCAGCCAGCGTCTCGTGCAGGACGACGTGCTCTCCTCGATCCACATCGAGGAGCACGAGGTCGACGCGCGCGACACCAAGCTCGGCCCGGAGGAGATCACTCGGGACATCCCGAACGTCTCCGAGGAGGTCCTTGCGGACCTGGACGAGCGCGGCATCATCCGCATCGGCGCCGAGGTCGGCGCGGGCGACATCCTGGTCGGCAAGGTCACGCCCAAGGGCGAGACGGAGCTGACCCCGGAGGAGCGCCTGCTCCGCGCGATCTTCGGCGAGAAGGCTCGCGAGGTCCGCGACACGTCGCTCAAGGTCCCGCACGGCGAGTCCGGCACGGTCATCGAGGTCCGCACGTTCAACCGTGAGGACGGCGACGAGCTGCCCGCCGGCGTGAACGAGCTGGTCCGGGTGTACATCGCCCAGCGACGCAAGATCACCGACGGCGACAAGCTCGCCGGACGCCACGGCAACAAGGGCGTCATCTCGAAGATCCTGCCCGTCGAGGACATGCCCTTCCTGCCCGACGGCACCGCTGTCGACATCGTGCTCAACCCGCTCGGCGTGCCCGGCCGCATGAACGTCGGCCAGGTGCTCGAGACCCACCTCGGGTGGGTCGCCAAGCAGGGCTGGGACATCGAGATCGCCGAGGGCGACGACCTGTCGTGGCGCGAGGGCGTCCCGGCGATCGCCGCGAAGTCCCCGGCCGGCAACCCGGTCGCCACGCCGGTCTTCGACGGCGTCCCGGAGGGCACCCTCACGGGCCTGCTCTCCTCGACGCTTCCGAACCGCGACGGCGAGCGCATGGTCGACGGCACGGGCAAGGCCCGGCTGTTCGACGGCCGCTCCGGCGAGCCGTTCCCGGACCCGGTGGCCGTCGGCTACATGTACATCCTGAAGCTGCACCACCTGGTCGACGACAAGATCCACGCCCGTTCGACCGGCCCGTACTCGATGATCACGCAGCAGCCGCTGGGTGGTAAGGCGCAGTTCGGTGGTCAGCGATTCGGCGAGATGGAGGTGTGGGCGCTCGAGGCGTATGGCGCCGCCTACACGCTGCAGGAGCTCCTGACCATCAAGTCGGACGACGTCCCCGGACGCGTCAAGGTGTACGAGGCCATCGTCAAGGGCGAGAACATCCCCGACTCGGGGATCCCGGAGTCCTTCAAGGTGCTCCTCAAGGAGATGCAGTCGCTCTGCCTGAACGTGGAGGTGCTGTCCTCGGACGGCGTCTCGATCGACATGAAGGAGAACGACGACGAGGTCTACCGCGCAGCGGAGGAGCTCGGCATCGACCTGTCCCGGCGACCGAACGCCAGCAACGTCGAAGAGATCTGAGGTCGAGCCTCGGCCCGGTGACCGTCATCCGTGACGGGCCGGGCCGGGGCCGACACCACCCAGCAGCACCCTCCATCCGCCGGCCGCCCACGCGGCGCCGGCAAGCGAAGGAAGTAGGACCCCCTTGCTCGACGTCAATGTCTTCGATGAGCTGCGAATCGGCCTGGCCACGGCCGAGGACATCCGCACCTGGTCGCACGGCGAGGTCAAGAAGCCCGAGACCATCAACTACCGCACGCTCAAGCCCGAGAAGGACGGCCTCTTCTGCGAGAAGATCTTCGGCCCCACCCGGGACTGGGAGTGCTACTGCGGCAAGTACAAGCGCGTGCGCTTCAAGGGCATCATCTGCGAGCGCTGTGGCGTCGAGGTCACGCGCTCCAAGGTGCGCCGTGAGCGCATGGGCCACATCGAGCTCGCCGCGCCCGTCACGCACATCTGGTTCTTCAAGGGCGTGCCCTCGCGCCTGGGCTACCTGCTCGACCTCGCGCCGAAGGACCTCGAGAAGGTCATCTACTTCGCCGCGTACATGATCACGTCGGTCGACGTCGATGGCCGCCAGGAAGACCTCCCGAACCTCCAGAACGAGATCGACCTGGAGAAGAAGGAGATCGCGGACCGTCGCGACAACGACATCAACACCCGCGCCCAGAAGCTCGAGGCCGACCTGGCCGAGCTCGAGGCCGAGGGCGCCAAGGCTGACGCGCGCCGCAAGGTGCGCGACTCCGCCGAGCGCGAGATGACGCAGATCCGCAAGCGCGCGGACGCCGAGCTCGACCGCCTCGACCACGTCTGGGACCGGTTCAAGAACCTCAAGGTCGCGGACCTCGAGGGCGACGAGATGCTGTACCGCCAGCTCCAGGACCGCTACGGCAACTACTTCGAGGGCTCGATGGGCGCCGCGGCGATCCAGAAGCGCCTCGAGGCCTTCGACCTGGAGGCTGAGGCGGAGTCGCTGCGCGACACGATCAAGAACGGCAAGGGCCAGCGCAAGACGCGTGCCCTGAAGCGGCTCAAGGTCGTCAACGCGTTCCTCACGACGACGAACTCGCCCACGGGCATGGTCCTGGACGCCGTCCCGGTCATCCCGCCGGACCTGCGTCCGATGGTCCAGCTCGACGGTGGCCGCTTCGCCACGTCGGACCTGAACGACCTGTACCGCCGCGTGATCAACCGCAACAACCGCCTCAAGCGGCTGTTGGACCTCGGCGCGCCCGAGATCATCGTGAACAACGAGAAGCGGATGCTCCAGGAGGCCGTGGACTCGCTGTTCGACAACGGCCGTCGTGGCCGCCCGGTGACGGGCCCCGGCAACCGTCCGCTGAAGTCGATCTCGGACATGCTCAAGGGCAAGCAGGGCCGGTTCCGCCAGAACCTGCTCGGCAAGCGCGTCGACTACTCGGGCCGTTCGGTCATCGTGGTCGGCCCGCAGCTCAAGCTGCACCAGTGCGGCCTGCCGAAGCAGATGGCGCTCGAGCTCTTCAAGCCCTTCGTCATGAAGCGGCTCGTGGACCTCAACCACGCGCAGAACATCAAGTCGGCCAAGCGCATGGTCGAGCGTGCCCGCCCGGTCGTGTGGGATGTCCTCGAAGAGGTCATCACCGAGCACCCCGTGCTGCTCAACCGCGCGCCCACGCTGCACCGCCTCGGCATCCAGGCGTTCGAGCCGCAGCTCGTCGAGGGCAAGGCCATCCACCTGCACCCGCTCGTCTGCGCGGCGTTCAACGCCGACTTCGACGGTGACCAGATGGCTGTGCACCTGCCCCTGAGCGCCGAGGCGCAGGCTGAGGCCCGCATCCTCATGCTCTCGAGCAACAACATCCTGAAGCCGTCGGACGGCCGTCCGGTGACCATGCCCTCGCAGGACATGATCATCGGCCTGTACCACCTGACGCTCGACAAGGACGACGCGAAGGGCGCCGGTCGGGCGTTCTCCTCGGTGTCCGAGGCGATCATGGCGTTCGACCAGGGCAGCCTGGACCTCAGCGCGCAGGTGCGCATCCGCCTCGAGGACCCGGTCCTCGCGGAGGAGGACGCCCCCGAGGGCTGGGAGCAGGGCACGCCGCTGTCGCTCGACACGACGCTGGGCCGCGCGCTGTTCAACGAGCTGCTGCCGGTCGACTACCCGTACGAGAACGGCGTCGTCGACAAGAAGCGGCTGTCGGTCATCGTCAACGACCTCGCCGAGCGCTACCCGAAGGTCGCGGTCGCCGCGTCCCTCGACGCGCTCAAGGAGGCCGGCTTCCGCTGGGCCACCCGCTCGGGCGTCACGATCTCCATCTCGGACGTCGCGACCCCCGCGGCCAAGGCGGCCATCCTCGAGGAGCACGAGGCGCGCGCGGCGAAGGTGCAGGGCCAGTACGACAAGGGCCTGATCACCGACGACGAGCGTCGCCAGGAGCTCATCGAGATCTGGACGCAGGCCACCGACAAGGTCGCCAAGGCGATGCAGGACAACTTCCCGAAGGAGAACACCGTCTACAAGATGGTGGGCTCCGGGGCTCGTGGTAACTGGATGCAGGTCCGTCAGATCGCCGGTATGCGTGGTCTTGTGGCGAACCCGAAGGGCGAGATCATCCCTCGCCCGATCAAGGCCAACTACCGCGAGGGCCTGTCCGTCCTCGAGTACTTCATCGCGACGCACGGCGCCCGTAAGGGTCTGGCGGACACCGCTCTGCGGACCGCCGACTCGGGGTACCTCACGCGTCGTCTGGTGGACGTCTCGCAGGACGTCATCGTCCGCGAGGAGGACTGCGGCACCGAGCGCGGCCTGGTCATGCCGATCGGCGTGCCCGGGTCCGACGGCACGCTGCGCCGCCACGACAAGGTCGAGACGAGCGTCTACTCGCGCACGCTGGCCACGCCGGTCGAGATCGACGGCAAGGTCATCGGCGAGGCGGGCGAGGACATCGGCGACGTGCTGCTCGACGAGCTGCTCGAGGCCGGCGTCACGGAGCTCAAGGTCCGCTCGGTCCTGACGTGCGAGTCGCGGGTCGGCACCTGCGCCAAGTGCTACGGCCGTTCGCTGGCCACGGGCAAGCTCGTCGACATCGGCGAGGCCGTCGGCATCATCGCGGCCCAGTCGATCGGTGAGCCCGGCACGCAGCTGACGATGCGTACCTTCCACACCGGTGGTGTGGCCTCGGCTGACGACATCACCCAGGGTCTGCCCCGTATCCAGGAGCTGTTCGAGGCTCGCACCCCCAAGGGTGAGGGCCCGATCGCGGAGTTCTCTGGCCGGATCACGATCGACGAGGCCGAGCGCACGCGTCGCATCGTGCTCACGCCCGACGACGGCTCCGAGGAGATCGCCTACCCGATCACCAAGCGCTCGCGCCTGCTGGTCGGCGATGGCGACCACGTCGAGGTCGGCACCCAGCTCGTCGTCGGCGCGGTCGACCCGAAGAAGGTCCTCCGCATCCTCGGCCCGCGTGCCACCCAGAAGCACCTGGTGGACGAGGTCCAGGAGGTCTACCGCTCGCAGGGCGTGGACATCCACGACAAGCACATCGAGGTCATCGTGCGGCAGATGCTGCGCCGTGTGACGGTCCTCGACTCGGGCGACACGGACCTGCTGCCCGGCGAGCTCGCCGAGCGTGGCCGGTTCGAGGACGCCAACCGTCGTGCGGTGGCCGAGTCCGGCCAGCCGGCCTCGGGGCGCCCGGAGCTCATGGGCATCACCAAGGCCTCGCTCGCGACCGACTCGTGGCTCTCGGCCGCCTCCTTCCAGGAGACGACCCGCGTGCTGACCGAGGCGGCCATGAGCGGACGCAGCGACCCGCTGCTGGGGCTCAAGGAGAACGTCATCATCGGCAAGCTCATCCCCGCCGGCACGGGCCTGGCCCGCTACCGGAACGTCACGGTGGAGCCGACCGAGGAGGCGAAGGCCGAGCTGTACCCGTCCTTCGGCTACGACGAGATCGACTTCCCCGCCCTGGGCCTCGGCTCGGGCGAGGCGATCCCGCTCGAGGACATCGACTTCGGCGACTTCCGCTGACGTCTGCCTGACCCGCACCACATGACTGGGGCCCACCGCGCGCAGCGGTGGGCCCCAGTCATGCGTCTGGCGCAGGCCGCCCGAGCGGGCGCGCGGTGTACGGTGTCCTGTTGCTTTGACGGACTTGGGTCCCGCCGGTAACGTTAGAGACCGTGCCCGCGCCGTCGGGCCCTCGTGCGTGCACGTCCCCGGACACATCAGGACATTGCGAACTGATCCGGGGTGTGCCGGGTGGAGAAGCGATCCGCCGCGTGCGACACACAGTCGATGAGAAGTCGACGTGTGCCGCCTTGCGGAGATCGGTCGACACGCCCGGGCGCGGGGGTCGGTGCGGGAGGAAAGGCCTGAGGGCTTCGCACGTGCGTGTCGCGCTTGTCGCGGCACGGGCGGGCGGCAGTGCCTCCACCAGACCGGGCTAGGACCTGGTTGACCAGAGACTCACCTACAGACTCGGAGACGTAGTGCCTACGATCCAGCAGCTGGTCCGCAAGGGCCGGCAGCCGAAGACCAATAAGTCGAAGACTCCCGCGCTCAAGGGCAGCCCGCAGCGCCGCGGTGTGTGCACCCGCGTCTACACGACCACCCCGAAGAAGCCGAACTCGGCTCTCCGCAAGGTCGCGCGCGTCAAGCTGTCCAGCGGCATCGAGGTCACCGCGTACATCCCGGGTGTCGGCCACAACCTGCAGGAGCACTCGATCGTGCTCGTCCGCGGCGGTCGTGTGAAGGACCTCCCCGGTGTTCGTTACAAGATCGTCCGTGGCGCGCTCGACACGCAGGGCGTGAAGAACCGCAAGCAGGCTCGCAGCCGTTACGGCGCGAAGAAGGGCAGCAACTGATGCCTCGCAAGGGTCCGGCCCCGAAGCGGCCGCTCATCGTCGACCCGGTCTACGGATCGCCCGTCGTCACGCAGCTCATCAACAAGGTCCTCCTGGACGGCAAGAAGTCTGTCGCCGAGTCGATCGTCTACGGCGCCCTCGAGGGTGTCCGTGAGAAGACGCAGGGCGACCCGGTCGTCGTGCTCAAGCGTGCGCTCGAGAACGTGCGCCCCGCCCTCGAGGTGCGTTCGCGCCGCGTCGGTGGCGCCACCTACCAGGTGCCCGTCGAGGTCCGCCCCGTGCGCTCCACGACGCTCGCGCTGCGCTGGCTCACCGACTACTCGCGGGCCCGCCGCGAGAAGACGATGACCGAGCGCCTCATGAACGAGATCCTCGACGCCAGCAACGGCCTGGGCGCAGCGGTCAAGCGCCGCGAGGACATGCACAAGATGGCCGAGTCCAACAAGGCGTTCGCGCACTACCGCTGGTGATCCCCGCGGACCGCGAACTTCCGAGCCAACCGACAAGGGGCTGAACACGTGGCACTGGACGTGCTGACGGACCTCAACAAGGTCCGCAACATCGGCATCATGGCGCACATCGATGCCGGCAAGACGACCACCACCGAGCGGATCCTGTTCTACACCGGGGTCAACTACAAGATCGGTGAGACGCACGACGGCGCGTCGACGATGGACTGGATGGAGCAGGAGCAGGAGCGCGGCATCACGATCACGTCGGCCGCGACGACCTGCTACTGGCACGACAACCAGATCAACATCATCGACACCCCGGGCCACGTCGACTTCACGGTCGAGGTCGAGCGCTCGCTGCGCGTCCTCGACGGCGCAGTCGCGGTGTTCGACGGCAAGGAGGGCGTGGAGCCCCAGTCGGAGACCGTGTGGCGGCAGGCGGACAAGTACGACGTCCCGCGCATCTGCTTCGTCAACAAGATGGACAAGCTCGGCGCCGACTTCTACTTCACGGTGAAGACGATCGTTGACCGCCTCAAGGCCAAGCCGCTGGTCATCCAGCTGCCCATCGGTTCGGAGAGCGAGTTCACCGGCGTCGTCGACCTGGTCGAGCAGCGTGCCCTCGTGTGGCACGGCGAGACCGCTCTGGGCGAGGCGTACTCCGTCGAGGAGATCCCGGCCGACCTGGTCGAGAAGGCGGCGCAGTACCGCGCCGACCTGATCGAGGCAGTCGCCGAGGCTGACGAGGAGCTTCTCGAGAAGTACCTCGGCGGCGAGGAGCTGACGGTCGCGGAGATCAAGCGCGGCATCCGCAAGCTGACGATCCAGTCGCTGGCGTACCCCGTGCTGTGCGGCTCGGCGTTCAAGAACAAGGGCGTCCAGCCCATGCTCGACGCCGTGATCGACTACCTGCCGACCCCGCTCGACGTCCCGGCCGTCAAGGGCCACGACGTCAAGGACGAGGAGGTCGTCGTCGAGCGTCACCCCGACGCGACGGAGCCGTTCTCGGCCCTGGCGTTCAAGGTCGCGACGCACCCGTTCTTCGGCAAGCTCACCTACGTCCGGGTCTACTCGGGCAAGGTCTCGCAGGGCGCCCAGGTGCTCAACGCGACCAAGGGGAAGAAGGAGCGCATCGGGAAGCTCTTCCAGATGCACTCCAACAAGGAGAACCCCGTCGACGAGGCCACGGCCGGCCACATCTACGCGTTCATCGGGCTCAAGGACGTCACCACTGGTGACACCCTGTGCGACCCGAGCGCGCCGGTTGTGCTCGAGTCGATGACGTTCCCCGAGCCGGTCATCGACGTGGCCATCGAGCCGAAGACGAAGGCCGACCAGGAGAAGCTCTCCCTCGCCATCCAGAAGCTCGCCGAGGAGGACCCGACGTTCCGGGTGCGCCTCGACGAGGAGACCGGCCAGACCGTCATCGGCGGTATGGGCGAGCTCCACCTCGACATCCTCGTGGACCGCATGCGTCGCGAGTTCAAGGTCGAGGCGAACGTCGGCAAGCCCCAGGTCGCGTACCGCGAGACCATCCGTCGTGCCGTGGAGAAGATCGACTACGTCCACAAGAAGCAGACGGGTGGCTCGGGCCAGTACGCCAAGGTCCAGATGAGCTTCCAGCCGCTGGACCCGGCCGAGGGCGAGCTGTACGAGTTCGACAACAAGGTCACCGGTGGTCGTGTCCCGCGGGAGTACATCCCGTCGGTCGACGCCGGTATCCAGAGCGCGATGCAGCTCGGTGTCCTGGCGGGCTTCCCGCTCGTGGGCATCAAGGCGATCCTGCTCGACGGCGCAGCGCACGACGTCGACTCTTCGGAGATGGCGTTCAAGATCGCCGGCTCGATGATCCTCAAGGAAGCAGTGCGCAAGGCTGACCCGGTTCTCCTGGAGCCGGTCATGGCCGTCGAGGTGCGCACCCCCGAGGACTACATGGGTGAGGTCATCGGCGACATCAACTCTCGCCGAGGCATGATCCAGTCCATGGAGGACGCGACGGGCGTGAAGGTGATCCGCGCCCTTGTGCCGCTCTCCGAGATGTTCGGGTACGTCGGTGACCTGCGGTCGAAGACCCAGGGTCGCGCTGTGTACTCGATGCAGTTCGACAGCTACTCCGAGGTTCCTCGGAACGTTGCCGAAGAGATCATCAAGAAGACCCGGGGCGAGTAAGTCCCACAGGTCGCAACCTGTAGTAACACCACACAACCGACCCGTAGGACCGCGCGCTCCGCGTGAGTCAGACTGACTCCCGCGTCGTTCGGCAATCTCTACCAAAGTCCTGAGGAGGACACAGTGGGCAAGGCGAAGTTCGAGCGGACTAAGCCGCACGTCAACATCGGGACCATTGGTCACGTCGACCATGGCAAGACGACGCTGACTGCTGCGATCTCGAAGGTGCTGCACGACAAGTTCCCCGACCTGAACCCCTTCACGCCGTTCGACCAGATCGACAAGGCGCCTGAGGAGAAGCAGCGCGGGATCACCATCAACATCTCGCACGTCGAGTACCAGACCGAGAAGCGCCACTACGCGCACGTCGACGCGCCTGGTCACGCCGACTACATCAAGAACATGATCACGGGCGCCGCGCAGATGGACGGCGCGATCCTCGTGGTCGCCGCGACGGACGGCCCCATGGCCCAGACGCGTGAGCACGTCCTGCTCGCCCGTCAGGTCGGCGTGCCGTACCTGCTCGTCGCGCTGAACAAGTCCGACATGGTCGACGACGAGGAGATCCTCGAGCTCGTCGAGGTCGAGGTGCGCGAGCTCCTCTCCTCGCAGGGCTTCGCGGGCGACGACGTCCCCGTGGTGCGCGTGTCCGGCCTGAAGGCCCTCGAGGGCGACCCGCAGTGGGTCAAGTCCGTCGAGGACCTGCTGGACGCCGTCGACGAGAACGTCCCGGACCCGCTCCGCGAGGTCGACAAGCCGTTCCTCATGCCCATCGAGGACGTCTTCACGATCACCGGTCGTGGCACGGTCGTCACCGGTCGTGTCGAGCGCGGCTCGCTCAAGGTGAACGAGGAGGTGGAGATCGTCGGCATCAAGGAGAAGGCGATCAAGACCACCGTCACCGGCGTCGAGATGTTCCGCAAGCTGCTCGACTACGCCGAGGCCGGCGAGAACGTCGGTCTGCTTCTTCGTGGCACGAAGCGCGAAGAGGTCGAGCGTGGCCAGGTCGTCGTGAAGCCGGGCTCGATCACGCCGCACACCGAGTTCGAGGGCCAGGTCTACATCCTGGCCAAGGACGAGGGCGGCCGTCACAACCCGTTCTACGGCAACTACCGTCCGCAGTTCTACTTCCGCACGACGGACGTCACCGGCGTCATCACGCTGCCTGAGGGCACCGAGATGGTCATGCCCGGCGACAACACCGAGATCACGGTTCAGCTGATCCAGCCGATCGCCATGGAAGAGGGCCTCGGCTTCGCCATCCGCGAGGGTGGCCGGACCGTTGGTTCGGGCAAGGTCACGAAGATCATCAAGTGATCTTCCGCAGGGCCCGGACGTTCGCGTCCGGGCCCTGCGCACGTCCCGGGTCGGGTCGCCGACTCGGGCGAGTTGGTCATCGGTGCCATGTTCTGGCACACTGTTCAGGTTGCCCGGTGCGGGCGCGCGCACTCGTGCGCTAGCGCTGATTCGCCGGGCAGAGACACGTTGAGGGCTCTGCAGGCCCCGGGGTCACCCGGTGGTGGAGAGAGCTCAGACAGCACACAACGACCTCGCTCCCGCCGTCCTGGCGTGGGATGCAGCGCAAGGGTGTGTCGCGAAAAGCGACACGCCCGAGCGCGGGGGTCGGACAGAAGCGGTTCGAGAGAGAGAAGTAGACGACGCCATGGCGGGACAGAAGATCCGCATCCGGCTCAAGTCCTACGACCACGAGGTCATCGACAGCTCGGCGCGCAAGATCGTCGACACGGTGACACGCGCTGGTGCGACGGTCGTGGGCCCGGTGCCGCTGCCGACGGAGAAGAACGTCTTCTGCGTCATCCGGTCGCCTCACAAGTACAAGGACAGCCGCGAGCACTTTGAGATGCGCACGCACAAGCGGCTCATCGACATCATCGATCCCACGCCGAAGGCGGTCGACTCGCTCATGCGCCTCGACCTGCCGGCTGACGTGAACATCGAGATCAAGCTCTGACGCTGGGAAGGAACTGATCTTTATGACCACCCAGCAGAACGCGCGCCCCGTCACGGCGCTGCTCGGCACCAAGCTCGGTATGACGCAGGTCTGGGACGCCAACGGGCGTCTCGTCCCCGTCACCGTGCTGCAGGTCGGCACGAACGTCGTGACCCAGGTCCGCTCCGCTGACACGGACGGCTACTCCGCGATCCAGCTGGCCTACGGCCAGATCGATCCGCGCAAGGTCAGCCAGCCGCTGAAGGGCCACTTCGAGAAGGCCGGGGTCCCCCCCCGCCGGCACGTGGCCGAGATCCGCACCTCCGACGCCTCCGAGTACACGCTCGGCCAGGAGCTCACCGCTGCCGCCTTCGAGGCCGGCTCGCTGGTGGACGTCGTCGGCACGACCAAGGGCAAGGGCACCGCCGGTGTGATGAAGCGTCACGGCTTCCACGGCGTCGGCGCCTCCCACGGTGCACACCGCAACCACCGCAAGGCCGGCTCGATCGGTGGGGCCTCGACCCCGTCGCGCGTCTTCAAGGGCATCAAGATGGCTGGTCGGATGGGTGTCGACCGCCAGACCACACAGAACCTGACCGTTCACGCGGTCGACGCCGAGAAGGGCCTGGTGCTCGTCAAGGGCGCCGTTCCGGGCCCCAAGGGTGGCGTCGTCGTCGTGCGCTCCGCAGTGAAGGGGGCATGACCCCATGTCTGACACGCTGACGGTCGACGTCCTGGACCCGACGGGCAAGAAGGCCGGCACTGCCGACCTGCCCGCCGACGTCTTCGACGTTCAGACCAACGTCCCGCTGATCCACCAGGTCGTCGTCGCGCAGCTCGCGGCGGCACGTCAGGGCACCGCCTCGACGAAGACCCGTGGCGAGGTTCGCGGTGGCGGTAGGAAGCCGTACAAGCAGAAGGGCACCGGCCGCGCCCGTCAGGGCTCGACCCGCGCGCCCCAGTTCGCCGGCGGTGGAGTGGTCCACGGACCGACGCCGCGCGACTACAGCCAGCGGACCCCGAAGAAGATGAAGGCCGCGGCGCTCCGCGGTGCTCTCTCGGACCGCGCCCGTGCCGGCCGCGTGCACGTCGTCTCCGGGTTCGCCCCGGGCGCCGCGCCCTCGACCAAGTCCGCGCTGAACGTTCTCGCGAACCTCTCGGGCCGCAAGAACGTGCTCGTGGTTGTCGAGCGCCAGGACGAGATCACCTGGAAGTCGCTCCGCAACGTCGAGCGGGTGCACCTGCTGGTCGCTGACCAGCTCAACACCTATGACGTGCTCATCTCGGACGATGTCGTGTTCACGCAGGGCGCGCTCGACGCGTTCCTCACCGGACCGGCGAAGGGTCGCTCGGCCACGGCCGTCGCGACCGCTTCCGAGGCAGCCGCTGAGGAGGAGACGAAGTGAGCGCCACCGTCGGCAAGGACCCGCGGGACATCCTGCTCGCGCCGGTCGTCTCGGAGAAGAGCTACGGGCTGCTCGACGAGGGTAAGTACACCTTCCTCGTGGACCCCCGCTCGAACAAGACTGAGATCAAGATCGCTGTCGAGCAGATCTTCTCGGTCAAGGTCGCTTCGGTGAACACGGTCAACCGCAAGGGCAAGTCGCGGCGGACCAAGTTCGGCCTCGGCCGACGCAAGGACACCAAGCGTGCGATCGTCACCCTCCGCGAGGGCACGATCGACATCTTCGGCGGACCGGTCGGCTGACGCCGGACCTGAGAGCAGATTGAGGACAGATCCCCATGGGAATCCGCAAGTACAAGCCGACGACGCCAGGGCGCCGCGGCGCAAGCGTCGCCGACTTCGTCGAGATCACGCGCTCCACGCCGGAGAAGTCGCTGGTTCGTCCGCTGCACAAGACGGGTGGCCGTAACTCCACCGGTCGAGTGACCATGCGTCACCAGGGCGGCGGCCACAAGCGTGCCTACCGCGTGATCGACTTCCGTCGTCACGACAAGGACGGCGTTCCGGCGAAGGTCGCGCACATCGAGTACGACCCCAACCGCACGGCGCGCATCGCGCTGCTGCACTACGCGGACGGCGAGAAGCGCTACATCATCGCGCCGAACAAGCTCCGCCAGGGCGACATGATCGAGAACGGTCCTGCCGCTGACATCAAGCCCGGCAACAACCTGCCGCTCCGCAACATCCCGACCGGTACGGTCATCCACGCCATCGAGCTCAAGCCCGGTGGCGGCGCGAAGATCGCCCGTTCGGCCGGTGTCTCGGTGCAGCTGGTCGCCAAGGACGGCCCGTACGCGCAGCTGCGCATGCCGTCCGGTGAGATCCGCAACGTCGACCTGCGCTGCCGCGCGACGGTCGGCGAGGTGGGCAACGCCGAGCAGTCGAACATCAACTGGGGCAAGGCCGGCCGCATGCGGTGGAAGGGCAAGCGCCCCTCCGTCCGTGGTGTCGCCATGAACCCGATCGACCACCCGCACGGTGGTGGTGAGGGCAAGACGTCCGGTGGACGTCACCCCGTGAGCCCCTGGGGCCAGCCTGAGGGCAGGACCCGTCGTCCGAACAAGCCGAGCGACAAGCTCATCGTGCGCCGTCGGCGCACCGGCAAGAAGCGCTGATAGGAGCCTGAGATGCCACGCAGCCTGAAGAAGGGCCCGTTCGTCGACGGACACCTGCAGAAGAAGGTCGACGTCCAGAACGAGAAGGGGACCAAGAGCGTCATCAAGACGTGGTCCCGCCGGTCGGTCATCACGCCCGACTTCCTCGGTCACACGTTCGCGGTGCACGACGGCCGCAAGCACACGCCGGTCTTCGTCACCGAGGCGATGGTCGGGCACAAGCTGGGCGAGTTCGCTCCGACCCGGACGTTCCGCGGCCACGAGAAGGACGACCGGAAGGGCCGTCGCCGCTGACCCCCGGGTCAGCCAGGTGACGTCCCTAGACGGCGACGAGACAAGAAGGCAGGACAGCAATGGAAGCCAAGGCGAAGGCGCGGTTCGTCCGCGTCACGCCCCAGAAGGCCCGGCGCGTCGTGGACCTCATCCGTGGCAAGCAGGCCGGCGAGGCCGTTGCGGTGCTGAAGTTCGCACCGCAGGCCGCGGGGGAGACCGTCCTCAAGGTGGTCGAAAGCGCGATCGCCAACGCCCGTGAGGCGGCGAAGCGCAACAACGAGCGCCTTGACGAGCAGGACCTCTACATCTCTGAGGTCTTCGTGGACGAGGGTCCGACGCTCAAGCGGTTCCGTCCGCGGGCGCAGGGTCGTGCGAGCCAGATCCTCAAGCGCACCAGCCACATCACCGTGGTTGTTGCCGAGCGTGAGAGCACGAAGGGAAGGGCCCGATAGTGGGACATAAGGTCAGCCCGCTCGGGTACCGCCTGGGCATCACGACAGACCACCGTTCGCGCTGGTTCTCCGACTCCACCAAGCCGGGGCAGCGCTACCGCGACTACGTCCGCGAGGACGTCGAGATCCGCAAGCTCATGGCCACTGGCCTCGAGCGCGCGGGCATCGCCAAGGTCGAGATCGAGCGCACCCGCGACCGGGTTCGCGTCGACATCCACACCGCCCGCCCGGGCATTGTCATCGGGCGTCGTGGCGCGGAGGCCGACCGCATCCGCGGTGAGCTCGAGAAGCTCACCGGCAAGCAGGTGCAGCTCAACATCCTCGAGGTCAAGAACGCCGAGATCGAGGCGCAGCTCGTCGCGCAGGGCATTGCCGAGCAGCTCGCGAGCCGCGTGTCGTTCCGACGCGCGATGCGCAAGGGCATGCAGAGCGCCCAGCGCGCCGGCGCCAAGGGCATCCGGGTGCAGGTCTCCGGCCGCCTCGGCGGCGCGGAGATGAGCCGTACCGAGTTCTACCGCGAGGGACGCGTGCCGCTGCACACCCTCCGGGCGTTCATCGACTACGGCTTCTACGAGGCCCGCACGACCTTCGGCCGCATTGGCGTGAAGGTCTGGATCTACAAGGGCGACATCACGGAGAAGGAGTTCGCCCGCGAGCAGGCGACCCAGGCTCCGCGCCCGGCACGTGGCCCGCGCGGCGACCGTGCCGAGCGTCCGTCGCGTGGCGGCGCCCGCCGTCCCGAGCGGACCGAAGCGCCGGCCGAGGCAGCCTCCACCGAGGCTCCCGCGGCGGCGTCCGCTCCTGAGTCCGGAACGGAGGCCTGAGCCGTGCTGATCCCGCGCAGGCTGAAGCACCGCAAGCAGCACCACCCGGGGCGCTCCGGCGCCGCGACCGGTGGCACCCAGATCTCGTTTGGTGAGTTCGGCATCCAGGCTCTCGAGCCCGCCTACGTCACCAACCGGCAGATCGAGGCTGCTCGTATCGCCATGACCCGCCACATCAAGCGTGGCGGCAAGGTCTGGATCAACATCTACCCGGACCGGCCGCTCACGAAGAAGCCTGCTGAGACCCGCATGGGTTCCGGCAAGGGTTCGCCCGAGTGGTGGATCGCCAACGTCAAGCCCGGCCGAGTGCTGTTCGAGCTCGGCGGAGTCCCGGAGCCCCTGGCGCGCGAGGCCATGCGCCGCGCGCAGCACAAGCTCCCGATGAAGACCCGTTTTGTGGTTCGCGAGGGTGGTAACTGATGGCAATCGGAACCAAGGACCTGGCTCCCAGCGAGCTGGACGCCTTCGATGACGAGCGCCTTGTCGCCGAGCTGAAGAAGGCCAAGGAGGAGCTTTTCAACCTCCGCTTCCAGTCGGCGACGGGCCAGCTCGAGAGCCACGGGCGGCTCAAGGCCGTGCGTCGTGACATCGCGCGGATCTACACGATCCTGCGTGAGCGCGAGCTCGGCATCCGTACTGCCCCGAGCGCGAGCGAGTGAGGTCACGATGAGCGCGAACACTGAGAAGGTCGAGGCGGCCACGGCCGCCGAGGAGACCACCGCCGCCGCTGCCCCGCGTAGCCAGCGCAAGACCATGCGCGGGTACGTCGTCAGCGACAAGATGCAGAAGACCGTCGTGGTCGAGGTCGAGGACCGGGTCAAGCACCCGCTCTACGGCAAGGTCATCCGACGGACGAGCAAGGTCAAGGTGCACGACGAGGCCGGCGCTGCCGGCGTCGGCGACCTCGTCACCATCATGGAGACGCGTCCGATCTCGGCGACGAAGCGGTTCCGCCTCGTCGAGATCATCGAGAAGGCCAAGTAGTCCAGCAGTACTCAGAGGTTGCCCACGGGCCTCGTGGGGCTGAAAGAGCCCCACGAGGCAACGTGTGCACGACGGCAACTATCCGTTCGGCCAGGCTCGTTCGCGAGAACCGGCAGACGACAGGAGTTCAGTAGATGATTCAGCAGGAGTCGCGACTTCGCGTCGCCGACAACACGGGTGCCAAGGAGATTCTCTGCATCCGTGTTCTCGGTGGCTCCGGTCGCCGCTACGCCGGTATCGGCGACACCATTGTCGCCACCGTCAAGGACGCGATCCCGGGCGGCAACGTCAAGAAGGGCGACGTCGTCAAGGCGGTCATCGTCCGCACCAAGAAGGAGCGTCGGCGTCCCGACGGCTCGTACATCAAGTTCGACGAGAACGCGGCCGTGATCCTCAAGAACGACGGTGAGCCTCGCGGCACGCGCATCTTCGGCCCGGTGGGCCGCGAGCTGCGTGACAAGAAGTTCATGAAGATCATCTCGCTGGCTCCGGAGGTGCTCTGACCATGGCGAAGATCAAGAAGGGCGACCTCGTGGTCGTCATCTCGGGCCGCGACAAGGGCCAGCAGGGTCGTGTCCTCGAGGTCCTCACGGAGACGCAGCGCGTCGTCGTCGAGGGCGTTCAGCGTGTCACCAAGCACGTCAAGGTCGGGCAGTCGCAGCGCGGCACCCGCACCGGTGGCATCGAGACCGTCGAGGCCCCCATCCACATCAGCAACGTGATGCTCGTGGACCCGGAGACCAAGAAGGGCACCCGGGTTGGCTACCGCAGCGAGCAGGTCGAGCGCGACGGACGCACCCGCACGGTCCGGGTCCGCGTCGCCAAGCGCTCCGGTAAGGACATCTGATGACCGCCATCGACGAGACCACGCAGGGCATCAAGCCCCGCCTCAAGACGCGTTACGCCGCGGAGATCGTCCCCGCGCTGCGCGAGGAGTTCCAGCACGAGAACGTCAACCAGGTCGCGCGCCTCACCAAGGTCGTCGTGAACATGGGTGTCGGCGACGCTGCGAAGGACTCCAAGCTCATCGACGGCGCGATCCGCGACCTGACCCTGATCACGGGCCAGAAGCCGCAGGTCACCAAGGCTCGCAAGTCCATCGCGCAGTTCAAGCTGCGTGAGGGCATGCCGATCGGCGCGCACGTCACGCTGCGTGGCGACCGGGCCTGGGAGTTCCTGGACCGGCTGCTGTCGACGGCGCTGCCGCGTATCCGCGACTTCCGCGGGCTCTCGCCCAAGCAGTTCGACGGGCACGGCAACTACACGTTCGGCCTCACGGAGCAGTCCATGTTCCACGAGATCGACCAGGACAAGATCGATCGCGTCCGCGGCATGGACATCACCATCGTGACGACCGCGACGACCGACGATGAGGGCCGCTCGCTGCTGAAGCGTCTCGGCTTCCCCTTCAAGGAGGACTGAACATGGCGAAGACCGCCCTGATCAACAAGGCCGCCGGCCCTCAGAAGTTCAAGGTGCGCGGCTACACCCGGTGCCAGAAGTGCGGACGTCCGCACTCGGTGTACCGCAAGTTCGGGCTGTGCCGTATCTGCGTGCGCCAGATGGCTCACGCGGGCGAGCTGCCCGGCGTCACCAAGAGCAGCTGGTAATCAACTACGTCGTCGGTCCGGGGCCACTGGCCCCGGATACCACGGCGAGGAAGGGCTAAAGCCCCAACATGACGATGACCGACCCGATCGCAGACTTCCTGACGCGTCTGCGTAACGCCAACTCGGCGCACCACGATTCCGTGACGATGCCGTACTCGAAGCTGAAGTCGCACATCGCGGAGATCCTGCAGGCCGAGGGCTACATCTCGGGCTGGAAGGTCGAGGACGCCCGCGTGGGCAAGAACCTCACCATCGAGCTCAAGTACGGCCCGAACCGCGAGCGCTCGCTCGCCGGCATCAAGCGCGTGTCCAAGCCGGGCCTGCGCGTGTATGCCAAGTCCACCAACCTGCCCAGGGTGCTCGGTGGCCTCGGCGTGGCGATTCTGTCCACGTCCTCAGGCCTCCTCACTGACAAGCAGGCCGCCAAGAAGGGCGTGGGTGGGGAAGTCCTCGCCTACGTCTGGTAAGTCCGAGACGGAAAGGAGCTAGCCATGTCTCGTATCGGCAGAATCCCCGTCCCGGTCCCGGCCGGCGTGGAAGTCAACATCGACGGCGGCGTCGTGACGTTCAAGGGCCCCAAGGGCACCCTGACGCACACGATCCCCGCCCCTATCGAGGTCACGCGTGACGACACCGGCTCGCTGGTGGTCACGCGCCCCAACGACGAGCGCGAATCGCGTTCGCTGCACGGTCTCACCCGCACGCTGCTCGCCAACCAGGTCACCGGTGTGACCCAGGGTTACGAGAAGAAGCTCGAGATCGTCGGCACCGGCTACCGCGTCACGGCCAAGGGCTCTGACCTCGAGTTCGCGCTCGGGTTCAGCCACCCCGTCGTCGTCACGCCGCCTGCTGGCATCACGTTCACCGTCGAGGGCCCGAGCAAGTTCTCGGTCTCCGGCATCGACAAGCAGCAGGTCGGCGAGGTCGCCGCCAACATCCGCAAGATCCGCAAGCCTGAGCCCTACAAGGGCAAGGGCGTGCGATACGCGGGCGAGCTGGTCCGCCGCAAGGTCGGAAAGGCTGGTAAGTAAGCGATGGCTCTCAAGATCCTTGGCAAGGGCAAGTCGGTTTCCCGTGCCCGCCGCCACCTGCGTCTGCGCAAGAAGGTCAGTGGCACCACCGAGCGTCCGCGCCTGGTCGTGTCCCGCTCGAGCCGTCACATGACCGCACAGGTCGTGGACGACTCGGTCGGCCGTACCCTCGCGTCGGCGTCCACCCTCGAGGTCGACCTGCGCGCCCTCGACGGCGACAAGACGGCTAAGGCCCGCAAGGTCGGCGAGCTCGTCGCCGAGCGCGCCAAGGCCGCTGGCATCGACGCGGTCGTGTTCGACCGCGGCGGTAACAAGTACCACGGCCGGGTGGCAGCAGTCGCCGACGGGGCCCGCGAAGGCGGTCTGGCCCTGTGACGACGCTGCACATCTCCGCATCGAAGAAGAGGACTCACTGATGGCTGCTCCTCAGCGCAGCAACACTGGCGCCCCCCAGGGGGGCTCCGGCGGTGACCGTCGCGACGGTGGCCGTCGGGACGGCGGCCGTCGGGGTGACGCCGTCGAGAAGAGCGCGTTCCTCGAGCGCGTTGTGACGATCAACCGCGTGGCCAAGGTCGTCAAGGGTGGCCGCCGGTTCAGCTTCACCGCGCTCGTCGTGGTGGGGGACGGCGACGGAACGGTCGGCGTCGGCTACGGGAAGGCCAAGGAGGTGCCCGCGGCGATCGCCAAGGGCGTCGAGGAGGCCAAGAAGAACTTCTTCAAGGTCCCCCGCATCCAGGGCACCATCCCGCACCCCATCCAGGGTGAGGCCTCGGCCGGAGTCGTGTTCCTGCGCCCCGCGTCGCCTGGTACCGGTGTGATCGCCGGTGGCCCGGTGCGTGCGGTGCTCGAGTGCGCCGGCATCCACGACGTGCTGAGCAAGTCGCTCGGCTCGACGAACGCGATCAACATCGTGCACGCGACGGTTGCGGCGCTGCGCGGGCTCGAGAAGCCGGAGGCTGTGGCTGCTCGCCGTGGCCTGCCGCTCGAGCACGTCGCGCCGGCTCCGATGCTGCGCGCGCAGGCCGCGGGCATTGCATCGAAGGCAGGTGCATGATGGCGCGCCTCAAGGTCACGCAGACGAAGTCCGCCATCGGCGGCAAGCAGAACCAGCGCGACACGCTGCGCACCCTGGGCCTCAAGCGGATCGGCGACGTCGTCGTCAAGGAGGACCGCCCTGAGATCCGCGGCATGGTCACCACGGTGACGCACCTCGTCGCGGTCGAGGAGGTCGAGTGACGATGGCTGATGACAAGAAGGCCACCGACGAGACGGCCGAGGTGAAGACCCCGGCCAAGAAGGCTCCGGCCAAGAAGACGACGGAGGCTGCCCCCAAGGCGGCCAAGGCCAAGGCTGAGAAGCCCGCCGCGTCGTCGGCCAAGGCGAAGGCTGAGGCCGCTGCGGCCGAGGCCGGCAACGGTGGCACCCTCAAGGTGCACCACCTGCGTCCCGCCCCCGGCGCCAAGACCGCCAAGACCCGTGTGGGTCGTGGTGAGGCGTCGAAGGGTAAGACCGCCGGGCGTGGGACCAAGGGCACCAAGGCCCGCTACCAGGTCCCGGAGCGCTTCGAGGGTGGGCAGATGCCGTTGCACATGCGCCTGCCCAAGCTTCGCGGCTTCACGAACCCGTTCCGTGTCGAGTACCAGGTCGTGAACCTGGACAAGCTGTCGGCGCTCTACCCGAGCGGCGGCGACGTCACGGTCGAGGACCTGGTCGCGAAGGGCGCCGTCCGCAAGGGCGCGCCGGTGAAGGTGCTGGGCACGGGCGAGCTGACGGTCAAGCTCTCCGTCTCGGTTGACGCGTACTCCTCGTCGGCGAAGGACAAGATCCTCGCCGCCGGCGGAAGCGTCGAGCAGGACTGATCGCAGAACGGGGTCGGCGGCCCACAGGCCGCCGACCCCGTTCCGCATCCCCATAGAACCGCCCGCTGTTTCTCAGGGGATGCCCCGTTTCCCGCAACGTGGCCGATCTCCGTTAAGGTGCCCAGTGGCCTCGAGTCGATCGCAGGTCCTCGACGCTCATTGACGGCTGCATCGCCCGGCTGTACGACACACCGCCTCGGCGGACCAGGAGGACAGGTGCTCAGCGCATTCGCTCGGGCGTTCAGGACGCCCGACCTGCGGCGCAAGCTGCTCTTCACGATCGGCGTGATCGTCATCTACCGCGTCGGCTCGTTCCTGCCGACGCCGGGGGTGTCGTACAAGAACGTCCAGCTCTGCATCGCAGAGACCTCGGACGGGAACACGCTGCTCGGCCTGATCAACCTGTTCAGCGGCGGGGCGCTGCTCCAGCTGTCCGTGTTCGCGCTGGGGATCATGCCGTACATCACGGCGAGCATCATCGTCCAGCTGCTCCGCGTGGTCATCCCGCGGTTCGAGGCCCTCCACAAGGAGGGGCAGCAGGGCACTGCGAAGCTCACGCAGTACACGCGCTACCTGACCATCGCCCTGGCGGTGCTGCAGTCGACGACGATCGTCACCGTCGCGCGCAGCGGCCAGCTGTTCACCGGGTGCTCCGTCCCCGTGATCCCGGACAGCGGATGGATCACCGTGGTGCTCATGGTCATCACCATGACGGCGGGCACCGGCCTCATCATGTGGTTCGGCGAGCTCATCACGGAGCGCGGCGTCGGCAACGGCATGTCGCTCCTCATCTTCATCTCGATCGCCGCGTCGTTCCCCGGCGCCATGTGGTCGATCGCCGGCGGCTCGGGCGGCATCACCAAGTTCATCATCGTGCTCGCCGTGATCGTCCTGGTCGTCGCGCTGGTCGTGTTCGTCGAGCAGTCGCAGCGGCGGATCCCCGTGCAGTACGCCAAGCGCATGGTCGGCCGGCGCATGTACGGCGGCTCGAGCACCTACATCCCGATCAAGATCAACATGGCCGGCATCATCCCGGTGATCTTCGCGTCGTCGCTGCTCGCCGTTCCGGCGCTCATCGCCCAGTTCGCCGACACGACCCAGGGCTGGGTCATCTGGATCACGAACAACCTGGCCACGCCGAGCGCGCCGCTCTACAACGCGATCTTCGTCGTCCTGATCATCTTCTTCTGCTACTTCTACACGGCCATCACGTTCAACCCGGACGAGGTCGCCGACAACATGAAGAAGTACGGAGGCTTCATCCCCGGCATCCGGGCCGGCCGTCCCACGGCCGAGTACCTCGACTTCGTCATCACGCGCATCACCGCGCCCGGGTCGGTGTACCTGGCGATGGTCGCGCTGATCCCGACGATCACGTTCATCGTGCTCGGCGTCGGCACCAACGTGCCGTTCGGCGGAGCGTCGATCCTCATCGTGGTGGGCGTCGGCCTGGAAACCGTCAAGCAGATCGAGTCGCAGCTTCAGCAGCGGCACTATGAAGGGTTCCTCAAATAATGAGTGCGCGTCTGGTCCTGCTCGGCCCTCCCGGGGCGGGCAAGGGCACGCAGGCATCCCGGCTGGCCGAGCGGCTCGCCATCCCGGCGATCTCCACCGGTGACATCTTCCGGGCCAACATCACTGGTGGCACCGAGCTGGGCCGCAAGGTCCAGGAGTACACCGCCGTGGGCGCCCTGGTGCCTGACGAGCTCACGAACGCCATGGTCCGGGACCGCCTGGCCCAGGACGACGCCCGTGACGGGTTCCTGCTTGACGGGTACCCCCGCAACGTCGCCCAGGTCGCCGAGCTGGACGACATCCTCGCCGCGGCGGGCCGTCCCCTCGACGTCGCCGTGGAACTCACCGCTGACCCCGAGGTCGTGGTGGAGCGCCTGCTCAGCAGGGCTCAGATCGAGGGCCGTGCTGACGACACCGAGCCCGTCATCCGCCACCGGCTCGAGGTCTACGCCGTGCAGACCGCGCCGATCTCGCAGGTCTACGAGGACCGCGGGCTGCTGGTCCGCGTCGACGGGCTCGGCTCAGTCGACGACGTCACCGAGCGCCTGATGCTGGCCCTCGCCGCGCACCTCGCCTGAGTGATGTTCGGACGCGAACGGATCGAGCTCAAGACCCCGGACCAGGTCCGCGTGATGCGTCGCGCGGGGCTGGTGGTCGCTGACGCGCTGGCCGCGGTGCGCGGCGCCGTGCGGCCGGGGCTCACCACGCGGGACCTCGATGTGGTCGCCGCGGAGGCCATCAGGTCGGCGGGGGCCACGCCCTCGTTCCTCGGGTACATGGACTACCCGGCCACGATCTGCGTGTCGGTCAACGACGAGGTGGTCCACGGCATCCCGGGGGACCGGGTGCTGCAGCCCGGGGACATCGTCTCCATCGACTGCGGCGCCATCGTCGACGGCTGGCATGGCGACTCGGCGATCACGGTGGTGCTGCCTGAGGCCGACCCCGCTGACGTCGCGCTGAGCGACATCACCGAGCGCGCCATGTGGGCCGGCATCGCGGCGCTCGCCACCGCCGATCGCCTCGGCGCCGTCGGCGACGCCGTGGAGGACGTGGTCGAGGCCGCGCACGCCGCCGGCGGGCCCGGGCTCGGCATCGTGCAGGACTATGTGGGCCACGGGATCGGCTCGGCGATGCACCTGCCGCCCGACGTGCCGAACTACCGCACCCGTGAGCGCGGCCCCAAGGTGCGTCCCGGGATGTGCGTGGCCATCGAGCCGATGCTGGTCCGCGGCGACCAGCGCACGCGCGTGCTGGCCGACGACTGGACCGTGGTCACGGAGGACGGGTCGCGCGCCTCCCACTGGGAGCACACCGTCGCGATCCTCGAGGACGGCATCTGGGTGCTGACCGCGCCCGATGGCGGCGCCGAGCGTCTCGCCGAGCTCGGCGTGGCGGTTGCGCCGCTCGACTGAGGCCACGCGCCCCGTCACCCACCGCATCCTCTGCAACGCCCGCCGCGCCAACCTTGGCACGGCGGGCGTTGCCGCGTCTTGCGTCATTCCGCGCGACGTCAGCAGCGGAGGGCGCGGGCAACTCACCCAGACAGCCGCCGTGGGCTGGGCGATTCGCCCCCGGGTGGGTGAAAAGCGGCGGGGATACGCCCGATCGGCGGGGATATCCGGCGTTTGTTGGATCACTGTCCAGTTTGTCGGATAGTCTCGCGATCGCGCAGGTCGGGGATCTGCGCGAGGGAATCCGACACCGTGGTGGGGCCAACGTCCGCAGGGCGACTGGTGCGCGCTGGATCGGGTCCCGTGTCCAGTCGGCGGGGTCCGTCAGCCCTCGCCAGCACGTCGCCGAAGCAGTGGATGGAGCATGATGCGCAGGAGCATGACGCCGGTCGGGACCGGTCACGATCGGAAGGCCGTCGGCCTGCGCGCGGTGCGCACGATGGCTGCGTGGGGCCTCGTCGGGGTGCTCGCTGTGGCGGCGGGAACCTCCGCGTCGGCCACCGGCGGAGCGGGCGACAAGGGCGGCAATGGCCACGGGGGTGGCGGCTCGGGCGACAAGATCACGATCTGCCGCTCCGCCACGGCCCCCAAGGACCAGACGCCGCCCTCCGGCAAGGACGGTGCGGTCGTGGGCGACTTCACCTGGACGGTGGAGAAGGTCAAGGCCAAGGACAAGACGGGCGCCTGGGACATCGTTCCCGGCGGCAAGTCGGTTGCGAAGAACCTCACGACCACGTTCAACGGCGTCTCTGGCGCGGACGTGCTGGCGGATGGCTGCAAGCTCAATCTCCGCTCGACGGGCCTGTACGTGTACCCGAAGGACGACGTCAACCAGCCCGCAGGCTGGTGGAACAGCGGCCGCCAGGTGCTCGTGGCCACGTGGAACGGTTGGTCCTGGAAGACCGAGCTCGACGCGAGCCAGCTGCCCGAGGGCGTCTGCGGAGCCGGCTGGGGCGTCCAGCAGGACAAGGTGTGGGGCCCGCAGTCGATCCTGCCGCCCATCGTCGACCGCAAGGCGGATATCGGCGTGCTGGGGTGGCCTCCGGTCAAGGAGGACAAGCACTCAGAGCTCGGCGCGTTCCTCACTGTTCCTGAGTGCGCCACGTCGACTCCTACCCCGACGCCGACAGTGACGCCCAGCCCGAAGCCGACGACGCCCGAGCCGACGACTCCTGCGCCGACGACTCCCGCGCCGACTCCGACCACCCCCGAGCCGACGGCTCCGCCGAAGCCTGCCGACCTGGTCGACGTGGGTGACTGGGTCGAGGGCGAGTGGGCCTGCGGCGACGTGAAGGTCGAGCGCATTCAGACGATCACGACGACGTCGTTCGAGCTGGTCGACGGCGCATGGGTGAAGAAGACCCCGGAGACTTCGACGGTTCGCGAGATGCGTGACCTGACCGCCGACGAGCTGGCCGAGTGCGAGACGCCGGCGCCCACCCCGTCCGCGTCGGTCGCTCCGACGACCGAGCCGACGCCGACGCCGTCGGTGTCGCCCTCCTCCGAGGTGCTCGCGGCCACGCCGTCGCCGTCCCCGACGTACACCTCTGAGGTGCTGGCGGCGCCGTCCGGTGGCGGCAGCGTGCTCGCCGCGACTGGCTCGACTGTCGGCCCGGTGCTCGGCGCCGCCGCGGTGCTGCTGCTGGCCGGTGCCGGCCTGGTGTTCTACCGCCGTCGGGCGGCCCGCGAGGACGCCTGACAACCAGCGGCCCCACCCGCCGAGGGGTCGCGCGCACGAAAGTGACGCCGCACAGGACCTGCGCCTGTGCGGCGTCGCCGTGCACAGGGGACACTAGGGGGAGGGCTCCCGATGCCGGGCGCCCACGGTGGCCGCGGTTTCTTCCGCGTCCCACATGCCGTAGGATGGTCCGTCGGGTGTGTGCGCCCTCTTGCGGGCTGCCGGCACCAATCCACGAACACGCGGATCTGATCGCGCGCGAGAGCGCTCGGCCAGGGCGGGTGTGAGTGGGCGGCTCGTCACCATTCAGAGAGATAGCGGAGGATATGGCAAAGAAGGACGGTGTCATCGAGATCGAAGGCAGCGTTGTCGAGGCCTTGCCGAACGCGATGTTCCGCGTGGAGCTGGCCAACGGCCACCGGGTTCTCGCCCACATCTCGGGCAAGATGCGACAGCACTACATCCGGATCCTCCCCGAGGACCGGGTCGTCGTCGAGCTGAGCCCGTACGACCTGTCCCGCGGCCGGATCGTCTACCGCTACAAGTAACCGCCACTCGAACACGCCGCCGGCCCGCAAGGGTGCAGCGGCGGCGGAGGAAGCACGCCATGAAGGTCAAGCCCAGCGTCAAGAAGATCTGCGACAAGTGCAAGGTGATTCGCCGGCACGGTCGCGTTCAGGTGATCTGCGAGAACCTGCGCCACAAGCAGCGCCAGGGCTGATGCCCTGACGCTCGGGGCGCACCCGAGCAGCACCACCCGGTCCACCGCCTCCGGCGGGGACCAGCAAGCGCACCGCCACTCCGGCGCCGCCCGACAGGGACGGCCCGGCGAACCCTCGGCTCGGAGGCCGGGGCCCGCAGAATGCGGGAGGGCAGTGCGGCAGACCTCCGAGGCACCACAGGAGCCACCAGGCACATGGCACGTCTTGTCGGCGTCGACCTCCCCCGCGAGAAGCGGCTCGAGATCGCGCTCACCTACATCTACGGCGTCGGCCGTACCCGCGCCCAGCAGACGCTCGCCGCGACGGGCATCAGCCCGGACGTCCGCGTGAAGGACCTCGGCGACGCCGAGCTCGTCGCGCTGCGCGACTACCTCGAGGGCAACTACAAGCTTGAGGGCGACCTCCGGCGCGAGGTTGCCGCGGACATCCGCCGCAAGGTCGAGATCGGTTGCTACGAGGGCCTGCGGCACCGCCGCGGCCTCCCGGTGCGCGGTCAGCGCACCAAGACCAACGCCCGCACCCGCAAGGGCCCGAAGCGCACCGTCGCCGGCAAGAAGAAGGCCGGCCGGAAGTAGCACTGACGCCGGGCTGAGCAGGCGCGTCACGCGCCGCGGCCCACGCGTCGGTCACACCGACCTCACACCTGGAAACTCGGAGAGAACAAGCACATGCCTCCCAAGACTCGTACCGCCGTGCGCAAGCCGCGCCGCAAGGAGAAGAAGAACGTCTCCCACGGCCAGGCGCACATCAAGAGCACGTTCAACAACACCATCGTGTCCATCACGGACCCGACCGGCGCCGTCATCGCCTGGGCCTCGTCCGGCCAGGTCGGCTTCAAGGGCTCACGCAAGTCGACCCCGTTCGCCGCGCAGCTCGCTGCTGAGGCTGCCGCGCGTCGTGCGCAGGAGCACGGCATGAAGAAGGTCGACGTCTTCGTCAAGGGCCCCGGCTCGGGCCGTGAGACCGCGATCCGCTCGCTGCAGGCGACCGGCCTCGAGGTCGGCTCGATCCAGGACGTCACGCCCCAGGCGCACAACGGCTGCCGCCCGCCGAAGCGTCGCCGCGTCTGATCGTCAGGTGATCCGGATCCGGACGCGGGGCTTCCCGCGTCCGGATCCGGGCCGCCTCGCCTGACCGGGTGGACCGAGACCCGGCAGGCACGCAGTACTGCAGAGCGTCATATGGCGGACGCTCGCTGAGAGGAACCCACCGTGCTCATCGCACAGCGCCCCACCCTGACCGAAGAGGTCATCTCGGAGAACCGCTCGCGGTTCTCGATCGAGCCGCTCGAGCCTGGCTTCGGCTACACGCTCGGCAACTCGCTGCGTCGGACCCTGCTCTCCTCCATCCCCGGCGCTGCGGTCACGTCCATCCGCATCGACGGCGTGCTGCACGAGTTCACCACCGTGCCGGGCGTCAAGGAGGACGTCACCGAGATCATCCTCAACATCAAGAACCTCGTCGTCTCCTCGGAGAACGACGAGCCCGTCGTGATGTACCTGCGCAAGCAGGGTTCGGGTGTCGTGACGGCCGCGGACATCGTCCCGCCGGCCGGCGTCGAGGTGCACAACCCCGACCTGCACATCGCGACGCTGAACGACAAGGGCAAGCTCGAGATCGAGCTCACGGTCGAGCGTGGCCGCGGGTACGTCTCCGCGAACCAGAACAAGTCGTTCGACGCCGAGATCGGCCGCGTGCCGGTCGACTCGATCTACTCGCCGGTCCTCAAGGTGACCTACAAGGTCGAGGCGACGCGTGTCGAGCAGCGCACGGACTTCGACAAGCTCATCGTCGACGTCGAGACGAAGCAGGCCATCAGCCCGCGCGACGCGCTGGCCTCGGCTGGCAAGACGCTCGTCGAGCTGTTCGGCCTGGCCCGTGAGCTGAACGTCGAGGCTGAGGGCATCGAGATCGGCCCGTCGCCGACGGACGCCGCACTCGCGGCCGACCTGGCGCTGCCGATCGAGGACCTCCAGCTCACGATCCGCTCGTACAACTGCCTCAAGCGTGAGGGCATCCACTCGGTGGGCGAGCTCGTCGCGCGCAGCGAGGCAGACCTCCTCGACATCCGGAACTTCGGCGCGAAGTCGATCACGGAGGTCAAGGAGAAGCTGGCCGAGCTGGGCCTGTCGCTCAAGGACAGCCCGCTGGACTTCGACCCCACGGCAGCCGTCGGCTACTACGAGGGCGACGAGGGCGAGTTCGTCGAGGACGACCAGTTCAACTGAAGCCGGGGAACGCGCAGACGGCCTCAGGTCCCTGCGCGTAGCCCATCACTGGAACTCAAGGAGTAACAACCATGCCTACGCCCACCAAGGGTCCCCGGCTCGGTGGCGGACCGGCGCACGAGCGGCTGATCCTGGCCAACCTGGCCACGGCGCTGTTCGAGCACAAGCGGATCACGACGACGGAGACCAAGGCCAAGCGCCTGCGCCCCGTCGCCGAGCGCCTCATCACGATCGCGAAGCGCGGTGACCTCGCGTCCCGCCGCCGCGTTCTGACGACGGTCCGCGACAAGTCCGTCGTGCACGCGCTCTTCACGGAGATCGCCCCGGCCATGGCCGAGCGCGAGGGTGGCTACACCCGCATCACGAAGATCGGCAACCGCAAGGGCGACAACGCGCCCATGGCCGTGATCGAGCTCGTCCTCGAGCCCGTCTCGCCGAAGCAGGCCGTCGTCCGCGAGGCCGAGAAGGCCGCGAAGAAGTCGGCCCCCGCGGCCGAGGCGCCTGTTGCCGAGGAGAGCGTCGAGGAGGTCGTCGAGGAGACGCCCGCCGCCGAGGCTCCTGCCGAGGAGACCACCGAGGACAGCGCCGACAAGGCCTGATCTCACCGCGTCGCAAGGCCCGGCCCCGATCACTCGGGGCCGGGCCTTCGTCGTGCCGCGACCTGCCCGCGCGGGCGCCGTGGCGGCGCGATGGGTAGCGTCGGAGCATGGGGTTGCCCGTCGTCCTGGTGCATGGCGTGCGGACCTCGCGCACCATGTGGCGCGCGCAGGTGGAGGCGTTGGAGCGTGCCGGGCGCACCGTGGTGGCGGTGGACCTGCCGGGCCATGGCGAGCGGCGCGGGGGGGCGTTCACCGTGGACGGCGCGGCGCGGGCGATCGCGGACGGCGTCGATGGCGTCGGCGGCCTCGCGCTGGCGGTGGGCCTGTCGCTCGGCGGGTACACGGGCATCGCCCATGCCGCGCGCCATCCGGAGCAGGTGGCCGGGCTGGTGGCCGCGGGGTGCTGCACGCGGCCTGCCCGGGTCTTCGTCGAGCCGTGGCGCTGGACGGCACGCGGCATCAGCCGGCTGCCCGACCATGGCGCGCGGCTCAACCAGCGGATGACCGACCTGTGGCTCCCCGCCGCCGCGGCTGCCGACGTCGGGGCCGGGGGCTTCTCGCTGGACGTCATGGACGACGTGCTGCGGGAGGTCGGCACCCTGCACCCCGTGGCGGACCTGCACGAGGTGAGGTGCCCGGTGTGGTTCGTCAACGGGCGCTACGACCACTTCCGCGGCGAGGAGCGGCGGTTCCTCGCAGCCGCCCGGGACGGCAGGTTGGTGGTGGTGCCAGGCGCCACGCACCTGGTGAGCCTCACCCGGCCCGCGCGGTTCGTGCGGGTGGTGCTGGAGGCGCTCGACGAGCTCGACGAGTGACCGTCAGCCTGAGCGCAGCGCCCAGGCGCGCACGCCGCCGACGATCCCGGCCTGGTTCGGCGCGACGACGACGTCATCGCCCAGCCGCGCGAGCGTCTGCGGGCTGACCCGCCGGGCATTGCCACCCCCGAGGTAGAGCCTGTCCCACCAGAACACCGGCCGCAGGCCGTCGATCGCGCGACGCACCCGGCGCGACCACAGGGCGTCGCCGAGCCGGGACCGCTCCACCTCGCCGATGTACTCGTCGTAGGTGGCGCCGAAGCGCACTGGCGCGTGGGAGAGCTCCAGATGCGGCGCCAGCACCCCGCCGTCGAACAGCGCTGAGCCGAGGCCGGTGCCGAGCGTGAGGACGAGCTCGACGCCCGTCCCCGAGATCACGCCGGCGCCATGCACCTCGGCGTCGTTGAGCACGAGGGTCGGCACCCCGAGCCGTGCCTCGAGGTCGGCGCGGATGTCACGCCCGGACCACGCGGCGACCAGATGCGGCTCGACGCGCGTGTGGGGGCCGGATCGGGTGACGTAGTGCGGGGTCGAGACGATGACCCCGTGCCGGACCATGCCGGGCATGCCGACAGTGGCGCGTCCTGCGGGCGGCAAGGCCGCGGCGATCTCGGCGATGGTCTCGACGAGGCGCTCCGGGGGGAGCGGGTACGGGGTCGGGACGCGGATCGCGGGGGCGTGCATGGTGCCCGCCGCGTCGAGCACTGAGGCCTTGATCCCGCCGCCGCCGCAGTCCACGGCGAGGGTCCAGTCGGCGCGACCGGCGTCGGGGGACTGCGTGTCGGGCATCCGTCCACGCTAGCGGGCCGCATGCGCCCTCCGCGCGACGCGTTAGCGTTTCCCTGTGAGCCTCGTACGCCTCCGTCTCGACCTTGCCTATGACGGCACCGACTTCGCGGGCTGGGCACGGCAGCCCGGCCTGCGGACCGTGGAAGCCGCCCTCCTCGAGGGCCTGGCGCGGGTGCTGCGCCAACCCACCGTGCAGATCACCGTGGCCGGGCGCACGGACGCCGGGGTGCACGCGCAGGGGCAGGTCGCCCATGTGGACGTCGACGCGGAGGCGTGGGCGTCGACGCCCGGGCGCTCGTCCCGCACCGCGGAGGAGTCCCTGGTGATCCGGCTCACCGGGGTGCTGCCGCCCGATGTCGTGGTGCACCGGGTGTCAGTGGCGCCGCCGGGCTTCGACGCGCGGTTCTCGGCGCTGCGCAGGCTGTACGCGTACCGCGTGTGCGACGACGCCGCGTTGCGCGACCCGCTGCGCCGGGCCTCGGTGCTGTGGCACCGCCGCCCCCTCGACGTCGACGCGATGGACGCGGCATGCCGGATGCTGCTCGGCCGGCACGACTTCGCGGCCTTCTGCAAACCCCGTGAGGGCGCCACCACCATCCGCACGCTCGAGGCGTTGTCGTGGACGCGCCCGTCTCAGGGAGCCGACGAGGGCCTCGTGGTCGCGCGGGTGCAGGCTGACGCCTTCTGCCACTCGATGGTGCGGGCGCTGGTGGGCGCCGCGCTCGCCGTCGGGGAGGGCCGCAGGCCGGTGACGTGGCCCGCTGAGCTCCTCGCGGGGCGTCGACGCGATCCCGGCAGCGCGGTGGCGGCGGCCCACGGGCTGACCCTCGAGGAGGTCACGTACCCGCCGGACGCCGAGGTCGGCCTGCGCGCCGAGCAGACCCGGGCGATCCGCAGCGCGGCGGACCTCGACGGGCCCTGCGGCTGAGGAGCTGGCGCGGCGCCGGAGCGGGGTGACGTCAGCGCCCGTGGCCCGCGACGTCAGGGCGCGTTGCCCGTCTGGGACTCGTCGTGGCTGGTCGGCGCGGGCCCGGGCGGCGCCTCCTCGACGTCCTCGATCACGTGCACCGCGGCCTCCTCGGCGCTCGCGGCGCCGCCTGCGACGCCCTCGTCGATGGCGAACTGGTCGTTGACGCCGGCCTGGACGGCCTGGTCGTCCTCCACCAGGCGGCCGGCACGGCCCGGCTCGCGTGACGGGTCCACGCGGGGGCCGGGGATGTCCCACACCTCGGGCTCCTCCTCGGCGAGCCGGTCGTCCAGCGTCTCCCCATGCGCCTCCTCCCACGGCGTCACCCCGAACCGGTGATGCGGCGGGCGCTCGGGCGCGGTGTACCAGGCCTCGTCGAGGAGGTCGTCGACGCCGCGCTCCTCGAGCATGTCCTCCTTGGAGAGCTGGTCGCTGTCGCCCTCGGTGACGGTCTCGGGGTCCGGGCGGGTGGCGGGGGTCTCATCACTCATACCTCCACACTCGCACCGGGCCCGGCGTCCCGCTAGGGGACGGAAAATGGTCGCGGGCAGGGTCGCCGCCCGGGGACACTGGTGGGGTGGGACACCTCGACATCAGCGCCGTGAGCTATTTCCTGCCCGATGGGCGGCCTCTTCTCGACGAGGTGGACCTGCGGGTCGCCGACGGCGCGAAGGTGGCGTTGGTCGGCCCGAACGGAGCCGGCAAGACGACACTGCTGCGCATCGTGGCGGGCGGCGAGGCTCCCCATGGCGGCGCGGTGGCGCGCACCGGTGGGCTGGGCGTCATGCGGCAGATGGTGGGGCGCATCGACGACGGGCGCTCGATCCGCGACCTGCTGGCGTCACTGGCCCCGGCCGCGATCCGGGACGCCGCCGCCGAGCTCGCGGCGGCGGAGCTGGGGATTATGGAGGTCGACGACGAGCCCGCCCAGATGCGGTACGCGACGGCGCTGGTCGACTGGGCCGATGTGGGTGGCTACGAGGCCGAGGCCGGCTGGGACCAGGTCACCGACTCGGTGCTGTCGATCCCGTTCGACCGGGCCCAGGACCGCGAGGTGCGCACCCTGTCCGGCGGCGAGCAGAAGCGCCTGGTGCTCGAGGCGCTGCTGCGGGGCCCGGAGGAGGTGCTGCTGCTCGACGAGCCGGACAACTACCTCGACGTGCCGACTAAGCGCTGGCTCGAGGCCCAGTTGAAGGCCTCGCCCAAGTCGGTGCTGTTCGTCAGCCACGACCGGGAGCTGCTGTCGCGCGCGGCGACCCAGGTGGCGACCCTGGAGCCGACGGCGACCGGCTCGGGCATCTGGGTGCACGGCGGCTCCTTCACGACGTACCCGCAGGCCCGCGACGACCGGCGCAGCCGGCTCGAGGAGCTCATGCGGCGCTGGGAGGAGGAGCACGCGAAGCTCAAGACCCTGGTGCTGACCCTCAAGACCAAGTCGGCGTTCAACGACGGGCTCGCCTCGCGCTACTCCGCGGCGCAGACCCGGCTGCGCAAGTTCGAGGAGGCCGGGCCGCCGCAGGTGGTGGCCCGCGACCAGGACGTGCGGGTGCGGCTGCGCGGGGGGCGGACGGCGAAGCGCGCTGTCGTCGCCGAGGGGCTCGAGCTGACCGGGCTGATGCGCCCGTTCGACCTGGAGGTGTGGTTCGGCGAGCGCGTCGCGGTGCTGGGCTCGAACGGCTCGGGCAAGTCGCACTTCCTGCGGCTGCTCGCGGCGGGCGGTTCGGACCCCGGGGCTGAGCATGAGCCCGCGGGCGAGACGGAGGTCGCCCCGGTGGCCCACACCGGCCGAGTGGTGCTCGGCTCGCGCGTGCGGCCGGGGTGGTTCGCGCAGAACCACACCCACCCCGAGCTGGCCGGCCGGACCCTGCTGGACATCCTGCACCGGGGCGACGGCCACCGGTCGGGCATGGGCCGTGAGCCCGCGAGCAAGGCGCTGGACCGCTACGAGCTCGTCGCTGCGGCGGAGCAGACCTACGACACGCTCTCAGGCGGGCAGCAGGCGCGGTTCCAGATCCTGCTGCTCGAGCTGGGCGGCGCGACGCTGCTGCTGCTCGACGAGCCGACGGACAACCTCGACCTGCACTCGGCGGAGGCCCTGGAGATCGGCCTCGCGGCCTTCGAGGGCGCCGTCATGGCGGTGACCCACGACCGCTGGTTCACGCGGACCTTCGACCGCTACCTGCTGTTCGGGGCGGACGGCGAGGTCGTCGAGACGCCCGAGCCCGTGTGGGACGCGGCCCGCGTCGACCGCGTGCGCTGAGCCCGGGGGCACTCGCCCGGCGCCTCACATCGCTGGCGTGCGGACGACGAGCAGGGCGGCGATCACGGTCATCACGACGGCGACCCCGGCGTCGAGCATCCGCCAGGCCCGGGGCCGGGCGAACACGGGCTGCAGCCGGGTCGCGGCGCCGCCGAGCGCCGCGAACCACGTGATGCTCGCGAGCCCGGCGCCGGCGCCGAACACCCAGCTCCCGGTGGGCCCGTGCTGCTGCGCGAGGGCGCCGAGCAGGACGACGGTGTCGAGGTAGACGTGCGGGTTGAGGAAGGTCAGCGCCAGGCAGGTGACGAGCACCGCCCCGAGCGTCGCCGGTCCCTGGGCCGCAGGGTCCAGGTGGGACGGCCGCCGCGCGCGCAGGGCGGCGGCGACCGCGAGGGCGAGGAGGAACGCGGCGCCGCCGTACCGGCTGGCGGTCAGGACTCCCGGGTGCGCGACGACGAGGGCGCCGAGCCCGGCGACGCCCGCGGTGATGAGCAGCAGGTCGGCTCCCGCGCACACGGCGACCACGGGCACGACGTGCTCGCGGCGGATGCCCTGGCGCAGCACGAAGGCGTTCTGGGCGCCGATGGCGGCGATGAGGGTCAAGGCGGTCACGAAGCCGGTGAGGAGGGTGGGCACGGCACCGACGCTAGAAGCCGTTGGACCGGAAGGCTAGCGAATGTTTCTGTAGAACCATTAGCATCGCTGATGATGACCTACGCGCCAGAGCAGCTCGCCGCCCTCGCGGCCGTGGTGTCCGAGGGCACCTTCGACGCCGCCGCGCGGCTGCTGCACGTCACGCCCTCTGCCGTGAGCCAGCGCATCAAGGCCCTCGAGGAGCAGGTCGGGCGCGTGCTGGTGCTGCGCTCGCGCCCGTGCCGCGCCACGCCCGCAGGGGAGGTGCTCGTCCGGCTCGCCGGCCAGGTCGAGCTCCTCGCGGCGGACGCCCGGGCGGAGCTCGGCGCCGAGCACTCGGGCATGGTCCGCCTCGCGGTGGCGGTCAACGCGGACTCCCTGTCCACATGGTTCCCCGCATCGCTCGTGGGGCTGCCGGACGGGGTGCTGGTCGACCTGCTCCGCCACGACCAGGACCGTTCCGCGCGGCTGCTGCGCGACGGCGCCGTGATGGCGGCGGTCACCGCTGACGAGCGCGCTGTGCAGGGCTGCCGGGTCCGGCCGCTCGGGTCGATGCGCTACCTCGCCGTCGCGTCCCCGGCGGCGCGCGCGGCCCGGTTCCCCGCGGGGCTGACCCGGGAGGCGTTCGCGGCCGCCCCGCAGCTCGCGTTCGACCGGGTGGACGCCTTGCAGCGACGGTTCGTCGCCGAGATGGTCGGCGAGGGGCTCGAGCCGCCCGTCCACCACGTCCCGGAGTCGGCGGCATTCGTCGAGGTGCTGCGCTCCGGCCTCGGCTGGGGGATGGCCCCCGAGCAGGCCGTCACGCGGGACGTGGCCGCCGGGTCCCTGGTGGACCTGGCCCCCGGGCGATTCCTCGACGTCCCGCTCTTCTGGCAGAGTTGGGCGCTGCGCACCCCGACGCTCGACGATCTCACCACCCGAGTGGTCGCCGCCGCCGCAGGCGCGCTGCACTCCTGGACGGCCCCCGGCCGGGCCCGGCGACGCCCCGAGGGTGGGGCGGGACCTGCGGATCTCACCGCGTTTTGACCCTTCGACCGACGTCCGGCTACTCTTGTGTGTCGTTGTGCGTCCCCCGTTCCCAGACGGCGGCTCCGGTGCGTTCCCACTCGCCGGTTCCCAGGGACGCCACCGATCAGCACTCACGGCGGGCCCGCCACCTGCGGGCCTTCGCTCTGACACATTCATTACACGAAACGAAGGCCAACGACCGTGCGCACGTACACCCCGAAGCCCGGCGACGTCGAGCGGAACTGGTACGTCATCGACGCGAGCGATGTCGTCCTGGGCCGCCTTGCCACTCACGTGGCCACGCTGCTGCGCGGCAAGCACAAGGCGACCTTTGCCCCCCACGTCGACGGCGGCGACTTCGTCATCGTCATCAACGCCGACAAGATTGCCCTCACGGGCAACAAGCGCGAGAACAAGCTCGCCTACCGTCACTCGGGTTACCCGGGCGGTCTGCGTGCGACGACGTACACCGAGCTGCTCGAGAAGCACCCCGAGCGGGCGATCGAGAAGGCCGTTCGCGGGATGCTCCCGAAGAACTCGCTCTCTCGCGCGCAGCTGAGCAAGCTCAAGGTCTACGTCGGGTCGGAGCACCCGCACGCGGCACAGCAGCCGAAGCCCTTCGAGATCAGCCAGGTTTCTCAGTAGGCCCCCGGCCTGCTGCGAGCACGACACAGGACGCGAGGACACCACTAGTGGCCGAGACCACGGTCGACATCGACCTTGAGGGCGACGACACGCCCACCAGCTACACCTCTGAGACGTCGGCCCCCGTGGGCCGTGGCCAGAGCATCACGGCCCCGGGGCACGCCCTGGGCCGCCGCAAGGAGGCGATCGCCCGCGTTCGCCTGGTGCCCGGCACCGGCACGTGGAAGATCAACGGCCGCACCCTCGAGGACTACTTCCCGAACAAGGTGCACCAGCAGCTCGTCAACTCCCCGCTGAAGCTGGTCGACGTCGAGGGTCGCTTCGACGTCATCGCCCGCATCACCGGTGGCGGCGTGAGCGGCCAGGCCGGCGCGCTGCGCCTGGGCATCGCCCGTGCGCTGAACGCGATCGATGAGGACGCCAACCGTGCGACCCTCAAGAAGGCGGGCTTCCTGACTCGCGACGCACGCGTCGTCGAGCGCAAGAAGGCCGGTCTCAAGAAGGCCCGCAAGGCTCCGCAGTACTCCAAGCGCTGATCTCTCAGCCGAGGCCCGATGGCCCCGACGGTCTTCTTCAGGACCTTCGGGGCCATCGGCGTCTGCCCAGCGGGGCGGTCACCGCCCCGCCCGTGAACGATGGAGGGGTCTGCTGATGGGCCGACTGTTCGGCACCGACGGAGTCCGAGGGCTCGCCAACCGCGACGTGACGGCAGAGGTCGCGCTCGACCTTGCCGTGGCCGCCGCCCATGTGCTCGGCGCGCAGGGCGCCTTCGCGGGGCACCGAGCCCGAGCCGTGGTCGGCCGCGACCCCCGGGCCTCAGGCGAGTTCCTCAGCGCGGCGGTCGCCGCCGGGCTCGCGAGCGCGGGCGTCGACGTGATCGACGTCGGCGTGCTGCCCACCCCGGCTGTGGCCTACCTGACGGCGACGCTCGACGTCGACCTGGGCGTGGTGCTGTCGGCCTCCCACAACCCGATGCCCGACAACGGCATCAAGTTCCTGGCACGCGGCGGCCTCAAGCTCGACGACGAGCTCGAGCTCGCCATAGAGCAGCGGCTGCGCGAGCCCTGGGACCGGCCCGTGGGCGCCGACGTCGGCCGCATCCGCACCGACAGCGGGGCCGCCGGCGACTCCTATGTGGAGCACCTGGTCAGCACGCTCGACGTCAGCCTGGCCGGGCTGCGGATCGCTGTGGACTGCGCCAACGGCGCCGCGAGCGACGTCGGCCCCGCCGCCCTGCGCGCCGCCGGCGCCGACGTCGTGGTCATCAACGCCTCGCCCGACGGCCGCAACATCAACGAGCAGTGCGGGTCCACGCACCCCGAGCAGCTGCAGGCCGCGGTCATCGCCGCGGGCGCGGACCTCGGTGTGGCCTTCGATGGCGACGCCGACCGCTGCCTCGCCGTCGACCATGCGGGCGCGCTGGTCGACGGGGACCAGATCATGGGAGTGCTCGCCGTGGCGATGCGCGACCGCGGGACCCTCGCGCACGACACGCTGGTCGCGACAGTCATGAGCAACCTGGGCCTCAAGCTCGCGATGACCGCGCAGGGCATCCACCTGCTCGAGACGTCGGTGGGCGACAGGTACGTGCTCGAGGCCATGCGGGCCGGCGGCTACTCGCTGGGCGGCGAGCAGTCGGGCCACGTGATCCTCTCCGCGCATGCCACCACGGGGGACGGCGTGCTCACGGCCCTGCAGCTCGCCGGCCGTGTGGCGAGCACCGGGCAGAAGCTCGAGCAGCTCGCCGCGGTGGTCCAGCGGCTGCCGCAGATCCTGGTGAACGTGCCCGGCGTCGACCGCTCGCGCGCCGACAGCGACGAGGCGCTGGCCGCCGCCGTGCGCTCCGCCCAGGAGGAGCTGGGCGAGACCGGGCGGGTGCTGCTGCGCCCCTCGGGCACCGAGCCGCTGGTGCGGGTCATGGTCGAGGCCGCGAGCCAGGCCGACGCCGAGCGCATCGCCGGCCGGCTCGCCGACGTGGTCCGGGAACGGCTCGCGTTGTGACTAACCGCGCTGTGGCCATCCCGGCCGACGTGCTCCGCGCGCACGCGCAGCGGCTGATCGCGGCGGCCCAGGAGCACCCGTCCGGGATCGTCCCCATCGTGCAGGCCGGGCACCCGGTGCTGCGCATGGTCGCGGAGCCGTTTGACGGGCAGCTCGACTCCGCGGACCTGGAGGCGCTGATCGCGCTGATGCACCGGACCATGCGGGCTGCTCCCGGGGTCGGGCTCGCCGCACCGCAGATCGGCCTGCCGCTCGCGCTGGCCCTCGTGGAGGACCCGGGCGCCATCGACGACGAGATGCGGATCGCTCGTGAGCGTCCCGCTGTGGAGTTCCGGGTGCTGGTGAACCCGCGGTACACCGCCGTCGGCGAGGAGCGCGCCGCGTTCTACGAGGGCTGCCTCAGCGTCGAGGGCTACCAGGCGGTCGTCGCGCGGCCCCGGCAGATCCACCTCACTGGCGCCGACGAGACGGGCCGGGCGCTCGACGAGGTCGTCTCGGGGTGGCCCGCGCGGATCGTGCAGCATGAGACCGACCACCTGGGCGGCACGCTGTACGTGGACCGCGCGGAGCTGCGCTCGCTCGCCGCGACGGACGACCTGGGCGGCAGCTGGGCCGCGGAGCCGCACCCCGTGGCCGCCGCCCGCGCGCTCGGCTTCGACCTGGGGACGGCGCCGGCGCGCTGACTGACTGCGCTCCGCCCACCGGGCGACCTACTGTGGGACCAACGGTCCGGGTCGCCGCCCCGGGCACGACAGCGGGGGCTGATGGGGCGTGGAGGACTGGCTCGTCCACCTAGTGGGCTCACCCTGGGTGTATGTCGCGTTGTACGCCTTCGTGACCATCGACGGGTTCTTCCCGCCGATCCCCAGCGAGTCCGCCGTGATCGCCTTGGCGGCGTTGTGGGCCTCGGGCGGCGAGCCCAACGTGTACCTGATGGCGGGCGTCGCCGCCGTCGGCGCGTTCACCGGCGATCAGATCGCCTACACGCTCGGCTCGAAGCTCGACGTGCACCGGGTGCGCCTGTTCCGGACGGGACGGGGCAAGCGCTCGCTCGACTGGGCTGAGCGTGCCCTGACGCGGCGCGGCGCGGCGTTCATCCTGGCCGCGCGCTACATCCCGGTCGGCCGGGTGGCCGTGAACATGACCGCTGGCGCGCTGGGATACCCGCGGCGGAGGTTCGTGGGCCTCACGGCGCTGGCCGGGGTCGCCTGGGCGGTGTACGCCACGCTGATCGGCATCGGGGCCGGCCGGTGGCTGGGCGACCACCCCGTGGTCGCGGTGGTGGTGGGAGTCGTGACCGGCCTGGTGCTGGGGTTGTTCCTCGACTGGCTGCTGCGCCGCCTCATGCCGGCGTCCATGGAGACCGTGCAGCTCGACCCGCCCGGGGAGGGCGAGGAGCCTGCTGCGGAGGAGGGCGGCCACTGAGCCGCGGGGCGTCGCCCATCGGTCCCGTCGGCCCCCTGGGGGGACCCAGAGTCTGAGGCCGTTGTCCGCCCTGCGGAGGGTCTCTCTCACGGACATCTCATCCACGCGGCGGACGACCGCGCCCTGGCCTGCGCGACATCATCGTCAGGGGGCCCGCACGCGGGGATTCAGGGGTCTCTCGGGGGGATAACCGATATCGCTCGACGCCCTCGGCTTCGTAGTGTCGTCCGCAGAGCCTTCCCGCGCGTGCGCCTGCCGGCCTGCCCGCCCGTGCGCTGTCGAGCACGACCGCGCACCACATGCTGCCTGGCAGCCGACCACCTGGAGCTGATGACACGTGCTGGAGGAATGGATCCTCGCACTCGCAAGCTCGGTAGTGGTCTATCCGGGGGTGCTCGCCTTCGCCGCGATCGACGGGTTCTTCCCACCGGTGCCGAGCGAGTCGGTGGTGATCGCCCTGGCCGCGATCTCCACGGCCGAGGGGGCGCCGAACCTCTGGCTGCTGGGGCTGGTGGCCGCGGTCGGGGCCTTCAGCGGCGACCAGATCGCCTACCTCATCGGCAGCCGGGTCGACGTCCACCGGCTCCGGCTGTTCCGCGGCGCGCAGGGCGCCAAGGCACTGGCCTGGGCCGAGCACGCGCTCGCACACCGTGGCTCGTCCTTCATCCTCGCGGCGCGGTACATCCCGATCGGGCGCGTGGCCGTCAACATGAGCGCCGGCGCGCTGGGCTACCCGCATCGGCGCTTCATGGCGCTCTCGGCCCTCGCCTGTGTCACCTGGGCCGCCTACGGCGTCGCGATCGGCGTGGGGGCCGGGGCCTGGCTGCACGACCATCCCGTCGTGGCGGTCGTGGTGGGGGTGTGCGTCGGCGCCGTCGTGGGCCTGCTCATCGACCGCATGCTCCGGCGGTGGCTGCGTCCCTCGGCGCAGCCGATGGTGCTGGCCCGACCCGGGACGCGTCCTGACGCCGACGCCGGCGCCGAGCCGGCTGTGGGGCGGCGCGGGCATCCGTAAGGTGAGGGGCATGCCCGACATGTCACGCCCTGTCCCGTCCCAGCCGGAACGCCTGCACCGCAACGCGGAGCACATGCACCACACCCTGACCGCACTCGGGGTGGACGGCCAGGTGCGGGAGCTCGCGGACTCGGCGCGCACGGCGCTCGACGCGGCGCAGGCCCTCGGCGTCGAGGTCGGCGCGATCGCGAGCTCGCTGGTCTTCTTGCACAGCGGCGCGCCGCTGCTCGTGGTGACGTCAGGCGCCCACCGGGTCGAGCCGGCCCTCGTGGAGGACCTGCTGGGCGGCCGGCTCGAGCGCGCCGACGCGGACGCGGTCCGGGCCGCCACCGGCCAGCCGATCGGCGGCGTCGGCCCCGTTGGGCACCCGACGCCGTTGCGCACCCTCGTCGACGTCGCCCTCGGGGCGTTCGACGTGGTGTGGGCGGCCGCGGGCACACCGCATGCGGTGTTCCCGACGAGCTATCCGGAGCTGCTGCGGATCACCGGTGGGACGCCGGCGGTGGTCGGACGCTGATTCGCGTCCTTCCTGACACTCTGTCCCGCTCCGCCGCCGCGCGCGGGTCACGCCCCGGCAACGATCGACCGGATGAGGCTAACGATCTGGTCTCGACCGGCGACGAGGGCGCCCGGGCTGCCTAATCTCGGAGCTGGGACCACACCGTCGTCGTCCCCTGCGGCCGTCCCCGCTCGTCATGAGCGGGGCGGTTCTGCAGCCGGGGGCGGACGACGGGGGGGGGCGTATGCGAGTGTGGACGACGAGTGGCATGCGCGAGATCTCGGCGCCACGCCCGATGGCCCGGCCCAGCCGAGCCCGGAGCGCCCGCATCGTGGGGGCGGCCGTGGCATCGGTGCTGGTCTTCGGCGCCTGCGCCGCGCCGACGGCCTCCCCATTGCCCGAGCCCGCCGAGCCCGCCGTCGGGGCCGACTGCCTGGCGCCCCAGGTCGTGCAGACCCTCGGGCTGTCGCTCGACGCGACCGCCACCGCGACGTCTCACCCGGACGCGCCGGACGCCGGCTCCGTGCCCGAGGGCTTCACGCCGTCCGCGGTGCTGCAGTGCCTCGCGGGCGAGACGCTCACCGACGTCTCCGGGGTCTGGGACGCCGTGACCGTCAGGCGCCTCGAGGGCGACCTCGCCCGCCTGGTCGCCGCGCTCACCCGGCCGTCCCTCCACGCCGACGAGGCGGGCGCGTGCCCGGCGGACACCGCGCCGGCGTGGGAGCTCTGGCTGATGGACGCGATGGGCAAGGCCATCCGCGCTGCGCTGCCGGTGGACGCCTGCGGCGACATTCAGCCAGAGGTGGCCGAGGCGGTCGGCAGCCTCGCCGAGGGGGAGGTCACCCACTACCCGGTGCGGCTGGCGTATGCGCGGTCGGCCGCGGACGAGCCCGTGGGCGCGGGCCCGGTGCTGCTCGTCGGGCCCTGAGCAGATCAGGGCGTGCGCAGCCGGATCAGAGCTTGCGCAGCCGGACGCGCTCGACGGCGTGGTCCTTGCCCTTGCGCAGCACCAGCGTGGCCCGGCTGCGGGTCGGCAGGATGTTCTGCACCAGGTTCGGCGCGTTGATGGTGTCCCACAGGTGCTCGGCGGTGTCCACGGCCTCGGCGTCGCTGAGCGAGGCGTACCGGCGGAAGTAGGACTCGGGGCGTGCGAACGCGGTGGCCCGCAGCGACAGGAACCGGTCGACGTACCACTGCCGCACGTCGTCGGTGCGGGCGTCGACGTAGATCGAGAAGTCGAAGAAGTCGCTCACCGCGAGGTTCGAGGTGCCCTCGGACGTCGGGCGGGCGGGCTGCAGCACGTTCAGGCCCTCGACGATCAGCACGTCGGGGCGGCGGACCACCACCTCGGCTGCCGGCACGATGTCGTAGGACAGGTGGTCGTACACGGGAGCACGGACCTCGGGGCGCCCGGCCTTGACCTTGGACACGAAGCGCACCAGCGCGCGGCGGTCGTACGACTCGGGGAAGCCCTTGCGGTCCATCAGCCCGCGGCGCCGCAGCTCCGCGTTCGGGTAGAGGAACCCGTCGGTGGTGATGAGCTCGACGCGGGGGGTCGCGGGCCACCGCGCCATGAGCTCGCGCAGCAGGCGCGCGGTGGTGGACTTGCCCACCGCGACGGATCCCGCGACGCCGATGACGAACGGCGTGCTGCCCGTGTCCTCCCGCAGGAAGGTGCTCGACGCCTCATGCAGCCCGCGCGTGGCGCCCACGTACAGGTCGAGCAGCCGCGACACCGGACGGTAGACGGCGTCGACCTCGGCGAGGTCGATCGGGTCGCCCAGGCCGGCGAGGCGCTCGACATCAGCGTCAGTGAGGGGCAGAGGCGTCGATTCGGACAGCTTCGCCCACGCGTCGCGGTCGAGATCGACGTAGGGCGTCGACGGCACAGGGTCGTGGCTCGATGGCACGCACCGATTGTGCATGATCAACGGGCACGGCTGGCGCCACCGTAGACTGGCGCCCATGTGTGGAATCGTCGGATACGTCGGCAGCCAGGAGCCCAACGGGCGCCCCCTCGAGGTCGTCCTCGAAGGGTTGCGACGACTGGAGTACCGGGGCTACGACTCCGCGGGCATCGCGATCACCGGCACCGCGGACGGCCTGACGTCGGTCGCGAAGAAGTCGGGCAAGCTCGCGAACCTCGTCGAGGTGCTCGACGCGTCGCCACTCCCCGCCGGCACCGCCGCGATCGGCCACACCCGCTGGGCCACGCACGGCGGCCCCACCGACGGCAACGCGCACCCGCACGTGGTGGGCGAGCTCGCGGTCATCCACAACGGCATCATCGAGAACTTCGTGCAGCTCAAGGCCGCGCTCCTCGCCGACGGCGCCGAGTTCCAGTCGGAGACGGACACCGAGGTCGTGGCGCATCTGCTGCACGACGCGCATAAGGAGCTCGGCGACCTGACAGCGGCGATGCTGTCCGTGGTGCGCCGCCTGCACGGCACGTTCACCCTGCTGGCCGTGCACTCGAGCGCGCCCGACACCGTTGTCGGAGCCCGGCACGACTCGCCGCTGGTCGTGGGCCTCGGCGAGGGCGAGAACTTCCTCGGCTCCGACGTGGCCGCGTTCATCGCGCACACCAAGGAGGCCCTCGAGCTCGGCCAGGACCAGGTCGTGACGATCACGCCGACCTCTGTCGAGGTCGTCGACTTCGACGGGAACCGCGTCGAGCCGCGCCGTTTCACCGTCGACTGGGACGCGGCAGCCGCCGAGAAGAACGGGTTCCGCTCGTTCATGGACAAGGAGATCCACGACCAGCCGCATGCGGTCGCGGACACGCTGCTGGGCCGCACGGACATCAACGGCCGCCTGGTGCTGGACGACCTGCGGATCGACGAGTCGGTGCTGCGCTCGGTCGACAAGATCGTCGTGATCGCCTGCGGCACGGCGGCCTACGCGGGCCACGTCGCCAAGTACGCGATCGAGCACTGGTGCCGCATACCGGTGGAGGTGGAGCTCGCGCACGAGTTCCGCTACCGCGACCCCGTCGTGAACTCCAAGACGCTGGTCGTCGCGATCTCGCAGTCCGGCGAGACGATGGACACCCTGATGGCCGTCCGTCATGCGCGCGAGCAGGGCGCGAAGGTGCTCGCCATCGTCAACACGCACGGGTCGACGATCCCGCGCGAGTCCGATGCCGTGCTCTACACCCACGCCGGCCCGGAGATCGCCGTCGCGTCCACCAAGGCGTTCCTGTCGCAGATCACGGCCGCCTACCTGCTGGGCCTGTACCTGGCCCAGCTGCGCGGCAACAAGTTCGCCGACGAGATCGCGGAGATCCTCGACGACCTCCGCGAGATGCCGGACAAGATCCAGCAGGTGCTGGACCGCGCGGACCACGTGCGCGAGACCGCCCGGTCGATGGCCGACGCCTCCTCGGTGCTGTTCCTGGGCCGGCACGTCGGCTTCCCGGTGGCGATGGAGGGCGCGCTCAAGCTCAAGGAGCTCGCCTACATCCACGCCGAGGGCTTCGCCGCCGGCGAGCTCAAGCATGGGCCGATCGCCCTCGTCGAGGAGGGGCAGCCGGTGTTCGTGGTGGTGCCCTCGCCGCGTGGCCGGGACTCCCTGCACTCGAAGGTCGTCTCGAACATCCAGGAGATCCGGGCCCGTGGCGCGCGCACCCTGGTGATCGCGGAGGACGGCGACGACGCGGTGCTGCCGTTCGCCGACGAGGTGTTCTTCGTGCCGCAGTCGCCGACGCTGCTCGCGCCGCTGCTGACGGTCGTGCCGCTGCAGATCTTCGCCTGTGAGCTGGCCACGGCCCGCGGGCTGGACGTGGACCAGCCGCGCAACCTCGCGAAGTCCGTCACCGTCGAGTGATCGCCCGAGTGAGGGGCGCGGCATGATCGTCGGCGTCGGCATCGACGTCGTCGACGTGGCCCGGTTCATGGCGACGCTGGAGCGTGCGCCAGGACTCCGCGACCGGCTGTTCACCGACGAGGAGCGCGACCTGCCTGCGAGCTCGCTGGCCGCGCGGTTCGCCGCCAAGGAGGCCATCGCCAAGGCGCTCGGCGCGCCCGGCGGGATGCGGTGGCACGACGCGACAGTGCGCCGGATCGTCGGCGGGCCGCCCGAGGTGGAGGTGCGGGGCACCGTGGCGGCGCGCGCCGAGGCGCTCGGGGTGTCCCGGTTCCACCTGTCGATCTCGCACGACGCCGGGATCGCCTCCGCGATGGTGGTCGCGGAGGGCGACCTCGGCTGAGCGGTCGACGGGTCAGCGCAGGGCCGGCACGACCTCGCGCTCGAACAGCTCGATGCCGGATCGGTCGTAGGCCGCCTCGGCGAAGTACGTGATCGCGTAGGCCAGCCCCAGGCCGTCCAGCTCGCGCAGCTTGTCGACGATCTGCTCCGGGGTGCCGACCAGCGGCCCGGTGCGGAACTGCTCCAGGACCTCGTCGGCCTTGGCGGGGACGGTGCGCGCGTAGTGGTCGTGGATCCAGGCGAGCCGGTCGTCCACGTCGGCCTGCGTCGCGCCGATGACCACGTTGTAGTTGGCGGACCGGGTGATCTGGGCGAAGTCGCGCCCCAGCGCCGCGCAGTGCTCGGCCAGCACTGCCGACTTGTGCGCGAAGCCCTCCGGGCTGCCGTCGAAGTTCGTGTACGCGGCGTGCTGCGCCGCGATCCGCAGGGTCTTCTTCTCCCCGCCGCCCGCGATCCACAGCGGCGGCCCGCCCGCCTGCAGGGGGAGCGGCGAGAGCTGCGCGCCGTCCACCTGGTAGTGCGCGCCGTCCAGCGTCGCGACGCCCTTCGACCAGAGCTGCTGGAAGATCTCCACGCCCTCCTCCAGGGCGGCGATCCGCTCCCCGGCGCGCGGGAACCCGTAGCCGTAGGCGCGCCACTCGTGCTCGTACCAGCCCGCCCCGATGCCCATCTCCACCCGTCCGCCGGAGATGATGTCGGCCGTCGCGGCGACCTTGGCCAGGTAGGCCGGGTTGCGGTACGACATGCACGTGCACATCTGGCCGAGCCGGACCCGCTGGGTGCTCGCGGCGAACGCGGAGATGAGGCTCCAGGCCTCGTGGGTCGCCTCGCCGTTGGGCTCCGGCACCGCATGGAAGTGGTCGTAGACCCAGACGGACTCCCAGGTGTCGCCCTCGTCGGCGTGCCGCGCGAGGCCGTGCATCACGGCCCAATGGTCTACCGGGTCGATGCCTGTCAGGTCCTGTCGCCAGCCCTGCGGGATGAAGAGTCCGAATCGCATGGACTGAACCTAACGGGTGAACCCGGCGCGACCGGCGCCCGTGGGGCCGACATGATGGACAGGTGATCCTCGCTTACACCTCCGCCGACGTCCGTGCCGCCGAGGAGCCGCTGCTGGCCGCTGGGCTCCCGCTGATGGACCGCGCGGCGCACGCGCTCGCCACGCGCGTCCTCGGGCTGCTGCGCGAGCAGCGGGGCCAGGTCCGTGGCGCGATCGTGGTGGTGATCGCGGGCGCCGGCTCGAACGGCGGCGACGCGCTGCACGCCGGAGCCCTGCTGGCCCGACGGGGCGTGGCGGTCACGGCCCTGCTGACGGCGGCCCGCGCGCACGAGGGCGGGCTGGCGGCGTTGCGGTCGGCCGGGGGCCGGGTGCTCCGGGTGGCTGAGGGCGGCGCCGGCGATCACGGGACGGGTGACCCGGTGTGGGCGGGCGAGGCCGTGGCCACGGCCTACGCCGCCGACGTCATCCTCGACGGGGTGCTGGGCATCGGCGCGTCCGGGGCGGTGCGCGGCCCCGCCGCCGAGGTGCTCACGCTGCTCCACGAGCTGCTGGCGGATGAGCGGGCGGGCGGGCAGGTCGCCGCTCCGCTGGTCGTTGCGGTGGACACCCCGAGCGGCATCGACGTGGACAGCGGCGCGATCCCGCGCGCGGAACGCGGCGACCGGGCGGACCGGTCCGAGCATGGCGACCCCCGGGGGCCGGTGCTCCCCGCCGACCTCACCGTGACGTTCGGCGCGGCGAAGGCAGGGCTGCTGCTGCCGCCGAGCAGCCTGCACGCGGGCCAGGTCGACGTGGTGGACATCGGTCTCGACCTGTCCGGGGTGCGCCCGGTGGTCGCGCGCCTCGAGCCGGCGGATGTCGCCGCGCTCTGGCCGACGCCCGCGCCGGACGCGCATAAGTACTCCCGGGGCGTGCTGGGCGTCGTGGCCGGGACCCCGGCCTATCCGGGCGCGGCGGTGCTCACGGTGTGCGCCGCGATCCGCGCCGGGGTCGGGATGGTGCGCTACCAGGGCTCGCCGGGGGTCAGCGCCACGGTGCTGTCCACCTGCCCCGAGGTGGTCGCGGGCGACGGACGGGTGCAGGCCTGGACCCTCGGGCCGGGCATCGACCCCGGCGACAGCGCCCAGGCGGAGCGGGTGCACGCCGCACTCGCCGCGGTGCTGGCCCAGGAGCAGCCCGCGGTGGTCGACGCGGGCGCGCTGAGCCTCGTGCCGAACCGGCTGGCCCCGTGGGTGGTGCTGACGCCGCATGCGGGTGAGCTCGCCGCGCTGCTGAGCGCCCAGGGCGAGGATGTGGACCGCGCTCAGGTGGAGGCCGAGCCGCTGCGCTGGGCCCGCCGCGCGCATGAGCTCACCGCGGCGACGGTGCTGCTCAAGGGCCCGACGACGCTGGTGGTGGGGGCGGGCGGCGCGGTGTACTCGCAGGCCGACGCGCCCGCGTGGCTCGCGACGGCCGGCGCCGGGGACGTGCTCGCCGGGCTGCTGGGCGCGATGCTGGCCGGCCGGTCCGCCGACGTGCTGGCCGACCCGTCGCTGGTGGCCGCATTGGGCGCCGCGGCGGCCCTGGTGCACGGGCGCGCGGCGCATCGGGCCAACCCGGGCGGCCCCGTGTCAGCGACTGCTGTGGCGGAGGCGATCCCCGGGACGGTCGCCGAGTTGTTGCGCGGCTGAGGGGCAGGCGCCGCAGGGCCGCGGGCCGGCCCACGTGACGAGCACCGCAGGCGCCTCGTGCCGCGCGGGGAGGACGCGGTGGGAGACTGGGCGGGTGAGCTCCTTCCCCGCTCGTGCCGTCGTCGACCTCGCTGCCATCCGCGCCAACGTGCGGTCCCTGGCCGCCCACGCGCCGACGGCGCAGGTGCTGGCCGTGGTCAAGGCCGACGCCTATGGCCATGGCCTGCTGCCCGTCGCCCGCGCCGCCGTCGACGCGGGCGCGACATGGCTCGGGGTGGCCCAGCTCGGCGAAGCGCTGGAACTGCGCGCCGGCGGGGTCGCCACGCGCCTGCTGACCTGGCTGTACGCGCCGGGGGCGCCGCTGGCCCAGGCGGTGGCGGCGGATGTGGACCTGTCGGTCGCCGCGCCCTGGGCGCTGGACGAGGTGGTGGCTGCGGCGCGGGCGGTGGGGCGGCCCGCGCGCGTGCACCTCAAGGTCGACACCGGCCTGGGCCGGAACGGGCTGACGCCCGCGCAGTTCCCCGACGTGCTCGACGCCGCGCTGCGCGCCGAGGCCGAGGGCGCGGTGCAGGTGGTGGGCCTCTGGTCGCACCTGGCCTTCGCCGACGAGCCCGACCACCCGGCGGTGCGCGCCCAGGCTGTCGTCTTCGCCGAGGCGCTCGCGCTGGTCGAGGGCCGCGGCGCCCGGCTCGAGGTGCGCCACCTGGCCAACTCGGCGGCCACGCTGACGGCCCCGGGGCTGCACTACGACCTGGTGCGCCCGGGGATCGCCGTCTACGGGCTCTCGCCGGTGCCGCAGCTCGGCGGCCCAGCCGACTTCGGGCTGATCCCGGCGATGACGCTGGAGGCCGAGCTCGTGACCGTCAAGGAGGTGCCCGCCGGGCAGGGCGTCTCCTACGCGCACGCCTATGTGACGCCGGGGACGACGACGCTGGGCGTGGTGCCACTGGGGTACGCGGACGGCGTGCCCCGGCATGCCTCCGGCTCGGCGGACCGGCCGGGCGGGCCGTTGCTCGTGGGCGGGCGACGGCTGTCTGTGGCCGGGCGGGTGTGCATGGACCAGGTCGTCGTCGACCTGGGCCCCGGCGCCCAGGACCGTGCGGGGGACAGGGTCGAGCTGTTCGGCACGGGGGCCGGAGGCGGCCCCACGGCGCAGGACTGGGCTGACGCCGCCGGGACGATCAGCTACGAGATCGTGACCCGGGTGGGTGGACGCGTGCCCCGCGTCCACGTCGACTCGGCAGGTGACAAGGCCTCAGCACGTGACAAGGCCGTGGCCGAGCCCCAGGTAGAAGGAGCAGCACGATGACGGTGGTGCAGCAGGTCCAGCTCGAGCTGCCCGACGCCGAGGCGACGCGCGCCTTCGGCCATGCCCTGCCGCGCGTGCTGCGCGCAGGCGACCTGGTGGTCCTCACCGGGGACCTGGGCGCGGGCAAGACGACGCTGACCCAGGGGATCGGGGCGGGACTGCGGGTGCGGGGCCAGGTGGCGTCGCCCACCTTCGTCATCGCCCGCGTGCACCCGCCCCTGCCCGATGCGGAGGCTCCCGGGCCGGCGCTGGTGCATGTCGACGCCTACCGGCTCGGCTCCCTCGAGGAGGTCGACGCCCTCGACCTCGACGCGAGCCTCGACGAGTCCGTCACGGTGGTCGAGTGGGGCGAGGGCCTGGTCGAGGGCCTCGCCGTCGACCGCCTCGAGGTGGCGCTGCGCCGCCCGCGCGGCGGGGAGCTCCCGCTGGACCTGGAGGACGCCGCCACAGGCGTCCGAGTGGCCACCCTCACGGCCGTGGGGGAGCGCTGGGCGGGCGTCGAGCTGCCCTCCTGACCTCGACGGTTCCCGTCTGGGGGCGTCGAGGTGGCAACCTGGTCCTGTGCCTGTCATCGCCCTCGACACCTCCGCCGCAGTAGCCGTCTCCCTGACCGACGACGCGGGCCGGACGCTCGCGTCCCGCGCCGTGCCCGAGCAGCGTCGCCATGCCGAGCTCCTGGCCCCGATGATCGTCGACGTGCTCGCCGACGCGGGCCTGGACCGCGGCGACGTGACGGCCGTGGTGGTCGGCACGGGACCGGCTCCGTTCACGGGCCTGCGGGTGGGCCTCGTCACCGCCCGGACCCTCGCCCTCGCGCTCGGCGTCCCGGTGCACGGGGTGAGCAGCCTGGACGCGCTCGCGGTCGGCGCGGCCCGCGAGCTGGGCCTCGCGCCCGGGACGGAGCTGCTGGCCGCTGCCGACGCGCGCCGCCGCGAGGTCTACGCCGCCCGCTACCGCGTGCTCGAGCCCCAGCACGACGCACCCGATGCCGGCCCGCTCGTCGAGCTGGTGGCGGGCCCGGTGGTCGACAGCGCGCAGGCCGTCGCGGCGTCGATCGGCCAGGACGTCCTCGCCGTCGGCGCCGGGGCGTCGCTCTACCCCGAGCACCTCGCCGCCGCACCCGGGGCGCCCGCGCATCCCGACCCCGCCGACCTGGCCCGGCTCGCGCTGGCCCGGCTCGCCGCCGGCGCCGAGAGCCTGCCCACCGAGCCGCTGTACCTGCGCCGGCCCGACGTGGTCCCGCCCGCGGAGCGGAAGCGCGCCTCGGCGTGACCATCGCCGTGCTCATCCGGCTCCTGGGCGGCGACGACCTGCCCGAGCTGGCGCGGATGGAACAGGAGCTGTTCGGTCCGGGCGCGTGGTCCAGCGCCTCCCTCGCCGAGGAGCTGCAGGGGCCCGGCCGGTGGTACATCGGCGCCGAGGACGCGGCCACCGGCGCGCTGATCGGCTACGCGGGCCTCTGGTTCGACGGCTTCGACGCCCAGGTGATGACGATCGGCACCGACGTCGCCCACCAGGGCGCCGGCGTGGGTACGGTGATGCTGGACGCGCTCGTGGCGCACGCCCGGGAACTGGGCGCCGGGAACGTCCTGCTCGAGGTGCGGGTCGACAACGACCCCGCGCTGCGGCTGTACGAGCGGGCCGGCTTCCGCCGCATGGGCCGCCGCCGGGGGTACTACCAGCCAGAGAACGTGGACGCGTGGACGATGAGCCTGCCGCTGCGATGACGCCGCCGGCGCGAGCTGAAGGAGTGACGATGGGTTCCGAGACGATCGATCGCCGTGCAGCGGAGCCAGACCGTGCGGATGTGCTGGTTGACGCCCAGGAGCTGATCGACCTGCTGGGCCAGGCCTCGGACAGGGGCCCGATCGCCCCGGTGCTGCTCGACGTGCGCTGGCAGATGGGCCGCTCGGACGGCCATGAGCAGTACCTGGCGGGACACCTGCCCGGCGCCGTCTACGTCGACCTGGACACCGAGCTGTCCTCCGTCGCGAGCCCGCAGCAGGGCCGTCACCCGCTGCCCGACGTGGCCGACCTGCAGGCCGCCGCCCGCCGGTGGGGGGTGCGCGGCGGTGTGCCCGTGGTGGTCTACGACGCGATCGGCGGCATGTCCGCGGCCCGGGCGTGGTGGCTGCTGCGCTGGGCTGGCGTGGCCGACGTGCGGCTGTTGGACGGCGGCCTGGACGCCTGGCGGGCCGCCGGTGGCCGCCTGGACGTCGGCGAGGTCGTCGCCCGGCCTGGCGACGTCATGCTCGAGGCCGGAGCCCTGGCGACGATCGGGCCGGATGAGGCCGCCCTGCTCGCGCGGGAGGGTCTGCTGCTCGACGCGCGCGCCGCTGAGCGGTTCCGGGGCGACGTCGAGCCGGTGGACCCGCGCGCCGGGCACATCCCCGGCGCCGTGTCGGCTCCGACGTCGGGGAACCTGGACGAGGCGGGCCGGTTCCTGCCCACGGCCGCGCTGGCCGAGCGCTTCGCCGGGCTCGGCGCCGCCGCCGGTGGCCCGGTGGGCGTGTACTGCGGCTCGGGGGTGACGGCGGCGCACCAGGTGGCGGCGCTGGCCGCCGTGGGCGTCGACGCGGCGCTGTACCCCGGCTCCTGGTCACAGTGGTCGAGCGATCCCGCCCGGCCCGTCGCGACGGGCGACGGGGCCGCCGCCGGCTGAGGCCTGCGGCCACCGCCTCGGCGCTCATGCCGTCACAGGGTCTGGGAGACCTGCTCGTAGGACAGGCGCGCGGCGCGGGGGTACGGAGTCCCGCCATCCGCCGCGTGGCCGACGTTGACGACGAGCAGCGTCTGCCAGCCGTTGTCGGCGAAGAACTCGGCGTCGATGCCGGCGGCGTCCATGCCGCCCATCGGGCCGGCGTCGAGGCCTGCGGCGCGCAGCCCGACGATCAGGTAGCCGACCTGCAGGAGCGCGTTGGTGCGGGCCATCTGCATGCGCTGCTCGGCGGCGGGCTCGAGGGCGTCGACCATGCCGGGCAGGTGCGGGGCGAGCACGGGCAGGGGCTGGTGGAACGCCGGGTCGGCGGCGAGCACGAGCGTGACAGGCGCGTCGAGGACCCGCTGGCGGTTCCCCTCGGCCATGTGCGCGGCCAGGCGCTCGCGGGCGTCGCGCTCGCGGACCACCAGCAGGCGCAGCGGCAGGGGGTTCATGGCCGTGGGGCCCCACTTGACCAGGTCGTAGACCGCGGCGAGCTGCTCGTCGGTGACCTCTTCGTCGGTGAACTGCCCGACGGAGCGCGCCGTGCGGAACAGCAGGTCGGCGATGTCGTCCGGGACGGCGAGGTGGTCGGTGTGGGGAGTCAGGGTCTCGAGAGTCACGATGCGTGAACCGGGGGCCGCCCGATTACCTTCCACGTGGAAGGTATGACTCCCGCCACACTCTGGCCGCGCGCGCAGGTGTCGGCACAGGTCACGGGGGGCGCGCTTGAGCCTGTGCGCGGGCAGCCCTTCCGGCGCGCCTATCCTGAACCCCATGAGTGAGCCCCTCGTCCTCGGGATCGAGACCTCCTGCGACGAGACCGGCGTGGCCCTCGTCCGCGGGCATGAGCTGCTGATCGACTCGGTGGCGAGCTCGATGGACGAGCACGCCCGGTTCGGCGGCATCATCCCCGAGATCGCCTCACGCGCCCACCTCGAGGCCATGGCGCCCACGCTGCGCCGCGCCCTCGACGGCGCCGGAGTCGAGCTCGGCGACATCGACGCGATCGCCGTGACGGCCGGCCCCGGGCTCGTCGGCCCCCTCACCGTCGGCGCCTCGGCCGCCAAGGCCCTCGCCGTCGGGCTCGGCAAGCCGCTCTACGGCGTCAACCACGTCATCGGCCACGCCGCCGTCGACGAGCTCGTCGACGGCCCGTTCCCCGACCGCGTCATGGCCCTGGTGGTCTCGGGCGGCCACTCGAGCCTGCTGCTGGTGGACGACATCGTCACGGGCATCACCGAACTCGGATCGACGCTCGACGACGCCGCGGGGGAGGCCTTCGACAAGGTGGGGCGGCTGCTCGGCCTGCCGTACCCCGGCGGTCCGCACATCGACCGCCTGGCGCGTGAGGGCGACCCCGAGGCCATCCGCTTCCCGCGCGGGCTCACCGCTCCCAAGGACCAGGCCGCCCACGCGTACGACTTCTCGTTCTCCGGCCTCAAGACAGCCGTCGCGCGGTGGGTCGAGGCCCGCCAGGACGCCGGCCAGGAGATCCCGCTGGCTGACGTCGCGGCCTCCTTCGCCGCGGCCGTCGCTGACGTCCTCACCGCCAAGACCATCGCCGCCTGCCAGCGGCACGACGTGTCGACGCTGGTCATCGGGGGCGGGTTCTCCGCGAACTCCCAGCTCCGCGAGATGGCGGCTGCCCGCTGCGCCGCCGCCGGGATCGATCTGCGGATCCCCCCGATCCGCTACTGCACGGACAACGGCGCGATGATCGCCGCGCTGGGGGCCGCAGTGGTCCGCCGTGGCCTCCCGCCGTCGCCGCTGGACCTGCCCGTCGACTCGTCGATGCCGCTCACGCAGGTGCTCGTCTAGCCGTTCGCGTCAGGCGAGCAGCCGCACCGTGAACCGCATGACGGCGAGCGTCGCGCCGAGGATCTGCCCGGTCAGGGACTCGGGGAGCGAGTCGCCGACCCACTCGGGGAGCGCGAAGTCGTCGCCGCCGCTCAGGCGGCCGGCCGCGGCGCCGGCCACGGCGATCCAGCCGAATCCGACCAGCGCCCAGGTGCCCACGAGCGCCGCGCGGCTGCGACGGTCGCGCTTGGCGGGACTGTCGTGGCGGTCGGTCGGACGGCTCATGCGGGGCTCCTGCGCTGAAGGATCGCTCGACGCGGTCGGAGCCACTGTCGGAGCGGGCGCCGGCATCGACTGCCTGCGGCTGTGGGCAGCCTAGCGTCAAGCCGACCGCGTCAGCAGTGCGTTTCACACCTCTTCGGCGCCTGGGTCGGGGGGTCGGCTGCGCGCTGGGGGTCAGAGTGGCCGGCCGGCGCGCATTTCCGCGATCAGGCTCGTGACCACGGCGTCGAGCTCGCCGCCGTGCCGTCGGGCCGCCGCGCGTTGCCGCTGGTAGGAGGCCCCGCGGCGCAGGATCACGTGCACGGCGTCGAGCTCGGCCGCGCAGCCGAGCCGTTCGGCGACGGGCGCGAGCTCGGCCAGCAGGCTGCGGACCGCGTCGGTGACGAGCTCCTCGTCGCCTGCCGCGTTCACGATGATGATGGCATCCATGCCGTACCGGGCCGAGCGCCACTTGTTCTCCTGCGCGAACCACGCGGGGATGGTGGGCAGCTCCTCGCCGCGGTCGAGCATCGTCGAGAAGTGCTCCACGAGGCAGTGCGTCAGGGCGGCGAGCGCGGAGACCTCGAGCGGGTTGGACGGGCTGTCGCAGATGCGGGTCTCGAGCGTGCCGAACCGCGGCGAGGGGCGCACATCCCAGCGGACCTCGTCGAACTGGTCGATGACGCCGGTGTGCAGCATGTCGCCGACATACCCCTCGAGCTCCGCCCAGTGCTCGAACGGGAACGGCAGCCCGGCCGTGGGGAGCTGCTGGAACATCAGCGCGCGGTTCGAGGCGTAGCCGGTGTCGCGCCCGCCCCAGAACGGCGAGGCCGCCGACAACGACTGCAGGTGCGCGAAGTAGGTGAGCATGGCCCGCGCGATGGGCAACACCTTGGCGCGGTCCTCGATGCCGACGTGCACGTGCAGCCCGTAGATGACCATCTGCCGGCCCCACCACTGGGTCCGGTCGATGAGCGTCGCGTAACGCTGCTTGTCGGTGACCTTCTGCTGGGCCCAGCGCGCGAAGGGGTGGGCGCCGCTGCCCATGAGCTCGACGCGCAGCGGGTCGGTGACGCCGCGCACCTCGGTGATGGCGCGCTCGAGGTCGGCGGTGGCCTGCCCCACGGACCCGCACACCCCCGAGACCACCTCGACGGTGTTGAGCAGCAGCTCCTGGCGGATTGCCGGGTGGTCGCCGCCGTGGTCGGGGCGCACCGCGTCGAGCACCGCCTGGGCGACCTGCCGCAGGTCCCCGGAGTCCTGGTCGACGAGCGCGAGCTCCCACTCGACGCCGAGGCTGGACCGCGCCGAGTGCGCGAACGGCAGCTCCACGCGCGCCCTCACACCGGCTCCACGACGAGGACCTGCTGACGCCCGTCGACCCGCGTCAGGATGATCGTGGACTCGGCGGAGCCCCGCAGCGAGAGTTGGGCGCGGAGCTGTTCGGGGACCACGGCGGTGCCGCGCTTCTTGATGGTCAGGCGGCCGACGTCGCGCTCGCGCAGGTAGGTGCGCAGCCGCTTGAGGCCGAAGGGCAGGGTGTCCAGCACGCGGTAGGCCGTCGCCGTCGGGGTCGGGCGCAGCACGTCGGAGGTGACGTAGGCGATGGTGCGGTCCACCAGGCGGCCCTGCACCGCCGTGGCCACGTCGGCGACGAGCCCGGCCCTGATCACGGCGCCGTCGGGCTCGTAGAGGTACCCGCCCACCGGTCCGACCGGCGGGGCGGCGGGGCCGTCGACGCCGCTGCGCAGCACATGGGCGCCGTCGGGCCGCAGCACGAGCGCGCTGCGGCCGGGGCCGTCGGGCGCGAGCGGGCCGAACCACAGCCCGAGTTCGACGACATCGCCGTCGACGGAGACCCACTGCGCCTCGGCGTCGTCGGGCAAGGCGGAGTGCGGCACGCCCGGGCCGAGCTTGAGGCCGAGGGCGGGGACCCGGGCGCGCAGCCCGAGCACGGCGTCGAGCGAGGGCTCGTAGGCCGCGGGGTCGAACACCCGGCTGCCGGAGGACGTGCGCCGGGCGGGGTCGGCGTAGACGCCGTCGACCCCCTCGGCCTCGAGGTCCACGGCCAGCCCGTCGCCGTGCCGCACCTCGGCCTCGGGGAAATGGCGCAGGTTCACCGTGGCGACTGACGCGCTGACCTCGTCGAGGTCGACGGCGAGGACGTCGAGGCCGACCCCGGCGAAGGCCATCGAGTCTGCGCCGACGCCGCAGGTCAGGTCGGCCACCTTGGACACCCCGGCGGCGGTGTAGCGGCGCGCGTGGTGGGCGGCGACGGTGAGCCGGGTGGCCTGCTCCAGACCGGCGGGGGTGAAGAGCATGCCCTCGGCGAAGTCGCCGAACTTGGCGTGGGCCTTGGCGCGCAGGCGGGACTGGGTCAACGCCGCGGCGATGAGCTCCGGGTCGAGGCCCTCACGCCGCAGCCGCTCCGAGAGGGCCATGGCGCGACGCTCGTCGTACGGTGGGAGTGCGCTGAGCAGCGCCCAGCCGGTCGGGCTGAGGAGCTTGGTGAGACCGGCGGCGTCCATGCCGTCGATCCTTTCACGCTGCGACGCGGGGATCCGGCGCATGCGGGGACGCCCGTTCCGCAGCGAGGCAAGATTGGCACTCGCCTTGACCGAGTGCTAACCGGTTCCTAGAGTGAACCGTGGCGACGCCCCCTGGGCGGCGTCTACCGCAGAGGCTGACTCTCCGACACCCGCGACGGCGGTGGGTCTGCGCAGCGGCGTCCGACATCACTGAAGAACTCACAAGTGAAGGGGAGGTCCGCGTGTCGGTCTCCATCAAGCCTCTCGAGGACCGGATCGTCGTCAAGACGCTCGAGGCAGAGCAGACGACTGCCTCGGGTCTGGTCATTCCGGACAGTGCCAAGGAAAAGCCGCAGGAGGGCGAGGTCCTCGCTGTCGGCCCCGGCCGCATCGACGACAACGGCAACCGTGTGCCGCTCGACGTCGCGGTCGGCGACAAGGTCATCTACAGCAAGTACGGCGGCACCGAGGTCAAGTACTCGGGCGAGGAGTACCTCATCCTCTCCGCGCGCGACATCCTCGCGATCGTCGAGAAGTGAGCTGAGGCCGGCTGAGCCGGCCTGAGCGCACGACGAAGCCCCTCCCGGCCTGGCCGAGAGGGGCTTCGTCGTGTCTGAGGGAGACGGCCGTGCTGTCGGGCAGCTCGCGCTGCCGACTGTGAGGCGAGGTCAGATGGCCTTGCGCGAGGGGCGGGCCAGGATGGCGGCGCGCTCGTCCTCGGACAGGCCGCCCCAGACGCCATACGGCTCGCGCACGGCGAGCGACTGCTCGCGGCACTCCTGGAGCACAGGGCAGGTGGCGCAGATCGCCTTGGCGGCCTCCGCGCGTCGGCGTCGCGCAGATCCGCGCTCGCCCTCCGGATGGAAGAACAGGTTCTCGTCCGCGTCGCGGCAGGCGCCTTCGAACTGCCACTCCCACAGGTCCATCACGGGTCCGGGCAAACGCGAGATCTCGGCCATCGGTCCTCCTCGACTGGTTGCCGGGCCAGTGGCGGCGATGCGCCTGGCCCGACCGCACATGACGTTCGGTCAACAAGTTGTTCACTTCGTACGGATCGAGACGTTACAACCGCGCCAGAAGTTGTTCAAGCCCCTGTCGCAACCGTTTCACCCGGATGGCGGCGTTCCGCCGTTCGGTCGAACGACCTGGACGCGCGTTGGCAACCGCGCCACACCCTGTGCACAATCGGGTCATGGCGACCGACGGACCCCCCTCGGCGCCCACGCCGATCGCGGCGTCCGCCGGAGATGGGCCAGCCCTCACCGTGGCGGCCGTGGCGCGTCGGCTGGGCGTGGCGCCAGCGACGTTGCGCACCTGGGACCGCAGGTACGGGCTCGGCCCATCCGAGCACTCCGCGGGCTCCCACCGCCGATACACCGCCGACGACGTGGCGCGGCTGCTCGTGATGCGCGGCCTCACGCTCGACGGCGTGGCTCCCTCCGAGGCGGCCCGGGTGGCCCTCGAGTCTGACATCCGCGCCGACGAGGTCGAGCCCTCCCGTCGGCGCCTCGTCTCCGTGGGCGGCGGCGGGGCCGGAGCCCACGACAGCTCCCATGCGACCCCCACCCTGGTGATCGACGCCGCGCTGCGCGGTGACGAGGACGCCTGCCGACGGCTCCTCGCGCCCCCCGAGAAAGACGACTACGAGCGCTGGTGGGCAGGGCTCGTGGAGCCGGCCCGCGCCGGGCTCGTGGCGCGCACCGTCTTGGCCCGCCCGGGGGAGGACGCCGACGCGCTGGTCGTCGAGGCCGTCCTCGCCGGGCTGCGCGCCCGCACGGCTCCCCTCGCGCGCGCCCACGTGGCCGGCCGCCGCGTCGTGCTGCTCATGGCGGCGCCGGACGAGCCGCGCCCGCTGGTGCTGCACGTGCTGGGCGCCGCGCTCGCCGCGCATGGCGTGGACGCCCGGATCGTGGCGGGCCCCGTCGAGCAGCACCGGATCATCGAGATCGCCGCGATGACCCGCCCGGCCGCCGCGGCGATGGTCAGCGAGCTCGCCGATCCCGAGCTGGCGGCGGGCGCCGCGCTCGCCGACGCACAGCCCGACGTGCCCCAGTTCATCGTCCTCGCCGACGACGCCGCGGCGCGCTCGCTCCCGCTCGGGCGATCGGTGCACCGGGCCCGGACCTTCGCCGGAGTGCTGGCCGAGGTGCTCGCGGTGAGCGCTTGAGCCGCAAGCCTGGCTGATCGCCCAAGCCGGGCGCCGACGACGCATCCTGACGTCTGGGGCCTTTCACCCGCACTGTGGTCTAACGTTGCGCCACGCCGCGTCGATAAGGACTGGTGACAGCGCGCGAGACTCGCGGGCGGCAAGGGAGGGTCCGATGGCTGGAGTCGTGGTCTGTCACGGCTCGACCGTGGTGCGCGAGCGCCTGGTGCTGACCGCCCTCGGAGTCCCGTCGCTCGCCCCGGTCCGCTCCGCCGAGACGGCCGAGGAGCTCACCGCGCTCGCGCGGCGCATCCCGCCCACGGTGGTCCTGCTCGACGCGCACCTGCCCGGGCCTGGGCCGGTCGAGGCAATCCGCCGGCTGCGGAGCATCGCCCCGACCGCCACGATCGTGATGCTCGCGGTGCCGGGGGACGAGATCGCGCTCGACCGGGCGATCTCCTTGGGCGCCCGCGGCTTCCTGGCGCCCGACGTGGGCCGCGCGGAGCTGTCGGCTGTCGCCGCCCATGTGCTCGCCAGCCCGTCCGTCGCCGCCACCGGCGCCCCGACCGCGATGCGGGCCGAGGCGACGGTCGACCACGTGGACGCCCCCACACAGCGGGGTGGCCTCGAGGAGGTCGCGCTGACCAAGCGCGAGGTCGAGGTGCTCATCGGCATGAGCAACGGCCGCTCGAACGCCCAGATCGGCGCCGAGCTGTTCCTCTCCGAGGACACCGTCAAGACGCACGCGCGCCGGCTGTTCCGCAAGCTCGGCGCCGCCGACCGCGCGCAGGCCGTCGCGATCGGCCTGCGCCGGGGCCTCATCCGCTGATCTGACGCGCCCGGGGCTCTGTCCTGGGGGGTCTTCGTGGCCCCATCGCGGCGACGTATCATCGACGGATGACCGACCTCGGAACCCCCGGATCCTCTGTCCCATCCGACCCGTTCGGGCGGATCGGTCTGACCTATGACGACGTCCTCCTGCTCCCCGGCGAGACCGACGTCATCCCCAGCGAGGTCGACACCACGACCCGGTTGACGCGCGAGATCTCCATCGCGCTCCCGCTCGTCTCGGCGGCGATGGACACCGTCACCGAGGCCCGCATGGCCATCGCGATGGCCCGCCAGGGCGGCATCGGCATCCTGCACCGCAACCTGTCGATCGAGGCGCAGGCGCATCAGGTGGACCTGGTCAAGCGCTCCGAGTCGGGGATGATCACCGACCCCGTCACGATCGGGCCCGACGCGACCCTGGCGCAGCTCGACGAGCTGTGCGGCAAGTACCGGGTCTCCGGCCTGCCCGTCGTCGACCACAAGCAGCACCTGCTCGGCATCATCACCAACCGCGACCTGCGGTTCGTGCCGCCGGAGGAGTTCGCGACGCGGCTCGTGCGCGACACGATGACGTCGATGCCGCTGGTCACCGCGCCGGTGGGCATCGCGCGCGACGACGCCGCCGGGCTCCTCGCCAAGCACAAGGTCGAGAAGCTCCCGCTGGTGGACGCCGCCGGCGTGCTGCAGGGCCTCATCACCGTCAAGGACTTCGTGAAGTCGGAGCAGTACCCGTCGGCCACCAAGGACGGCGAGGGCCGCCTGGTGGTCGGCGCGGCCGTCGGGTTCTTCGGCGACGCGTGGGAGCGGGTCATCGCGCTGGTCGAGGCGGGTGTCGACGTGCTCGTGGTCGACACGGCCAACGGCCACGCGCGGCTCATGCTCGACATGGTGCGCCGGCTCAAGAAGGACCCCGCGACGCGGGACGTCCAGGTCATCGGCGGCAACATCGCCACCCGTGAGGGCGCCCAGGCGCTCGTGGACGCCGGCGTCGACGCGATCAAGGTGGGCGTGGGCCCGGGCTCGATCTGCACCACGCGCGTGGTGGCGGGCGTCGGCGTGCCGCAGGTGACCGCGATCTACGAGGCGTCGCTGGCGGCGAAGCCCGCGGGCGTCCCGGTGATCGGCGACGGCGGCCTGCAGTACTCGGGCGACATCGCCAAGGCGCTCGTCGCGGGCGCGGACAGCGTCATGCTCGGCGGGCTGCTCGCCGGCTGCGACGAGTCGCCCGGCGACCTCGTCTTCGTCAACGGCAAGCAGTTCAAGCGCTACCGGGGCATGGCCTCGCTCGGCGCGATGCAGTCCCGCGGCGACCGCCGCTCGTACTCCAAGGACCGCTACTTCCAGGGCGACCTCTCGGACGACGAGATCATCACCGAGGGCATCGAGGGCCAGGTGCCCTACCGGGGCCCGCTCGCGGCCGTCGCGCACCAGCTCGTGGGCGGCCTGCACCAGTCGATGTTCTACGTCGGCGCGCGCACCGTCCCGCAGCTCCACGAGCGCGGCAAGTTCGTCCGGATCACCCCGGCCGGGCTCAAGGAGTCGCACCCGCACGACGTGCAGATGGTCTCCGAGGCCCCGAACTACTCGAGCCGCTGACCGCGTGACCGATCGGCTGACCGCGTGACCGATCGGCTGACCGGCCCGCCTGCCGGTCAGCCGACGGGCAGCGGGACCGTCGAGGCGGCGTCGCTGCGGCGCGCGAGCCACTGCGGCTCCGGGCCGGGGCCCGTCAGCCCACGGCCCTGCCGCCATGCGGTGAGGTGCTCGGCCCAGACCCGGTGGGCCTCGGCCTGGTAGCCGTGCAGCGCGGCCAGGTCGAGCGCCGCCAGGTGCGGGAAGCGGGCGACGATCTTGTCGAGCACGTCGAGCGTGGCCACCACGTCGACGTCGGCGGTGTGCAGGGTCCCGGGGTCGACCACCTCGTAGTGCCCGCACAGGTCCACGAGCTTGCGCTTGCCCTTGCGGTAGCGGTCCTCGTGGCGGTCCAGCACGAGCGGGTCGATCACCGGCATGGTGTCGCGCCCGGTCCGCTGGGGCAGCGTGGGCAGCCCATGGCGCTCGAGCTCCGCGTCGAGCAGGCACAGGTCGAAGCTGGCGTTGTAGGCCACGATCGGGATGTCGCGCAGCAGCGCCTCGGCGATGGCGTCGGCGATCTCCTCGAGCGCGACGGCGGGATCGCTGCCGGCGGCGCGCGCCTGCTCGGTGGTGATGCCGTGGATCGCGCTCGCGGCCTCGGGGATCTCGACGCCGGGATTGATCAGCCAGGTCTGGACCTGGGCGCCCGAGGCGTCCCGGCGGACGAGCGCCGCGGTGACGATCCGGTCGGTGTCGACGTCGACGCCGGTGGTCTCGGTGTCGAAGCCGAGCAGCGGTCCGTGGGTCCAGCTCATGTGCGTCCTCCTCGTGTGGCGCGGCCAGCATGCCATCGGCCGCCCACACGCTCGTCCGCCCACCCGCCAGGACGGCGTGTCCCGGGCGCGCCGCTGCCGGGATGCGGGCCGGTCCGCGCGGTGTGAGGGTGATGAGACCCCACCCGAGGAGGCCCCCATGCCATCCCTGACCGGAGCCAATGTCGCGTTCCTCACGAGCATGGCCGGGGTCGAGGACCCCGAGCTCGCCGTGCCGTGGACCGCGGTGCTCGACGCGGGCGGCGCCGCGGTGCTGATCGCGCCGGAGGAGGGCGACGTCGCCACCGTCGCGAACGACCTCGAGCCGGTCGCGGCGTATCCAGTGAACCGGCTGCTCGACGCCGTGGTGGCCGCGGAGTTCGACGCGCTCGTGATCCCCGGCGGCACCGTCAACGCCGACCGGCTGCGCGTGCTCCCGGCGGCGCAGGCGCTGGTGCGGGGGTTCGTCGAGGCGGGCAAGCCCGTCGCGGCCATCTGCCACGGGCCCTGGCTGCTCATCGACGCGGGCGTCGCGGACGGCGCCACGCTCACGTCCTACCCGAGCCTGGCCACAGACCTGCGCAATGCCGGCGCCACGTGGGTCGACGCCGAGGTGTCCGTGTGGCAGGAGCGGGGCTGGCCGCTCGTCACCTCGCGCCGGCCCAGCGACCTGCCGGCGTTCTGCACGATGCTGCTCGAGGTCGTGGCGGAGGCCGTGCGCACCTGAGCGCGCGGGCACGCCGGTAACCTGGTCACCGTGAGCAACGAGATCGAGATCGGACGCGGCAAGCGCGGTCGGCGCGCATACTCCTTCGACGACGTGGCAGTGGTGCCCTCGCGCCGCACGCGCGACCCCGAGGAGGTCTCCGTCGGCTGGCAGATCGACGCGTACCACTTCGACATCCCGGTGGTGGCCGCGCCGATGGACTCGGTGATGAGCCCCGCCACGGCTGTCGCGCTGGGCCGTGCGGGCGGGCTGGGGGTGCTCGACCTCGAGGGCCTGTGGACGCGGTATGAGAGCCCCGAGCCGCTGCTCGCCGAGATCGCGCGGCTCGAGCCGGCGGAGGCGACGGCGCGCATGCAGGAGATGTACGCGGCGCCCATCCAGCCCGAGCTGATCGCGCAGCGGCTCAAGGAGGTCCGGGACGCGGGCGTGACGGTGGCGGGAGCCCTGTCGCCGCAGCGCACCCAGGAGTTCTCCAAGGTCGTCGTGGACGCGGGCGTGGACCTGTTCGTCATCCGCGGCACCACGGTCTCCGCCGAGCACGTCTCCGGCCGGGCCGAGCCGCTCAACCTCAAGCGCTTCATCTACGAGCTGGACGTGCCCGTCATCGTCGGCGGGGCCTCGACCTACACCGCGGCGCTGCACCTGATGCGCACCGGCGCCGCTGGCGTGCTGGTCGGCTTCGGCGGCGGCGCCGCGCACACCACGCGCGTCTCGCTGGGCATCCACGCGCCGATGGCCACCGCCATGGCGGACGTCGCGGCGGCGCGGCGCGACTACCTCGACGAGTCGGGCGGCCGGTACGTGCATGTCATCGCCGATGGCGGCGTCGGCCGCTCGGGCGACCTGGTCAAGGCCATCGCCTGCGGCGCGGACGCGGTCATGCTCGGCGCGGCCCTCGCCCGGGCCACCGAAGCCCCCGGCCAGGGCTGGCACTGGGGCCCCGAGGCGCACCACCCGAAGCTGCCGCGCGGCGAGCGCGTGCGCGTCGGCCAGGCCGGCACGTTCGAGCAGATCCTGTTCGGCCCCGGCCACACGGCCGACGGCACGCTGAACCTCGTCGGCGCGCTGCGCCGCGCGATGGCGATGACGGGCTACTCGGACCTCAAGGAGTTCCAGCGGGTCGAGGTCGTCGTCTCGCCGTACCAGCCGCACTGATCGCGGCGTCGTCGGGAGCGCGGTTCGTCCGCATGGGCCACGCTCCCGACGTAGCCTCGGTGCATGGCGCACGACCCTGACCCCACCCGGCTGATCGACCCCGAGACCGACCCGCTCGCGACGTACGTGCTCGAGCCCGACGACGTGCGCACGCTGCTCGACCGCGTGGTGACGTCGCCCGGGGCCAAGAGCCATACGACGCCCACGCCGTACACCGGCGCGCCGATCGCCGCCATCCCGCTGTCCACAGCGGATGACGTGGCGCGCGCGGTCGTCGACGCCCGACGCGCGCAGCGCCTCTGGGAGCGGACCCCGCTGCGTGAGCGCGCCGCCGTGCTGCTCCGCCTCCACGACCTGGTCCTCGCGCGGCAGGGCGACGTGCTCGACCTCATCCAGGTCGAGAACGGCAAGTCGCGGCAGAGCGCGTACGAGGAGGTCGCCGACGTCGCGATCATCGCCCGCCACTACGCCCACCGCGCCCCGGCCTACCTGGCGCCGCGCCGTGTGCGCGGGCTGCTGCCGGTGCTGACCCGGGTGGACGTGCGCCGCCGCCCGCTCGGCGTGGTCGGCATCGTCGCGCCGTGGAACTACCCGCTGACGCTCACCCTGGGCGACGCGCTCCCCGCACTGGTCGCGGGGAACGCGGTGGTGGTGCGACCCGACCCGCAGACGGCCCTGACGGCCCTGTGGGCGGCCGAGCAGCTCGAGGAGGCCGGACTGCCGCCGGGCGTGCTGCAGGTCGTCGTGGGGGACGGCGGCATCGGCTCCGCGGTGGTCGACCACGTCGACCAGGTGACGTTCACCGGCTCCACGGCCACCGGGCGGCTCGTCGCGGCGCGCGCGGGGGAGCGGCTCATCCCCGCGACGCTCGAGCTCGGCGGCAAGAACCCCATGTACGTCGCCGAGGACGTCGACGTGGAGGTCGCCGCCGAGGGCGCCGTGCGCGCGTGCTTCTCCAACACCGGCCAGCTCTGCATGTCGATCGAGCGCCTGTACGTCCACGAGGAGGTCGCGGACGAGTTCATCGAGGCGTTCGTGCGGCGCACCCGCGCGCTGCGGCTCGGGTCGGGCCTCGACTACGCGTCGGACATGGGGTCGCTGACCTCCGCCGCCCAGCTCGCCCGGGTGGTCGAGCATGTGGAGGACGCCCTCACCCACGGCGCCCGGGTGCTCGCCGGCGGAGTGCACCGCACCGACATCGGGCCGCTGTTCTACGAGCCCACGATCCTCGCCGATGTGGCGCCTCAGGCCCGCGTGTTCCGGGACGAGACGTTCGGCCCGGTGGTGTCGCTGTACCGGGTGGCCTCCGACGACGAGGCAGTCGCCGCGATGAACGACAGCGAGTTCGGGCTCAACGCCAGCGTGTGGACCCGCAGCACGCGCCGCGGCGCCGAGATCGCCCGCCGCGTCCGCTCAGGCACCGTGAACGTCAACGAGGCGTACGTCGCCGGGTGGGGCTCCACCGGCGCCCCGCAGGGCGGCCAGGGGCAGTCCGGGCTGGGCCACCGGCACGGCCCCGAGGGCATCTGGCAGACGACGGCGCAGCAGACCGTCGCGGTGCAGCGCGGCGTGCACGGGGTGCTGGGCGGCCCCGGCATCGGGCTGCACCGGCTGTTCGACCTGGGCGCCGAGCGGTGGACCGAGGTCTACACCGACGTGCTGCGGACGATGAGGGCGCTGGGGCAGCCATGAGCGACGTGCTGGCTGTGAGCAGGCTGCTGGCCGACGCCGGGCTGCCGCCGCTGCCGCCCGCCGTCTCCGGCGTCGTGGCGGGCGCTGTGAGCCGTTCTGAGGCCGTCTACCGGGTCACGCCGGGCTTCCGGCCGGTGGCCCTCGACGTGCACGTGCCCGAGGCCGTCAGCGCGCCGGGCGACGCAGGCCGCGGAGTCCCGCTCGTGGTCTGGGCGCACGGCGGCGGCTGGGAGCAGGGCGACCGCCGCGACACCCCCGGCAACTGGCCCCACGGGTGGCTCTTCGAGGCGTGCGTCGCAGCCGGGCTGGCTGTCGCGACCCTCGACTACCGGCTCTCCGGCGAGGCCGCCTTCCCCGCCGCGTTCGACGACGTGCGGGCCGGTGTGCGCTACCTGCGCGCCGTGGCGCCGGCCCTCGGCGTCGACGGCAGCCGGATCGCCGTCATGGGGGAGAGCGCCGGCGGCCAGCTGGCCGCGCTCCTGGCGCTGGCCGGCACGGGGGTCGACATGGACGGGCTGGACGTGGGCGCGACAGACCCCGCCAGCGGGCCCGTGGGCGAGGTGGGCGACGCGTTCGCCGGGCCCGTGCAGGCCGCGGCGCTGCTCTACCCGCCCACCGACTTCACGCCTGCCGGCGCCCCCATCTCGAGCGCCTTCCCGGAGGCGGAGGGCGGCGCCGACGACCGGATGCTCGGCGGCCCCGCCACCGAGCGGCCAGCCGTCGCGATCGCGGCCTCGCCCGTGACATATGCGCGCCGCGACGCCCCGCCCGTGCTGCTGCTGCATGGCGATGAGGACTCGATCGTGCGGCTCGACCAGAGTGTGCGGCTGCGCGACGCCCTCGTCGCCGCGGGCGCGCGCGACGTGGTCCTGGACGTGGTGCCCGGCGCCGAGCATTGCTTCGAGGGCGTCGACCCCGTGCCGCCGCTGGAGCGCGCGGTGGCCTTCCTCGCGGCCCGCATCGGGGTCTAGGCCGGGACGCACACGACGCCGTGGCCCAGGCGGGCCACGGCGTCGTGTGGTGCGGCGCTGGAGCGCGCCGCGACGTGCGGGGTCAGGCCTGGGCTGCCGCCTCGGCGATCGTCGCCACCGTGAGCCGGGCGATGGCCAGCTCCTCGGCCGTCGGCACCACGAGCACCAGCGTCGGGGCGCCGTCGGGGGAGATGACCGTCACGTCGGACTTGCGGCCCTCGTTGCGCTCCAGGTCGATCGTGTAGCCCAGGCCCTCGAGCCCGGCCAGGGCGTGCGCGCGCACGATGTCGTCGTTCTCGCCGATGCCGGCCGTGAACGACAGGACGTCGACGTGGCCGAGCACGGCGGTGTACGCGCCGATGTACTTGCGCAGGCGGTGGATGTACACGTCCAGCGCGAGCTTCGCGTCCGCGTCCCCCGCCGCGATCATCTCGTGCAGGGTGCGGAAGTCGCTCTCGCCGGACAGGCCCTTGACGCCCGACCGCCGGTTCAGCAGGTCGTCGATGTCGTCGATCGACATGCCGGCGTTCCGGTAGAGGTGGAACACGACGCCCGGGTCGATGTCGCCCGAGCGGGTGCCCATGACCAGGCCCTCGAGGGGCGTCAGGCCCATCGAGGTCTCCACCGCGACGCCACCCTTCACCGCGGACACGGACGCGCCGTTGCCCAGGTGCAGGACGATCTGGTTGAGGTCCTCGAGCGGGCGGCCGACGATGTTCGCGACCTCGGCCGAGACGTACTGGTGCGACGTGCCGTGGGCGCCGTAGCGGCGGATCGAGTACGTCGCCGCGACGTCCTGCGGGATCGCGTAGGTGGCGGCGGCGTCCGGGAGGGTGCGGAAGAACGACGAGTCGAACACCGCGACCTGCGGCACATCCGGGAGCAGCTCGCGGGCGACCTCGATGCCGCGGGCGTTCGCCGGGTTGTGCAGCGGGGCCAGCGGGGACAGCGCCTCGATGCCCGCCACCACGGCGTCGTCGATCAGCGCGGGGCCGGCGAACACGTCGCCGCCCTGCACCACCCGGTGGCCCACCGCGACGACATCCGCCTCGGCCAGGTCCGGGCCGTGCTCGGCGAACAGCTCCAGCACACGGCGCAGCGCCTGGCCGTGGTCCGCGATCGGCTCGGTGAGCTTCGTGGAGACGCCCGCGTGCTTGTGCGTGAGCAGCGCGTCGTCCGCGCCGATCCGCTCGACGATGCCCGACGCGATCGCGTCGCCGCCGATCGGGTCGACGAGCTGGTACTTCACCGACGACGAGCCCGAGTTGATGACGAGCACGGTGCCGTGGGGGGCGTCGGTCTGCTGGCCCGGCTGGTCGCCGGATCCGTGGAGCGGGTTCACGCGTTGTCCTCCGAGTGGGTGTCCAGGGCCTGCGCCTGGATGGCTGTGATCGCGACGGTGTTGACGATGTCCTGCACCAGGGCGCCGCGCGACAGGTCGTTGACCGGCTTGCGCAGGCCCTGGAGCACGGGGCCGATGGCCACAGCGCCCGCGGAGCGCTGCACGGCCTTGTAGGTGTTGTTGCCCGTGTTCAGGTCGGGGAAGACGAAGACGGTGGCCCGGCCGGCGACGGCCGAGTCGGGCATCTTCGTGTTGGCCACCGACGCGTCCACCGCGGCGTCGTACTGGATCGGGCCCTCGACCGACAGGTCGGGACGGCGCTCGCGGACCAGCGCAGTCGCCGCGCGGACCTTGTCCACGTCGACACCCGAGCCGGACTCGCCGGTCGAGTACGACAGCATCGCGATGCGCGGCTCGATGCCGAACTGCGCGGCGGTCGCCGCCGAGGAGATTGCGATGTCCGCGAGCTGCTCGGCCGTCGGGTCAGGGTTCACGGCGCAGTCGCCGTAGACCAGCACGCGGTCCTCCAGGCACATGAGGAACACGCTCGAGACGATCGAGACGCCCGGGGCCGTCTTGATGATCTCGAAGGACGGCTTGATGGTGTGCGCCGTGGTGTGCAGCGCGCCCGAGACCATGCCGTCGGCCAAGCCGAGCTCGACCATCATCGTGCCGAAGTACGACACCGACGAGACGATCTCGCGGGCGCGCTCCACCGTCATGCCCTTGTGGGCGCGCAGCTTCGTGTACTCCTCGGCGAAGCGCTCGAACATGTCGCCCGAGCGCGGGTCGATGATCTTCGCGTCGGCGATCTGCAGCCCGAGCTCGGTGGCCCGCGCGCGGATCGACGTCTCGTCGCCCAGGAGCGTCAGCTCGGCGACCCCGCGCTGCAGCAGCGTCGAGGCGGCCCGCAGGATGCGGTCGTCGTTGCCCTCGGGCAGCACGATGTGCTTGCGGTCCGCCCGGGCCCGGTCGAGCAGCTCGTACTCGAACATCAGCGGCGTGACGACCTCGCGGCGCGGCACGTCCAGCGCCGCGACGATCGCGGAGCCGTCCACGTGGCTCTCGAACAGCGACAGCGCGCTGTCCACCTTGCGCTGCGAGTCCGCCGACACGCGGCCCCGGGTCTGCCCGGCGGCGCTGGCGCTGCGGAACGTGCCCGCGTCCGTGCGGATGATCGGCAGCCGCGAGCCCAGGCCCTCGACAAGCTTCGCGACCGTCGGCGGCGGGAAGAACCCGCCGTTGAGGATGATGCCCGCCAGCGAGGGGAAGCCCTCGGCGGCGTGTGCCAGCAGCAGGCCCAGCAGGATGTCGGAGCGGTCCCCGGGGGTGATGACCAGCACGCCGTCGTGCAGCCGGTCGAGCAGGTGCTCGATCGACATGGCGCCCACCAGCACGTCCACGACCTCGCGGGAGAGCAGCTCCTCGTCGCCGACGGCCAGCGTGCCGCCGACGGCGTCCATGAGCTGCCGCACCGTGGGGGCGGTGAGGAACGGGTCCTCGGGCAGGGCCCACGCCGGCGCCACGGTGCTGACGGCCTCGCGGACCTGGTCCAGCTCATCCGGGACGCAACGGTTCGCGACCACGGCCATCACGTTCGCGTGGTTGGCCTCGAGCTCGCTGACCGCGACCTCCGTGATCTGCCGCACCTCGTCGGGCGTGCGGCCGTTGCCGCTGACCACCAGCAGCACCGGGGCGCCGAGGTTCGCGGCGATGCGCGCGTTGTACGACAGCTCGGTGGGCCCGGCCACATCCGTGTAGTCGGTGCCGACGATGACGACGACGTCGCACTGCCGCTCGACCGCGTGGTACCGCTGGACGATCTCGCCGAGGGCGGCCTCGGGGTCGGCGTGCACCTGGTCGTAGGTGACGCCGATGCAGTCGGCGTAGGCGAGGTCGACGCCGTCGTGCGCGAGCAGCAGCTCGAGCACGTAGTCGGGCGTGGCGGTGGAGCGGGCGATCGGCCGGAACACGCCGACCCGCTCGACCGATCGGGTCAGGAGGTCGACGAGGCCCAGGGCGACGGTGGATTTGCCGGTGTCGCCCTCGGCCGAGGTGACGTAGATGCTGCGAGACACGGGTGTTGCTTCTTCCTCTGAAGAGATCTGCTGGGTGGCGCGGTGGAGCGGCGGGGACGGGCTACTCGTTGTCACCGCCCGTCGCCGCTGTGGCGTCGTACATCGGGCCGGCGCCCTCGGTGGCGGTCTCGCCGGCGTCCGGCCACACCCAGTCGCGCACGGCGGGCAGGTCCTCGCCGTGCTCCCGGGTGTACTCGCGGGCCTCGATGCGGGCGTCCGCCATCCGCTGGCGCAGGCCCGCGGCCTTCGAGCGCAGGCTCGGCACCTGGTCGATGACGTCGATCACCAGGTGGAAGCGGTCCAAGTCGTTGAGCATGACCATGTCGAACGGCGTCGTGGTCGTGCCCTCCTCCTTGTAGCCGCGCACGTGGATGTTCGAGTGCCCGGCGCGGCGGTAGGTGAGCCGGTGGATCAGCCACGGGTAGCCGTGGTACGCGAACACCACGGGCTTGTCCGTGGTGAAGAGCGTGTCGAAATCCCGGTCGGACAGGCCGTGCGGGTGCTCCTTCGCGTCCTGCAGCCGCATCAGGTCCACCACGTTGATGACCCGGACGCGCAGGTCGGGCAGCTCGCGGCGCAGGATGTCCGCCGCGGCCAGGACCTCGAGGGTCGGCACGTCGCCCGCGCAGCCGAGCACCACGTCCGGGTCCTCGCCGGGGACCTCGTTGCCCGCCCACTCCCAGATCCCCAGGCCGCGCGTGCAGTGCGCGATGGCCTGGTCCATCGTGAGGAAGTTCGGCGCGGGCTGCTTGCCGGACACCACCACGTTCACGTAGTCGCGGCTGCGCAGGCAGTGGTCGTACGTGCTGAGCAGGGTGTTCGCGTCCGGCGGCAAGTACACCCGGACGATCTCCGCCTTCTTGTTGATGACGTGGTCGATGAAGCCCGGGTCCTGGTGGCTGAAGCCGTTGTGGTCCTGGCGCCACACGTGGCTGGACAGCAGGTAGTTCAGCGACGCGATGGGGCGGCGCCACGGGATCTCCCGCGTCACCTTCAGCCACTTGGCGTGCTGGTTGAACATCGAGTCGACGATGTGGATGAACGCCTCGTAGCAGTTGAACAGCCCGTGGCGCCCGGTCAGCAGGTACCCCTCGAGCCAGCCCTGGCACTGGTGCTCCGAGAGCATCTCCATCACGCGGCCCGCCCGGGCCAGGTGCTCGTCCACCGCCGGGTCGAGGAACTCGGCGTCCCACTGCTTGTCGGTGACCTCGAAGACCGCCTGCAGGCGGTTCGACGCGGTCTCGTCGGGGCCGAAGATCCGGAAGTTGTGCGGGTTCTGGCGGATCACGTCGGCGAGCCACTCGCCCAGCACGCGCGGCGCCTCCGAGATGGAGCCGCCCGGCACCGGCACGTCCACCGCGTAGTCGCGGAAGTCGGGCAGGCGCAGGTCGTGCAGCAGCAGGCCGCCGTTGGCGTGCGGGTTGTCGCTGATCCGCAGCGGCCCGTCCGGCGCCATCGCGCGGATGTCAGGCTCGACCCGGCCCTCGGCGTCGAACAGCTCGTCCGGGCCGTATGAGCGCATCCACTGCTCGAGCGTGGCCAGGTGCTCCTTGGTGTCGCGGGCGCTGGCCAGCGGCACCTGGTGCGCGCGCCACGAGCCCTCGACCTGCTTGCCGTCGATGACCTTCGGGCAGGTCCAGCCCTTGGGGGTGCGGAAGATGATCATCGGCCAGGTGGGACGCGACTCGTCGCCGGCGGCGGCCCGCGCCTTGATCTCCGCGATCTCGTTCATCACCGTGTCGAGCAGCTCCGCGAACCGAGCGTGGTACGAGAGCGGAGACTCGTCGTCGAAGCCCGCGACGAACATGTGCGGCTTGTGGCCGTAGCCCCGCATCAGGTCCAGCAGCTCCGAGTCGGGGATCCGCGCGAGCACCGACGGGTTCGCGATCTTGTAGCCGTTGAGGTGCAGGATCGGGAGCACCACGCCGTCGTTGAGCGGGTGGACGAACTTGTTGGAGTGCCAGCTCGTCGCCAGCGGCCCGGTCTCCGCCTCGCCGTCGCCGATGACGGCCGTGACCAGCAGGTCCGGGTTGTCGAACGCGGCGCCGTAGGCATGTGACAGGGCGTAGCCGAGCTCGCCGCCCTCATGGATCGACCCAGGGGTCTCCGGCGCGACGTGGCTCGGGATGCCGCCAGGGAACGAGAACTGCCGGAACAGCCGGCGCAGGCCCTCGGCGTCCTCGGTGATGTCCGAGTAGACCTCGGAGTACGTGCCGTCCAGGTACGCGTTCGCGACGAGCCCCGGGCCGCCGTGGCCCGGCCCTGTCACGTACATCGTGGACTGGTGGCGCTCGCGGATCATCCGGTTGAGGTGCGCGTACAGGAAGTTCAGGCCGGGCGTCGTGCCCCAGTGGCCCAGCAGACGGGGTTTGACGTCGTCGACGGTGAGCGGGGTGCGCAGCAGCGGGTCGTCGAGCAGGTAGATCTGCCCGACGGAGAGATAGTTGGCAGCGCGCCACCAGCGGTGGATGGTCTCGAGCGTCTCGGGTCCGGCGCCCGAGCCCCCCAGGGGCCAGCTCTGCTGTGACGTGGTCGGTGGCGCTGTGGTGCTCATGCAGTCCCGCCTTTCGTCCTGCCCCCGAGCCCGCGGCGTCGGAGGCATGCCAAGCCTTTCGTCTGTCGAGACGGCCGACTGGGACGTCTGACCCATGACCGCCTTCTGGCCCCTTCTGTCATACAACCCCATGCGGCGACTCCGCGCACAGCCCGGCCCTCGCGCGCGGAGAGGGCAGCCGCCCAGGTGGGGCCGTGTTCTCGGGCCCACCAGCACCTGCGTGTGTGGGCGAACTCACCGTGCCCGCGCGCGCGGACGGTGAGTCGGAGGGCCTCCGGCGTCGTTGTCGGGTGTCGCGGCCGTCACACCCGCCGTCGACCCGTGCCGTGCGCGCCCGCTGGCCCACGCGCCCGGGTTACCGTGAGCCGTGCCCGCGACCCCGCCCCCCGCGACCGTCCGGATCCTCGACGACGGGACGGGTGGAGTCGACCACCGTGCTGCGCGCCGCGACGCGGCCCCGGATGCTGGTCCTGCTGGCGGTGCTCCTGCTGGCCGCGATGGTGTGCGCCCGGCTGGGGATGTGGCAGCTCGACCGGGCCGAGGTCAGGGGCGGCGACAGCGCGGCGCAGGAGCAGGCGCAGCGCGAGGCGCAGGAGCCGAAGGACATCGGGGACGTGCTCGCCCCCCAGACCACGTTCACCGGCGGTCTCGTCGGCCAGCAGGGGGGGGCGCGCGGCTCTTACGAGCCCGACGGGCAGCTCCTGGTCGTGGAGCGGGCAATCGGCGAGGAGACCGGCTACCTGGTGCTCACGCCGTTGCGGGTCAGCGACACCCTGCCGTCCACCCCCGGCGACGACGCCGGGGAGCCGGCGCCCGTGCTGCCCGTGGTGCGCGGCTGGGTTGCCGACCCCGCCGACGCCGCCGCGCTGGCAGTCCCGACCGGCGAGGTCACGGTCACCGGCCGCCTGCAGGCCTCAGAGGGGCCCGGGCTCGGCGGGCAGCCCGCGGGGCAGATCGACGCGATCAGCTCGGCGGAGTTGCTCGGCTTCTGGGCCGGCCCCATCTGGACGGGCTACGTGGTGCTCGCCGACGCGGCCCCCGCGGACGCCGCGCACGACGCGGGGCTCGAGCTCCTGCCGGCCCCCACCCGCGCGGGCTCCGGGCTGAACATCCAGAACCTCGCCTATGCCGCCCAGTGGTGGATCTTCGGCGGCTTCGCGCTCTTCGTGTGGGTGCGGCTGGTCCGTGACGAGGCCGCAGGCGACGGGCCGCCGCTGGACCAGACCGACGAGACTGACGAGACCGGCGCGGTCACCCAGCAGACGGGCGCCTCCGCAGCTCCTTGACCGCGCGCCTGCGCTGCTCGCCCTGCGCGCGACGCGTCCGAGAGGACCGGCTGGCGCGCGTCGGACGACGCGGCGGGGGAGGCGGGGCCAGCGCCTCGTCGAGCAGGGCCTGCGCGCGGGCGAGCGCGGCCTCCCGGTTCCGGAGCTGGGACCGGTGCTCCGACGCGGCCACGGTGAGCACGTCCTCGTCCAGTCGGGCGGCCAGGCGCTCCCGCACCCGCTCGAGCTGGGCAGGGCTCGTCCAGGCGATCGCGGTGAGGTCCACCGAGAGCTCCACCCGCGAGTCCGCCGTGTTCACGGACTGGCCTCCCGGGCCGCTCGACCGCGAGAAGCGCCACGCGAGCGCCTCGGGCGGGAGCGTGGCGCCGCCGCGTAGCCGACGTGATCCGAACATGCGTCCAGGATCGGCTACCGCGCAGGGGTCTGTCACGGGCATACTCACACCGCTGGGTCCAGGTCCCGGCGTCGCGACGTCGAAGGAGACCGCGTGTTCGTCAGGTCGTATGAGCCCTTCGACCGGCAGGACGTGTACGACGTGTGCGTGCGGACGGGCGCCGCGGGCTCGGACGCCCGTGGGTGGTACAGCGACGACGACCTGCTGCCCGACGTGTACGCGGGGTCCTATCTGCACCTGGAGCCCGAGCTCGCATTCGTGCTCGACGACGGGGACCGCGCCGTGGGCTACGTGCTCGGCACCGCCGACACCCGGGCGTGGACGGCGGCGTACCGGCGCCACTGGCTCCCGCTCGTCGCCGCGCGCCACCCCCGGGTGGAGGAGCCGGCCACACCGGAGGACTGGCTGGTGGACCAGCTCCACCACCCCGAGCAGAACCTGCGCGACGCGCTCGCCGACTACCCCGCCCACCTGCACATCGACCTGCTGCCCGAGCACCAGGGGGCCGGCCACGGGCGCGAGCTGATGCGGGCCTTCCTCGGCGCGCTCGCCGAGCGGGGCGTCGCCGCCGTGCACCTCGGCGTCGCCGTGGACAACCTCGGCGCGCAGCGGTTCTACGCCCGGCTCGGCTTCCACCGGATCGAGGCGGCGAGCGACGCGGACGTCACGTACCTGGGCCGCCTCACCGACGTGCCCGTCTGAGCACGTCGGCGGGACCCGCCCCTGCGGCGTCTGGTCAGTCGCTCTGCCAGGAGCGCCACAGCGCCGCGTACTCGCCGCCCGCCGCGACCAGCTCGTCGTGGGAGCCGATCTCGGTGATGCGCCCGCTGTCGACCACTGCCACCCGGTCCGCGTCGTGCGCGGTGTGCAGGCGGTGCGCGATGGCCACAACGGTGCGCCCCTCGAGCACCGCGGACAGCGACCGTTCCAGGTGGCGGGCCGCGCGCGGGTCCAGCAGGGATGTCGCCTCGTCCAGCACGAGGGTGTGCGGGTCGAGCAGCACGAGCCGCGCCAGGGCGATCTGCTGCGCCTGGGCCGGTGTCAGCGGCGCCCCGCCCGAGCCGACCACCGTGCCGAGCCCGTCGGGCATGGCCTCGACCCAGTCCCACGCGTCCACGGCCCGCAGCGCGCGCTCGAGCGCGTCGTCGTCGGCCGCCTCCGCCGCGAGGCGCAGGTTCTCGGCGATGGTGCCGACGAAGACGTGGTGCTCCTGGGTGACGAGCGCGACGTGCCCGCGCAGCGCGTCGAGCGGCAGCTCCACGAGCGGCACCCCGCCGACGGTCACCGAGCCGCCGGTGGGCGGGTGCACTCCCGCGAGCATGCGGCCGAGGGTCGACTTGCCCGCGCCCGACGGCCCGACGACGGCGAGCCGCTCGCCGACCCGCAGGTCCAGGTCGACGCCGTGCAGCACGTCATGGCCCTCGCGGTAGGCGTAGCGCACCCCGCGCCCCACCACGTGCTCGTCCACCGGCTGGGCCTGTCCGCGCTGCCGGTCCGGGGCGACGTCCGCGACGCCGACGATGCGCGCGAGCGATGTCGTGCCCACCTGGATCTCGTCGAGCCAGAAGATCAGCTCGCCGATCGGCCGGATGACCTGCACCGCGTACAGCGCGATCGTGGTGATCGCGCCGACCGTCGCCTGGCCGGTGGAGATCAGGTGCGCGCCCCAGGCCAGCACGCCGACCACCGGCAGCAGGAACGCCAAGTCGATGCCGGGGAACAGGACGGAGCGCAGCCACAGTGTGCGCTTCTCCGCCTCGAAGGCCACGCCGATGTCCCGGTTGAGGCGTGCCCGTCGGCGCGCTCCGAGCCCGAGCGCGTCGATCGTGCGCGCGCCCTCCACCGACTCGGTGATGGAGCCGCTGATCGTGGCGTAGGACGCGCCCTCGGCGAGGTACGCCGAGGTGGCCCGGCGCAAGTACCAGCGGCAGACCACGAGGAGCACAGGCGCCCCGGTGAACAGCGCGAGCGCGGCGAGGGGGTTGGTGGCGAGCGCCGCGACGACGGTCAGCACGATGGTCACGACGGTCACGAGCACGCGGGGCACCCCGAACCGGACGGTGTGCTGCACCCGGTCGATGTCGGTGGTGGTGCGCGAGACGAGGTCGCCCGTCCCGGCGCGCTCGACAGTGGACAGCGGCAGCCGCGTCACGGTGGTGAGGAACTCCTCGCGGAGCTCCGCGAAGACGGTCTCGCCAAGCACCATCGCGGACCGCTGCGCGTACCGGACCAGCCCGGTCTGCGCGAGCACGGCGATCGCGAGCACAGCGACCGTGCGGTTGACGTAGGCGGCGTCGGCGCCGTCCGACACGGCGTCGACCAGCCGTCCGAGCAGCCACGGGCCCGCCAGCCCGGCGCTCGCGGCCAGGGCGTTGAGCAGCACCACCCAGAGCAGTGGGCGGCGGTGCCGGCTGAGCAGCCGACCGGTGTGGCGGCGCAGCGTGGGTCCGTCAGCGACGGGCAGCTTCACGGCTGTCCTCCTTCGTCGGCTCGGCGTGCAGAGTCTCGGCGGCGTCCGCGCCGGAGGTGCGGGAGACCACCGCGCGGTAGGCCTGGGCAGCGGCGTCGTGGCCGTCCATCAGCTCGCGGTGCCGGCCCGTGGCGACGACTCTCCCGTCGACGAGCAGCGCGACCTCGTCGGCGGTGTCGAGCACCAGCGGGCTCGCCGTGACCAGCACGGTCGTGCGCCCGGCCCGGGCGCGGGCGAGGCGCCGCGCGATCCGGGACTCGGTGTGGGCGTCGACGGCGCTGGTGGGCTCGACCAGCACGAGGACCTCCGCCTCGGTGAGCAGCGCCCGTGCGAGGGCGACCCGCTGGCGCTGGCCGCCGGAGAGCGACCGGCCCTTCTCCTCGACTTCCCCGGCCAGGCCGCCGGGAACGGAGTCGAGCACGTCCGCGGCATCGGCGACGTGCAGCGCGGCGAGCATGTCGGCCTCGGTGGCGCGGCCGCGCACGTCGAGCTCCTCGGCGAGGGGCCCGGTGAACAGGGGGGGGGTGGACTCCGCGACGACGATGCGCTCGCGGACCTCGGCGAGGGGCAGGTCGTCGAGCGCGACGGCGCCCCAGCGGACTGCCGGGGGCGCATCCGGGAGCGGCTCGGGCTCGGCCCTGCCCGACGTGCCGAACCGGCCGAGCCGCAGCGCGACCGCCGCCGACTCGTCCGGGTCGGCGCTCACCAGGGCCAGGAGGAGGCCGGGCCGCACAACCAGCCCGCTGGCCTCGTCGAGGATCTCGTCGCCGTGCCCGGGGCGCTCCGCGTCGGAGCCCGCGCCGGTGAGGTCCGCGACCTTGGGCACGCGGAGCACCGCGAGCATCTTGCGGGTGCCGACGACCACACGCGTGGTGATTCGCATCATCTCGACGGCGGTCCACAGCGGCTGGGTGAGGTAGGCGGCGAAGCCGTAGCACGCGACGAGCTGGCCGGTGGTGATCTCGCCGGCGATGGCTAGGTGGGAGCCCATCCACACGACGATCGCGAGGAAGGCGCCGGGCAGCAGCGTCTGCAGCGCGTCGAGCAGCGACTGCGTCTGCGCGACGTGGACGCCGGCCTTGCGCACCTCCTGCGACTGCGCGCGGTAGCGCCCGGCGAACACCTCCTCGCCGCCGATGCCGCGCAGGATGCGGAGCCCGGACACGGTGTCCGCGCCCAGTGTCGTGAGCCGCCCCTGGGCCTCGCGCTGTGTGAGCTGACGCCGTTGCAGCGGCTTGACCAGGAACGCGAGCGCAGCCACGACGACGGGCAGGCCGAGCAGCACGAGCAGGCCCAGCGGCGTCGAGGTGCGCATCAGCACGACGGCGATCACCCCGTAGGCGACCACCGAGCCGATGGCCCGCGCCAGGTTGGCGTACAGCTCCCCGAGCCAGTGGCTGTCGGTGGCGACGGTGGCCACGACCTCGCCGGTCGGCAGCTCGGCGGTGACCCGGTCGCCAGTGCGGGTCACGTGGTGCCCCACGAGCTGGGAGGTGCGGTAGGCCGACCGCAGCCAGTTCTCGACGTCCAGGCGGTGCCCCCACACATTCGCGACGAGCTGCACCAGGCCGACCGCGGCGAGCACCGCGCAGCCCTTCCACAGCTCCGCGCCCAGGCCGTGCTCGAGCCCGCCGTCGACGATCCGGCCGACCAGGTACGGCATGACGGCGGCCGTGACCGCGCCGACGATCCCGACGGCGACCCCGGCCGTCAGCAGGCCCGCCTGCCGCCGCGCCACCCACCAGAGGAAGGCCGCGGGAGAGGAGAGCGGAGGGGTGCCGGGATCGGGCACGGGCAGATGACGCACGTCGGTCACCGTACGTGCAGGCGCCCACACGCCCGAAGCGCTTTTCCGTCGCGCCGCCCCCGGCGCCCCGCGCTCCCCGGGGTGAGGACCCGGCCCTGCTCGCCGCTGGGCCCCGCGCCTCAAAACCGCGCGTCCGAGTGGGCCTGGCGCTGGGCCCGGGGACCCAAGGGGAAGTGCTTCCCCGTCCACCACGCTGGAGCCGTGAGAGGTCACTCCTGGGGTGCGGCACGCTCGGCAGGGGCGCCGAGCGTGACCTTGCTCCCCAAGCGCAGCCCCCAGCGGGCGAAGCTGCCCACCGGCGCCTCGAGCACCGCGTGCCCGCCGCGCACCGGAAGGGTCGCGCGCCAGGGGCGCAGCACCCGGGTGACGAGGACGGTGCCGTCCGCCGCGAGCACGGCGACGTCGAGCGGCGCCCGCATGCCGATGCCGTGCACCGAGCTCTCGGGCCGCAGCACGAGCGCGTCGGGCAGCGCGCGCCGGCCGAGCAGGCCCCGCAGGCGCCGCGCCCAGGTGTCGGCGAGCTCGCCCTGGGCGACGACCCGCCCGTCGAGCGACAGCGGGACGACGGGGTTGGTCACGGTTCCTCCGAGGTGTGGCGCGATGTCGGCATTCGTGTCAGATGTCCACTCCTGCGGCTGACGCGGGTGCGGCCATACGGGGGATTCCTTCGTCTCGCCGTGCATCCGCGCCCCCGGCATCGAATCATGACCGAGGTCCACAAGTCAGGAGCGGTCGTTTGTCTCAGCAGGTCACGGTGGGTGTTCTGGTCGAGCCCACCGACGGAGTCCGCGCCCTTGTCGGTGATGCGCACGTGGTGCTCGCCGACCCCTCGGACATCACAGCGCTGCCCCAGGCGCTGCCTCGGGCGACCACGCATGTGCTGCTGCTCGGGGAGGCGCGCCACGAGGCGGTGCTGCGCCGGCACGCCGCGCTGCTCGCCGACACCGGCCCCTCGGTGACGTGGCTCGCGTTGCCCCATGGGCCCGCGGCCCTGGTGGTGCTGGCACTGCACGCCGCCGCCGCGCGCCTCGACGCGGGGCTGCTGCCCGACGCGGTCGAGGACCTCGCCCGGCGCACCTGGAGCGGTGCGTGGACGCCCAGCGTCGCCCGCCTCGAGAGCCCCTCGCCGAGCCTCGGCCAGCACGCGCGGAGCATGCTGCCCGGTGGCCAGGGGTTCGTCGTGTCCGTCGCCCCGGCCCCCGGGGTGCTGACCGTCGGGGACGCGCCGTCGCCCGAGGACGGCGCCCCCGCCCGTGAGGCCCTGTACAGCGCGGCCCCCGGCCTGCCCGACGTGGTGCTCCGCACCGCGCTGGGCGTCTCCGGCGCGTCGGAGTGCGTCGAGCTGCACGGCCTGGTGCTCGACGCGGTCGGCCGGTTCGGCCACGCACGCGCCGTCGAGCTCTTCGCGCTCCCTGCCGACCAGCGTCTCGCCGCGCCCGACGGCGCCCGGCTCGTCCGATGCGCCGTGTGCGACGCGGTCATCGCCCGCCACCACTGTCCCTACTGCCGAGTGCGTCCCGTCGACGTCGAGGCCACACCCGTCGTCGTCCCCGAGCCGCTAGGAGCACCGCTGTGAACCCCCGTCAGCGCCGAGGAGTGCTGTTCGTCCTGCTGTCCGCCCTGTTGGCGGTCGTCGTGTTCGTGGTCATCGCGGGCTACGTCGGCTCGGTGTCCAGCCAGGTCGGATCGCTGGCCACCGTGTACCGGACGTCCGGGGCCGTGCCCGCCTACGCCGCGCTCACCGAGGAGGACCTGGTGGCCGACGAGGTGCCGGCGCGCTGGCTGTCGTCGTCGGCCCAGGTCACCGCGGAGGAGCTGGTGGGCCGCCGGGTGGGGACCAACCTGGTGGAGGGCACGATGCTCACGAGCGACATGCTCGTGCCGAAGTCCGACCTGAGCCCCACCGAGCGCGAGATCGCCATCAAGGTGGACGAGGTCACTGGGGTGGCCGACCGCGTCAAGCCCGGCGACTTCGTCGACATCTACGCGGTGTTCTCCGACGTGCCGGGCCTGCCCAAGCAGGTGCGCGTGCTGGTGCAGAACGTGCGGGTGGTGTCGGTGCGCGGCAGCCAGGTGCAGGTCGACGAGCTGAGCTCGACGGGGCAGCAGCGGGTGGTCCCCGTGACGCTCGCGCTGGAGCCGAATGACGCGCTCGCGGTCACGTACGCGTCGGCCTTCGCCGAGGAGGTCCGCCTCGTGGGGCTGCCCACCGGGACCGGTGAGGACCGCACGGGCGAGCTGGGCGATTTCGACGCGAGCAGGCTCGGCGGAGTCGCCGTGCCCGAGGGGACGAAGTGATGGCCGGGATCGTCGTCATCGGCTGTGCCGACCAGTCGCTCGCCTATGAGCTGCGCGCGCAGCTCGCCGAGGCCGCCGATGTCGAGGTGGTGGCCGTCGCGGAGACGACCACCGAGCTGACGGCCCTCGTGCTCGCGCATGAGCCACAGGTGGTGCTCGTCCACGACCAGCTCGGCCCCGAGCCCGCGCACCAGGTCATCCGCGACCTGGGCCTGCGCCGCCCGGCGTCGGTGGCGCTGGTGGTCTCGAGCGACAACGACCCCGAGTCGCTGTCCGCCGCGATGGACGCGGGCGCGCGCGGCGTCGTGGCGTACCCGTTGGCCTACGCCGAGGTGCAGCAGCGCGTGGTCAATGCGCTGGAGTGGTCGCGGCACATGGGCACGCTGCTGGCCAGCAGCGGCACGGGCGACGGCAGCGTGCGCGGCCGGGCCACCGTCGTGGCGGTCGCGGGCTCGAAGGGCGGCGTGGGGACCACCACGATCGCCACGCACCTGTGCTGGGACATCCGCCGCGAGGTGCCCGCGCACAAGGTGCTCGTGGTGGACCTGGACCTGGAGAAGGGCGACGTGTCGAGCCTCGTCGCCGCCCGGTACCGGTCCTCCGTCGCGGACCTGGCGAAGGTCTCCCAGGACCTGTCGGTGCGCACCGTCCAGGACGCCGTCTTCGAGCACGAGTCGGGCCTGCACCTGCTGCTGCCGCCCGAGGACGTGCGCGAGGTCGAGTTCGTGACCCCGGCGGCGGTGCGGCAGATCATCGCGCTGCTGCGGCAGCAGTACGACCTCGTGGTGATCGACGTGGGCGCCCATGTGACCCCCGTGCAGGCGGCTGTCGTCGAGATCGCCGCCGAGGTCGTCGCCGTCGTCACCCCGGACCTGGTGAGCCTGCGCGCGCTGCGCCGCAACCTCGGGTGGTGGGAGTCGCTCGCGGTGCGCAAGCCCGAGAACGTGCACGTGCTGCTCAACCGGCACAACCGCTCCGACGAGGTGCAGCCCGAGACCGCCCGGCGGATCTCGCCCGCACCCCTGCTCCAGACCGTCATGCCGGATCTGGGCCGCCGGCTCGAGCGGGCCACGAACTCGCGCTCGCCCGAGCTCGTCGACGACGCGGCCTGGTGGAAGGCGTTGCGGGCGTTCGGTCGGGAGATCGGCGCGGTCCGCCGCGCCGCCCAGCCCGCCGGCCCCGACGACGTCGCCGGACTGGTCGAGGCCGAGTCGCGGCGCCGCCCGCGCCGGGGACCGCGACGCGGCGACGACACCGGCTCCGCATCGGTGGACCTGCTCGGCGTGCTGCCGTGGCTCGCGCTGGTGTGCGCGCTGCTGTGGCAGCTCGGCGTGACGGGCATGACCTACGTGTGGACGGGTCACGCCGCCTCCGCCGCCGCCCGGTCCGTGGCGCTGCACGCCGACGACGCGACGGTGCGCCAGGCCGCGCAGGACGTGTTCCCGGCGGGGATGCGCGCCCGGCTCGACGTGGGGGTCGGCGGGCCCGACCGGTCGAGCGTGAGCGTCGCGGCCCAGGTGCCGCTGATGATGCCCGGCGTGTTCAGCACCCCGTGGGACGTGCGGGTGGACCGCCAGGTGGTGAGCGAGCCGTGACCTTCCTCCGGAGGGGTCGGCGCGCATCGTCGGGCAGTCGCCCGACGCACCGGCTGCGCGGCGGTGTGGGCCGCGAGCGCGGCAGCGCGAGCATCGAGATGGTCGGCGCGCTGCCGATCATCGTGGTCGTCGTGCTCGTGCTGTTCCAGGTGTGCGCCGTGGTCTTCGCGACGCAGGCCGCCAATCAAGCGGTGCGGGACGGCGCCCGGGCCATGAGCCTGGGCCGCTCCGTGGAGGCCGCCGTCGACGCGTCGCTCCCGGGCGGCCTGACCGCGCAGCGGATCACCTATCCGGGCGACGGCGCCGTGCGCCTCGAACTGCGGGCGCCGGGCCTGGCGTTCCTGCCCGAGGTCGTCATCGAGCGCACGGCGGTCATGCCATGAGGACGGGGTTCAGCGAGTGGACCGGCGACGCGCGCCGTGACGCCACCGAGGCCGCCGACGCGCTCGCCTCCGCCACGGCCTCGCGTGCCGACCTCGACGAGGGGCTCGTCGCGTCGTTCAAGCGCAAGCTGCTCGACGAGGTCGACCTGCACGAGTTGAGCCGGCTCGACACCGGCCAGCGCCGCATCCGCCTCGAGCGGGTCGTGGCGCACTTGGTGTCCACCGAGGGCGTCATCCTCACCACCCGTGAGCGCAACGCGCTGATCCGCCGGGTGGTCGACGAGTCCATCGGGCTGGGGGTGCTCGAGCCGCTGCTGGCCGACGACACGGTCTCCGAGATCATGATCAACGGGCACGACACGATCTACGTCGAGCGCTTCGGCCAGGTCGAGCGCGTGGCCCAGGTGTTCGCCTCCGAGGACCAGCTTCGGCAGACCATCGACCGCATCGTCTCGACGGTGAACCGGCGCGTGGACGAGTCGAGCCCGATGGTCGACGCGCGCCTGCCCCCCGACGACCGGATGCCGCGCGGCGCGCGTGTGCACGTGGTGCTGCCGCCCCTGGCGCTCGACGGCCCCACGGTCACCATCCGGCTGTTCCCCAAGGCGTACGGCCTTGACGAGCTGCTGAACCGGGGGAGCCTCGACGCGGCGACCGCCGGACTGCTCGCGGCATGTGTGCGGGCCCGGATGAACATCATCGTCTCGGGGGGCACGTCGTCGGGGAAGACGACGATGCTCAATGCGTTGTCGGCCTTCATCCAGGGCAAGCAGCGCATCATCACCATCGAGGACGCCGCCGAGCTGTCGTTGCCCCAGGAGCACGTGGTGCGCCTGGAGACCCGCCCCGCGAACGTCGAGGGCCACGGCCAGGTGACGATCCGCGACCTGGTGCGCAACGCGCTGCGCATGCGCCCCGACCGCATCATCGTCGGCGAGGTGCGTGGCGGCGAGGCGCTCGACATGCTCCAGGCGATGAACACGGGCCATGAGGGCTCGCTCGCCACCGTGCACGCCAACACCACGGGCGACGCGCTGGTGCGGCTCGAGACGCTCGCGTCGATGAGCGACGTCGAGGTCCCGTTCCACGCGCTGCGCGACCAGGTGAACAACGCCGTCGACCTCGTGGTGCAGCTGCTGCGCGGCTCGGACGGCACGCGTCGCGTGGTCGAGGTCGGGTATGTGGCGTCGCGGCACCGCGACGACTTCGACGTGCGCCCGCTGATGCGCTGGGACCCCGAGGCGCCGAACGGCGCCGGGCCGCCCGGGCGCTTCGTGCAGCACCCGCTGCCCCAGGCGCTGCGCGACAAGCTGCGGATCGCCGGCGAGCTGCCGGCCGAGCACGCCGGCCAGACGGGAGCCGCGCAGTGATGGTCCTGGCGCTGTTGGTGTGCGTCGTGGCCGGATGCGCCCTGCTCGTCGCGGGCATCCGCGACCTGGCGTCGGTGTCCGCGCGGCGGCGCGCGCTGGTCACGGGAGCCACCGCTGACGTCGCGCTCGGCGGGGACCGCGCGTTCGTGCGGTGGGACCGCGCGTTCCGCCGCACGACCCCGGGCCGATGGGTGGAGCGGCAGCTCCTGCTGGCCGGCGTCGACGACAAGCCCGCGCTGCTCGTGGCGGGCGCCGCCGTGGGCGGCGGCGTCATGGTCGGGTGGGTGCTCGCCGTGGGGCTCGCGCCGGTGCTCGGCCTGCTGGGCGTCGTCGCGGTGGTCGTCGGCATCCGCGCGTACCTGAGCCGGGCCAAGGAGCGGCGCAACGAGCAGTTCGTGGCGCAGATGCCCGAGCTCGCGCGCGTGCTGTCCAACGCGACCGGTGCGGGCCTGTCGATCGCCGCGGCGATCCTCGTCGCCTCCGACGAGCTCGCCGCGCCCGCCGGCCCCGAGCTGCGACGCGTCGCGTCGCGCATGCGCTTCGGCGACAGCCTCGACCAGGCCCTGTCCGGGCTCGAGGACCGCCTGCCCTCGCGTGAGGTGTCGGTGCTCGTCTCGACGCTGCTGGTCAGCGCCCGATCGGGAGGCTCGCTCGTGTCCGCGCTGCGGGACATCGCGGACACGCTCGACGAGCGCAAGGAGATTCGCCGCGAGGTGCGCACGACGCTCGCGCAGTCCACGTCGACCGGGTACCTGGTGATCGGCATGGGCTTCGGCCTGCTGTTCCTGCTCAACGGGATCCAGCCCGGCACCGTCGAGGCCATGACCGCGTCCTGGCTCGGCCGGGCGGGCCTCGTGGTGGGCGGGACGCTGTTCGTCAGCGGCTTCGTGCTGATCCGCCGGATGACGAGGTTCCACGGATGAGCCCGCTGATTGTGCTCGGGATCGCGCTGCTCGGGGCGCTCAGCGTGGTGCTGCTGCTGGTGGGCTACCGCCAGATGCGCAGCGACGCGCTGGCGACCCTGGCCGTCGAGGACCTGTCCCTGCTGCGCGGCCAGCAGCGCCGCCGCGCCGAGGGCGAGTCGCCCTTCCAGCGGATGGCCCGGCGCCGGGTGCCCGGGCTGCGCCGGATGCTGGGCCCGGGGCGGCTGGCCGCGCTGCAGCGGCGCATCGACGAGGCGGGCCGGCCGGACGGCCTCACCGTCGACGGCTACCTCGAGCGCACCGCCTGGTGGGCGCTGCTCATCGCCCCGGTGTTGGTGGTGCTGCTGCTGCAGGGCAACGTGCTGATGGCGCTGCTGGGCCTGACCGTGCCGGTGGTGCTCCCGCTCAGCCGGGTCGCCGCGGCGCAGCGCCGCCGCCGTGAGCGCATCGACCGCGACCTGCCCGATTTCCTCGACGTGCTGGCGGTCACCGTGATGGCGGGGGTGAGTTTCCGGGCGGCCCTCGCGCGGGTCGCGGAGCGGTTCCACGGCCCGCTCGCCGACGAGGTCGCGCTCACCCTCCAGCAGATCGCGAACGGCGCGTCGGTGCGCCAGGCGTTCACCGACCTGCGGCGCCGCTCGTCGTCGGAGCCCGTCGGCCAGTTCGTCTCCGCGCTGCTGCAGTCCCAGGAGCTCGGCGCCCCGTTGGCGGAGTCGTTGCGGCAGATCGCGGCAGACATGCGGCGGGACAGCGGGCAGCGGCAGCGGCAGGCGGCGGCCCGGACCTCGCCCCGGGTGACGCTCGTGACGTCGCTCGTGCTGGTGCCCGGCGCCCTCGTGTTCATCGTCATCGGGCTGTACGTCGGCTCCGACGTGGACCTCGGATCCCTGCTCGGTGGGCTGTGAGCGCCGTCTCGGGCGTGCTCGGCCCCGGATCGCCCCGCGCCGCGCACGACTTCACCCGGCAGATCGTCTCGGTGGCGCTGCTCGTGCGCCTCGGGGCCATCATGGTCGGGCTGCTCGGCATGGTCGGTGAGACGATGACGGCCCCCGTGCTGGCCTGCGTGCTGGCGATGTCCGCGTCGAGCCTCGCGTGCCTGCTGAGCCCGGGGACGATGGACTTCGTGGTGCGCCACCCGCTGGCCGTGGTGGGGGACGTGCTGGTCAACCTGGCGGTGGTCGCGGTGCTGGGGGTGGAGAGCCCGATGGTGCTCTCGACGTTCCCCACCGCGCTGGTGCTGGGCATGCTGTTCGCGGCCCGGACGTCCCTGACCACCGTCGTGGTGCTCGTCGCGGGCTACCTGCTCGTGGCCGCGGGCGACCCGGACGCCGACCGCAGCTTCATGGTGGGGCTCGGGGTGCCGGCGCTGTACCTGTGCCTCACCGCCGTCGGGTCCGCCATCCGCAGGGCGCATGCGCTGCAGGTCGAGGCCGGGCGGGAGTTGGCGCTGGTCCGCGAGGTGGCGGTCGCCGCCGACGAGCGGGCCCGGCTCGCCCGCGAGATGCACGACTCGCTCGGCAAGACGCTGCACGGCATCGCGTTGGGCGCGCAGGCGCTGCCCCTGTGGGTGGAGCGCGACCCCGAGGCCGCCGTGCAGCACGCCCACGGGCTGGCCGCCGGCGCCCAGCAGGCGTCCGACGAGGCGCGCGCGCTGCTGGTGCGGATGCGCGCCGACCAGCCCGACCGCCCGTTCGCCGAGGTGCTGCACGACGAGTGCGCGCGCTGGCAGGAGTCGACGGGCGTGGCCTGCCGCGTCGAGTGCGCCGCCGTCGTGGACCTGCCCACGAGCATCCGCTACGAGCTGCTCGCGATCCTCGGCGAGGCCCTGGAGAACGTGCGGCGCCACGCCGGCGCGCGCCTGGTGCGCGTGACCTTCAGCGGCGCCCCCGGCGGCGTGGTGCTGCTGGCCGTGCAGGACGACGGGCGCGGCTTCGCCCCCCGCGCCGACGGCTCCAGCCCGCGCGGCCACTTCGGGCTGACCGGCATGCATGAGCGCGCGCGGGAGATCGGCGCGGGCGTGCGGGTCGAGTCAGCTCCCGGACACGGGACGCGCGTCCTGGTCCGCCACCCTGTCGAGGAGGACGTCCATGCAGCACCCTGAGAGCCCCCACGTGGCGCAGCGGGCGGCGGTGCTGGCCGGTGTCCCGGCCGACCACGCGGCGCTGCGGCAGGTCACGGTCGTGGTGGTCGACGACAACTCGGTGATCCGCATGGGCCTGTGCAGCCTGATCGGCGCGTCCGACCACCTGCGGGTGGTGGGCGAGGCCGCGGACGGCGAGGAGGCCGTGCGGGTGGTCCGCGCGACGTTGCCCGACGTGGTGCTGCTCGACGTGCGGATGCCGCGCCGCGACGGCGTGCAGGTGGCGGCCGAGGTGCGCCAGTGGTCCAAGGTGCTCATGCTCACGTACTCCGACGCCCCCGAGGTGGTGCGCGCCGCGATCGAGGCCGGGGCCAACGGGTACCTGGTGCATGGGCAGTTCCAGCCGCATGAGCTCGAGCGCGCGGTGCTGGCCGTGGCCGACGGGGCGTTCCTGCTCTCGGAGACCGCCGCGGGCGCGGTCCGCGGCCTGTTCGCCGCGCCGCCCGCGCCCGTCGCCCCCCTCCGGCCGGACGTGGGCCTGTCGGCGCGCCAGCAGGAGGTCATGGAGCTGGTCGCGTCGGGTCGCACCAACCCGGAGATCGCCGCGGAGTGCTTCCTGTCGGAGAAGACCGTCAAGAACCACATCAACCACATCTTCGCGAAGCTGGGCGTGCGGACCCGGGCCGAGGCCGTCTCGGTGTGGCTCGGCGGGACGCCGGACCCGGGCGCGGGACCTGCGGGAATGGGCCCGGAGTTGGGCCCGTGGACCCGGCGCGCGCCAGCAGGTCGCGCCTAGCGTGAGAAGCGTCAACGAGGGGCCGGCGCGGCTCCGGGCAGCAGACTCCGCCGACCGGCTCCCGGTCGGCACTCAGGACGGGGAGCACCACCATGACTCGCATGTTCGTCGCCACGAAGATCCGCCTGCAGAAGGCGTTGGAGCAGCGGGAGCTGGGCCAGGGCACCTTGGAGTACCTGGGCATCGTCATCGTCGCCGCGATCCTGGTGGTCGCGCTCGTGGGCGCGTTCAACAGCTTCGACCTCGGCACGAAGATCAGCACGAAGCTCGACGAGATCGGCAACGCGGGCGGCTGATCGCCCGCACCACAGCAGGGCGGCGCGGCGGCGCGGTGGCGGAGGGGCCACCGCGTCGCCGCGACGGCATGTCTGGCCCGAGAGACGTGGGGGAGACGATGACGCGGAGCCTGGTCGCGAGGGCGCGCGCGCACGGTCGAGGTGAGGACGGGCTCGCGACGAGCGCCGTCCTCGTGGTCGTCGCCGTGGGCGTCGTCGCGCTGCTGTTCCTCGCCGTCCTTCCGCTGCTCCAGGGCACCGATCAGGCCGGCCGCACCCAGACCGCCGCTGACGCCGCGGCGCTGGCCGGCGCGGAGGAGGTCCGCAAGGTCGCGCTCGACCACGTCGGCGACGTGGTGCTCGGCGCCACGACGTACGGGTCGCTGCTCGGCCCCGCGCGCGGGCACACGCAGGCCAGTGACTACGCCACCCGCAACGGCGGGGAGCTCGTGGGGTACGCCCAGGACCCGTGGCGGGACGAGGTCGAGGTGCGCACGTGGCTGCGCGAGCAGATGCCAGACGGCCAGCGCGCCGAGCGGGACGCGGTCGCGGCACTGGGGGTGGCGCTGGCCCGCTGCGCGGGGGACTCGCGCGACGTGGTGGTGGGCTACGAGCCCGTGCCGACGCCCGAGCCGACCGACCCCGAGGCGACCCCCGATCCGGACGATCCAGACGAGCCGGAGGAGGAGCCCGAGCCCGTGCCGATCATCGAGTCCGAGCACCGCTTCACCTGCCCCGGCTACGACAGCGGCTGGACACGGCCGCGCGCCGCGCTCGAAGGTCCCGTACGGTCCTGGTTGACGAGCGCACTCGAACCGCACCTGGTCCGTTGACGCAGGTCAGCGCCCGCGCCAGGTCCACGTGTCACCGCACGCCCCGACGAAAGGCCGCACGATGAGGTCCGCCGCATGAGCCCCCGACGACCAGCGCGCACCACCCGTGCGCTCGCGATCCTGGCCACTGCGGCCATGCTCCTCGGCGGTGCGACGGCCACCGCGGCGCCCGGCGACGACCGGGCGCTGCCGCCCGGCGGGGTGAGCGTGGACGGGCAGCGCATCCCGGTGCACGGCACGTTCGCCTACCGCGGGTTCCAGCTGGACACCAACCCCGAGATCCGGGGCGCGGTGCACGGCGTGCGCCGGATCGACGGCGGGACAGTCCTGTACTACTCGCTGGGCATGGCCCGCGGGCAGGGCGCGGAGAAGATCAGCCCGACGTGGGCGTTCCCGAACTCGTCGTATCCGTATCAGATGAGCCGCGCAGTCGACGTGGCGCTGATCGACCCCGTCGGGCTCATCGCGTATCGGCCCGTCGCAGACCCGACGACCACCTTCGCCTCCGACGTCACGAAGCTGGCCGGCGAGGCCGGTGCGCTGCGCGTCGGCTGGGCGGTGTTCCCCGAGTTGCCGCCGGGGGTCGAGACGGTGCAGGTGGTCATGCCGTGGGGGACAGCGGTGGGCGACGTGCCCGTCGAGGACGGCGCCCTCACCCCCGTGAGCGGCGAGCCGGCGCCCCGGCTGGGCGACGGCTGGCCCCAGACGCCCAGCGGCGCGGAGCTGGCCGGCGCGGACCCCTCGAGCCGGCTGTACACCCTGACCCGCCGCACCAGCGACATCGCCGGGACGGCAGCGGTGGAGGAGACCACCGAGCAGGTCGCGGTGACCCTCGACGCGAACGTCCTGTTCGCCAGCGGCTCGGCCGACCTGTCCGCCGAGGCCCAGCAGGTCCTCGCCACTGTCGCCGCCGACATCCAGGCCCGCGGCGCCGGCGAGGTGGTCGTGGCCGGCCACACCGACTCGGATGGCTCCGACTCGTTCAACCAGACGCTCTCGGAGCAGCGTGCGGCCGCTGTGCTCGGCGTGCTGCAGCCCGCGAGCGGCGCCGCCGTGACGTTCACGTCCGTGGGCCGGGGCGAGTCCGAGCCCGTGGCGTCCAACGCGACCGACGAGGGCAAGCAGGCCAACCGCCGCGTCACCGTCGTCTACTCCGTGCAGGGGGTCTCATGACCAGCCGCCGCCTGACCAGCCACCGCCGCTCCAGGGCAGTCGTGGCCGCCCTGGCGCTGTCCGCGATGCTCGCCGCGTGCTCATCCGACGACCCGTCGCCGAAGCCCGCGCCCACCGAGGTCGCCGAGACACAGGCCAGCGACGACTGGACCGTCGCGGAGCTCGAGCAGGCCGTGCTGGAGGGGGACATCGGCACGTCCACGGTGCTGGCGACGGTCACCGGCGCCCTTCTCGACGGCCCTCGCAGCATCCCCGCCGAAGTCGAGGTCACGGAGGTCGCCGCCGACGAGGTGAGCACGCTCGTGCGGTTCACGCTGCGCGCCGTCGACGACTCGAACCCCATGCTGCCGCTCACGTTCTTCAACCAGTTGCGGCCGCTGACCGCCGACATCCGCGACGTGGCGATCGTCGACGCCGGAGCGGGCCTGCGGCTGCTGCCGTTCGTGGGCGTGTCACAGGCAGACCCGGACAAGACGCTGTGCTCGTGCGCGGGGTCGCCCCCCCGGATGTCCCAGGTGGGGCAGCCGCTCTCGGCGACGTTCCCCGCGCTCGACACGGCGACGACGACCGTCTCGCTCGAGCTGCCCGGCTTCCCAGCCATCGAGGGCCTGCCGGTGGCGCGCCGCTGACCCTTGGGTCTCACCGGGCCCAGGAACCTGAGTCCGTGACGGGCCCACGGGCCCACGACCTGCGCGTCTATGCGCGGATAGCGTCCAGGCAGGACGAGACCCGAGGGGCGTGACGTGGGACGCACAGGCGAGGACGCCGAGGCGCGCGAGCGCAGGGCGCGGCGTGAGGCGGGCATCGGCTCGCTGGAGATGCTGGGCATGGTGAGCGTCGCGGTGCTGCTCGTCGCGGGCATCGTGGCGGGGGTGGCGGCGTACCCCGGGCAGATCACCGGCGCGCTGTGCCGCTTCTCCTCGGCGGCGGGGTTCGGCCCGGGCGGGTGCGACACGGGACCCGCGCCGGTCGTCGCCGACGGGCCGACGGATGAGGACCTCCACCCCGGCGTGTGCATGCTCAGCTCGAAGAGCGAGACGTACAACGCCCAGGTGAAGATCTGGTTCGTCACCCTCGGGGACAGCTCGGGCTTCGTCGTGCAGGAGTTCTCGGATGGCACCGTGCGGGCCACGCTGACCGACGGCGCGTCGGTCGGGGCCAACGGCGCGGTCACGAGCAAGACCTTCGACGCGGGCAAGCTCGGCGACGGCAAGAACGCCGGCGTGAACGTGAGCCTGGGCGCCGACCTGAAGTTCGAGTACGGCTCGACGTGGGAGTTCGAGGACGGCAAGCAGTGGGAGTCCATGAAGGAGCAGCTCGACGACTACCTCATCCAGCAGATGCAGCTCCAGAGCGAGGGCGCCGCGGGCATCTCGCTCTGGCTGTTGATCAGCGACGGGTTCATCGACGCGCCCAAGGACCCGAAGATCAGCTACTCGAAGATCGGCCTCGAGGCGGCGCTCAAGGCGAGCGCCGGCACGCGGCTGGGCACCGGCACCAAGGGGGCCGACGGCGAGGAGAAGCTCCTCGACCCCAAGCTCGGGTTCAACCTCTCGGCGAAGGCGTCAGGCAGCGTCATCGTGATGAACAACCATGACACGGGCGAGCGCAGCTACACATACGAGGTCTCGGGCTCCGGCTCCGCGGGAGCCGACGTGATCCTGGGGCACCTCACCGGCGAGGGGAAGGTCGACGGCGCCTTCACCACGACGTATGACGCGGACGGCAAGCTCGCGAAGCTGACGTTCAAGAGCGCGTACGAGTACGGCGGGGGCGGCTCGATCGGCAACAACACGTTCAAGAGCGTGAGCGGCGGCGTTGGGGAGAAGGAGACCAACTCGGTGGTCACCACCACGTCCCTCACGGTCGACGACACCAACCGCGAGCTCGTGTCGCAGTGGATGTCCGAGCGCACCGGCGCGGGCACGGCCCTGACGCTGCCGTTCGGCGCGATGATCCCCGACCAGCCCTCGAGCGACCCGTTCCTGCAGCTCATGTACGAGCAGGCCAAGACCAGCGAGGTGACGTACCACAACGTCAAGGACTCCTGGGAGTTCGGCATGGCCGTCAAGAAGGGCTGGGAGTTCGGGTTCAACCTGAGCGCCGAGGAGGCCACCGCGACGAGCACCGGCGCGAAGTTCCTGGGCGCGCCGGGCACCGACGGGAACCGCGCGATGATCGACGACGCGAAGTGCAAGTGAGGGGCGGGGTGGGACGAGCGATGAAGACCTGGCTGCGACCGTGGCTGCTCAGCGTGGCCGGCTACATCGGGGCGCTGCTGCTGGTGGGCGTGCTGCTCGCGGGCGGGATGGGCGAGGGCAGCGTGGGCGCGTCCTGGGCCTTCCTGGTGGTGCCGCCGCTGTTGGGCGTCGTCGCCGGCACCGTCACGCTGCGCCCGCGCACCCGCCCGACCTGGCATGCCGGGGTGGTCGTCGCGGCGCCCGTCGCTGTGCTCGCCCTCGCCCTCGGGCTCGCGGCGGCCGCCCGCGCGGGTGACGCGCTCGCCTCCGGCGCCGCGGCGACGCTCGCCGTCGTCCCGCTGGCCATCGCGCTCGCCGCAGGCGCCGCCACTGGCATGCTCGTGGCGCGCGCTTGGACACCGCCGGCGGCACGGGAGACGAGCGTACGAGGGCCGCGGGCGTACGAGCGTCGGCGGGGTCGGATGTGTATAAGGGACAGCCACTGGCATGCTCGTGGCGCGCGCTTGGACACCGCCGGCGTCCCCACCCCCACCCACCGCGTCCTACCTCGGAGGTCCCCCCGCATGATCACCGCCGCCCGTCGCCGCGCCCGGCTGCTCGTCACCGGCGCCGTCGTCGCGACAGCCCTGACCGCGTGCACGTCCGGCTCCAGCCCCAGCACCCCGGACGGCTGGACCCGGCATGAGGTGGGCCACCTGTCGGTCGCGGTCCCCGAGGGGTGGGTCGCGACAGCCGACGGCGATGAGCTGTGGACTGTCGGATGGGCCGACGCCGAGGACCTCGCCGACGCGTCCGCGCTGCTCATCGGCAGCCCCGACTTCGGCCAGGACGGGGCCGACGAGGGCCTGTCGACGTTCGTCGCGGGCGCCCAGATCGGCGGCGTGCCGGGCTACACGTCGACGGCGACCTCGACCCCCGTCGAGACGGACTCACTCGAGGTCGTCCGCAACGACTACACCTACGTCGACGGCGCGGGGACCACGTTCCAGGGGGTGTTCTGGGCAGCGGCCGCGCCCGCCTCCGGGACGACCGTGGCGCTGCAGCTCAGCGGCGTGGACCTGCCCGAGGACCTGGTCGAGGGCATCCAGGACAGCATCCGCGTGCTCGATGGGGGCGCCGCCGCCGCGAGCTGACGGCGCAAGCGCGCTCGTGGGGGAGAATCAGGGCGGCCACGACGCGACAGGCGCTGACGGCGCCGCACGAGAGGACCCGAGATGACCCACGGCGAGACCACCCCGACGACCGACGCCGGACCCGCCGCGGTCGACCCCCGGGCCGCCAAGCAGCGCGGCGCGCTGGGCCGCTACCGGGCGATGGCGTGGATCACCGGCGTGATGCTGCTCGTGCTGACACTGGAGATCGTGCTCAAGTACGTGTTCCAGGTGAACGGCGTGGGCGCGGACGGCGAGGTGAACGACGTGTTGGGGTGGTGGATCGCGCCGATTCACGGCTGGGTCTACGTCGTCTACCTCGCGGCGGTCATCGACCTCTGGTCCAAGATGCGCTGGAAGCTCAGCCGCCTGGTCACGCTCGCGCTCGCGGGCGTCGTGCCCGTGATGTCCTTCGTGCTGGAGCGCCGGGTGCACGCCGACGCGCTGGCCCGCATCTCAGCAGGTCCTGCCGCGGCCGCTCGCTGAGCGGTCCGGGGGACGGGCCTCCCGGCTGGGGCGACTATCCTGCCGGGGTGACACAGTCCTCTCCGCAGACCCCCCGGCCTGTCCTCGTCGTCGACTTCGGCGCGCAGTACGCCCAGCTCATTGCGCGCCGCGTGCGCGAGGCGAACGTGTACTCCGAGATCGTGCCGCACACCGCGAGCGTCGAGCAGATCCTCGCGAAGGACCCGGCCGCGATCATCCTGTCCGGCGGCCCCGCCTCGGTGTACGCCGACGGCGCCCCGTCGGTCGACGCCGCGCTCTTCGAGACCGGCGTGCCGGTCATGGGCATCTGCTACGGCTTCCAGGCCATGGCGAACGCCCTCGGCGGCGTCGTCGCGCACACCGGCGCCCGTGAGTACGGCGGCACGGCCGTCGAGGTGTCCGACGAGGGCACCCTCCTGGCCGGCTCGCCCGACGAGCAGTCGGTGTGGATGAGCCACGGCGACGCGGTGCACGCCGCGCCCGAGGGCTTCGAGGTGCTCGCGACGTCGGCCGGCTCGCCCGTCGCCGCGTTCGAGGACCGCGAGCGGCGCCTGTACGGGATGCAGTGGCACCCCGAGGTCAAGCACTCCCCGCTCGGCCAGAAGGCCCTCGAGAACTTCCTCTACCAGGGCGCCGGGCTCAAGCCCGACTGGAACCCTGGCAACGTCATCGCCGACCAGGTCGCCGCGATCCGCGCGCAGGTCGGTGACGCCCGCGTGATCTGCGCCCTGTCGGGTGGCGTCGACTCGTCGGTGGCCGCCGCGCTGGTGCAGAAGGCCGTCGGCGACCAGCTCACCTGCGTCTTCGTGGACCACGGGCTGCTGCGCACGGGCGAGGCCGAGCAGGTCGAGCAGGACTTCGTGGCCGCCACGGGCGTCAAGCTCATGGTCGTGGACGCGCGTGAGCGCTTCCTGTCCGCGCTCGCGGGCGTGAGCGACCCGGAGACCAAGCGCAAGATCATCGGCCGCGAGTTCATCCGCGTCTTCGAGGACGCCGCGCGCGAGGTCGTCGCGGACGCCGGCGCCCACGGCGAGGACGTGAAGTTCCTGGTCCAGGGCACCCTGTACCCCGACGTCGTCGAGTCGGGCGGCGGCGAGGGCGCGGCCAACATCAAGAGCCACCACAACGTGGGCGGCCTGCCGGACGACCTGCAGTTCGAGCTCGTCGAGCCGCTGCGCGCGCTGTTCAAGGACGAGGTGCGGGCGGTGGGCCTCGAGCTCGGCGTGCCCGAGGGCATCGTCTGGCGCCAGCCGTTCCCCGGGCCGGGCCTGGGCATCCGCATCGTCGGCGACGTCACCGCCGATCGCCTCGACACGCTGCGCGCGGCCGACGCGATCGCCCGCGAGGAGCTCACGAAGGCCGGACTGGATCGCGAGATCTGGCAGTGCCCCGTGGTGCTGCTCGCCGACGTCCGCTCGGTGGGCGTGCAGGGCGACGGCCGCACCTACGGCCACCCGATCGTGCTGCGCCCCGTGTCCTCCGAGGACGCGATGACGGCCGACTGGACGCGCCTGCCCTACGACGTGCTCGCGACGATCTCCACGCGCATCACCAACGAGGTGCCGGAGGTCAACCGGGTGGTCCTCGATGTGACGAGCAAGCCGCCGGGCACCATCGAGTGGGAGTGAGCGACGCACGGGCGTGAGCAGCAGCTCACGCCCGTGTCGCGTCTCGGGCTCTGGTCCTGCTCACCGTCGGCCGTGCTCCGCCTGCCGGTGCTTGTCCCGGTACATGGCCCGGTCGGCCTCCGCGATCACCCGGGCCGCGTCGGCGTGCTCGCCGCCGCCCACCCAGGAGTCGCCCAGCGCCGCGGTCGCCGAGACGCGCACCCCGTCGCCGATCTCGACGCTGCCGTCCAGCCCGCCGCGCCCACCCCCGCCCAGCGCGTCCCGCCGCTCGGTGCTGCCCACGGCCACCACCAGGATCTCGTCGCCGCCGATCCGGGCCGTGAGCGCGTCAGGCCCCGAGGCGCGGTCGACTCGCCGGGCGACGGCGCAGATCACCGCGTCCCCCGCGCCATGGCCGTGCTGGTCGTTGACGGCCTTGAGCCCGTCCACGTCGAGGAACAGCACCGTGACGCCCGGCACGGCGCCCGCCTCGACCCTCGCGAGGACGTCGGTCAGATGCGCGATCGCGATGCGGCGGTTCACCAGGCCGGTGAGCTCGTCACGCGACGCGAGGTGGGCGAGCGCCGCCTCGGCCTCCTCCTGGCGGCGGGCGAGCCGTCCGATGCGGATCACGACGAGCGGCACGATCGCCAGTGTGGAGACGGTGAGCAGCATCCAGTCCACGTCCCCACGGAGCGCCTGCTGGATGCCGGCGAGCACCGGGTTGAGGCCGAGCGCGAGGCCCAAGAGGGTGAGCCGCGTGATGCTCAACCGGTCGGCGGGCGCCTCAGCCGGCGCCGTCAGTGCGGAGGAGGACGGGTGCACTGACGCGGCGCCGACCGCGGCGTAGGCGACGATCCACACGAGGCCGATCCAGTGCGCGGAGCTCCCGTCGGCGGCGGAGTACGTCTGGGTCCGGGCGACCGTCCCGAGGAGCGTGAGCGTCACCGCCAGCAGCAGGTACAGCAGGGCGGGCCGGGCGGCGCGGTTCACCACAGCGATGGACAGCAGCATCCCGGCGATCCCGCTGACCAGCAGCACCATGAGGAGGGTGTTGAGGCGTTCGGGCCCGGGGGCTGCCTGGCGTACCAGGGCCGGGTGCAGGAGCACGACCCACAGCACGCTCGCCAACGCGAGCCACCCCACTCCGGCCTCGACGAGGGTCCCGCCGTCGTGGCGAGCGAACGGGGTGAGCATGAGGACGGCGCCGACGAGCAGGAGCAGGTACCCCGCGATGAGCGACCCGGCGGCGATCGGCCCCTCGGCGACCGTGTGGTCGCCGAGGCCGACCTGCGCGAGCCACACGAGGCCGTTCACCGTCAGCGACGTGAGCCCGAGCGCGAGGAACCGCCACGGGATCGATCGAGCGAATCGACGGCGGGCCAGATGCGTGAGCACCACCGCGGCGGGCGCCGCGCTCGCCAGCACGAGCACGACGCTGCGCGCCAACCCGCTGCTGACCACGTAGAGCGCGCACAGCAGGGCGCCCCCCAGCGCCACGGCCAGGTGTGCAGGAAGGCGTCGTCGCTCCACACCTAGACCATCGGCCGACTGGGGGGCGCCGTGAGGGACTCCCCGGGTGATCGCACCCTCACCCCACGCTGCAGGCCTTCCCGTCGAGGAGCCGCAGCAGCGAGGTGTCGCCCGAGGCGCCGGATCCGACGTACCCGAAGGTCACGGTGCTGCCCGGGTTGAGTCGCGCGTTCCACCTCAGGTTGCCTGCGTCCACGACCTGGCCGGACTGGCTGAGGTCCACGTTCCAGGAGTCCACGACCTTCCCTCCGCCTGTCAGGGCGAAGCGCAGGTCCCAGCCGGACAGGGGCGTCGTGCCGGTGTTGGTCACCCAGACCTGGGCGATGAAGCCGCCGGGCCAGGAGCCGTGCACCACGGACTTCACCCGGCAGGCGGGCGCCTCGACCGGCGGCACGGCGAGGGCGATGAGCTCGGCGGCCTGCTCGGGGAACCAGCCGCCGGCGGCCGGGTCCTCGATGCCCCGCTCGGGGTCCAGCGGCCCGCCGGTGCCGCGGTAGCACTTGCCGTCGGACTCGCCCGGCACCTTGATCCACACGTAGCCGTCGATCACCGGGTCGCCGGTCTGCAGAGTCGGGCGCAGTCCCAGGCCGCGCCCGGGCGGATTGCACCAGTCCTCGGCGTCGGTGTACTTCCCGGCGGGCGGGGTCCACGGGCCCTGGCCGTTGCGGCTGGTGTCGATGAGGGCGTGCTTCTGGGCGGGACGGTCACGGGTCAGGCCGGTGTCGGCGAAGGCCGTGTCATAGGCGGCGTCCGTGAGGTGCCAGGTGCTGAGGTCGTCCGGGCTCGCCGGGTAGTACTGGCTCGCGCACCACTGCGGCTCCCACCACGTCTGGGTGGACAGTGCGAGGCAGTCGGAGACCCAGCCGGCGTATCGGGAGACCTTCTCGGTGGCCTGGTAGTTCGACGCGTTGAGGAAGAACCCGTCGGCGCGCTCGACGCCCGCCTTGATCAGGCGGTCGGTGGCGTCGCCCACCCCGAGCCAGCCGTTGTGGGTGCCGTCGAGGTAGACCTTCGTGGCCGGGAGCGCGGCGAGGGCGTCCACGGCGTGGTTGAGCTGCACGAAGCGCTCCGAGGCGGCGGTGGCCTGGTCGGCCTCGGCCGGCTGGCACCACTCGGAGTCGCCGTTGACCGTGGTGTACCAGGGGATGATGCCGAGGCCGTCGGGCTCGAGCACCACGTAGGCGTCACGGTCGCCGATGCCTGCCGCGAACGCGTCGATCCACGCGGTGTACTCCGCGGTGTCCGCCGCGCCGCCGGCCGAGTACTGCGCGCAGTCGCGGTAGGGGACGTTGTAGGCGACGAGCAGCGGGACCGCGCCCTCGGCGGCGGCGGCGGTGACGTGCTCGTCGACGGCGGCCTGGACCTGGGCCGGGGTCCCGGAGGTGAACCACGTGCCCGAGGGGAAGCTGCCCAACAGCACGGCGTCGTCACGTGCCTGCCCGCTGAGCTGCTCGGCGGCTTGCAGGGTGGAGCTCTCCCAGTCGACGTACAACGAGCCGGCCTCGGGCTGCGGAGCGGGGGAGGCGCCCCCGGCGACGGCGGACGAGGCGCCCGACATCACGAGCGTCATGGCCAGCGCGGCGGCGGCAGCGGCGGGGCCGATCGGGCGGCGGGGTGGAGGTGCGACGGGCATGCGTGGTCCCCTCACGTCGGGCCGCCGGGCTGGCCTCGTTGCCTCCGCTGTGCTGGGCCCCGCGGCAGCGCGGGGCCAGGTGCGGGTGACCGGCGGTGGCGTCACGATCACCCGGGCCACTGAGCGTGTCAATAGGGATGAAGTGGACATAAACGTTTCACTGCCACGCGGTCACCCACGTGGCTCAGCATGGGCGTCCACATGCCCCCGCCTGCGGGGATGGCTACTCTCGGGAAGGTGCGAATCGCCCATATCTCCGATTGCTACCCGCCGCGCACCGGCGGGATCGAGTCGCAGGTCGGAGACCTGGCGGCCCGCCAAGCCGCGGCCGGCCACGAGGTGCACGTCCTCACCGCGACCCCGGACCCGGGCCCGTGGCATGCCATCGGCGCGGGCTCGGCGCCCGGCGTCACGGTGCACCGGATCGGCATGGCGCTGCCGTTCGAGCTGCCCGTCAACCCCCGCGCCCCCGCGGTGCTGCGGTCGTTGCTCCAGGACCTTCGTCCTGACGTGGCCCACGTGCACGCCGGAGTCGTCTCGCCCTTCGCCTTCGACGGCGCTCGGGTCGCGGTGGGGCAGGGGATCCCGACCGCGATCACCTGGCACTGCATGCTCGACGGCGCCGTCCTCGCGCTGCGCGCCGCCGTTCGCGCGACCCGCTGGCGCGAGGCGCCCGTGGCCCTCAGCGCCGTCAGCCAGGTCGCCGCGCGGCGGGTCGCGGAGGTGTTCAGGGCGCCGGTGCACGTGCTCCCCAACGGCGTCGACCTCGACGCCTGGCGGCCGGATGCTCCGGGCGGGCCGGGCCCTCCCCGCCAGGCCGGAGGCGCCGCCAGGCTGGCCGACGAGCCGCCCGGGGGAGCGCCGCTCAGGCTCGTCGCCGCGACTCGGCTGGCTCCGCGAAAACGCGCATCAGCCCTGGTCGACGTGGTCGTGGCGGCCGCGGACGAGCTCCCGGCCGGGAGCCTGCGGCTCACGGTCTTCGGTGACGGCCCGGCGCGGCGCCGGATCGCCGCGAGGGTCAAGCGGCGCGCGCCGCACCTCGTGGAACTGCGCGGACGCGTCTCGCGGGCCGAGTTGCGCGCCGCCTACGCGGGGGCCGACGTGTTCCTCGCGCCGGCCGCCCTGGAGTCCTTCGGGCTGGCCGCGCTCGAGGCGCGCGCGGCGGGCCTCGCCGTCGTCGCGCGGCGCGGGACGGGCATCGAGGAATTCGTCGCCGAGGGGTCCGAAGGCCTCCTCGCGGGGAGCGACGCGGATATGGCCCGAGCCGTGGTGCGGTTGGTGAGAGACACCCGCCTGCTCGCCGAGATCCGCGCCCACAATCGCTCGTCACCGCCCGACTTCGGGTGGCCCCGCATCCTCGACGTGGCGGCCGCCGAATACCGCCGGGCTGTCCGTTTGGCTACGGTGGACCACCGGGTGAAGCTCTGACCTGTGTGAATGTCCCCGATGTCGAGTGGAATGCGCCGATGTTTAGGCCCGGGGACATCCGTGACTAACGTCCCAACGCGGGGTGGTCGCGGTGCAGCAGAGTTCTTCCTGTGAGATCCACCGGATCTCACCGGGTTCGACACCGTCGGTCCCGGGCGTGGGGTATCTGAAAGGGATCAGCAACATGTCGAGCGTTGTCGCAACCACCGATCGTTCCAAGGGCATCCGCGTTGTCGGAGTCCTCTCCATCATCGCGGGGATCCTCCTGATCGTCGCCGGCGGCGTCACCTGGGGCGCCGTCTCCGCCAAGCTCGCCGACGAGCGCATCACCGTCTCCGAGGACGCCGCATTCGGCGGTCAGACCGTCAACTCGCCGTGGACGGCGTTCTCGCAGGCCGACATCATCAACGAGCACGCGCTGTCCGCCACCGAGGGCAAGACCTACGCCGAGCTCGACAAGGAGGACCCGCTGCGCGCCACCGCGATGAACGGCTCCTTCCTCCGTGCCTCGCTCTTCACCTCGGTCGTGGCCTTCGGTGTCGCCGCCCTGGTCATGGGCCTCGGCGTCCTGTTCGTCCTCACCGGCTGGGCGTTCCGCGCCATCGGCTCGCGCCCCGCGGTCGCGGCGGACGACGCCTCCCCGGTGCTCACCGTCTGAGCACCAGCAACCAGCACCTCGCACCATCCACTCGGGCCCGGTCCCGCAGCATCCGCTGCGGAACCGGGCCCGAGTGTGTGCCACGGTAGGCGAGCCCTCCCTCGCCGCCCGCGAGATCAGTCGCGGCGGCGCCGCGCGGTGACGACGGAGCCGACGAGCAGCGCCACGCCGCCGATCCCCATCAGGGAGATCAGCGCGAGCTGCATGTCGATCTCGGCGCCGGACGCGGTGGCCACCACCCCGAAGCCCACGGCCGCGAGGATCAGGCCCCACACGACCGTGCCGACCCGCATCGGCGCGTGCTCGCGCTCGGGCGCGGGAGCCGGCGCTGTCGAGGAGTACTGGCGAGCAGGGCCCGGCGGGGTCGGCGGAAGGGGCATCGTCGACGACGTGGGCTCCGACGTGGGGGCGGACGTGTCCGCTGCGGGCGGGTCGAATAGCCCCAGCACGTCGGTGTCCTCCGCGCGAGTCCTGTCGTCGCCCTCGTGGTCGTGGCCTTGCGTGCTCACTTGTCCTCCTCGATGACGATGTCGCCGGCGCCGATGTCGACGCTGAGCGCGAGCTGGGCGTCGGCGCCCTTCGCGACGTCCGCGGTGGAGAAGCGCTGGGTGCCGATGCCCACGCCGCTCGACCGCCGGGTCTCGCCGTCCACCCGCCATGTGACGTCGCCGACCCCGGCGCGGACCTCGGCGCTCACCGAGGCGCCCTCCGGGACGAGGATTCGCAGCTCGCCGACGCCGACCGACACCGGGACCAGCAGCGTCTCGCCGGTCAACGGCACCCCGGTGAGGTCCACGGTGCTGTCCCCGATCCCCAGGTTGTAGCCCGACGCCGCGGCGTCCCGGGTGCCGACCACGAACGTCTCGTCGCCGATCGCCCGCCAGGCGCCGTCCACGTTCCAGACGGGCTTGTTGAACACGGCGACCGGCGCCGCGACGATGATCGCGATGACGGCGAGTGTGCCGAGCACGCCGCTGGAGCGGCCGCGCAGGCCTGAGTAGACGACGCCGAGCCCGAGCAGGATGACGGCCACGCCCGCCGCCGTGAGCAGCACGGGCCCGTGGAAGACGCCGAAGCGGTCGGCCACCATGAGGCCCGCGAGCGCGAACAAGATCAGCGCCGTGATCACGCCGAGCGTGGCCGCGCTGGCCCCGCGGACGCGCGGCTTGCGCGGAGGCGCCGGGGGGCCGTCGATGAGCTGGGCCACCTGCTCGAGGGGAGGGGCGCCGGGTGAGGGCGCGCTTGCCGCGTACGGCGCATACGGCGTCGACGGCGCCGGGTAGGGCGTCGCGGGGTGCGGCGGGTAGGGATGCGGCGGGTAGGGGTTTTTTTTTGAAAGAGAAGACGACTAGCAATATTCCGGCCTGTCTCGTGGACACGGAATTGGGTATAAGAGTAGGCCCCGGGGCAGTCGGGCCCGGGCCCGACTGCCCCGGGAGGTGCGTGTCCATGTGACGATCCTGTCGTGTCCCAGGCCCCCAGCCCATCGGGCTCTGCCCTGAGCCGACCCTGATTCACCAGCGCGGCGCCCCTGAATCGGCGTGCTGGTGGCCTCGGGGTGGGCGCCGAGGTGTGATCATCGGGGGGTGCACCCCCCCGAGCCCGCACCCGCCTGGGTCCCGCCGACCCCGGCGCCGACTCGGCTGCCGCTGCGTCGGCCCCTCGGCGGCCGCGTGGCGGGCGGGGTCGCGCTGGGGCTCGCCGCGCATCTCAACGTGTCACTGACGTTGGTGCGCTGGGCGCTGGTCGGGATGACGCTGGCGGGCGGGCTGGGCGCGGCGCTGTACGTGTTCTTGTGGGTGACGGTCCCCTCGGGTGATCCGGCCACGGCGGGTGGCGAGACCCGGCCGCCGGCGCTGACCCGTCTCGCCCGCGTGCAGGGGGTGGGGGCCGAGCGGCTGCGCCGGTTGCCGGTGACCGACATTGCCACGGCGGCGGTGCTGCTCGCCGGCGCCGCGGTGCTGGTGGCGGTGCGCACCGGCGCCACGATCGACACGTCCTGGGTGCTTCCGCTCGTCCTGCTGCTGGCCGGCATCACGCTGGGCTGGAGCCAGCTCGACGCGATGCAGCGCGGGCGGATGCGCTCGCGGACGGGCGGCCGCACGCCGGTGAGCGTGCTGCGGCTCGCCGGCGGGCTGGTGCGGGCGGGGGGGGGGGTGCTCCTGCTGGTCGCGCAGGACACCGAGCCCGCGGCGCTGCTCCAGGTGACGATCGCCGCGGTGGCGGTGCTCGCGGGCGTGGCGCTGGTGCTGGCGCCGTGGTGGCTGCGCCTGGTGCGCGAGCTCGGCGACGAGCGCGCCGCGCGGGCCCGCGAGTCCGAGCGGGCCGACATCGCCGCCCACCTGCACGACTCGGTGCTGCAGACGCTCGCGTTGATCCGCGCCCGCGCGGCGGACGATCCGGCCGAGGTCGCGCGCATGGCGCGCGCGCAGGAGCGCGAGCTGCGCGAGTGGCTGTACGACGACCGGCCGGCGCCGGGCACCTCGGTCGCCGCGGCGCTGCGGGCCATCGTCGCCGAGGTGGAGGACTCCCGCTCGGGGCCCACCGGCGAGGCGGTCGCGGTGGACACGGTGGTGGTGGGGGATCGTGTCCCGGACGCGCAGACCGAGGCGCTGCTGCAGGCCACGCGCGAGGCGCTGGTCAACGCGGTGGTGCATGGCCGCCCGCCGGTCTCGCTCTACCTGGAGGTGGGCGACGAGACGGTGGAGGTGTTCGTGCGCGATCGGGGCGACGGCTTCGATGTGGACGCGATCCCGTCCGACAGGTTCGGCGTCCGTGAGTCGATCATGGGCCGGGTGCGGCGCAGGGGCGGCTCCGCGACGGTGCAGTCCAAGGAAGGTCGTGGCACGGAGGTGCACCTGTGCGTGCCCGTGCGCGACGACGCGGCGAAGCCGCAGAGAGAGGCGTGACGATGAGCGGACCTGTCGACGTGGTGCTGGTCGACGACCATCTGATGTTCCGCACGGGGGTGCGGGCGTCGCTGGATGGCAGCGTCAACGTGGTCGGCGAGGCCGCCTCGGTGGACGAGGCGGTGCGGGTGGTGCGCGAGCTGCGTCCTCCGGTGGTGCTGCTGGACGTGCACCTTCCCGGTGGTGATGGCGGAGGCGGCGCGGAGGTGATCCGCACGTGCATGGACCTGCTGGGCGGCACGCGGTTCCTGGCGCTGTCGGTGTCCGATGCCGCGGAGGACGTGGTGGCGGTCATCCGGGCGGGCGCCCGCGGGTATGTCACCAAGGCGATCTCCGGGCCCGACCTGTCCGACGCCGTGCGGCGGGTGGCCGGCGGTGACGCGGTGTTCTCCCCGCGCCTGGCGGGCTTCGTGCTCGACTCGTTCGGCACCGCGGCGGGGGACGTGGCGATCGCGGATGACGAGATGGACCGGCTCTCGGCCCGGGAGCGCGAGGTGATGCGGCTGATCGCGCGCGGCTACTCGTACCGCGAGGTGGCCAGCGAGCTGTTCATCTCCATCAAGACGGTGGAGACGCACGTCTCCGCGGTGCTGCGCAAGCTCCAGCTCTCGAGCCGGCATGAGCTCACCCGGTGGGCAGCCGCCCGACGGCTGCTGTGACGCCCCGGGCGTGAACGCGGGGCCCTGTCGAGAAGTTCCCGACACTAGTGTTGGGAAGATCACCCCGTCGGCGTCTCAGACGGGCTCTGCCGCCGCCGACGAATCCCTAGGCTGGCGTCTATGACCATCCTCTACAACGTCCTCCTCGTCCTGCACCTGCTCGGCTGGGCCATCGTCTTCGGTGGCGCGCTCGCCGGGCTCAAGAAGGCGACGCTGCCGGCTGGGGCACTGCACGGCATCCTCACGGCGCTCGTCACCGGAATCCTCATGGTCGGCCTGGCCGAGTCCGGCGTCGCCGGCCCCGAGCACATCAACAACATGAAGGTCGGCGTGAAGCTGCTCATCGCGGCTGTCGCCACCGGCGTCGTGGTCTACGGCGTGAAGAAGCCCGCCAAGGTCACGCGCGGGTTCGTGGGCGCCGTCGCCGGCCTCGTGGTGGTCAACGTCGCGATCGCGGTGCTCTGGCGCTGACCTCGGCCACCAGGCCGGAGGCCGGTCGATGAGCCCCGGGGACCTCGTCGCCGCGCTCGTGATCGCCGTCGGCCTGGTCGGCGTCGTCGTCCAGGTGCTGCCCGGCAGCGTCCTGGTGCTGGCCGCCGTCGGGGTGTGGGCGGCGTTCACTGGTGGAGCTGTAAGAGACTGGGCGGGGGTGCCCGGCTCCACGCTGGTGTGGGGCGGCATCGCCGGGGTGGTCGGGTTCTTCGTGGTGCCCGTCGTCGGCCTGCCGCTCGGCTTCGTGGGCGGGGTCTACGCGACCCAGCGGGTGCGGGACGGCGACCACGCCACCGCCTGGGCGGCCACCCGGGCGGCGGTCCGCGCCACGGGGATCACGATCCTCGTGGAACTGGCCGGCGCCCTGCTGGCCACCGCCGCGTGGGCCGTCGCCGTCGTCATGACCTAGGGCCCGCGTTGCGCCACCCGCGGCGTGCGGTGCGCGTGGGGCGTGCCCCGATGGGATGAACAGTGGGCGCAGGCGCCTCATGGCGAGGTGTTCCGGGCCGATGGGCTGGCAGAGAAGTGTCGCCGCCCATCGACCGGAGTCCTCCATGCGTCGTCTTGTCACCCTGGCCATCCGCACGCGCCTGCTCGTGCTGGTGGGCGTCGCCACGCTCGGCCTCGTCTCCGTGGCCGTCGTCTCGGGCGTCCAGCTCGAAGGCGACCTGCTCGCCGAGCGCAAGGTCACCACGCGCGCCGTGGTCCAGACCGCAGTCGGCGTCGTCGAGAGCTACGGCCAGCGCGCCGCCAGTGGCGAGCTGACCCGGGTCGAGGCGCAGGAGGCCGCCATCGAGGCGGTGAAGGGGCTGCGGTACTCCGGCGAGGAGTACTTCTGGATCAACGACATGCAGCCGGCGATGATCATGCACCCCACCAAGCCCGAGCTCGACGCCACCGACCTCAGCGACTACGCCGATCCTGACGGGACGCTGCTGTTCGTGGAGTTCGTCAATGTCGTGGAGGCCGACGGCGCGGGCTTCGTGGAGTACCAGTGGCCCAAGCCCGGCGAGGACGCCCCGCAGCCCAAGATCTCTTATGTGACGGGCTACGAGCCGTGGGGCTGGGTGATCGGCTCGGGCATCTACGTCGACGACGTCCGCACTGCCGCCATCGCCGGGGCGCGCGACCTGCTGCTCGCCAGCGCCCTTGTCATCGCGCTCGTGATCGCCCTGAGCGTCGCCATCTCCCGCAGCATCGTGCGGCCCATCGAGCAGGCGGGCGCCGCGCTGGCCAGCGGCGACCTGTCCACGCGGCTCGGAACCGGGCGTGGCACCACCGAGCTCGACAAGCTCGCCCTCGCGCTGAACGCCACGCTCGACCGCACGTCGACGGTGTCCGAGCAGGTCGGCGCCGCGGCGCTGGAGGTCGACACGGCCGCCCGGAAGCTCGTCGAGGCGAGCGACGACATCGGGCGGGTGGCCGACGACTCCGCGCGGCTCACTGTCGAGGTCGCCTCCGCGGCGAACGAGGTCAGCGAGGGCATCGACACCGTCGCGTCGGGCACGCATGAGATGGGCGCGTCCATCGGCGAGATCGCCCGCACCACCCACTCCGTCGCGCAGATCGCCGGCGAGGCCGTGGACCTGGCCCAGCGCACCGACCGGACCGTCGCCGAGCTGGGCGACTCGTCGGCGCAGATCGGCAGCGTGGTCAAGCTGATCTCCGCGATCGCCGAGCAGACGAATCTGCTGGCCCTGAACGCGACCATCGAGGCGGCGCGCGCGGGGGAGGCGGGCAAGGGCTTCGCCGTCGTCGCCGGTGAGGTCAAGGAGCTCGCCCAGGAGACCGCGCGGGCGACCGGGGACATCTCCAGCCGCGTCGAGGCGATCCAGGGCGCTGTGACGCGCGCTGCCGGGGAGATCGGGCAGATCTCGGCGATCATCGGCAGGATCGACGACTTCCAGGGCAGCCTGGCCGGCGCCGTCGAGGAGCAGACGGCCACCACCGCCGAGATGGCCAAGGCCGTCTCCGAGGTCGCGGACGGCGGGCGCGGCATCGCCACCACGCTGGTCGAGGTCGAGCGCGCCACCCAGCGCACCACCGAGGAGCTCGATGGCATCCGCGCCGCCGCGCACGACCTGGTGGCGACGTCGCAGCGACTGCAGCAGTCGGTGCTCGACCTGCGCGGCTGACCCGGCGGCTGGCCCGGCGGAGCGGCGGCGCGGGCGGCTCGCTGGGCCGGGTTGTGCCACGGGTGTCAGTGGGCGCGCCTACGCTGTGGGGGACATGACCTCGCTCTTCGACAACCTTCCGCTGCCCGGGTTCGGCCCCGCCAATCTCGCGCGCCTCCCGGCCGCCGTCCCCCCGCGCGACGGCGACCTGCCCGACGACGCTGGCCAGCCCTCCACTGGGCGCCGGCCCGGCGGGCACGGCCCCGCAGGCCACGACGACGGCCAGCACGACCACCGCTCGGCGGACGCCGACGCGCTGCTCGTCGGGCTCAACCCGCAGCAGCGCGAGGCGGTGCTGCACCACGGCGGCCCGCTCCTCATCGTGGCGGGCGCCGGCTCGGGCAAGACTCGCGTGCTCACGCACCGCATCGCGCACCTGCTCGCCACCGGCCGCGCGCGGCCCGGCGAGGTGCTGGCGATCACCTTCACCAACAAGGCCGCCGCCGAGATGCGCGAGCGCGTCGCGGCGATCGTCGGGCCGTCCGCGCAGCGCATGTGGGTCTCCACGTTCCACTCGGCGTGCGTGCGCATCCTGCGGCGCGAGGCCGCGACCCTGGGCCTGCGCTCGAGCTTCTCGATCTACGACTCCGCGGACTCGCAGCGCCTGCTGACGATGGTGGCGCGCGAGCTCGACCTGGACGTGAAGAAGTTCCCGCCGAAGGCCCTCGCGCACAAGATCTCGGCGCTCAAGGACGAGCTGGTCGACCCCGACGAGTACGCCGCGTCGGTGAGCACCGCGAACGACTTCGACTCGACGCTCGCGCAGGTGTACTCGCGCTATCAGGCGCGCCTGCGGCAGGCCCACGCGCTCGACTTCGACGACCTGATCATGCAGACCGTGCACATGCTGCAGGCGTTCCCGCAGGTCGCCGAGCACTACCGGCGGCGCTTCCGGCACGTGCTGGTCGACGAGTACCAGGACACGAACCACGCGCAGTACACGCTGGTGCGCGAGCGGGCGGGGGTCGGCGCCCGCCAGTCCGCCGAGGGCGGGCCGGACCTGCGCGGCGAGCTCACCGTGGTCGGCGACGCTGACCAGTCGATCTACGCGTTCCGCGGCGCCACGATCCGCAACATCCTCGAGTTCGAGGCCGACTACCCGGACGCCCGCACCATCCTGCTCGAGCAGAACTACCGCTCCACGCAGAACATCCTCTCGGCCGCGAACGCCGTCATCTCGCGCAACCCCGGCCGCAAGCCCAAGCGGCTGTGGACCGACTCGGGCGCCGGCGCGCAGATCGTCGCCTACGTCGCGGACAACGAGCATGAGGAGGCGCGGTTCGTCGCGGAGGAGATCGACCGGCTCGGCGACTCCGACGGCGTCCGGCCCGGCGACGTCGCCATCTTCTACCGCGCGAACGCGCAGTCCCGCGCGCTCGAAGAGGTGCTGATCCGCGTCGGCCTGCCCTACAAGGTGGTCGGCGGCACGCGCTTCTACGAGCGCAAGGAGGTCAAGGACGCGGTCGCCTACCTGCGCGCGCTGGCCAACCCCGACGACGACGTGAACGTCCGCCGCATCCTCAACGTCCCCAAGCGGGGGCTCGGCGACAGGTCGGAGGCGATGGTCGCCGCGTTCGCCGAGCGGGAGCGGATCTCCTTCGGGGCCGCGCTCGAGCGGCTCGACGACGTGCCCGGGCTGGGCACACGCGCGATCACCGGCATGCGGGCCTTCGCCTCGATGATGTCCGACCTGCGGCGCCTCGCCGAGTCCGCCGGGCCCGCCGAGGTGCTCGGCGCCGTGCTGGACCGCACCGGGTACCTGGCCGAGCTCCGCGCCTCCGAGGACCCGCAGGACGCCTCCCGCGTGGAGAACCTCGCCGAGCTGCACGCCGTGGCCGCCGAGTTCGAGCAGGCCGAGCCCGAGGGCAACCTCGCGGACTTCCTGGAGCGGGTCTCGCTCGTCGCGGACTCCGACCAGATCCCCGCCCAGGATGGCGACGACGCGGACGAGCACCAGCGCGCCGCCGACCAGGGCGTGGTCACGCTCATGACGCTGCACACCGCGAAGGGCCTGGAGTTCCCCGTCGTCTTCCTCACCGGCATGGAGGACGGCACGTTCCCGCACATGCGCTCGCTGGCCGACTCCGACCAGCTCGCCGAGGAGCGGCGGCTCGCCTATGTGGGGCTCACCCGCGCGCGCGAGCGGCTGTACGTCTCGCGCGCCGCGGTCCGCACCGCCTGGGGCGTGCCGAACGAGTTCCCCGCGTCGCGCTTCCTCGACGAGCTGCCGGACGAGCTCGTCGACTGGCGCCGGCGCGAGTCGAGCATGGACCGCTTGCGCACCCCTGGCGGCTACTCCACGGGATCGGGCGGCTTCGGCTCCGGCGGCTTCGGCTCGCGCGGCCAGTCGGGCGGCTTCCGGTCGGGCGGCGCGGAGGCCAAGCGGCGCACCACGGCGCCCGCGTCGGGGGGCTCGGGTGCGACGTTCGGCTCCGCGACCCCGCGCCCCGAGTCGGCGATCCCCGACCTGTCGGTGGGGGACAAGGTCACCCACGACGCCTACGGGCTGGGGACCGTCGTCGGGCTGGAGGGCGCCGGGCCGAACGCCGTCGCCAAGGTCGACTTCGGCTCCGAGGGCGCCAAGCGCCTGCTGCTGCGGTTCTCGCCCGTCACGAAGCTCTGACGCGCGCTGTCAGAGCGAGCGGATGAGCTCCACCGCCTGGAGGAGCGACACCTGCGGCGCCTCGCGGCGCAGCTCGCGGACGGCCTGCACCTCGCCCTCGGTGTCGCGCAGCGTGCGCAGCCGCGCCTGGTCGAGGCTCGCCCGCACGGCGTCGAGCGAGCCGCCGAAGTCGGCCTCGAACTGCCGCTCGCGCCGCCTGTCGGCCGAGGAGCCCACCGACCACATCGCCAGGGCGATGGCGCACACGGCAGTCCCGACGATCACGAACAGCCACGCGCCGCGGATCGCCTGGGTGACGAGCGTGGAGGCGATGACCAGCAGGGCGAGCCATCGCAGCGTCGTGTCGACCGGGCTGCGCGGCGGTCGCGGATCGGCATCGGTCCTGGTGGTCATACGCGCGTCTCCTCAGTTGGCGTCCGTGCGGGCCGGAATCATTGCATACGGGGCGAAGCGCGCGGGGTGGGCCGCTGTTCCTGTGGCCGAGCCGACATCTCTCGATGTGAAGATAAAGTCGTCGCGCGGCTAGCATCAGGCAGGGCGCCGTGGCCAGCCAGGCCGCGCATGCGGGTCGACGGAAGGACCAGAGCCAGGTGGACCTGTTCGAGTACCAGGCACGTGACATCTTCGAGAAGCACGGCGTTCCCGTGCTCGGCGGCATCGTCGCCACCACACCGGATGAGGCCCGCGCGGCGGCGGAGCAGCTGCTCGGCGGCAAGCCCGGCGTCGTCGTGGTCAAGGCCCAGGTCAAGACGGGCGGGCGCGGCAAGGCGGGCGGCGTGAAGATCGCCCGCTCCGCCGACGAGGCGGCCGAGAAGGCCGGCGAGATCCTCGGCATGGACATCAAGGGCCACACCGTCCACCGGGTGATGATCGCCGCGGGCGCTGATATCGCCGAGGAGTACTACTTCTCGCTGCTGCTCGACCGGTCCGAGCGCCGCTATCTGGCCATGGCCAGCGTCGAGGGCGGCATGGAGATCGAGCAGCTCGCCGTGGAGCGCCCCGAGGCCCTCGCCAAGGTGGCCGTGGACCCGCGCGTCGGGATCGACGCCGAGAAGGCCGCCGAGATCGTCGCGGCTGCCGGCTTCGCCGCCGACGTGGCGCCCCAGGTGGCCGAGGTCCTGCAGCGGCTCTGGGACGTCTACCAGGGCGAGGACGCCACGCTGGTCGAGGTCAACCCGCTGGTCAAGACCGCCGACGGCACGATCGTCGCGCTCGACGGCAAGGTCACGCTCGACGAGAACGCCGGGTTCCGGCACCCCGACCACGCCGGGCTCGAGGACGCCGCCGCAGCCGACCCGCTCGAGGCGCGCGCCAAGGAGAAGGACCTCAACTACGTCAAGCTCGACGGCGAGGTCGGGATCATCGGCAACGGCGCCGGCCTGGTCATGAGCACGCTCGACGTGGTCGCGTACGCCGGCGAGGGGCACGGCGGGGTCAAGCCCGCGAACTTCCTCGACATCGGCGGCGGCGCCTCGGCCGAGGTCATGGCCGCGGGGCTCGACATCATCCTGTCCGACCCGCAAGTCAAGTCGGTCTTCGTCAACGTCTTCGGCGGCATCACGGCCTGCGACGCGGTGGCCAACGGCATCGTCGCCGCGCTCGAGATGCTCGGCGACGCGGCCACCAAGCCGCTCGTGGTGCGCCTCGACGGCAACAACGTCCTGGAGGGGCGCCGCATCCTCGCCGAGGCCGCGCACCCGCTCGTCACGCTCGCCGACACGATGGACGGCGGAGCGGACAAGGCCGCCGAGCTCGCCCACACCGCCGCCTGAGCCCGATCACGCAGAGACGAGAGAACAACTGACATGGCGATCTTCCTGACCGAGTCATCCAAGGTCATCGTCCAGGGCATGACGGGCTCTGAGGGCACCAAGCACACGACCCGCATGCTGGCCAGCGGCACGAACGTGGTCGGCGGCGTGAACCCGCGCAAGGCCGGCACGTCCGTGGCCTTCCCGCAGGGCGACGGCACTGTCGACGTGCCCGTCTTCGGCTCCGTCGAGGAGGCGATGAAGGAGACCGGCGCGGACGTGTCGGTCATCTTCGTGCCGCCGGCGCACACCAAGGGCGCCGTCCTCGAGGCCGTCGACGCGGGCATCCCGCTGGCCGTCATCATCACCGAGGGCGTGCCGGTGGCCGACACCGCCGAGTTCTTCGCGTACGCGCAGGACAAGGGCGTGCGGCTCATCGGCCCGAACTGCCCCGGCCTGATCAGCCCCGGGAAGTCGAACGTCGGCATCATCCCGGCCGACATCACGGGCCCCGGCAAGATCGGCCTCGTGTCGAAGTCGGGCACGCTGACCTACCAGATGATGTACGAGCTGCGGGACCTCGGGTTCTCCACGGCCATCGGCATCGGCGGCGACCCGATCATCGGCACCACGCACATCGACGCGCTCGCCGCGTTCGAGGCCGACCCCGACACCGAGGTCATCGTGCTCATCGGCGAGATCGGCGGCGACGCCGAGGAGCGCGCCGCGGCCTACATCGCCGAGCACGTGACCAAGCCGGTGGTCGGCTACGTCGCCGGGTTCACGGCCCCTGAGGGCAAGACCATGGGGCACGCCGGGGCGATCGTCTCGGGCTCGGCGGGCACCGCGCAGGCCAAGAAGGAGGCCCTCGAGGCCGCCGGGGTCAAGGTCGGCAAGACGCCGAGCGAGACGGCGGCGCTCGCGCGGGAGCTGCTCTCCTGACCTGGTGAGCGGTGCGCTGCCCGCACCTCCGCGCCAACGGCGCCGCATCCCCCGGGGTGCGGCGCCGTTGGCGTCCCCGGGCGTCGCGGTTCTGACGATACGTCGTCAAATGTGCAGGTCAGAGGCCTATACGCTCGCTGGACACCCGCCTTGAGGAGGTCGCGTCCAGCATGTCCGAGCCGCATCCCACGACCGCCGTCGTCCTCGTCAACCTCGGCACCCCGGCCGCTCCGACGGCGCGCGCCGTGCGGCCCTACCTGCGCGAGTTCCTCACCGACCGCCGCGTCGTGACGATGCACCCCGCGCTGTGGCGCCCGATCCTCGAGCTCGGCGTGCTCAGCTCCCGGCCGCGCGCCTCGGCGGCGAAGTACCGGACGGTGTGGACGCCCACGGGATCGCCGCTGCTCGTCCACACGCAGGCGCAGGTCGCGGCCCTCCAGGCGGCACTCGGCCCCGACGTCACCGTGGCGGGGGCGATGCGCTACGGCGACCCGGCGCTCGGCGACGTGCTCGCAGGCCTGGTCGACGGCGGCCACGAGCGCGTGCTCGTCGTGCCGCTGTACCCGCAGTACGCCGGCTCCGCGACGGGGACGGTGCTGGAGCGCGCGCACCGGGCTATCGCCGCGCTGCCGCGCCACCCCGAGTTGCGCACCGTGCGGGCGTTCGGCGAGCACCCCGCCTACGTCGAGGCAGTGTGCTCGGCGCTCGAGGAGCGCTGGGAGGCCGTCGGTCGCCCCGACCCCGCCGCCGGCGACCGGGTGGTGCTGAGCTTCCACAGCATCCCCGTGGCGATGTCCGACGCGGGCGACCCGTACCTCGCCGAATGCGAGCGGACGGCGGCCGCGGTGCGCGCGCGGCTGGGCCTGGACGCGGACGCGTGCGTGCTCACCTTCCAGTCGCGGTTCGGGCCCGCCCAGTGGCTGGGGCCCGCGACGATCGACACGGTGCAGGTGCTCGGGGCCGCTGGGTCGCGGCGCACCGAGGTGGTGTGCCCCGGCTTCGTGTCCGACTGCCTGGAGACCCTCGAGGAGATCGAGCAGCTCAACCGCGAGGCGTACGAGCGCGCCGGCGGCACAGGCTTCGCGTACGTGCCGTGGGGCAACTCGCGGGCCGCCTGGACTGACGCCCTCGCCGAGATCGTCCGCCCGCACCTGTCCGGCTGGCTGTCCGTGGGCGCCAGTCGCTGACGACCTGCCCGGCGCGCCGTGCCGCCTGGGCGCCACACCCGCTCCGGGCGGGGACGATGTCCCCGTGACCGATCCGTCTGGAACCGACCGCCTCGACCGTGCGCGCCGGCCGCGCGTGCTGACCGAGGACAGCGCGTCCGGACCCCGGCGCCCTGGCGGCGACTCGACACTGGCGTGGCTGCCCGGGCTGCTGGCAGGCATGCAGGGCGCGTTGCTGTCCCTGCTCGTCGTCGTGCTCCCGGCCGTCACGGCGTACGTCGTCACCTCCGCCGACCCGGCGAACAGCAGCGTGGCGTGGACCCGCTCCACGGAGGTCGGCGCCGGGCTGTGGCTGCTCGGCCACGGGGTGCCGCTCGGGCTGGGCGGCAACGTCCTCAGCCTCATGCCGCTCGGCATCACCTGCCTCGCGCTGTTCACCTGCTACGCCTCGGCCCGCCGGTCGGCAGAGGCGACCACCACCTCACTCGTCGCGGGCATCTCCGGGTACACCGCGGTGACGATCGTCATCACCCTGCTCATGCGGGCCAGCATCGCCGACGTCGCCCTGGCGATTATCGGGGGAGCGGCCGTCTCGGCGACCGGGCTCGCCACCGGGCTGGCCCGGCGCCCCGAGGCCCCACGGGTGCGCGACCTCACCCGGCCCCTGTGGTCACGGGTCATCGCGCCGATCCGCACCGGCGCCAGCGCGGGCGTCCTCGCGCTGTCCTCGCTGATGGCGATGGCGGCCGCCACCAGCGTGGTGTGGGTGCTGGCTGGGAGGGCCACGGTCAGCGACATCATCCGGGTGCTCGACCTGGACGTCGTCGGGGGCGGCGTGCTCGCCGTCGCCGAGCTCGCCTACCTGCCGAACCTGGTGCTGTGGGCCCTGGCATGGCTGACCGGGCCGGGCTTCTGGGTGGGCGCGGGCACGTCCTTCACGACGGCCGGGGTCGTCTCCGGCCCGATGCCGGCGGTCCCGTTGCTGGGCGCCCTGCCGCAGCCGGGCAGCGGGGGAGGCGTGCTCGTCGCGGCTCCGGTGCTGCTGGTGCTCGTCGGGGCGCTCGCCGGCCGGTGGCTGCACCGCCGGCTGCCCTCCGACCGGGCTGTGGACCCGCTCGTCGCCGGGGTCGCGGCAGCCCTGACTGCGGGGCTCGCCGCAGCCGCGCTGATGGTGCTCGCGAGTGGCGGGGTCGGCCCCGGCCGCATGGGGGACGTCGGCGCGTCACCGCTCGCGGTGGGGTCCCAGCTGGGCGCCGGGGTGCTGCTCGGGGTCCTGCTGGTGGCGCTGCCCGCCGACCGCGAGTTCCGCGCCGCGTGCCGCCGAAGTCTCGCCCGCGTGCTCAGCCGCGGCTCGAACGGTCCATGAGGTCCTGCTGGAGAGTGGCCACGTCCTCCTGGAAGGCCTGCTCGCAGCGGGCCTTCGCCGAGACGGTCAGCGCGTCGCCCAGGCACTCCTGACGTGCGGTCTGCGCAGGCCACGTCATGACGGCGCCCGCCGACGTCAGGCCCAGCAGCGCCGTGAACGCCAGCCCGACGGACAGCATCGGCGTCAGCACCCCGCGCACCCGGGCGCGCCGCAGGGAGATCAGCGCCCGGATGCCCGCCGCGAGGGAGAGGGCCACGAAGACCAGGCTGGACACGGCCCACGGCCACGGCAGCGAGGCGGTGAGGACGGCCGCGAGCATGAGCAGGCCGAACTGGAGCACGTGCGAGCTCGCGAGGCGGGCGACCTCGGGGTAGCGGGCGGGGTCGATGACCGCTGCCACGCTCGGGTGGTTCTTCGCGGCGGCGCGCACCATCGACGGGCCGCCGATGTCGATCAGCTCGACGCACTCGTCGGCGGTGGCGCCCGAGGCGACCGTCGCGGAGAACGGGTACAGGTTCACCACCACCAGGTCGAACGGCACGACCTCGAGCTCGGCGAGCTGGGCCAGGTGCTCGGGGCGGCGGGTGTCCGCGAGGATCCCGGCGTGCACGCGCGGGTGCAGCGTCTTGACCCGGCCGTCGAGGCACTCCGGGAACCCGGTGAGGTCCTCGACGCGGGTCACGGGCACGCCTGCGGCGGAGATGGTCGAGGCGGTGGAGCCGGTGGAGACGAGCTCCACGCCCGCGGCGTGCAGGGCCGTGGCGAGCTCGGTCAGGCCGGTCTTGTCGAAGACGCTGAGCAGGGCCCGGCGGAGCGGGCGCCGCGTGTCAGGGGCGTCGGGGTCGGCGACAGGCGCGAAGGGGGTGGCGAAGCCGGACATGGGGATGACCTCCCGGGTCGGTGCGGTCTCGTGAGACGGTCAGGACCCGAGCACCCAGGCGAACGGTGCGACGGCTAGGGGTACATCCGGCCGCTCCCCGGTGGTTGAGCCCACCTCAGGCGCGCCAGTCACGGCCACGGGCAGTCTACCGGCGAGCCACCCCGCCGCGACGCATTCAGCCGACGCTGACCTGCCGCCCCTCGACCCGCATCCCCTCACGGGCGATCCGCCCGACCCACTCGACCAGCAGCGCCCGCTCGACCACCTTGATGCGCTCGTGCAGGGACGCCTCGTCGTCGCCCGGCTCCACCTCGACGGCCGCCTGCGCGATGATCGGGCCGCTGTCCACACCCGCGTCGACCACATGCACCGTGCACCCCGTGACCCGCGCGCCGTACGCCAAGGCGTCGCGGACGCCGTGCGCCCCCGGGAACGCCGGCAGCAGCGCGGGGTGGGTGTTGACCACCCGGTCGGGGAAGCGCCCGAGCGTGGCGGCGCCGAGGATGCGCATGAACCCGGCGCTGACCACCAGGTCGGGGCGGAACACCGCGATGGACTCCGCGACGGCCCGATCCCACGCCGCGCGGTCCGGGAAGTCCGCCGGGGCCACCACCGCCGTCGGCACTCCGTGCGCGCGGGCGACCTCCAGGCCGCCGGCGCCCGGCTTGTCGCTGACCACGCCGACGACGCGGGCGCCGTAGGCGGGGTCGTCATGCGCGGCGAGGAGCGCGGCCAGGTTCGACCCCGCCCCCGAGACCAGCACGACGACCCTCCCGCCGGATCGGGTGTGCGGCACAGGGGGCCGCGGCCCGTCGCCCGTGGCCGGGTCACGTGGAGCGGAGCGGGGGGGTTCGGGCGCGCTCATGGGGCGACCCTAACCTCCGGGCGGAGCATGGCCCGCGAGGCGTCCGGGCCCGATGATGCGGGACAATGCTCAGGTGTCCAACCCGTATGCCCCGCCGCCCGAGGGCGCCGTGCCTCCCACGGGAGCCGTGCCCCCGCAGGCCACAGGCCCCGTGCCCCCGCACGCCACGGGCGCAGTGCCCCCGCACGCCACTGGCGGGTCCCCTGCGCCGGGGCCCGATGCGGCGCAGCGCCCGCCCGCGCACCGCCCGCACCCGCAGCATCCGAAGCACCCGCAGCACCCCCAACACCATCACGGCGGCGGCCACGGCAGCGAGGCGGTGAGGACGGCCGCGAGCATGAGCAGGCCGAACTGGAGCACGTGCGAGCTCGCGAGGCGGGCGGCCTCGGGGTCGGGCGGGGGCAACGGCGCCGGAGGCTGGCCGGGGCCAGAGCCGTGGCCGCCGCCGTGATGGTGTTGGGGGTGCTGCGGGTGCTTCGGATGCTGCGGGTGCGGGCGGTGCGCGGGCGGGCGCTGCGCCGCATCGGGCCCCGGCGCAGGGGACCCGCCNGCCTCGGGCGCCACCGCCGACGAGTGCGTCGAGCTGATCGACATCGGCGGCCCGTCGATGGTGCGCGCCGCCGCGAAGAACCACCCGAGCGTGGCAGCGGTCATCGACCCCGCCCGCTACCCCGAGGTCGCGGCCAACGCCGCCGCGGGCTTCACGCTGGCCGAGCGCCGGCGCCTCGCGGCTGACGCGTTCGCGCACACCGCCGCCTACGACGTCGCCGTGGCGCAGTGGTTCGCGCAGCAGTACGCGCCGGACGCGCAGGCGCAGGAGTCCGGCTTCCCGGCCTTCGCCGGCTCCGCCTACGACCGGGGCCGCGTGCTCCGCTACGGCGAGAACCCGCACCAGGGCGCCGCGCTGTACCTGGACGCGCAGGGCGCCGCAGGGCGCGGCCTCGCGGGCGCCGTGCAGCTCCACGGCAAGGAGATGAGCTACAACAACTACGTCGACGCCGACGCGGCGTGGCGGGCCGCGCACGACCAGGACGCCCCGGCCGTGGCGATCATCAAGCACGCCAACCCGTGCGGCATCGCCACCGGCGAGGACATCGCCCAGGCGCACGCCCGCGCGCACGCCTGCGACCCGGTGTCGGCCTTCGGCGGCGTGATCGCCGCGAACCGCCCGATCACCGCCGCGGCGGCCGAGCAGATCGCGCCGGTGTTCACCGAGGTCGTCGTCGCTCCGGACTTCGAGCCCGAGGCCGTCGAGGTCCTCACCCGCAAGAAGAACATCCGGCTGCTCAAGGTCGTGCCCGCCGACGGCGGCCAGTTCGAGCTGCGGCCCATCAGCGGCGGCGCGCTCGCCCAGCAGACCGACGTCATCGACGCGCCCGGGGACGACGCGGCCGCCTGGACGCTCGCCGCGGGGGAGCCCGCCGACCAGGCCACCCTCGACGACCTGGCCTTCGCCTGGCGGGCCGTGCGCGCCGTGAAGTCCAACGCGATCCTGCTCGCCTCCGACGGCGCCTCGGTGGGCATCGGCATGGGCCAGGTCAACCGGGTCGACTCGTGCCGCCTCGCGGTGGAGCGGGCGAACACCGGCGACGTGGACCGGGCGCGGGGCTCCGTCGCCGCGTCGGACGCGTTCTTCCCGTTCGCCGACGGCCTGCAGGTGCTGCTCGACGCGGGCGTGCGCGCCGTGGTCCAGCCCGGCGGCTCGGTGCGGGATGACGAGGTGATCGCGGCCGCGCAGGCCGCCGGGGTCACGCTCTACCTCACGGGCACGCGGCACTTCGCCCACTGAGCAGGCTCACGCAGCGCTCCGCAGCGGGATCGCCGGGTCGGCGGCCTGGGCGCGGTCGACGCGCGGCAGGCCCGCGCCGGTGAACAGCCGGCGCGCGGCGCCCACATCGCGGGGGCGGTCGACGCTCAGCACCGCCGTCAGCTCGGAGGAGCCACGCCGGAACCACAGCACCGTCCAGCCGGTGGCTCCGTCCGATCCGGCGGGGTCACCGCGCAGCACCAGGTCGTCGTCATGGCCGCGCTGCCCGTACATGGCCAGCTCATGGCCGAACTGGGTGGAGAAGACGTAGGGCGCGTGATCCTCAGGGGTCGCGCCGGGGTCGAGCAGGCCGCGCACCGCGACCTCGGGCCCCCGCAGGGCGCCATCCCAGTGGCCGCCGGGCACCAGGCCGTGCCGGGCCGACCGTCTGCGCGCCACGTCGCCCACCGCCCGCACATGCCGTGGGCCGCCCTCGGGGGCGAAGGCCGCGTCGACGAGGAGCGCGCGGTCCGGCTCAAGCGGCAGAGCGTCCGCGAGCCAGCCGGTGGAGGGCCGTGCGCCCACCGCCGCGAGCACCGCATCCGCCGGGAGGGTCCTGCCGTCCGCCAGGTCCACCCCGTCCGTGCGCACCCGGGCGACCTGCACGCCCGTGTGCAGCTCCACGCCGTGCTCGGCGTACCAGGGGGCCGTCGCGGCGCCCACCGCTGCGCCGAGCGGGCCGGCCAACGGCGCGGGCAGCGCCTCGACGACCTGCACGTGCACCCCGGCGGCGGCCGCCACCCCGGCGACCTCCGCGCCGATCCACCCGGCGCCGACCACCACGAGCCGGGCGCCCGGGCGCAGCAGGGAGCGCAGCCGGTCGGCGTCGGGCGCCGCGTGCAGGGTGACCGCGTCGTCCCAACCGCGCGGCCGCACCGGATGCGAGCCCGACGCCGCGACGAGCGCGTCAGCGGAGACCGAGCCGTCGTCGGTGAGCACCTCCACGTCACGCGCGCCCACCCGCAGGCCGACGGCGTTGACGCCGAGCCGCACCTCGTCCGCGAGGGCGAGGGCGTCGACGCCCAGCTCGTCGGCCAGCCAGGTGGGCGCCGGGCGGTCGAGCAGGTGCTTGGACAGTGGGGGCCGGTCGTAGGGGGCCAGCAGCTCGGCGCCGATCAGCGTCACCCGGCCGTCGAAACCCTGCGCGCGCAGCGCCGTGAGGGTCTGCGCCCCGGCCAGTCCGCCGCCGACGACGACGACGGATCGGGGCGGCGAGACCGGATCACGCGGTGAGGACAGCACGCCCGCAACGGTAGTCTCCCGGGAGGGAGGCAGAGCGAAGTGAGTGGTCGAGAGAACGCCCCAGCCCCAACGCCCGAGCCCGGGCGGCAGGGCGGGTCGACCCGTGCGCGGGGGGCCTCGCAGTGGCCGCCGCTGCGACCAGCGTCGTCGCCGAGCCCGTCGTCGCCGACTCCGCCAGGGTGGTCGCGCCCCCGGTCCCGCCGGAGGAGAAGCCCCTCGACCCCCGCCAGATCGCGCGCGCCTCGCTCGCGGCCGGGCGCAACGCCTCGCTGTGGTGGGTCTCCGCGGGCGTCGTCACGGCCACCGGGATCGCGCTGCTCGCGGGGATGTCGTGGGGCGCGCTGTTCCTCGCGGTCATGCTCGTCGCGGGCGCCGTCGCGCGCGCCGTGGCGTCAGGCGACCATCCGGCCGCGCTCGCGGTGCGGTCCCGGCCGGTCGACGTGGCAGTGCTGCTCGGCTTCGCGTTCGTGGTCGGGGTGCTCTCCCAGATCGTCCCCGCGGGCTGATCGGGCTCAGACGGGCTGATCAGGCCGGGGCGGCTCGGGGCGGTCGCCGCCGGTTGACCCGGTCGCGCCGCCAGCAGCGCCGCCGGCAGTGCCGCCAGCAGTGCCGCCGGCCGTGCTCGTGCTGGTCCCCGAGCCGGCCCCCGTCGTCGTGCTCGTCTCCTCGGTGGTCCTGACATCGTCGTCGACCTCGGGCTGGAGGCCCTCGAAGGACGGCTCGGGCGCGAACGCCCGGTAGACGATCGCGGCGATCGCGGCCCCGACGAGCGGCGCCACCCAGAACACCCAGAGCTGCCCGAAGGCCCAGCCCTCGGAGAAGATCGCCGCCGCGGTGGAGCGCGCGGGGTTGACCGAGCCGTTGGTGATGGGGATGGCGACGAGCAGCATCACGGCGTAGGCCAGCCCGATGGAGAACGGCGCCAGCAGGGTGCTCGACCGCCTGTCGGTGGAGCCGAGGGCCACCCCCACGAAGACGGCCGTGACCACGCACTCGATGAGCAGCGCGCCCCACAGGCCGAAGCCCTCGCCGGCGGCGCCGGAGACCGCCGCGATGGGCGAGTGCTCGCCGAACCCGTTGGCGACCGTCGCGAAGAAGGTCTTCTCGGCGCCGTCGAGGGCCGGGAAGCTGGCGATCGCGACGAAGAGCACGGCGGCCGCGAAGGCGCTGCCCACGAGCTGGGCGATCCAGTAGGGGACGGCATCGCGCCACGGGATGCGCTGGGTGATCGCGGCGCCGAGCGTCAGGGCCGGGTTGAAGTGCGCGCCGGAGACGTGGCCGACGGCGACGGCCGCCGCGAGGTAGCCGAGTCCGAACGCGAGGCCGACGGCGAGCGGCCCGCCGCCGAGCCCGGTGAATCCGGCGTACAGGGCGACGCCCAGGCCGGCGAGCACCACGACGAAGCTGCCGAATGCCTCCGCACCGAGTTTGGCGATCAGCGCGGGCCCCAGCGTGCCCTTCCCGGGCGGGAGCCGGTAGGCGACGGACTCCCGGACGGAGCCTGGCCCGGACCTGGCCCCGCGTCGCCGAGCCTCTTCCTGGCGTGATCGGGCGGCGGCGTCGGCCGTGGCGTCCGAGGCCGGGCGGCCTGCTGTGCCGGGTGTCCCTGCGGTGTCCTTCGGCTCAGACATGGAGATTCCCGTCATGGAGTCGCGGCTCGCGGTCGGGGCGGCACGGCGCGCCGCCCCCATCCGCCGGTCGCGGAGCGGCTGAGACTCCCAGCATGCTGACCTGCTCTCAGAACCGCACCCGGAGCACGCGCCACAAGTCTCTTGATGTCGAGTAATCTGGGCGGCGGACCCCGTCGGACTCGTGGCCAGGACCCTTCGGCCACGAGCACTCACGAGAGCACAGGAGAGCCAACGCATGGCGAAGATCAAGGTTGTCGGGCCGGTCGTCGAGCTGGACGGCGATGAGATGACCCGGATCATCTGGCAGTTCATCAAGGACCGCCTGATCCACCCGTACCTCGACATCGACCTGCGGTACTACGACCTGTCGATCGAGAACCGCGACGCGACCGACGACCAGGTCACCATCGACGCCGCGCACGCCATCAAGGAGCACGGGGTCGGCGTCAAGTGCGCCACGATCACGCCCGATGAGGCGCGCGTCGAGGAGTTCGGCCTGAAGAAGATGTGGGTCTCGCCCAACGGCACGATCCGCAACATCCTCGGCGGTGTCGTGTTCCGCGAGCCGATCATCATCTCGAACATCCCGCGCCTGGTGCCGGGCTGGAACAAGCCGATCATCATCGGCCGTCACGCGTTCGGCGACCAGTACCGCGCGACGAACTTCAAGGTGCCCGGCGCCGGCAAGCTGACGCTGACCTTCACCCCGGCGGACGGCTCTGAGCCGATCCACCAGGACGTCGTGACGTACCCCGAGGCGGGCGGCGTCGCGATGGGCATGTACAACTTCAATGACTCGATCCGCGACTTCGCGCGGGCGTCGTTCGCGTACGGCCTGCAGCGCGGGTACCCGGTGTACCTGTCCACCAAGAACACGATCCTCAAGGCCTACGACGGCGCGTTCAAGGACATCTTCCAGGAGGTGTTCGACTCCGAGTTCAAGGAGCAGTTCGCCGAGGCCGGCCTGACCTACGAGCACCGCCTCATCGACGACATGGTCGCCGCGGCCATGAAGTGGGAGGGCGGCTACGTCTGGGCCTGCAAGAACTACGACGGCGACGTGCAGTCGGACACCGTCGCGCAGGGGTTCGGCTCGCTGGGCCTCATGACGTCGGTGCTCATGACGCCGGACGGCCAGACGGTCGAGGCGGAGGCGGCGCACGGCACCGTGACGCGCCACTACCGCCAGCACCAGGCCGGCAAGCCGACCTCCACGAACCCGATCGCCTCGATCTTCGCGTGGACGGGCGGCCTCAAGCACCGCGGCAAGCTGGACAAGACCCCTGAGGTCACGCAGTTCGCCGAGACGCTGGAGCAGGTCGTCGTCGAGACCGTCGAGAGCGGCAAGATGACGAAGGACCTCGCCGCGCTGGTCGGCCCGGACCAGCCGTGGCTCACCACGGAGGAGTTCCTTGGCGCCCTCGATGAGAACCTGGCGGCTCGGCTCGCCTGACCCACGTCGATGACATGCGGCGCCCGGTCGGCCCTGTGGGGCTGCCGGGCGCCGCGCGTCTCGGCCCGGCCGCGGACGGCCCCGCCGGGTCCCCGCCGCACACATCGCACTCACCGCTCGCCGTTCGATCAAAGGAGATCAGCATGACGACCCCCGTGAACGTGACTGTGACTGGCGCCGCCGGTCAGATCGGCTATGCCCTGCTGTTCCGGATCGCGTCGGGCCAGATGCTGGGCGCGACCACCCCGGTGCGGCTGAGCCTGCTGGAGATCCCGCAGGGGGTGAAGGCCGCTGAGGGTGTCGCCCTCGAGCTCGAGGACGGCGCGTTCCCGCTGCTGGCAGGCATCGACATCCACGACGACGCGAAGGCGGCGTTCGATGGCGCCAACGTGGCGCTGCTCGTCGGCGCGCGGCCCCGCACCGCGGGCATGGAGCGCGGCGACCTGCTCGCGGCGAACGGCGGCATCTTCAAGCCGCAGGGCGAGGCCATCAACGCGGGCGCCGCGGACGACATCCGGGTGCTCGTGGTGGGCAATCCGGCGAACACGAACGCGCTGATCGCCGCCTCGCATGCGCCGGATGTCCCCGCCGAGCGGTTCACCGCGATGACGCGGCTGGACCACAACCGGGCGGTGTCGCAGGTGGCCCGCAAGACGGGCGCGGCCGTCTCGGAGATCGCCCGGGTGACGATCTGGGGCAACCACTCGGCGACGCAGTACCCGGACCTGAGCCACGCGACGATCGGTGGGCAGGCGGCGCTGGGGGTCATCGCCGACCAGGCATGGGTCGAGGACGGCTTCATCCCGACGGTGGCGAAGCGTGGCGCGGCGATCATCGCGGCACGGGGCGCGTCATCGGCGGCGTCGGCGGCGAATGCGGCCATCGACCACGTGCACTCGTGGGTGCATGGGACGCCGGAGGGCGACTGGACCTCCGCCGGGATCGTGTCGGACGGCTCGTACGGGGTGCCGGAGGGGCTGATCTCGTCGTTCCCGGTGACGTCCGACGGCAGCGCCTGGTCGATCGTGCAGGGCCTGGAGATCGACGAGTTCTCGCGCGGGCGGATCGACGCGTCGGTGGCGGAGCTGGAGGAGGAGCGCGCGGCGGTGCGGGAGCTCGGGCTGATCTGAGCGGCCTCATCTGAGCGCGCCGATCTGCGTCATGCTGGGCTCGGACATGGCCCGCCTCACCCTCGGGGTGGGGCGGGCCGCTCGGATGGGGAGGCCGGTGTGCGCGTCGGGATCAGGGTGAAGCCGGGGGCGTCCCGCACCCGTGTCGGCGGGCTGCACGCAGACCGCCTGGTGGTGGCCGTGCAGGCGCGCGCGGTGGAGGGCGCGGCGACGGAGGCCGCCCTCGCGGCGGTGGCCGAGGCGTGCGGGGTGCGCCGCCGGGCGGTGTCATTGGTGGCGGGCGCGACGAGCCGCGACAAGGTCGTCGAGGTCGACGTGCCGGAGTCGGAGGAGTCGGCGCTGCGGGCCCGGCTCGACGTGTTGCGGGAGGGCGCCTGAGGACTGCTGAAACCGACAGATCGTCCTATTGCTGAAAATTACGGCAATCTGTACGGTCGGTTTCACGTATCCCTTCCGCACAGAGTCGTGCGGCGACGAAGGAGTCGACATGGCCAGGGACCACCGCACGCGCACGTCAGCCAGCCTCCTCACCGTCCTCGCCGTCGCGCTGCTGGGCGCAGTGCCCGCCTCCACAGGAAGCGCCGTCGAGGCGCGCTCCTTCACGGTGGTCGGCTCCTTCCAGGACGAGCTCGGCTGCGCCGCCGACTGGCAGCCCGACTGCGCCGCGACCGTGCTGGCGCCCACCGACGTCGCCGGGGTGCACAGCGCCGAGCTCACCGTCCCCGCCGGCAGCCATGAGTACAAGGTGGCCGTGAACGGCTCCTGGGACGAGGCGTACGGGCGCGAAGGTGGCGCCGAGAACGTGCCGCTCGTGCTGGCCGGGCCCGCGACGCTGCGGTTCGCCTTCGACGACTCCACGCACCGCATCGCGCTCGAGCCCGTCACGCTGACCGGCGGCCCCACCGCCGGCGACGATCAGATCGTCGCGGCGCCCGCCCGGGACAGCGGCGCCGGCGAGAGCTTCTACTTCGTGATGACCGACCGGTTCGCCAATGGCGACACCGCCAACGACACCGGCGGACTCACCGGCGACCGGCTGACGACGGGCCTGGACCCCACCGACAAGAGCTTCTACCACGGCGGCGACCTCGCGGGCCTACGCGGGCAGCTCGACTACATCGAAGGGCTCGGGACCACTGCCATCTGGCTCACGCCGTCCTTCGTCAACCGCCCGGTGCAGGGAACCGGCGCCAGCATCTCGGCCGGGTACCACGGGTACTGGATCACCGACTTCACGCAGATCGACCCGCACCTGGGCACGAACGCCGAGCTCGAGGCGCTCATCGCCGACGCGCACGCCCGCGACATCAAGGTCTACTTCGACATCATCACCAACCACACCGCGGACGTCATCGACTACGCCGAGAAGACGTACACGTATGTGGACCAGGCCACCCGGCCCTACACCGACGCGTCAGGGGTCCCGTTCGACCCCGCCGACCACGCCGACGGCGGGCCGTTCCCGGCACTCGACGCCCAGACCTCCTTCGCGTACACCCCGGTGATCGCCCCCGAGGACGCCGACCTCAAGGTCCCCGCCTGGCTGAACGACCCCACGCTCTACCACAACCGCGGCGACTCGACGTGGACGGGGGAGTCCGTCACCCACGGCGACTTCTCCGGGCTCGACGACCTCATGACCGAGCACCCGACGGTGGTCGACGGGTTCGTGGACGTCTATGACGAGTGGATCGACCTGGGCATCGACGGCTTCCGCATCGACACCGCCAAGCACGTCAACCGCGAGTTCTGGGAGCAGTGGACCACCCACGTCCTGGACTACGCGCATGCGCACGGCAAGCCGGACTTCTTCATGTTCGGCGAGGTGTACGACGCGGACGCGGCACTGCTGTCGCCGTACGTGCGCGAGACCGACATGAACGCGGTGCTCGACTTCGCGTTCCAGGCCGGCGCGTCGAGCTATGCGCGCGGCTTCTCGGCGACGGGCCTGCGGGCGCTGTTCGCGAGCGACGACAGGTACACCACCGCCGACACCAGCGCGGCGGCGCTGCCCACGTTCCTGGGCAACCACGACATGGGCCGGATCGGGCACATGGTCAAGGACTCCGGGGACGCGCTGCGCCGCTCCGAGCTGGCGCACTCGCTGATGTACCTCACGCGCGGGCAGCCGGTCGTGTACTACGGCGACGAGCAGGGCTTCGTCGGCGACGGGGACCTGGGCGGCACGGACAAGGACGCGCGGCAGTCGATGTTCGCCAGCCAGGTGCCGGAGTTCACCCAGCAGCGCCTGCTCACGGGCGAGGTCGCGGGATCGGTGGACCGCTTCGACGCCGACGCGCCGCTGTACACGCATATCGCCGAGCTCGCCGGACTCCGCCAGGGCTCCGACGCGTTGGCCGACGGCGCGCAGGTGGAGCGGCTGGTGGGCGGCGCCGACGGCTCGGTGTACGCGTTCTCCCGGGTGGACCGGACGGAGAAGGTCGAGCATCTGGTCGCCCTCAACAACTCCGCCACCGCGCAGACGGTGACCCTCACGACGCTGACCCCGGGCGCTGCCTACGAGGCGCTGCTCGGCGTGGACGACGGCGCCGCGGCCACCGCCACGGCCGACGGCGACGGCGCGCTCACGCTGACCGTCCCGCCGCTGGCCGCCGTGCTGCTGCGCGCCGACCGCACGGTGGGCGTGCTCGACGGGGGCGCGGGCCTGAGCGTGACCGCCCCGGCGCCCGGCGCCGCGTTGCGCGGGCAGGTCCCCGTGGCCGCAGACATCGACGACGACACCTGGGCGGAGACGTCCTTCGCGTACCGGGTGGTCGGCCACAGCGGATGGGAGAAGCTCGGCACGGCCGAGACGACCCAGCCGCGCGTCTTCCACGACGTGTCGGCGCTGCCGGAGGGCGCGCTGCTCGAGTACCGGGCCGTGTCCACGGACGCCGCCGGGAACCGGGTCGCCGCGTCTGCCTACGCGAGCGTGGGGGTGGCGGTCGACGGCGGCGCCGGCCCGGGCCCCGACCCCGAGGACCAGCTGGTCACCGTTCCCGGCAGCCACAACGCGGCGATGGGCTGCGCGGGCGACTGGCAGCCCGCCTGTGAGCAGGCACAGCTCGCCAAGCGGGCGGATGGCGTCTACGCGGGGACGTTCACGGTGGCGCCGGGATCCTATGAGTACAAGGTGGCCATCGGCGGATCGTGGGACGTCAACTACGGGGCGGGCGGAGTGCGGGGTGGCGCCAACGTCGCGTACACGGTGACGGGGAGCGCGCCGCAGCAGGTCACCTTCGTGTACGACCCGGTGACGCACTGGTTCACGTCCACCGCGCAGGGCCCGCTGCTCACCCTCCCCGGGAGCCACCAGAGCGAGGCGGGATGCGCGGCGGACTGGTCGCCGGACTGCCTGGCCACCTGGCTGCAGGACCCGGACGGCGACGGCGCGTACACGTTCACCACTGCCGTGCTCCCGGCCGGCGTCTACGAGGCCAAGGTCGCCCACAACCTCTCCTGGGCAGAGAATTACGGGGCAGGCGGTGCGCGCGACGGCGCGAACATCCCGTTCGCCGCTCCGGGAGGCAAGCCCGTGACCTTCACCTACGTCCTCGCCACGCACCTGCTGACCATCGACGTCACCGACCCCCCGACACCCGGCCTCGGCGAGGCGCAGGGGCACTGGCTCGAGGCGGGCGTCCTCGCCTGGCCCGCGTCCTGGGTTCCCGCCGGCGTGGCTCCCGAGTCGCTCGAGTTCCGCCTGCACGCGTCGCCCGATGGCGGGCTCGACGTCGCCGACGGCGCGGTCACCGGTGGCGACGAGCATGTGCTGACGCTCGACCCGGCGGGCCTGTCCGCAGCGCAGATCGCCCGGTTCCCCGCGCTCGCGGGCCATCTGGCGCTGCGCCTGCCGGACGGCCTCACCCGGTCCGATGTCGAGCGGCTGGCCGGCGGCGAGCTGCTCGTCACGCAGCGCGGCGAGGACGGCACGCTGCAGGCGGCGTCCGGGGTGCAGATCCCGGGGGTGCTGGACGACCTCTACGCGCGGGCCGCCGCCGACCGGGACCTCGGGGCCACCTGGGCGAAGGGCCGCCCGTCGTTGGCGTTGTGGGCGCCCACCGCCCAGAAGGTCGACCTGCTGCTGTGGCCCGGCACCGACGTCGGCGGGGACCCGGTCCGGGTGCCGACGCGACGCCAGGCGGACGGCACGTGGACGGTGCGGGGTGAGCGGTCGTGGGCCGGATCGGCCTACCGGTATGAGGTCACGGTCTACGTCCCGACCACTGACGCGGTGGAGGTCAACTCGGTCACGGACCCGTACTCCGTGGCGCTGACCCTCAACTCGACGCACTCGGTGCTGGTGGACCTCGACGACCCCGAGTTCCAGCCTCGGCAGTGGGTGAAGGCCAAGCAGCCGGTGGTGCGGCCCGTCGACCAGACGATCTACGAGCTGCACGTGCGGGACTTCTCCGCCTCCGACGCCACGGTGCCCGAGCGGCTGCGCGGGACGTACGGGGCGTTCGCGGCGAATGGCGCGGGACGCGCCCAGCTCCGCCAGCTGCAACGGGCGGGCCTGACGACGGTGCACCTGCTGCCGACGTTCGACCTCGCCACGATCGAGGAGGACCGCGCCGCGCAGCAGTCGCCCGAGGGGGACCTCGCGTCGTTCGCGCCGGACTCGACCGAGCAGCAGTCCCGCGTGACGGCGGTCGCGGCGGACGACGCCTTCAACTGGGGCTACGACCCGTTCCACTGGACCACGCCCGAGGGCTCCTATGCGCGCGACGCCCACGGCGGCGCCCGGGTCGCGGAGTTCCGCACGATGGTGGGCGCGCTGCACTCCGACGGCCTGCAGGTGGTGCTCGACCAGGTCTTCAACCACACGACCGCCAGCGGCCAGGCGGCCACGTCGGTGCTCGACCGCGTGGTGCCCGGCTACTACCACCGGCTCAACCTCGCGGGCGCCGTGGAGACGTCCACCTGCTGCCAGAACGTGGCCACCGAGCATGCGATGGCCCAGAAGATGATGGTCGACTCGGTGGTCACCTGGGCGCGGGACTACAAGGTCGATGGCTTCCGCTTCGACCTGATGGGCCACCACTCGGTGGAGACGATGGCCGCGGTGCGCGCCGCGCTCGACGAGCTCACGCCGCGCCGCGACGGCGTGGACGGCTCGGCGGTCTACCTGTACGGCGAGGGCTGGAACTTCGGCGAGGTGGCCGACAACCGGCTGTTCACCCAGGCCACGCAGGGCCAGCTCGGCGGCACGGGCATCGGCACGTTCAGCGACCGGCTGCGGGACGCGGTGCGCGGCGGCGGCCCGTTCGACGAGGACCCCCGCCTCCAGGGCTTCGGGTCGGGCTCGGCGACGGACCCCAACGGCGCCTCCGTCAACGGCACCGCCGAGCAGCAGCTCGCGCGCGTGCAGCACCAGGCCGACCTGGTGCGACTCGGCCTCGCGGGCAATCTGCGCGACTTCACGTTCCGCACGAGCGACGGCGAGGTGCGCACCGGCGCCGACATCGACTACAACGGCCAGCCCGCCGGCTACGCGGACTCGCCGGAGGAGGTCGTCACCTACGTCGACGCCCATGACAACGAGACCCTGTTCGACGCGCTCACCCACAAGCTGCCGCGCGCCACGACGATGGCCGACCGGGTGCGGATGAACACGTTGTCGCTGGCCACCACGGCCCTCGCGCAGACGCCCTCGTTCTGGCACGCCGGCGCGGAGCTGCTGCGAAGCAAGTCGCTCGACCGCAACTCCTACGACTCCGGCGACTGGTTCAACCACCTGGACCTGACGGGCCAGGACAACGGGTTCGGCCGTGGGCTTCCGCCCGAGCAGGAGAACGCGGACCTGTGGCCGTTCCAGAAGGCGCTGCTCGGCGACCCGGAGCTCAAGCCGGCGCCCCAGGACATCGCGGCAGCGGAGGCGGGCGCCCTCGACCTGCTGCGGCTGCGCTTCTCGACTCCGCTGTTCCGGCTCGGCGACGCGGAGCTCATCGAGCAGAAGGTGACGTTCCCGGGCAGCGGCCCCGACGCGGCGCCGGGCGTGATCGTCATGCACGTGGACGACCGGCGCCAGGGCGGCGGGGCGGATGTGGACAAGAGCCTCGACGGCCTCCTCGTCGTGTTCAACGCCTCGGACGAGGCCATCAGCCAGACGCTGCCCGGACTCGCGGGACGGCGCCACGCCCTCTCCCCAGTGCAGGCGAAGGGCTCCGACCCGGTGGTGCGGCAGACCTCCTGGGAGGCGTCGACCGGGACGGTGACCGTCCCGGCGCGCACCGTCGCGGTGCTCGTGGAGAAGCGCTCCACGGGGCGCCACTGAGCGGCCGATCTGGAGCAGGTGTCGGGGCCTCGCGCTGTCCGATCGCGCTGTGCGACGTAGCCTGAGGCCAACAGAGCGCCCCGGCGCAGGTGGCTGACTCCCCGCCGCCCCGCACCGAATACCGCCCACGTCTCGGCGAGAACGACAGCACCTCTCCTGAGCTCCGATCACCGGAGCGAACCGTGAGGAGTTCCCATGACGGCGCAGCAATCGGCACCTGCCAAGAAGAGCGTGCCCCAGAAGGCCACGATCTCGATCTTCGCGCTCGCGATGCTGAACATCGTGGCGGTGGTGAGCCTGCGCGGGCTTCCCGCGGAGGCTGAGTACGGACTGGGCTCGATCTTCTACTACCTCTTCGCGGCGGTGTTCTTCCTCGTCCCGGTCTCTCTGGTGGCGGCTGAGCTCGCCACCGGCTGGCCGGAGCGCGGCGGGGTGTTCCGGTGGGTCGGTGAGGCGTTCGGCGGGCGCTGGGCGTTCGTCGCCATGTTCGTGCTGTTCATCGAGGTGAGCGTCTGGTTCCCGACGGTGCTGACCTTCGGCGCCACGGCGTTGGCGTACACCGACGACAACCTGTCGTTCGCCGAGCGGCTGTCCTCGGACAAGGCGTACATCCTGCTGGTGGTCCTCGCCGTGTACTGGCTGGCCACGTTCATCGCGATGCGCGGCGCCTCGGCGTTCTCCGGGGTGGCCAAATGGGGCGGCATGATCGGCACGATCATCCCCGCTGCGCTCCTCATCGTGCTGGGGTTCAGCTACCTCATCGCCGGCAACCCCTCGCAGATCAAGCTGGGCTGGGGCGAGTTGATCCCTGACTTCGGGAACTTCTCCAACGTGGTGCTCGCGGCGAGCATCTTCCTCTTCTACGCCGGCATGGAGATGAACGCGATCCATGTGAAAGAGGTGAAGAACGCCTCCCGGAACTATCCGATCGCCATCGGCATCGCGGCGTTGGGCACCGTGGTCATCTTCGTGCTGGGGACGCTGGCGATCGCGTTCGTGGTGCCGCAGTCCGAGATCAACCTGACCCAGAGCCTGCTGACGACGTTCAACGACGTGTTCCGCTGGGCGGGTATCGAGTGGGCGGCGCCGATCATGGCGGTGGCGCTCGCGGTCGGCGTGTTCGCGGGCGTGGTGACGTGGGTGTCCGGTCCGTCGAGTGGTCTGTTGAGCGTGGCCAAGGCCGGCTACATGCCACGGTTCTGGCAGGTCACGAACAAGCACGGGATGGCCACGCACATCCTGATCGCGCAGGCGGGGATCGTGACGTTGCTGTCGGCGGCGTTCGTGCTGCTGCCCTCGGTGCAGTCCGCGTACCAGATCCTCAGCCAGCTCGCGTCGATCCTGTACCTGGTGATGTACCTGCTGATGTTCGGGGCGGCGCTGTACCTCAGATACAGCCAGCCCAACCGCCCACGCCCGTACAAGATCCCCGGAGGCGCCGCGGGGATGTGGCTGATCGGCGGGGCGGGGTTCATCGCGTCGGCGCTCGCGTTCTTCTTCAGCTTCTTCCCGCCCAGCCAGGTGCCGACGGGCTCGCCGGGCACGTACGTCGGGTTCCTGCTGGGGCTCGCCATCGTGTTCGTGGCCATCCCGCTGATCATCTACGCGGTGCGCAAGCCGCACTGGCGCCAGAAGGACGACGATTTCGCGCCGTTCACCTGGCAGATCGAGGGCGGCCACCCGGGTGTGGTGTCGGAGTCCTCCGTGCCGACGCCCGAGCTGCTGCGGAGCGCGCAGGCGCAGACCGGCGCCCAGAGCGGTGGCGCCGCGCCCGGGGCCGATGCGCAGGGCCCGTCCACACCGCCGCGCCACCGTGGCGAGGGCGAGCCGCCCAGCCCGGGCGAGCAGCACTGACGCCCTTCGACGACCGCTCACAGCACGAGGGAAGGACGCGCTCATGGCCCACGACGCGCAGAGCATCCAGGCGGCTGTCGACGCCGCGCACCGGGACAACGCCGGCCTGCAGGGCGGGGCGAACGCCAGCTACATCCCGTACCTGGCGTCGGTGGACTCCTCGCTCTTCGGGGTCGCCGTGGTGACGGCCGAGGGCGAGGTGTACTCCGCCGGCGACGCGGACTTCGAGTTCGCCCTCGAGTCGATCTCCAAGGTGTTCACGATGGCGCGGGCGATGGCCGACGTGGGGCCGGAGGCGTTCCACCAGAAGATCGGCGCCGACCCCACAGGCCTGCCGTTCAACTCGGTGATGGCCTTGGAGCTGCACAACGACAAGCCGCTGAGCCCGCTGGTCAACGCGGGGGCGATGTCCTCGGCGAGCCTCGTGAAGGCGGCGGGCGCCGAGCAGCGCTGGCAGCGCATCCTCGAGACGCAGCAGGCGTTCGCGGGCCGGAAGATCCAGCTCAGCCCCGAGGTCAACCACTCGGAGCAGACGACCAACTTCCACAACCGGGCCATCGCGTGGCTGCTGTACAGCGGCGGCGCGATGTACTCCGACCCGATGGAGGCCTGCGACGTCTACACCCGGCAGTGCTCCACCCTGGTGTCCACCAAGGACCTGGCGACGATGGGGGCGACCCTCGCGGCGGGCGGGGTGAACCCGGTGACCCAGGAGCGTGTGGTGGCCGCCGAGCTGGTGCCGCACATGCTGGCGGAGATGACGATGGAGGGCCTGTACACGTCGTCGGGCGATTGGGCGTACACGGTGGGCCTGCCGGGCAAGAGCGGGGTCGGCGGGGGAGTGCTGTCGGTGGCCCCCGGCAAGCTCGCCATCGCGGCGTTCTCGCCCCCACTCGACCCCGTCGGCAACAGCGTGCGCGGCATGGCGGCGGTGGCGCAGGTCGCGCAGCGCCTGGACCTGAGCCTGTACAAGGTGCCGGGCGCCGGCGACCCGCCACTGTCCGCGCTGGCCAAGGGCTGACTCGGAGCATCCCCGCAGACCCCCATGAGCCGGATGACACGCCCTTAATCGTGGATCAAGGGCTGTGTACAGTTCGCTTCTGTGGGCACAGACCGGGTGACGCCGGGCTCTCAAACTTCACTGCGTGAAGCCAACCGAGCCCGGATCGTGAATGCGGTCCAGCAGCGTGGCTCTCTCACGCAGGTCGAGCTGGCCGGGGTGACAGGGCTGTCCCCGGCGACCGTGTCGAACATCGTCAAGGAGCTCACCGGCGCCGGCGTCCTGCACACCGCCCCCACCTCGCGCAGCGGCCGGCGCGCCCAGCAGGTCACCCTCGCGCGCAACCTCGGACTCGTGGCCGGCGTGCACTTCGGCACCCGGTCCCTGCGGGTGGCGCTCGCGGACGTCGCGCACCGCATCGTCGCCGAGCAGCGCATGCCGCTGCCACCGGACCACCGCGCCGACGCGGGCCTGGACCGCGCGGCGCTGCTGCTCACCGAGATGGTCGAGTCGCTCGAGGCGAGCATGAGCGAGGTGCTGGCCGTGGGCGTGGGGGTGCCCGCGCCGGTGGACGTGCGCACCGGGCAAGTCTCCACGCTCGGCATGCTGCGCGGCTGGGACGGCGTGGCGGTGCCCGAGGTGCTCGAGCACCGCATCGGCGTCCCCGTCCACGTGGACAACGACGCCAACCTGGGCGCGCTGGCCGAGGTGCGGCTCGGCGCCGCGCGCGGCCACGAGAACGTCCTCTACCTGCGGGTCTCGCACGGCGTCGGCGGCGGCCTGGTGATCGGCGGGCGGCTCTACCACGGCCGGTCCGGCACCGCCGGGGAGATCGGCCACGTGACCATCGACGAGAACGGCCCGATCTGCCGCTGCGGCAACCGCGGCTGCCTGGAGACGTTCGTCGGGGCGCCCGTCCTGCTCGGCATGCTCCAGGCCAGCCACGGCAGCCTCACCCTGCCGGACGTGATCGCCCGCGCTCATGACGGCGACCCTGGCTGCCGGCGCGTCATCTCCGACGCGGGCCGCCACCTGGGCTTCGCCGCCGCGAACGTGTGCAACCTGTTCGACCCCGACCTCGTGGTGGTCGGCGGGCGGCTCGCCCAGGCCGGCGCCCTGCTGCTCGAGCCGCTGCGCACCATGCTCGAGCAGCGCACCGTGCCCAGCACCGCCGGCCCGGTGGAGGTCGTCGCCTCCGAGCTCGGCGCCGCGGCCGAGGTCCGCGGCGCGCTGGCCGTCGCCCTGGACCGGGTCGGCATCGCCGCCTCGATGGTGGCGACCGGATGACCCCGCCCCGAGTGTCGCGGCGCCGCCCCGGCGTCACCGCACTGCTCGCCGCCGCACTGCTGGCCGCCTCCATGGCCACGGCCGGCTGCGCGTCCGCGACCCCGCAGGACGTGCCGACCATCGCGTTCCTGCTGCCCGAGTCCAAGGCCGCCCGCTACGAGAACGTGGACCGTCCCGTCTTCGAGCAGGCTGTCGCCGAGGCGTGCCCCCGCTGCCGGGTGGTCTCCGCCAACGCGGGGCAGGACGCCGAGCGCCAGCAGCAGCAGGCGGAGTCCGCGCTCAGCCAGGGCGCGGGGGTCCTGGTGCTCGACGCCGTGGACGTGTCCGCTGCCGTGAGCATCGTCGCCGCCGCGGCCGAGCGCGGCGTCCCCGTCATCGCCTACGACCGCTCGCTCCCCTCGGCGGACGTCACCGCGTACGTGTCCTTCGACAGCGAGGACGTCGGCCGCCTGCAGGGCCTGTCCATCGTGACGGCGCTCGCGGAGCGCCCGGCCGACGGCGTCCCCGGGGTGCTGCTCCTCGGCGGGGCCGCCACCGACGCGAACTCCGCGGCGCTGCTCGCGGGCGCCCGGGCCGCCTTCGACGGCGCCGGCGTCGAGGTGCTCGCCGAGTACTCCACCCCCGACTGGAGCCCCGACAAGGCGCAGGAGTGGGTGGCCGGGCAGCTCACCCAGTTCGAGGGCCGCGTCGACGCGGTGTGGGCTGCCAACGACGGCACCGCGAGCGGGGCGATCTCCGCGATGAAGGCCGCGGGGCTCACCCCGATGCCCCTCGTGACCGGCCAGGACGCCGAGCTCAGCGCGGTGCAGCGCATCATCAGCGGCGACCAGCACATGACCGTCTACAAGGACATCGCCGAGGAGGCGCGCACGGCCGCGCGCCTCGCCGTCGACATCCTGAATGGCCTTACCCCCCGAACGACCACGATCGTCGACGGCGTCCCCGCCGTGCTGTTGACCCCTGTGCCCGTGACCACCGAGAACCTGCGCCACGTCATCGTCGACGGCGGCGTCCACACCAGCGAGGTGATCTGCGTGGATTCCTACCGTCCCGCCTGCATCGAGGCAGGCCTCATCAAGGAGCCCGGCGAGTGAATGCTCCAGTGCTGTCGCTGCGCGGCGTGAGCAAGTCCTACGGCGCGGTCCGTGCCCTGGTGGGCGTCGATCTGGACGTCCACGCGCATGAGGTCGTCGCGGTGGTCGGCGACAACGGCGCGGGGAAGTCGACGCTCGCGGGCGTCGTCTCCGGCGCGCTGCTGCCCGACACCGGGCACGTCGAGCGCGACGGGCGGCCCGTGCACCTGGTCAACCCCGCCGTCGCTCGCGCGCACGGCATCGCCGCCGTGTTCCAGGATCTCGCCCTGTGCGAGAACCTCGACGTCGTCGAGAACATCTTCCTCGGCCAGGAGGTCACCCAGGGCCCTCTGCTCGACGAGGTGGCGATGGAGAAGCACGCCTGGGAGCTGCTCAACCAGCTCGCCGCGCGCGTGCCCTCCGTCCGGGCGCCCGTGGGCGCGCTGTCCGGTGGACAGCGCCAGGCCGTCGCGATCGCCCGGTCCCTGCTCGGCGACCCGCGCGTCGTGGTGCTCGACGAGCCCACCGCCTCACTCGGCATCACCCAGACCGCCGAGGTGCTCAACCTCATCGAGCGGCTGCGTGAGCGCGGCCACGGCGTCGTGCTCATCAGCCACTCGATGGCCGACGTGCAGGCCGTCGCCGACCGGATCGTGGTGCTGCGGCTCGGCCGCGTCAACGGCGACTTCGACGCGGCGAGCACCAGCTATGAGGACCTGATCGCCGCCGTGACGGGGGTGACCCCCAGCGGGCGCAGCGGGCGCGCGGTCCGCGCGGACGAGGCCTCACGATGAGCCTGCCGGTCTCCGTCCAGACTGGCGTCCAGACCGGCGGGGCAGGGCCCGACACGTCGTCCCCCCGCGAGGCTGTGCGGGGCATCGGCCAGCGGCTGCGCACCGGCGAGCTCGGCTCGTTGCCGATCATCGGGGCGCTGCTGGTGATCTGGGTGGTGTTCCAGTCGCTCAACCCGCACTTCCTCAGCAGCGACAACCTGGTCAACCTCACGATGCAGTCCGCTTCCACGGGCGTGCTCGCGCTCGGGGTCGTGCTGGTGCTGCTCGTCGGGCACATCGACCTGTCCGTGGGCTCGGTGTGCGGGCTGTCGGCGGCGGTCGTCGCCGTCGGGTCCGTGCAACTGGGCTGGCCGGTGGCCGTGGCCGTGCTGGCCGCCCTCGTCGTCGGGGCCGTCGTCGGGCTCCTGTACGGGATCCTCGCGACCCGGCTGCGACTGCCGAGCTTCGTGTTCACGCTCGCCGGGCTGCTGGTGATCGCCGGGCTGCAGCTCAAGGTGCTGGGGACCACCGGCTCGGTGAACCTGCCCTTCGAGTCGTGGCTTGTGCGGACCGTCCAGCAGGGCTTCCTGCCGCCCGCTGTCGCCTATGGCCTCACGGTCGCGGTGGTGATCGCGTACGGCGGCGCCCTGGTGGCCGAGCGGGCGCGCCGCGAGCGGGCCGGGCTGCCGGTGAGCCCGCTGGTCGCCGTCGTGACGCGCATCGCGCTCATCGGCGTCGCACTCGTCGCGGCCGTCGCCTACCTGCAGACCAACCGCGGCCTGGGGGTGGCGTTCGCGCTGTTCCTCGGCCTCGTGGCGGTGGTGGACATCCTGCTGCGCCGCACCCGCTGGGGCCGCGGGGTGCACGCGGTGGGCGGCTCCGTGGAGTCCGCGCGCCGGGCCGGGGTGCCGGTGCGCCGCACCTACCTGTCGGTCTTCGTGGCCTGCTCGACGCTGGCCGCCCTGGGCGGGGTGCTGGCCGTCGGGCGGCTGTCGGCGGCCAACCAGGGCACCGGCGGCGGCGACCTCTACCTCACGGCCATCGCCGCGGCGGTCATCGGCGGGACCAGCCTCTTCGGCGGGCGCGGCACCGCCTGGTCGGCGCTGTGGGGCGTGCTCATCATCCACTCGATCAACAGCGGGCTCACGCTGCTCAACATGGGCGCCTCGGAGCGGTACGTCATCACCGGGCTGGTGCTGGCGCTCGCGGTCACCATCGACACGCTCGCGCGCCGCAACCGCACCGCCTGACCGCGCGACCGGCCTGACTGCGCGACCGGCGCCCCCTGCCCGTGCGGGCTGAGGGCGCCGGCCCACTTCTCAGGTTATCCGCCCACGCATGCCGTGCCGTTGAGCGCGAACGCGGTGGGCGCGGTGTTCACCCCCGTGTGCGAGCCGTTGAACCCGAACTGCACTGACCCGCCTGCCGGGACCGCCGCGTTCCAGGCGGCGTTGGCCGCGGTCACCTGCGTGCCCTGCTGCGTGGTCACCGAGCTCCACGCCTGCGTGACCTGCTGGCCCGAGGGGAAGGACCAGGTCAACCGCCAGCCGTTGAGCGGGGTGGCGGTCAGGTTCTTCACCGTGACGTTCGCGGTGAAGCCGGTGTTCCACTGGTTGACGCTGTACGCGACTGTGCAGCTCCCGGTGGTGGTGCTCGTCGGCGTCGGCGGCGCTGTCGTGGGAGGCGCGGTAGTCGGAGGCGCTGTGGTGGGCGGCGCCGTCGTCGGGGGAGCCGTCGTGGGGGTGGTGGTGTCCAGCCCGAAGAAGTGGATGGCCGCGGCGGCGTCGACGGGCAGGTTGTGCGAGACGCCCTGCATGCTGTTGGCCTCGACCGGGGCCCGGTCGCCCGTCGCCCCGTAGCGGGTGCGCGTGATCCCACTGGCGGGGGTGTCGGTGGAGGCGGGCGTGGCGCTGACGCCCAGCACGTTGGTCCACTGCTTGATCGACTCGCCGAAGTTGACGTAGCTCAGCGTCTCGTCGTTGGTGCCGTGCCACAGCTGGACGCGGGGGCGGGCGCCGGTGTAGCCGGGATATGCGTTGCGCACCAGGGCGCCCCACTCCTGGGCGGTCCTCGTGATGCGGCCCTGCGAGCAGTCGCTGTTCCACCCCGAGCCGTTGGTCGTCGCGAAGCAGGACGCCGGCACTCCGGCGAACGCCGAGCCCGCGGCGAAGACGTCCGGGTAGTTGGCCAGCAGCACCTGCGTCATCATCGCGCCGGAGGAGACCCCGGTGGCGAAGACCTTGCTGGTGTCGGTGGTGTAGCGCTGCTGCACGTACTGGAGCATCGACCGGATGCCCACCGGGTCGCTGCCGCCGTCGCGGCGCAGCGCCTCGGGGGAGGACACGTCGAAGCAGTTGCCGCTCCGCGTCGCGGACGGGTAGATGACGATGTAGCCGTAGCGGGTGGCGAGCTCGTCGAACTGCGAGCCGTTGTAGAAGGCGGGGCCGGAGCCCGTGCAGTAGTGCACCGCGACGAGGACCCCCGGGCGGGCCGGGAGGTTGTCGGGCACGAACAGGTGCATCTGCAGGCCACTGGGATTGGCGCCGAAGTTCGTGACCTCCACCAGGGAGGCCGCTTGGGCGGGTGGCGCCGTGGAGATGGCGGCGGCGGTGACGCCGAGCAGGCTGAGCGCGAAGGCGGCTGCTGCTGCGGCGACGCGGGCGACGGGGCGGCGTGGGCGGTCCATCGGTCTCCTCGATGAGCCGGTGGCATGGTGGACGTCGTCGGCCACGCACCGGGGGCGGGTGGCCTCCATCGGGACGCGGAGGCCGTCGGCTCTCGGAGCATGGCCCGCCCCTCACCGCCGCCGCGACGACGTGAATCGTTTCGCCGCCGTGCGGATCGACATCGTTGTCGATCCGGCCAGGTCAGCGGAAGACGATCGTGCGGTGCCCGTCCAGCAGCACCCGGTGCTCGGCGTGCCAGCGCACCGCGCGCGCCAGCGTCCGCCGCTCCACATCCTGGCCCAACGCGACCAGGTCCTCCACCGAGCGGGTGTGGTCCACGCGCTCCACGTCCTGCTCGATGATCGGGCCCTCGTCCAGGTCGCCGGTGACGTAGTGCGCGGTGGCGCCGATGAGCTTGACCCCGCGGTCGTGGGCCTGGGCGTACGGGCGCGCGCCCTTGAAGGACGGCAGGAATGAGTGGTGGATGTTGATGACCCGGCCCGACAGCGCCCGGCACAGGTCGTCCGAGAGGATCTGCATGTAGCGGGCGAGCACGACGAGCTCGACGTCCAGCTCCTGCACCAGCTCGAGCAGCCGGTCCTCGGCGGCGGACTTGGTCGCCGCCGTCACGGGGACGTGGTGGAACGGGATGTCGTAGAACTGCGCCAGGTCCGCCAGCGCCGTGTGGTTCGACACGACGGCGACCAGGTCCACGGGCAGGTTCTCGGAACGCTGGCGGAAGGCCAGGTCGTTGAGGCAGTGAGCCGCCGTCGATCCCATCACCAGGGTGCGCACCGGGCGGCCGGCGACGTCGAGCCGCCACTGCATCATGAACCGGCCGGCCAGCTCGACCAGGGCGCTCTCCAGGGTGTGCCGAGCCACCGAGGCAGTGACCTGCACCCGCATGAAGAACAGCCCGGTGAGCGGGTCGCCGAACTGCTGGGACTCGGTGATGTTGCCGCCGTGCTCCGCCAGCAGGCCGGCCACCGCATGCACGATGCCGGGGCGGTCGGGGCACGAGAGGGTCAGGACCCAGTGGGTTCCGTCAGGGGTGTGGAGGAGCGGGGTGGACACGGTCGCCAAGGGTAGTCGAGCACCCTGGAGCCGCAGCGCAGCCGCACACAGGATGAGCGCGTGTTCCTCCCCGGAGCGGCGCCGGGTGATGGGACGATGGGACGCATGAGCGAGCCCGAGGTGGAGATCCGTCCTGTCGACCTGGCCGACGCCGGCGAGCTGCTGACATTGCGCCGCGCGGCCTTCGTCACCGAGGCGCAGATCTACGGCGACCCGAACATCCCGCCGCTGACGCAGACGTACGACGAGCTGCGCGCGGACCTGGTGGCCGACGGCGTGATCACACTCGGCGCCTGGTCCGGGCACCGGCTCGTCGGGTCCATCCGCGTGCTGCTCGAGGACGGCAAGGCCACGCTGGGCCGGCTCGCGGTGGCGCCCGACGTGCAGGGCCGGGGGATCGGCACCCGCCTGCTGCTCGCGATCCTGCCGCTGCTGCCCGAGGACATCAACGAGGTCTGGGTCTTCACCGGCCGCGACTCGGTGCAGAACCTCGCCCTGTACGAGCGCCACGGCTACACCCACCAGCACGACCAGACCGCTGGCGACCTGACGTTCGCGTACCTGCGCAAGATCCTCGGCGACGGCGAGGCGTCACCGGTGGGCGCCGCGCACGGCTGACCCTGTCGCCGACGCCCGTCCCGGCATCCGGGAAGGGCGTCGGACAGCGGCGCCAGGTTGGTAGGCTGGCCCACGTCGCGACTGGCGCAACGGGTGGAACACCACCGGGGAGCGACGCAGCAGCAGACTTCGGGTCGGACGCCTGGGCCCTCGGTCACCACACCATTCGTGTGCGTGCCCGACGTATGCCGGGAACCCGCACGCTGACTGCGAGGAGAGACATGAGCGTCGACCAGACCCCCGTGCTCGACCAGAACCTGTCCGCCGTCGACCCTGAGATCGCCGCGGTGCTGGACGGAGAGCTCGCCCGCCAGCAGGGCACGCTCGAGATGATCGCGAGCGAGAACTTCGTGCCGCGGGCCGTCCTGCAGGCGCAGGGCTCCGTGCTCACCAACAAGTACGCCGAGGGCTACCCCGGCCGCCGCTACTACGGTGGCTGCGAGCAGGTCGACATCGCCGAGACCCTCGCCATCGAGCGGGCCAAGGCCCTGTTCGGCGCCGAGCACGCCAACGTCCAGCCGCACTCCGGCGCGACGGCCAACGCCGCCGTGCTGCACGCCCTGATCAACAAGGGCGACAAGATCCTCGGCCTCGAGCTGGCCCACGGCGGCCACCTCACGCACGGCATGAAGATCAACTTCTCGGGCAAGCTCTACGACGTCTCCGCGTACGGCGTGAACCCCGAGACGTTCCTCATCGACCCCGAGGCAGTGCGCGCCGCGGCCCTCGAGCACCGCCCCGACGTCATCATCGGCGGCTGGTCCGCGTACCCGCGCCAGCTCGACTTCGAGGCGTTCCGCTCCATCGCCGACGAGGTCGGCGCGAAGCTCTGGGTCGACATGGCCCACTTCGCCGGGCTGGTCGCGGCGGGCCTGCACCCCAACCCCGTGCCGTACGCGGACGTGGTGTCGTCCACGGTGCACAAGACGATCGGCGGCCCCCGCTCGGGCTTCATCCTGTCCAAGCAGGAGTACGCCAAGAAGATCGACTCGGCGGTCTTCCCCGGCCAGCAGGGCGGCCCGCTCATGCACGTCGTCGCCGCCAAGGCCGTCTCCTTCAAGATCGCGGGCTCGCCCGAGTTCCGCGACCGCCAGGAGCGCACGCTCTCCGGCGCGAAGCTCATCGCCGAGCGCCTGATGGCGGCCGACGTCACCGGCGCCGGGATCTCCGTGCTGACCGGCGGCACCGACGTGCACCTGGTGCTCGTCGACCTGCGGCACTCGGACCTCGACGGCCAGCAGGCCGAGGACCTCCTGCACGCCGTCGGCATCACCGTGAACCGCAACGCGGTGCCCTTCGACCCGCGCCCCCCGCGCGTCACGTCGGGCCTGCGCATCGGGACGCCCGCGCTCGCGACGCGGGGCTTCGGCGACGCGGAGTTCGCCGAGGTGGCCGACATCATCGCCACCGCCCTGGTCGACGGCCAGAGCGCTGACGTCGAGGCGCTGCGCGCACGCGTGCAGAAGCTCACCGACGCGCACCCGCTCTACGCCGGTCTCCAGCAGTACTGACCCACGCCGTGCCGCCGGACCCGGTCCGGGCGCCCCACGTGGGGCGCCCGGACCGGCCCGGCGTCCGCTCGCCGAGAAAGAGTGAGATGACCGCACAGGTTCTGGACGGCACGGCCACAGCGGCCGCCATCAAGGGCGAGCTCACGGCCCGGGTGGCCGCGCTCGCCGCGCGCGGGGTGCGCCCCGGGCTGGGCACGCTGCTGGTCGGCGACGACCCCGGCTCGCGCTGGTACGTCAACGGCAAGCACAAGGACTGCGCCGAGGTCGGCATCGCGTCGATCCGCGAGGACCTGCCGGAGACCGCGACCCAGCAGGAGGTCGAGGACGCCGTCGAGCGGCTCAACAACGACCCCGCGTGCACCGGGTTCATCGTGCAGCTCCCGCTGCCGAAGGGCATCGACACGCATCGGGTGCTCGAGCTCATCGACCCCGCCAAGGACGCCGACGGCCTGCACCCCACGAACCTCGGGCGCCTGGTGCTGCGGGTCAACGAGCCCATCGACTCGCCGCTGCCCTGCACGCCGCGCGGCATCATCGAGCTGCTGGAGCGGCACGGCATCGAGCTCGCGGGCGCCGACGTCACTGTCGTCGGGCGGGGCACCACCGTGGGCCGCTCGATCGGCCTGCTGCTGACCCGTCGGGCGATCAACGCGACGGTGACGCTCACCCACACCGGCACCGCCGACCTCGCCGAGCACACCCGCAACGCCGACATCATCGTGGCGGCGGCGGGCGTCCCCGGCATCATCTCGGCCGACATCGTCAAGCCCGGCGCCGTGGTCGTGGACGTGGGCGTCTCCCGCGCCACCGACCCCGAGACGGGCAAGTCCCGGGTGGTCGGCGACGTCGACCCGGCGGTCCGCGAGATCGCGTCCTGGGTGTCGCCGAACCCCGGCGGCGTCGGGCCGATGACGCGGGCGATGCTGCTCAGCAACGTGGTCGACACCGCGGAGCGCCTGGCCGGCTGAGCGGAGCACCTCGTCGGTGGAGTGGCCGATGAGTTCGCCTCCTCGACGTGGTCAGTACTGGTGACCACGTCGTAGGAGGGAACCCTCATGGGAATCGTCAGCCCGCACCTCTGGTACCACTCGCAGGCCGAGGAGGCCGCGCAGTTCTACACCTCGTTGATCCCGAACTCGGAGGTCACCAGGGTCATCAAGGCGCCCCCGGGGGTGAACGTCCCCGAGGGGACCGCCTTCATCGTCGAGTTCACCCTCGACGGGATGCCGGTGACGGCGTTGAGCGCCGGCCCGGCCTTCACCCTCGACGAGTCGTTCTCGATGATCCTCGCGTGTGAGAGCCAGGAGGAAGTCGACCACTACTGGGACGCGCTGCTGGCCGACGGCGGCGAGCCCAGCCAGTGCGGGTGGCTCAAGGACCGGTACGGCCTGTCGTGGCAGGTGGTGCCCACGGCGCTGGACTCGCTGCTGTTCAGCGACGACTCCGAGGCGTCGGCCCGGGCCACGCAGGCGATGTACACGATGCAGAAGTTGGACCTCCCTGCGCTCCAGGCGGCGTACGACGGCGCCTGACCCGGGTGGCCCGGCCCGGACGGCGCGGCGGCCTGTCAGCGGGATGAGGTTGGATATGCCGCGTGCTGACTATCGCCACCGCCAACGTCAACGGGATCCGGGCCGCCTACAAGCGCGGCATGTCCGAGTGGGTCGCCACCCGCAAGCCGGACGTCATGCTGCTGCAGGAGGTCCGCGCGCCTGACGAGATCCTCAGCGACTTCCTGCCGACGTCCGAGTGGCACCTCGCGCATGAGGCCTGCGAGATCAAGGGCCGCGCCGGTGTCGCCATCGCGTCCCGGCTGCCCATGAGCGCCATCCGCATCGGCCTCGCCACGGGCGTGCCGGTGGACACCGGGCGCTGGGTCGAGGCGGACCTCGAAGTGCCCGGCAAGGACGGCTCCACGCAGCAGGTCACCGTCGTCTCGACGTACATCCACTCGGGGACGGCGGGCACCCCCAAGATGGACGAGAAGTACGCGTTCCTGGACCACGTGACCAAGCGGCTCGCCGAGCTCGCGGGCTCCGGGCAGCACGTGGTGGTGGCGGGCGACCTGAACATCGCGCACAAGAACGTCGACATCAAGAACTGGAAGGGCAACCTCAAGGCCGCCGGGTTCCTGCCGGAGGAGCGCGCCTACCTGGACCGCTGGTTCGACGAGCTGGGCTGGCGCGACCTGGGCCGCGAGCTCGGTGGGGAGGGCCCCGGGCCGTACACGTGGTGGTCGTGGCGCGGGCAGGCGTTCGACAACGACGCCGGCTGGCGGATCGACTACCAGCTCGCCACCCCGGGCCTGGCCGGTCTGGCCCGGACCGCCGAGGTGGACCGTGCGGAGGCCTACGACCAGCGATTCAGCGACCACGCGCCCCTGGTGGTCACCTACGACGTGTGAGCCGCGGCGCCGGCGAGCGCGTCAGCGCCCGCGTCGGTTGCCACCACCGTGCGGTAGTACGCGATCTTCTCGGCCAGGTGCTCTTGCTGGCGGGTGAGCAGAGCGATCGTCGCGGTGACCTCGGCGGCGTGCTCCTCGAGGATGTCGAGCCGCTCGGGGATGGTCTGCTCCGCGTCGGCGCCGGTTGCGAGCGCGAGGCCGGCGTAGCGCCGCATTGTGGCGATCGGCATGCCCGTGTCACGCAGGCACCGCAGGATCTCGAGCCACCCGAGGTCTTGGTCGGAGTAGCGGCGGCGGCCCCCGGGGTCGCGCTCGACGCCGGTGAGCAGCCCGATCCGCTCGTAGTAGCGCAGGGTGTCGATGCTGAAGCCGCTGCGTCGGGCGGCCTCGGCCGGGGTGTGCGTCGCCATGGCGACAGTGTGGCGGGTGCTGGGGTGCTGGTCCGTGGGCGCGCCGCTTGACCTGGAGCGCGCTCCAGGTCCGACAGTAGGGGGATGACGACGACACCCCCCGCGGACCCGATCCTCTCCGCCCCACCGCTCGCGCTCGGCGCGATGTCCTTCGGCACCACCATCGCCGAGGACGACGCGTTCGCGCTGCTCGACGGCTATGTCGCCGCAGGCGGCGTGTGGATCGACACCGCCGACTGCTACGCGTTCTGGTCCGACGAGGCCGGCCGCGGCGGGGCGAGCGAGCTGCTGCTCGGCCGCTGGCTCGCCGCGCGGCCCGGGGTCCGGGAGCGGGTGCTGATCGCGACGAAGGTCGGCTGTGAGCCGCTGTACCCGGGCAGCTACCCGGAGTCCTCCGAGGGGCTCGCGCCGGAGGTGGTGCGCCGGGTCGCGGCGCAGAGCCTCGAGCGCATGGGCATCGACCACATCGACCTGTTCTGGGCGCACCGCGACGACCGGGCCGCCGACCTCGCGCAGACGGTGGACGCCTTCGCCGGGCTCGTCGACGACGGCGTCGTCGGCCGGTGGGGGTACTCGAACACCGCGTTGTGGCGCGTCGAGCGGGCCGCCGCGCACGCCCGAGCCCAGGGGATCACCGGGCCGAGCGCCATCCAGCTCCGCTACACCTACGTCCAGCCCCGGCCGTTCGTGCGCGACCACGATCACGACCACCGGTTCGGCTGGATCACCGACGAGGTGCTCGACTACGCGGCGAGCAACCCCGGGATCGACCTGTGGGCGTACACCCCGCTGCTGTACGGCGCCTACGACCGCCCCGACCGGCAGATCTCCGACGCGTTCACGCATCCGGGCACCACCCGGCGGCTCGAGGTCCTCGACGAGGTGGCGCGCGAGCTGGGCGCCACCCGCAGCGAGGTCGTGCTCGCGTGGCTCGTGGGAGGCGACCCGGTGGTCCGGCCGGTGGCGGGGGTGAGCAGCCAGGCGCAAGTGGAGGCCGCGCTGTCCGGCGTCCGGCTCACCCTGCCGACCGAGGCACGTGAGCGCCTCGACGCCCCCTGGTGACCGACGCCTGACGACAGAGGGCGGGCCGACGATGAGGTCGTCGGCCCGCCCTCTGTCGTTCCCGTCGAGTCAGACCCCGCGGCGCAGCGCTGTGATCGGCTCGATGGCCGCGGCCTTGAGCGCGGGGTAGAAGCCCGCCGCGAGCCCGATGAGCCCTCCGGCGACGGCCGCGGCGCCCACCACGCGCAGGTCGAGGATCGGCACCCAGGACTGCAGTGCGGACACGAGCACCACGACCGCGACGCCCAGCGACGCGCCGATCAGCCCGCCGATCAGGCCGATGATCGCCGACTCCACGATGAACTGCGCGGCGATGTCCCGGCGGGTGGCGCCCAGCGCCCGGCGCAGCCCGATCTCGCCCACACGCTCCATCACCGACAGCAGCGTGACATTCGCGATCCCCACCCCGCCGATGAGCAGTGCCACGGCGCCCAGGGCCAGGAAGATCAGGTCGACGTCGGCCTGGACGTTCTGCTGCACCGTGGAGCGGGCTGGCGGGGCCTTGACGCTGAAGCCGTCGGGGGAGTTGGGGTCGAGGGCGATCGGTGCCTGCTCGGCGACGACCTCGCCCGCCCCGGGCGCGATGCGCACCTGCAGCTCGGCGGGCGCCGCCAGGTCGAAGTCGGACCGCGCGGTGCCCATGGGCAGGATCACCGCGTCGAGCAGCTCCGTCTTGCGCTTCACGTCGTCGATGATGCCGATCACGGTGTAGGAGTCCTCGCCGATGAAGATCGACGGCTGCCTGTCGACGCGGTGCACCCCGAGGGACTCGGCGGCCCGTGCCCCGAGCACCACCACGCGGTCGCCGCGCGCGTCGTGTCCGGAGTCGAAGTTGCGGCCGGTGACGACGACGCCCCGCACCGTCTCGAGCAGGCCCTCCGACGAGGCCAGCACCGGGACCGAGGTCTGAGCCGCCTGCGACGGGTCGTTCACGGGCACCGACGTGACCTGCGCGCCCCGGACGTCCACCTCGGCGAGGGTGCCCGCCGACTCCACGCCGGCCAGACGGCTCACCCGCTCGGCGGCGTCCCACGGAATCCGCGCTTTGGCGCGCGTCTGGCCGCCGCCGGTCGACTTGGCGGGCTCGACGACCACCTGGGTGGCGGCGACCGCGTCGAACTGCTTGTTGATCTGCCCGGCCGTCGTGTTCGCGAGGCCGACGGTGACGACCACCGAGGCGATGCCGAGCACCGTCCCCATGATCGTCAGGATCAGGCGCCCGGGCCGGGCGCCGACGCCGAACGTGGCCTCGGCGAACAAGTCCCGCGCCCCGAACCTGTCGCCGCGTGGCGGCCGCTTGGCGACAGCCGGTGTCGCCCGCGCGTCGGCGAGCCCGAAGCCGTCCGGGTCGGTGGTGGGGCGGGTCCGGGTCAGGAGCCGCCTCATGCGAGCTCGGTCAATCGGCCGTCGGAGATCCGCACCCGCCGCTGGGCCCGTGCGGACACCTGAGAGTCGTGGGTGATCACCACGAGCGTGAGGCCGTCGCCGTGCAACTCGTCGAACAGGTCGAGCACCCCCGCGGAGTTCACCGAGTCCAGGTTGCCGGTGGGCTCGTCCGCCAGCAGCACCTGCGGCTCCGCGACGATGGCCCGGGCGATGGCCACCCGTTGCCGCTCGCCACCCGAGAGGACTGTGGGCAGGAAGTCGACCCGGTGGTCGAGGTGGACCCGGTGCAGCGCCGCCATCGCCCGGTCCCGGCGTTCTGCCCGGGGCACCCCCGAGTACAGGGTGGCGAGCAGCACGTTGTCGAGCACCGTGCGGTGGGGCAGCAGGTGGAAGGACTGGAAGACGAACCCGATGCAGCCGCCCCTCAGCCGTGAGCGGTCCGACTCGGAGGCGGCGCCGGTGGGGCTCCCGTTGAGGAGGTACTCCCCGGAGCTGGGCCGGTCGAGCAGCCCCAGGATGTGCAGCAGCGTCGACTTTCCCGACCCGGACGGGCCGATGATGGACAGGTAGTCGCCCGCCTCGATGCGCAGGTCCGCCGGGTGCAGCGCCACGACCGGCGGATCGCCGGGGAACGTGCGGGTGAGCGCGGCGAACTCGATGACGGCCGGGACCGGCCCAGCCGGCTGCTCGTCCAGGAGGACGTCGAGGACGCTCATCCGGCCGCCTCCGTCGCCTCGTCGGATGCGTCCTCGGCGCCGCGGATCCCCACCACGACCAGGTCGCCGGCGGCGATGGGCTCCTTCGAGTTCACGATCTGCACGTACCCGCCGGCGGCCAGTCCGGTCTCCACTGTCACGAGCTCGGTGGCGCCCTTGGCGCCCTGCCGCTCGATGCGCGACTCGCCACCGGGTCCGGCCGTGAGCGCGGCCAGCGGCACGGCGAGCACCTCGCCGCCGGTGGAGCTCACCGGAATCTTGATCCGCACGTTGTCGCCGCCCTGGAGCGTGGACAGCTGCTCTGCGGTGAGCTCGCCGAGCTGGAAGCGGACGGTGTGCCGCCCCGCCTGGCCAGTGGTCGACCCGGAGCCCGCGGGCGCCTCGGAACCCTCCGTGCCCTCGCCCTCGGGCTCTGCCGAGCTGCTGGTCGAGCCCGGGGCCTCGATGGCCTTCACGGTGACCTGCACGTCCTGCCCGAGCACCGTCACGGTCCCGGGGTTCCCGACCGCCAGCAGTGCGGCGTCGTCGGCGGAGGCGGACGCGACGATCTCGAGCGTGGCGCCCGAGACGGTCATGACGGGACCGCTGACGATCGCGCCCAGCTTCACCGCCACGTTGTCGACCCGTCGTGGCAGAGAGGCGAGGAAGACGACCTCGCTCGCGGGGAGCGCGGTGAGCGTCGCGGCCTTGGCCTCGGTGTGCATGGCCTTGGCGTCGGCCAACGCCCGCTGCGCGGAGGCGACGGCGGCGGCCTCGGCGGAGCTCCCCATGCCCGCCAGCACCTGCGTGCGCTGTGCCTCGGCCACGGTGACGGCCTCGCGCAACGCCTCGATGCTGACGGCGCTGGGCGCCTCGGGGTCGCCGGCCGCTGCTGCGGCCTCGGCGGCGGCAACCTCCCGTTGCGCGGAGCGCACGGCGTTGTCAGCCTGCAGCCGCTCCACTTCGGTGGGCCCCGACGAGGCGGTCTTCAGCGCGATCTGGGCGGAGGAGAGGCCGTCCTCGGCGGCGCGCACCGCATCCTGCGCGCCCTTGAGCGCGTCCTTGAGCTCTTTCCCTGGCGCGGGCGGCTGGTAGCCGACCTTCCGGTAGAGCTCCACCACACCGGCGGCCGTGGCCGCGTCATACACGTCCGAGTCGGGCTTGCCCGCGTCGATGCCGAGCGCCGCGAGCGCCGCCTTGAGCTGGAGGACGTCCGGCCCTGCGACACCCGCCTGCAGGCTGCGGTAGGTGGGCAGCGTGCCAGGCAGCACGATCACCGGGCGTCCCGCGACCTCGAGGGCGACGCTAGCCGCGTCGACAGTGGAGCCGACCTCGGGCACCTGGCCCGTCACAACCGGCTGGCCCTTCACCTCGCCCGTCTCGACGCGGATCTCGGCCGGGTCGTCGTACAGCGGGTCGCCCCGCAATGTCACGTCGTTGGCGAGGACGCGGCTCTCCACAGGCACGGTCACCGCGCCAGCGACCGGGGGAGCGGCGTCCGCCTCTGCCTTGGCCGGAGACGTGATGAGCTGGCTCAGCCCCAGCCCGGCGACGAGGCTCAGCACCGCGACGCCGGCCATCACGAGGATGGTGCGGTTGCCCTGCGGGATCGCGCGGCTCACTTGGCCGCCTTGGCGTCAGTGGCGTACTGCTCGATCCACGCGTCGAGCTCGGCCTTGTGCGCGTCGACGAACTCCTGCTCGAGGGCGAACTGCACCTCTCGGGTCGTCTTCTGGTAGCCGACCTTCGTCTGGCACTTCGCGTCGGCGATCGCCGTGGACATCTCCTTCTCGCGCAGCTCGGTCTCGGCGGCCTTGTCCGTGCTGCCATCCGGGGCAGCCGACTCCCAGAGCGCTGAGTAGGCGTCGGAGATGCTGGTGGCCGCGTCAGGGACCTTCGCGAAGTCGAAGCCGGCCTCGTTCATGCAGTCCGACCACTCGGCGTCGAGCGCGGTGAGCTTCGGGTCGCTGGCGACCTTCTCGTACAGCGTGCCGATCTCGTCCTGGAGCTCGACGAACGCCGGGTCCTCGTACGCGGACATGGTGGAGCCGTACGTCTCGTTGCTCGCCTTGCCGTTGCAGCCCGCGGTCGTCCAATCCCAGGTCGTCTCCGCCTCCTCGTCGAGGGCCTCCGGCTGCTCCGGCCCCCACAGGGCCTCCCAGTAGGCGGCCTGCTCGCTCTCGGACATGGCGGCGACGTAGTCGGCGTTGGGGTCCACCTGCACTGCCTCCTCGCCATCCTCCGACTCGGAGCCGATCGAGTACCCGTAGCCGTGCTTCTCGGCGAACTCCTCGCTGCCCCATTCGAGGTCCTCGTCCCACTCGAACGAGCTGCCCGAGACCTCCCGGGGGGTGTACTCGAAGCCGGCCTCCTGCATGCAGGCCGCGACGATGTTCTCCTGCTCGACTTGGAGCTTCTCGTAGTCGACGTCGTCATAGGCGCTCGTGACCGGCTTCATGTACTCCTGGAGTGGACCCTCGCTCGCCTTGGAGTCCTTCCCGGCATCGGAGTCGCCGCTGCTCCCGCAGCCGCTGAGCAGAAGCAGGGCGCAACCGGCAGCGGCGGCGGCGGTGAACGGGACGGACCTCATGGGTGTGCCTTCCTGCGGAACGGTGGGCGCGGGTGGCGATGGAGCCGGCGCGCGCGCGGGTCAGTTTGTCGGTTTTGATCCCTGACGAACCTAGCAACGGGGGGGCTGTCGCGGGTCAACCCTGCGGATGACCGGCTGTTCAGGCACGTGGCGCCTCAGGCGGACAACGCTTGACCACAGGCGGACGGCACGGCGGGTTGGCTCGCGCCTCACTTGTCCGTGGCGTACTGCTCGATCCAGGCGTCGAGCTCGGCCTTGTGGGTGTCGATGAACTCCTGCTCGAGGGCGAACTGCACCTCCTGGGCCTTCTCGGGGTAGCCGGCTTTCTCCTGGCACTTCGCGTCGGCGATCGCCGTGGCCATCTCCTTCTTGCCCAGGTCAGCCCTGGTGGTCTCGTCAGTCGTCTCCGAGAGCGCGGCGTAGGCCTCGGCGATGCTCTCGTGGGCTTCGCTGACTCTCGCGAAGTCGAAGCCCGCCTCGTTCATGCACGCGGACCACTCGGCGTTGATCGCCGCGAGCCTCGGGTCGTCCGGGACCTTCTCGAACATCCGCCTCTGCTCCTCATGGAGGTCCTCATAGGCGGGGTCCTCATAGGCGGCGTTGAGATTGCTGTACACCTCGTGGTTCGCCTTGGCATTGCAGCCGCCCTTCGTCCAGTCCCACCCGGACTCGGTGTCGACGTCTTGCTGCTCGCCGAACAAGGCCAGGCTGTAGGCGGCCGCCTCGCTCTCGGACATGGCTGCGAGGTAGTCGGCGTCCGGGCTGACGAACTCCTCCTCGCCGATCTCCGACTCCGGACCGGCCGACCAGCCGTAGCCGTACTTCTCGGCCCACTCCACAGGGCCCATCCTCTCCGCGTCGTCCAACGAGGCCGGTTGGCTCGGGACGTCCTGGGGCGTGTACTCGAACCCTGCCTCCTGCATGCAGGAGGCGATGATGTTCTCCGCCTTCTTGTGGCGCTTCGCGGACTCGTCGGCGTTGTCGCTCGGGATCGACTTCGTGTACGCGTGAAGCGGACTCTCCTTCGCCGCGGTGTCCTTCCCGGCGTCGGAGCCGCTGCTGCTGTCGCCGCCGCCGCTGTCGCTGTCGCTGCCGCTGCAGGCGCTGAGCAGGAGAAGCGCGCCGACAGCGGCGGCGACGGTGAACGGGACGGACCTCATGGGTGTGCCTTCCTGCGGAACAGTGGTTCGCGGCCGGCGATGGAGCGGGCGCGCGCGCGTGTCAGATAGTCGGTTTTGATCCCGACGAACCTAGGCAGCGGGCGGCGATCGCGGGTCAGCCTTGCGGATGACTTGGCTGTTCAGGAACGTGGACCCTCAGGCCGACAACGGTTTGCCACGGTGGAACGTCATGCCGGGCGTTGGGGCCGTGTCGGTCACTTGGCCGCCGTCGGCGCCGTGGCGTACTGGCCGACCCAGGCGTCGAGCTCGGCCTTGTGCTCGTCGACGAACTCCTGCTCGTAGGCGACCACGACCTCCATGACGGTCGCGTCGTACCCGACCTCCTTCTGGCACCTCGCGTCGGCGACGGCCGTGGCCACCTCCCGCTCGCGCAGGGCCGCCTCGGCGGCCTTGTCTGTGCCGGTCTCCGGGTCGGCCGCGTCCCAGAGAGCCGAGTACTGCTCGGCGAAGCTGTTGTTCGCGTCCATGACCTGCGCGAAGTCGTAGCCCGCCTCGTTCATGCAGTCCGACCACGCGGCGTCGACCGCGGTGATCTTCGGGTCGGCGTAGACCTCCTCGTACAGCCGGGAGATCTGCTCGCTGAGGTCGGCGTAGGCCGGGTCCTCGAAGGCGGCCATCGGGCTGGCGGCCCAGGCCTCGTTGCTCGCCTTGCCGTAGCAGCCCGCCTTCGTCCAGTCCCATTCGTACTCGGCGTCGTCGTCGATGGGCGCGTCCTGCTCACCCCAGAGCGCCAGCTCGTAGGCGGCCCGCTCGGTCTCGGACATGGCCGCGAGGTAGTCGGCATTCGGGTCCACCGACTCGGCCTCGTCGCTCGCGGGCTCCGGGCTCGAGTACCCGTACCCCTCCCTCGCGGCGTGCTCCTCGGTGAACTCGAACGCGTCCTCGCCGTCGGGATAGTCGGCGCTCGAGACCTCCCGGGGGATGTACTCGAACCCCGCCTCCTGCATGCAGGCGGCGATGATGTTCTCCTCCTCGGCGTGGACCTTCTGATAGTCGATGTCGTAGAGGGCGTCCATGTAGGCCGTGAGGGGCGCGTCTGCCTTGCTCTGCTTGCCGGGCTCGGCGTCTCCACCGCTGGCGCATGCGCTGAACAGCAGCAGCAGTGCGCAGCTGGCGATGGCGGTGATCGGGATGGTCCTCATGGGTGCGCCTTCCTGCGGGAACGGTGTGGGAGCGGGTGGCGGTCGAGCCGGCGCGCGCACCGGCAGAAGGTGGGGGGAGCCGAACCGGCGCGTCGAACTATACACAGTGTGTATACACGTGGCGTATAGAGGGATGGAGATCCTGTGACCGCGCGCGTTCGGCCCAGGTCGAACGCCGTCACCGCGTCGTCGCCACGCCGCTCGCACGAGAGACCGGGACCGAGACGGGCCGCGGTCGTCTGGTCACACGTGCGCGGGCTCTCCTACGCCCGGCGTCGTCCGCGAGTCACCGCGCGACGCCCGCCGCGCTCAGCAGCGCGTCGAGGTCGGCGTTCCCGGCGGGCGCAGGGGCCTCTCGGGGGAGCAGGGTGGCGCCGCCCCAGGACGACGGTGCCCGGCTCAGTAGCGGATGGCGTCGATGACCTTGACGCGGACCGCCACGGTCGCCGGGATGAGCCCCGCAAGCGCGCCGACCCCGGTGGCGCAGGCCATGCCGATCATGGCCGCGGAGAGCGGGAACGGCGGCATGTCCTCGATGCCGCCGCCGAAGACCCGCTCGACGGGGATGTTCTTGATGATCGCGACGGCGATGACGACGCCGACCAGGCCCGCCACGACTGTGGCGACCACCGACTCCATGAGCACCCCGAAGAACACCCGGCCCGAGGTCGCGCCGAAGCTGCGCCGGATGCCGATCTCCCGGATGCGGTGCCGCACGGTCACCAGCGCGATGTTCACCAGCCCGAGCCCGCCGAGCAGCAGCGCGAACCCGCCGACGCCCAGCACGACCCACTTGGTGGCGCTGTCCAGGGCGTTGTAGTACTCGTTCGGGTAGACGTTGACGTCGTAGCCCGGCAAGAGCGCCATGAGGTCGCGGGTGATGAGCGGCTGCAGTTCTTCGGCCATCTCCGGGGGCACCCACATCCGCAGCTCAGGGGGCCCGTACCCCTCGTTGGAGGCGGTCCAGCGGTTGACGTGGTCGGTCAAGGCGTAGGCGGCCGGGGGCTCCTGGTCCCAACTGCTCGCGTAGACGCCGATCACCTCGGCGCGCACCGGAGTGGGTCCGCCGAGGACGATGGTCGGGTGCGTGTCGAGGGCGGGCTCGCCCAGGGCCTTCCAGAACGTCTCGTTGACGACGACCGCCGGGGCGAGGCGCTCCACGTCGCTGTCGGCGAACCAGCGCCCGTCAGTGGTCTGGAACCTGTTGATCACCCCGAAGGCGGGGTCGACGACCTGCAGCTGGACCATCTGCGTGCCGGTGGGGAAGCGGAACGGCGCCTGCCCCCATCCCACGCGGGACCAGTGCTCGATGCCGTACTGCTCGACCACCCGCGTGTAGGCGGCCTCGAACACCGCGGGGTCGGGGGTGGTGGAGGTCGTCGCGACCATGTCGCCCGACCACCTCTGGTAGGCGGTGGCCATCAGCGTCACGTCGCGGCCGTTGTACCGCTCGGCCTGCTCACGGAAGGCCTGGTTCATCATCTGCACGGCGGCCGTGATGCCGGTGATGGCGGTGACGGCGACGGCCACGCCGATGAGCGCGAGCAGCACCCGCAGCTTGTGGATGCGCAGCTCGTCCCACGCCTCGACCAGGGTGCTGACGATGCCGCTCATGCGCGCACCGTGCCCGGGAGCTCGGCGGCGCCGGTGGGGACGTCCGTGGGCACGTCGCCCACCCATTCGGTCACCTGGCCAGGGGCGTTGAGCACGATCGGCACGAGCACCCCGCCGGCCAGCCGGTAGTGCCGCTGCGCGCGGGCGGCGACGGCGAGGTCGTGGGTGATGGCGATCAGCGCGGCGCCGGTCTGCCCGGCGATCTCGTCGAGCAGCGCCATGACCTCGCCGCCGGTGTCCACGTCCAGGGCCCCGGTGGGCTCGTCCGCGAGGATCACCCGCGGGCCCCGGACCAGGGCGCGGGCGATGGCCACGCGCTGCTGCTCGCCGCCGGAGAGCTTCTCCGGCATGTCCTCCAGGCGGTCGCCGAGGCCCACCCGGTCGAGCATGTCGGCGGCGAGCGCGCGTCGCCTCCAGAACTGGCGGCCGCGCGCGTACATCAGCGGCGCGGCGACGTTCTCCAGGGCCGTGCGGCCCGGCATGAGGTTGAACTGCTGGAACACGAAGCCGAAGTCCTCGCCGCGCCGCCACGCGCGCTTGCGCTGCGACAGCCGCGCCACGGAGGCGCCCTCGAGCAGGTACTCCCCGGAGGTGGGGGAGTCCAGCAGTCCGAGGATGTTGAGCAGCGTGGACTTGCCGGTGCCGGAGCGGCCGACGATCGAGATGTGCTCCCCGGCGTCCACGGTGAGCGTGATGCCGCGCAGGATCTCCAGCACGCGCTCGTCGGGCAGCAGGACGGAGCGGGTGACGTCCGTCAGCTCGAGCAGGCTCATGCCTGGCACGTCGCGTAGTCGGCGCCGGGCTGGTCGCAGGGCAGGTTCACGGTGTCGCCGACGGGCACGAACTGCAGGACCTTGTCACCGGTGGCCAGGCCCTCGGTGATCTGGACGTTCTCCCCGTCGGTCAGGCCGAGCTTGACGGCGCGCTTCTCGGAGGCGCCGTCGGGCAGCACGATCCACACGTTGCCCTCCTGCACGGAGCCCTGCACCGCGGTGACGGGCACGACGAGCGCGTCGGCGGCGGTGCCGTTGACGACCTCCAGATCGGCGCCGAGGCCCGGGAACGCGGTGACTCCCGCGGGCACCGCGCAGGTGATGGCGCCCGTGGCGGCCGCCTGGCCGCCGTTGTCGCTGCCCGACTGGTTGGCGTCGGCGCCGGCCTGGGCGGCGGCGCCGATCTTCAGCCCGGTGCAGGCGAACGGCGCCGGGCCGCCCTTGAGCGTGACCTGGGCCTCGGTGGGCGCGCCGAGCAGCCGGTACTGCTGCTCGGGGGTGAGTGTGCCGGACACGGACAGCGTCCCGGGGGCCACGGAGCCGATCGCGTCGCCGACGGACACGATCTGGTCCTTGAGCGCCGTGAGCGTCAGCGTCCCGGCGGTGGCGGCCTTGACCGTCTCGCGCTTGATCTTCGGCTTGTTCTCCGTGACCGTCTGCTCGCCGGTCTCGGGGTTGGTGGTGACGGTGGGCTCGACGGGCGTCTCGAGCAGGATCTCGAGGATCGGGGTGTCGACCTCGACCTGCTGGCCGTGGGCGGCCAGCAGCTTCGACACCGTGCCTGCCATGGTCGCCTTGACGGGCGTCGCCGGATCGGAGACCACCGATCCCTGCACCGTCACCGTGTTGGTGATCGTCGCGGTGGACACCTCGGCGTGCATCTCGTTGACCTGCGCGGACGGCACGAGGCTGTCATCGGCCTGGGACAGGTCCGCGCCCGAGAACGCCATCTTGACCAGGGCGAGCGCGATCACCGCCCACAGGATGAGGCGGATGGTCGGGAAGATGATCCTGCGGGTGACCCCCACGGTGCGGCTCCTCGCGTCATGGCTGATAGGGCGCACGGGGCGCTTCGCCGCACACCGTACCGAGTGCCTGTGACGTGGGGATCAGACCAGGGGATGACCTGCGGGTGGATATGCGCCGTCAGTTGGCGGGCCCGGCCGCCGTCGCGACGAGGAAGGCCGGCGGGGTGAGCCCGCGCACGGCGAACGCCTGCGCCACGGCCTGCTCGACCTGGCCGACCTGGTCCCGCTCGACGAGCGCGATGGCCGAGCCGCCGAACCCGCCGCCGGTCATCCGGGCGCCCCACGCGCCGGCCTCCCGTGCAGCCTCCACCGCGACGTCGAGCTCGAGGCAGGACACCTCGTAGTCGTCGCGCAGCGAGGTGTGCGACGCGTCCAGCAGCGGCCCGCACTCGCGGACCCGGCCCGCGTCGAGCAACGCGACGAGCGCCTCGACGCGCGCGATCTCCGTCACGACGTGCCGCACGCGCCGCACGGCTGTCGCGGGATCGTCCGACGCCTCCGTGAGTCGGTCGAGCGCGGTGGCGAGGCCCGCGCCCGGCGCCACCTCGCGTAGTGACTGGACGCCCAGCACACGCGCCGCGTCGTCGCACGTGGCCCGGCGGGCGGCGTACTGCCCGTCCACCAGGGCGTGCTCGGCGCGGGTGTCCACGACCAGCAGGGCGAGCCCGAACGCGTCCAGGTCGAAGGGCACGTGGCGCACCGACGAGTCGAGGCAGTCGAGCAGCAGCGCGTGGCCCTCCCGGGAGCGCAGCGACGCCGACTGGTCCATGCCCCCGGTGGGCGCCCCGGCGATCTCGTTCTCGGCGCGGACGCACGCGGCGGCGAGCACTGTGCGGCCCGCGTCGTCGGGCTCGGCGGCGGTCCCGGCGCGCCCCAGGTCGAACACGTCGTCCAGGGCGACGGCGACGGCGGCCTCCAACGCGGCCGACGACGACAGCCCGGCGCCGTACGGAACGCAGGAGTCGACCACCGCGTCGAAGCCGCGCACCGGCAGGCCTTGTGCGGCCAGGGCCCACGCGACGCCCGCGACGTAGGCCGGCCACCCCTCGACGGCGCCGGGTGCCACATCGGCCAGGCGCACCTCGCGGAGGCCGTCGGGCTCCTGCGCTGAGGCCAGGCGGATCAGGTCGTCCTGTCGGGGGCGCAGCGCTAGGTAGGTGCGGTGCGGCAGGCCGATGGGCAGGCACAGCCCGCCGTTGTAGTCGGTGTGCTCCCCGATGAGGTTCACCCGGCCGGGCGCCGACCACGTGCCGGGCTCGGGGCCATCGAACCCGAAGGCCGCCGCGAAGGCCTGTCGCACGCGGGCCTCGCCCTCGGGGCGGGTCCAGGCGTCGATCTGGGTGACGGCGCTCATCGGGCCACCTCCTGCAGCCGGGCGGCGATCCGCTCGGGGGTCGTGTCGCTGATCCAGGCGGCCATGCCGGACTCGACGCCGGCGAGGTACTTGAGCTTGCCGGGCGCGCGCAGCACGGAGAAGACCTGCAGGTGCAGCCTGCCCAGCTCGCGGCCCTCGCCGACGACTGCCTGATGCCAGCCGGAGATGTACGGCAACGGGATCTGCTCGCCGTCCGGCCCCACGAAGAACTTGTCGAGCCGGCGCAGCAGCTCCAGGTACGCCGTCGCCAGGTCGTCGCGCTCCGCGTCGTCGAGCTGTGGCAGGTCCAGCACGTCGCGGTTGGGCGCGAGGTGCACCTCCACCGGCCACCGGGACGCGGCGGGCACGTATGCGGTCCAGTGCTCCGTCTCCAGCACGACGCGGACACCGGCCTTCCGCTCGGCGTCGAGGATGTCGCGGTGCAGGTTGCGGCCGGTGCGCGCGTGGTGGGCGGCTGCCTGGCGCTGCATGGCCTGCGTGCGGGGGGTCACGAACGGGAACGCGTACACCTGCCCGTGCGGATGCGGCAGGGTGACGCCGATCTCCTTGCCGCGGTTCTCGAAGCAGAACACCTGCTCGATGCCGGGCAGCGCGGACAACTCGCGGGTGCGGTCCGCCCAGGCCTCGATGATCGTGCGCATCCGCGTGGGGCTCACCGCGGCCAGGCTGCTGGAGTGGTCGGAGCTGAAGCAGACGACCTCGCAGCGCCCGGCGGCCGGCCGCCGGGCGCTGCGAGGTCGTCTGCTTCAGCTCCGACCACTCCAGCAGCCTGGCCGCGGTGAGCCCCACGCGGATGCGCACGATCATCGAGGCCTGGGCGGACCGCACCCGCGAGTTGTCCGCGCTGCCCGGCATCGAGCAGGTGTTCTGCTTCGAGAACCGCGGCAAGGAGATCGGCGTCACCCTGCCGCATCCGCACGGGCAGGTGTACGCGTTCCCGTTCGTGACCCCCCGCACGCAGGCCATGCAGCGCCAGGCAGCCGCCCACCACGCGCGCACCGGCCGCAACCTGCACCGCGACATCCTCGACGCCGAGCGGAAGGCCGGTGTCCGCGTCGTGCTGGAGACGGAGCACTGGACCGCATACGTGCCCGCCGCGTCCCGGTGGCCGGTGGAGGTGCACCTCGCGCCCAACCGCGACGTGCTGGACCTGCCACAGCTCGACGACGCGGAGCGCGACGACCTGGCGACGGCGTACCTGGAGCTGCTGCGCCGGCTCGACAAGTTCTTCGTGGGGCCGGACGGCGAGCAGATCCCGTTGCCGTACATCTCCGGCTGGCATCAGGCAGTCGTCGGCGAGGGCCGCGAGCTGGGCAGGCTGCACCTGCAGGTCTTCTCCGTGCTGCGCGCGCCCGGCAAGCTCAAGTACCTCGCCGGCGTCGAGTCCGGCATGGCCGCCTGGATCAGCGACACGACCCCCGAGCGGATCGCCGCCCGGCTGCAGGAGGTGGCCCGATGAGCGCCGTCACCCAGATCGACGCCTGGACCCGCCCCGAGGGCGAGGCCCGCGTGCGACAGGCCTTCGCGGCGGCCTTCGGGTTCGATGGCCCCGAGCCCGGCACGTGGTCGGCGCCCGGCCGGGTGAACCTCATCGGGGAGCACACCGACTACAACGGCGGGCTGTGCCTGCCCATCGGCCTGCCGCACCGCACCTACCTAGCGCTGCGCCCCCGACAGGACGACCTGATCCGCCTGGCCTCAGCGCAGGAGCCCGACGGCCTCCGCGAGGTGCGCCTGGCCGATGTGGCACCCGGCGCCGTCGAGGGGTGGCCGGCCTACGTCGCGGGCGTCGCGTGGGCCCTGGCCGCACAAGGCCTGCCGGTGCGCGGCTTCGACGCGGTGGTCGACTCCTGCGTTCCGTACGGCGCCGGGCTGTCGTCGTCGGCCGCGTTGGAGGCCGCCGTCGCCGTCGCCCTGGACGACGTGTTCGACCTGGGGCGCGCCGGGACCGCCGCCGAGCCCGACGACGCGGGCCGCACAGTGCTCGCCGCCGCGTGCGTCCGCGCCGAGAACGAGATCGCCGGGGCGCCCACCGGGGGCATGGACCAGTCGGCGTCGCTGCGCTCCCGGGAGGGCCACGCGCTGCTGCTCGACTGCCTCGACTCGTCGGTGCGCCACGTGCCCTTCGACCTGGACGCGTTCGGGCTCGCCCTGCTGGTCGTGGACACCCGCGCCGAGCACGCCCTGGTGGACGGGCAGTACGCCGCCCGCCGGGCCACGTGCGACGACGCGGCGCGTGTGCTGGGCGTCCAGTCACTACGCGAGGTGGCGCCGGGCGCGGGCCTCGCCACCGCGCTCGACCGACTCACGGAGGCGTCGGACGATCCCGCGACAGCCGTGCGGCGCGTGCGGCACGTCGTGACGGAGATCGCGCGCGTCGAGGCGCTCGTCGCGTTGCTCGACGCGGGCCGGGTCCGCGAGTGCGGGCCGCTGCTGGACGCGTCGCACACCTCGCTGCGCGACGACTACGAGGTGTCCTGCCTCGAGCTCGACGTCGCGGTGGAGGCTGCACGGGAGGCCGGCGCGTGGGGCGCCCGGATGACCGGCGGCGGGTTCGGCGGCTCGGCCATCGCGCTCGTCGAGCGGGACCAGGTCGGCCAGGTCGAGCAGGCCGTGGCGCAGGCGTTCGCCGTGCGCGGGCTCACCCCGCCGGCCTTCCTCGTCGCGACGGCGGCCGGGCCCGCCAACTGACGGCGCATATCCACCCGCAGGTCATCCCCTGGTCTGATCCCCACGTCACAGGCACTCGGTACGGTGTGCGGCGAAGCGCCCCGTGCGCCCTATCAGCCATGACGCGAGGAGCCGCACCGTGGGGGTCACCCGCAGGATCATCTTCCCGACCATCCGCCTCATCCTGTGGGCGGTGATCGCGCTCGCCCTGGTCAAGATGGCGTTCTCGGGCGCGGACCTGTCCCAGGCCGATGACAGCCTCGTGCCGTCCGCGCAGGTCAACGAGATGCACGCCGAGGTGTCCACCGCGACGATCACCAACACGGTGACGGTGCAGGGATCGGTGGTCTCCGATCCGGCGACGCCCGTCAAGGCGACCATGGCAGGCACGGTGTCGAAGCTGCTGGCCGCCCACGGCCAGCAGGTCGAGGTCGACACCCCGATCCTCGAGATCCTGCTCGAGACGCCCGTCGAGCCCACCGTCACCACCAACCCCGAGACCGGCGAGCAGACGGTCACGGAGAACAAGCCGAAGATCAAGCGCGAGACGGTCAAGGCCGCCACCGCCGGGACGCTGACGCTCACGGCGCTCAAGGACCAGATCGTGTCCGTCGGCGACGCGATCGGCTCCGTGGCCCCCGGGACGCTGTCCGTGTCCGGCACACTCACCCCCGAGCAGCAGTACCGGCTGCTCGGCGCGCCCACCGAGGCCCAGGTCACGCTCAAGGGCGGCCCGGCGCCGTTCGCCTGCACCGGGCTGAAGATCGGCGCCGCCGCCCAGGCCGGCGCCGACGCCAACCAGTCGGGCAGCGACAACGGCGGCCAGGCGGCCGCCACGGGCGCCATCACCTGCGCGGTGCCCGCGGGAGTCACCGCGTTCCCGGGCCTCGGCGCCGATCTGGAGGTCGTCAACGGCACCGCCGCCGACGCGCTCGTCGTGCCCGTCACCGCGGTGCAGGGCTCCGTGCAGGAGGGCAACGTGTGGATCGTGCTGCCCGACGGCGCCTCCGAGAAGCGCGCCGTCAAGCTCGGCCTGACCGACGGGGAGAACGTCCAGATCACCGAGGGCCTGGCCACCGGTGACAAGGTCCTGCAGTTCGTGCCCGTCGGCGACACCGTGAACCTGCCCTGCGACCAGCCCGGCGCCGACTACGCGACGTGCCAGGCATGAGCCTGCTCGAGCTGACGGACGTCACCCGCTCCGTCCTGCTGCCCGACGAGCGCGTGCTGGAGATCCTGCGCGGCATCACGCTCACCGTGGACGCCGGGGAGCACATCTCGATCGTCGGCCGCTCCGGCACCGGCAAGTCCACGCTGCTCAACATCCTCGGACTGCTGGACTCCCCCACCTCCGGGGAGTACCTGCTCGAGGGCGCCTCCGTGGCGCGGCTGTCGCAGCGCAAGCGCGCGTGGCGGCGCGGCGAGGACTTCGGCTTCGTGTTCCAGCAGTTCAACCTCATGCCGGGCCGCACGGCCCTGGAGAACGTCGCCGCGCCGCTGATGTACGCGCGCGGCCGCCAGTTCTGGAGGCGACGCGCGCTCGCCGCCGACATGCTCGACCGGGTGGGCCTCGGCGACCGCCTGGAGGACATGCCGGAGAAGCTCTCCGGCGGCGAGCAGCAGCGCGTGGCCATCGCCCGCGCCCTGGTCCGGGGCCCGCGGGTGATCCTCGCGGACGAGCCCACCGGGGCCCTGGACGTGGACACCGGCGGCGAGGTCATGGCGCTGCTCGACGAGATCGCCGGGCAGACCGGCGCCGCGCTGATCGCCATCACCCACGACCTCGCCGTCGCCGCCCGCGCGCAGCGGCACTACCGGCTGGCCGGCGGGGTGCTCGTGCCGATCGTGCTCAACGCCCCTGGCCAGGTGACCGAATGGGTGGGCGACGTGCCCACGGACGTCCCCACCGGCGCCGCCGAGCTCCCGGGCACGGTGCGCGCATGAGCGGCATCGTCAGCACCCTGGTCGAGGCGTGGGACGAGCTGCGCATCCACAAGCTGCGGGTGCTGCTCGCGCTCATCGGCGTGGCCGTCGCCGTCACCGCCATCACCGGCATCACGGCCGCCGTGCAGATGATGAACCAGGCCTTCCGTGAGCAGGCCGAGCGGTACAACGGCCGCGACGTGACGCTGATGGCCACCGCCTACCAGAGGTGGTCGGGCGACATGGTCGCGACGACCTCCACCACCCCCGACCCCGCGGTGTTCGAGGCCGCCTACACGCGGGTGGTCGAGCAGTACGGCATCGAGCACTGGTCCCGCGTGGGATGGGGGCAGGCGCCGTTCCGCTTCCCCACCGGCACGCAGATGGTCCAGCTGCAGGTCGTCGACCCCGCCTTCGGGGTGATCAACAGGTTCCAGACCACTGACGGGCGCTGGTTCGCCGACAGCGACGTGGAGCGCCTCGCCCCGGCGGTCGTCGTCAACGAGACGTTCTGGAAGGCCCTGGGCGAGCCCGCCCTCGACACGCACCCGACCATCGTCCTCGGCGGACCCACTCCGGTGCGCGCCGAGGTGATCGGCGTCTACGCGAGCAGTTGGGACCAGGAGCCCCCGGCCGCCTACGCCTTGACCGACCACGTCAACCGCTGGACCGCCTCCAACGAGGGGTACGGGCCCCCTGAGCTGCGGATGTGGGTGCCCCCGGAGATGGCCGAAGAACTGCAGCCGCTCATCACCCGCGACCTCATGGCGCTCTTGCCGGGCTACGACGTCAACGTCTACCCGAACGAGTACTACAACGCCCTGGACAGCGCCACCAAGTGGGTCGTGCTGGGCGTCGGCGGGTTCGCGCTGCTGCTCGGCGGGCTCCGGCTGGTGAACATCGCGCTGGTGACCGTGCGGCACCGCATCCGGGAGATCGGCATCCGGCGCAGCTTCGGCGCGACCTCGGGCCGGGTGTTCTTCGGGGTGCTCATGGAGTCGGTGGTCGCCACAGTCGTGGCGGGCCTGGTCGGCGTCGTCATCGCCGTCGCGATCATCAAGAACATCCCCGTCGAGCGGGTCTTCGGCGGCGGCATCGAGGACATGCCGCCGTTCCCGCTCTCCGCGGCCATGATCGGCATGGCCTGCGCCACCGGGGTCGGCGCGCTTGCGGGGCTCATCCCGGCGACCGTGGCGGTCCGCGTCAAGGTCATCGACGCCATCCGCTACTGAGCCGGGCACCGTCGTCCTGGGGCGGCGCCACCCTGCTCCCCCGAGAGGCCCCTGCGCCCGCCGGGAACGCCGACCTCGACGCGCTGCTGAGCGCGGCGGGCGTCGCGCGGTGACTCGCGGACGACGCCGGGCGTAGGAGAGCCCGCGCACGTGTGACCAGACGACCGCGGCCCGTCTCGGTCCCGGTCTCTCGTGCGAGCGGCGTGGCGACGACGCGGTGACGGCGTTCGACCTGGGCCGAACGCGCGCGGTCACAGGATCTCCATCCCTCTATACGCCACGTGTATACACACTGTGTATAGTTCGACGCGCCGGTTCGGCTCCCCCCACCTTCTGCCGGTGCGCGCGCCGGCTCGACCGCCACCCGCTCCCACACCGTTCCCGCAGGAAGGCGCACCCATGAGGACCATCCCGATCACCGCCATCGCCAGCTGCGCACTGCTGCTGCTGTTCAGCGCATGCGCCAGCGGTGGAGACGCCGAGCCCGGCAAGCAGAGCAAGGCAGACGCGCCCCTCACGGCCTACATGGACGCCCTCTACGACATCGACTATCAGAAGGTCCACGCCGAGGAGGAGAACATCATCGCCGCCTGCATGCAGGAGGCGGGGTTCGAGTACATCCCCCGGGAGGTCTCGAGCGCCGACTATCCCGACGGCGAGGACGCGTTCGAGTTCACCGAGGAGCACGCCGCGAGGGAGGGGTACGGGTACTCGAGCCCGGAGCCCGCGAGCGACGAGGCCGAGTCGGTGGACCCGAATGCCGACTACCTCGCGGCCATGTCCGAGACCGAGCGGGCCGCCTACGAGCTGGCGCTCTGGGGTGAGCAGGACGCGCCCATCGACGACGACGCCGAGTACGAATGGGACTGGACGAAGGCGGGCTGCTACGGCAAGGCGAGCAACGAGGCCTGGGCCGCCAGCCCGATGGCCGCCTTCGAGGACCCGGCCTACGCCGACCTCAGCGAGCAGATCTCCCGGCTGTACGAGGAGGTCTACGCCGACCCGAAGATCACCGCGGTCGACGCCGCGTGGTCGGACTGCATGAACGAGGCGGGCTACGACTTCGCGCAGGTCATGGACGCGAACAACAGCTTCGCCGAGCAGTACTCGGCTCTCTGGGACGCGGCCGACCCGGAGACCGGCACAGACAAGGCCGCCGAGGCGGCCCTGCGCGAGCGGGAGGTGGCCACGGCCGTCGCCGACGCGAGGTGCCAGAAGGAGGTCGGGTACGACGCGACCGTCATGGAGGTCGTGGTCGCCTACGAGCAGGAGTTCGTCGACGAGCACAAGGCCGAGCTCGACGCCTGGGTCGGCCAGTACGCCACGGCGCCGACGGCGGCCAAGTGACCGACACGGCCCCAACGCCCGGCATGACGTTCCACCGTGGCAAACCGTTGTCGGCCTGAGGGTCCACGTTCCTGAACAGCCAAGTCATCCGCAAGGCTGACCCGCGATCGCCGCCCGCTGCCTAGGTTCGTCGGGATCAAAACCGACTATCTGACACGCGCGCGCGCCCGCTCCATCGCCGGCCGCGAACCACTGTTCCGCAGGAAGGCACACCCATGAGGTCCGTCCCGTTCACCGTCGCCGCCGCTGTCGGCGCGCTTCTCCTGCTCAGCGCCTGCAGCGGCAGCGACAGCGACAGCGGCGGCGGCGACAGCAGCAGCGGCTCCGACGCCGGGAAGGACACCGCGGCGAAGGAGAGTCCGCTTCACGCGTACACGAAGTCGATCCCGAGCGACAACGCCGACGAGTCCGCGAAGCGCCACAAGAAGGCGGAGAACATCATCGCCTCCTGCATGCAGGAGGCAGGGTTCGAGTACACGCCCCAGGACGTCCCGAGCCAACCGGCCTCGTTGGACGACGCGGAGAGGATGGGCCCTGTGGAGTGGGCCGAGAAGTACGGCTACGGCTGGTCGGCCGGTCCGGAGTCGGAGATCGGCGAGGAGGAGTTCGTCAGCCCGGACGCCGACTACCTCGCAGCCATGTCCGAGAGCGAGGCGGCCGCCTACAGCCTGGCCTTGTTCGGCGAGCAGCAAGACGTCGACACCGAGTCCGGGTGGGACTGGACGAAGGGCGGCTGCAATGCCAAGGCGAACCACGAGGTGTACAGCAATCTCAACGCCGCCTATGAGGACCCCGCCTATGAGGACCTCCATGAGGAGCAGAGGCGGATGTTCGAGAAGGTCCCGGACGACCCGAGGCTCGCGGCGATCAACGCCGAGTGGTCCGCGTGCATGAACGAGGCGGGCTTCGACTTCGCGAGAGTCAGCGAAGCCCACGAGAGCATCGCCGAGGCCTACGCCGCGCTCTCGGAGACGACTGACGAGACCACCAGGGCTGACCTGGGCAAGAAGGAGATGGCCACGGCGATCGCCGACGCGAAGTGCCAGGAGAAAGCCGGCTACCCCGAGAAGGCCCAGGAGGTGCAGTTCGCCCTCGAGCAGGAGTTCATCGACACCCACAAGGCCGAGCTCGACGCCTGGATCGAGCAGTACGCCACGGACAAGTGAGGCGCGAGCCAACCCGCCGTGCCGTCCGCCTGTGGTCAAGCGTTGTCCGCCTGAGGCGCCACGTGCCTGAACAGCCGGTCATCCGCAGGGTTGACCCGCGACAGCCCCCCCGTTGCTAGGTTCGTCAGGGATCAAAACCGACAAACTGACCCGCGCGCGCGCCGGCTCCATCGCCACCCGCGCCCACCGTTCCGCAGGAAGGCACACCCATGAGGTCCGTCCCGTTCACCGCCGCCGCCGCTGCCGGTTGCGCCCTGCTTCTGCTCAGCGGCTGCGGGAGCAGCGGCGACTCCGATGCCGGGAAGGACTCCAAGGCGAGCGAGGGTCCACTCCAGGAGTACATGAAGCCGGTCACGAGCGCCTATGACGACGTCGACTACGAGAAGCTCCAAGTCGAGCAGGAGAACATCGTCGCGGCCTGCATGCAGGAGGCCGGCTTCGAGTACACCCCCCGGGAGGTCTCGGGCAGCTCGTTCGAGTGGGACGAGGACCTCGAATGGGGCAGCGAGGAGTTCGCCGAGAAGCACGGCTACGGGTACTCGATCGGCTCCGAGTCGGAGGATGGCGAGGAGGCAGTGCAGGTGGACCCCAACGCCGACTACGTCGCCGCCATGTCCGAGAGCGAGCAGGCCGCCTACTGGGAGGCCCTGTGGGGGCCGGAGCAGCCGGAGGCCCTCGACGAGGAGGCGGAGACGACCTGGGATTGGACGACCGCGGGCTGCAACGGCAAGGCGAGCAACGAGACGTACGGCTCCACCATGTCCGCGTACGAGGACCCGGCGTTCGTCGAGCTCCAGGACGAGATCGGCACGCTGTACGAGAAGGTCGCCAGCGACCCGAAGCTCACCGCGCTCGACGCCGAGTGGTCGGACTGCATGAACGAGGCCGGCTTCGACTTCGCGAAGGTCCCTGACGCGGCCACCAGCATCTCCGACGCCTACTCAGCGCTCTGGGAGTCGGCTGCCCCGGATGGCAGCACGGACAAGGCCGCCGAGACCGAGCTGCGCGAGAAGGAGATGTCCACGGCGATCGCCGACGCGAAGTGCCAGACGAAGGTCGGCTACCAGAAGACGACCCGAGAGGTGCAGTTCGCCCTCGAGCAGGAGTTCGTCGACGCGCACAAGGCCGAGCTCGACGCGTGGATCGAGCAGTACGCCACTGACGCCAAGGCGGCCAAGTGAGCCGCGCGATCCCGCAGGGCAACCGCACCATCCTCGTGATGGCCGGCGTCGCGGTGCTGAGCCTCGTCGCCGGGCTGGGGCTGAGCCAGCTCATCACGTCTCCGGCCAAGGCAGAGGCGGACGCCGCTCCCCCGGTCGCTGGCGCGGTGACCGTGCCTGTGGAGAGCCGCGTCCTCGCCAACGACGTGACATTGCGGGGCGACCCGCTGTACGACGACCCGGCCGAGATCCGCGTCGAGACGGGCGAGGTGAAGGGCCAGCCGGTTGTGACGGGCCAGGTGCCCGAGGTCGGCTCCACTGTCGACGCGGCTAGCGTCGCCCTCGAGGTCGCGGGACGCCCGGTGATCGTGCTGCCTGGCACGCTGCCCACCTACCGCAGCCTGCAGGCGGGTGTCGCAGGGCCGGACGTCCTCCAGCTCAAGGCGGCGCTCGCGGCGCTCGGCATCGACGCGGGCAAGCCCGACTCGGACGTGTATGACGCGGCCACGGCCGCCGGTGTGGTGGAGCTCTACCGGAAGGTCGGCTACCAGCCGCCCGCGCCAGGGAAAGAGCTCAAGGACGCGCTCAAGGGCGCGCAGGATGCGGTGCGCGCCGCCGAGGACGGCCTCTCCTCCGCCCAGATCGCGCTGAAGACCGCCTCGTCGGGGCCCACCGAAGTGGAGCGGCTGCAGGCTGACAACGCCGTGCGCTCCGCGCAACGGGAGGTTGCCGCCGCCGAGGCCGCAGCAGCGGCCGGCGACCCCGAGGCGCCCAGCGCCGTCAGCATCGAGGCGTTGCGCGAGGCCGTCACCGTGGCCGAGGCACAGCGCACGCAGGTGCTGGCGGGCATGGGGAGCTCCGCCGAGGCCGCCGCCGTCGCCTCCGCGCAGCGGGCGTTGGCCGACGCCAAGGCCATGCACACCGAGGCCAAGGCCGCGACGCTCACCGCGCTCCCCGCGAGCGAGGTCGTCTTCCTCGCCTCTCTGCCACGACGGGTCGACAACGTGGCGGTGAAGCTGGGCGCGATCGTCAGCGGTCCCGTCATGACCGTCTCGGGCGCCACGCTCGAGATCGTCGCGTCCGCCTCCGCCGACGACGCCGCACTGCTGGCGGTCGGGAACCCCGGGACCGTGACGGTGCTCGGGCAGGACGTGCAGGTCACCGTGAAGGCCATCGAGGCCCCGGGCTCGACCAGCAGCTCGGCAGAGCCCGAGGGCGAGGGCACGGAGGGTTCCGAGGCGCCCGCGGGCTCCGGGTCGACCACTGGCCAGGCGGGGCGGCACACCGTCCGCTTCCAGCTCGGCGAGCTCACCGCAGAGCAGCTGTCCACGCTCCAGGGCGGCGACAACGTGCGGATCAAGATTCCGGTGAGCTCCACCGGCGGCGAGGTGCTCGCCGTGCCGCTGGCCGCGCTCACGGCCGGACCCGGTGGCGAGTCGCGCATCGAGCGGCAGGGCGCCAAGGGCGCCACCGAGCTCGTGACAGTGGAGACCGGACTGGCCGCCGGCGGGTACGTGCAGATCGTGAACTCGAAGGAGCCCATCGCCGCCGGCGACCTGGTCGTGGTGGGGATCCGCGGCGCCGAGGACGCATCCGACGAGGCGACGGAGGCGGCCGGATGAGCGTCCTCGACGTCCTCCTGGACGAGCAGCCGGCTGGGCCGGTCCCGGCCGTCATCGAGTTCGCCGCGCTCACCCGCACGTTCCCCGGCGATCCGCCGGTCGTGGCGCTGCACCCGGCGGACCTGCGCATCGAGGCGGGCGACTACCTGTCCATCATCGGCCCGTCCGGGTCGGGAAAGTCGACGCTGCTGCACATCCTGGGGCTGCTCGACCGGCCCAGCTCCGGGGAGTACCTCCTCAACGGGAGCCCCACCGGCGCCGCCTCCGAGTCGGACCGCTCACGGCTGAGGGGCGGCTGCATCGGGTTCGTCTTCCAGTCCTTCCACCTGCTGCCCCACCGCACGGTGCTCGACAACGTGCTGCTCGCCACCCTGTACTCGGGGGTGCCCCGGGCAGAACGCCGGGACCGGGCGATGGCGGCGCTGCACCGGGTCCACCTCGACCACCGGGTCGACTTCCTGCCCACAGTCCTCTCGGGTGGCGAGCGGCAACGGGTGGCCATCGCCCGGGCCATCGTCGCGGAGCCGCAGGTGCTGCTGGCGGACGAGCCCACCGGCAACCTGGACTCGGTGAACTCCGCGGGGGTGCTCGACCTGTTCGACGAGTTGCACGGCGACGGCCTCACGCTCGTGGTGATCACCCACGACTCTCAGGTGTCCGCACGGGCCCAGCGGCGGGTGCGGATCTCCGACGGCCGATTGACCGAGCTCGCATGAGGCGGCTCCTGACCCGGACCCGCCCCACCACCGACCCGGACGGCTTCGGGCTCGCCGACGCGCGGGCGACACCGGCTGTCGCCAAGCGGCCGCCACGCGGCGACAGGTTCGGGGCGCGGGACTTGTTCGCCGAGGCCACGTTCGGCGTCGGCGCCCGGCCCGGGCGCCTGATCCTGACGATCATGGGGACGGTGCTCGGCATCGCCTCGGTGGTCGTCACCGTCGGCCTCGCGAACACGACGGCCGGGCAGATCAACAAGCAGTTCGACGCGGTCGCCGCCACCCAGGTGGTCGTCGAGCCCGCCAAGTCGACCGGCGGCGGCCAGACGCGCGCCAAAGCGCGGATTCCGTGGGACGCCGCCGAGCGGGTGAGCCGTCTGGCCGGCGTGGAGTCGGCGGGCACCCTCGCCGAGGTGGACGTCCGGGGCGCGCAGGTCACGTCGGTGCCCGTGAACGACCCGTCGCAGGCGGCTCAGACCTCGGTCCCGGTGCTGGCCTCGTCGGAGGGCCTGCTCGAGACGGTGCGGGGCGTCGTCGTCACCGGCCGCAACTTCGACTCCGGACACGACGCGCGCGGCGACCGCGTGGTGGTGCTCGGGGCACGGGCCGCCGAGTCCCTCGGGGTGCACCGCGTCGACAGGCAGCCGTCGATCTTCATCGGCGAGGACTCCTACACCGTGATCGGCATCATCGACGACGTGAAGCGCAAGACGGAGCTGCTCGACGCGGTGATCCTGCCCATGGGCACCGCGCGGTCCGACTTCGACCTGGCGGCGCCCGCCGAGCTGCAGGTGCGCATCGCGCCCGGGGCGGGCGAGGTCGTCGCCGAGCAGGCACCGATCGCCCTCGACCCCAACTCCCCCGACGGCTTCAGCGTCAAGGCCCCGCCAGCCCGCTCCACGGTGCAGCAGAACGTCCAGGCCGACGTCGACCTGATCTTCCTGGCCCTGGGCGCCGTGGCACTGCTCATCGGCGGGGTGGGGATCGCGAATGTCACGCTGCTGTCGGTGATGGAGCGTGTGGGCGAGATCGGGCTGCGCCGGGCGCTGGGCGCCACCCGCCGGGACATCGCCGCGCAGTTCATCGTGGAGTCGGCGATCATCGGCCTGATCGGCGGGCTGATCGGCGCGTCGCTGGGCGTCGCGGTCGTGGTGCTCGTGTCCGCACTGCAGTCCTGGGTGCCGATCCTCGACCTGCGCGTGGTGGGCGCCGCGGCCGTCGCCGGAGGGCTCATCGGGCTCGCGGCGGGCTTCTACCCCGCGCTCAAGGCCGCGGCCATCGAGCCGATCACAGCGCTGCGCCGCGGGGTCTGACTCGACGGGAACGACAGAGGGCGGGCCGACGACCTCATCGTCGGCCCGCCCTCTGTCGTCAGGCGTCGGTCACCAGGGGGCGTCGAGGCGCTCACGTGCCTCGGTCGGCAGGGTGAGCCGGACGCCGGACAGCGCGGCCTCCACTTGCGCCTGGCTGCTCACCCCCGCCACCGGCCGGACCACCGGGTCGCCTCCCACGAGCCACGCGAGCACGACCTCGCTGCGGGTGGCGCCCAGCTCGCGCGCCACCTCGTCGAGGACCTCGAGCCGCCGGGTGGTGCCCGGATGCGTGAACGCGTCGGAGATCTGCCGGTCGGGGCGGTCGTAGGCGCCGTACAGCAGCGGGGTGTACGCCCACAGGTCGATCCCGGGGTTGCTCGCCGCGTAGTCGAGCACCTCGTCGGTGATCCAGCCGAACCGGTGGTCGTGATCGTGGTCGCGCACGAACGGCCGGGGCTGGACGTAGGTGTAGCGGAGCTGGATGGCGCTCGGCCCGGTGATCCCCTGGGCTCGGGCGTGCGCGGCGGCCCGCTCGACGCGCCACAACGCGGTGTTCGAGTACCCCCACCGGCCGACGACGCCGTCGTCGACGAGCCCGGCGAAGGCGTCCACCGTCTGCGCGAGGTCGGCGGCCCGGTCGTCGCGGTGCGCCCAGAACAGGTCGATGTGGTCGATGCCCATGCGCTCGAGGCTCTGCGCCGCGACCCGGCGCACCACCTCCGGCGCGAGCCCCTCGGAGGACTCCGGGTAGCTGCCCGGGTACAGCGGCTCACAGCCGACCTTCGTCGCGATCAGCACCCGCTCCCGGACCCCGGGCCGCGCGGCGAGCCAGCGGCCGAGCAGCAGCTCGCTCGCCCCGCCGCGGCCGGCCTCGTCGGACCAGAACGCGTAGCAGTCGGCGGTGTCGATCCACACGCCGCCTGCGGCGACATAGCCGTCGAGCAGCGCGAACGCGTCGTCCTCGGCGATGGTGGTGCCGAAGGACATCGCGCCGAGCGCGAGCGGTGGGGCGGAGAGGATCGGGTCCGCGGGGGGTGTCGTCGTCATCCCCCTACTGTCGGACCTGGAGCGCGCTCCAGGTCAAGCGGCGCGCCCACGGACCAGCACCCCAGCACCCGCCACACTGTCGCCATGGCGACGCACACCCCGGCCGAGGCCGCCCGACGCAGCGGCTTCAGCATCGACACCCTGCGCTACTACGAGCGGATCGGGCTGCTCACCGGCGTCGAGCGCGACCCCGGGGGCCGCCGCCGCTACTCCGACCAAGACCTCGGGTGGCTCGAGATCCTGCGGTGCCTGCGTGACACGGGCATGCCGATCGCCACAATGCGGCGCTACGCCGGCCTCGCGCTCGCAACCGGCGCCGACGCGGAGCAGACCATCCCCGAGCGGCTCGACATCCTCGAGGAGCACGCCGCCGAGGTCACCGCGACGATCGCTCTGCTCACCCGCCAGCAAGAGCACCTGGCCGAGAAGATCGCGTACTACCGCACGGTGGTGGCAACCGACGCGGGCGCTGACGCGCTCGCCGGCGCCGCGGCTCACACGTCGTAGGTGACCACCAGGGGCGCGTGGTCGCTGAATCGCTGGTCGTAGGCCTCCGCACGGTCCACCTCGGCGGTCCGGGCCAGACCGGCCAGGCCCGGGGTGGCGAGCTGGTAGTCGATCCGCCAGCCGGCGTCGTTGTCGAACGCCTGCCCGCGCCACGACCACCACGTGTACGGCCCGGGGCCCTCCCCACCGAGCTCGCGGCCCAGGTCGCGCCAGCCCAGCTCGTCGAACCAGCGGTCCAGGTAGGCGCGCTCCTCCGGCAGGAACCCGGCGGCCTTGAGGTTGCCCTTCCAGTTCTTGATGTCGACGTTCTTGTGCGCGATGTTCAGGTCGCCCGCCACCACCACGTGCTGCCCGGAGCCCGCGAGCTCGGCGAGCCGCTTGGTCACGTGGTCCAGGAACGCGTACTTCTCGTCCATCTTGGGGGTGCCCGCCGTCCCCGAGTGGATGTACGTCGAGACGACGGTGACCTGCTGCGTGGAGCCGTCCTTGCCGGGCACTTCGAGGTCCGCCTCGACCCAGCGCCCGGTGTCCACCGGCACGCCCGTGGCGAGGCCGATGCGGATGGCGCTCATGGGCAGCCGGGACGCGATGGCGACACCGGCGCGGCCCTTGATCTCGCAGGCCTCATGCGCGAGGTGCCACTCGGACGTCGGCAGGAAGTCGCTGAGGATCTCGTCAGGCGCGCGGACCTCCTGCAGCAGCATGACGTCCGGCTTGCGGGTGGCGACCCACTCGGACATGCCGCGCTTGTAGGCGGCCCGGATCCCGTTGACGTTGGCGGTGGCGATAGTCAGCACGCGGCATATCCAACCTCATCCCGCTGACAGGCCGCCGCGCCGTCCGGGCCGGGCCACCCGGGTCAGGCGCCGTCGTACGCCGCCTGGAGCGCAGGGAGGTCCAACTTCTGCATCGTGTACATCGCCTGCGTGGCCCGGGCCGACGCCTCGGAGTCGTCGCTGAACAGCAGCGAGTCCAGCGCCGTGGGCACCACCTGCCACGACAGGCCGTACCGGTCCTTGAGCCACCCGCACTGGCTGGGCTCGCCGCCGTCGGCCAGCAGCGCGTCCCAGTAGTGGTCGACTTCCTCCTGGCTCTCACACGCGAGGATCATCGAGAACGACTCGTCGAGGGTGAAGGCCGGGCCGGCGCTCAACGCCGTCACCGGCATCCCGTCGAGGGTGAACTCGACGATGAAGGCGGTCCCCTCGGGGACGTTCACCCCCGGGGGCGCCTTGATGACCCTGGTGACCTCCGAGTTCGGGATCAACGAGGTGTAGAACTGCGCGGCCTCCTCGGCCTGCGAGTGGTACCAGAGGTGCGGGCTGACGATTCCCATGAGGGTTCCCTCCTACGACGTGGTCACCAGTACTGACCACGTCGAGGAGGCGAACTCATCGGCCACTCCACCGACGAGGTGCTCCGCTCAGCCGGCCAGGCGCTCCGCGGTGTCGACCACGTTGCTGAGCAGCATCGCCCGCGTCATCGGCCCGACGCCGCCGGGGTTCGGCGACACCCAGGACGCGATCTCGCGGACCGCCGGGTCGACGTCGCCGACCACCCGGGACTTGCCCGTCTCGGGGTCGGTGGCGCGGGAGACGCCCACGTCCACGACCACGGCGCCGGGCTTGACGATGTCGGCCGAGATGATGCCGGGGACGCCCGCCGCCGCCACGATGATGTCGGCGTTGCGGGTGTGCTCGGCGAGGTCGGCGGTGCCGGTGTGGGTGAGCGTCACCGTCGCGTTGATCGCCCGACGGGTCAGCAGCAGGCCGATCGAGCGGCCCACGGTGGTGCCCCGCCCGACGACAGTGACGTCGGCGCCCGCGAGCTCGATGCCGTGCCGCTCCAGCAGCTCGATGATGCCGCGCGGCGTGCAGGGCAGCGGCGAGTCGATGGGCTCGTTGACCCGCAGCACCAGGCGCCCGAGGTTCGTGGGGTGCAGGCCGTCGGCGTCCTTGGCGGGGTCGATGAGCTCGAGCACCCGATGCGTGTCGATGCCCTTCGGCAGCGGGAGCTGCACGATGAACCCGGTGCACGCGGGGTCGTTGTTGAGCCGCTCGACGGCGTCCTCGACCTCCTGCTGGGTCGCGGTCTCCGGCAGGTCCTCGCGGATCGACGCGATGCCGACCTCGGCGCAGTCCTTGTGCTTGCCGTTGACGTACCAGCGCGAGCCGGGGTCGTCGCCGACCAGCAGCGTGCCCAGCCCGGGGCGCACCCCGCGCGCGGCGAGCGCGGCCACCCGGGCCGTGAGCTCGCCCTTGATGGCGGCCGCTGTGGCCGTGCCGTCCAGAACCTGTGCGGTCATCTCACTCTTTCTCGGCGAGCGGACGCCGGGCCGGTCCGGGCGCCCCACGTGGGGCGCCCGGACCGGGTCCGGCGGCACGGCGTGGGTCAGTACTGCTGGAGACCGGCGTAGAGCGGGTGCGCGTCGGTGAGCTTCTGCACGCGTGCGCGCAGCGCCTCGACGTCAGCGCTCTGGCCGTCGACCAGGGCGGTGGCGATGATGTCGGCCACCTCGGCGAACTCCGCGTCGCCGAAGCCCCGCGTCGCGAGCGCGGGCGTCCCGATGCGCAGGCCCGACGTGACGCGCGGGGGGCGCGGGTCGAAGGGCACCGCGTTGCGGTTCACGGTGATGCCGACGGCGTGCAGGAGGTCCTCGGCCTGCTGGCCGTCGAGGTCCGAGTGCCGCAGGTCGACGAGCACCAGGTGCACGTCGGTGCCGCCGGTCAGCACGGAGATCCCGGCGCCGGTGACGTCGGCCGCCATCAGGCGCTCGGCGATGAGCTTCGCGCCGGAGAGCGTGCGCTCCTGGCGGTCGCGGAACTCGGGCGAGCCCGCGATCTTGAAGGAGACGGCCTTGGCGGCGACGACGTGCATGAGCGGGCCGCCCTGCTGGCCGGGGAAGACCGCCGAGTCGATCTTCTTGGCGTACTCCTGCTTGGACAGGATGAAGCCCGAGCGGGGGCCGCCGATCGTCTTGTGCACCGTGGACGACACCACGTCCGCGTACGGCACGGGGTTGGGGTGCAGGCCCGCCGCGACCAGCCCGGCGAAGTGGGCCATGTCGACCCAGAGCTTCGCGCCGACCTCGTCGGCGATGGAGCGGAACGCCTCGAAGTCGAGCTGGCGCGGGTACGCGGACCAGCCGCCGATGATGACGTCGGGGCGGTGCTCGAGGGCCGCGGCGCGCACTGCCTCGGGGTCGATGAGGAACGTCTCGGGGTTCACGCCGTACGCGGAGACGTCGTAGAGCTTGCCCGAGAAGTTGATCTTCATGCCGTGCGTGAGGTGGCCGCCGTGGGCCAGCTCGAGGCCGAGGATCTTGTCGCCCTTGTTGATCAGGGCGTGCAGCACGGCGGCGTTGGCCGTCGCGCCGGAGTGCGGCTGGACGTTGGCGTGCTCGGCGCCGAACAGGGCCTTGGCCCGCTCGATGGCGAGGGTCTCGGCGATGTCGACCTGCTCGCAGCCACCGTAGTAGCGGCGGCCGGGGTAGCCCTCGGCGTACTTGTTGGTGAGCACGGAGCCCTGCGCCTGCAGGACGGCCCGCGGCACGAAGTTCTCGCTCGCGATCATCTCGAGCGTGCCCTGCTGGCGGGCGAGCTCTCCGTCCAGCACCGCGGCGATCTCAGGGTCGACGGCGGACAGGTTCTGGTCGAGCACGGGGGTCTGGTCGACGCTCATGTCTCTCCTCGCAGTCAGCGTGCGGGTTCCCGGCATACGTCGGGCACGCACACGAATGGTGTGGTGACCGAGGGCCCAGGCGTCCGACCCGAAGTCTGCTGCTGCGTCGCTCCCCGGTGGTGTTCCACCCGTTGCGCCAGTCGCGACGTGGGCCAGCCTACCAACCTGGCGCCGCTGTCCGACGCCCTTCCCGGATGCCGGGACGGGCGTCGGCGACAGGGTCAGCCGTGCGCGGCGCCCACCGGTGACGCCTCGCCGTCGCCGAGGATCTTGCGCAGGTACGCGAACGTCAGGTCGCCAGCGGTCTGGTCGTGCTGGTGGGTGTAGCCGTGGCGCTCGTACAGGGCGAGGTTCTGCACCGAGTCGCGGCCGGTGAAGACCCAGACCTCGTTGATGTCCTCGGGCAGCAGCGGCAGGATCGCGAGCAGCAGGCGGGTGCCGATCCCCCGGCCCTGCACGTCGGGCGCCACCGCGAGCCGGCCCAGCGTGGCCTTGCCGTCCTCGAGCAGCACGCGGATGGACCCGACGAGCCGGTGCCCGGACCAGGCGCCGAGTGTGATCACGCCGTCGGCCACCAGGTCCGCGCGCAGCTCGTCGTACGTCTGCGTCAGCGGCGGGATGTTCGGGTCGCCGTAGATCTGCGCCTCGGTGACGAAGGCCGCGCGGCGCAATGTCAGCAGCTCGCCGGCGTCGGCCAGGTCGACAGGACGGATCTCCACCTCGGGCTCGCTCATGCGTCCCATCGTCCCATCACCCGGCGCCGCTCCGGGGAGGAACACGCGCTCATCCTGTGTGCGGCTGCGCTGCGGCTCCAGGGTGCTCGACTACCCTTGGCGACCGTGTCCACCCCGCTCCTCCACACCCCTGACGGAACCCACTGGGTCCTGACCCTCTCGTGCCCCGACCGCCCCGGCATCGTGCATGCGGTGGCCGGCCTGCTGGCGGAGCACGGCGGCAACATCACCGAGTCCCAGCAGTTCGGCGACCCGCTCACCGGGCTGTTCTTCATGCGGGTGCAGGTCACTGCCTCGGTGGCTCGGCACACCCTGGAGAGCGCCCTGGTCGAGCTGGCCGGCCGGTTCATGATGCAGTGGCGGCTCGACGTCGCCGGCCGCCCGGTGCGCACCCTGGTGATGGGATCGACGGCGGCTCACTGCCTCAACGACCTGGCCTTCCGCCAGCGTTCCGAGAACCTGCCCGTGGACCTGGTCGCCGTCGTGTCGAACCACACGGCGCTGGCGGACCTGGCGCAGTTCTACGACATCCCGTTCCACCACGTCCCCGTGACGGCGGCGACCAAGTCCGCCGCCGAGGACCGGCTGCTCGAGCTGGTGCAGGAGCTGGACGTCGAGCTCGTCGTGCTCGCCCGCTACATGCAGATCCTCTCGGACGACCTGTGCCGGGCGCTGTCGGGCCGGGTCATCAACATCCACCACTCATTCCTGCCGTCCTTCAAGGGCGCGCGCCCGTACGCCCAGGCCCACGACCGCGGGGTCAAGCTCATCGGCGCCACCGCGCACTACGTCACCGGCGACCTGGACGAGGGCCCGATCATCGAGCAGGACGTGGAGCGCGTGGACCACACCCGCTCGGTGGAGGACCTGGTCGCGTTGGGCCAGGATGTGGAGCGGCGGACGCTGGCGCGCGCGGTGCGCTGGCACGCCGAGCACCGGGTGCTGCTGGACGGGCACCGCACGATCGTCTTCCGCTGACCTGGCCGGATCGACAACGATGTCGATCCGCACGGCGGCGAAACGATTCACGTCGTCGCGGCGGCGGTGAGGGGCGGGCCATGCTCCGAGAGCCGACGGCCTCCGCGTCCCGATGGAGGCCACCCGCCCCCGGTGCGTGGCCGACGACGTCCACCATGCCACCGGCTCATCGAGGAGACCGATGGACCGCCCACGCCGCCCCGTCGCCCGCGTCGCCGCAGCAGCAGCCGCCTTCGCGCTCAGCCTGCTCGGCGTCACCGCCGCCGCCATCTCCACGGCGCCACCCGCCCAAGCGGCCTCCCTGGTGGAGGTCACGAACTTCGGCGCCAATCCCAGTGGCCTGCAGATGCACCTGTTCGTGCCCGACAACCTCCCGGCCCGCCCGGGGGTCCTCGTCGCGGTGCACTACTGCACGGGCTCCGGCCCCGCCTTCTACAACGGCTCGCAGTTCGACGAGCTCGCCACCCGCTACGGCTACATCGTCATCTACCCGTCCGCGACGCGGAGCGGCAACTGCTTCGACGTGTCCTCCCCCGAGGCGCTGCGCCGCGACGGCGGCAGCGACCCGGTGGGCATCCGGTCGATGCTCCAGTACGTGCAGCAGCGCTACACCACCGACACCAGCAAGGTCTTCGCCACCGGGGTCTCCTCCGGCGCGATGATGACGCAGGTGCTGCTGGCCAACTACCCGGACGTCTTCGCCGCGGGCTCGGCGTTCGCCGGAGTGCCGGCGTCCTGCTTCGCGACGACCAACGGCTCGGGGTGGAACAGCGACTGCTCGCAGGGCCGCATCACGAGGACCGCCCAGGAGTGGGGCGCCCTGGTGCGCAACGCATATCCCGGCTACACCGGCGCCCGCCCCCGCGTCCAGCTGTGGCACGGCACCAACGACGAGACGCTGAGCTACGTCAACTTCGGCGAGTCGATCAAGCAGTGGACCAACGTGCTGGGCGTCAGCGCCACGCCCGCCTCCACCGACACCCCCGCCAGTGGGATCACGCGCACCCGCTACGGGGCGACGGGCGACCGGGCCCCGGTCGAGGCCAACAGCATGCAGGGCGTCTCGCACAACCTGCCCGTCGACGCCGCCGCGGCCATCCACTTCTTCGGGCTGGACACCACCACCCCCACGACGGCTCCCCCGACGACGGCGCCGCCCACCACAGCGCCTCCGACTACCGCGCCTCCCACGACAGCGCCGCCGACGCCGACGAGCACCACCACCGGGAGCTGCACAGTCGCGTACAGCGTCAACCAGTGGAACACCGGCTTCACCGCGAACGTCACGGTGAAGAACCTGACCGCCACCCCGCTCAACGGCTGGCGGTTGACCTGGTCCTTCCCCTCGGGCCAGCAGGTCACGCAGGCGTGGAGCTCGGTGACCACGCAGCAGGGCACGCAGGTGACCGCGGCCAACGCCGCCTGGAACGCGGCGGTCCCGGCAGGCGGGTCAGTGCAGTTCGGGTTCAACGGCTCGCACACGGGGGTGAACACCGCGCCCACCGCGTTCGCGCTCAACGGCACGGCATGCGTGGGCGGATAACCTGAGAAGTGGGCCGGCGCCCTCAGCCCGCACGGGCAGGGGGCGCCGGTCGCGCAGTCAGGCCGGTCGCGCGGTCAGGCGGTGCGGTTGCGGCGCGCGAGCGTGTCGATGGTGACCGCGAGCGCCAGCACCAGCCCGGTGATGACGTACCGCTCCGAGGCGCCCATGTTGAGCAGCGTGAGCCCGCTGTTGATCGAGTGGATGATGAGCACGCCCCACAGCGCCGACCAGGCGGTGCCGCGCCCGCCGAAGAGGCTGGTCCCGCCGATGACCGCCGCGGCGATGGCCGTGAGGTAGAGGTCGCCGCCGCCGGTGCCCTGGTTGGCCGCCGACAGCCGCCCGACGGCCAGCACCCCGCCCAGGGCGGCCAGCGTCGAGCAGGCCACGAAGACCGACAGGTAGGTGCGGCGCACCGGCACCCCGGCCCGGCGCGCGGACTCCACGGAGCCGCCCACCGCGTGCACCCCGCGGCCCCAGCGGGTGCGGCGCAGCAGGATGTCCACCACCGCCACGAGGCCGAGGAACAGCGCGAACGCCACCCCCAGGCCGCGGTTGGTCTGCAGGTAGGCGACGGCCGCGACGAGTGCGACGCCGATGAGCGCGATGCGCGTCACGACGGCGACCAGCGGGCTCACCGGCAGCCCGGCCCGCTCGCGGCGCGCCCGCTCGGCCACCAGGGCGCCGCCGTACGCGATCACCACCGCGACCGTGAGGCCATAGGCGACAGCGGGCGGCAGGAAGCCCTGCTGGACGGTCCGCACAAGCCACGACTCGAAGGGCAGGTTCACCGAGCCGGTGGTCCCCAGCACCTTGAGCTGCAGCCCGGCGATCACCAGCAGCCCGGCGAGCGTGAACACGAAGCTCGGCAGTCGCAGCCGGGTCGCGAGGATCCCGTACAGGAGCCCGACGACGGCCCCGACGACGAGGGCGGCCAGCACGGCCACGGCCACCGGCCAGCCCAGTTGCACGGACCCGACGGCGACGACCGCCGCCGACAGCCCGCACACCGAGCCCACGGACAGGTCGATGTGCCCGACGAGCAGCACCAGCACGACCCCGAGCGCGAGCACGCCCGTGGAAGCGGACTGCATCGTGAGGTTGACCAGGTTGTCGCTGCTGAGGAAGTGCGGGTTGAGCGACTGGAACACCACCCAGATCACCAGCAGCGCCCCGATGATCGGCAACGAGCCGAGCTCGCCGGTGCGCAGCCGCTGGCCGATGCCCCGCACAGCCTCGCGGGGGGACGACGTGTCGGGCCCTGCCCCGCCGGTCTGGACGCCAGTCTGGACGGAGACCGGCAGGCTCATCGTGAGGCCTCGTCCGCGCGGACCGCGCGCCCGCTGCGCCCGCTGGGGGTCACCCCCGTCACGGCGGCGATCAGGTCCTCATAGCTGGTGCTCGCCGCGTCGAAGTCGCCGTTGACGCGGCCGAGCCGCAGCACCACGATCCGGTCGGCGACGGCCTGCACGTCGGCCATCGAGTGGCTGATGAGCACGACGCCGTGGCCGCGCTCACGCAGCCGCTCGATGAGGTTGAGCACCTCGGCGGTCTGGGTGATGCCGAGTGAGGCGGTGGGCTCGTCGAGCACCACGACGCGCGGGTCGCCGAGCAGGGACCGGGCGATCGCGACGGCCTGGCGCTGTCCACCGGACAGCGCGCCCACGGGCGCCCGGACGGAGGGCACGCGCGCGGCGAGCTGGTTGAGCAGCTCCCAGGCGTGCTTCTCCATCGCCACCTCGTCGAGCAGAGGGCCCTGGGTGACCTCCTGGCCGAGGAAGATGTTCTCGACGACGTCGAGGTTCTCGCACAGGGCGAGATCCTGGAACACGGCGGCGATGCCGTGCGCGCGAGCGACGGCGGGGTTGACCAGGTGCACGGGCCGCCCGTCGCGCTCGACGTGCCCGGTGTCGGGCAGCAGCGCGCCGGAGACGACGCCCGCGAGCGTCGACTTCCCCGCGCCGTTGTCGCCGACCACCGCGACGACCTCATGCGCGTGGACGTCCAGATCGACGCCCACCAGGGCACGGACCGCGCCGTAGGACTTGCTCACGCCGCGCAGCGACAGCACTGGAGCATTCACTCGCCGGGCTCCTTGATGAGGCCTGCCTCGATGCAGGCGGGACGGTAGGAATCCACGCAGATCACCTCGCTGGTGTGGACGCCGCCGTCGACGATGACGTGGCGCAGGTTCTCGGTGGTCACGGGCACAGGGGTCAACAGCACGGCGGGGACGCCGTCGACGATCGTGGTCGTTCGGGGGGTAAGGCCATTCAGGATGTCGACGGCGAGGCGCGCGGCCGTGCGCGCCTCCTCGGCGATGTCCTTGTAGACGGTCATGTGCTGGTCGCCGCTGATGATGCGCTGCACCGCGCTGAGCTCGGCGTCCTGGCCGGTCACGAGGGGCATCGGGGTGAGCCCCGCGGCCTTCATCGCGGAGATCGCCCCGCTCGCGGTGCCGTCGTTGGCAGCCCACACCGCGTCGACGCGGCCCTCGAACTGGGTGAGCTGCCCGGCCACCCACTCCTGCGCCTTGTCGGGGCTCCAGTCGGGGGTGGAGTACTCGGCGAGCACCTCGACGCCGGCGCCGTCGAAGGCGGCCCGGGCGCCCGCGAGCAGCGCCGCGGAGTTCGCGTCGGTGGCGGCCCCGCCGAGGAGCAGCACCCCGGGGACGCCGTCGGCCGGGCGCTCCGCGAGCGCCGTCACGATGGACAGGCCCTGCAGGCGGCCGACGTCCTCGCTGTCGAAGGACACGTACGCGGTGACGTCCGCCGAGGGGAGCGAGCGGTCGTAGGCGATGACGGGGACGCCGCGCTCGGCCGCGGCGGCGACGATGCTCACGGCAGCGGACACGTCCACGGCGTCGAGCACCAGGACCCCCGCGCCCTGGCTGAGCGCGGACTCCGCCTGCTGCTGCTGGCGCTCGGCGTCCTGCCCCGCGTTGGCGGAGACCACCCGGCAGCGGGGGCACGCCTCGGCGACAGCCTGCTCGAAGACGGGACGGTCCACGTTCTCGTAGCGGGCGGCCTTGGACTCGGGCAGCAGGAACGCGATGGTCGGCACGTCCTGCGGGGTCGCGGACGCGCAGCCGGCCGTGGCCATGGAGGCGGCCAGCAGTGCGGCGGCGAGCAGTGCGGTGACGCCGGGGCGGCGCCGCGACACTCGGGGCGGGGTCATCCGGTCGCCACCATCGAGGCGGCGATGCCGACCCGGTCCAGGGCGACGGCCAGCGCGCCGCGGACCTCGGCCGCGGCGCCGAGCTCGGAGGCGACGACCTCCACCGGGCCGGCGGTGCTGGGCACGGTGCGCTGCTCGAGCATGGTGCGCAGCGGCTCGAGCAGCAGGGCGCCGGCCTGGGCGAGCCGCCCGCCGACCACCACGAGGTCGGGGTCGAACAGGTTGCACACGTTCGCGGCGGCGAAGCCCAGGTGGCGGCCCGCGTCGGAGATGACGCGCCGGCAGCCAGGGTCGCCGTCATGAGCGCGGGCGATCACGTCCGGCAGGGTGAGGCTGCCGTGGCTGGCCTGGAGCATGCCGAGCAGGACGGGCGCCCCGACGAACGTCTCCAGGCAGCCGCGGTTGCCGCAGCGGCAGATCGGGCCGTTCTCGTCGATGGTCACGTGGCCGATCTCCCCGGCGGTGCCGGACCGGCCGTGGTAGAGCCGCCCGCCGATCACCAGGCCGCCGCCGACGCCGTGCGAGACCCGCAGGTAGAGGACGTTCTCGTGGCCGCGCGCGGCGCCGAGCCGCACCTCGGCCAGCGCGCCCAGGTTGGCGTCGTTGTCCACGTGGACGGGGACGCCGATGCGGTGCTCGAGCACCTCGGGCACCGCCACGCCGTCCCAGCCGCGCAGCATGCCGAGCGTGGAGACTTGCCCGGTGCGCACGTCCACCGGCGCGGGCACCCCCACGCCCACGGCCAGCACCTCGCTCATGCTCGCCTCGAGCGACTCGACCATCTCGGTGAGCAGCAGCGCCGCGCGGTCCAGGCCCGCGTCGGCGCGGTGGTCCGGTGGCAGCGGCATGCGCTGCTCGGCGACGATGCGGTGCGCGACGTCCGCGAGCGCCACCCGCAGGGACCGGGTGCCGAAGTGCACGCCGGCCACGAGTCCGAGGTTGCGCGCGAGGGTGACCTGCTGGGCGCGCCGGCCGCTGCGCGAGGTGGGGGCGGTGTGCAGGACGCCGGCGCCGGTGAGCTCCTTGACGATGTTCGACACGGTCGCCGGGGACAGCCCTGTCACCCCGGCCAGCTCGACCTGCGTGAGAGAGCCACGCTGCTGGACCGCATTCACGATCCGGGCTCGGTTGGCTTCACGCAGTGAAGTTTGAGAGCCCGGCGTCACCCGGTCTGTGCCCACAGAAGCGAACTGTACACAGCCCTTGATCCACGATTAAGGGCGTGTCATCCGGCTCATGGGGGTCTGCGGGGATGCTCCGAGTCAGCCCTTGGCCAGCGCGGACAGTGGCGGGTCGCCGGCGCCCGGCACCTTGTACAGGCTCAGGTCCAGGCGCTGCGCGACCTGCGCCACCGCCGCCATGCCGCGCACGCTGTTGCCGACGGGGTCGAGTGGGGGCGAGAACGCCGCGATGGCGAGCTTGCCGGGGGCCACCGACAGCACTCCCCCGCCGACCCCGCTCTTGCCCGGCAGGCCCACCGTGTACGCCCAATCGCCCGACGACGTGTACAGGCCCTCCATCGTCATCTCCGCCAGCATGTGCGGCACCAGCTCGGCGGCCACCACACGCTCCTGGGTCACCGGGTTCACCCCGCCCGCCGCGAGGGTCGCCCCCATCGTCGCCAGGTCCTTGGTGGACACCAGGGTGGAGCACTGCCGGGTGTAGACGTCGCAGGCCTCCATCGGGTCGGAGTACATCGCGCCGCCGCTGTACAGCAGCCACGCGATGGCCCGGTTGTGGAAGTTGGTCGTCTGCTCCGAGTGGTTGACCTCGGGGCTGAGCTGGATCTTCCGGCCCGCGAACGCCTGCTGCGTCTCGAGGATGCGCTGCCAGCGCTGCTCGGCGCCCGCCGCCTTCACGAGGCTCGCCGAGGACATCGCCCCCGCGTTGACCAGCGGGCTCAGCGGCTTGTCGTTGTGCAGCTCCAAGGCCATCACCGAGTTGAACGGCAGGCCTGTGGGGTCGGCGCCGATCTTCTGGTGGAACGCCTCCGGCCCCACGTCGGCCATCGCCCGCGCCATCGTGAACACCTTGGAGATCGACTCGAGGGCGAACTCGAAGTCCGCGTCGCCGGCGGAGTACACCTCGCCCTCGGCCGTCACCACGGCGACCCCGAAGAGCGAGGAGTCCACCGACGCCAGGTACGGGATGTAGCTGGCGTTCGCCCCGCCCTGCAGGCCGGCGTTGTCCCGGTGCGCGGCGTCGACAGCCGCCTGGATGCTCTGCGCGTCGTGGGCCATGAGCGCGTCCTTCCCTCGTGCTGTGAGCGGTCGTCGAAGGGCGTCAGTGCTGCTCGCCCGGGCTGGGCGGCTCGCCCTCGCCACGGTGGCGCGGCGGTGTGGACGGGCCCTGCGCATCGGCCCCGGGCGCGGCGCCACCGCTCTGGGCGCCGGTCTGCGCCTGCGCGCTCCGCAGCAGCTCGGGCGTCGGCACGGAGGACTCCGACACCACACCCGGGTGGCCGCCCTCGATCTGCCAGGTGAACGGCGCGAAATCGTCGTCCTTCTGGCGCCAGTGCGGCTTGCGCACCGCGTAGATGATCAGCGGGATGGCCACGAACACGATGGCGAGCCCCAGCAGGAACCCGACGTACGTGCCCGGCGAGCCCGTCGGCACCTGGCTGGGCGGGAAGAAGCTGAAGAAGAACGCGAGCGCCGACGCGATGAACCCCGCCCCGCCGATCAGCCACATCCCCGCGGCGCCTCCGGGGATCTTGTACGGGCGTGGGCGGTTGGGCTGGCTGTATCTGAGGTACAGCGCCGCCCCGAACATCAGCAGGTACATCACCAGGTACAGGATCGACGCGAGCTGGCTGAGGATCTGGTACGCGGACTGCACCGAGGGCAGCAGCACGAACGCCGCCGACAGCAACGTCACGATCCCCGCCTGCGCGATCAGGATGTGCGTGGCCATCCCGTGCTTGTTCGTGACCTGCCAGAACCGTGGCATGTAGCCGGCCTTGGCCACGCTCAACAGACCACTCGACGGACCGGACACCCACGTCACCACGCCCGCGAACACGCCGACCGCGAGCGCCACCGCCATGATCGGCGCCGCCCACTCGATACCCGCCCAGCGGAACACGTCGTTGAACGTCGTCAGCAGGCTCTGGGTCAGGTTGATCTCGGACTGCGGCACCACGAACGCGATCGCCAGCGTCCCCAGCACGAAGATGACCACGGTGCCCAACGCCGCGATGCCGATGGCGATCGGATAGTTCCGGGAGGCGTTCTTCACCTCTTTCACATGGATCGCGTTCATCTCCATGCCGGCGTAGAAGAGGAAGATGCTCGCCGCGAGCACCACGTTGGAGAAGTTCCCGAAGTCAGGGATCAACTCGCCCCAGCCCAGCTTGATCTGCGAGGGGTTGCCGGCGATGAGGTAGCTGAACCCCAGCACGATGAGGAGCGCAGCGGGGATGATCGTGCCGATCATGCCGCCCCATTTGGCCACCCCGGAGAACGCCGAGGCGCCGCGCATCGCGATGAACGTGGCCAGCCAGTACACGGCGAGGACCACCAGCAGGATGTACGCCTTGTCCGAGGACAGCCGCTCGGCGAACGACAGGTTGTCGTCGGTGTACGCCAACGCCGTGGCGCCGAAGGTCAGCACCGTCGGGAACCAGACGCTCACCTCGATGAACAGCACGAACATGGCGACGAACGCCCAGCGCCCGCCGAACGCCTCACCGACCCACCGGAACACCCCGCCGCGCTCCGGCCAGCCGGTGGCGAGCTCAGCCGCCACCAGAGAGACCGGGACGAGGAAGAACACCGCCGCGAAGAGGTAGTAGAAGATCGAGCCCAGTCCGTACTCAGCCTCCGCGGGAAGCCCGCGCAGGCTCACCACCGCCACGATGTTCAGCATCGCGAGCGCGAAGATCGAGATCGTGGCCTTCTGGGGCACGCTCTTCTTGGCAGGTGCCGATTGCTGCGCCGTCATGGGAACTCCTCACGGTTCGCTCCGGTGATCGGAGCTCAGGAGAGGTGCTGTCGTTCTCGCCGAGACGTGGGCGGTATTCGGTGCGGGGCGGCGGGGAGTCAGCCACCTGCGCCGGGGCGCTCTGTTGGCCTCAGGCTACGTCGCACAGCGCGATCGGACAGCGCGAGGCCCCGACACCTGCTCCAGATCGGCCGCTCAGTGGCGCCCCGTGGAGCGCTTCTCCACGAGCACCGCGACGGTGCGCGCCGGGACGGTCACCGTCCCGGTCGACGCCTCCCAGGAGGTCTGCCGCACCACCGGGTCGGAGCCCTTCGCCTGCACTGGGGAGAGGGCGTGGCGCCGTCCCGCGAGTCCGGGCAGCGTCTGGCTGATGGCCTCGTCCGAGGCGTTGAACACGACGAGGAGGCCGTCGAGGCTCTTGTCCACATCCGCCCCGCCGCCCTGGCGCCGGTCGTCCACGTGCATGACGATCACGCCCGGCGCCGCGTCGGGGCCGCTGCCCGGGAACGTCACCTTCTGCTCGATGAGCTCCGCGTCGCCGAGCCGGAACAGCGGAGTCGAGAAGCGCAGCCGCAGCAGGTCGAGGGCGCCCGCCTCCGCTGCCGCGATGTCCTGGGGCGCCGGCTTGAGCTCCGGGTCGCCGAGCAGCGCCTTCTGGAACGGCCACAGGTCCGCGTTCTCCTGCTCGGGCGGAAGCCCACGGCCGAACCCGTTGTCCTGGCCCGTCAGGTCCAGGTGGTTGAACCAGTCGCCGGAGTCGTAGGAGTTGCGGTCGAGCGACTTGCTTCGCAGCAGCTCCGCGCCGGCGTGCCAGAACGAGGGCGTCTGCGCGAGGGCCGTGGTGGCCAGCGACAACGTGTTCATCCGCACCCGGTCGGCCATCGTCGTGGCGCGCGGCAGCTTGTGGGTGAGCGCGTCGAACAGGGTCTCGTTGTCATGGGCGTCGACGTAGGTGACGACCTCCTCCGGCGAGTCCGCGTAGCCGGCGGGCTGGCCGTTGTAGTCGATGTCGGCGCCGGTGCGCACCTCGCCGTCGCTCGTGCGGAACGTGAAGTCGCGCAGATTGCCCGCGAGGCCGAGTCGCACCAGGTCGGCCTGGTGCTGCACGCGCGCGAGCTGCTGCTCGGCGGTGCCGTTGACGGAGGCGCCGTTGGGGTCCGTCGCCGAGCCCGACCCGAAGCCCTGGAGGCGGGGGTCCTCGTCGAACGGGCCGCCGCCGCGCACCGCGTCCCGCAGCCGGTCGCTGAACGTGCCGATGCCCGTGCCGCCGAGCTGGCCCTGCGTGGCCTGGGTGAACAGCCGGTTGTCGGCCACCTCGCCGAAGTTCCAGCCCTCGCCGTACAGGTAGACCGCCGAGCCGTCCACGCCGTCGCGGCGCGGCGTGAGCTCGTCGAGCGCGGCGCGCACCGCGGCCATCGTCTCCACCGAGTGGTGGCCCATCAGGTCGAAGCGGAAGCCATCGACCTTGTAGTCCCGCGCCCAGGTGACCACCGAGTCGACCATCATCTTCTGGGCCATCGCATGCTCGGTGGCCACGTTCTGGCAGCAGGTGGACGTCTCCACGGCGCCCGCGAGGTTGAGCCGGTGGTAGTAGCCGGGCACCACGCGGTCGAGCACCGACGTGGCCGCCTGGCCGCTGGCGGTCGTGTGGTTGAAGACCTGGTCGAGCACCACCTGCAGGCCGTCGGAGTGCAGCGCGCCCACCATCGTGCGGAACTCCGCGACCCGGGCGCCGCCGTGGGCGTCGCGCGCATAGGAGCCCTCGGGCGTGGTCCAGTGGAACGGGTCGTAGCCCCAGTTGAAGGCGTCGTCCGCCGCGACCGCCGTCACGCGGGACTGCTGCTCGGTCGAGTCCGGCGCGAACGACGCGAGGTCCCCCTCGGGCGACTGCTGCGCGGCGCGGTCCTCCTCGATCGTGGCGAGGTCGAACGTCGGCAGCAGGTGCACCGTCGTCAGGCCCGCCCGTTGCAGCTGGCGGAGCTGGGCGCGTCCCGCGCCATTCGCCGCGAACGCCCCGTACGTCCCGCGCAGCCGCTCGGGCACCGTGGCGTCGGAGGCGGAGAAGTCCCGCACGTGCAGCTCGTAGATCGTCTGGTCGACGGGCCGCACCACCGGCTGCTTGGCCTTCACCCACTGCCGAGGCTGGAACTCGGGGTCGTCGAGGTCCACCAGCACCGAGTGCGTCGAGTTGAGGGTCAGCGCCACGGAGTACGGGTCCGTGACCGAGTTGACCTCCACCGCGTCAGTGGTCGGGACGTAGACCGTGACCTCATACCGGTAGGCCGATCCGGCCCACGACCGCTCACCCCGCACCGTCCACGTGCCGTCCGCCTGGCGTCGCGTCGGCACCCGGACCGGGTCCCCGCCGACGTCGGTGCCGGGCCACAGCAGCAGGTCGACCTTCTGGGCGGTGGGCGCCCACAACGCCAACGACGGGCGGCCCTTCGCCCAGGTGGCCCCGAGGTCCCGGTCGGCGGCGGCCCGCGCGTAGAGGTCGTCCAGCACCCCCGGGATCTGCACCCCGGACGCCGCCTGCAGCGTGCCGTCCTCGCCGCGCTGCGTGACGAGCAGCTCGCCGCCGGCCAGCCGCTCGACATCGGACCGGGTGAGGCCGTCCGGCAGGCGCAGCGCCAGATGGCCCGCGAGCGCGGGGAACCGGGCGATCTGCGCTGCGGACAGGCCCGCCGGGTCGAGCGTCAGCACATGCTCGTCGCCACCGGTGACCGCGCCGTCGGCGACGTCGAGCCCGCCATCGGGCGACGCGTGCAGGCGGAACTCGAGCGACTCGGGAGCCACGCCGGCGGGAACCCAGGACGCGGGCCAGGCGAGGACGCCCGCCTCGAGCCAGTGCCCCTGCGCCTCGCCGAGGCCGGGTGTCGGGGGGTCGGTGACGTCGATGGTCAGCAGGTGCGTGGCGAGGACGTAGGTGAAGGTCACGGGCTTGCCTCCCGGAGCGGCGAACGGGATGTTCGCGCCGTCGCGCGCACCGCCTGCCCCGTAATTCTCTGCCCAGGAGAGGTTGTGGGCGACCTTGGCCTCGTAGACGCCGGCCGGGAGCACGGCAGTGGTGAACGTGTACGCGCCGTCGCCGTCCGGGTCCTGCAGCCAGGTGGCCAGGCAGTCCGGCGACCAGTCCGCCGCGCATCCCGCCTCGCTCTGGTGGCTCCCGGGGAGGGTGAGCAGCGGGCCCTGCGCGGTGGACGTGAACCAGTGCGTCACCGGGTCGTACACGAAGGTGACCTGCTGCGGCGCGCTCCCCGTCACCGTGTACGCGACGTTGGCGCCACCCCGCACTCCGCCCGCCCCGTAGTTGACGTCCCACGATCCGCCGATGGCCACCTTGTACTCATAGGATCCCGGCGCCACCGTGAACGTCCCCGCGTAGACGCCATCCGCCCGCTTGGCGAGCTGTGCCTGCTCACAGGCGGGCTGCCAGTCGCCCGCGCAGCCCATCGCCGCGTTGTGGCTGCCGGGAACGGTGACCAGCTGGTCCTCGGGGTCGGGGCCCGGGCCGGCGCCGCCGTCGACCGCCACCCCCACGCTCGCGTAGGCAGACGCGGCGACCCGGTTCCCGGCGGCGTCCGTGGACACGGCCCGGTACTCGAGCAGCGCGCCCTCCGGCAGCGCCGACACGTCGTGGAAGACGCGCGGCTGGGTCGTCTCGGCCGTGCCGAGCTTCTCCCATCCGCTGTGGCCGACCACCCGGTACGCGAAGGACGTCTCCGCCCAGGTGTCGTCGTCGATGTCTGCGGCCACGGGGACCTGCCCGCGCAACGCGGCGCCGGGCGCCGGGGCGGTCACGCTCAGGCCCGCGCCCCCGTCGAGCACGCCCACCGTGCGGTCGGCGCGCAGCAGCACGGCGGCCAGCGGCGGGACGGTCAGCGTGAGCGCGCCGTCGCCGTCGGCCGTGGCGGTGGCCGCGGCGCCGTCGTCCACGCCGAGCAGCGCCTCGTAGGCAGCGCCCGGGGTCAGCGTCGTGAGGGTCACCGTCTGCGCGGTGGCGGAGTTGTTGAGGGCGACCAGATGCTCGACCTTCTCCGTCCGGTCCACCCGGGAGAACGCGTACACCGAGCCGTCGGCGCCGCCCACCAGCCGCTCCACCTGCGCGCCGTCGGCCAACGCGTCGGAGCCCTGGCGGAGTCCGGCGAGCTCGGCGATATGCGTGTACAGCGGCGCGTCGGCGTCGAAGCGGTCCACCGATCCCGCGACCTCGCCCGTGAGCAGGCGCTGCTGGGTGAACTCCGGCACCTGGCTGGCGAACATCGACTGCCGCGCGTCCTTGTCCGTGCCGCCCAGGTCCCCGTCGCCGACGAAGCCCTGCTCGTCGCCGTAGTACACGACCGGCTGCCCGCGCGTGAGGTACATCAGCGAGTGCGCCAGCTCGGAGCGGCGCAGCGCGTCCCCGGAGTCCTTGACCATGTGCCCGATCCGGCCCATGTCGTGGTTGCCCAGGAACGTGGGCAGCGCCGCCGCGCTGGTGTCGGCGGTGGTGTACCTGTCGTCGCTCGCGAACAGCGCCCGCAGGCCCGTCGCCGAGAAGCCGCGCGCATAGCTCGACGCGCCGGCCTGGAACGCGAAGTCGAGCACCGCGTTCATGTCGGTCTCGCGCACGTACGGCGACAGCAGTGCCGCGTCCGCGTCGTACACCTCGCCGAACATGAAGAAGTCCGGCTTGCCGTGCGCATGCGCGTAGTCCAGGACGTGGGTGGTCCACTGCTCCCAGAACTCGCGGTTGACGTGCTTGGCGGTGTCGATGCGGAAGCCGTCGATGCCCAGGTCGATCCACTCGTCATAGACGTCCACGAACCCGTCGACCACCGTCGGGTGCTCGGTCATGAGGTCGTCGAGCCCGGAGAAGTCGCCGTGGGTGACGGACTCCCCCGTCCACGTCGAGTCGCCGCGGTTGTGGTAGAGCGTGGGGTCGTTCAGCCAGGCGGGGACCTTGAGGTCGGCGTCCTCGGGGGCGATCACCGGGGTGTACGCGAAGGAGGTCTGGGCGTCGAGTGCCGGGAACGGCCCGCCGTCGGCGTGGTCGGCGGGGTCGAACGGGACCCCTGACGCGTCGGTGTAGGGCCGGGTGGCCTGGTCCACATACGTGTACGTCTTCTCGGCGTAGTCGATGACGTCCGCGGTGTGGTTGGTGATGATGTCGAAGTAGACCTTGATGTCGCGGGCGTGCGCGTCGGCGATGAGCGCCTCGAGCTCGGCGTTCGTGCCCAGGTGCGGGTCGATCTGCGTGAAGTCGGTGATCCAGTACCCGTGGTACCCGGCCGAGATGCTGGCGCCGGTTCCCTGCACCGGGCGGTTGACGAAGGACGGCGTGAGCCAGATGGCAGTGGTCCCGAGCCCTTCGATGTAGTCGAGCTGCCCGCGTAGGCCCGCGAGGTCGCCGCCGTGGTAGAAGCTCTTGTCGGTGGGGTCCAGGCCCGTCGTCAGCCGGTCGCCGGTGAGTCCGCCGGTGTCGTTGGCGGTGTCGCCATTGGCGAACCGGTCGGTCATCACGAAGTAGAAGCTCTCGCCGGCGCCGCTGTCCCGGGCGGGCGCCGCGACGATCTGATCGTCGCCGGCGGTGGGGCCGCCGGTCAGCGTGACGGGCTCGAGCGCGATGCGGTGCGTGGAGTCGTCGAAGGCGAACCGCAGCGTCGCGGGCCCGGCCAGCACGAGCGGCACGTTCTCGGCGCCACCTTCGCGCCCGTACGCCTCGTCCCAGGAGCCGTTCACGGCCACCTTGTACTCATGGCTGCCGGCGGGGACGGTGAGCTCGGCGCTGTGCACCCCGGCGACGTCGGTGGGCGCCAGCACGGTCGCGGCGCAGTCGGGCTGCCAGTCGGCGGCGCAGCCGAGCTCGTCCTGGAAGGAGCCGACCACCGTGAAGGAGCGCGCCTCGACGGCGCTTCCTGTGGAGGCGGGCACTGCGCCCAGCAGCGCGACGGCGAGGACGGTGAGGAGGCTGGCTGACGTGCGCGTGCGGTGGTCCCTGGCCATGTCGACTCCTTCGTCGCCGCACGACTCTGTGCGGAAGGGATACGTGAAACCGACCGTACAGATTGCCGTAATTTTCAGCAATAGGACGATCTGTCGGTTTCAGCAGTCCTCAGGCGCCCTCCCGCAACACGTCGAGCCGGGCCCGCAGCGCCGACTCCTCCGACTCCGGCACGTCGACCTCGACGACCTTGTCGCGGCTCGTCGCGCCCGCCACCAATGACACCGCCCGGCGGCGCACCCCGCACGCCTCGGCCACCGCCGCGAGGGCGGCCTCCGTCGCCGCGCCCTCCACCGCGCGCGCCTGCACGGCCACCACCAGGCGGTCTGCGTGCAGCCCGCCGACACGGGTGCGGGACGCCCCCGGCTTCACCCTGATCCCGACGCGCACACCGGCCTCCCCATCCGAGCGGCCCGCCCCACCCCGAGGGTGAGGCGGGCCATGTCCGAGCCCAGCATGACGCAGATCGGCGCGCTCAGATGAGGCCGCTCAGATCAGCCCGAGCTCCCGCACCGCCGCGCGCTCCTCCTCCAGCTCCGCCACCGACGCGTCGATCCGCCCGCGCGAGAACTCGTCGATCTCCAGGCCCTGCACGATCGACCAGGCGCTGCCGTCGGACGTCACCGGGAACGACGAGATCAGCCCCTCCGGCACCCCGTACGAGCCGTCCGACACGATCCCGGCGGAGGTCCAGTCGCCCTCCGGCGTCCCATGCACCCACGAGTGCACGTGGTCGATGGCCGCATTCGCCGCCGACGCCGCCGATGACGCGCCCCGTGCCGCGATGATCGCCGCGCCACGCTTCGCCACCGTCGGGATGAAGCCGTCCTCGACCCATGCCTGGTCGGCGATGACCCCCAGCGCCGCCTGCCCACCGATCGTCGCGTGGCTCAGGTCCGGGTACTGCGTCGCCGAGTGGTTGCCCCAGATCGTCACCCGGGCGATCTCCGAGACGGCCGCGCCCGTCTTGCGGGCCACCTGCGACACCGCCCGGTTGTGGTCCAGCCGCGTCATCGCGGTGAACCGCTCGGCGGGGACATCCGGCGCATGCGAGGCGGCGATCAGCGCGTTCGTGTTCGCCGGATTGCCCACCACGAGCACCCGGATGTCGTCCGCGGCGCCCGCGTTGATGGCCTCGCCCTGCGGCTTGAAGATGCCGCCGTTCGCCGCGAGCAGGTCGCCGCGCTCCATGCCCGCGGTGCGGGGCCGCGCGCCGACGAGCAGCGCCACGTTGGCGCCATCGAACGCCGCCTTCGCGTCGTCGTGGATGTCGATGCCTGCCAGCAGCGGGAACGCGCCGTCCTCGAGCTCGAGGGCGACACCCTCAGCGGCCTTCACCCCCTGCGGGATCTCCAGCAGGCTCAGCCGCACCGGGGTGGTCGCGCCCAGCATCTGGCCCGACGCGATCCGGAACAGCAGGGCATAGCCGATCTGACCGGCGGCGCCAGTCACAGTCACGTTCACGGGGGTCGTCATGCTGATCTCCTTTGATCGAACGGCGAGCGGTGAGTGCGATGTGTGCGGCGGGGACCCGGCGGGGCCGTCCGCGGCCGGGCCGAGACGCGCGGCGCCCGGCAGCCCCACAGGGCCGACCGGGCGCCGCATGTCATCGACGTGGGTCAGGCGAGCCGAGCCGCCAGGTTCTCATCGAGGGCGCCAAGGAACTCCTCCGTGGTGAGCCACGGCTGGTCCGGGCCGACCAGCGCGGCGAGGTCCTTCGTCATCTTGCCGCTCTCGACGGTCTCGACGACGACCTGCTCCAGCGTCTCGGCGAACTGCGTGACCTCAGGGGTCTTGTCCAGCTTGCCGCGGTGCTTGAGGCCGCCCGTCCACGCGAAGATCGAGGCGATCGGGTTCGTGGAGGTCGGCTTGCCGGCCTGGTGCTGGCGGTAGTGGCGCGTCACGGTGCCGTGCGCCGCCTCCGCCTCGACCGTCTGGCCGTCCGGCGTCATGAGCACCGACGTCATGAGGCCCAGCGAGCCGAACCCCTGCGCGACGGTGTCCGACTGCACGTCGCCGTCGTAGTTCTTGCAGGCCCAGACGTAGCCGCCCTCCCACTTCATGGCCGCGGCGACCATGTCGTCGATGAGGCGGTGCTCGTAGGTCAGGCCGGCCTCGGCGAACTGCTCCTTGAACTCGGAGTCGAACACCTCCTGGAAGATGTCCTTGAACGCGCCGTCGTAGGCCTTGAGGATCGTGTTCTTGGTGGACAGGTACACCGGGTACCCGCGCTGCAGGCCGTACGCGAACGACGCCCGCGCGAAGTCGCGGATCGAGTCATTGAAGTTGTACATGCCCATCGCGACGCCGCCCGCCTCGGGGTACGTCACGACGTCCTGGTGGATCGGCTCAGAGCCGTCCGCCGGGGTGAAGGTCAGCGTCAGCTTGCCGGCGCCGGGCACCTTGAAGTTCGTCGCGCGGTACTGGTCGCCGAACGCGTGACGGCCGATGATGATCGGCTTGTTCCAGCCCGGCACCAGGCGCGGGATGTTCGAGATGATGATCGGCTCGCGGAACACGACACCGCCGAGGATGTTGCGGATCGTGCCGTTGGGCGAGACCCACATCTTCTTCAGGCCGAACTCCTCGACGCGCGCCTCATCGGGCGTGATCGTGGCGCACTTGACGCCGACCCCGTGCTCCTTGATGGCGTGCGCGGCGTCGATGGTGACCTGGTCGTCGGTCGCGTCGCGGTTCTCGATCGACAGGTCGTAGTACCGCAGGTCGATGTCGAGGTACGGGTGGATCAGGCGGTCCTTGATGAACTGCCAGATGATCCGGGTCATCTCATCGCCGTCCAGCTCGACGACCGGCCCGACAACCTTGATCTTCGCCATGCGTTGGCTCTCCTGTGCTCTCGTGAGTGCTCGTGGCCGAAGGGTCCTGGCCACGAGTCCGACGGGGTCCGCCGCCCAGATTACTCGACATCAAGAGACTTGTGGCGCGTGCTCCGGGTGCGGTTCTGAGAGCAGGTCAGCATGCTGGGAGTCTCAGCCGCTCCGCGACCGGCGGATGGGGGCGGCGCGCCGTGCCGCCCCGACCGCGAGCCGCGACTCCATGACGGGAATCTCCATGTCTGAGCCGAAGGACACCGCAGGGACACCCGGCACAGCAGGCCGCCCGGCCTCGGACGCCACGGCCGACGCCGCCGCCCGATCACGCCAGGAAGAGGCTCGGCGACGCGGGGCCAGGTCCGGGCCAGGCTCCGTCCGGGAGTCCGTCGCCTACCGGCTCCCGCCCGGGAAGGGCACGCTGGGGCCCGCGCTGATCGCCAAACTCGGTGCGGAGGCATTCGGCAGCTTCGTCGTGGTGCTCGCCGGCCTGGGCGTCGCCCTGTACGCCGGATTCACCGGGCTCGGCGGCGGGCCGCTCGCCGTCGGCCTCGCGTTCGGACTCGGCTACCTCGCGGCGGCCGTCGCCGTCGGCCACGTCTCCGGCGCGCACTTCAACCCGGCCCTGACGCTCGGCGCCGCGATCACCCAGCGCATCCCGTGGCGCGATGCCGTCCCCTACTGGATCGCCCAGCTCGTGGGCAGCGCCTTCGCGGCCGCCGTGCTCTTCGTCGCGATCGCCAGCTTCCCGGCCCTCGACGGCGCCGAGAAGACCTTCTTCGCGACGGTCGCCAACGGGTTCGGCGAGCACTCGCCCATCGCGGCGGTCTCCGGCGCCGCCGGCGAGGGCTTCGGCCTGTGGGGCGCGCTGCTCATCGAGTGCGTGGTCACGGCCGTCTTCGTGGGGGTGGCCCTCGGCTCCACCGACAGGCGGTCGAGCACCCTGCTGGCGCCGTTCTCCATCGGGCTGGCCTACGCCGTGATGCTGCTCGTCGCCATCCCCATCACCAACGGCTCGGTCAACCCCGCGCGCTCCACCGCGGCGGCGATCTTCTCCGAGGGCTGGGCCTTCGGGCAGCTCTGGGTGTTCTGGGTGGCGCCGCTCGTCGGGGCCGCGATCGCCGCGATCGTCTACCGGGCGTTCGCGCCCGAGCCGTCCTTCGAGGGCCTCCAGCCCGAGGTCGACGACGATGTCAGGACCACCGAGGAGACGAGCACGACGACGGGGGCCGGCTCGGGGACCAGCACGAGCACGGCCGGCGGCACTGCTGGCGGCACTGCCGGCGGCGCTGCTGGCGGCGCGACCGGGTCAACCGGCGGCGACCGCCCCGAGCCGCCCCGGCCTGATCAGCCCGTCTGAGCCCGATCAGCCCGCGGGGACGATCTGGGAGAGCACCCCGACCACGAACGCGAAGCCGTGCAGCACTGCCACGTCGACCGGCCGGGACCGCACCGCGAGCGCGGCCGGATGGTCGCCTGACGCCACGGCGCGCGCGACGGCGCCCGCGACGAGCATGACCGCGAGGAACAGCGCGCCCCACGACATCCCCGCGAGCAGCGCGATCCCGGTGGCCGTGACGACGCCCGCGGAGACCCACCACAGCGAGGCGTTGCGCCCGGCCGCGAGCGAGGCGCGCGCGATCTGGCGGGGGTCGAGGGGCTTCTCCTCCGGCGGGACCGGGGGCGCGACCACCGGGGTCTGACCCGACGGGCGCGAGGGC
>NZ_FCOT01000010.1 GCF_900046455.1 Cellulomonas timonensis
GTCGTGGTCGCCACCGGCAGCGACCGATTGGTCCCGCCGGTGCCGGGCGTAGTGGAGTCCGAGCCGTGGACCAGCCGCGAGGCCACGTCCGCGGAGGTCGTGCCCGGCTCGCTGGCCATCATCGGCGTCGGCGTGACGGTCGGGCTCACTGTCGGGCTGGGCGTGGGGCCTGGGCCGCCACCCGAGCCCGAGCCACCGGACCAGGTGTGCGCGCCGCTCGCCACGGTGCGCCCGGCGGGCACGTCCAGCGTCGTGCCGTCGGAGAACGCCACGGTGATCGGCGCGGACGTGACGTTCGCGGCGACGTAGGTGCGCGCGCCGTTCGTGGCGAAGACCGCCGCCAGCGGATGGTCGGCCCGCACTGTCGCGTCAGGCGGACCGAGGGCCGCCAGGCTCGAGACCCAGTGGAACGTGTGCGCGCGGCTCTCACCCTCCTCGGGCAGGTAGCCCGGCTGGGCGTTCAGCGCCGCGAGCGCGGCGGGCCCGTCCCCGAGGGCCAGGTACTCCCACCAGATGTCCTGCCACACCGTGGGCGGGCCGCCGTTGACGGCGGCCATCTCGGCGTAGTTCTGGCGCACGTCGTCGGGCCGCTGGCCCAGGTACAGGTGGCTGCCGGTGATGGGCAGGGTGTTGATGCCCTGGATCATCTCGGGCTCGGCGCTGAACCACGTCGCGTACGCCCCGCCGTCGCCCCAGATCATGCCGACGGTGCTGTGGCCGAAGCCGTCCGGGATCGCCTCGGCGCCGTCGAACCAGTACGCCTGGATGGCGGCGGCCTGGGTCGCGTACAGGTACGCGCCCAGGTCGCGCATGGCCGTGTCCCCGGTGGCCTCGCCCCACTGGACGAGCGCCCCGGCGAAGTTCATCCCCTCCGAGCTCGACTCCTGGTTGTTGCCCGCGGCGAACGCCCCGTGCCCGGACGCCCAGTCGTGGCCCGCGTACACGTCGAAGTCCCGCAGGTACGGGAACAGCGGGTCGGAGCGGTCGGCGCCGTTGGCGTCGCGCACCAGCAGGTCCACCATCCCGCCGTAGGCGTCGTCCGCCGCCCAGGCCGGGTCGAACTTGGCCAGCGTGGCCGCCGCGGCGATGAAGTAGCCGTAATGGAAGTGGTGGTCGTTGAGCTCCTTGTCGGAGCCGTAGGACGCCGGGTAGCCGATGAGCGTGCCCCACCTGTCGTCGTAGGCGAAGACCTGCTCCGTCTTGCCGGGCGCAGCCGTGAACCAGTTCGTCAGGGTGGAGCGGATCTGCCCGAGGGCGGCGTCCCGGACGTCCGTGCGCCCCACCAGGTCGGCGATCTCCGCGATGCGGGCCGCGCGGCCGAGCCCCTTGCCCGTCCAGTACGTGTCCGGGGAGACCTGCTGCATGGGGTCGGCGGCGGCCTCCGTGAGGAGCGCGTCCAGGCGGGCCGCGGCGTCGCCGGAGCCGGTCGCGACCGCCGGCAGCTCGGGGAGGATCCCGGTGAACGGAGTCTGCGTGGTGAACGACGTGGCGCCCACGTACGCGGTCATGTCGCCGCGCGGCGACGGGTACTCCGCGGGGGCCGGCTCGGCTGGGCCCGCCACCGACGCCAGGTGCTGCTGCTGGTGCGGGTACAACGCCAGCACAGTGCCCTGCGCGGAGCCCTCCAGCGGAGTGGTCTGCACCGCGTACGTCGTCGAGACGCTGCCCGCGGCCTCGTCGTAGGCATAGTCGGCCTGCGTGCCGGTGACCTCGGCGAACGCGTACAGCTGGTACTGCGCCAGTGCCGCCTGCCGGGCCGCGTCGTCGGAGGCCGCGCTGGTGGGCAGCGCCGCGACGCTCAGGTACCCGAGCCCGGCCAGGCCGCTGACCAGGCTCGACCCGGACACCGTCCAGGACGACCCGCTGGGGGCGAAGGCCGCGTAGTCGTGGCCGCCCGCGGTGAAGCCGATCGTCCCGCCGTCCTGGCTCCACACGCGCGGCGTCCCCGTGACGGTGAGCTGGGCCTGGCCGCCGGTCAGGTGGTACCAGCTGAACGGCAGGCCGTGGCCGATGGTGGCGCGCATCGTGCGGGCGCCGTCGTCCCACGAGGGCGTCACAGTCCAGTCCGACCAATCGGCCACCTCGACCACCGGCGCCGCGAGGCCCGCGACGCCGACCAGCACATCCTGCGCGTACGGGTAGTGGAACTCCCCCACGCCGCCGGGCGTGCCGGAGAGCACCGGGTCACGGGTGCTCGACAGGCCCAGGCCCGCCGCCGTGGGCTGGTACGAGACGGGGTGGGCGTGCAGCGGCTCGCTGCCCACGCAGTTCCACCGCTTGAAGACGAGTGACGACCACCAGTCGTTGGTGGGGATCGCGCCCGTGGGCGCGTCGTCGGTGAGGTACGCGCGCGGATCGGACGCGAGCGGGGCGCAGCCCTCCGGCGAGGGGCCCACCCGGTCCGTGGTGTAGCCGCCCGAGCCGACGGGGACGGGCTCCGCCTGCGCCGACCCGGCGATCGCGCCGATCCCGGTCACCGCGAGCGCCAGCGCCGCCAGCGAGGCTGCCCATCGAGCGGGCCCTCGGGGCCTCACACGGGCAGTCCGCGACCTTCCCGCGTCATTCGTCGTCATCGACAGCATGAGCAGCCCCCCGACGACCGGCCTCTCTCGGCCCGTCACCCGCTGACGCCGCCGTGAGATCGGTCTCCTCGCACCGTAGGCGCGGGAACAGCCCGTCGCAAACCGACACGAATACGTGTCAACGGGGTGGCCCTGAACGCGCGAACGGCCACCACCTGACGCTGGGGCCAGGCGGTGGCCGTCGTGCGAGGCCCCTCGGGGCAGGCGCTCAGTTCTGGGAGGCTGTCTCCTGCGCCGCGATCTGGGCGCGGACGTCGTCCATGTCGAGCGCCTTCACGGCGCTGATGACCTGCTCGAGCGCCGGCGCGGGCAGCGCGCCCGCCTGGTTGAACACCAGGATCCCCTGCCGGAACGCCATCAGTGTCGGGATCGACGTGATGCTGAGCTCCATGGAGAGCTGAGGCTCGGCCTCCGTGTCGACCTTCGCGAAGACGACATCGGGGTGCGCCTGCGAGGACGCCTCGAAGATCGGCCCGAACCGCTTACACGGTCCGCACCACTCCGCCCAGAAGTCGACGAGCACGATGTCGTTGTCGGTGATGGTCTGCTGGATCGTGTCTGCGGTCAGCTCAGTGGTAGCCATGGCCGCTCCTCCCTCGTCGTGAGTCTGCGCACGTAAGAGCACGCCCACCCTCCCGAGTATTCCCTCGTCGACGCGCGTCGGCCTGCCCGGGGTCTGCCGGGGAGGTAGAACAGGACCGTGACCGACACTGCTGACTTCCCGCATGAGCCCGAGCCCCAGCGTCCCGCTGGCTGGATGGACCACGAGGAGATCCGCCACGTGCGCACCCTCCTGCCGATCCTGTACGTGGACGCCATCCCCGTCCGCGTGGACGAGTCGGGCGATGTGGTGGCGGTGGGCCTGCTGCTCCGGGTGACCCGGGAGGGCGTGATGTCCCGGGCGCTGGTCTCCGGGCGGGTCATGTACCACGAGCGGGTGCGCGACGCGCTGCTGCGGCACATCGAGAAGGACCTGGGCCCGGTGGCGCTGCCGCAGATCCCGGCGTCCCCGCAGCCGTTCACCGTGGCCGAGTACTTCCCGACGCCGGGCGTCACGCCCTACCACGACCCCCGCCAGCACGCGGTGTCGCTCGCCTACGTCGTGCCCGTCGCCGGGGACTGCCGCCCCCAGCAGGACGCGCTCGACCTCGCGTGGCTCACCCCCGAGGAGGCGACGTCCAGCCAGGTGCAGATGGCGATGAACGGCGGCCAGGACCTGCTGCTACGCCAGGCGATGGCCCACGTGGGCCGCCTGCCCTGAGGTCGACGGCGGCCCGCACGTCAGGCGCGGGCCGCCACCGCAAGCGAGGCCGACGCCTCCCCCGGCTCCTCGAGCCGACACAGCGACACGGGCCTGGCCTGCGGCGCGTCGAAGCGCGTGACCCGGCCGTCGCGGACCTCAAGCCGCAACGGGTCCACAGCCAGCCCCCAGCCGACGGCTTTGAGCACCGCCTCCTTCGCGGTGAAGGCGTCCGCCACGTCGGCGCGCGTCCGCAAGGGCTGGCGCTCGGCTGCCGACAGGACGACGCGCAGCGCCGCGTCGTCCAACCCCGCGAACGCGGCATGCTGCTCGACGTCCACGCCGACGTCCGCGTCCGCGCAGAACGCGACGACCACCACCTCGCCGCTGTGCGAGATCGACACGTCCGGCACGGGCGCCGCCCACCGCTCCCCCGGCGCGGGCGCATACCTGGGCTTCTCCTCGCCGGCCGCGACCAGCCGGCGGACGAAGCGGAGGCGGCCCGCGTGATCGCCGAGCACCTCGCGGGCGTGCTCCGCCACGATCACCCGCCCCGTGAGGAACCGCCGCGCGTCGGCCTCCCTGCGGAACGCCCGCAGCCTGGCCCAGTCGTCCGCGACCAGAGGCAGCCACGACGGCGGCTCGGACGGCACGAGGCCCCGGGCGACGACCAGGCGGACGTCGACAACGCCCCCGTCCAGGCCTGCCGCGGCCGGTTCCGCGATCGTCACCCAGCGGGCCTCACCCCCGCGCCTCATGGCGCCATCCGCTCCGCGACCCGTCCGACGGCCCGCTCCGTGACGCGCCCCTGCTCCACGTCGTACACCCGGTCGAGCCGTGCGAGCGTCGACTCCCGATGCGCGACGACCACGACGGTCCGCGAGGCCGCGAGCCGGTCGAGCGCCCGCTCCACGAGCTCGGCGGCGGCGGGGTCCACATCCGACGTCGCCTCGTCCAGCACGATGACAGCGCTGCCCCGCAGGGCTACCCGCGCGAGGGCGATGAGCTGGCGCTCGCCGGCCGTGAGCGTCGAGCCGGCGCCCAGCGGCGTGGCGAGCCCGTGGGGCAGGCCGTCGAGCCACCCGCCCAGACCCAGCGAGGCCACCGCCCCGCGCAGCGCCGCGTCGTCCGCGTCGGGGGCCGCCAGCCGCAGCTCGTCCGCGAGCGTGCCGGAGCCGAGCACCACGTCCTGCGGAACGAACGACACCAGGGCCGCGCGCTCGTCCGGCCCCAGGCCCGACAGGTCGACGCCCGCGCAGCGCACCGTGCCCCGGTCCGGGTGGTACAGCCCCGCCATGAGCGTGGCGATCGTCGACTTCCCGGCGCCGGAGCGTCCCGCGAGGCCAACGCGCACACCGTCCGCGATCCGCAATGACACGCCGGCGAGCACCGGCTCGGCGCCGTAGCCGAACCAGACGTCGACCAGCTCGATCGCGGCCTGCCCGTCGGCCGTCACCGCGCCGCGGGCCCCGGCGCGCGGCGGCCGCCCCGAGGCCTCGAGGAGGTCGTGCACCCGCGCGGCGCCCGTGAGGGCCTCCTCGACCGAGCCCATGAGCGCGACGAGGTCGGCGAAGCTCGCGAACAGCGTCACACTCGCGAGCACGAAGGTGACGACCACCCCGGCCGTGATCGTGCCGGAGGCCGCGAGCGAGGAGCCCACCGCGAGCAGCACCGCCAGGGCGGCCCCCTCGATGAGCGACATGGCGCCGATCCACCGGCTCAGCACCACGGTGCGCATCTGGGCGGCCACGGCGCCCTCGTTCAGACGGGCGAGCCTCCCGTCGAGGCGCGAGCGTGTGGTCGCGGGGGCCGTGGACAGCAGCGAGCGCGCCCGGATGCCCTCGGCGATCACCGCCGCGACGTCGGCCTCCGCCTGCGCCTCCGCGCCGAATGCCGCCGCGGCGCGGGACCGGAACCGGTGCAGCACGACCAGTGACGGCGGCAGGAACACCGCCAAGAGCACGACCACGAGCAGCCACGACTGCGAGGCCAGCACCGCGACGAGCAGCACCACCGTCGAGCCGGTGACGAGCAGGCCTGTGAGCGACTCGCGCACGAACGCGGAGAGCTCCGCGACCTCTGCCGTCGAGCGTTGCAGCAGCTCCCCGGCGCGGTGGCGCTCGACGAAGCGCAAGGGCGCCGTGGCGAGCTGGTGCGCCACGGTGTCGCGCACATCCCGCACCAGGTGCTCCCCGGCCCGCGCGAGCCGCGCTCTGCTCGCCGCCGACAGCACGAGCCGCAGGACTGCCAGCGCGATGCCGACGCCGCCGAGGATGAGCACCTCCTGGCGGTCGCCGTCGAGCAGCGCGTCGGCGAGGCGCCCGACGACGACGGGCGCGAGCGTCGTGGCGAGGCTGGCGACGACCCCGAGGGCGACGGCCGCCGCCAGGGCCCGACGATGCGGCCGGGCGAGCCGGAGCGCCGCGCGGCCGACGCCGTGCCGTGCGGGGGTGTCCACGAGTCGGCGGCCGCCGTCGTGCGCCGGGGCGGGTCCCTGTGTCGGCGCCCTCATGCGGTCCCGGCCCGGTCGTGGAGCACGAGGACCTCGTCGGCCGCCGCGAGGAGCAGTTCGTCATGCCCCGCCGCCACGACGATGCGCTCCCGCGAGGCCCGCTGCATCGCCGCCACGACACGTGCGGCCGTCTGGCCGTCGGCGGCCGAGGTCACGTCGTCGAGCAGCAGCACGGCCGCCTCGGCGACGAGGGCGCGCGCCAGTGCGAGCCGCTGGCACTGGCCCCCGGACAGCGCCCCTCCTCCGTCCCCGACCTCCAGGTCCAGCGGGTCGGCCGCCCGCCCGGCGAAGTCCAGGTCGAGCCCGACCTCGGCGAGCACCCGCCGGTAGCGCGCGTCGTCGGCGGCGGCGTCCTGTGAGGCTGCCCCCAGCGCGAGGTTGTCCCGCACCGTCCCCATGAGCACGAGCGGCCGCTGCGGGACCAGGTGGACGCCCCCGAGCCGCGAGTGGAGGGGCGACCCGTCGACGAGGAGGCTGCCGGCGGTGGGCTCCGCACTCCCCGCGAGGACGCGCAGCAGCATCGACTTCCCGCTCGCGACCCCCCCGGTCACGACGACCAGGCGGCCCGGCGCGAGCACGACGTCCACGGCCGAGGCGCCGCGCACGGGCACGAGCGCCCGCCCCTCGATCCGGCCCGGCCGATGGGGTGCCGCACCGGGCACGGCCACAGCGCCGTTCCCGATGTCAGCGCCGCACCCGATCACGGCGCTCAGCCGCGCGGCGCCCACACGCGCGTCGACGCTCTGCGTCCACCGCATGAGGCCCACCTGCACCGCCAACCCGATCGTCGCCATCCACCCCGTGAAGGCCACCAGGCCACCGACGGTCAGGCGCCCGTCGAGCACCGCCAGCGCGCCCACCAGGACCCCGACAGCCGCGGCGACAGCGGGCACGCCCTCCCCGAGGGCCGTCCAGCGGGCGAGCACGCCGCTGGCCCGCACCGTGCGCTCGGCGAGCTCTGCCGACGCCGCGTGATGACGTTGGACGATCGTGCCCTCCGCCCCGATGCCCCGCAGCCCCAGCGAGGCGCGCACGATCTGGTCGACGAGGTTCGCGCGGGCGCCGTGCGCCTCCGCGGCGTCGCGGGAGGCCAGCTCGAACCGGCGTGGGTAGACCACCGACAGCGCGGCGAGGCACGGCGCGGCGGCGCCGGCCACGAGGAGCAGCCACGGGTCGAGGGACGCCAGGCCCGGCACGAGCACACCGACGGTGACCGCGATGACTGCCCAGGTCGGCAGCCCGTGCACCCACACCCGGACGAGGCCGACGTCGCGCCCCGCCCGGATCAGCAGGTCGCCGGTCCCGAGTCCGTCCGCGCCGTGGAGGGCGCCGTCGCGGACACGGGTGCGCAGCGCCGACCCGGCCCGGGCGTCCGCCAAGTTCGCGCCGTGGTCCCACACGCACATCCCGGCGAACTGCAGCACCGCGGCCACGGCGACCGCCCCGCACCAGAACGCCATAGCCCGGGAGTCCCCCGCGACGACGCCATCGTCGATGGAGAAGCTCAGCAGGTACGGGGCGGCGAGGACGCCGGCCTGCCGCACCACGGCGCCGAGGACAGCGGTGAGGAGCGGCCCGCGAACCCGCCACGCCGTTCCCCGCAGGAGCCGCCGGACCTGCGCCCGCTCGACCGCGCTGCGGCTCACTCGGGCGCCGTCGCCGGGGCCGACAGCTCCAGCTGTCCGGACGCCCCCAGCCGAGCCGCGACGATGCCGCCGGTCCGCTCCCACGCCTCGGGCGCCACGACACCGGCGTGGTCGGCGTCGGGGCCGACGCGCTCCGCGTCGTCGCCGAGGAGCCCCTCCCACGCGGTCAGCCGCGGCTGCTCGCGCTCGGCCACGACCAGGACCGTCGGCACAGCCGTCGTCGGGGACTGCGAGGCCGCCATCAGCCGGGACGCCCAGGCGTGGCTCTCCACGATCGCGTCGAGCGTCGCCCTGCCGTCCAGGCCGAGCACGCCGCGTGACGCCCGGATGGCCTCGCGCAGGTCGGGGTCGAGGCCGCCCTCCCCTGCGAGCTCCGCCAGGAACTCCTGCTGCTCGGCGCGCAGGGCCGCCCGGTCCTCGTCCTCGACCCCCTGCCGGGGCCCGCCGAGCGGCGCCGGGTCGAGGAGCACGAGCAGCTCGACGGCCTCGCCCTCGCGCTGGAGCTGTGCGGCGATGGCGTGGGCGATGTTCCCGCCGAACGAGTAGCCGAGCAGCCGGTACGGGCCTCGTGGCTGGAGGGCGCGCATCCGCTCGAGGTACTCCGCCGCGAGGCCGTCGACGTCGGCGGCCGCGCTCATGGCGCCCGAGAGCGCCGGCGCCTGCAGCCCGATCACGCCGATCTCCGGCGGGAGCAGCCGCACCAGCGGGGCGAACTGCCAGGCGAAGCCCCCCGCCGGGTGCACGCAGAACACGGGCGCCTCGTCCGCTGGCTCGCGGAGGGCGAGCACGGGGGCGAGGCCGGCGTCCCGGGCCGGCTCCGCGAGCGCCGCGGCCAGCGCCCGCACTGTCGGGTTCGCCATGACGGTCCCGATGGCGACGCGGGCACCGATCTCCTCGCCGAGGTGGGCCACCACCCGCATGGCCAGCAGCGAATGGCCGCCGAGGTCGAAGAAGCCGTCGTCGCGGCCCCCCACGTCGATGCCGAGCACCTCGGCGAACGCCGTGGCGACCACGCGCTCGATCCGTCCGACGGGCGCGTCGCCCCCGCTGGTGGTCCGCGGCTCCGGGAGCGCGGCCCTGTCGATCTTGCCGTTGGCGGTGAGCGGAATGACCTGCGCCACCGCGAACAGGCTCGGCACGGAGAACGCGGGCAAGGTGGCGGCGAGCTCGGCCCGGACGTTCGCGAGCAGCGCCTCGTCCTGCGGGGCCACGTCCTGCGGGGCCACGTCCTGCGGGGCGGCGGCACGCGGCACGACGTGGAGGCAGAGGGCCTCGGCGCCGGACGCGCTGCGCCGCACCGAGGCGGCGGCCTGCGCCACGCCCGGATGCGCCTCCGCGGCCGCCTCCACCTCCGCGAGCTCGATCCGGTGGCCGCGCACCTTCACTTGGTCGTCCCCGCGCCCCCGGTACTCGATGCCGCCGTCATGCCGCCGGTGCACGAGGTCGCCCGTCCGGTAGAGCCGTTCGCCCGGAGCCCCGAACGGGTCGGCGACGAAGCGGGACGCCGTCAACGCCGTCTGCCCGAGGTAGCCGCGCGCGAGGCCGTCCCCGCCGAGGTAGACCTCGCCCGTCCCGCCGGGCGGCACCTCGCGCAGCGCGGAGTCGAGCACGTGGGCGCGGGCGTCGAGGATCGGCCGCCCGAGGCATGGGCTCTCACTCGAGGCGAGGTCGACGCCGAGCGCGTTGATCGTGAACTCCGTCGGCCCGTAGAGGTCGTAGGCGACGAGGTCGTCCCGCCCGCGCGGCCGCGTCCACAACTCGGGGGGGCCCGCCCCCCCGCCGAGGAGGAAGAGCGCGGGCGGACGCCTGTCGAGGAGCCCGGCGCGGATCAGCTCCCTGCCATAAGACGGCGTGACGTTGACGACGTCGATGCCCACGCGCGCGTACCGCTCGACAAGGGCCGGCACGTCGAGGCGGCCCTCCTCGTCGATGACGTGGACCTCATGCCCGTCGAGCAGCCAGAACAGCTCCTCCCAGGACATGTCGAAGGAGAACGAGACCGTGTGGGCGACGCGCAGCGGGGTGCGGCCCGCCCGGTGGATCGCCGGGCGGAAGATCGCCTCCAGGTGGTTGTCGTACATCGTGACGAGCCCGCGATGCGGCACCGCGACCCCCTTGGGCTCCCCCGTCGAGCCCGAGGTGAAGATCGTGTACGCGAGCTGGTCCGGCCGGACGGCGGGCGGGGTGAACGGCGTCCCGGCCCCGCGGACCGCCGTCACGTCCAGGGTTGGGACGCCCTCGACCCCCGCCCCGCCCGGCGCCGTCAGCACGAGCTCGGCGCCCGCGAGGCGTGCCAGGCGGCTGAGCCGCTCGACGGGGTGCGCCAGGTCGAGGGGCAGGTAGGCGCGCCCGGCGCGCAGCACCGCGAAGATCGCGACCACATGCTCGACGGTGCGGGGCAGCGCCAGCGCCACGACGGCCTCGGGCCCCGAGGTGCTCTCGACCACGCGCGCGGCGAGATCGTCCACGCGGCGCTGGACGTCCTCGAAGGTCCAGGCGGCGTCGGCCCCGGAGAGGTCGCGGCCCACCAGCGCGGTGCGAGACGGCGTGCGCTCCGCGGCGCGGGCGAGCAGGTGGGCGACGGTGCGCGTCCCGCCGGCGTCATGCCGGCCGCCCGGGCCGACGCGCGTCGCCTCCGCGTTGACCCGCCCGACGGCCGCCTGCTCGGCGGGGACGGCCGCGCGCAGCCGGGCCACCGGCTGGTCGGCCTGAGCGACGAGGGCGGACAGGGCCGCCACGTAGCGGGCCAGGTAGCGCTCGGCGCGCTCGGAGTCGATCACATCCGGCCGATGCGCGAGGGCCAGCTCGAGCCGCTCACCCGGGTTCACCGTCATCGCCAGGCTGTAGTGCGTGCCATCGTAGGCCTCCGCCTCCACGATGCGGTGGCGGGCGAACGTCGCCGACTGCGCCTGCTCGTCGAGCGGGAGGTTGCGGAAGACGTACAGGGTGTCGAACAGCACCGACCTGCCGGCCGCGCGCTGCACGTGGCCGAGGCCGACGTGGTGGGCGGGCATCGTCTCAGCCTGGGCCGCCATATGCGCGCGCAACTGCTCCAGCACCGTCTGCCCCGGGCGGACGCGCACCCGCACCGGGATGGTGTTCATGAGCAGCCCGACCATCCGGTCGACCCCCTCGAGCTCTGCGGGACGGCCGGAGACCGTGGTGCCGAACACCACGTCGTCCTGCCCGCAGATGCCCCGCAGCACGAGTGCCCACGCGTAGGAGAGCACCGTCGAGAGAGTCACCGAGGCCCGCCGCGCGAGCCCCGTGAGCGCCGCCGTGAGCGCGTCGTCGAGCAGTCGCGTCGCGGACTCGGAGAGCACGGGCGGGGCGCCCACCGCGCGCGGCTCGACGAGCGTGGGGCCCGGCAGGCCCGCGAGCGCCTCCCGCCACAGCGCGATGCCGGACTCCTGGTCCTGCCGCGCGACCCAGGACAGGTACTCCCCGTAGTCCGCCGCCGGGGCGAGGCCCGCGTCGGAGACCGGGCCGGGCGCGCGCAGCGCCTGGTCGTAGAGCTCGAACAAGTCCTCGAGCAGGATCGTCTGCGACCAGCCGTCCGTGAGGATGTGGTGGTGCACGATGCTCACAAGCCAGTGCTCGGGGGCGAGGCGGGCCGCCACCAGGCGGATCAGCGGCGGCGCCGCCAGGTCGAAGCCCACCTCCACCTGGCGCTCGGTGAGCAGGGCGAGCGCCGCCTCCTGCTCCGCCGGCGCCAGCGCGACGAGGTCGAGCCGCTCGAACGGCATCGCCGCCGCCGGGGCGACGAAGGACAGCGGCGCCGCCAACCCCTCGGACACGAACCCGGCGCGCAGGCTGGGGTGCCGCCGCAGCAGTGCGTCCCCCGCGCGCCGCAGCGCGTCCACGTCCACCTCGGTGCGGAGCGTGAGCTTGTGCTGCACCACGTACACGTCGAGGTCGTCGCCGCCGAGCTGCGTGTGGACGTAGAGGCCCTCCTGCAGCGGGCCGAGGCTGAGCACGGCCTCCCGATGGGGGGCCAGCCGGTCCAGCACCTGGCGGGTGGCCGCATCCTGCTCGATCCCGGCCTGCGTCCCGGCATGGCCGCGTGCGCGCCGCAGGGAGTCCCCGGCCTGCGGGGAGGCGACATGGGCGATCGCCGCAGCGGTCCGCGCCTCGAAGACCGTCCCGAGCCCGATGTCGATCCCCGACCGCCGCGCCAACGCGACCAGCCGGATCGCGGAGATGCTGTCGAGGCCCGCCGCGAACAGATCGGCGTCCACGTCGACCTCGGAGCCGATCACGGTGCGGGCGATCTCGGCGATCCGTGCGGCTGCCGGCTCCATGCCTCGCGTGAGCTGAGTCTGCGGGGAGAGCGCGGCCCGTGTGCGCGCCCCCCGCACAAGGTCGAGCGCCGCGCGCCTGTCGAGCTTGCCGTTCGCGGTGACGGGCAGGGACTCGACGACGAGGATGACGGCGGGCCGCTGCGGGTCGGGCAGGACGTCGGCGAGCCCAGCCGCGAGGGCGGCGGGCGAGGCGCTGGCCCCCGGCGCGAGGCGCACGAGGGCGACGAGCGCGGGACCGGCCTCCTCGTCGAGGAGGACGGCCGCGTGCGACACCTCGGACAGCGACTCGAGCGCGGAGCGCGTCTCGTCCGGCTCGACGCGCATCCCGCGGATCTTCACCTGGTCGTCGCGGCGGCCGCGGTGCACGAGACCCTCGGGCGCGATCTCGACGAGGTCCCCCGTCCGGTACAGCCGGGCGCCTGACCCGAGGGGGTCGGCGACGAAGCGCTCCGCCGTCATCGCGCCCCGCCCCGCGTAGCCGAGGGCGAGCTGCTCGCCCGCGAGGTAGAGCTCGCCGACGCCGCCGAGCCCGACCGGGCGCAACGCCGTGTCGAGCACCCGCAGGGCGGTGCCCGGCGCCGCTGCGCCGATGGGCGACGAGGCGCCGGTGGCCTCGTGCGCGCTGTCGCCCGCGGTCACGTCGATCGCTGCCTCGGCGGGCCCGTACAGGTTGTGCACCGGCGCGCCCGCGGCATGGGCGGCCGCGGCGGCGAGCGCCGACGGGAGCTGCTCCCCGCTGCACACGACCCGTCGGACGCTCCCCCACGCGGGCTCGGGGACCAGGTCGAGGTACGCCGCGAGCATCGACGGCACGAAGTGCACGGTGGTCACGCCCTCGCGGGCGATCAGCGCGTCGAGCGCCTCGGGGTCGCCGTGCGCGCCGGGCGGCGCGAGCACCAGCCGGGCGCCCGTCACCAGCGGCAGCACGAGCTCCCACACCGAGACGTCGAAGCCCACGGGCGTCTTGTGCAGGATCACGTCGTCGTCGCCGATCCCGTAGCGCTCGCACATCCAGGCCAGGCGCACCGCGAGGCCGCTTCGGGTGTTCACGCAGCCCTTGGGGCGGCCCGTGGTCCCCGACGTGAACACGACGTAGGCGGGCGCCGCGCCCACGGTCGAGGGGCGCCCGGGCGCGGCGGGGTCGGTGGCCCGGTGGCGGATGATCGGCGCGTCCTCGACGTCGGAGCCGCCTTCGGGGCCGCCGTCGAACCCCAGCGCTGAGGCGGCCTCACCGGCGCCCGGCGCGACGATCAGCGTGGTGGCCTGGGCCTGCTCCACGAGCTCCCGCAGGCGCGCGGGCGGCAGGGATGGGTCGAGGGCGAGGAAGGCCCGCCCGGAGCGCAGCGCCGCGAGGACGCTCACCACGAGGGTCGCCGAGCGGGGCGCCAGGACGCCGATCGTGCCGCCGTGCGCGCCGAGCCCCGCCGCGACGACTGACGCGGCCTCGTGCAGCTCGGCCGTGGTGATCCGCGACGTGCCATCCACGACGGCCACCTCGTGGGCGTGCTGGGCGAGGACGTCGTCGAGGAGGGCCTCGAGATCGGCCTCCGGCGCGGGCCCGCCCTCGAGCATCGCGGGCGCCGGGGCCCCGCTGTCGAAGGCGATCTGCGCGACCCGGGCCCACGGGTCGTCGAGCACAGCGTCCAGCGCGCACCGCAACGCCGCCTCCACCCCGTCGGCCCCACCGGGGACGTCAGACCGCACGTTCAGCTCGAGCCGCAGCTCGGCGCCGATCTCGGCGAGGAGGGCCAGCGGGTAGTGCACGGCGTCACGCGCCCAGGTTCCGGCCACGGCCACCGAGCCGTCGGCGCTGCGCCAGCCGCCCACGTCGCCCGGGTAGTTCTCCACCACGAGCAGCGTGTCGAAGAGCGTGCCGAGCCCGACACGCGCCTGGACGGCCCCGAGGTCCGCGGCGTGCGCGTCGGCGACGACGCCGTGCAGCCGGTGGGCGGCGCGCACCACGTCGCCGAGGCGGTGACCCGGGCGGGCGTGGACCCGGAACGGGAGGGTGTTGCCGAGCAGCCCGACGATGCGGTCGCTGCCCGGCACGTCGGCGCCGCGCCCCGAGACGGCGAGCCCGAACACGACGTCCGCGTCGTCGACGATCCGGCCGAGCACGAGCCCCCACACCGCCGAGAGCACAGCCGCGGGGGTGGCGCCGAGCTCGCGCGCCCGGCTCCGCAGATCGCCGGCGCGCGGGACCAGGACGGTCCGTCGTGCCGCCGCTCCCCCGGCCGGGGACGCCGCCGTGGCCACAAGGGTCGGGGCGCCGAGCCCGTCGAGCGTGCTGGCCACGGCCTCCGTCGCCCGCTGGCCGTGCGACGGGTCGTCCTGCGGCAGCACGGCGTCGAGGTGGTCGACGAATCCCGCCTCACGCGGCTCGGGCCGGCCCCCGGTGGCCCGGACGAGGATCTCCTCGAGCAGCAATGGCACGGACCACCCGTCGAGCACGAGATGGTGCGCCGTCAGCAGGAGCACCGCGCGCCCCGTCCCGACGCGCGCCCACCGGGCCCGCAGCAGCGGCGGGCGCCGGGGGTCGAAGCCCCGCTCCCACTCCGCGTCCGCGACAGCCGCCACCGCCGGATGCGTGAGCGCCTCGCCCGGCCCGGCGCCGGCGGCCGTGACAGCGTCGACCACCTCCCACTCGGGCTCCAGCCCGTCCGCGACGAACTGCACGGGCGCGGAGTCGCCCTCGGCGAAGAACCCGGCACGGAGGTTCTCGTGGGCGTCCAGCACCTCGGCCAGCGCCGACCGCACAGCCCCGGCCTCCATGTCGCCCTCGAGCTCGACGGCGAACTGCAGCAGGTACGTCGGCCGCTCGCCCGCGTCCCGCTCCCAGAGCGAGTGGAACAGCAGGCCCCTCTGCAGCGGGGTGAGCGGCCAGACGTCGGTGACGGAGGGCATCGGCGCGGTGGTGCTCATCGGGGGTCCTCCAGGAGTCGTTCGATGCTGCTGAGGTCGCGCGCGCTGATCCGCGCCCGGGTGCGGCGCACGGGCCGCTGCGGCGCCGGCGCCAGGGGGGTCGCGGCGGCGGCCAGCGACGCGAGGCGCTCATGGGAGAACACGAGGCCCGGGGTGAGCGCGAAGCCGCGCGCGCGGACCAGCGCGACCAGGCGGATCGAGGAGATGCTGTCCCCGCCGAGCTCGAAGAACGCGTCGTCGGGTGAGACGGCGGCCAGCCCGAGCGCCTCGGCGACGGCCTCGACGACGGCCCGCTCGGCGTCGGTGCCCGGCTCCCGGAGCACCCGCTCGGCGGTGGCGGGCTCCGGCAGGGCGCCGCGCGCGACCTTGCCGTTCAACGTGAGCGGGATGCCGTCGAGGACTGTCACAACCCGGGGCACATATGCCGCGGGGAGCCCTGCGGCGAGCATGTCGCGCACCGCCTGGCCGTCGATCCGCACGCCGGGCTCTGGGGCGACGTAGCCGAGCAGCCGGTCGCGCCCCGTCGGCCCGGGCCGGACGACCGCCGCCGCCTGCCGCACGCCGGGGACCTCCCGGAGCGCCGCCTCCACCTCGCCGAGCTCGATGCGGTGGCCGTCGACCTTGACCTGGTCGTCGGCGCGCCGCAGGAAGTGCAGGACGCCCGCGGCGTCCCGGCGGACCACGTCGCCCGTGCGGTAGAGCCGCCCGCCCGGCGCCCCGAACGGGTCCGCGACGAAACGGGACGCCGTCAGGCCGGCCCGGCCGAGGTAGCCGCGGGCGACCTGCGTCCCCGACAGGTGCAGCTCGCCCGCCACGCCGTCGGGCACCGGTCGAAGCGCTTGGTCGAGCACATACGCGTCGACGCCGGCGAAGGGCACGCCGATCGGCATCGCAGCCCCCGACAGCGCTCCCGACGACTCGCCCGACGGTCCCGTGGGCTCCTGGTCGACCTGGGCGCTCGTGGCCCACACCGTGACCTCCGTGGGCCCGTACACGTTGCGCACCGACCGGCATCCCTCGCGCATCGCCCGGGCCAGGTCCGCCGGGAGCGCCTCGCCCCCGACGAGGGCCGCGACCCGCGACCACGCCTCCGGGTGGGACTCGACAAGCGGCCGCCACAGCGAGGGCGTCGCCTGGAGCACCGTGCACCCTGTCCGTGCGGCCAGCGCCGACAGCTGGTCGGGATCGCGCACCTGCTCACGGTCCGCGAGGACGATCGCGGCACCGCTCATGAGCGGCACGAACACCTCGAGCGCGGCGATGTCGAAGGAGACCGTCGTCACCGCCAGCAACGCGTCGTCGGCGCCGAGGGCGAGGGCGGCGCGCTCATGCGCGAGGAACGCGTCGAGCGCCGCGCGCGGCACCGCCACGCCCTTCGGGCGCCCCGTCGAGCCTGACGTGTAGATCACGTAGGCCGTGGCCGCGGCGGGAACATCGGCTGCCGCGCGGCGCAGGTCGGCGGCGGCGCGCGCGGGATCCACGGAGGCGTCCTGCGACGGCGCGCCGAGCACCACCTCCGGGCGCCCACGTCCCGCGCCGCGCGTCACAGCGTCGACGAGGACGAGTGCCGGGTCGGCGTCGTCCAGCATCATCTGGAGCCGGGCGTCCGGGTAGTCGACGTCGAGCGGCACGTACGCGGCGCCCGCGACGAGGACCCCGAGCAGCGCGACGACGAGCTCGGGGCCCCGCCCGGTGGCGACCGCGACGCGGTCCTCCGGGCCGACGCCCGCCGCGCGGAGCGCATCCCGCAGCGCGAGCACGCGCCCGGCGAGCTCGCCGTAGCCGATCCGCTCGTCGCCCGCGGCCAAGGCGAGACGCTCCGGCCAGGCGGCGACGGCCTCCGCGAACGACCCGAGCAGCGTGGCGGGCCCCGCCACGACTTCGGAGTGGACGGCCGGGCGGCGGCGCCCGTCCCCCCGCCGGGCGTCGACGGAGCGCACCGGTCGCCCCGGGGCGGCGAGCAGCGCGCCCGTCCACTGCAGCAGGCGCGCGAGCAACCGCCCCGCGCTCACACGGTCGTAGAGGTCGGCCGCGGCGACGACGGTGAGCGTGCCCGCCTCGCCCGCGCCGCCCATGCGGAGCCGGACGGCGAGGTCGAAGCGCGCGGCGTCGACGCCCGCCGCCCGCTCGACCGCGCGGGCGCCGGGAATCCGCAGCCCCGCGCCCACCGCGTGCTCGACGGTGACCATCGTCTGGAAGAGCGGGTGCCGGGACAGCGAGCGCGGCGGGGCGACAGCGTCGACGATTGCCTCGAAGGGGAGCCGCGCGCCCTCCCACGCGTCGAGGACGCTGCGGCGGGTCCGGCCGAGGAGGCCGGCCAGGTGCTCGCGGCCCGCGACGTCCAGCCGCACGGGGAGGGTGTTCACCAGGTAGCCGACCGTGCGGGCGAGGCGCTCGTCGTGCCGGGTGGAGACGGGTGAGCCGAGCACGATGTCATCGCCCGCGCCGAGCGCCTGCCAGAGCGTCGCGACAGCCGTCTGCAGCACCATCAGGGGCGTGGCGCCCTCGGCGGCGGCCACCGCGGCGAGGCGCTCGGCGAGCGGCCCCGGCACAGGCGCGGACACGGTGTGCGCCCGGTGGCTGGCGCGCTCGGGACGCGGCCGGTCCGTGGGGAGCTCCAGCTCCGCCGGGATGCCGGCGAGGCGCTCGCGCCAGCGCGCGGCGGCCGCCGGGTCGCCGCGCGCCTCCTCGGCCGCGACGACGGCGAACGGCACAGCCGGCTCCGGCTCCCGCCCATGCAGCAGCCCGGACAGGTCGTCGAGGATCACGGCGAGCGACGTCTCGTCGACGGCCACGTGGTGCGCCGCGATCACAAGTGCCGCTGGCCCGTCCGTGGTCACCAGCGTGCAGCGCACGGGCGGCGCTCCGAACACGTCGAAGGCGCGCGCCTCCTCTGCTGCGACGGCGCGGTCGACCTCCGCGCCAGTGGCGCCGGGGCCGAGGTCGACGACGGCGAAGGACGCCGGCGGCTCCGCGAGCGCCTCGGCGCCGAAGCCGCTGTCGTCGCGGAGGTAGACGGTGCGGAGCATGGGGTGCCGCCGGACGACGCCGTCCCATGCCGCCGCCAACGCGTCGGCGTCCACGGCGCCGGCCAGGTCGAAGGACACGGGCACCGTGTAGGTGGCGCTGACGCCGTCGAGCTCGGCGAGGAAGAGGAGCCCGCGTTGCGCCGAGGACACGGGGACGCGCCCGGCGTCTGGCGACGGCGGCTGGGACGGCGAGCCGCCACGCGGGTCGGCTGTCGGGTCGTGGGCCACGGCGTCATCGGCGGCCACCGGCTGGCGCAACGGCGTCACGCGCTGCGCGATGCGCGCGATGACCCGCCCCTCGAAGACGTCCTTCACGCCGAGCGTGAGGCCCGCCGCCCGCAGCGCGCCGATCACGCGCAGCGCCGTCAACGAGTGGCCGCCCAGCTCGAAGAAGTCGTCGTCGACGGACACCGGGAGGCCGCCCAGCGCCGCCCGGACGGCGCCGACGACGGCCGCCTCCTGCGGGGTCCTCGGCGCGATGACCTCCCACTCGTCCTCGGCGCCGAGCTGGGCGGCGAGCGCGCGGAGCGCGGCCCTGTCGACCTTGCCGCTCGTCGTCACCGGGAGCGCGTCGAGCACGAGCACCCGCGTGGGCGTCAGATGGCCCGGGAGCACCTGCGCGACGGCGCCCCGCACACCGTGGGCGGTGATCCCGGCGCCCGTGACGGCGGCGAGCAGCCGCGTGGCCACTGCCCCCGGCACGTCGGCGAAGGCCGCGGCCAGCCCGACGCCGGGCACCGCCCGCAGCGCGGCCTCGACCTCGCCGGGCTCGATGCGATGCCCGGAGACCTTCACCTGGTCGTCGAGGCGGCCCAGGTGCTCGACGTGGTCGTCGGCGCCCATCCGGACGAGGTCCCCCGTCCGGTACCGCCGCGTCCCGTCGGGGCCCGCGACGAAGCTCGCCGCCGTGAGCCCGGGCCTCCCGAGGTAGCCCCGGGCGAGCTGCCCGCCGCTGAGGTAGAGCTCGCCCGCGACCCCGCGCGGCGCCGGCCGCAGCCATGGGTCGAGGATCGCGGCGGTGACGCCCGCGACCGGGGCGCCGATCAGCGGGGCCTCGGAGTCGGCGACGACCGCGCCGAGGGCGTCCACCGTCGCCTCGGTGGGGCCGTACAGGTTGAGGCCGCGGGTGTGGTCCGCGCGCTCCCGCAGGGCGGTCCACAGCGCGGGCGCGACGGCCTCGCCGCCGAGCAGGATCTCGGGCAGCGGCCGGGCGCCGTCGGCGAGCCCCGCGGCGACGAGCTGCTCGGCGAGGACGGGGGCGACGTCGATCACGTCCGCCGTGCGCGCCCGGGCGGTGAAGAGCGCCGGGTCGCGGCGCTCGTCCTCGTCGAGCACCACCAGCTCATGCCCGGCGAACGCCCAGTGGAGCTGGATGAGCGAGGTGTCGAAGGAGAAGGAGGCGCTGTGCACGGCGACCACGCGCGCACGGCCCTCGCTGGCGCGCAGGCGCTCCACCAGCTCGGCGTGCCGTCCGGTGCGCAGCCCGTCGAAGTGGGTGTCGAGGGCGTCGCGGGTGACGACGACTCCCTTCGGCTGGCCCGTCGACCCCGAGGTGTGGAGGACATAGGCCGCGGCCGCCCCCGGGACGGCCCGCGGGGCAAGCGCCGCGGGCGGGGCGTCCGCGGGGTCGAGGACGGCGGCCCGCCCTCTGCCGCGACGCGCGCCGCCTCGCTCCCCCGTGGTGCGACGACCAGGTCGGCGGCGGTGGAGTCGAGCAGCGCTCGCAGGCGGGCGCGCGGGAGCCCCGGGTCGAGCGGCAGGGAGACGGCCCCCGCGCTGAGGCACGCGACGATCGCCGCGACGATCTCCACCCCGCGCGGCAGCGCCAGCGCCACGATGCGCTCCGGACCCGCGCCGGCACGCTCGAGCGCGGCCCGGATGCCGCCGGCCATCGCGACGAGCTCCCCCGACGTGGCCGCCCGCTCCCGGAACCGCACCGAGACGGCGTCCGGCTGGGCTGCCGCCGCGCGCGCCAGGCTCCGCACGACCGCGCATGACCCGGACCCGTCCTGCGGGGTCCGCGGCGGCTCCGGGCCCACGAGGACGCCGGCGCCGGGTGGGGCGGGCAGCGCGAGAGGTGTGGCGTCGAGCCCGTCCGCAAGCCGCGAGAGCACAGCGCCGAGCCCTTCCGCGAGCTGCTCCGCGCGCTCGGCCGGAACCCGCGCCTCGTCAAAGTCGAGCTCGACCCGCAGCCCCTCGCCCGGGAGTGCCGTGACGCCGACGGCGTAGTGCGTCGACCCGGCCGCGGCCATGCCCGCGACCTGGAGCCCGCCGGGCGCCGAGGTCCCCGGGGGGTAGTTCTCGACGACGACGAGGGTGTCGAAGAGCGTCCCGACGCCGGCCGTCGCCTCGATGTCCGCGAGTGGCAGGCACTCGTGGTCCTGCAGGTCCGCGCGCTCGCGCTGCAGCGCGCGGAGCTGTTCGCCGAACGGGCGCCCCGGCCGCATCCGGAACCGGGCCGGGACTGTCGTGGACAGCAGCCCCACGACCCCGTCGACGCCCTCGACGGCCGCGCTGCGCCCGGCAGTCGTCACCCCGACCACCACGTCGGCGCTGCCGAGCGCCCCCGCCACGATGTGCGCCCACGCGCCTGTCAGGACGGTGCTGACGGTGAGGCCGGCCGCGCGGGCCGTTCCGAGGAGCCGGTTCGCGGCGTCAGGGGCGAGCGGCACGGCGACGGTGCGCGTGCGCACCGTCGCACCGGACGCTGGCGCGAGGATCGACGCACGGGACAACCCGCAGAGGTGCGCACCCCACGCCTCGCGCGACGCGTCGACGCCCTGCTCGACCTGGGCGAGGACGGCCCGGCGCCACGCGGGCCAGCCGTCGGCGACCCGGCCGCCCGCCGCGGCCTCGATGACCCGGTCGACGAGGATCGGCGTGGACCAGCCGTCGAGCAGGAGGTGGTGGGCGGCGAGCACGAGCGTCGCCGACGCGGCCCCCGCCCGCACGATGTGCGCGCGCAGCAGCGGCGGGCGCCCGACGTCTGTGCGCCGGGCGGGCTCCGCCGCCACGAGCGCCTGGACGTCGGCGCCGTGCTCATGCACGGTGACCTCGGCGGACGCCCGGCGCGGCACAAGCTGGACGGGCCGATCGGCGACGTCGACGACGAAGGCCGCGCCGAGCTGCGGATGCGCGCTGACCACGGCGCCCACCGCCGCCGCGAGCGCGCGCACCTCGATTGGCGCCTCGCGGCCGTCGCCGTGCGGCGTGGACACCAGGTCGACGGTGGTCGTCGTCGTGTACACGTCGTCCTCGCCGTCGCGCAACGCGTGGAAGAGCAGCCCCTCCTGCAGGGGCGTGAGCGGGGCGATGTCGCGCAAGGGCCCATGCTCGCGCTCGATCGCGCGGATCTGCGCGGCGTCGAGCCCGGGCAGCGCGGCCTCGGCCGGGATGAGGGTGGCCGGGGCGTCGGCGTCCGCGCGGCCCGCGAGCATCACCAAGCCGGCGAGGGCACGGTCCCAGGCCGCCAGGAGGGCGTCGGCCTCCGCGGCGAGCCCCGGGGCGATCGTCCACTCGACCTCGAGGCCGGCGTCCCCGGGCAGCACGAAGACGGCGACCTCGAGCGCGTGCCCGATGCCCAGGCCCTCCGGCAGGTGCACCTCGAAGGGCCGCTCGCCGCGTAGCGCCACCGAGGCGCCCGCGCGCGTGTCGCCGCCGAAGCGGCCGAGGTAGTTGAGCAACACGCCGGGGCGGGCCGGCTCGGCGGCCAGGCCGGCGCTGTAGCCGTCGCCGGGCGCCTCCGCCCGGGCCTGCCGGGCCGCGCGGACGGCCTCCGCGAGGGCGTCCGGGTCCTCAGCCAGCGGCGCCTGGGCCGCCGCGGGGAACTCGATCGAGACCGGGAACTCGGTGGTGAACCACCCGATGCCCTCGGACGGGTCCTCGCCGTCGTGCAGCGGGTCGCGGCCGTGCGTCTCCCAGTCGACGAGCAGCCGGCCCTCGGCCGCCACACCCCGCCACTCGCGGAGCGCGGCGGCGAGCGCTCCCGCGAGGACGGCGTCGGGGCGGGCGTCGAGCAGGCTCGGCAGCCGGGTGAGCACGGCCTCGGCGACGTCCGCGGGAGCGGCGCGCACGATCCGCAGCGCCGACTGCGCCGCGAAGGCAGGCTCCGAGACGGGGAGGACCGAGCATGGCCGCTCCGCGAGCGCGCGCCAATGCGCCTCATGCGCGGGCGCGGCCTGCTGCGCCTCGAGGGCGAGGGCGCGTTCGCGCCAGGCCGCGTCCTCGCCTGGGGGGAGGTCCCCGCGGCCGAGCAGGACGCCGAGCTCGCGGATGATCGTGCGCCACGAGACGCCATCCACCACGAGGTGGTGGGCGGCCACGACGACGGCGTCGTCGCGGGCGATGAGCCCGACGGCGAGGACCCGGCCCGACGACGGGTCGAGCACACCGACCAGGCGGCGGCGCGGCGCCTCCGCTCCGGCCATGCCGTCGGCGGTGGACTCGTCTGCCAGGACCTCGATCGGCTGGCGCGCGTCGGGCGCGGGAATCTCCAGCGTCCACCCCTGCGCCGCATCGGCCGCGCCGTCGCTGGCGACGAGGTGCAGCACGGGATGCCGCCGGGCGAGGGCGTCGACGGCCGATCGCAGCGCCGCCAGATCGACTCCCGGCGCGCTGAGCACGATGCTCTGCGCGTACCCGCGCACCGCGTCGAGCCCGGGGGCGAGCCGCTCCAGCGCGCGGACCACGGGAGTGAGGGGCGCCGAGCCCCACGCGGCGTGCCGGGCGCGGGCCTGCGCTGTCCCGGCGAGCGGGCGGAGCAGGCCCGCCAGCCCGCGTGCGGTGCGCGCCGCGAAGAGGTCGCGCGGGCGTGCGACCCAGCCGGCCTTGCGCAGCGCCGACACGATGGCGATCGCGGAGATGCTGTCGCCGCCGAGGGACACGACGTCGACGTCCACGGGCACGTCCGCGAGGCCCAGCACCTCCCCGATGGCCGCGCACACCAGGCGCTCGGCGGCCGTCTCGGGCGCCGCGCCGCCCGTGGCGACGTGGCCGGGCTCCGGGAGCGCGGCGGCGTCGAGCTTGCCGTGGGCGGTGAGCGGGAGCCGGTCCACGACGCCGACGGCATGCGGGACCAGGTGGTCGGGCGCCACCTCGCGCAGCCGCCCGAGCAGGTTGGCGGGGTCGAGTTCCGCGCCAGCGGCGGGGACCACGTACGCGAGCAGCCGCGTCGAGCCACCCGTGCCGCGGACGAGGGCGACCGCCTGCCCCACGCCGTCGAGCGACGCCACCGCGTCGCTCACCTCGCCGAGCTCGACGCGGTGCCCGCGGATCTTCACCTGGTCGTCATCACGCCCGAGTGAGGACAGGGCGCCGTCCGGCTCGACGCGGACGATGTCGCCCGTCCGGTAGAGGCGCCGCCCGCCGCCGCGGGGGTCGGCGATGAAGCGCGCGGCGGTGAGTCCGGATCGGCCCTGGTAGCCGCGGGCGAGGTGCGGCCCGCCGAGGCACAGCTCCCCCGCGACGCCGACGGGCACGGGCTGAAGGGCCCCGTCGAGCACGATCGCGTCGCTGCCCGCGAGCGCGCGGCCGATCCGGGGACGCTCGCCCACCACCGGCGCGCCGAGGGCGTCGACTGTCGCCTCGGTGGGGCCGTAGAAGTTGTGGCAGGCCATGCGCGACGCCGACAGCCGGCGCCACAGGTCCTGCGGGGCGGCCTCGCCGCCGATGAGGAACAACTCCGGGGTGTGCGCCGTCTCGAGCAGCCCGGCGTCGACGAGTGCCGAGGCGAAGGACGGTGTCACGTCCAGGGTGTCGATCCTGGCGTCGTCGATCGCCTCGACGATCGCGCGGGCGTCGCGCCGGTCCTCCTCGTCGAAGACGACGAGCTCATGGCCGAGCAGCAGCCACAGGAGCTGCTCCCATGACGAGTCAAAGGAGAAGGACGCCGTGTGAGCCGCCCGCAGCCGCCGACCTGCCCGCGCGGCGGTGGGGCCGAACAGCGTCGCCGCGTGGTGCGCGAGGAAGTAGGCGAGGGAGCCGCGGCTGACGCCGACGCCCTTCGGGCGGCCCGTCGACCCGGACGTGTAGACGACGTAGGCGAGCGTCGCCGGGTCGTGGACGGGGCCGGGGCCATCGGCAGGGTCGGCGTCGCCGGTGACGACGGAGGCCTCGCCGCCGGGGGCGCTGCCGTCCTCGTCGAGGACGAGCGCCCGTGGGTGCGACGCGGCCGCCGACCCGGCAGTTGTCACCACGACCACCGGCGCGGAGTCCCCCAGCAGGAAGGCGATGCGCTCGGCCGGGTAGCCCAGGTCCACAGGGGTGAGCGCGGCGCCCGCCTCCAGCACGGCGAGGAGCGCGACCACCAGGTCGACGCCCCGCGGCAGCGCCACGGCCACGACCCGCTCCGGCCCGGCGCCGTGGGCGACGAGCTGTGCCGCGAGGGCGCGGACCCGTCCGTGCAGGGCGCCGAACGTGATCGCGTCGACCCCCGAGCGCACAGCGATCGCCCCCGGATCGGCCGCCGCCGCCCGTGCGAGCGCCTGGGACACGTCCAGGACGTGGAGGCCGCCCTCGGGCGCGGGCTCGGAGCCGTCCGCGCCGCGCTCGCCCCGGGGCAGGGCGGGCACGCGCCCCACCGGGCGGTCGGGATCGGCCAGGAGCCGCTCGAGGAAGCCCCCGTAGCGCGCGGCGACCCGCTCCAGCTCGGCCGGGGTGTAGGCGTCCGGGTTCGCGTCGAGGCGCAGCGCGATGCCACACTCCCCTGCGACGACAGACAGGTCGAGGTCGTCCACCGGCCCCGCCGCCTCGGTGCGCAGCTCGCCGCGGGCCTCGCCGAAGTCGAGCGTGGGCGTGTACGGCTTGAGGTTGACCCCCGGCCCGCGCAGCAGCGAGGGGATCCCCTGCTGGGCGACGATCTCCTCGCCGCGCAGCGCCTGGGAGCGGCGCAGCACCGCGAGGCCCTCGGCCACGCGACGCGCGAGCCCGGCCAGCGACTCCGCGGGGTCGACGCGCACGGGCAGCGGCAACACGGTGACCGACATCGACGGGGTGCGCGCCGCCTCCCGCGTCGTGCGAGCAGCGAACGGGACGCCGAGCACGAGGGCGGCGGAGCCGGAGGCCCTGGCCGCGAACGCCGCGAAGGCAGCCGTGTGCACGTCGGCCCACGTGATCCGCCGGTCCCTCGCGGTCAGGCGCAGGACGGCTTCGCCGACCTCCTCGGGCAGCACGAGGGGGACTCCGATCGCGCGGCGCACCGCGGGGGCCCGCCGCCCGGACACGGTCGGGACGGCGCCGTCGGCGGCAAGCGCCGAGGTCAGGGCGGAGTCGAGCAGGTCGGTGATCGCGGAGCCGTCGCAGGCCGCGCGCCCCGCCGCCTCCGCCTCGACCAGCCGCTCGAGCGAGCCGAAGCCCTGACCCGGGCCATCGGCGCCCACCAACGCCCGATAACGCTCCGCGACCCGCTGCGCGATGAGCGAGATCGCATAGCCGTCGACGGCGACGTGGTGGTAGCGCTGTAGCCACAGCACCCGCTCCGGCCCCGTGCGGATGATCACCTGCCCCACGGGCTCCGCGGCGTCCAGGCCTCCCGCGCCGCGGGCCAGCTCGGCGTCGACAAGAGCCTGCGCGGCCCCCGACGGATCGGCCTCGCCCGAGACGTCGTGCGTCCGCACCGTGGCCTCGGCACGGACGGCCACCCGGAACGGCTCCCCGGTCTCCGGGTCGCGCTCGACGCGGAACCCGAGGGCCTCGGCCTCCCGGACGACCTCCGTGACGGCCTGCGCGAGGAGCGCCGTCGACACGCGGCCGGTGAGCTCGACGCAGTCCGCGACGACGAAGACGTCGGAGTCCGGGTCGAGGGCCTGCGCGTCGACGATGCTGCGCTGGGCGGCGCTGAGCGGCAGGCGGGAGACGGCCGTGGCGACTGCCAGGTCCTCGGGTTCGGTGCGTGTGGGTGACACGGGTGATGGGCCCTTCACGGAGTCGGTGGATCGGTGCGGGCGGGACGGCGACGTCAGTCGTCCTCGTCGAGGTGCTCGTGCGTGTCCGCTGCCCCGCGCTTCCAGTAGCCGGTGATCGACGAGTGGTCCTTCGTCAGTCCGAGGTCGTGGCGCACCCAGCGCCGCAGCGGCTTGATGGCCCCGGACTCCCCCGCGAGCCACGCGAAGACGCTCGCGCCCTCGGGGAGGGGGACGGCCCGCGTCGCGTCCTCGAGCAGCGTCGTCGCGGCGCCGCCGTTGTGCAGCCACGTGACGGACACGCCCGGCGGGGCGTCGAGCGGCTGCTCGGACGCGGGTCCGGGCACCTCGATCAGCACCGCTCCCCTGCGGTCTCGCGGGCTCTCCTCGAGCCAGCGGGCCACAGCGGGCAGCGCCGTCTCGTCGGCGGCGAGCACGTAGAAGTCGTAGTCGTCGCTGACCCGGTAGCCGCCCGGGGGGCCCGCCACGTGCACCGTGCCCCCCGGCTGGACGTCCCTCGCCCAGTCGGAGGCGAGGCCGTGCGCGTGCACGACGAAGTCGATGTCGATCTCTCGCGCCTCGGGCCGGTGGGCGCGCACCGTGTACTCGCGGCCCGTGGGGATGGGACGCGGCCACACGAGGTCGTCGCCGTCCGGTTGGGGCAGTCGCAGCTCGCCCGTGTCGGGGTCGGGGAAGAGGAGCTTGACGTGCTCGTCGAAGACGCCGCTCTCGAAGCCCTCGGCCCCCGGCCCACCGAGTGTCAGCCGGATCATGGTGTCCGTCAGGCGGGTGCGCCGCACCACCTCGACCTCGCGGATGCGGACCGGGAAGTCGACGTATGCGACGGGCTCCGGCGTGCGGCCCCCTCCCGTGACCCCCTCCCCTGCGGCCGGCACGCCGTCCATCGCCTCGCGCAGCGACCGAGGGCGCAGGTCGGTCCAGGTCCGCTCGACGTAGTCGAGGGAGTCCGCGCGCGTCGACTCGCCTTGGGCGACCGACCAGCCGGAGGGGACCTCCGCGAAGCTCGGCCACAGCGAGAACTGCTCCTCGTCGTTGACCAGCACGAGGAAGGCCCCGTCCTCGTCGTCGAAGGGGTTGGTGCTCATCGGTGTCCTTCCGTCTGTGGTGTGGGCTGTGGTGTCGGCGCCGCCCCGTCGAGGGCGGACGCGATGAGGGCGAGGGTGGGACCGCCGACGAGGTCGGCGTACCCGATCTGCCCGCCCTGTTCGGCGACGCGGGCGATGAGGTCCATCACCCGCACGGAGTCGAGCCCGTAGTCGCGCAGGTCCTCCGCGGGACCGGCGTCGGCGACGTCCTCGGGCACGATCTGGGCCACCAGCCCGCGGGCGCGGGCGAGGGCGATGTCAGACGACGGCATGGCGTCCTTCCTCCAGGCGTGAGTGGCGCCCGGCGCGGACCGCGCCGGCGAGCAGGTCGGCGATCTCGCCAGCGCGGACGGCGACTGTGGACAGCAGCGGGGAGGTCATCCCGTGCAGGTGGTCGCTCTGGCCGACGAGGACGAGGCTCGCCGAGCCGGGGGCCGTCAGCTCCGCCCGGTGGTCGCGTCGGATGACGGGCCTGCCGGAGGCGTCCCGCCGCACAAGGTCGACGTCGTCGCCGAGTAGCACGGACATGTCGAGCGCGTCGTACCCCGTGCCGAGCACCACCGCCTCGGCGTCGAGCACGGACTCCCGGCCGTCCAGGTCGGAGCGCACCACGACCCGGACGCCATGCGGCCCCTCGGCCAGGGAGGCCACCCGGCTGGCCCGGTGCAGGACGAGCCGCTCGCGGCCGAGCCACCGGTCCCGGTAGGCCCGGTCGAAGAACTCCTGGATGACCTCGGCGCTCGCGACGCCGTTGTTCGCGTTGCGGTGCAGCCGGTCCAGGCGCGCCCGCACGTCCTCCTCCGCGGCGTACAGCAGGTCGACCGTCTCGGGGTCGAAGATGCCGTTCACGAGCGGCCCCTGGTAGGACGGCCCGACGCCGAACTGCGAGGACACGAGGTGCACGGCGGCGTCCGGGAACCTGTCGGAGAGGTCCAGCGCGACCTCCATGGCGCTCTGGCCGGTGCCGACGACGACGAGCCGCGTCGGCGCGCGCAGCTCCCCGACGCGATGCAGGTGGTCGGAGCTGTGCCAGCAGCGGGGCCCCGGCTCGACGCCGACGGGCAGGCGCGGCTGGAGCCCGGCGGCGACCACCACCGCCCCTGCCCGCACGGAGCCGATGCCGTCGGATGACGCCACGACGACGTCGAACGCGTCGACCCGGCCGTCGGCCCCCCACACCGGCGCGATCCGCTCGACGCGTGAGCCGTAGCGCACCACGTCGTCGAAGGAGGCGGCGGCCCAGCGCAGGTAGGCGGCGAACTCGATCCGCAGCGGCTCCATCGAGCCCCTGTTGGTGAAGTCCGCGAGCCTGCCCTGCTGGTGCAGGAAGGAGACGAACGAGTAGCGCGAGGTCGGGTTCCGGAACGTGACCAGGTCCTTGAGGAAGGAGATCTGCATGCTCGCGTCCGTGAGCAGCATGCCCGGATGCCACGTGGGCTCAGGCTGGGCCTCGAAGAAGACCGCGCCGGGCGCCCCCGGCTGTTCCCGCAAGGCGATCGCTAGGGCGAGGTTGGCCGGGCCGAAGCCGACGCCGACGACGTCGATCCGGGCAGCCAGCGGACGCCCGGTCATGCCCGCCCCCGCGACCCGGAGGGCGACGAGGTGAGGCGCCGCCTGTCGACCTTGCCGACGCCCGTCGCCGGGAGCGCCTCCACGAACGCGAACACGTCGGGCGTCTTGTAGGTGGCCAGCCCTTGCGCCGCGAGGAAGCGTCGCAGCTCGACCGCGCGCGGCGGGGCCGCCCCGTCGCGGAGCACCACGTGCGCGCGGACCCGCTCGCCGAGCACCTCGTCGGGGAGCCCCGACACCGACACGTCATGCACATCGGAGTGCGCGAGCAGCGCGTTCTCGACCTCCTCCGGCGCGATCTTCTCGCCGCCGCGGTTGATCTGGTCCTTCGAGCGGCCCACCACCGTGAGGTAGCCGTCCTCACGCTCGACGACGAGGTCGCCGGTGCGGTAGAAGCCCTCGGGGGTGAACGCCCTGACGTTGTGCTCAGGCGCCCGGAAGTACCCGCGAATCGTGTACGGCCCCCGGGTCAGCAGGGCGCCGGCGGTGCCCCGAGACACCGGGCGGTCCCGCTCGTCCACGACGAGGACCTCGTCGTCCGGGCTGATCCGCAGCCCCTGAGTCGACAGGACCGTCTCCCGGTCGTCGTCGAGCCGCGTGTAGTTGACCAGCCCCTCCGCCATGCCGAACACCTGCTGGAGACGGCAGCCGAAGGCGGGCTCGATCCGCGCGGCCACGCTCCGGCTGAGCTTGGCGCCGCCGACCTGGACGACCTCGAGGCTGGTGAGGTCGGCCGTGGCGGCCTGGGCCGAGTTCAGCCAGGCGATGACCAAGGGCGGCACGGTGGGCACGATCGTCACGCGGCGCCGCTCGACCAGCCCGAGGGCGCCCGCCGGGCTCGGGTCCTCCGTCAGGACGATCGTGCCGCGCGCGTGGATCACGCCGAGGACGCCCGGCGAGGACATCGTGAAGTTGTGCGCGATGGGCATCGCCACGAGCAGGCGGCTGTGCTGGTCGAGGCCGCAGATCCGGGCGCTCTCGCGCACCGAGTACAGGTAGTCGTCATGCGTGCGCGCGATGAGCTTCGGAGTGCCGGTGGTGCCGCCGGAGAGCTGCAGGAGCGCGACGTCGGCCGGGCAGACGGGGACGGTCGGCGCGGCCGGGAGCGGCCGGATGACCTCGACGAGCCCGACGCCACGGCGCTCGGCGGCGGAGGCTGCGTCGTCGTCATCCGCATCGTCGACCAGCAGGACGCCGCGCACGCTCGCCACACACGCCTGGACCTCGCGGGCGAGGGCGCCGTGGTCGAAGCCCGCGATCACGCCGCGGGTGACGATCAGCACCGCGTCCGCGGTCTGGGCGATGTGCCGCAGGTCGCTGCGCCGGTGCGCGGGGAGCGTGAGGACGGGGACGGCCCCGAGCCGGGCCAGCGCGAAGACGACCAGCACGAACTCGGTGATGTTGGGCAGTTGCACGACGACCCGCTCGCCCCGGGTCACGCCGTGGCATCGCGCGAGCAGCGTCGCGGCACGCCCTGCCAGCTCGTCGAGCTCGCGGTAGGCGAGCTCGCGCTCGCCGTCGATGACCGCGACCTGCCGAGGCGCCTGCGCGGCCGCCTCGCGGAGCAGGCCGTTGAGGGTGGCCCCCGTCCAGTGCCCTGCGGCGCGGTAGCGGGCCGCCACGTCAGCGGGATAAGGCACGGCCCCGTCGATCAGCAGCGGGGCGGGAGGGGCGACCAGGCCGGTGGGGCTCAGGCGCGCTGCCCCGGCGTCGCCGCTCATGCGCCCACCAGCCAGGCCGGGCTCAGCTCGGTGACGTCCGCAAGCGCGTCGAGGGCGGTGCGGAGCTTGGCTGCCGTCTCGGCGTGCTCGGCCCCCGGGTCGGATCCGGCGAGGATGCCCGCGCCCGCCTGCACCCGCGCGCTCGCGCCGGTGACGGTCGCGCAGCGCAGCGCGAGGGCCCATTCGCCGTCACCCGAGGAGTCCATCCAGCCCACGAGCCCGCCATAGGCGCCGCGCCCCTCGGGTTCGAGGGCGTCCACCAGGGCGGCGGCCTCCTGGGCCGGGACGCCGCACACGGCGGCGGTGGGATGCACCGCGTAGGCCACGTCGAGCGCCGTGACGCCGGGGCGCAGCCGCCCGGAGACCCGGGTCCCGAGGTGCCACAGGCGGTCCGCCTCCACGATCGCCGGCGCGGCGGGGATGTGGAGGTCGGTGACGAGCGGCGCGACGTCGCTAGCGAGGCCGGCGACGAGGATCGCGTGCTCCTCGCGGTCCTTGGAGGACGCCAGCAGGGCCGTGTGCGCCACGTGGTCCTCGTCCGGGTCGGCCCGCCGCGCCGCGGTCCCGGCGAGGGGGTGCGAGCGCACGGCCAGGCCCTCGACATCGGCCACCAGCTCCGGCGACGCTCCGACGATCACCGAGCCGTCGGCGAGCGGGATGTGGAAGCCGTACGCCGCGGGATTGCGCGCCGTGAAGGCGGCGAGGAGCGCCTCGGTGTCGATCGGCGCGGGGGCCCGCACGTCGAAGGCCCGCGCGAGCACGACCTTGCGGATCACGCCGGCGCCGATCGCGTCGAGCGCCTGCTCGACGGCTGACCGGTACGCGGGGTCGTCCGCGAGGGCGGGCGCGGTCCCCCGCGCCTGGCGCCCGGTGGCCCGGCCCGCCCGCGGCTCCTCGATGACGCGCTCGGGCACGACGAGCCGCGCGGGTGATCGGGGGTCGAACGGGATGGACCCCATCACCAGGCGCGGGACGCCGTCGGCCTGTTCGAGCTCGCGCAGCAGGGCGAGCGCGGCGACGGCCGCGCCGGGCCCGCAGGCCAGGTCCTGGGAGAGGACGGCCCGGCGGCCGGAGCCGCGCAGGCGCCGCCGGCCGAGGAAGACGAGGTCGTCGCGCGTGGGTGTCGTCATGTGCGTCCTTCTGAGCGTGGGAGTGGCGCCTGTCCTGTCGATGCGGCCGGCTCGATGCGGCCGGCCGCCTCAGCGGAGGGAGGCCCCGCCGTCGACGTAGAGCTCCTGCATCGTGATGTGGCGTGCCGCGTCCGAGGCGAGGAAGGCCACGGCCTCGGCGATGTCCTCGGGCTCGGCGACCCGGAGCAGGGGGATGCCCGGTTTGAAGAGGGCGGAGTCCCCCGCGATCGCCCGCTCCGCGGCCTCGTCCACGCTGTCGCCCAGCCGGGTGAGCATCGCGGTGCGGGTGGTCCCGGGCGCGACCACGTTGCAGCGGATGCCGTGGCTGGCCAGCTCGAGCCCGAAGGACTTCATGTACGCGGTGGCGGCGGACTTCGAGGCGGCGTACGCGGCCATCCCGGCCCGGGGCACCCCCGCGGCGTTGGAGGAGACAGTGACGATGGCGCCGCTCCCCCGGGGGGCCATGCGGGCGGCCACGGCGCGGGAGACACGCGCGGCGCCGACGGTGTTGACCGCGAGCAGCGCCTCGAGGTCGGACAGGTCGGTGTCCAGCACGCTTCCGGCGCGCAGCACCCCGGCGGCGTTGACCAGGACGCCGATCGGGCCGTCTGACCCCTCGACGGCCGCCACCAGCGCGTCGACCGACGCGGCGTCGGTGACGTCCACGCGGCGCCGCGCCCCTGCGAGGTCAGCTCCGACCGCCGTCCAGCCCGCGCGTCCGAGCCGCTCGAGCACCGCCGCGCCGATGCCGCCGGCAGCGCCGACCACCAGGGCGACCCCGCCGCTCATCGGACGGCCTCCCGCGTCAGCTGCGCGAGCTCGGCGATGACGTCGTCGGCGGCCAGCACCCGCGCGCACCGGGTGGCCGCGTAGCGCAGCGCCGCCACGTGGTCCTCGCGGGAGAAGTCGGCCACGGCGTCGGCGACGAGGAACGGCTGGACGTCGTTCATGAACGCGTCCGCGGCCGTCAGCAGGCACCCGATGTGCGCGTACACCCCCGTGACCACAAGCTGGTCCCGGCCGCCCTCGACGAGCAGCTCACGCAGCGGCGTGCGGATGAACGCGTTGTAGCGCCACTTGGTGAGGATGACGTCGCCGGGCTGCGGGCTCAGCCCGGCGACGATGCGGGCGCCCGCCTCGTCCTGCAGCCCGGCGCCCCAGAAGTCGGTCAGCAGGCCCCGGTCGGACGCCGCCTGCCCGGGGGGCTGCGCCGTGTACACGACCGGCACGCCCTGCTCACGCGCATGGCGCAGCACGCGCGCGATGGTGGCCACCACCTCCCCGATCGTCTGGTCGGGCTCCTCGTACGCGTCGACGAAGTGGCGCTGCATGTCATGCACGAGGACGACTGCCCGGCGCGGGTCGAGGGGCCAGGCCACTCGTCCCCCCGCGTAGTCGTCGGGGCCGGGCAGCGGATACGAGGCGATCCGGGGAAGGCCCATGTCAGCCCCCGGCGACCGCGTCGGCGAGCACCGGCACGAGCCGTTCCAGGACCCAGCCCTCGCTGAGCGGCGTCGGGTAGGCCAGCGGCGAGGCGACGAGGTCGTCGATGACGGCGTAGTGGCCGCCCGCCACTGCGGGGACCTGCTGGAACAGCACGTCGCCCTCGAGCGCGGACTGGCTCAGCAGGCCCTCGTCGCCGAACGGGTACCCCACGAGGAGCACGTCGGCGTCGAGCAGGTCGAGGTTCTCGCGGCTGACAGCGGCGCTCGACGCGCTGAACTGCGACGCCGTCTCGGGGAGCGTGAGGCCGAGCCTGGTGAAGAAGGTGACGTCGCTGCCCTCGTAGGAGATGTACGTGACCTGCTCGGGGTGGATCACGGCGTAGGTGAACGACGTGCCGGCGAACTCGGGGTGCTCGGCCGCCGCCGCGTCGAACTGCTGCGCGACGCCGTCGATGACGGACTGCGCCTCCTCGGGCACTCCCAGTGCCGTGCCCGCCTCCTCGGTGCGGTCGGCCCACGTCATCGAGCCGAGCCCATCCTCGCCCTGGTAGGACACCACTGGGGCGATCTTCGACAGGTGGGCGTAGTCCTCGTCGAGCGTCCAGCCGCTCGTGGCGAGGATGACGTCGGGCTCGGCCGCCGCGATGGCCTCGTAGTCGACCCCGTCGGTGGAGTCGTAGGTGGCGAGCTCTGCCCCGCCGAGCGAGTCGAGCGCGTCGGCGGCCCAGGGCTCGAGCTCGGCGTGGCCGTACCGCGGGCCGATGACGGGGACCACGCCGAGCGCCAGCGCGATGTCGAGGTCGACGGACGAGACCACGGCGACCCGCTCGGGCTGCTCCTCGAGCACCGTCTCGCCGAAGGGGCTCGTGAGCGTCAGCGGGTAGCCGCCCGCGGAGCCGGCCGCTTCCGCGGCCTCCTGCTCGGCGGGTGCGCAGCCGGCGACGGCTGCCGCTGCCAGGGACACGACCGCTGCGGCGACGAGCGCGCGACGGGCACGGGACATGGGTGACTCCTCAGGTGGAAGGGATGGCGATAGGGGTGATGCGGCTCGCCGCACTCACACGTCGTGCCGCCCGCGGGCCAGCACGAGCGGGGCGGCGGTGTCCGGGTCGTGGATCACCCGCGCGCGGACGCCGAACACGTCGGCGACGAGCTCGGCGGTGACGACGTCGGCGGGCGGCCCGGCGGCCACGATCTGGCCGTCCTTCATCGCCACGATCGTGTGGGCGTAGCGCACGGCCTGGTTGAGGTCGTGCATCACGACGACGATGGTCGTGCCGGCGGCGTTCAGGTCGACCAGCAGGTCCAGCACCTCGACCTGGTGGGCGATGTCGAGGTAGCTGGTCGGCTCGTCCAGGAGCAGCAGCGGCGTCTCCTGCGCGAGGGCCATGGCGATCCACACCCGCTGCCGTTGTCCGCCGGACAGGGTGTCGACGGCGCGCGCGGCGAGGTCGGCGGCGCCGCTGCGCAGCAGGGCGCCCGCCACGACCCGGTCGTCGTCCGCGGTGCGCGCGCCGAAGCGCCGGTGCGGGTGGCGCCCGCGACGGACGAGCTCGGCGACGGTGATGCCCTCCGGCGCGACGGGGGCCTGCGGCAGCATCCCGAGCCGGCGGGCCACCTCCCGCGTCGGCAGCGCGTGGATGTCGGCGCCGTCGAGCAGCACAGATCCGCCCCTGGCGGGGAGCAGCCGCGCGAGCGTGCCGAGCAGCGTGGACTTGCCGCAGCCGTTGGGGCCGATCAGCGCGGTGATCTTGCCGTCGGGGACTGCGAGGTCGAGGCCCTCGAGGACGACATGGTCGCCGTGGCCGGCGGTGAGCCGCTGGGCGAAGACCGCCCGGAGGAGCGCGGTCATGCGTCGGCCTTCCGGTGGAGGAGCAGGAGCACGAGCACGGGGGCGCCGATCAGGCCGGTGAGCACCCCCGTGGGGACGGGGCTCACGTACGGCGCCGTCTGGGCTGCGACATCCGCGAGCAGGAGCACCGCTGCCCCGACGAGCGCTGCCGGGAGCGGGCCGGATCGCGCCAGCAGGCGGGCGGCGATGGGGCCGGCGACGAGCGCGATGAACGCGACGGGGCCGGCGACGCTCGTCGCGATGGCCGCGAGCGGCGCCCCGAGCAGGAGCACGCCGACGCGCGCCGCCTGCACGCGTGTGCCGAGGGCCGCGGAGAGCAGGTCGCCGAGCCGGAGAGTCTCGAGGTCGGGGCCGATCAGCAGGACGGCTGCCATCGCGGCGCCCAGCACCACGGCCAGCACCACGACCTCATCCCACCGCGCGCCCGCGAGCGAGCCGATCATCCAGCGCATCGCGCGCGTGGACGTGGTGGAGTCGGCGAACGTGAGGAGGTAGCTGGTGATCGCGGAGCAGCAGGCGCCCACCCCGATGCCGACCAGCACGAGCCGGTACGTCGAGGCCCCGCCCCGCCTGCTCAGGCCGAAGATCAGGGCCGCGGCGGCCACCGCGCCGAGCACGGCCCCGGCCTGCACGGCGAGGCCGCCCACCCCTGCGCCGACCAGCACGGCGACGGCCCCGGCGCTCGCGCCGGCGGAGACGCCGATGATGTCCGGCGTCGCCAGGACGTTGGAGAAGAGCCGCTGGCACACGACGCCGGAGAGGCCGAAGAGCGCGCCGACGAGCAGTGCGGTGAGCGCGCGCGGGAGGCGGGTCTCGAAGATCACGAAGTCGGCGAGCCCGGAGCCTTGGCCGACGAGCGCGCCCGGGATCTCGGCGAGCCCGATGTCGGCCGTCCCGCCGACGAGGATCTCGGCGCAGAACCCGATGAGGACGACGGCTCCCACCCCCGCCAGCGTCACGGCGGGGCGCCGCCGCACGCTGCGCCGCTCGGCCCGCAGCCCTGCGACCAGGTGGGCGACAGCGTCCTCGGCGTCGCGGCCGGCCGTGCTGGCCTCGGTCGCCGCCGTCATGCCTCCACCAGCCTGCGCGTGCGGGCGAGCACGACGAAGAAGGGCGTGCCGACGACGGCCGTCATGATGCCGACGGCGATCTCGCCGTGGCCGGGGGCGAGCCGCCCGGGCGCGTCGGCGGCGAGCAGCACCGTCGCGCCCGCCACCATGCTGAACGGCAGCAGCAGCCGTTGGTCCCCGCCGACGACGAGCCGCGCGAGGTGCGCCCCGACGAGCCCGATGAAGCCGATGGGCCCGGCGGCGGCGACTGCGGCGGCGCAGAGCAGGACCGCGACGAGCGCCGTGGCGAGCTGGGCGCGGCGCACGCGCACGCCGAGGCCTGCCGCGACGGCCTCCCCCAGCATGAGCGCGTTGAGCGTCGGGCCGCACAGCAGCGCGAGCACGAGGCCCGCCACCGCGAAGGGCCACAGCTCGCCGATGGCGTCGCCGCGCCCCGCGAGCTGGCCGATCGACCAGAAGCGGTATCGGGAGAACGCCGACTCGTCGCGGATGATCAGGAGGTTGATGACCGCGCCCAGCATCGCCGCGGTGGCGGCCCCGGCAATCACGAGGCTCACGGCCGTCGAGGCGGCGCGCGTGAGGCGCGAGACCCCGTAGACCACGACGGCTGTCGCCACGGCGCCGGCGAGCGCGAGCCAGAAGGTCGCCACGACGCCGTTCAGGCCGAAGGCGACGATGCCCGCGACGACGGCGCAGGCGGCGCCGAGCTCGACGCCGAGGATGCCGCCGTCGACGAGCGGATTGCGCGTGATGGCCTGCATGATCGCCCCGGACCCGCCGAGGCAGAGCCCGACGAGGAGGCCGACGACGGTGCGGGGCACCCGCTCGGTGGCGATGACTGTCGCGTCGTAGCTCTCAGGCGATGCGCCGGCCAGCGCGTCCGCCACCGCGCGCGCCACGGTGCTGGGCGGGATCACGCGGGCGCCGAGGGCGAGTGAGAGCAGGGCGACGAGCCCGAGGAGGAGGACCAGGGCGACGAGGCCCGCCACCCGGCGCCGTGTGGTCGTCGTGACGGCGCCGAGAACGGCTCGGGGATCGTCCATGCCGAGCGCGATGGGCTCCGTCGAGCCGCCGTGGGGCAGGACATTCGTGGACGTTCCACCCCCGCGCACAGTGCTCCGTCCCGGCGCGGATCGAGCGACGCACCCCTGCAGTCTCGACTTAGGCTTGCCTCAATTAGGCAAGGCTCACCTTAGGCATCGATCTGCGGTGCGGGCAAGGGTTCGTCCAGAAATGCGCAGTTGCTCCACGCGGCGCGGCGCCGCGAGCCGGGCTCAGCCGAGCGCGAGCTCCGGCCAGTCCGCCAGGTCGGCGCGCATGCGCCGGTCATGCGTCGCGACCACGACGGCCGCCGACGTGCCGCGCAGGGCGTCGGTCAGCTCATCCACCAGGCCGATCGACAGGTGGTTGGTGGGCTCGTCGAGGATGAGCACGTGGGGCGCGGCGAGCAGGGCGCACGCCAGGTCGAAACGGCGGCGCTGGCCCACGGACAACTCGCTGAGCGGCCGCTCCAGGTCCTCCTCGCTGAGCAGCCCCAGCGCGGCCACCGGCACCAGCTGACCCGGGTCGAGGGCGCCGTCTGCGAGCAGGTCGAGCGCACGCCGGGCATACGCCTCGAACCCGCTCCCCCGCGGGCCGTGCGGACCCTCGACGCCACCGGGCGCCCGGCTGGCGAGCGCCGCGCGCAGCGCGAGCGCCCCCGGCTCGCCCTCCTGCCCCAGCACCCCCAGCCGCCCCCCGCGCCCGAGCGCCCGCGCGCCCCGGTCCAGCGCGACCGTCCCGCCCCGCCCGGCCAGCACTGTCCACTTCCCGGGGCCGTTGGGGCCCGCCCCCCGCACCCCCCCGCACCGCCGCAGGTCCCCCCCGACGCCCGGTAAGTTCGTCGGCCGCGTCAGATGGGTATAAGAGCCAGACCGCGTGCCACGGTCCAGCGCGATCGTCCCGGCCAGCGCGGCCAGCAGTGTCGACTTCCCGGAGCCGTTGGGGCCCGTCACCAGCAGCCTGCCGCACGGCGGCAGGTCCACCCGGACGCCCGGCAGGTCGAGCCGCGCCCGCCCGAATTCACCTGCGACCCGGGGCGCCCGCACCTCGAGCAGCGGCCCGCCGTCGTAGTCGCGCGGCAGCGAGGGCAGGTCCGGGAAAGCGAGCTCCACGGGCGGCGTCGGCACCTCGACGGCCTCGGCCTCGAGGCGCTGCACCAGCCGGTCCGCGGCCTTGACATGGATCCGCGCCCGCGTGGCGCGACGGTTCTTCTGCGAGCCCTTCAACGGGCGCCACTCATCCGAGAGGCCCTCGTACGAGGCGTCGAGGCGCGCGGCGAGCTGTTCGGCCCGCTTGCGCTCGGCGCGGTAGCGGGCACGCCAGCGGCGCAGGGCCTGGTCCTTGGCGAACCGGTAGTCGGCATACGACGTCGCGCCGTAGAGCACCGGCCGGCCGTCCATCGACGGGTCGAGGTCGAGGATGGCCGTCATCACGTCGTCGAGGAGCCGCCGGTCATGCGTGACGATGACCACGACCCCCGGCCACTGCTGGAGCTGCGCGGTGAGGTAGTCGATCCCGCTGGCGTCGAGGTGGTTGGTCGGCTCGTCGAGCAGCAGGATGTCGGCCCGCTCGGCGATGCGGCAGGCGAGCCGGACCCGGTACCGCTCGCCGACACTCAGCCGGTCGAGTGGGCGGCTCAGATCACGGGGCGCGCCGAACCTGCTGAGCGCCTCGTCGACCCGGCGATCGGCATCCCACGCGGCCAGGTGCTCCACCCGGGCGATGGCGTCCGCGAGGGCCGTGAGGTCGCCATGCTCATGGTCGAAGCCCTCGATCTCGGCCGCCAGCCGCTCCGCCGCCGCACGCGAGCGCCCCAGGGCCTCGGCCACGAGGGTCCCGACGGTGGCCCCGGGCGCGAAGTCCAGCTCCTGCTCCACCACCGAGATGGACCCGGCGCGGCGCACCTCGCCGCTGGAGGGCGGCAGGTCGCCGGCCAGCACGCGCAGCAGCGTCGTCTTGCCGGCGCCGTTCTCCCCCACCACGCCGATGCGCTGCCCGGCCGAGGCCAGCACGTCCACCTTGTCCAGCACGGCGCGCCCCGGGTAGCCGACGCTCACCGCGTCGGCGGCCAGGTGCACCAAGCCGGCCCCAGCGGTCATCGTCCGAGGGCGCTGACGATCACCGGGACGAGGGCAGGGAACGCCTGCCCGCGGTGGCTGATGGCGTTCTTCTCCTGCGGGGTGAGCTCGGCGCAGGAGCGTGTGTCGCCCTCGGGGACCAGGATCGGGTCGTAGCCGAAGCCGCTGTCGCCGCGCGGCGCCGTGGCCAGCGTGCCGACCAGGTGGCCCATCTCCACATGCTCGAACCCGTCGGGCGTCACCAGCGCCGCGGCGCAGGTGAAGCGCGCCCCGCGGTGCTCTGCGGCGATGTCCGAGAGCTGGGCGAGCAGCAGGTCGAGGTTGGCGCGGTCGTCGCCGTGCCGCCCGGCCCACCGCGCCGAGAAGATGCCGGGGGCGCCGCCGAGCACGTCGACGGACAGGCCGGAGTCGTCCGCCACGGCAGGCAGGCCGGTGAACGCCGCGAGCGCCCGGGCTTTGAGCAGCGCGTTCTCCGCGAAGGTCACGCCGTCCTCAACCGGCTCAGGGGCGCCGACGTCACGGGCGCCCACCACGGCGGCCGGGTCGAGCCCGGGCAGCGCGGGGGCCAAGATGGCCCGCAGCTCGCCGATCTTGTGCGCGTTGTGCGTGGCCAGGACGAGGCGGGGTGTGCTCATGCGCCAGCGCCGAGGATGGGCGCGGCGGACGGCGCGCCGGCGGCCAGTGCGGCGGCCTGCAGGGCGCCCAGCTCGCTGGTCCCCGCGAGCGCCAGGTCCAGCAGAGCGTCGAGCTCGGCGCGGTCGAACGGCGCCTGCTCGGCGGTGCCCTGCACCTCGACGAACTTGCCGGAGCCGGTCACCACGACGTTCATGTCCGTCTCGGCGCGGACGTCCTCGACGTACGGCAGGTCGAGCACGGGCACGCCGTCCACGATCCCGACGCTCACGGCGGACACCGAGTCGCGCAGCACCGTCTTCTTGCGGCTGATGGCGCCGCGCTCCACGCCCCAGGCGACGGCGTCGGCCAGCGCCACGTACGCGCCGGTGATGGACGCCGTGCGGGTGCCGCCGTCCGCCTGCAGCACGTCGCAGTCCAGCACGATCGTGTTCTCGCCGAGCGCCGAGACGTCGATGATCGCGCGCAGCGAGCGGCCGATCAGCCGGGAGATCTCATGGGTGCGGCCGCCCACCTTGCCGCGCACCGACTCGCGGTCGGAGCGGGTGCTCGTCGCGCGCGGGAGCATCGCGTACTCGGCGGTGACCCAGCCCTGGCCCGAGCCCTTGCGCCAGCGCGGCACGCCCTCGGTGAACGAGGCGACGCACAGCACCTTGGTGCCGCCGAACTCGACGAGCACGCTGCCCTCGCCGCTGTCGAGGTAGCGGCGGGTGAGGGTCACGGGGCGGAGCTGGTCGGCGCGGCGGCCGTCCGCCCGCACCAGGGCTCCCGGCTCCGCAGGGCTCGCGGGACGGGGGGTCGAGGTCGCAGAGGTCATGGCGACGAGCCTAACCGGGCGAGCGTGGGACGCCGACGAGGCTCGAAGGACGCGGCTCAGAGCGGGTAGACCGCGCCGGGCCGGGCCAGGTCGATCGGGCCGTCGTACTCCCCCCGGGCCTCGGCGAGCGTCGCCTGCGGGTCGTTCCAGCTCACGAGGTGGGTGAGCACGAGCCGTCCCGCCTTGCCCGCGGCCGCGGCCGCGCCCGCCCGGCGCCCGGTGAGGTGCACGCCGCGGAGCGCGTCGTCGCGCCCCTCGATGTAGGCGGCCTCGGCGAGCAGCAGGTCCACGCCGTCGGCGAGGGTGGTGAGGCCGGGGCACTCGTCGGTGTCGCCGGTGTACGCGAGGGTGACGGTGCGTGTCGGGTCGGCGTCGGACGGGCCGCTGACGCGCATCCCGAACGACGGCAGCGGGTGGTGCACGGCCACCGGCTCGATGGTCAGCGGGCCGACGGTCACGGGGACGCCCTCCTGCCACGGCTCGAAGTCGAACTGGCCGGTGACCTCGGTCGCCGGGTCCTTGCCGGCCATCTGCGCGAGCCGCTCGAGCGTGCCCGGCGGGCCGTGCAGCCGCACGGGCGCGCACGCCCCCTCGGGCCGGTACCGCCGCAGCACGTTGAGCACCACCAGGTCCGCCACGTGGTCGGCGTGCAGGTGGGAGATCCCCACCAAGTCCAGGGCGGTGGGGTCGGTGTGCGCCTGCAGGGGCCCCAGGGCGCCGCTGCCCAGGTCGAGCAGCACCGTCCAGGTCCGGCCGTCCGCGTCCTCCGCCTGCACCAGGTACGCCGACGCCGCGGAGTCCGCGCTGGGGAACGATCCCGCGCTGCCGACGACGACGAGCCTCACCGCAGTGCCCCTCGCGGCTCGACGGCGAGGACCTCGGGACCGAGGAACCGGCGGGCGAGGGTGTGGAAGGACTCGGGGTCGCCGGTGGCGAGGAACCGGTGCTCGGCCGGCCCGGCGCCGGGCGAGCGCTCGAGGTCGTGCGCGACGAGCGTGCGGTAGACGTCCTTCGCGGTCTCCTCGGCGGAGGACACGAGCGTCACCTCGTCGCCCATCACGTAGGAGATGACGCCCGTCAGCAGCGGGTAGTGCGTGCAGCCCAGCACCAGGGTGTCGACGCCGGCGGCCTTCACCGGCGCCAGGTACTCGTCGGCGACGGCCAGCAGCTCGGGGCCCGAGGTGATCCCCGCCTCGACGAACTCCACGAACCGGGGGCACGCCTGCGTGATCAGCTCCACACCGGGGGCCACCGCGAACGCGTCGTCGTAGGCGCGCGACTGGACCGTCGAGCTGGTCGCGATGACGCCGATCCGCCCGGTGCGGGTGGCGGCCACGGCGCGGCGGGCCGCCGGCAGGATCACTTCGACCACGGGCAGGCCACGGCGCTGGGTGTAGCGCTCACGGGCGTCGCGCAGCATCGCCGAGGAGGCCGTGTTGCAGGCGATGACCAGCATCTTCACCCCGGCGTCGACGAGGTCGTCCATGACCTCGAGCGCATGCGCGCGCACTGCCGCGAGCGGCTTGGTGCCGTAGGGGGTGTTGAGGGTGTCGCCGATGTAGAGGGTCGACTCGTGCGGGAGCTGGTCGAGGATGGACCGCGCGACGGTCAGGCCGCCGACGCCGGAGTCGAAGATCCCGATGGGTGCGTCGTTCACGGGCGCGAGCCTAGTCATCCTCGCTGCCTGCCCTGTCCGTCCCGTCCGGAGCGCCCGAGGTCGTCGAGCAGTGCCGCCATGAGCGTCTCCTGCAGCCAGCTCAAGGAGACGTAGACGGCGCCGAGGTATCGGCGGACCTCGGCCTGCGGGTCGTCCTCGTCCTCCGCCGGCTCGCCGTCGAGCTCCACGTACAGCGACTCGGCGTCCTCGTCCTCGTGCAGCCCGAGCCGGTCGGCCAGGACGAGCCGCAGGTCGGTGAGGGTCGCCGCGACCGCGCCGCCGAGCTCGACGGGCACCACCACGGCGTCATCCGGCCACGCGGCGCCCGGGCCGGCCGTGAGGGCGTCCCACAGCCAGGTCAGGCGTTCCACCTTGACGCGACGCAGGTCGTCCTCGGTGAGGCGCCGGAACTCGGCGGCCACCTCCTCGTCGTCCACGGAGGCGTCGGGCAGCAGCCGCCGCACGGCGTCGTCCTCGGGCGGCTCGATCTCCTGGGTCCGCAGCGACATCCCGGGCATCAGCGCGGGGTCGGCGGGGCCCGCGTCCTCGGTCGCGCGCTCCTCGAGGCGCCCGGCGCCCAGCAGGTCGGCGACGTCCGCCACGACGGCGGCGATCACGCCCCGCTCGGTGGCGTCGAGCTCGGCGACCAGGGAGCCCCGCTCGCGGCGGAACGCGCGCATCACTCGCCTCCCCGCTGCAGCGTGGCCCAGAGCCCGTACGAGTGCATGGCCTGCACGTCGACCTCCATCTGCTCGCGGTTGCCCGTCGAGACCGCCGATCGGCCCTCCTCGTGGACCTGGCGCATGAGCTTCTCGGCCTTCTCGCGGGGGTAGCCGAAGTAGCTCTGGAAGACGTAGGTGACGTAGCTCATGAGGTTCACGGGGTCGTTCCACACGATGGTGACCCACGCGTCCCCGAGCCGCTGGCCCGTCTGCGACTCAGCGGTCTCCTCGGGTGCGATCTGGACTGACACCCGCCCACTGTAGGTGCGCCCGCCGAGGAAGTCGTCCTACGTTGAGCGCATGAGCACTCCGGAGGCCACGGCGCCCGTGTCCGTCCCCACCACGTCCACCACCCCCCGCCCGAGCACCGCGCTGCTCACCGACAAATACGAGCTGACGATGCTCGAGGCCGCGCTCGGCAACGGCACGGCCGCTCGGCGCTGCGTGTTCGAGGTGTTCACCCGCCGGCTGCCCGCCGGGCGCCGCTACGGCGTGCTCGCGGGAACGGGCCGGCTGCTCGAGTCCATCGCGGACTTCCGGTTCGGCCCCGCGGAGCTCGAGTGGCTGGCGGCCGAGCGTGTGGTGAACGACACGACGCTGGAGTTCCTCGCGGGCTACCAGTTCACGGGGTCGATCACGGGCTACGCGGAGGGCGAGGCCTTCTTCCCGCAGTCTCCGGTGCTGGTCGTCGAGGGCACGTTCGCCGAGGCGGTCCTGTTGGAGACGCTCGCCCTGTCGATCCTCAACCACGACTCTGCTGTGGCGTCGGCCGCCTCGCGCATGACCAGCGCCGCCGTCACCCGGCCCTGCCTCGAGATGGGGTCGCGGCGCGCCCATGAGGAGGCCGCCGTGGCGGCGGCCCGGGCCGCGGCTGTGGCCGGCTTCACGGGGACGTCGAACCTGGAGGCGGGGCGCCGGTACGGCATCCCGACGATCGGCACCGCCGCGCACGCGTTCACGCTGCTGCACGACGACGAGGAGGCGGCCTTCGCCGCGCAGGTCGCGGCTGCCGGGCCGGGCACCACGCTGCTGGTGGACACCTATGACGTCCACACGGGCGTCGAGCGGGCCGTGGCGGCCGCGGGGACGGGGCTCGGCGCGGTGCGGCTCGACTCGGGCGATCTGGGGGTGCTGGCGCAGGAGGTGCGCGCGCAGCTCGACGCTCTGGGCGCCCGGGACACGCGGATCGTGGTGACGTCAGACCTGGACGAGTACGCGATCGCCGCGCTGGCCGCCGCGCCGGTGGACTCGTATGGCGTGGGCACGTCGGTGGTGACCGGCTCGGGGGCGCCGACCTGCGGCATGGTCTACAAGCTGGTGGCCCGTGAGGGCCGCGGCGGGGAGATGGAGCCGGTGGCCAAGACCTCTCGGGCCAAAGCCGGCACGGGGGGCCGGAAGGCCGCCGCCCGACGGTTGGGCCCCGATGGCCGGGCTGTCGAGGAGGTGTTGGTGACCGGGACCGACGCGCAGGTCTCCGCGTGGGTGTCCCAGGACGAGTCGCTGCGGGCCCTGCAGGCGCCGCTCGTGGTCGACGGCGCCGTCGACCCTGCCTGGATGGGGCCGGAGGGTGTGCGCCGGGCAGCAGAAAGGCACCGGGCCTCCCGTGATGAACTGCCACGGGGGGCCCGGCGCCTGTCCGCGGACGAGGCCGCGGTTCCGACGGTGACGCTGCACCTGGGCGACTGAGACATGCAGGGGGCTGCGCTCAGGTCACCGGGGGCAGCGCCCAGCTAGATCCGTGCGCCGCGACCACGCCCCACGAGCCCGAGGATCAGGCTGACGACGAGGACGATGACGCCGATCCAGATGAGGAACTGCCCGATGTTCGTGGCGACGCCCAGGATGACCAGGACGGCGCCGACGATGATGAGGAGGAGCCAGGACGGCATAGTGCACACCCTTTCGCTGTTCTCGGATCCGACCCCCGGGGGATCCGGGGTCGGTGGCACGTCCAGAAGACTGGCATCGGGACGGGCCCTCGGCATCCGGAGAACAAGAGTTGCGAATCGGGCGACCTTTGCTAAGTGGGCACGTGTCCAGGGCGCTGACCTGCGGAAACGCAAGTCAAGGCTCCGTCCACGATGTGAGACGCTTCGGGGGCCGTCCCGCCGGGGAGAGAGCGCTCAGCGCTTCCCGACGAACCACGCGCGCAGCATCTCGATCCGCGCCGTGAGCTGATCCGGGTCCGCGAGCGCGACCTCCGGGCCCCCACACCGGCGCCGCAGCTCGGTGTGCACAGTCCCGTGCGGCTGCCCGCTGCGACGAGCCCACGCCCCCACGAGCTGGGCCAGCTCCTTGCGCAGCTCGGCCTGGCGGCGGTGGTCCATCTCCGCGAGCTGGTCCGCCTGCTCCTGCGCCGACCTGCTCCTGCGCCGGCCGCTCTGCTGCTCGGCCTGGCGCTGCTTCAGCAGCGTCGTCACCTGGTCCGCGTCGAGCAGGCCCGGCAGGCCCAGGAAGTCCAGCTCCTCCTCCGAGCCGACATCGGCCCCCGTGCCGAACTCGCCGCCGTCGAAGAGCACGCGGTCGAAGGACGCCTGCGCCTCCAACGCCTCGAAGGACCCCTGCTTGCCGTCCGGCCCGACGGCGTCCGGGCCGTTGCGCTCAGAGTTCGCCGCGGCGAGGAGCGCGTCCTCAGGTGAGAACACGTCGCCCTGCTCCTCGGCGGTGAGCGGGCGGTCCAGCGCGTGGTCCCGCTCCTCCTCGAGCGTGTTCGCGAGCGCGAGGAGCTGCGGGACGCTCGGCAGGAACACCGAGGCCGTCTCCCCGCGCCGTCGAGCGCGCACGAACCGGCCGACGGCCTGCGCGAAGAACAGCGGCGTCGAGGTGCTCGTCGCGTAGACGCCCACCGCGAGCCGGGGCACGTCCACCCCCTCGGACACCATGCGGACCGCGACGAGCCAGCGGGAGTCCGACGCGGAGAACTCGTCGATCCGGTCGCTCGCGCCGTCGTCGTCCGAGAGCACGACGGTGGGCGACTTCCCGGTGATCCGGGCCAGGTGGCCCGCATACGCCCGGGCGTCGTTCTGGTCGGTGGCGATGACCATCGCCCCGGCGTCGGGCACCGAGCGCCGCACCTCGCTGAGCCTGCGGTCGGCCGCGGCCAGCACCGAGGGGATCCACTCGCCGTTCGGGTCCAGGGCGGTGCGCCACGCCTGTGCCGTGAGGTCCTTGGTCAGCGGCTCCCCCAGGCGCGCGCTGACCTCGTCACCGGCCTTGGTGCGCCAGCGCATCGAGCCGCTGTACGACAGGAAGATCACCGGCCGCACGACATGGTCGCGCAACGCGTCGCCGTAGCCGTAGGAGTAGTCCGACACGCTGCGGCGAATGCCGTCCTTGCCGCGCTCGTATGCGACGAACGGGATCGCCGCGGTGTCGGAGCGGAACGGGGTGCCGGTCAGGCCCAGGCGCCGCGTCGCGCCCTCGAACGCCTCACGGACCGCGTCGCCCCAGGACAGCGCGTCGCCGCCGTGGTGTATCTCGTCGAGGATCACGAGCGTCGGCGCCGCCGAGGTCCGCGCCGCGTGCAGCGCGGGCTTGGAGGCCACCTGCGCATACGTCACCGCGACCCCGTCGAAGCCTTGCCCGTGACGGCCCTGCGCGTTGGAGAAGTTCGGGTCGATCTTGATGCCGACGCGCGCCGCGGCGTCCGCCCACTGCCGCTTGAGGTGCTCGGTCGGCGCCACGACGGTGACGCGGCGCACCACGCCGGCCTCGAGCAGCTCGGTGGCCACGCGCAGCGCGAATGTCGTCTTGCCGGCCCCGGGGGTCGCCACCGCCAGGAAGTCGCGAGGGTTGCGGACGCGGTACAGCTCGAGCGCCTCAGCCTGCCAGGCACGCAACTTCCCGGCCGTGCCCCGTGGGGCACGGGCAGGGAACGCCGGCGGCAGATTCGAGGCTGCCGACGATGACGCGTGACTGCTGGCGGAGGACGCTGGCTGGCGGAGCGCGCTCACTTCCCGCCGGAGGAGTCGCCCGACCCCTTGCCGCGCCCGAACCCGCCCCAGCGCCGGCCACCGCCGCCGCCGGAATCCCCGGAGCCGCCGTCCTGCGGCTCGCGCAGGCCCTCGTAGATCTCCTTGCACTGCGGGCAGACGGGGAACTTGTTCGGGTCGCGACCCGGCACCCACACCTTGCCGCACAGCGCGATCACGGGGCTGCCGCTCAGGGCGGAGTCGAGGATCTTCTCCTTGCGCACATAGTGCGCGAAGCGCTCATGGTCTCCGGGCTCGACCTGCTCGGTCGTCTCCTCGCGCTCGAGGACGCTGGTGGAGGTGCCCGTGCCCGGGTCCGAGCTGAACGGGTCGTCCGGTTCGACAGGGAAAGGCTGGGGCTCACTCATGCGCACGAGTCTACGGCGGCCCACCCACGAGGTGGCCCGCGTCCACGGACGTGGCGTCGCGCGGATCCGTCACAGGCCCTGCCACGGCGGCTTCTCCGCGAACGCCTCGCGGTAGTACGCCGCGAGTTGGAGCCTGCTCGCCGCGCCCTCGTCGAGCAGCACCGTCACATGCGGGTGGTGCTGCAGCACTGTCGCGGGCCACATCGCGCTCACCGGGCCCTCGACGAGCTGGTGCACCGCCTCGGACTTGGCCCGGCCGAGCGCCACCAGCACCAGGTGGCGGGCCTGCATGATCGTGCCGAGGCCCTGCGTCAGGCAGTGCCTCGGCACGGCGTCGACGTCCCCGTCGAAGAACCGGGCGTTGTCGGCGCGGGTGCCGGGAGTCAGCGTCTTGAGCCGAGTCCGCGAGGCCAGCGACGAGCCGGGCTCGTTGAACGCCACGTGCCCATCGGCCCCGATCCCGAGGATCTGCACATCCACCCCGCCCGAGGCCACGATCGCCATCTCATAGGCGGCGCACGCCGCGGGCACGTCCTCCGCGAGGCCGTCCAGGCCGTGCACGTCCGCGGGGTCGAGGTCGACCCGGGAGACCAGCTCCTGCTCGATCACGTTGCGGTAGCTGCGGGGATCGTCCGGCGGCAGGCCCAGGTACTCGTCGAGCAGGAAGGCCTCGACGCCCGCGAAGGACAGGCCCTCCTCGCGATGGCGCCGCGCCAGCTCGTCGTACACCGCGAGCGGGCTGGAACCTGTCGCGAGCCCAAGCACCGCGCGCGCGCCGATCGCGGCCCGTGAGCGCACCCGCTCCTCGATCACATCCGCGGCGAGCCGGGCGAGCTGCTCGCCCTCGCCGATCAGGACCTCCATGAGGCCTCCCCTCGTCCCACCAGTGCAGCACCCACGGCTCCCACCGGCACACCCAGCGGCGCCAGTCGCACCCTGTCCTCGAGCTTCATCGACGCCAGGAACGGCGACGCCTCGGCCTCTCGCGCGAGCGAGCCTGCCACAGCGTCGAGCAGCGGCGCGCCCAGCTCGCTCACACCTCCCCCGATCACGATGCGCTCGACGTCGCAGGTCAGGACGAGCAGGCGGACCGCCGACGCCACCGCCCACGCGACCTCGTCGCGCAGCGTGATGGCGCGGGGGTCCCCGGCCGCGGCGGCCTCGAACAACTCGACCCCCGCCGGGCGCGGGCCGCCGCCCGGCCACACCGCCGCGATCGCGCTGCCCGAGGCGTACCGCTCCAGGCAGCCGCGTTGGCCGCACTCGCAGGGCCGCCCGCCGGGGACGAGCGTCACGTGCCCGATCTCCCCGGCCGAGCGCGCGGCGCCGCGCCGCAGCGTGCCGTCGAGCAGGAGCCCTGCGGCCACGCCGGTGCCGAGCGCCAGGAACGCGAGGTCCCGCACCGGCTCCGGGGCCAGGTGCGCCGCGCCCAGCACCGCGGCGTTCAGGTCGTTCTCCAGCAGCACGGGGACCCCGCCGAGGGCATCCCCGAGGAGCTCCGCGAGCGGGAGGCGCTCGGCGATGCCGAGGTTCACCGCGTGCTCGACGGCGCCGCCGACCGGGTCCACGACGCCTGGCACCCCGACGCCCACGCCGCGCAGCACACGGGCGTCGACGCCCGCCCAGCCGGGGAGGTCCAGCACCGCCGCCCGGGCCGTGCCGACCACTCCCCGGGCGCCCGCGGTGGTGGGCAGGCGCACCCGGCGCCGCACGGCGCCGCTGTCGTCGAGCAGCACGCCCAGCACCTTGGTGCCGCCGACGTCCAGGCCCACCGTCCAGCCCGGGTCTCGGCCTCCCCCTGTCGCCGCCGTCGTCATGTCGAGCGGGTTCGTGCTCACGTCAGCCCTTCACCGCCCCCGACACCAGCCCGGAGGTCATCCGGCGCTGCACCAGCATGAAGAACACGATCACCGGCAGCGCGAGGAGCGTGGACGCGGCCATCACCTGGCCCCAGTCGACCTCGCGGCTCACGCTCGCCTGCACGAACCCGCGCAGCCACACCGGCAGGGTCTTGGATGACTCCGCCGGCAGCACCACCAGGGCCAGGGTGAACTCGTTCCAGGCCTGCAGGAACGCGTACACGCCGGAGGCGATCAAGCCGGGGGCGAGCAACGGCAGTGTGATCCGCATGAACGCCTGCCAGCGGCTCAGGCCGTCGACCATCGCGGCCTCCTCGAGCTCGACGGGCACCCCGGCGACGAAGCCGCGCAGCATCCAGATCGTGAACGGGACGACGGCCGCGGCGTACAGCACCGAGATGCCGATCACCGAGTTGAGCAGCTGCGCCGAGCCCAGCAGCTTGTACTGCGCGATGAACAGCCCCTCGGCGGGCAGCATCTGCACGACGAGGACCGTCAGGACAAAACTGCGACGGCCGGTGAACCGGTAGCGGCTCACCGCGAGCGCCGCGAGGAACGCCAGGACGATCGCGACGGCCACGGTGAGCGTGGTGATCGCCAGGCTCATCCGCAGCGCGGGCAGGAACGTGCCGCCGTCGAGCACCGCGGCGAAGTTGTCGAGCGACGGCCGGGTCGGCCAGAACGTCGGGGCGCCCGACGTCAGGCGCACGTTCGGCAGCAGCGAGGAGATGAGCATCCAGTAGACGGGGAACGCCCACAGCGCGGCGATGACGAGCGTGATGACGCTCAGCAGCACCCGCATGAGGGTCTGGGGCGCGGGCCCGCCGCGCCGTGGGGCCACGCGGCGCGGCGCTGTGGCCAGCGGCGCCTGGGGGGCCGTCTGGGTGGCGGCTCCGGGGAGGGCGGTCATGGCTGCTCCTCTCGCAGCAGGGTCCGCACGTACGGCCAGCTCAGCGTGACGGTCAGCGCCAGCACGAACATGGACACCGCTGACGCGGCGCCGAAGTCCCCGGAGCCGACGCCCACCTGGTAGATGTACGTGCCGAGCAGGTTGGTCTCGCTGGGCACTCCCCCGGCGTCCTGCAGCAGCTTGATCTGCGCGAAGACCCGCAGGTCCCAGATGAGCTGCAGCAGCAGGACGAGGGCCAGCACGGGGCGCACCATCGGCATGATGATCCCGGTGAACCGCTGGCGCGCGTTCGCCCCGTCGATCTGCGCCGCCTCGAGCACCTCGTCGGGCACCTGGGTGAGCCCGGCGTACACCGAGAACGCCACGAAGGGCACCGACATCCACACGATCACGACGGTGGCGACGAACAAGAACGACAGCGGCTGCTCGAGCCAGGAGTGCCCCACGAAGTCGAATCCGAGCTGGGTCAGCAGGTGGTTGATGACGCCGCGCTGGTAGTCGAACAGCCAGCGCCACACCGTCATGGCCGCCACCACGGGCATCGCCCAGGCGAGCAGCAGCGACACCTGCAGCACCAGGGCGACGGGGCGCGGCACGGCCTTCATCAGCAGGGCCAGGAGCACCCCGATGGCCATTGTCAGCAACGCGTTGACCAGGCAGAAGGCCAGCGAGCGGAGCACGACGCCCCACAGCTCGGGGTCGGTGACCAGGCGGGCGTAGTTGCCCAGGCCCACGAACTCGGCGCTCGCGCCGAACTGCTGCGCCAGGCCGAAGCGCTGCATCGACGTGACGATCTGCCAGCCCACGGGATAGGCCAGCGCGGCGAGCAGCAGGACGACCGCGGGGGCGAGCAAGAAGAAGGGAGCGCGCGGCTTGCGGCGCTTGCGGAGGGCCTCAGCCCGTGGGGGGGTGTCGAGGGTGCGGGACATGGTCATCTCCTTCGTCCGCGCAGGCCGCCCCGGGCCGGACGGCGCGTGCAGGCGCCGTCCGGCCCGGAGCGGTGCGGGTCAGCCGGCCGCGCCGTTGAGGATGGGCGTGGCGGCGGCGTCGAACGCCTTCGCGGTGGCCGTGACGTCAGCCCCGCTGGCGATCTGCCCGAAGAACTCCTCGAGCTTCTTGCTGTTCTCCAGCGCCGCCCAGCCGGGCGCCGCCGGGGTGAGCTTCGCGCCGAGCGCGGACTCGATCAGCGCGGTGGCGAACTGGTCGTCCCCGAGGGCGTCGACGTGGTCCGAGTTGCCCGGGCCCAGGCCGTTCTCACCGAGCATCTGCTGGTACTCGTCCGAGAAGATGATCCGCATCAGGCTCTTCGCCAGCTCCGGGTTCTGCGACTTCGCGGAGATCCCGATGTTGGAGCCGCCGGCGAACACCGGCGCCGGGCCGGTCCCGTCGACGTTGGGGAGCGTGAAGACGCCGAATCGCTCGTCGTTCCACTCCCGCACCTCCTTGCCGTCCTTGGTGACCAGGTCGCCGACGGACCAGTGCGCCCAGCCCGGCGCCATGACCGTCGCCGCGTCGAGCGAGTAGGACGTCGTGGTGCCGTCCGCGGCCTCGACGGCGTCGGAGTCGTTGAGGTGGTTGTAGGTGTTGTCGTCCTTCGCGTCACGCGGCGCCTTCGACGCGCTGGTCCAGATCTCCTGGAGCTGCTCGAGGCCCTTGATCGACTTCGGGTCGGACATCGTGGACGTCCACTGGCCGTCCTTCTGGACCGCGAGCTCGCCGCCGTTGGCGAAGATCCAGGAGATGCCGTTGCGCCAGTCCTGGCCGCCGATCCAGAAGCCCGAGAGGTTCGGGATGCCGTTCGGCTGCGCGGACGTGATGGTGGCGACCGTCTCGTTGAACTCGGCGAGGGTCTTGGGCACCTCGACGCCCGCCGCGGCCCAGAGGTCCTTGCGGTAGAAGACGTACCGCGAGCCGAAGTAGTACGGGAGCGTGAAGTTGGCGCCGTCGACGACCCCCGCCTCCACGAAGCCGGGCACGAGCTTGTCGCCGCCGAGCTCCTCGTACATGTCGCTGATGTCCAGGAACGCGCCCACGTTGGTGAACGTGGAGGACTGCGTGTTGCCGAGCTCGACGACGTCGGGGGTGTTGGCCGCGTCGGGCAGGGCGGTGGTGAGCTTGGTGACCAGGTCGCCCCAGTCCTGCTGCTCGATGACGAGCTTCGATCCCGGGTTCTCGGCCTCGAAGGTCGTCGTCAGGTACTCACGCAGCGTGTCGGGCGTGTCGCCGCCCGCGAGCCACAGGGTGATCGAGCCGGCCTCGCTCGTGTTGTCGCCGGCTGGCTCGCCGGTGGGGCCGTCGCCGCTTCCGCAGGCCGCGAGTGCGAGTGCTGCCGCCACTCCGACGGCCGCCGTCCGTAGGATCTTCACGTTGGTGTTCCTCCCAGGTGCGAGGCGATCGCCGTCTGGCGTCGCCGAGGGTGGTGCGTCCGACCTGCAAGTGGTCGGCTCGGGGTCCTCACGAGACCCCGAGCTGACCGGACAGGACGAGGACGGCGGCTCCGAAGAGCGCGGCGTCCTCTCCCAGTGAGGTGGTGCGTAGCCGCAGGTCATGCCCGATGACGGGCATGGTGCGCTGCCTGACGGCGTCCAGCGCCGCCTCCCGCAGGGGTCCGTCGAGCAGCTCCGGGGGACCGGAGAGCAGGACCTCGGCGAGGTTCAGGGCGCTGATGACGGGCGCCAGCGCGGTGCCCAACAGCCGCCCTGCCGATGCGAGTGCCGCATCGGCGTCGTGGGGTGAGAGCCCGGCGACGCGACGCCGCAGGGCGGGGACCGACAGCACGGTCTCGAGGCATCCACGGCGCCCGCATGCGCAGGGCAGCGCACGGTCTCCCCCGAATGCCTCTTCGCGCTCGTCGACGACTGTGACGTGCCCGATCTCCCCGGCGGCGTCGTGTCGGCCGCGCACGAGGGCGCCGTCGACGACGAGGCCGGCGCCGAGGCCTTGGCCGACGGTCACGACCATGAGCCCGTCGCCGGTGGCGCCGCCGAAGGTCAGCTCGCCCAGCGCGCGGGTGTTGGCGTCGTTCGCGACGTGCACGGGGACGCCGAGCTCACGGGCGAGGTCGGCGGCGAGCGGCACGTCGTACCAGCCTCGGTTGGGGGCCTCGACCACGGCGCCGTCGGCCGCGATGACGCCGGGCGAGCCGATGCCCACCCCGATCACGGGCCGGCTGGCCGCGGCGAGGAGGTCGCGGCACAGGCCGCGCAGCACGTCGACGGCGGGCGTCCCGGTGCGGCCCTCGAGCCGGGCGGTGCGCCGGGCGACCACGTCCCCGACGAGCGTCATGACGGCGCCGTGCAGGCTCTCGTCGTCGGCGAGGTCGATGGCCACCACCTGGAACTCGGCGGTGCGCATCCCGACGAGGATCGCGGGCTTGCCGACCTTGCCCTCCTGGCGGACGCCGAGCTCCTCCACGATCCCTTCGGCGAGCAGCGACGCGACAAGGTCGGAGACGGTGACCCGGGTCAGGCCTGTGCTGCGGGCCAGGTCGGCGCGCGAGGTGGCGCCGGAGTGGAACAGGTGCTGGAGCACCATCGAACGGTGGTGGGCTCGGGCGTGCTCGGGGAGCAGCTTGGCAGTGGGCCGGAGGATGCCCCCCAGTGCCCTGCCGGCGCCGCCGTTGGCTCCGTTCGCGGTGATCGCTGTCACATTTGTTAGTGAACCTGCCTTACTAATCGGCGTCAAGGCTCTTCTGTGACTGTGATCACTTCGTGATGTGCCGGTCTGCCCAGGTTCGACGGCCAGGCTCGACGGGTCAACGCGGCCCGTCGGCCTCCGACCGCTCGGCGCCCCGCGCCCCGATCCAGCCGCGCGCGCCCCGATGCCGCACCGAGCGTGTCGCCACCTCGACGCCTGCCTCGAGGGCCGCCGCCACCTCGTCGCCCAGTGCGAGCCGAGCCGCGAACGCCCCATGCAGCACGTCACCGGCGCCGAGCGTGTCCACCACCGCGCCCGGAGGCAGGGCAGGCGGCTGGACGACGCGCACGCCCTCCCCCTCCCCCGAGTCCGACGCTGTGTCGATCCAGCGCAGCGGGCCGCCGCCCGCCGAGCGCGCGACCGTCCGCGGGCCCAGGGCCGCGACCGCCGCCAAGTCGTCCAGGCTGCCCGGCGGCGCCGTCGGGCCGCCCGCCCACACAGGCGGCAGGCGGAAGTCCGCGGAGAGCACCGCGTGGTCCACGACGGCCAGCAGACCTGCCAGCCCGTCCTTCCAGCTCCCGCCGTCGAGGGCCACCGGGATCCCCCGCTCCCGCGCCGCGGTCGCCAGGGCCACCGCCCCCGCGAGGTGATGGCCGTCGAGCAGCAGAGCCCGCGCGTCGTCGAGCACCCCCGGCAGCACGCCCCAAGCCCGGTCGCCCAGATCCCCCACACCCGTCCCGTTCACCGACGCCACCGCGCGCTCCCCCGTGGACCGTGTGACCAGCACCGTCGACACCGCCGGCGCCGCAGCCTCCCCCTCGACCAGGTCCACCACCTCGACACCAGCCGCCGCGAGGCCCGCCCGCACCAGGTCGGCCACCGGCCCCGAGCCGATCGCCGTCACCAGCCGGGTCGGCACGCCGAGCGCCACCGCCGTCGCGGCGGCATTCGCCGCCGGGCCCCCGAACGTCACCTGGAGATCGCGCGCCACGACCTTCTCGTCCGCAGCCGGCACATGGTCGACCACCTGGAGCACGTCGAGGGTGACCAGGCCGCAGCACACCAGCCAGGGACGACGCGGTTCCATCTGAGACACACCTCCGGGGCTGGGCGCAGCACGCCAGCCGACTGTATCGACCGATCGCCTCGGCTCACCTCGACGAACCCGGTGACCGCTAGGTTGTGCGAGACCGCTGCCACGCCGACGACCGAAGGGCCCCGGATGCACCTGTTCATCGATGCCGACTCGGCATCGCCGCCCTACGAGCAGCTGCGCTCGCAGATCACTGAGCAGGTCCGCTCAGGCGCCGTGCCACCGGGGACCCGGCTGCCCACCGTGCGCAGGCTCGCCGAAGAGCTCGGCCTCGCCGCGAACACCGTCGCCCGCGCCTACCGCGAGCTCGAGCACGGCGGAGTCGTCGAGACGCGCGGCAGGAACGGCACCTTCGTCCGAGCCGCCGACGCGGTGCAGGCCAGCGAGGCCAGGGCAGCCGCGCTCGCCTTCGCCCGCCGTGCCCACGAGCTCGGCCTCGACGACGAGACCGCGCTCGGCTGGGTCCGCGCCGCGCTCGCCGAGCCGGCCTGACGCCAGGATCCGCGCTCGGCGGGACTACTCGGCGGGGACCTGGCGCTCGACCAGGTAGGAGTGGCCGTCCGGGCCCACAACCCGCTCAAGCTGGGTGCGCAGGTCCTGGTCCCGCTCGCGCTCCTCGGCGCTGACCGGGCGGTGCGGGGCTGTCGAGTCGCCGAGTTGCGGCGGCCCGAAGATCGTCAAGAGCTTCTCCGTCACGCGCATGCCCAGTGGGGTACGGGGGGCCTTGCCCGTCATGGCCTTCTCCTTGCCGGCGCCACAGCGGCGCCCTCTGCTCCCATTGTCGGCCCGTCGCCTGGCTGCCCTGCGCCTGGCTGCCCGGCGCCGGGGCGGCCCACCGCAGGGCGGTCGACTAGCAGCCAGGTGGCGCCACCGAGCACCAGGGCTGCGGCGATGACGGCGGGCCACGCGCCGATCGTCGGGGCCACCAGATGCGACCCGACGAACGCGAGCACGGCCACCAGCACCACGGCGCCCACGCGCAGCCATCCGGCTGCCGGCGCCGATCGCCATGCGCACCAGGCGCCACCCGCGAGCAGCACCACGGCGGCGAGCGGTCGCACGCCGGTGAGCTGCCCCACGGCGAAGCCGATCACGAGCGTCAGTGCGGCGAGCACCGCTGTGGGGAGCGCTGCGGCAGGAGGGCGTGGCACGGGCCCCACTCTAGGCGCGCCCCCTCGTCCACCGGCCGTCGGCCAGCCGTCCACCAGCCGTCCACCAGCGCGGAGTCCCGCGTGCGACGCCCCCAGGTGGACATACCGTGGTGCCACTGACCTGACGAGAGGGAGCCCCGTGACGACCGAACCCATCGACGCGACCGCGACGACGGCCTGGACCGACCTCACCGCGCAGCGTGACGCGCTCCGCCCCGACCTGCGCGCCTGGTTCGCCGCCGACCCCGGGCGCACCGAGCGCCTCACGCGCACGGTCGGCGACCTGCACGTCGACCTGTCGAAGAACCTGGTGACCGACCAGACCCTCGAGTCGCTGGTGCGCCTGGCCGACGAGGTCCGCCTGGGTGAGCACATCGAGGCGATGTTCTCCGGCGAGCACATCAACTCCACCGAGGACCGCGCGGTGCTGCACACCGCCCTGCGCCGGCCCGCGTCGGCCAGCCCCGCACTGGTCGTGGACGGCCAGCAGGTCGACACGGACGTGCAGGCCGAGCTCGAGAAGGTCTTCGCGTTCGCCGACAAGGTGCGGTCCGGCGCGTGGACCGGTGTGACGGGCGCCCGGGTGGCGACGGTGGTGAACATCGGCATCGGCGGCTCGGACCTGGGCCCCGTGATGGCCTACGAGGCGCTCGCCCCGTACGTGCAGGACGGCCTCGAGCTGCGGTTCGTCTCCAACATCGACCCGACGGACCTCGCGGAGACGGTCCAGGGCCTGGACCCGACGACCACGCTGTTCATCGTCGCCTCGAAGACGTTCGGCACCATCGAGACGCTCACCAACGCGCGCCTGGCCCGCGAGTGGCTGTGGGAGCAGCTCCTCGCCGCCGGCGCCATCGAGGACACCGACGAGGCTCGCGCGCAGGCCGTGGCCAGCCACTTCGTCGCCGTGTCGACGGCGCTGGACAAGGTCGCCGCGTTCGGCATCGACCCGGCCAACGCGTTCGGGTTCTGGGACTGGGTCGGCGGCCGTTACTCGGTGGACTCCGCGATCGGCACGTCGCTGGCCATCGCGATCGGCCCGGACGGCTTCCGCGACTTCCTGTCCGGCTTCCACACCGTCGACGAGCACTTCCGCACCACGCCGTTCACGCAGAACGTGCCCGTCCTCATGGGCCTGCTCAACGTCTGGTACGTGAACTTCCTCGACGCCGCGACGCACGCCGTGCTCCCGTACGCGCAGCACCTGCACCGGTTCCCGGCGTACCTGCAGCAGCTCACGATGGAGTCGAACGGCAAGTCGGTCCGCTGGGACGGCACGCCCGTCACCACACAGACCGGCGAGGTGTTCTGGGGCGAGCCCGGCACCAACGGGCAGCACGCCTTCTACCAGCTCATCCACCAGGGCACGCGCCTCGTCCCGGCGGACTTCATCGCCGTGGCGAACCCCGCGCACCCGCTCAAGGACGGCGACACCGACGTCCACGAGCTGCTGCTCGCGAACTTCTTCGCGCAGACCAAGGCGCTCGCGTTCGGCAAGACCGCCGACGAGGTCCGCGCCGAGGGCACCGCCGAGGAGATCGTCCCCGCGCGCGTCTTCACGGGCAGCCGTCCCACCACGTCGATCCTGGCCCCCGCGCTGACGCCGTCGGTGCTCGGCCAGCTCATCGCGCTGTACGAGCACATCACCTTCGTGCAGGGCGTGGTCTGGGGCATCAACAGCTTCGACCAGTGGGGCGTCGAGCTCGGCAAGAAGCTCGCCCTGGAGATCGCCCCGGCCGTCTCCGGCGACGCCGAGGCCCTGGTCGCGCAGGACCAGTCCACGCGCAGCCTCATCGAGTACTACCGCGCCCACCGCGGCTGACCGCCGCCTGGGCGCCCGTCGAGGGCCCGCCGGCTCAACCGCCGGCCGGGCCCTCGACGAGCGTCACCTCGGCGCTGTGCGACGTGCCGCCACTGGTCCACTCGAGGGTCACGGTGTCACCGGGCTCGTGCTCGGCGAGCCGTGACGACAAGTCGGCCGCCGAGGTGACAGTCGTGCCGTCGAGCGCGGTGACGACATCCCCCGCGACGAGCCCCGCCGCGTCGGCGGGCGTCCCGGAGAGCACTCCGGCCACAGGCGCGCCCGTGTCCTCCGGCCCGCGCCGCAGCAGCTCGTCAGCCGGCTCGTCGACGCCTAGGCCCCCGGGCCGGGCAGGGCTCTCGGACATCACGAGCTGCACCCCGAGGAATGCGGGGTAGCCGATGGAGACCGTCTCTGTCTCCTCGCCGCTGAGGATCTGCGCGGCGATGTCCAGCACCGTCCCCACCGGGATGGCGTAGCCGCGGATGTCCTCCCTGCCGGTGGACGCCGCCGTCGTCATGGCGACGCCCTCCCCGTCCCCGTCGAGCCCCGCGCCGCCCGAGTCGCCGGAGACGACGTCGGCGTCGACCTCGATGAGCCCGCCGAGCTCGCGTCCCGTGGTGCTCCCCTCGGTGCGCGTGGTGATGGTCCGGTCCATCGACGTGACCAGCCCGGGGGTGGCCAGCAGCTCGCTGGCGCCCCGCGCGTTGCCCACCACCATCACGGAGTCGCCGACGTCGAGGTCCTCGTCCTGGTCGATGACCGCCACGGCGAGGTTGGCGGCGTCGTCGAGCTGCAGCACCGCGACGTCGTTCTCCGCGTCGGAGCCGACCACTGTCGCGGTGTACGCCACTGGCGGCTCGCCCACGGTGACGGTCACCTCGGTGGCCCCGGCGATCACGTGGGTGTTGGTGAGCACCACGCCGTCGGAGGTGAGCACGATGCCGGTGCCGGCGGCCTCGGCCCGCTGGTAGCCGAGCTCGGTGTCGAGGATCGCCATCCCCGCCCGCTCGTCGAGGCTGGCGGCGCGGGGGTCGAGGGTGATCGTCTGCACGGGGGCGGGCGCGGCGGCTCCCGACGGATCGGGCCCCGACGCCAGCGCTGAGCCGCCGGCGAGGACCGCGATCGCCAGGGCGGCGCCGACCCCTCCCGCAGCGACCCGCCGACCTGGCCGATGCGGGTTCCGCATGCGGTCGGCCACAGCGTCGTCTTCCATCGCGCACCCCCTGCGGCCGCGCCCCGAGACGCGGTTCCCCCTGTCTCCAGGAGAACCCACGCGGGCGCTTGGGGCCTGCGCAACGCGAGACGGATCAGGCTGTCGCAGGTCGGGGGCGTGCCGCGCCTGAGGACGCGAGGGCGTGGGACGGCGGAACGGGGTGGTGGGTCAGGCGCGGAACCGCTCGGCGCGCTCGACGACGCGACCGGTGCGGGAGGCCGCATCCCAGCGGTAGACCGTGACGCCGTCGATGAGCACGTGCTCGGCACGCGACGTCATGTCGAGGGGGTCGCCAGACCAGATCACCACGTCGCCGTCGAGGCCCGGCGCCAGCGCCCCCACCCGGCCCTCGAGGCCGAAGAACGACGCGGGGTTGACGGTGAGCGCCTCGAGGGCCGTCTGCCGCGGCAGGCCCTCCTTGACGGCCAATGCCGCCTGGTGGACCAGGAAGTTGATGGGCACGACGGGGTGGTCGGTGGTGATCGCCACCCGCACGCCCGCCGCGGCGATGGTGACGAGGTTCACGATGGCGCGGTCGCGCAACTCGACCTTGGACCGGCTGGTGAGCATCGGGCCGAAGATCACCGGCACGTCCCGCTCGGCGAGCACGTCGGCGATCTTGTGCGCCTCGGTGCCGTGGTTGACCACGAGGCGGTAGCCGAACTCGTCGGCGAGGCGCAGCGCGGTGGCGATGTCGTCGTGGCGGTGGGTGTGCTGGTCCCAGACGAGCTCGCCGTCGAGCACCCGCGCGAGGACTTCGAGCCCCAGGTCGACGGCGAACGGCTCGTCCTTCGCTGCGGCGGAGGCCCGGGCCGCCCGGTAGTCCTGCGCGCGGGTGAACGCCTCCCGGATGACGAGCGCGACGCCGAGCCGCGTCGAGGGGAGCTGCTTCTTGTCCCCGTAGACCCGCTTGGGGTTCTCGCCGAGCGCCGACTTCACGCTGACCACGTCGCTGATCACCTGCTCGTCGATGGTCCGCCCGCCCCACGACTTGATCGCCACGCTCTGGCCGCCGATGGGGTTGCCCGAGCCCGGCTTGACGACGATGGCCGTCACCCCGCCGCTCAGCGCGTCGCGGAACCCCTCGTCGTCGATGTCGATCGCGTCGATGGCGCGCACCGCCGCCATGTTCGGGCCGGTCATCTCGTTGACGTCGTTGCCCTCGACTCCGACGCCCTCCTCGGAGATCCCCACGTGGCCATGCCCCTCGACGAATCCCGGGAGCACCCAGCGGCCTGTCGCGTCCACGCTCTCGGCGTCCGGCGGGATGGGCCCGTCGGCGCCGACCGCCACGATCCGGCCGTCCTCGATCAGCACGACGCCGCCGTCGATGGGCGGCGCGGACACGGGAACGACGAAGCCGCCGGTCACAGCGACGACCGGACGGGTGGGGCGCGGGGTGGAGGTCATCCGCCCACGGTACGACGCAGGCTGGGCCCTCGTGGAGGCCGACGTCACACCGTTGGCGGGCGCGGGCGCGGCCCGGCACGGGCGTACTCTTCAGGCACGGATCCCTTCGGAACGCGGCGGTCAGTCGCCGCGAGGCTCCGCTCTCCAACGACACCCCGGTCCGCCGGGAGTCTGGTGACACATGAGCATCAGCTCGCCTGCCCGCATCCGTCAGCCCCACCGCGCTCCTGCGTCCTCTCTGTGCGTGCATCCCGACTCGTGGTTCGGCTCGGTGCCCTCTGCCCCGGAGGTAGCGGTGCGGCTGGAGCTGGCCACCGGCTCCTCCGTCAGCCCTGTCGGCGGCGCGTGGTGGCCGTGGAGCCGCGACCTCGCCGCCCAGGCGCCGGAGCTGCTGTCCGCGGTGGGCGCGGCCTGCGGGTCGAGCGTGGTGCACGTGGTCTACGACCGTCGCACCTGGGAGCCGGTCCCCCACCGGCTGGCCCTGGGCGACCGGTACGTCAAGTGCGGGTGGTTCGACCTGGCGGACCCGCACCAGGTGTCGCTGCACATGTACGACGGCCGGCGGTTGGTCCTGCTCGTGGTCCCGCCGGAGACTGGCAGGCGCACGGCGCTGCGTGCGATGCACCAGGCCGCGGACCCGCACAACCGCCTGGCCCCGGGGCAGATCCTGCCCCGCTGACCTGCGACTCTGGCACATGCGGCCAGAGTCGTGTACTGTGACAAAGGATTTGCAGTGCTTGGATGTCATTATTCGCGCCGGTCACACGGCGCGCGTTCCCACAAGGGGCGGACGACGAACACCGTAATCACCTGGTCCCGTTAATTCTGCGGGGTCGTCCGTCTTACCTCCTGAGGAGAACAACATGGCTACTGGCACCGTGAAGTGGTTCAACGCCGAAAAGGGCTTCGGCTTCATTGCTCCCGACGACGGCGGCGCCGACGTCTTCGCGCACTACTCGGCCATCGCGAGCAGCGGCTACCGCTCGCTCGACGAGAACCAGAAGGTGCAGTTCGACGTCACGCAGGGCCCCAAGGGCCCGCAGGCCGAGAACATCACGCCGCTCTGATCGAGCGCGCCTGACTCACAAGAACGCCCCGGCCGGGAACGGCCGGGGCGTTCTTGCGTCTGCTGACAGACCTCAGCCACTCATGCCCGTGGACGCCGGGGCCGAGTCCGCAGGCGCGTCCCACAACCGGATCTGACGGCGCTGCCCCTCGAGCAGGTCGGCGGCGTCGATCGTCACCTCGATGATCTCGCCCCCACCGCGGATGCTGACCACCAGATCGTGGTCCGGCGAGGCTGGCGCCAACCGCATCAGCCATGACGAGCGGGACGGCGTCCTCGAGACCCCTCGCACCGAGCGCGGCTCATGCACCGGCGTCGCCAGCGCCAGGCCCGGCTGCCGGGCCAGCACGATGACGCTGTGCTCCGACGCGACCTCCCCGGGCTCACCCGTGAGCATCTGGACGTCCGTCGCGTGGATCGGCGACCCTGGCGGCTCGAGCACGATCACCAGGTACTCCACCTGGGCGTTCCACACCCAGACGGGGCCCACCACGTAGGACATCCCCTCGATCTGCCCCGCGAGCTGAACGCGTGCAACGCATCCCGGCACCACCGTCTCAGCCGGCTCCCACTCGTCGTGGTCCACAGCGCCCCCGTCCCTCGCCCCCTCGGCGGACAGCCGCCCCTGCTCCACCGAACACCGCGCCGCGATGACCGGCAACCGGTCGACACCCGGTGGACATCCAGTGGACACCCGGTGGGCGCAGACGCGATCCCGGGACGCCCTCGCCACGGCTCCCGGCCATGCCGCCTACAGTCGGTGCATGAGCAACGCCCCGAGCGCGGAGTCCACCCGCCTCGACCGCTGGCTGTGGTGCGCGCGGCTGTTCCGCACCCGCGCGCTCGCGGCGGCGGCCTGCAAGTCCGGCCATGTGCGGATCAACGGCGCCCACGCCAAAGCCGCGTCGACAGTCCGCGTCTCCGATGAGATCCGCGTGCGGGCCGACGGCCGGGAGCGGATCGTGGTCGTCTCGCAGATCATCCTCAAACGGGTCGGGGCAGTGGTGGCCGCCGAGTGCTACGTGGACCACACGCCTCCGCCCCCCACTCCCGAGGAGACGCCCGGGGTCCCGGTCCGCGACCGCGGCGCCGGCCGCCCGACGAAGCGTGAGCGGCGCCTGCTCGAGCAGCTCCGGGGCCGTTGACCCGCGGACAGCCTGGTACGAGATCATGGGCGTGACGGAGAATGACGACCAGCACCGCCCCTTGCCCGACGAGCAGAAGGCCCACCGTGAACCAGCCCCGCATGAACGTCGAGTCCTTCAACCTCGACCACCGCACCGTCGCCGCCCCCTACGTGCGGCTCGCCGACACGAAGGTCCTCCCCGGCGGGGACGTCATCACCAAGTACGACGTGCGGTTCTGCCAGCCGAACGTCGACCACCTGGAGATGCCGTCGCTGCACTCGCTCGAGCACCTCATGGCGGAGCACTCGCGCAACCACACCGACCGGGTCATCGACATCTCCCCCATGGGCTGCCAGACGGGGTTCTACGTGATCCTGCAGGGCGAGTGGGAGTACGACGCTGTGCTCGACCTGGTGCAGGCCACGCTCGAGGATGTCCTCTCGGCCACCGAGGTGCCGGCGGCTAACGAGGTGCAGTGCGGCTGGGCCGCGAGCCACACGCTCACGGGCGCGCAGGAGGTCGCTCGCGGCTTCCTCGCCAAGCGCGACGAGTGGGCGCAGGTGAGCGCATGATCGCGATCGACGCCCTCATCGTCACCGCGATGCCGGACGAGTCGGCGCCGTTCGTCGAGCGCGCCGACTTCGTGGGGCAGCCCACGCAGGTGGGGCACGCCGTGCACCGCGCGCTGTCGTTCGGCGGTCGTGGCGTGCTGCTCGTCCAGTGCGGCATCGGCCTGGTGAACGCCGCGACGGCGGCAGCCGTCGCCCTCAACGGGACGAAGGCCCACGTGCTGATCAGCGCCGGCAGCGCCGGGGGCATCGGCGAGTCCGTGCGGGTGGGCGACGTGGTGGTCGGCTCCGAGTACGTGTACTCCGGCGCCGACGCCCGGGCGTTCGGCTACACGCTCGGCCAGGTGCCGGGCATGCCCGCCGTGTACGAGGGTGACGACGCACTGCTCAAGACGGCCGCGAACGCCGACGTCCCCGACCTGCGCGTCCTGACCGGGGCGATGATCTCGGGCGACACGTTCATCGACGCGACGATGGTGGACGCGATCCGGGCGGCCTTCCCCGACGCGCTCTCCACCGATATGGAGTCGGCGGCCCTCGCGCAGACCGCCCACTTGTACGGGGTGCCGTTCCTGTCCGTGCGCGGCATCTCCGACCTGTGCGGGCCCGCGGCGGACTCCGACTTCCTGCAGCATGTCGATGACGCGGCCGAGCGCTCGGCGCGCGTGGTCATCAGCTCGCTGGCGGAGATCACCTCGAGGTACTGACGGACGAGGGCGCCGTCAGATCCGGACGGCGCCCTCGATGCAGCCGACGCAGTCGCCACCGATCCAGACGTCCTGCCCGTCGCCGTGCACGTGCACGCGTCCGTCGCGCTGCAGCGCCGTGCCCTGCCGCACCACATAGGACGATGGGGCGAGCCCCCCGCCGATCAGCCACTGGCCGAACGCGGCATTGAGGCTGCCCGTGACCGGGTCCTCGACGACCCCCATCTCGGGGATGAACGCCCGCACCTCGAAGTCGGCTGCCGACCCACCGTGATGGGGCCCGATCACCCCGAGCGGGGTGTCCCCCATCGCGGCCAGATCGGGGGCGAGTGCGAGCACCGTCTCCGCGGAGTCGAGCAGCAGGCCTGCCCACCCGGGACCGTTGTCGACCCACTGGTGGCCCCGCACCTGCCGGGCGTTGAGCCCCAGGCTCGCGACGGCCCGCCGCAGCGTCTCCTCGTCCAGCGGTCCGGTGCGCAGCAGCGGCGGAGCGGCGAACGCCAGGCGGGAGCCCGTCCGGCGGATGCGCACCAGGCCGGCCCCGCACTCCTGCACCACGACGCCGTCCTGCTGCGAGCAGCCGCCTGCGGCCAGCCACGCATGGCAGGAGCCGAGGGGGGGGTGCCCCGCGAACGGCAGCTCGCCGCCCGGGGGGAAGATCCGCAGGCGGTAGTCGGCGTCGGGGTCCGTCGGCGGCAGCACGAACGTCGTCTCCGACAGGTTGGTCCAGCGGGCGAAGGCCGCCATGTCGGCGTCGGAGATCCCCCGGGCGTCCAGGACGACGGCCACCGGGTTGCCGCGGTAGGGGACGTCGGTGAAGACGTCGACTTGGGCGAACGGCCGGTCAGCGGCGAGGGTCATGGAACGTACCGTGCCACACGGGGAGCATCGGGCTCACCCCCATCGCTGGCGTCACGCGGTGCGGGTCAGCCGCACGTGGGAGACGGCGGAGGACGCGACGAGCTCGGTGCAGGTGTAGTCGCGGGCCACCGGGTCAATCCCGGCGAAGAGCCGCTCGCCGGCGCCCAGCAGCAGCGGCACCACGGCGACGTGGAGCTCGTCCACGAGCCCGGCCCGCAGATACTGCTGGATGGTGTCCGCTCCCCCGCCCAGCCGGACGTCGAGGCCGTCCGCCGCCTCGAAAGCCTGCGCCAGGGCGGACTCGATCCCGTCCACGACGAAGAAGAAGGTGGTGCCGCCCTCCATAGTGACGGGGGGCCGCGGGTGGTGGGTGAGGACGAACACGGGGTGGTGGTACGGCGGGTCCTCGCCCCACCAGCCGGTCCACTTGTCGTCCGGCCACGGTCCGCGCACCGGCCCGAACATGTTGCGCCCGATGATCGTGGCGCCGATGCCCTCGGTCCCCTGGATGATGAAGTCCGCGTCCACGCCGGCGCTGCCGCCTTCCCGGTCGAGCATCGCGCGGCCCGGGCGGGTGGCGAACACCCACTCGTGCAGCAGCTCGCCCCCCACCCCCAGCGGGTGCAGCTCATCCTGGTCGGGGCCGGCGCCGTAGCCGTCGAGCGACATTGAGAAGTTGTGCACGCGCAGCTTGGGCATCATCGCTCCCGTGGTCGTTTCCACTCCCTCAGCCGATCTTGGGCCATCGGGCGGCGTGGGGCCAGCGTGACGGGGTGGTGGTGTCGCGGCTCCGCGGCGCGATCAGGCGAGTCCGCCGACGTGGACGCCCCGCTCCCGCAGCAGCTCGACGCCGGCCGGAGACGGGTCGACGCCCTCCAGGTCCACGCCCAGCAGCGCGGGCAGCTCGGCGAGCGGGGTGATGTCGGCCACCGGGTTCCCGCCGAGCCACAGCTCGTCGAGGGCGCTGAAGCCGGTGAAGCGCGAGGCGTCGTCGATGCGATTCCCGGCGATGTCGAGCATGACCAGGGCGGGCAGCCCGCCCAGCGGCGCGGGGTCGGCCACGCGGTTCGCCGAGATCGTCAGGCGGTTGAGCTCCCCCAGGCCCGCGAGCGGCGACACGTCGGCGATGTCGTTCTCGCTGACGTCCAGGGTGCTCAACCGGCCCAGCCCGGCGAGCGGCGTGAGGTCGACCACCTCGTTGCGCGCGAGGCCGAGGTAGCGCAGGCCCGATGCGGAGGCGAGCGGGTCGAGGTCCCGGATGTGATTGTCGGACAAGCCCACGTCCTGCAGCGGAAGCCCGCGCAGCGGCTCGAGATCGGCCACCTCGTTGTCGGTGAGCTTGAGCCCGCTCAGGACGCCGAGGCCGCTGAGCGGGGTGAGGTCGCGCACGTCGTGGCCGGTCAGGTCGAGCGTCACGAGGTTTCGCAGGGCCTCGATCCCGACCAGGCTCTGGACGCGGGCGGGCTCGTCGGCCCCGGCCAGGTCGAGCTGGCCTGAGGCGCCCGCCTCGCACGTGAGGCTGCGCACCTGCGACAGCGCCGCACGCGACACCTTCGCCGACGGGTCCGCCGTGCCGGTCGCCAACGTCACGCAGGCCGCGAGCTGGGGATCCGCGAAGACCTCCCGCACGGCGATCCTCGGGGCCCACTGGTACCAGGCGCCCGCCCCTCCTGCGGCCAGCATCACGCCGAGGACCACGACCCCGGCGCGCGCCACCCAGCGCGGCCGGGCACGGACCGGCTCCCCGTGCGCTCCCGTTCCGGTCGGCCACCGCAGCCACGAGCTGTCGAAGGCCACGGCCGCGAGCAGGGCGCCGACGGCGAGCAGGGCGATGGCGCGCACGAGGTCAGAGCTGGTGACCAACGACATCGACGGGACGAGCCGCAGCGTGCGCCACGCGTTGAGCAGCGACGACATCGCGAAGAACCCGCAGGTGAGGACCAGGAGCCCCACCGAGGCCAGGGCCAGGGCCCGGCGGTACGCGCTGCGGCTGCGGGCCATCGCCACACCCGCCAGGGCCAACGCCACGCCGGCCAGCACCCAACCCCAGGGCGCCAGCCCGTAGCCGGAGACCACGAAGATGCGCCAGTGGATCGTCGCGAGGCGCAGCGAGAGGAACCGCAGCTCGGCCGCGAGCACCAGGCCCGCCACGGCGAGAGCCGCGCCCGCGATCACCAGGGCCACGCCCCGGCGGCGACGATCGGCCTCCGACACCGTGAGCAGCAACGCCGGCGACAGGCCGAGGACCAGCATCAGCACGCCCAACGGGCGGCTGGCGCTCGATCCCATCAACTGCGCCGCCACGGGCAGCGCCGCCAGCCCCACGATCCCCGCCACCACGAACCAGACCCACTGCCGTCGACGCATCCGTCGAGTATCGGGGCGCCGGCGGCCACCCGGAGGAGTGGGCATGACATTCCGCCAAACGGGCTACCCTCACACCCGGGTGATGGAGCGATCGATCCCCGTTCGAGGCATTTTCCGGTTCAGCCCTGCGCGTTCGCACGGCTTCTGCGACGAGCGAGGCAGACAGCTCCATGATGGGCGCACACCATGCCGCCACCGGCGCGGCGGCCTGGGTGGCCGTCGCTGGCACCGTCCCCTACACCCTCGGCTGGTACCCGGTCTCCAGCTCCGGGCTCCTCGTCGGCTCCGTCGTGTGCGCCGGCGCCGCGCTGCTGCCCGACGCCGACCACCACTCCGGGACGATCAGCCAGTCGCTGCCGCCGCTGTCCCGCTGGGTGACGCGCGGCGTCTCGGCGGTCTCCGGCGGCCACCGCAACGGCACCCACTCGCTGCTGGCGGTTCCTGTCGCGACGGGAGGCGCCATCCTCCTGGGGCTGATCGGCGTGCACAGCGAGACGTTCGGCCGGATCGCGATCGGCGCGGGCCTGCTGTCGGTGCTGCTGGTCGCCTACGCGCTCAAGGCGTTCCGGCTGACCAAGGAGGGCACCTGGCTGCGGTCCTGGGTGCTGGCGATCTCCCTCTCGGTGGCTGTCACGTTGTTCTCCTCGAGCCGCTGGGAGTGGCTGCCCGTCTGCGTGGGGCTGGGCGTGAGCGTGCACATCGTCGGCGACATGCTCACCAAGGGCGGCGTCGCGCTGCTGTGGCCGTGGGAGCCGCGCCCACCCCGCTGGTGGACGCGGACCCCGGGGCTCAACCGGGTCTGGCAGCGCGGCGGGAACATCGGCCTGCCGATCCTCGGGCGCACCGGATCGGCCCGCGAGTGGGCGTTCGCGATCCCGGTGTCGTTGTACGCCAGCTACGGCGCCGTGGCCGCGGTGATGGGCATGCTGGACTAGCCGACGCCTCCCTCAGAGCACCGCCGCGTCTGTCGGCTCCGGGTCTCCCCGGTCGGGTGTCATAGCCAGCCGCGCGCCGGGGATCGCGTCCAGCAGCTCGCGGGTGTACTCCTCGCGCGGATGGTCGAACACCTCGTCCGTCGTGGCGGCCTCGACGATCCGGCCATCCTGCATGACGCACACCTCGTCGGCGATCTGCCGCACCACCGCCAGGTCGTGGGTGATGAACAGGTAGGTCAGCCCCAGCTCGGTCTGCAGGTCGTTGAGCAGCGTCAGCACCTGGGCCTGCACCAGCACGTCGAGGGCGGAGACGGCCTCGTCGCACACGATCATCTCGGGCTCCAGGGCCAGGGCCCGCGCGATGGCGATGCGCTGGCGCTGCCCGCCGGACAGCTCGTTGGGGAACCGGCGCATCGTCGAGGCCGGCAGCGCCACCAGGTCCAGCAGCTCGCGCACCCGCGCCTCACGCGTGCGCTTGTCGCCCACGCCGTGGATGCGCAGCGGCTCCTCGATGGTGCGGTAGATGGAGTACATCGGGTCCAGCGAGCCGTACGGGTTCTGGAAGATCGGCTGCACGCGGCGGCGGAAGTCGAACAGCCGCCGTCGGTCGAGCGTGCTGACGTCGGTCCCGTCGATGAGCACGCGGCCGCTGGTGGGCTCGAGCAGGTTGAGCACGATCTTCGCCACCGTGGACTTCCCCGACCCCGACTCCCCCACCAGCGCCGTGGTGGTGCCCCGCGGGATGGCAAACGTGACGTCGTCGACGGCGGTGAGCTCGCGCGTGGCGCCGGGGCGGCCGCCCGGCAGCCGGAACACCCGGGTCAGGTGCTCGACGCTGATGATGTCGTCGCGGCGGCTGGGGCCGTCGTCGCCAGCATGTGTGAGCAGCTCGCTGGAGCGGACGCCCCGCTCCTTCGCGCTCTGGATGCGGCGCGAGGCCAGCGACGGCGCCGAGGCGACGAGGCGCCGGGTGTACGGGTGGCTGGGGTCCGCGAGGATCTCGCGGGCGGGCCCGGACTCCACGACCTTCCCCCGGTACATCACCACCAGGTGGTCGGCGCGCTCGGCGGCCAGCCCCAGGTCGTGGGTGATGAACAGCACCGCGGTGCCGAGCTCCCGGGTGAGCCCTTGCAGGTGGTCCAGGACGGTGCGCTGCACCGTGACGTCGAGCGCCGAGGTGGGCTCGTCGGCGATGAGCAGCTGGGGGCGCGCGGCCAGGCCGATGGCGATCAGCGCGCGCTGCAGCATCCCGCCGGAGAACTGGTGCGGGTACTGCTTGGCCCGCCGGGCGGCGTCGCGCAGCCCCGCCTCGGCCAGCAGCTCGTTCGCGCGCGCCGTGGCGGCCGATCCCGTGGCGACCCCGTTGGCGCGCAGCGCCTCCTTGACCTGGAACCCGACCTTCCACACCGGGTTGAGGTTGGACATCGGGTCCTGTGGGACGAGCCCGATCTCCTTGCCGCGCAGCGCCACCATGTCCTTGGCGTCCGCCTGCGTGATGTCGACGCCGCCGAACTCGATCGTCCCCCCGGTGACCTTCCCCGTGCCGGGCAGCAGGCCGATCACGGCATGCGCGGTCGTGGACTTGCCCGACCCGGACTCGCCGACGATCGCGACCGTCTGGCCCGGGTAGACCGTCAGGCTCACGCCGCGCACCGCCTGCACCAGGCCGTTCGCGGTGGCGAAGGACACCTCCAGGTCGCTGATGCGCAACAGCGGCTCGACGGTCGTGGCGAGTGGGGGGGCCTGGGTGTCGATCTCGACGGGGATCATCGGGTGCGCGCCTTCGGGTCCAGGGCGTCGCGCACGGCGTCGCCCATCATGATGAAGCTGAGCACGGTCAACGCGAGCGCCGCCGACGGGTAGAACAGCACCATCGGCTCGCTGCGCAGCGACGTCTGCGCCTTCGCGATGTCGGCGCCCCACGAGGTGATCTGCGGCGGCAGCCCGATGCCCAGGAAGGACAGCGTCGCCTCGGCCACGATGTAGGTGCCGAGCGCCACCGTCGAGGTCACGATGACCGGGCCGGAGGCATTGGGCGCCACATGCCGGATGAGCGTCGCGAGCCGGGAGGCGCCGAGCGCACGCGCGGCGGTGACGAACTCCGAGTGCCGCACCGCGACGACCGCCCCGCGAGTCACGCGGGCGAGCTGCGGCCAGCCGAAGATGCCCAGCACGAGCACCACCGTGAGGATGTTGCGGCTCTCCTTGAACATCTGCATGACGACGATCGCGGCGAGCACCAGCGGGATCGCGAAGAAGATGTCCGTCACGCGGGACAGCAGCGAGTCGAACCACCCGCCGTAGAACCCGGCGACGCCGCCCACGATCCCGCCGACGATGAGCACGAGCAGCGTGGTCAGCACGCCGGTGGCCACTGACGCCCGGGCGCCGTAGATGGTGCGGGCGTAGATGTCGCAGCCCTGCCGGTCGAAGCCGAACGGGTGCCCGGCGGTCGGCTCGCCCAACGAGTTCCGCAACTCGCAGAACCGGGGATCGAGCGACGTGAACATCGATGGGAACGCGGCCACCAGCAGCACCAGGGCGATCAGCGCGGCCGAGACCCAGAACAGCGGGCGGCGGCGCAGGTTCTGCCAGGCGTCGGCCCACAGGCTCGTGGGCGCGGACGTCTCGTCGACCTGGTCGACGAGGCCCAGCTCGGTGTCGGCCGCGAAGAAGTGGGCCTGATCCGGTCGTACGGGGGCGTCAGGCATAACGGATCCTCGGGTCCAGGGCCGCGTAGAGCACGTCGACGAGCAGGTTCGCGGCGATGTAGATGACGACCAGCACCGTGGTCAGGGACACGACGGTGGACGACTGCCCCTGCAGGATCGCCCGGTACAGCGTCCCTCCGACGCCGTTGATGTTGAAGATGCCCTCGGTGATGATCGCCCCGCCCATCAGGGCGCCCAGATCGGCCCCGAGGAACGTCACCACCGGGATCAGCGAGTTGCGCAGCACATGCACCGTGACCACCCGTGGCCGCGACAGGCCCTTGGCGGTGGCGGTGCGCACGTAGTCAGCGGTGAGGTTCTCCGCGACGGAGGTGCGCGTCAGGCGCAGCACGTACGCCAACGACACGGCGCCCAACACCATCGCGGGCAGCAGCAGCGTCCGCACGCTCACGTCCGAGCCGACAGTCGGCGGCAGCACGCCCCACTTCACCCCCACGGTGAACTGGAGCACGAAGCCGATCACGAAGGTGGGCACCGCGATGACGAACAGGCTCACGATCAGCACCGTCGCGTCGAAGGCCTTGCCCTTGCGCAGCCCGGCGACGAGCCCCGCGGCCACTCCGAGCACCGCCTCGAAGACGAGGGCCATGAACGCGAGCATGAACGTGGTGGGCAGCGCCTCGCCGATGACGTCACGGACGGACCGGCCGGAGAACGTCGTCCCGAAGTCGAACGTCACGACGCCCTTGAGATACAGCAGGTACTGCACCAGGAAGGGCTTGTCGAGGTTGAAGCTCTCGCGGATGCGCTCGACGAGCGCGGGACTGAGCCCGCGGTCGCCGCCCAACGCCGCGACGGGATCGCCAGGGAGGGCGAAGACCATCGCGTAGATCAGCAGCGTCGCCCCCAAGAACACGGGGATCGTCTGCACGAGCCGTCGGCCGATGTACCAGGCCACAGCGGGACCTCCTCAGGTGGGTCCTGGGCAGTCGTCGGCGGGGACGGGAGCAGTCCCGTCCCCGCCGGCTCCCGCGATCAGTTCTTGGTCACCTCGTTGAGCAAGGGGACGCTGTTCCACCCGAACGTGACGTTGCTGACGGTGTCCGCCGAGCCGCCGGTGGCGTTGGCGTACCACAGCGGGATCGCCGGGAGGTCGGTGAAGAGCACCTCCTGGACCTTGACGAACTTCTCGTTGGCCTCCTCGATCGAGCCGGCGGCCGCGCCCTCGGCGAGCAGCGTGTCGACCGCGGCGGAGGAGTAGTCACCGTCGTTGGACCCCGCGCCGGTGCCGTAGAGCGGGCCGAGGAAGTTGTAGAGGCCCGGGTAGTCGGCCTGCCATCCCGACCGGAAGGCGCCCGTGATGGTGCGGGCGGTGACCTCCGTGCGCAGGTCCTTGAACGAGGGGAACGGGTTGCCCTCGGCGGAGATGCCCAGGGTGTTGCGCAGCCCGTTGGTCACGGCGTCGACCCATGCCTGGTGGCCGCCATCGGTGTTGTAGCCGATGGTGAACGTCCCGCTGAACGGCGCGATCGCGTCCGCCTCGGCCCACAGCTTCTTGGCCTCCTCCGGGTCGTACTCGAGCACCTCGGAGCCGGTGACCGAGTCCGACCAGCCGTCGATGACGGGCGACGTGAAGTCGGACGCGGGGGTGCGGGTGCCCTGGAAGATCGCCTCGGTGACCTCGGCGCGGTTGATCGCGAGCGAGATGGCCTGGCGGCGGAGCTTGCCCTCCTCGCCGGAGAAGTGGGCGAGGTTCTGCGGGATGGTGAACGACTGGAACACGGCGGCGGGCTGGTTCACCGCGCGGTCGCCCAGCTCGGACTCGTAGGTGCCGAACGCGCTGTCCGGGATCTGGTCGAGCACGTCGAGCTGGCCCGCGAGCAGGTCGTTGTACGCGCCGTCGAGCGTCTCGTAGAACTTGACGACGACGCCGCCGTTCGCGACGGTGCGGTCGCCCGCGTAGTCCGGGTTGGGGACCAGCGACGCCTGGACGTTGTGCTCCCAGGCCCCTTCGCCGTCGAGCTTGTAGAGGCCGTTGCCGACGGGGCTCTCACCGAACGCGTCCATGTCCGCGAACGCAGACTCGGGCAGCGGGTAGAACGCCGAGTAGCCGAGCCGCAGCGGGAAGTCCGACTCCGGCTGCGTCAGGGTCACGGTGAACGTGGTGTCGTCGACGACCTTGAGGCCCGTGAGGTCGGAGTCCACGTCGTAGGAGAAGCCCTCGATGGGCTCGAAGAAGTAGCTGGAGAGCTGCTCGTTGCTGAGCTTGGCGCCGTAGTTCCAGGCGTCGACGAAGCTGCTCGAGGTGACGGGCTCGCCGTTGGAGAACGTCCAACCCTCCTTGAGGGTGATCGTGAAGGTCTGCGCGTCCTCGGTCTCGATGGACTCGGCCACCTCGTTGACGGCCTTGCCGTCGGCCTCGTAGTGCACGAGGCCGGAGAACATCAGGTCGAGGATCTTGCCGCCGCCCACCTCGTTGGTGTTGGTGGGGATGAGCGGGTTCTGCGGCTCGCTGCCCCACGCGGTGACGATGCCCTGCGACGTGCCGCCCTCGGTGGTCTCCGCGTCCCCGCTGCCGCCCCCGGTGTCGCTGCACGCGGCGAGGGCGAGGGCCGCCACTGCCGCGAGGCCGACGATGCGCTTGATCTTCACTGTTCCTCCTGGAGGGTCACGTGCGAGGGGTGACGACGGGAGCCGGGGTGGCCGCTCTCGCTCAACGAGTGGACATTACGGTCCTGCTGTCGCATTGATGACGCTTCGTCGTAATCGTTATTGGAGCGATACCGCCCGGTAACACCCTGGTAGCGCGACCACTTCGTCCGCTCTCACGCAGTCGACGCCATCGGCGACCTGGATGCCCTCTATGTCCTATCAGTGCGCAGGGCCGATGACCAGGCCCTCATCGTCAGGAGAGCTCGCGCGCACCCGGCTCGACCACATGCGCCCGTGTGAATCGGACCTCGTCGCCGAACCGCGGCCGCCGCAGTCGGTACGGCTCGCAGTCCACCCGCCCCACGAGCCAGCCCTCGTCGGCCTCCTCGCCGACCTCCACGACGCGCACCCACAACCGCTCCACCGCACTGGGCCACACCCGCTCGAATCCGAGCTTGACCACGCTGCCCTCGTGCAGCGGCAGAGCGGCGCCCTCGCTCGGCTCACCCGCGGCAACGCCCTCCGCCGTCCAGAGCACCGGCGCGTCGTGCCGGACGGCCCTCAGCAGTCGCCACGGGAAGAGCAACCTCCCGACCACATCACCGCGCTGGCGGCGGCTTCGCCCGGCTCTGCTCATGGCGTGAGAATAGGCGCGAGTCGCCCCGAACACGCCCACACGCCATGAACCCGGGCGGCGGGCTCAGGGACGGCTCTCACAACCGATGCCGTCTCCGTTTGTCCGTGGTGCCGGGCACGGTGTCCGCCACGTCCGCGCTGGGGGACGGCGAACGACTGTGGCCGAGCCTCCACGGTCTCGTCGGAGCCAACGGAGGCGCCGCTGGGCTCGATGCGCGCACTCGCTCCCCTGCGTCTGCGGCCTACCATGCCGCTCATGCGACTCGAGTTCGAGGCTGTGCTCTTCGACATCGACGGGACCCTGGTCGACTCCACCCCCGTGGTGGAGCGGACCTGGAGGACTTGGGCGTCCCGCCGTGACGTGAACGTGGCGGAGCTCCTCAGCGTCTGCCACGGACGACGGACCGAGGACACTGTCTCGTTGTTCCTGCCCGCCGCCGAACAGGCAGCCGCCGTGGCCGAACTGGAGCAGCTGGAACTGGCAGACCTGGACGACGTCATGGCGTTGCCCGGCAGCGGCGCTCTCCTGCCGCAGCTGCCCTCAGATCGATGGGCCGCCGTCACCTCGGGCTCCCAGCAACTGATGCGCGCACGCCTCGCCGCTGCCGGGCTGCCGGCGCCCGACGTGCTCATCGCCGCCGAGGACGTCAGCGCGGGAAAGCCTGACCCGGAGGGCTACCTGAAGGCGGCCGCCGCCCTGGGCGTGGAGGTCCACCGAAGTCTCGTCATCGAGGACGCGCCAGCAGGGATCCGCGCCGGACGCGCGGCCGGCGCGTGGACGCTCGCCGTTGCCACATCGCACCAGGTCGCCGACCTTGAGTCAGCTGATGCCGTCGTCGACGACTTGACCGCTCTGTCCATCGAACCGGGGGACAGTGGACTCGTCGTCACGATCGACTACAGCCGCCTCCGAGACCCGGGTCGGGGACACAGCGCTTGACGGACATGTCCACGTGGCAGAGGCGCCGGTCATCCGACCACGAGCATCCTCGCGCTACAGATCACGCCGTCACGGTCGAGGCGTGTGGCGCAGCCAGCATCTCTGGCGTACTAGGACGTCGGCCGTGCGCCGCGCTCGGCCGCGACGAGCTCGCGCAGCGCCGGCGCCACCTCCTGGCCGAACCGCGCAAGTGCGGCCGGGTCGTCGCTCTGCAGGATGTACGCGCTGAACCCGTGCTCAAGGGTGAGGGCGGCCAGGTGCTCGACCCACCGCTCCGGCGGCCCGGACAGCGGCCCCTCTCCCTCGGCTCCGAACGTGCCACTGATGTTCACCAGGCGCCGCACCGCGACGGGCTCCCGGCCGGCCGCGAGCGCCGCCTCGTCGATCGTCGCGTTCGCGGCGGCGATCTCCGCGGGCGCGATGCGGCCCATCGACGGCAGCCACCCGTCGGCCTTGCGCCCGGTCAGGCGCAGCATGCGCGGCTTGAGGGCGCCGAGCCAGATGTCGATGCGGTGCGCGGGCGCCGGCCCCCGCTTCGCGCCGTCGACATGGTGGTGGGAGCCGTCGACCCGCAGCCGGGATCGGTCGCCCGCGTCCCAGACGCCGCGGATCACGTCGAGGGCCTCGCTCAGGGCGCCGACGGCCTCGCCGGGGCTGAGCCGCTGGCCGCCCATGGCCTCGATGGCGTCCCAGAACGCCCCGGCGCCCAGCCCGAGCTCGACACGCCCACCGCTGAGCAGGTCGAGGCTCGCGACGGAGCGGGCTAGCACCGCGGGCTGCCGCAGCGGGAGGTTGAGCACGTTGCCGGCCAGGTGGATGCGCTGGGTGCGGGCCGCGACGTAGGACATCAGCGTCCAGGTGTCGAGGAACGCCGGCTGGTACGGGTGGTCCTGGAACGTCGCGAGGTCCAGGCCGGCGCGCTCCGACTCCTGGGCCAGCACCACCGCCTGCTGGGGGTCGGCGTTGACCGGGGTGAGGAAGGAGCCGAACAGGAGGTCGTGGCCGTAGTCAGGCATGCGCCTGCTCCTTCATCGCCGCGACGTCGATCAGCACCTCGGCTGCCCGGCGGGCCTGCGCGGCCGCGTCGGGGGCGCCGGCGATCGCGGCGGTGGTCTGCGCGCCCTCGGCGAGGATCGCGAGCTGCGCGGCGAGCTCGGGCGTGCCACCGGCGTCGGCGACCAGCCGGGCGACGTACTCCTGGAACGACTGCTTGTGGGCGCGGGTCTCCGCGGCGACGACCACGGAGGTGCCGCCCAGCTCGGCGAAGGTGTTGATGAAGCCGCAGCCGCGGAACCCGTCGTCGGCGAACCAGTCCGCGAGGTAGTCGAAGACCGCCAGCAGCCGCGCACGCGGGCCGACCTCCTGGCCCACCCTGCCCTCGACGCCGTCGGACCAGAGCCGATGGCGGCGTTGGAGCACGGCCAGGACGATGTCCGACTTCGAGGGGAACAGCGCGTACAGCGCCTTGAGGGACACGCCGGCGGCGGTGCGCAGCTCGTCCATGCCCACAGCTTGGATGCCGCGCGCGTAGTAGAGGCGGTCAGCGGCCTCCACGACTCGGGCACGGGTCTCTTGCTCGTTCATCACGCCATAGTACTTGCCAAGAGAACGTGCGTTCTCTACGGTGGTGACCACAGCAGAGAACGATCGTTCTCTCAGTCCCAGAGAGCAGGGGTCCATGGGCTACATCACTGTCGGAACCGAGAACAGCACGAGCATCGACCTGTACTACGAGGACCACGGCGCAGGCCAGCCGGTCGTGCTGATCCACGGCTACCCGCTCAACGGCGACTCCTGGGAGAAGCAGACCGCCGCCCTGCTCGACGCCGGCTACCGCGTCATCACCTACGACCGCCGCGGCTTCGGCCGCTCGAGCCGCCCCACCGAGGGCTACGACTACGACACGTTCGCCGCTGACCTGAACACCCTGCTCGAGACCCTGGACCTCCGCGACGCCGTGCTCGTCGGCTTCTCGATGGGCACCGGCGAGGTCGGCCGCTACCTGGGCTCCTACGGCTCAGAGCGGATCGCCAAGGCGGCGTTCCTCGGCTCGCTCGAGCCCTTCCTGCTCCAGACCCCTGACAACCCCACAGGCGTCCCGCAGGAGGTCTTCGACGGCCTCCTCGCCGCCGTCAAGGCGGACCGGTACGCGTTCTTCACCGAGTTCTTCACCAACTTCTTCAACACCGACGAGTTCCTGGGCAACCGCCTGAGCGAAGAGGCGCTGCGCGCGAGCTGGGACGTCGCGTCCACCGCGAGCCCGCACGCCTCAGTCGCCGCGCACCCGACGTGGCTCACGGACTTCCGTGGCGACGTCGCCAAGATCGACGTCCCGGCGCTGATCGTGCACGGCACCGCCGACCGCATCCTGCCGATCGACGCCACTGGCCGGCTGTTCGCCAAGTCGCTCCCGGCAGCCGACTACGTGGAGATCGAGGGCGCGCCGCACGGCCTGCTGTGGACCCACGGCGCCGAGGTCAACGAGGCGCTCCTCGCGTTCCTCGCCAAGTAGCAGGAGGCCGGGCCCTGCCCGGCCATGAGCGCACGGCGACCACCGCACCGCAGCCGCGGCCGGTGGTCGTCGTGCGTGCCCCGTCGCGCGTCGGCCGCCCCGCGCCCGCGCGACACACCGCCTCCCAGGAAAACGACTCACGCTGGTCGCCGATCCAGAAGGGGGAAGCACGTGACTCGACGACTGACGTTCCTGACAGCCGTGCTCGGCTGTCTCGCCATCCTGTTCGGATGGGTGGTGGGCTTCGACGGCGCCGCCGCCGAACGACTCCGCCAGGCCTCCGGGGCCGGGGCCGCATCCCGCACGACGGCCCCCACCGACGCCGGAGCCGATGACACCACCTCCGATGACGCGTCCCCCGACGCGTCGTCGGCGCAGCCTGAGGCGTCCACCGAGGGCGACGCGTCGGAGGGCGCCGCCGCGCCCCAGGACGGGCAGTCGCAGGACGAGCAGTGGCGCGGGTACTGGGTGGACAGCTTCAACGAGGGCATCTCCACCCCGGACGAGGTGCGCCAGATGGTCGCCGACGCGCAGGCCGTGGGCGCCAACGCCCTCGTCGTGCAGGTGGCCCGCTGGTACGACTGCTTCTGCGACGACTCGACGCTCCCCCGCACCGACGCCGACCTCGACCCCGGGTACGACCCGCTCGAGGAGGTCGTGGACCAGGCCCACGCCGCGGGCCTCGAGGTGCACGCGTGGGTGAACGCCACCACCATGTGGAGCCGCAGCACCCCGCCCGAGTCCGCTGACCACGTCTACAACACGAACGGCTTCTCGGCCTCGGGCTCCGACCGGTGGCTGAACAAGCGCAACGACGGCGTCGAGAAGATCGGCACCATGTCGTACGTCGACCCCGCCAACCCGGCGGCCGTGGACTACCTCGTCGACGGCGTCGTCTCCATCGCGGAGAACTACGACATCGACGGCGTGAACCTCGACTACATCCGCTACCCGGACGACTCCGCGAACAGCAACGCGAACGACTGGGGCTACTCGGAGACGTCGCTGGCGCGCTTCGCGGCTGAGACCGGCCGCACCGACGTGCCCGCGCCGAACGACCAGCAGTTCAGCGACTGGCGGCGCGACCAGGTCACCAACATGGTGCGCAAGGTCTACCTCGGCCTGTACCAGAACGACCCGACCGACCGGCTCAGCGTGAACACCGTCACCTACGGCGACGGGCCGATCACCGTGGGCGCCTGGGAGTCCACGCAGCCGTACCTCGGCGTGCTGCAGGACTGGAAGGGCTGGCTGGAGGACGGCATCGTCGACACCGTCATGACGATGAACTACAAGAGCCACTCCAGCGCCAACTCGCTGCGCCGCTTCGACGAGTGGAACGCCGCGCTGGTGGAGTACCAGGCTGGCCGGCACGTCGTCGCCGGGCCCGGGCTGTACCTGAACGACGTCGCCGAGAACGTGGCCCAGGCGCAGCGCGTCGACGACCTGGGGCTGGGCTGGAACGGCTACAGCTACGCCAACGCGACCGACACCGCCGCCGACTCGAGCGACGTGGCCGTGGACCGCGCCGAGCGCGCCGCGCTGACCAGCGCGCTGCGCTCCGGGGTGTTCGCGGACAACCCCACAGTGCCCGAGATGACGTGGAAGACCGACCCGTCCACGGGCCTCGTGTCCGGGACCGTCGACCTGCAGGACGGCGGGCCGGTGGACGTCGTGCTGCAGCGCACCGACGGATCGGGCGAGCAGGTCGTGGCCCGCACCGACGCCACGGGCTGGTTCGGCGCCACGGAGCTCGAGCCCGGCACGTATGAGGTGCATGCGGGCGGGTCCGACGCGACGGTCCACGTCCAGAAGGGCGAAGTCGCCGAGGTGCGGCTCAATGCCGCAGGCGACTGACGGCCTTCCGCGCCTCCTCCACCCACAGCACGGCTGACGCCACCGCCACCGCGACGAGCCACTGGCCACCGGTCAGCGCGGTGGTGGTGAAGAAGCCCTGCAGCGCGGGCGTCTGCACGACCAGCACCTGCAGCACCACGATCGCCGCCAGCGCCAGCCACAGCGCGCGGTTGGTGAACGTGGCGCGGGTGAAGACGCTGGCCTCGCGGCTGCGCACGTTCAGCAGGTTGAACACCTGCGAGAACACGAACGTGGTGAAGGCGAGGGTGCCCGCGGTGGTGGCGACATCGGCCTGGGGCTCGGGGCCGGGCGCCAGCTCCAGCACCGCGAGGGCGCCGATCGCCATCACGAGCGCGGACAGCGTGATGCGCAGGATGCGCGGCCCGGTGAGGATGCGCTCGCCCACCGCCCGTGGTGGGCGGCGCATCACCCCGGGGTCGGGCCGGTCCAGGCCCAGCGCCATCGCGGGCGGGCCGTCCATGATGATGTTGACCCACAGCACCTGCAGCGCGGTGAACGGCGCCCCTCCCGCGATCCCGATGGCGCCCGCCACGAGGAAGATCAGCACGAAGCCCCACGACGTGGCGATCTGGAAGCGCACGAACTTCACGACGTTGTCGTAGATCCCGCGCCCCTCGCGCACGGCGGCGACGATGGTCGCGAAGTTGTCGTCGGTGAGGATCATCGACGCCGCGCCCTTGGAGACCTCGGTGCCGGTGATCCCCATCGCGATGCCGATGTCGGCCTGCTTGAGCGCGGGGGCGTCGTTCACGCCGTCCCCGGTCATGGCCACCACCGAGCCGTCGGCGCGCAGCCCGTCGACCAGGCGGATCTTGTGCTCGGGGCTCACCCGGGCGATGACGCCGAAGCCGCGGGCGCGCTCGGCGAGCTGGGTGTCGTCGAGGTCGTCGAGCACCGCCCCGGAGACCGCCTCGCCCTCGATGCCCAGGTCGCGGGCGATCGCCGAGGCGGTGCCGACGTGGTCGCCGGTGATCATGTGCACGCTGATGCCGGCCTCGCGGGCCTCCGCGATCGCCGCGCGCGCCTCGGGGCGCGGCGGGTCGACGATCCCGACGAGGGCCAGCAGCGTCAGCCCGTCGACATGGCGGGCGAGGTCCTCGACGTCGAGCGAGCCGATGGCCTCGGGGTCGATCTCCGAGGCGGGCACGTCCCCTGCCGCGACGGCCATGCCGCGCAGCCCGCGGGAGCCGATCTGCTCGGTCAGGGCGGCGAGGCGCTCACGCTGCGCCTCGTCGAGCGGGACCTTCCCCGTCGGGGTGTCCAGCCACGCGCAGCGGGCCAGCACCACGTCCGGGCCTCCCTTGACGAACAGCCGCGCTCCGCTCTCGCCCGGGACCAGCCCTTCTGCCCAGGCGGCCAGGGTCGCCTGGGCCTCGGCGTCTGCGGGGGCCTCGCCGCGCACGGCCGCCCACGGGTGGAACGTCGCCATGTACTTGCGGTCGGAGTCGAACGGGATCTCCGCGACCCGGGGCCAGGCGCGGCGCGCGGCGTCCACGTCGAGCCCGCCCTTGGCGGCGAGCACCACGAGGGCGCCCTCGGTGGGGTCGCCCACCAGCTCGCCGTCACGCAGCACCGCCTCGCTCGCCAGGGCCATGCCCAGCAGCGCGCGGCGCACGTCCGGCGCGGGGCCCTCGCCCGTCACCTCGAGCGCACCGTCGGTGGAATAGCCCTCCCCCGTCACCTCGAAGAGCCGCTGCCCGGCGAACAGCTCACGGGCCGTCATCTGGTTGAGGGTCAGCGTGCCGGTCTTGTCGGTCGCGATGTGCTGGGTCGAGCCGAGCGTCTCCACGGAGGACAGCCGCTTGAGGATCGCGCCCTGCCGCGCGAGCCGCCCCGCGCCCATCGCGAGGGTGAAGGTGACGACGGCCGTCAGCCCCTCGGGGATCGTCGCGACGGCCAGCGCCACAGCCGTCAGGAACAGGTCGGCGGGCGCCCCGCCCCGCAGCAGGCCGAGCGCGAAGACGATGACGATGACGACGCCGGCGATGACGCTGAGGAACGTCGCGAGCTGGGCGATCTGCCGTTGCAGCGGCGTGGTCTCCCGCCCGGCCGAGCTGAGCAGCCCCGCGACGCGGCCGATCTCGGTGCGCATGCCGGTGGCCGTGACGAGCAGCGCGCCGCGCCCACGGGTGACGGCGGTGCTCATGTAGGCCATGTCGGTGCGGTCGCCGAGGCTCGCGGCAGGGTCGCCCAGCGCGGACACGTCCTTGCTGACCGGCGCCGACTCCCCGGTGAGGGCCGACTCCTGCACCTCCAGGCCCGCCGCCTCGATCAGCCGCCCGTCAGCCGGGACGACATCGCCCGGCTCCAGCAGCACGACGTCCCCGGGCACGAGCCCGTCGGCCTCGACCTGCTCGACCCGCCCGTCCCGGCGCACTGTCGCGCGCGTGACGGTCATGTCCTGCAGCGCGCGGAGGCTGTTCTCGGCCCGGCGCTCCTGGACCAGGTTGAGGATCGCGTTGAAGACGACCACCACGAGGATGACGATGGGCGTCTCGAGCTCACGGGACACCACCGCGCTGACCACCGCCGCGGCCAGCAGCACGAGCGTCATCGGCTCGACCAGGAGGGCCAGGACCTTGCGCCACGCCGGCGTCGGGGGCGCCTGCTCGAGCTGGTTGGGGCCGACGTCCGCCAGCCGTCGGGCGATCTCAGGGCCGTCCAGGCCTCGTCGGGGATCGACGGCGAGCGCGGTCTTGGCCTCGTCGATCGTCAGGACGTGCCACGAACGGGCGTCCCCTGACGTCGTGTCGGCTGTGGCGATGGGGTCTGCCTCGGGCATCTGCCCATCCTCGCATCGCGCCTCGTCGCACGCGGACCCGGCGCCGCGCCGCGGGAGGACGGCCCGGCCACCGGTCGCCGCGCGCACTCGCGGGGCGTAGCGTGGTGAGGTCCATTCGGACCGGGGTGGACGAGCCGAGAGCGCGGCCTCGGACCCTGCGGTTGTCCCGGCGGCCTCGGCTCCCGCACTCCTGAGGAGGCCGGCTGATGAGCACCCCGATGGACCCCCACGACCAGCCCCCCGCCTACCGGCCAGAGCCCCACGGCTCCAGCGCGGCGCGCATCGGCGACGGCTCCAGCGCGGCGCGCATCGGCGACGCGGTGGTGGAGCGCGAGCGGGAGCGGTTCGGCGGCGTCAAGGTGGGCTCCGCATTCTTCGGATGGCTCACCGCGACGGGCACGGTCGTGCTGCTGACCGCCATCGTGGCGGCTGTGGGCATCGCGATCGGCGCGGCCAGCAACACCGACATCGACGCGGCGACGGACCAGGCCGCCGCCGATCCGACGACCGTCGGGATCGTCTCCGGCATCCTCCTGTTGCTGGTCGTCCTGGTGGCCTACTACTGCGGCGGGTATGTGGCCGGGCGGATGGCGCGCTTCAACGGCGCGCGGCAGGGCGTCGCCGTGTGGCTGTGGGCCGTGGTGCTGTCGGTGGCGGTGGCCGTCCTCACAGCGATCGCCGGCGCCCGCTACAACGTGCTGGCGGAGCTGAACGGCGTTCCCACGGTGCCACTGGACGAGGGTTCCCTCACGTTCGCGGGGGTGGTCGCGCTGGTCGTGATCGCGGTGGCGAGCCTGGTGGGCTCGGTGCTGGGCGGCATGGGAGGCATGCGGTTCCACCGCAGGGTGGACCGGTTCGGCTTCAGCCGCTGAGTTGATACCCCCGGGGGTATATAGTCGGGGTGTGGACCAGCACCTGACCCCCCGCTCCAACCCCGTCCCCGACGGCGGCGCCGCCCGCCGGATCGTCATCGTCGGCGGCGTCGCCGGCGGCATGAGCGCCGCCGCGCGCGCCCGTCGCAACGACGAGCGCGCCGAGATCATCGTGCTCGAGAAGTCTGAGCACGTGTCGTTCGCGAACTGCGGCCTGCCGTACCACCTGTCCGGCGAGATCGAGCGCCGCGACGACCTGCTGCTGCACACGCCCCAGTCGCTCGCCGACGCCCTCGCCCTCGACGTGCGGACCCGTCACGAGGCCGTCTCGGTGGACCCGGCGGCCCGCACCGTCACCGTCCGCGACCCGCACGGCGAGCACCAGCTCGGCTACGACGCGCTGCTGCTCGCGCCGGGCGGCGTCGCCGTGCGGCCCCCGATCGACGGCCTCGACCACCCCGCCGTGCACACCCTGCGGACGATCCCGGACGTCGACGCGCTGCGCGCCGAGGTCGATCGGATCACCGCCGCGCAGGCGCCAGGCGCCACCCCGCGCGCCGTCGTGGTGGGCGCCGGGTTCATCGGCCTCGAGGCGGTGGAGGCGCTCACCGCACGAGGGGTGCGCGTCGACCTGGTGGAACTGGCCCACCACGTGCTGCCCCCGCTCGACGCCGAGCTCGCGCCGCTGCTGGCCGACGAGCTCGCCGATCACGGCGTCAGCCTGCACCTCGGCGTCTCGGCCCAGTCGGTCCATCCCGCCGCCGACGGCCACCGCGTCACCGTGGCCCTGTCCGACGGCACGCGGCTCGCCGCCGACCTCGTCGTGGTGAACGTCGGGGTGCGCCCCGCCGGCGACCTCGCCCGTGAGGCGGGCCTCGACACCGGCCCCACCGGCGCCATCACAGTCGACGCGGACCAGCGCACCTCCGACCCGCATATCTGGGCCGTGGGCGACGCGGTCGAGGTGGTGCACGCCGTCACCGGCGCCGTCGGGCCCGTCCCGCTGGCCGGCCCCGCCAACCGCCAGGGCCGCCGCGCCGCCGACTCCATCACCGGGCGCCGCACCACCCCCCAGGCGGCAGTCCTCGGGACCGCCATCGTGCGGGTCTTCGGGCTCACCGCGGCCGTCACCGGCGCCAGCCAGGCCACGCTGCGCCAGGCGGGCATCGCGCATGAGGTGGTGCACCTGCACCCCGCGCACCACGCCGGCTACTACCCCGGCGCCGAGACGATGCACCTGACGGCCTCGTTCGCGCCCGACGGCCGCCTGCTGGGCGCCCAGGCCGTGGGCCGGTCCGGGGTGGACAAGCGCATCGACGTGCTCGCCACCGCGCTGCGCGCCGAGATGACCGCAGACGACCTGGCCGAGCTCGAGCTCGCCTACGCCCCGCCGTACGGCTCCGCCAAGGACCCCGTGAACATGCTGGGATTCGTGGCGCAGAACGTGCTGAGCGGCGCCATGCCGCAGTGGCAGGCCTGGGACCTCGACGAGGCGCTGCGCACCAGCCTGGTGCTGGACGTGCGCTCCGCCGCGGAGTTCGCGGCCGGCCATCTGGACGGCGCGCTGAACATCCCGCACACCGAGTTGCGCGCACGCCTGGACGAGGTGCTCGCGGCCGCCGACGGCCGCCCGGTGAAGGTGCACTGCGCGAGCGGCGTCCGCTCCTACCTGGCCACCCGCATCCTGCTGGCGCATGGCGTGGACGCCCGCAACCTGTCAGGCGGCTGGCTCACCCTCGACGCTGTCCGCCGCGCCACCCCCTGGCAGGCCGCCGGCGGCGCCGTGCGTCGCTGACCTTCCCCACACCTCCCCCATCCGCACCACCGAAGGAGTTCCCCATGTGCTTCCCCGTCCCCTGCGCCACCTGCGGCAAGACGACGTGGGACGGCTGCGGCCTGCATGTCGACGACGTGATGTCCCAGGTCACGCCCGATCAGCGGTGCGCGTGCCGTCGCTGAGCGACACCCCCGCCGGTACCCACCGGGGTATCGTGCCCAGCAGTCACCGAGGAGGAACCGCCATGGAGCTCGACAGGGACGAGATGGCCAAGGTCAGCAACCGGCTCAAGCGCGCCCAGGGGCAGCTCAACGCCGTGGTGCGGATGCTCGACGAGGGCCGGGACTGCGAGGACGTCGTCACCCAGCTCTCCGCCGTGTCCCGCGCCCTGGACCGCGCCGGATTCGCGATCATCGCCTCGGGCATGCGGCAGTGCATGACGAAGACCGACGAGGGCGAGCAGACGCTAGACGTGCAGAAGCTGGAGAAGCTCTTCCTCTCGCTGGCCTGACCCCGCCCTAGACCCGTTCGAGCAGGGTCAGCACCTCGTAGTGCGCCGTCTGCGGGAACATGTCGAGCACCTGCGCCTGGCGTGGGCGCAGCGACGGCATCAACGCGAGGTCGCGGGCCAGCGACCCCGCATGGCAGCTCGAGTACACGACGTGCTGCGCCGAGGACTCCTCGAGCCAGCGGCTGAGGTCCTCGCCGAGCCCGCGCCGGGGCGGGTTCACCACGACCAGGTCGGGCGCCCGCTCCGCCGCGAGCGCGAACGCCGTCGCGTCGCCGGCCTGGAACGTCACCCGGTCCAGGCCGGCCTCCTGCGCGCTGAGCCGCGCGCTCGCCACTGCCTCCACGCTGGTCTCGATGCCCACCACCTCGCGCTCGGGCTCGGCGACGTGCAGCGCGAACCCGCCGACCCCGCAGTACAAGTCCCACACCGAGGCGGGCGACTTCTCGGCCACCCACGCGGCGGCCTGACGGTAGAGCGCCGCGGCGACGTCGGTGTTCGTCTGGAAGAAGCTCTGCGGGCGCAGGTGCAGGTCGACGCCGCCCAGGCGCATCCGCAGCGTCTGCTGCTCGGTGAGCACGATCTCCCGCTCACCCTCGACCGTCGCCTTGTGCTCGGGGTGCAGGTTCACGGACACGACCGCCAGCCGCGGCAAGGCCGACTGCAACCACGGCAGGTGCTTGCGGATCCGGGCGACCGACTCCTGCGAGCGCAGCACCAGCCGCAGCATGAGCTCGCCGTCGGGCGACTCGGTGACCAGCAGGTACTTCAGCTCGCCGGTGCGCTGGGGCACGCTGTACGGCGCGATGCCGGCGCGCGCCACGAACTCGGCCAGCACCGGGAACGCCGCCCGCAGTCCCGGGGTGTACAGCCCGCAGAGGCGCAGGTCCACCCCGCGCCCGTCGGCGTCGAGGATGCCCAGCGTCGGATCGTGCGCGTCGCCGCCCACCACCAGCTTCGCCTTGTTGCGGAAGCCCGACTCGGGGCTGGAGACCGGGGGCAGCCACTGCAGGCCCTCGGGGCGCCCGAGGGCGAGGTCGGCGTGGCGCTGCTTGCCCGCGAGCTGCTCGGCGTACGGCTGCCCCATCAACGTGCAGGAGCGGCACTGCGCTGCGGCGAAGTACGAGCAGTGCATGGGCGCGAGCCTACGTGACCGACCCGGGAGCCCTGGACGGCTCCGCCAGCCGCCCGACGAGCGTGAACGGGGCGCTCACCACGCCCCGCGGCGTCCGCACGGCGTACCGGGTGCGCCCACGCTTCTCGATCACCCCGACCAGGCCCGCGTACTTGCCGCCGCCGAGCAGCCGCACCCTCTCCCCCGGCGCCAGGTCGGCCGTGGCGCCCGGCATGCCCGTCAGCCCGCCAGCAGCGCTGCGCGCCGCGGCCCGGACATGCGCCAACTCCGCCACGTACGCCGGGTGCATCGGCGCCGGCTGGCCCCGCAGCGTCCACGTGTACAACGCGTCCAGGTCCAGCGTCGGCGAGCACGTCGGGCAGGGCCGCACCCGCACCGGCCGCCGGTGCACGCTCATGCGATGCCCGGCCGGGCACACCCCCACCCACGGCCCCTCGACCTTCGGGGCGTCGGACGGCACACACCGCTCGCCGCTGCCGCCGACCCGCACAGCCGTCGCCCGCCACACCGCGTCATGCCCGTGCCCTGGCCCCACGAGCGCGTGGGCGATCTCATGCAGCACCGTGTCGCGGACCTGCTCCGCCGAGTGCAGCGCCGTCAGCTCACGCGACAGCCCGATCTCACGCCGCCCCGCCCGGCACACCCCGGCCCGCGTCTTGGCCCGGTCGAGCACCAGGGTCCAGCGCTTCAGGCCGTGCTCCGCCATCAGGCCCCGCGCCATGCGCTGGGCCTCCACCACGTCCACCCCGCCCTCAGAGCGTCGGGATGACCTGCTCGCGCACCTGCTTGCGGAGCACCTTGCCGAGCATCGAACGGGGCGTGTCCTGGATCTGCACCACGCGTCGCGGCACCTTGTAGGCGGCCAGCCGCTCACGGCAGAACGCCCGCAGCGCCTCCTCGTCGAGCGCGACGCCCGGCTCCAGCTCCACGGCCGCGACGACCATCTCACCGCCCCGCTCGAGCGGCTTGCCGATCACCGCGACGTCCGCGACGTCCGGGTGCAGCCGCAGCACGGCCTCCACCTCCGACGGGGAGACGTTGAAGCCGCCCGTGATGATGATCTCCTTGGCGCGGTCCACGATCGTCGTGAAGCCGTCCTCGTCCACCGTGACGATGTCGCCCGTGCGCAGCCACCCGCCGGGCAGCAGGGTCTTCGCCGTCTCCTCCGGGTTGTTCCAGTAGCCCTGGAACACCTGCGGCCCCTGCAGCAGCAGCTCGCCCGGCTCCCCCTGCGCCACGTCGACAGTCGGGTCGTTCACGTCGACCACGCGCATCGACGTCGACGGGAACGGCACCCCGATGGTGCCCGTGCGACGCGTCGGGTGGAACGGGTTGCCCAGGGCCACCGGCGAGGACTCCGTCATGCCGTAGCCCTCGACCAGCAGGCCGCCCGACACCGACTCCCACAGCTCCACGACGTGCGGCGGCAGGTTCATCGCGCCCGAGATGCAGTACTTGCACGAGCGCAGCGAGACGCCCTTCTCCTTCGCGGCCAGTGCCGTCCGCTCGTAGATGGGCGGCACCGCGCAGTACACCGTCGCCGGAGACTTCTTCATCGCGTCGAGGATGAGGTCCGGGTCGAACTTCGGGAACAGCACGATCAGGGCCTGCTTGCGGATGCCGTACGTCAGGTAGAGCGTCATCCCGAACGCGTGGAACATCGGCAGGATCGCGTAGAAGATCTCCTTGCGGAGCTCCGCGCCGTGCATCCACGCCTCGCCCTGGAGCGCGTTGGAGTACAGGTTGAAGTGCGTGAGCATCGCGCCCTTGGGCAGGCCCGTGGTGCCCGACGTGTACTGGATCGCGGCCAGGTCCTCCACGGACGGGCGCGGGTGCGCGCCGTCGATCGGATCGGCGGAGAGCAGCTTCTCCCACGGGATGGTCCCCGGCGCGGGGGCCGTCAGCGCGTCGCGCGTCGCGCGCAGCTTCTTCACCGGCAGGCCCAGGGCCAGGCGCTTGACCGTCGGGAACGCCTTGAGCAGGTTCACCGAGACGATGTGATCGATCTCCACATCGGCCGGGAACGCCTGGATCGCGGGGACTGCCTTGTCCCAGGCGATCACCACCCGGGCCTGGTGGTCCTCGAAGAGGTGCCGCAGCTCGCGGGACGTGTAGAGCGGGTTGTGCTCCACAGCGATGGCGCCCAGCCGGAGCACCGCGTAGAACGCGATCACGTGCTGCGGGCAGTTCGGCAGCGCCAACGCCACCCGGTCCCCTGCCCTGACTCCGAGCCGGCGCAGCCCCTCCGCCGCCCGTGCGACCTGGTCGCCGAGCTCGGTGTACGTGGTGCGACGACCGAAGAACTCCAACGCCGGATGGCTCCCGCCCTCGGCCACCGAGCGCTCGAACAACGCCACGAGGGACTCGGTGGGCAGGTCGATCTCAGCCGGCACGCCCGGCTGGTAGTTCTTCACCCAGGGGTGCTGCTGGTCAGTCGTCGACATGCGGCCATTGTCTCGCGCCGCGCTGGGCGCTCGTGCGCAACTCGGGGCTCGACTGCGCCACATCACCCGCGATCACGTGGCGTGGGCACGACGAGCAGGACCTCGTGCCCAGTGGATGCCGCGTCCACGCCCGTCACCAGGCCCGGTGTGCCGCAGACGATCACGTCGGCCCGCTCCCACGGCCGGTCGTCGGCGAGGAACGGCAGCTCCTGGGCCATCCACCCGTGCCAGAACTCGACGCTGGCCGCCTCGTCGCCGTTCACACCCTGCGCGATGTCGCGGGCGATGCCCCGGCGCTCCGCCTCGGCGGCGTCGGACTGCACCCACACGGCCGCGTCCAACAGATCGGTGAGCGCGCGCTGGCTGGCGCCGACGCCCTCGACGATCACGAGGTCGAGCCCGGCGGGGACCTCGATGGCGCCCTCGCGCCCATGCGCCGGCCAGGCGGGCGGCTGGAAGGAGACGGCGAGCCCGCGGCGCAGCGGCTCGAGCACCCCGCTGGCGAGCAGCGGCGCCCAGCCGAAGAACGACTCGTTCCAGGCCACATCGTCGGTGTGGACGATCGCCGAGGCGGGGACGGCGGCGTTCATGCGTGCCGCGAGGGTCGTCTTGCCGCCGGCGCTGCGGCCGTCGACGGCGATGATCCTCGGCCTGCCAGCGGTGGCGCCCTGAGTGGCGCCGAGCAGGCGCAGCAGGTCGTCGGTCGAGGCGGCGGTCCAGGGCGCGGCGACGGGCTCGCCCGCGTGCGGGGTCAGGGTCAGGGGCACGCCCACAGCATGCCGCCCGACGGGGAAGCGCGGTGTGAAACCGGCCCCGGCTGGAGGTGGGGTGGGGCCTAGCCGGGGCCGGATGTCCGTCAGTCGAGCAGGTCCTTCATCTTCTTCTGGATGAGCGCCGCGGACCGCCGGGGCGACAGCCGCGCCAGCCGGTCCAGCATCGTGGCGTCCTTCCCGACGGTGACCCGGTAGGCGTCGCGCTCCATCCCGTCGAGGATGATGCGCGCCGCGTCGGGGGCCGAGGTCATCTTGTGCTTCGACTGGTCTGCCGTGGCCGCGTCGGGCTTCCCGTGCATCTCGACGCCCGAGTTCTTGGTGATCTCTGTGTGGATCGCGCCCGGGAACACCACGGTCACAGACACCGGCGTCTCGGCGAGCTCGGAATGCAGCCCCTCCGTGAGCAGCTTCACGGCCGCCTTCGACGCGCCGTACACGGTCTGCCCGGGCACGGGGATGAACCCGCCCATGCTGGAGACGTTGACGATGTGCGCGCTCGGCCTGGCGACCAGATACGGCAGGAACGCCTTGGTCGTGTGCATCAGGCCCCAGAAGTTGATGGCCATGACGCGCTCGATGTCCGGGTAGTCGAGGTCGATCAGCGGCACGAACGGCTGGATCACACCAGCGCAGTTGATCAGCCCGTCCACCTGGCCGTGCTCCGCGATGATCGCCGCGGGCAACGCCTCGACCGCCGCGCGGTCGGTGATGTCCACGACGTGCGTCGAGAGCCTGTCCGATCGGCTGCCCGCGCGGTCCAGCGTGGCCTTCAGGCCGTCTTCGCTGATGTCGAGCGCCGCCACGCGCGCTCCGCGCTCAAGGAGGCCCAGGACCAACTCCCGGCCGATTCCGTTGCCGCCGCCGGTCACGGCGATGGTCTTGTCTGTCACCTTCATTGGGGACACCTCCTGTGGAGTCACCGCAAGGTTAAACCCGGGGACCACCGGCTCAACAGGACCTACGGCCCGACGTCAGCCTGCGCGACGTCGCAGGTGGGGAGGCATACAGCCCGCACCAGGACCGAGGTCCGCCACGGTGGCGCCGACTCGACCTCAGTCGCGGCTCGGCACAGCCGGAAAACAAGAAGGACCGCCACCCCCGGCGAGAGGGATGACGGCCTTCGAGTGCGCGATCAGCCTTGCGGCGATCGCAGCGAGACCAGGTTACCGCCTCGCGACAGTGGTCCCTGGCCACCGAGCCCTGCCAGGTGGAGCATGGATGCACTGTCACCGGATGAGGAGGCCATCGTGGGTTCGCATCACCAGGCCATGGGCTCGCACGACGGCCCGCACAAGAAGAAGGACCCCGGCGGCCTGGCGAAGGTGGTCCGGCTGATCGTGATCGCGCTGACCATCGCCGCCATCGTCAAGGAGCTCCGCACACCGAAAGAGCAGAGGACGTGGCACGGCAACGTCGCCAGGTTCGTCCCCTACGACTTCCGCAGGCCCACCGTCGACCGGATCCGCGAGCGGATGTGGTCGCCGGATGACGCCCAAGTGGTGAAGCCGGAGGTGTTCGGCGTCGGCTGGACGCTCAACTTCGGCCGGCTGGTCGCCCTCGTCCGCCGACGGGCCTCCCCCAGCTGACCGGCCGGCGCCGGGCCTGACGACGCCGTCTCGCGTCGCCAGGCCCGGTCACCGCACCGCTCAGTCACCGCACCGCTCAGCCACTGCACCGCTCAGTCGAACAGGATCGACACCTTCACCGCGCCGCTCGGCGTGGTCAGCAGGTCGAAGCCCTTCTGCAGGTCCGCGAACGGGATCCGGTGGCTGATCATCGGGGCGAACTGCTCCCAGTGCTCCGCCAGCTGGTCGGTCACGTCGAAGATCTCCGTCGGGTAGCCCATCGCCCACCGCAGGTCGAGCTCCGCCATGAGCGCCATGCTCATGTCCAGGGAGAGCGCGTGCTTGTACACACCCGCCGTCGAGACCCGGGCCCGCGTCTTGGCCGACGCCACGATCGCGTCGAAGGACGCCTGGGCGCCCGCCACGTCGATGTACAGGTCCGTCCCCGCGCGCGGCAGCCCGATGCCGTTGGCCGCCGAGCCGTGGAGCTCCATCAGCCGGGCGGTGACCTCCTCGGGGCTGCCGCTGGAGTCGAGCACCGCGTCGGCGCCCATGCGCTTCGCCAGGTCGAGCCGGTCCTGCTGGACATCGGCCACCACCACGTGGTCGACGCCGCGCAGTTTCAGCCAGATCAGCGCGCCCAGGCCGATCGGGCCGGCGCCGAAGATCACCACCTTGTCGGTGGGCATCGGCTCGCCCCGGTTGACCGCGTGCAGCGCGACGGCCATCGGCTCGTTGAGCGCCGTCACCTCGAACGGGATGTCGTCGCGGATCTTCTTGACGCTGACGCCCACCTCGCAGTCCTCGACTAGCAGATACTCCGCTAGCGCGCCGAGGCGGCCGCCGTTGCCGATCACGCCGCTCGGCGCCGCCATCGGGTTGATGAAGACCGCGTCGCCCTCGGCCAACCCGGTCACGTCCTTGCCGACCGCCGAGACCACACCCGTCGGCTCATGCCCGATCGGCAGTCCGCCGGGCATGGCCGGATAGCCGGGCAGGGCGCCCATCACGTAGTAGGACGTGTCCGAGCCGCAGATGCCGCAGGCGCGCATCTTCACGACGATGTCGCGGTCGCCCGGGACAGGATCGGGGACCTCCCGGATCTCGAGGGTGTTCGGACCGGTCACGAACGCTGCCTTCATCGACTGCTCCTTTGCGCCAATGTGCGACCCCGCGACATTGCGGGCAGGCGCCGGTGGACGACGCCGTCACCTCTCGGAGACTATGCGGCCTGACCAGCCACGACGTCGGGCCAAGGTCCCCCGCCGCCCTCCGCGTCGACCCAGCTCAGCGCGACGGCGCGCCCAGAACGCACACGCGCGGACTGGACGTGCGGTTCAGCGACGGTCCATCGCCGCCGCCCACGCGTCGCGGACGGCGACAAGCGCGTCGGCTGCGGAGACGCGGAGCACGGTCTGGTGCCGCAATGCGAACTGCCAGACGGCCTCATCTACGGCGGTGGTGAAGACCCACTCGCCTGGGGGCCTGCCTGACGGGCCGAACTTGATGAAGACATCGAGCGCCTCCCCGTCGATGAGGCCGCGCTCGCCCAGCGCCCACAGGTCATAGAGGTCACGTGACGCCCGCCGTTCCATCCACGCGGCGAGCTTGGCGGCCGCGAAGCCCGCGGCGGTGAGCGTGCGCAGCCGAGCCGGAGGCGCATCGGAATAGCGCTGTTCGATCTCCCGGACCTCTGTGGGCCACAGGTAGCCGCTGCCGCCGACGAGCTGGACCTGGACGCTCGCGGTCCCGTCGACAGTGAGCGTTGCCGACTGGGAGCCCGTGGTCGCGGTGAGGGCCGGACGCCAGGGCGGGCGTCCGTGGCTGCGGGCGAGCCCGCGCCGAACCGCCGCCTCGATCCGTGGGGCGACATCGGCGCGAGGCGCCAACGCGATCAGATCGATGTCCTCACTGAGACGAGCGTCGGCGAGGTGCGTGCGCGACAGCGCAGTCCCCCCGAAGAACACGATGTCATCGGTCGGCACCCCCGACGCGATCGCTCCGAGGACGTGGGAGACGAGGTGGTCGCGGCGCACCTGCTCCATTTCGACGCCGAAGCGCTCGGCAACCGACTCCCACTCCGCGTGCTGGGATCCCGTCATCGACCCTCAGCGATCCGCGCGTAGGTCGCCCTCATCCGCTGCGTGGCGGCGATGCTCTCTAGTGCGACGTGGTCACACTCGGGCCACAGGGCGTCAATAGCCGTCTGCGCGGCTTCGTCCTCCCCTCGGGGATCCGCACGGGCAAGGTCGAGGATGGTCTGCTCGAGGGTCGTGGCGAGTGCTGCGCCCAGGTCGGTGGGCACGAGGACCGCGTCGAGTGCGGCGACATCGCGCATCACGAAGCGGACCTCGCCGGAGCGGTCGGCGAGCTTCAACGGCCGACGCTTCGCGGGAACCGCGACGAACGCCGCGCCGATCGCTCGCGGAAGCGCACCGTGCACACGGGCAGCGGACAGGCCCGTGAGGACCGGCACACGCTCACCGTAGATCGCGGTGGCGATCCCCACGGCGGCCGCCTCCAGCGTGGGCCGCCAGACGGCAGCGTCATATTCAGGTGGGACGGCACAGTAGAAACCGTGCGCGAGCCGGTGGAGCAGCCCGCGCTGCTCGACGGCACGAGCCTCCGAGCGTGGGTGCGCGTAGACCGCGCTGAGATCACGCGTTCGGATCGTCCGCAGCGGCGCGCGGGCAGCCAGTCGAACGACGCTCGCCTTCTCCTTCACTCTGCAAATAGTAGGCCTGAAACCTACTATTCGCACCCTCATACTCGATCTACGCCCGGGGGCAGGTCATCACCACCGTGTGGGTCACGCCGAGGCGCGCCAGACCACCTCGGTGTCGAGCAGCGCGCCGCCCGGCTCCACCTCGACGCCCTCGATCTGGCCGAGCACGATCTCCGCGGCGCGCCGACCCATCAGGCGCGCGGGCTGGCGCACCGTGGACAGCGCGGGCACGCAGCGCACCGCCCAGGCGCTGTCGTCGAAGCCGACGACGCCGACGTCGCCCGGCACCGAGCGGCCGGTCTCGCGGAGCGCCTCCAGCACCCCGGCGGCGACCGCGTCCGACGCGGCGAAGATGCCGTCGATCGCCGGCTCGCGGCGCAGCAGCTCCCGGGCGCCCTCGAGGCCGCTCGCGTACGAGTAGAGCGGATGGTCGACGACGAGGCGGGGGTCGAACCGTTCGCCGAGCGCGTCGCGGAACCCCGCGAGTCGGTCGGAGCCGGAGTCGCGGTCGAGCGCGCACGCGACCATCGCCACCCGCCGCCGCCCGGTGCCGAGCAGCTCCTGCGTCACCGCGCGCGCGGCCGAGCGGTTGTCGATGCCGACGTACGGGATCGCGGGGTGCCCCGGGGGGTGCCCGATGAAGACGGCGGGCAGCCCGAGGCGCTCGACGGCGCCTGCGATCGTGTCGTGCTGGCGGGCGGAGACGAGCACCGCGCCGTCGACGAACCCACCGCGCAAATAATCGGCGACGCGCTGGCTGTCGCGCTCCGAGTCGAGCACGAGGACCACGAGCTGGAAGTCCGCCTCGGAGACCACCTCGTTGGCGCCCAGCAGGATCGCGCCGATGTTCGGGTCGTCGAGGAACAGCTCGTGCGGCTCGTGGACCACGAACCCGACGGCCCGCGAGCGCCGCGTCACGAGGTTGCGCGCGGCGGTGTTCTGCACGTAGCCGACCTTGGCGATGGCCTTCTCGATCGCCTCGCGCGCCTCGGAGGAGACGTATGACGTGCCGTTGAGCAGCCGAGACACGGTCCCCCGCGAGACCCCCGCCTCGGCGGCGACGTCGTGGATCGTGGCGCGGCGCCGGCCTGGAGGGGTCATGGGTCGAATGTAACGTCGTCGGCCAGGCCGATCGGGCCCGCAGGGCCCACTGCGTCGACCGCGAGCAGCACGGCGTTCTCCGGGGCGAGCAGCGGCGCGGCGAGCCCGACGTCGACGAGGACCCGTCCGGGCAGCGTGGCCTCCCCGCGCGCGAGCCAGGGCGGGGGCGCGGCCTGCACCAGCAGCGGCGGCGCCCCGACAGTCCGGACGCGATAGACGCGCTCCGGGTCGAGGCCGATGAGCCGCACCGGCGCAGGCAGGGCCGCCTCGGCCGCCGCGAGGGCGACGACGGCGAACAACGCCGCACTGCCGTCGGGGGCGATGACGCCGTGCACCAGGACGCCCGGGTCCGCGCTGTCGGCACGGACAACCCGTCCCGAGTGGAGCAGTCCGCGTCGGGCCACGTGGTCGGCGACCCAAGCCCGGACCTCGTCGAGCTCGTCGGCACCCGCGCGGGTGAGGTCCCACTCGATCCCGGCGCTGCCGAACATGGCCGTGGCGCACCGGAAGCCGGTGCTCGCGACGCGTCCGGTCGTGTGGGCGCGGGGCGCCCCGAGGTGGCCGCCCAGGTACTCGGGCGGCACGAGCACCCCGGTCCAGCGCTGGATGCCCTGACGCTCGAGCGGGTCGTTCGTGTCGGACGTCCACACGCGGTCGACCCGCTCGAGGATCCCCAGGTCGATGCGGGCTCCCCCGGACGCGCACGACTCGATCTCCACCGCGGGGAACCGTGCGCGCAGCTCGTCGATCAGCCGGTACAGCGCGGTCGTCTGGCGGTGCGCCGAGCCGTGCAGCAGGTCGCGGTTGTGGTCCCACTTGAGCGAGGTGATCGGGTACTCGTCGAGCAGCGCGGCGAGGGCGTCGCGCACGTGCACGTACGCGTCGGGGTGGCCGAGGTCGAGTGTGCGCTGGTCGCGCCACGTCGGCAGGCTCGAGCCGCCCACCACCCAGTCGGGGTGGGCTCGCGCGAGGTCGGAGTCGGGGCTGACCATCTCCGGCTCGACCCAGAGCCCGAGCTCCATGCCGCGCGCGTGGACCCGCTCGACGAGCGGGTGCAGGCCGTCGGGCCACGCGACCGGGTCGACAGTCCAATCGCCGAGCGCACGGGCAGCGTCGGTGCGGCCGGTGAACCAGCCGTCGTCGAGCACGAACCGCTCGACCCCCACGTCGGCCGCGGCGTCCACCAGGCGGTTGAGCGTCGCGTGGTCGTGGTCGAAGTAGACGGCCTCCCAGGTGTTGAGCACGACGGGCCGCGCGCGCCGGATCGTCGACCAGGACCGGATCCACGGGTGGAACCGGTCGGACAGGCCGTCGAGCCCGGCGTCGGACCACGCCGCCACGAGCCACGGCGCGGTGTACCGCCCGCCCGGCGCGAGCCGCACCTCGCCGGGCGCGAGCAGCTCGCCGCCGCCCAGGAGGGCATGGCCCAGGGCCTGGCGCTCGGCCCACTGGCGCTTGTCGCCGCTCCACGCGACGTGCGTCGCCCAGACTTCCCCCGAGCGGAACCCGAACCCTGGCGTCCCCGCGACCAGCAGGAAGGGGTCGTCGTGGCCGGGCCGGCCGTGGCGCGTCTCGCGTGTCCACGCTCCGTGGCCGAGTGTCAGTCGCTGCGGTCGCCGCTCATGCGCCCACAGCCCGGTGAAGTCGAGCACCTCGCGGGCGCGGTTCGGCGCCGGCAGGGACGCGTCGAGCGCCCCCAGCACGAACGTGTCGTCACCCCGGTTCTCGAGGGTGCTGCGGACGCGGAGGACGCCGTGCTCGGTGAGCTCGACGTCGGTCGTCACAGCGAGCGTGCCCGCGGCGTCGGCCAGGCGCAGCCGGATCGCGCGGTCGCCCACCGGCTCGGCGCCGGCCATGACCAGCGCAGCCGCCGGCTCCCCCGAGCCGGACCAGAAGCCCTCGAAGCCCGGCCGCCCCGTCCACCCCTGCTCGCGGGTCGGCAGGATCGACATGCGCAGCGGGGTGTCGATCGCGCTCGGCGGGACGGCCGGGACCAGCGCCGCCGCGAGCCCGGCGAGGGAGTCGTCGTCGAGCGGGCCGAGGTCGCGCCCCCAGTGCAGGACGGCGGGGAGGTCCCCGCCGCCCCGCACCGGGACGTCGAGCACGAGGCTCGACCCTGCTGCGCGCAGGTGCTGGATCATGCGGTCACTTGGCGACGGGGATGGACTGCGACTCGAGCGTCGAGATCGTCGACCCCTGCGCCGACTCGAGCGACGCGAGGAGCGTCCCCGACCCGGAGACCGCGCCCTTGAAGCCGTCGGAGACGTCCGCGTAGACCTGCGTCATCGTCGGGCCCCACGTGAAGCCCGCGGGGACCTGCGTCGAGGCCTCGGCGAACACGTCGTAGATCGCCTGGCCGCCGTAGAACTCGACACCCTCCGCGAGCGCCGGCAGGGCCGCGCCGGCCTTCGTCGCCGGGTAGAGGTTCGCGCCCTTGTTGAGCAGCGTGAGCGCCTCGTCGGACGTGTTGAGCCAGAGCGCGAACTTCGAGGCCTCGTAGACGTGCTCCGAGCCCTTGAAGACCGCAGTCGACGAGCCGCCCCAGTTGCCGGCGGCATCGTCGCCCGCCTCCCACTGCGGCATGGGCGCGACGGCCCACTTGCCCGCGGTGTCGGGGGCACCGCTCGAGATCGAGTTGGCGCCCCACACCGCCGAGACCCACGTCCACGCGGCGCCGGTGTTGTAGGCGTTGTCCCACTCGCTCGTCCACGGCGGGACGCTCGAGACGAGGTCCCGGTCGATGAGGTCCTGCCAGTACTCGGCGACCTGCGTGGACTCCTCGCCCGCGAGGCCGACGCCCCACTCGTCTCCGTCGTTCGAGAACCAGGTGCCGCCCGCCTGCCACACGAGGCCCGCGAACTGGTTGACGTCGCTCTGCGAGAAGTTCGTGATGTGCCCGCCGGCGGCCTTGACCTTCTCCGCCGCGGCGGCGTACTCGGCCCACGTCGTCGGGACGGCGATGCCGTTCGCCTCGAACAGGTCGGCGCGGTAGAAGAGCGCCATCGGGCCGGCGTCCTGCGGGATCGCGTACGCGTGCCCGTTCTCGCCGAAGCTCACCTGGTCCCAGGTCCAGTCGACGAAGTCGCCCTGCGCGGCCAGCACGTCGGCGCACGCCCCGAGGTCGGTGAGCCCGTCCTGGACGCGGAAGTTCGGCAGCGCGTCGTACTCGATCTGCCCGAGGTCGGGCGCGTTGCCGGCCTTGAGCTGGTTGAAGAAGTTCTGGTAGGTGCCGCCGTTGCCGTTGGGCCCCGTCTGCACTGTCACCTGGATGTCGGCGTTCGCCTCGTTCCAGACGTCGACGACCTCCTCGATGCCCGGGATCCACGTTGTGAACGTGAGCTCGACAGCGCCGTCCGACGGCTCGCAGGCGCCGGCGGCGGCGTCGCCCCCGGAAGAGGAGCCGTCGTTCGACGAGCAGCCGGCGACGAGCAGGGCGACCGCGGTGAGGGCGCCGACGCTGGCGGCCTTGGTGAGACGCATGGTTGTCCTTATCTGTGGAAGGGCGCACGGCAGGCAGGGTGCTGCCGGGCGATGAGCGGTCGATCGACGAGCGGTCACTTCACCGAGCCGGCTCCGAGCCCGTTGCGCCAGAAGCGCTGCAGCAGCAGGAAGACGACGATCAGCGGGATGATCGCGAGCAACGCCCCGACGAGCACGTGGCCGCGCAGCTCGGGGATCTGGTTCACCTGGGTGTTCCAGGAGTAGAGGCCGAGCGTCACGGGGAAGACGGCCTCGTCGCGGAGCATGATCAGCGGGAGGAAGAAGTTGTTCCAGATCGCGACGAACTGGAACAGGAACACGGTCACGAGCGCGGGGAACATGAGCCGCACCGACACCGTGAAGAACGTGCGGACCTCGCCCGACCCGTCGAGCCGTGCGGCCTCGAGCAGCTCGTCGGGCACGCTCGCCGCGGCGTAGATCCGCGTCAGGTACACCCCGAACGGGCTGACCAGGCTCGGCAGGAACACCGCCCAGAACGTGTTCGTCAGGTTGACCTGGCTGAAGATCAGGAAGAGCGGGAGCGCGAGCGCCGTCGCCGGGACGAGGACGCCGCCGAGGACCACGTTGAACAGCGTGTCGCGCCCGCGGAACCGGTACTTCGCGAGGGCGTACCCGCACATCGAGGCGAGCACCGTGCCGAGCAGCGCGCCGCCCGCGGTGTAGGCGAGCGAGTTGCCGATCCACCGCACGAAGATCCCGCCGTCGTAGCGCAGCAGCGCGCTGACGTTCTCGACGAGGCTCATGTCGGCGAACCACAGCGGGTTCGTGCTGGTGAACTGCCCGCGGTCCTTCGTCGCGGAGACGATCAGCCACCAGATCGGGACGAGGAAGTAGAGCGTGAAGACGCCCATGACGAGCATCGCGCCGGCGCGCGAGAACAGGCTCTCCTGGACGCCCCGCGAGGCCGCCGGCGACGCCGTGGGCTGGGGTGCGGTGCGGACGGCGGCGCTCACTGGACGCCCTTCTTCTGGGTCAGCTTGAGGAACGTGAACGAGAGCACGAACGTCGCGAGCGCGAGCACGACCGAGAACGCCGCGGCGAGGTGGAAGTTCGGCACGGACGACGTCGAGTAGACGGTGAGGTTCGGGGTGAACGTGCTCGTCACCGCGGAGCTGAACGAGCGGAACACCTGCGGCTCCGCGAGCAGCTGGAGGGTGCCGATGATCGAGAACACCGTCGTGAGCACGATCGCCGGGATCACCAGCGGGATCTTGATCGACCACGCGATGCGCAGCTGGCCCGCGCCGTCGAGCCGCGCGGCCTCGTACACCTCGGTGGGGATCGCGAGGAGCGAGGAGTAGATGATCAGCATGTTGTAGCCGACGTAGACCCACGTGACGACGTTGGCCATCGCCCACAGCACGAGGTCCGCGGACAGCAGGTCGACCCGCCCGGTGACAGCGGTGAACGGCGAGAGGTTCGGGGAGTACAGGAAGCCCCACATGATCGCCGCGACGACGCCGGGCACCGCGTACGGCACGAAGAACGCGAGCCGGAAGAACCGCTTGCCGCGCAGCAGCGGCGAGTCGAGGAGCAGCGCGAACACCAGCGCGAGCGCGAGCATCACGGGGACCTGGACGACCCCGAAGGCGAGCACGCGCCCGACCGAGCTCCAGAACGGCCCGTTCTGGAAGACCTGGGCGTACTGGGTGAGCCCGCCGAACACCTGGCGCGGGGCGCCGAACGTGCCCTCGCGCTCGACGACGAGGAGCGACTGCCACACCGCGTAGCCGACGGGCAGCGCGTAGAACAGCGTGAACAGCACCCCGAACGGCAGCACGAAGAACGCGATCGCGCGCTGATGCGGGACGGGAACGCGGCGCCAGGGCTGCGAGGCCCGCGTCGGCGCGGGGGCGAGGGTCTGGGTGCTCGTCATGCGGGTGTGCCCTCCCGGACTGGTGTGCCCTCCCGGACGACCCGCACGCTTCCGGCGGGGACGTGGACGAGGCCATCGGCTCGTTGGTCGGTGACGAGCTCGTGCCCGGTGGCCGGGTGCTCGAGATCGCGGTGCGAGTGGTTGATGACGAAGACGTAGCTGCGACCGCCGCCCGCGCGGCGGACCACCTCGACCGACCCGTCGCTCTCCGGGCCGGTCGTCGCGACACCGGCGCCGGCCACCGCGGAGCGCATGACATCGCGCAGGTCGGGGTCGTCGAGCGCCGTCGCGACGTACCAGGCGGCGCCCGCGCCACGCTCGGCCCGTGTGATCGCCGGCACTCCGGCGAGCGGGCCGTCGGCGTAGGAGGCGACGACGGCCGCGTCGGTGGTGCGGAGCCGCTCGGTCCACAGCGACGCGTGGGCGCCCGAGTCGAGCGCGACCCGCTGCCCGGGCAGCAGCGGCACGATCTCCTCGCTGACGACGCCGAGCAGGTCACGGAACGCGCCCGGGTACCCGCCGAGCCGCACCCGGTCGTCTTGGTCGACGATGCCCGAGTTGAACGTGACGACCGCGTGCCCGCCGGCCTCGACGTGCGCGCTCACCCGGGCCGCCTGCGCGTCCGAGACCATGTGCAGGGCGGGCACCACGACGAGCCGGTACCCGCTCAGGTCGCTATCGGGGCCGACGACATCGACCGTCACGCCCAGCTGGTGCAGAGCCCGGTACGCGGCGTGCACCTGGTCGAGGTACCGCACGGCGTGCGAGGGCCGTGCCTCGCCGTCGGCGGCCCACCAGGACTCCCAGCTGAACAGCAGCGCGGTGTCGGCGATGACGCGGGTGCCCGCGACCTCGTCGAGCCGGTCGAGCGTCGCGCCAAGCTCGACGACCTCGCGCCACACCTCCGTGTCCGTGCCGGCATGTGGGACGAGCGCCGAGTGGAACTTCTCAGCGCCCTGCGCCGACGCCCGCCACTGGAAGAAGCAGACGCCGTCCGCGCCGCGCGCCACGTGCGTGAGGGAGTTGCGGGTCATCTGGCCCGGGTCCTTGGCCACGTTGACCGGCTGCCAGTTCACGGCGCTCGTCGACTGCTCCATGAGCAGCCACGGCGCTCCCCCGGCGAGCCCGCGGGTCAGATCGGCCGCGAACGACAGCTCGGAGCGCGGGTCGTCGAGCCGGTGGTCGAGGTAGTGGTCGTTCGCGACGACATCCATCTCAGTCGCCCACGACCAGTAATCGAGGTTGCGGATATGGGCGGTGACCATGAAGTTCGTCGTGACGGGGGCGTTCGAGAACCGCCGGAGCACCTCCGCCTCGGCGCGGTGGTGGTCGAGCAGCGCGTCCGAGCTGAAGCGGTGGAAGTCGACGGCCTGCGCGGGGTTGCCGAGCGAGATCGTCGCCCGCGGCGGGAGCACGTCGGCCCAGTCCGCATACCGCTGGCTCCAGAAGCTCGTCCCCCACGCGGCGTTGAGCGCGTCGACCGTGCCGTAGCGGCGCTCGAGCCAGATCCGGAACGCGGCAGCGGACTCATCGCAGTAGCAGAGCGCGTTGTGGCAGCCGAGCTCGTTGGACACGTGCCACAGCGCGACCGCGGGGTGCTCGCCGTAGCGCTTCGCGACCTGGGCGACCAGCGCGAGCGCGCGGCGGCGGAACTCGGCCGAGCTCGGGCACCACGCCTGGCGACCGCCCGGCCACCGGGTCGTGCCGTCCGCCATGACGGGGAGGATCTCGGGGTGCAGCGTCGTGAGCCACGGCGGCGGCGAGGACGTGCCGGTGCCGAGGTTCACCCGGATGCCGTTCTCGTGGAGCAGGTCGACGATCTCGTCGAGGCCGGACCAGTCATGCTCCCCCGGCCGCGGCTCGATGTGCGACCAGCCGAAGATGTTGACGGCGACGAGGTCGACGCCGGCCTCGCGCATGAGCCGGGCGTCCTCGCGCCACACGTCGCGGTCCCACTGCTCGGGGTTGTAGTCGCACCCGAACGCGATGCCGCGCGTGGTGATGTCCCCGGCTCCGAGGACGACTTCCGGCGAGTTCATGTGCTCCCTGCCCGTCGTGTGGCGGGAGCCGGTCGACACCATGTGTGCACGTGCACATACCGTGTCGCGCGTTCTCGCCGTCGAGATTGTGTGAACGTGCACACACTAGGCAGGGCGGCGATTTCGTGTCAACAGTCCCGATACGGACTCACCCGCGGCGGGTCAGATGAACCGGATCGCGCTGGACCTGAGCGGCGTCGGCCACGGCGGCGAACGAGCGCACGTCGCCGTGGCCGGGCTGATCGGTCAGCCGGGCACGACGACCGCGCGGCTCGGGCCGCCGTGGGCCCACGCCTCCCCGACCCGCTCCAGCGAGTACGCCGCCGCGGGAGCCTCGAGGGCGCCGTCGGCGATGAGCCGCATGATGCGCGGCAGCTCGGCCATCGTCCGCTCGGCGGAGACCGAGCCCACGCCGCTGCCGACGATCCGGAAGCGCAGCCAGTCCGACGCGGCGCGGTACTCCCTCGAAGCCCGTGACGCGATGGTCGGCGATGATGCGCCCCTCGTCGTCGCGGCAGGCCACGCGCGCGGCGACGAGGACGCGCGATTCGAGCGCCAACTCGCCATCGTGCTCACCGGGATCGGCGCCCAGCTCGGATCCTGACCGGGCGTCGGGCGCTCATCCGTCCCTTCAGTCGCTCGCATCTCCGACCGATGCTCCAGGCATGACGAGTGGCGCCGAGGGCGGGATGCCGACGACGAAGGTGATGCGTCTGCGGTACGCGGGCCGATGCCGCGCTTGCGGGAGGGCACTATCGGCGGGGGTCTCCGCCGAGTACGACCGGGCCAGCAGGACGGTGCGGTGCCTCGACTGCTCCACGGCAACGCCCGCACTAGCTGGTGGTACGCCTGACCCTGCGACGGCGCGGCCTGTGGAGGTCAGCCCTCCCGCGAGCGGACAGCCGGAGATCGCCTCGGGCAAGGCTGGCGGCTCCGCCCGACGTGAGTACGAGCGTCGAAGCACGAAGCGCGAGGAACGCGTCCGTGCCGCACATCCCAGGATCGGGGGGTTCCTGCTCGCCATCTCCGAAGAGCCGCAGAGCACGAGAGCGTGGGCCGTCGGCGCCCGTGGTGAGGCACTGCTCGGCAAGAGCCTCGACGGGCTCGCCGCGAAGGGCGTGCGCGTGCTGCATGATCGCCGCATCCCACGGACCAGGGCGAACATCGACCACCTCGCGGTCTCGTCGGCCGGCGTCTTCGTCATTGACGCCAAGCGGTACTCAGGACGCCCGTCGAAGCGGTCGGTCGGCGGGCTCTTCCGCCCACGGGTCACGCTGCTCATGGTCGGTGGGCGGAACCAGACCAAACTGGTCGACGGCGCGCACAAGCAGGTGGACGTGGTCCGGAGCGCGCTCGATGCCGCGGGGTTCGCCGACGTTCCCGTGCGAGGGATGCTGTGCTTCATCGAGGCGAGCTGGCCGCTCATCGGCGGGTCCTTCGTCATCGACGGCATCGAGGTCCTGTGGCCTCAGAAGGCCGCCGAGCATCTGCTCGCCCCCGGCACGCTCGACGAGGCGATGACGGACCGAGTCCACCGCACACTGGCCACGGCATTCCCGACCGCCTGAGCCGCCGAACCACCTGACACGCGACGGTGGAGCCGTCCCCGTGGCCCGACCCCTCAACCCGCGTGGCGAACGGCTGTCGCGTCGATGATCCGCGGGTTGTCGACGTCGGCCGCATCACCACTGCGTGTCCCCCATGCGAGGGACCCGCAAGTGTCCACCGTGCGGTGACGATTCCGGATCGTCCGATCTTTAGCGTTCCAGGTAGTCGCAGCGCACCGACTGCGGCGATCTCTGGGAGGACGAGTCATGCGGGTGTTGAAGCAGATGGTGATCGTGGTGGGGGCCGCCTTCCTCGGCAATGTGGCCATCCAGGCCGTGGAAGGAAACTGGCTGCTCACCCTCGTCGTGGGCCTCGCGGGTGCGGCGTTCGCCCTGCTCGCCTATGCGTGGGCCATTCGCACAACCGAGCGTCGATCGCCGGTGGAGGTGGGCTTGGCGGGAGCAGGCGCGGCTCTGAGCCGGGGGCTGCTCATCGGGGTGCTGATGTTCGGCGCAGTGATCGCGAGCATCGCGGTGGGCGGCGGCTACCGGATCGAGGACACGGGTTCCGTGACGGCCGCGGTCGCGCTGATTGGGCTGGTGGCCGCCGGCGCGGTGGTCGAGGAGCTGATCTTCCGCGGCCTGCTGTTCCGGCTCGTCGAGAAGCGCACGGGCACGTGGATCGCCCTGGCAGTGAGCTCCGTGGTGTTCGGCGCGATGCACCTGGCCAACCCGGACGCCACCCTGTGGGGCGTGATCGCGATCGCCATCGAGGCGGGCGCCATGCTCGGCGCGGCGTACGCGGCCACCCGCACCCTGTGGCTGCCGATCGGCCTGCACATCGCCTGGAACTTCGCCGCCGCGGGCATCTTCGGCACGGTCGTCTCGGGCAGCGACATGCCTCAGGGCCTGCTGCGCGGGGTGACGTCGGGTCCGGCGGTCCTCACCGGCGGCGAGTTCGGCCCCGAGGGCAGCATCTACGCCGTGCTGGCGGGCTCGCTGCTGACGGCCGTGTTCCTGGTGCTGGCCCGCCGGCGCGGCAACATCGTGCCGAGCCGGCGGCGGGCTGCCCAGATCGCGTCGGCCGCTACGTTGTGACGGTGGACCTGCGGCGGCTGCGTGACCTGTGGCAACGCCAGAGCGTCACCCTGCGCGACCTCCCGCTCGCCCTCGTGCTGGCCCTCGGGCCTCTCATCCCCTCCTGGCAGAGCCAGGGGACGCGGCTCGGCGACATGCCGGACCGTCCGCTGGACGCGCTGGCCGCCGTCGCGGTCGCACTCCAGTGCCTTCCACTGGCCGTGCGCCGCCGGTGGCCGGCGGTGTGCCTCGCCCTGGTCTCGGCCGGCTTCGCCCTCGACCAGCTCCGCGGCTATCACACGGTGGCCGGCAGCGCGCTGGCTGTGGCGCTGGTGAGCGCGGGCGCCCATCTGGACCGCTATCGGCGCACCACCGCGACCCTCGCGACCGCGGCCTACGTGGCGATGGCCGTCGGCCTCCACCGGGACGGATCCGTTGATCGCGTCAGCGACTACGTCACGTTCTACGTCCTGCTGGCCCTCGCCTGGGGCGTCGGCGCGTGGCTGCGGCAGTCCCGCATCGCCGAGGCCGAGCACCGCCGCCAGGTCGCCGACAGCACCCGCACCGCCGAGCGCACCCGCATCGCCCGTGAGCTGCACGATGTGGTCACCCACCACGTGACGGCGATGGTCGTGCAGGCCGAGGCCGCGCGCTACGTGACCGCCGATCCCGAGCGCCTCGACCGGACGCTCACGGCCGTCACCGACACCGGGCGCAGCGCGATCAGCGACCTGCGGCGCCTGCTCGACGTGCTCAACCCCGACCATGGCGCCGACCCGCGGACTCCGACCGTCGGCGAGCTCCACGGCCTCGTGGAGTTGACCCGGCAGGCCGGGCAGCCGGTCGAGTACGTCAAGGAGGGCAGCCCGCCCGAGACCACCGGCGTCGCGGAGGTCGCGGCCTACCGGGTGGTCCAGGAAGCCCTGACGAACGCCCTCAAGCACGCCCATGGCAGTCGCACCACCGTGCGCGTCCGCCACGGCGAGAAGGAGATCACCGTGGAGGTCAGCACCGACGGCTCCGGCCCGCACGCCAGGATCGTCGGCGGGAGCGGGCGCGGCCTGGCCGGGCTCCGTGAACGGGTCGCCATCCTCGGCGGCGAGTTCAGCGCGGATGCGCAGACGGGTGGCGGATTCGTGGTCCAGGCGCGCATCCCCGCCGGGAGCCCGTCATGACCGAGCCCATCCGGGTGCTGGTCTGCGACGACCAGGCGCTGATCCGCACCGGGTTCGCCACGATCATCGGCGCCCAGCCCGATCTCGAGGTCGTGGGCGAGTGCGGGGACGGGCGCGCCGCAGTCGACCTCGCCGCGCGGGTGAGGCCGGACGTGGTGGTGATGGACGTGCGGATGCCGGTGCTCGACGGCATCGAGGCGACCCGGCTGCTGGCAGGCGTCGGCGTGACGCACCCCGTCAAGGTGCTCGTGGTCACCACGTTCAACTTGGACGAGTACGTGTACGAGGCGCTGCGCGCAGGGGCGAGCGGGTTCCTGCTCAAGGACGCTCCCCCGGCCCAGCTGCTCCACGGCATCCGCACCGTCGCCACCGGCGCCGCGCTGCTCGCGCCCGAGGTGACCCGACAGCTCGTCGGCCGCTACGCCAGCCGCATCAGCCCACCAGAGCGCACATCCGACGACGGTCCGCTGACCCCGCGCGAGCTAGAGGTGCTGCAGCTCATCGCCAGCGGCATGTCGAACAGCGAGATCGCCGCGACGCTGGTGATCAGCCACGAGACCGTCAAGACGTACGTGTCCCGGATCCTCGCCAAGCTCGACCTGCGTGACCGGGTGCAGGCGGTGGTGTACGCGTACCGCAGGGGCTTGGTGGCCTGACCGGCGACGCGGGCTGTCAGCGGTTCCGGCGGGCGCGCAGCACGACGTCGCGGGTGTGCATCCCGCCCTGGCCGGCAGGGGCGTCGCGGTCCCGCGTCTCGTCGACCTCGATCGTCCACGCGTCGTCGAGGTGCGCCACGACGTCCGCACGCTGCACGAAGTCGTCCAGCTCGAAGCCGCGTGAGCGCGCGTGCTCCGCGTCCATGTCGGCGTGCCACGTCGCCAGCAGGATCCCCCCGGGCGCCACGGACGCGAGAACGGCCCGCACTGCGTCCTCCCCCGGCGTCCGGCGCAGCGCCGGGTACTGCACCGAGACGACGTCAAAAGCCCCCAGGTCCGGTGCGCCCGTCGTGAGGTCAGCCTGGACCCAGTGGACGTCGACGTTCGCGGCCTGCGCCGCCGCCCGCCCTCGCTCCAGTGCCACGGCGGCGACGTCCACCGCTGTGACGTCCCACCCGCGCGCGGCCAGCCACACCGCGTCGCCTCCCTCGCCGCAGCCGATGTCCAGCGCGCGACCCGGGGCCACGTCGGACAACTCGGCGACGACGGCTCCATTCACCTTCCCGCTCCAGACCTGCTGCTGGGCGGCGTACCACGCCTCCCAGCCCATCACCTCGGGCGAGCCCACCCCCGCAGGGCCGTGGTGGTCATGCCCGTGGGCCTCGTGCTGGTGTCCTGCGCGGTTCGTCACGAGGCAAGTGTGCCCCCGCGCGCTGACGAGACGGCGCGAGCGGCCGGTCCGTGGAAGGGGTGCTCATGGCAGACGGCGTGACGCTCCACCTCGACAAGGGCGCACCGTCCAAGCACGCCTCCGTGCTGCGCAACGCCCTCCACCTGCTGCCCGAGGTGCCGTCGGGAACCCGATCGAGGTCGTCGTCCACGGTGAGGGGATCGGCCTCGCCCGCCCGGGCGGGCGAGCCTCCGCGGCGCTGGCGGAGGCACTCGCCGCTGGCATCACCCTCGTCGTGTGCCATCACACGATGCAGCCCCTGAGCCCCATACGCTGCCCTCACCCGCGATCAGGAGGTTCAGGTGTCCGACACGACTGTGGCCGACGTGATGGCCGAGCTGGCGACGCTCGAGGACCCGAGGATGCGCGCCGTGAACGAGAACCACGGCGACGACCACGGAGTGAACCTCGGCACATTGCGCGCTGTCGCGAAGCGCCTGAAGACGCAGCAGGAGCTCTCGCGCCAGCTTTGGGAGACGGGCGACACTGCGGCGAGGCTGCTGGCGATCCTGATCTGCCGGCCGAAGGCGTTCGAGCGCGGCGAGCTGGACGCCATGCTGCGGGAGGCGCGCGCCCCGAAGGTCCAGGACTGGCTCGTGGGCTACGTGGTGAAGAAGAGCCCACACGCGGAGGCGCTGCGGCTCGCGTGGTCCGCCGATCCGGATCCGGTCGTCGCGAGCGCCGGTTGGGCGCTGACCGCCGATCGGGTTGTGAAGGCCCCGGAGGGCCTCGACCTCGCCGGTCTGCTCGACGTCATCGAGACGGAGATGACAGACGCCCCGGAACGGCTGCAGTGGGCGATGAACACCTGCCTCGCCCGGATCGGGATCGAGCATCCCGAGCACCGAGCCCGCGCCATCGACATCGGCGAGCGCCTGGAGGTGCTCAAGGACTACCCCACTCCACCGAACTGCACCTCGCCCTATGCGCCGGTCTGGATCGGCGAGATGGTGCGCAGACAGGGCGCGTGACACCCGCGCCGCCCGGTGGACGAGACAGACCTTTCGGGCGCCGATGACGGGCCGCTAGCGTTCCGGCCACCGCCGGGTCGACGTGACGACCCCGGCGAGGGGGCAGCGAGCGAGGAGGTCGTCGGGCGTGTCGCTGCTGCTCGTGCTGCTCGTCGTCCCGGTCGCCATCATCATCGGGCTCCTCCTGCGCGGCGACGGCATCTCAGCCCTCGCGGACCTCAGGGTCCGCGGCCTGCCCTGGGCGGTCGCAGGAGCGGCAGTGCAGCTGCTCCGCACCACAGACCCCACGTGGGCGGCAGGCCCACTGCACGCTGCCGGGCGAGTACTGCCTCCCCTCGCCCTCGCCTTGTGCGCCACGGGCTTCGCCCTGGCCAACGCGCGCGGCGCCACGCGGGGCGTGCGGGCCGCGCTCGCCGCGATGCTCGCCGGGGCCCTCGCGAACGCGCTCACGACGGCGCTCAACGGCGGCATGCCCTTCTCCGTCTCCGGCGCCCGGGCAGCCGGCATCCCGGCCGAGCAGATCGCCGCGCCGCCCCCCGGGCACGTGCCGATCGACGACGGCACAGCGCTCGTGGCCCTGGCCGACGTCATCGGGCTCCCGGGGCTCGGCGTCGTGCTCAGCGTGGGCGACCTGCTCCTGTGGGGCGGTCTCGCGGCCGCCCTCGTGATCGGCGCGCGCCGATCCACCACACGCCCCGGCGCGATCGCCGGGGAGCACCACCCGTCAGGCACCACCCCCGCGGGCAGCCCGCCCGCTGTCGAGAGGAGCACCCCATGAAGGTTCCCAGCCGCGAGCGCGTCCAGGTGGCAGCCATGAGCGTCGCGACCGTCGCCCTGGCCGTCTACGCGTTCGCCGCCCCGTACACCCAGGGGCACTGAGCGCAACCCTTCAGGAGAACGCCAGGGTCGCCCGCCGAACCGGGTGGGCGGCCCTGGCGCCACACCGATCGGCGACCAAGAAGAAGTCCCACACGGCTCTGCTCACTGCCCGCAATGACCGACCAAGGCCGCGGAGGATCCCGAGGCCGCGCCTCCTCGACTCTGCTCACGCCGCGACTAGGTCAATTCTGGTGAGCCAGAAGGCATATCAACCCCGCTTTACGAGATATCACTGAGGAAAGGGCGGTCGAGCACGATGGCGAGACGGCAGGATGACGCACTCTGGACACTGGCGCAGGCCGAGCGGGCCGCCCTCGCGGAGGACTTGAGCGGCCTCAGCGCTGAGCAGTGGCGGCGCCCCACGCTGTGTGGCCGATGGGACGTCGAGGAGGTCGTCGCCCATCTCATCGCGGCGGCGAGCATGAGCCAGTGGCCATGGCTCCGCAGCATGCTCGGCGCGCGCTTCCGCCCTGATGTGCACAATCAGCGCAGGATGGCCGAGCACCGCGGCAACACTCCGGCACAGACCCTCGATCGCTTTCGCGACGTCATCGGCAGCACCACTGCGCCGTCGAGCCACACCCCGGCCTACCTCGGCGAGGTCGTCGTGCACGCCCAGGACATCCGCCAGCCACTGGGACTCCCCCGGACTCCGAGCATCGACGCGCTGACACCTGTGGCCGACTTCTTCGCCCGACGCGACTTCGCCGTCGCGAGTCGCACGCACGTCACGGGCCTGACGTTGCGCGCGGACGACGGGCCGTTCGCCGCAGGGGCCGGCCCGTTGGTCACCGGGCCCACCCTCGCCTTGGTCATGAGCATGGCCGGCCGCGCCGCCTACCTCGCCGAGCTCGACGGGCCAGGCGTGCCCACGCTGCGGGGGCGCCTCCTGGTGGACACAGACGCCTAGGGCAATTCGCGCCTCACCTGCGGCGTCGATCGGAGTCATCGAGTGCGTCTCGCGCCGGACCAGGCGTTCTACGCCGCCCGGGCCCCGACCGGCCCAGCAGTGACCGTCACCACGGGCGGGGAACCGCCCTCAGAATCAGACACCGGACTCCCGAAGCGGTATAAAGGCGACAAACGACGCACGCATGGCAGGCCGAGAGCCCTCGACCGGGTGGCCTCGGATACACCAACGGGACTTGGGATGAGTCCACCGTGCCGAATGTCGGCTACATCGCGAGGATCCTCAACAGCTACTACCCGACGGTCCCGACCGAGCTGGCCACGCCCGCGGGCGACAACGAGCGGGCCGCCGCGGTCCAGGCCGCGATCTGGTTCTTCAGCGACGGGTACGTGGTGGCGACGAGCGACTCGCTCAACCCGATCGTGTCGACCATCGTGGCTGAGGTGCTGGCCGCAGGTCCGGTGCCGGAACCGGCGTCGCCCGACATCGCGATCACGCCCGCATCAGCCAGCGGAGCGGTGGGCGACGTGATCGGGCCGTTCACCGTCACCGCTGCCACCACGACCGGGGCCGCCCCCTCGATCACGCTGACCGTCCCCGCCGGCGTCACCGCGTACTCCGACGCCGCAGGCACGGTCGAGATCCCCGACGGATCGACGGTCGCATCCGGCACGCAGATCTGGGTGCGCGGCGCCGCGGCCGGCGCCGTCTCGCTCGGCGCGACCGCGACCGTCGAGGTGCCCACCGGCAACGTCTACCTCTATGACCAGAGCACGCCCGGGGTGGACGCAGCCCAGAAGCTCATCCTGGCGCAGACGGCCGACATCAAAGCCGACGCGACGGCCACGATCGAACTGTTCGCCACCGGGGCCCTAGTGGTCGACAAGACGATCGCCGGTGGCGCAGCGGGCGCGCAGGGCGAGGTGGTCCTCGACGTGGCGTGCACGCTCGACGGGGAGACCGTGCTGTCGGAGAGCGTCGCCATCCCGGCCGAGAGCGAGGCAGGCACGACCTCGACGAGGTTCGACGGGATCCAGATCGACAGCGAGTGCAGCGTCACCGAGCCGACCACCGGCGAGACGACGGCGATCGAGGTCACCACGACCAACACCGGCGCCGTCACGATCACGGCGGACGCAGACGCGCAGGTCACCGTGACCAACACCTATGAGGTGCGGCCCGGCTCACTCGTGGTGACCAAGGTGATCGCGGGGGCGGCGGCCGGATCGCAGGGCCAGGTCGTGCTCTCCGTCCAGTGCGTCCAGGGCCAGGCCACCGTGCTGTCCGAGCTCGTCGTCATCGAGGCAGGCCAGGGCGCGGGTGACACCGAGGCGTCGTTCACCGGCATCCCGTCGGGGAGCGTGTGCACGGTCACCGAGCCGACGACCGGTGAGACGGCGACAGTGTCCGTCACCACGGACCTGCCAGACCCGGTGACGATCAGCGCGGCCGAGGGCGGCGAGCTGCTCGTCACCAACACCTACGACGCCCGACCGGGGTCGCTGGTGGTGAGCAAGACGATCGCTGGCGCCGGGGCGGGCGCCCAGGGCGCAGTCGAGCTGGCGGTCGAGTGCGTGAGCAACGGTTCGCGGGTGCTGTCCGAGCGCGTGACGCTGCCCGCGGGCGCGTCAGCGGGGACCACCAGCCAGACCTTCACGGGGGTGCCGGCGAACAGCGTGTGCTCCGTCACCGAGCCCGCCACGGGCGCCACGGCGGCGGTCCGGGTGACGGTGTCGCTCCCCGCCAGCGTGACGATCGCCGCAGGCGCCACGTCGACGCTCGCGGTGACGAACACCTACACGAAGGTCTCGTCCGGCGGGGGGACAGCGCTGGCCGCGACGGGCTCCGACTCTCCACTTCCGCTGAGCGGGCTCACCATCGGACTCCTCGCTCTCGGGCTCGCCTTGGTCGACGTCTCACGGCGGTGGGCGAACCGACGCGGGTGACCCGTGCAGCACGGCGTTGACATCAGGGCGTGAGCTCGACCCCGTGCTCTCGCAGGATCTTGATCGCTCGTGGGCCAACGCCGTGCAGAGCCAGGAGCGCTCGCTCGCTAGCTCCGTCGAGGTCGGTGATCGTGCGAAAGCCGGCGGCTTCGAAGGCACGCGTGGCCGGACGGCCCAGAGTCGTCGGCAGCGGAGTCGAGTCGGGCATGCACCCCATCATTCGGAACGAAGCGGACTCTCGGCAAGAGGGGCGCCAACCCCCAGCGGAGTCTTCGGAATCCCCTCGGGGCGCAGTCGCGCGACCAGCTCCCCACGGCTGCGCACCCCGACTTTGGCGAACATCGACTTCAGGTGGTCCTGGACGGTGTTCGTGGTGATGAAGAGGTGCTCGGCGATCTCGGCGGTGGGGTGCCCTCCGATGACCTCATGGCAGATCTCGCGCTCCCGGGCTGTCAGGCCGTACGCCGTCAGCAGCAACCCCAGCAGTTGGTCGCCGGTCGCCGGCTCGATCGTGATGGCGGTCTGCTCCTCATCCGAGCCGATCAGGGGGCTCGCCTCGAGCACCGCCCACCGGCCGTCAGGGCCACGCAGCCGGGCGCGGAAGCCGCCGGACTGGGAGGACCGGGCGCCGAGGGCCATCACCCGCATCATCGTCAGGAAGCGGCCGGACGCGATCTCGTCGAGCCCGTCCCGCCAGTCCTGGGCGGCCGGTGTCGCGGCTCGGAGCCCGCCATCCGGGCCGACGACGACGATCGCTCCCCCACCGCCCGCCGTCGGCGTGCGCGCCTCGGATCGCACGGCGATCCGGGTCGCGCCGGCGATCACGGGGGCGACCGACCTCATGAGCTCGACCTCCCGGTCGCTGAAGTCCGGACCCGCCCGGACCATGCCGGCCCCGCCCCAGCAGGCGCCGTCGGCCATGAACATCACCCGCAGCTCCCGCTCGACGCCGAGCGGCCGCCACACGGTGCGCAGGCGTGCGCTGCGCTCACGCTCGACGCCGGGAAGCTCGGACAGGCGGGCCGCAGGCACACCCTGACGGGCGAGGTCGGCGAACGCGTGCGGCTCATCCGGCGCGTACTCGGCCTGGGCGAGCAGCGGCTCATACTCGGGCGGGATCGCCGTCTCCCCGCTGGTCATCGCGCTGATGACGAGCGTCTCCGGATCGATCGTGGCCCAGCAGGCCAGGTCCGCGCCCACGTCGTCGGCGATCACCCGGATCGCCGCGGCATGCAGATCGCTGACGCCGAGGCCTGCGGCGGCCAACGCCGCGATGTCCCGACGGGCCCGGTGGGCACGCTCGTGCCACATACCTCAAGTCTGGCACTGGTCCCAGCGCCTCACATCGCCGCGATGATCACGACGAGGGGCGGCAGGCTGGACCCGATGGTGCCGATGACGCTGCCACCCCGCGGCCGCCAATACCCGAGCAGGTCGGCGACCGCCATGGCCAGGCTCGCCAGCAGCATGTACCAGGCGAGGGTGAGCACCACGACACGGCCTGTCGCCACGTCTCCGACGTGGAGCATCACCAGCCCCACGATGGTCCCCACGCCGACCAGCACGTTGCGGGCGCCGACGACGAACGCCCACATCCGCACGTCCCTGACGTCGTCGACCTCGACATGCAGCAGCTTGTGGGCACGCGGCCGATTGAAGAAGACCATCTCGAGCTGCGCGGCTCCGATGTAAGCCACCGCTCCGAAGAGTGCTGCGACCTGCGCGATGCCGTTCACGATGCCATCCCCTTCCAGGCGCCTTCGGTGGCGCGGCGCCCTCGCGTGCGGGATCACTCGACGCTAGGCCGCGGCCCCGCGAGGGTCGATCCCAGAAATCTGGGAAATCGGCTTCACGGTCGGCGGCCGATCTCGCGCAGGGGTCGTTGCCGGTTGTGCGGAGTAGCGTCGGAGGGTATGGAGGCTCGCGAGAGCGACGCGGAAGCACCGAGTGATGACGGCCCCGTCGACCGTCCGCTCCCGCATCTCGACGGCGTCCGGCACCTGATCGTCGAGCTGCCCGACGGCCTCCGGATGCACGTCGCCGAGGCCGGGGCTGGCGAGCCGCTGGTCCTGCTGCACGGCTTCCCGCAGCACTGGTGGGGATGGCGCAAAGTCATTCCTGCCCTGGCCGCCCACCACCGCGTGATCGCCCCGGACCTGCGCGGCGCCGGGTGGACCGAGGCGACTACGGGCGGCTACACCGAGGAGCAGCTCGTCGCCGACCTCGTGGCCCTCCTCGACGCGCTCGGGCTGGACCGGGTGTCCCTCGCCGGGCTCGACATCGGCGGCACGCTCGGCTTCCGGGTGTGCCTGACGCATCCCGAACGCGTGCGAAAGTTCGTGAGCCTCGCCGCCCCGCATCCGTACCCCGTGCTCTCGATGGGGGTCATGCTCCGGACGTGGCAGCTGTGGCCCGGCTTCGCGACCGCACTCCCGGTGCTGGGGCCGAGGCTGCTGAGCCGCGGTCGCCTCCCCCGCCGGATGATGCTCGGCAGCTCGGTCGCCCCAGACACCTGGTCGGCAGAGGACCTCGACCTGTTCCTCGGCAGACTCCGAGACCCCGCCCGCGCCCGCGCCGCTGCCGCGACCTACCGCGCACTCGCCCTCGGATCGGCCCGACGAGCCGCCGCCGGCGCCTACCGCACCACCCGGCTCGTCACCCCCACGTTGATGCTCTACGGCACCGTCCTCTACGACGGCGACCGCGATCAGGCCGGCCACCCTGGGCTCCTGCATGGCTACGAGGAGCACGCCGACGATGTGACCCTCGCGCACGTCCCCGGCGCGGGCTACTACCTGGCGGAGGAGCAACCGGAGACGGTGGCCCGACACCTGCTGGCCTTCCTGGCCCGCCCATAAGGGGGTCCGTCGGAACGCGTCGGGGCGCTGGGCCCGCAGTGTCGGGGTGGCGTCGGGCCGGGTCCAAGATGGACGTCGTGACTGAACACCTGCCATCTGATTCCCCAGCGACGCCCGACGTGCCCACGAGTGCGGGCGGCGCTGTCACCACCGAGGAGCGGGAGCGTCCGGACTGGGACCCCCGAGGCCCGAGTGTCAGCAGTGACCCGCGTGCCGCGTACGACGACATGCGAGCGCGGTGCCCCGTCGCCCACGGAACTGACGGCACGTGGACCCTGTTCACGCACGCCGACGTCACCGCCGCCGCCCTCGACCACGAGACGTACTCCAACGCCGTCTCCCGCCACCTGCAGGTGCCCAACGGGCTGGATGGCGACGAGCACACCGCGCTGCGCGTGGTCGTGGACACGTACTTCACGCCCGACCGCATGCAGGCCGTCGAGCCGGCGCTGCGCCAGGTGGCCGCGGACCTCGTCGCCGAACTGGACCTCCCGGGACGCCTCGACGCGGTCGAGGTCGGCTCGCGGTTCGCGGTGCGCGCGCAGAGCGTCTGGCTGGGCTGGCCGGCAGACCTCGAGGACGAGCTGCTGCAGTGGATGGCGGACAACCACGCCGCCACGCGCTCCCGCGACCGAGCGCGCACAGCGGAGGTCGCCCAACGGTTCGACGCCATCATCCGCTCGCTCACGGACGCCCGCCGTCGTGCCGGGGCCGACGCCCCCGCCGACGTGACGACCGACCTCGTGCGCGAGCAGTTGGACGGCCGGGCGCTGACCGACGAGGAGATCGTCTCGATCCTGCGCAACTGGACGGGCGGGGACCTCGGATCCATGGCGCTGTGCGCCGGTGTGGTGCTCACCTACCTCGCCGACCACCCCGACCTCCAGGCCCGGTTCCGCTCCGGCGTCTCCGACCATGAGCTCGACAGCGTCCTCGACGAGATCCTCCGGATCGACAACCCCTTCGTCAGCAACCGCCGCGTCGCCACCGCGCCCGTCATCGTCGGCGGCCGCCGCATCGCCGCAGGCGACACAGTGCTCCTCAACTGGACGTCCGCCAACCGCGACCCCGAGACGTTCGGCGACCCAGACGCGTTCAACCCCGACGCGAACGCGCCGCACAACCTGGTCTACGGGATCGGCAAGCACGTGTGCCCCGGTCGCCCCCTCGCCACCCTCGAGCTGCGAGTGCTGACCAGTGCGATCCTGGCCGCGACCACAGCCATCGAGCCCGACCCCGAGCGGCAGCGCGAGCGCGAGGAGCCTCCCCTCGGCGGCTTCGCGGTGGCCCCGCTGCGCCTGCGCTGAGGGACGGTCGCAGTCGCCACTGACGGGGAGTGGTCCCGGCCCGTCGGCACCGCGCTCAGCGCTCGGTGCCGACGGCTACCGCGTCGCCGATCCGGACTGGCGACGGGCCTGATGCCTCGATCGGTGCGGTAGTGCCTCGACGAACCGACCATTGGTTGACGCCGTGCGGCCATGTGCCACGCCTCTTGGACGGAGGCAGCCGCCGCCGGTGCGTTCAGACAGCCCCGCCCGAGCGCAGCTTGAGCAAAGTGCCGTGGGCCGGTGCTGCCTGCGTGCCGAGCCCGACGAGGTAGCGGCGTCCGTCCGACGTCGCGATCTCCACCGTCTCGTCGTCACCCGTGCTGATCAGCACGCCCCGCTTCCGGTGGCTGCCCTTGATCCCCCAACCGCCGAAGTCCTCGAACGGCCGCACGGTCTTCAGCTCCAGGGACTCGACCTTCTCCCACGGAATCGTGCGGCGCCAGAACGGTGCCAGTGCGACGGCGACGCGCTTCTCGTCGGCGTAGAGGGCAGCACCGGTGGCGAACACGATGACGAGAACCAGGAGGACCGCAGCGCCGACCGCGATCCACTCGGCCACGGACGACGCCGTCGCAGCGATGAGGACGGCCACGATCGCCGGACCAATGCCGATCATGAGCCGAAGGCCGACGTGAAACGGGCGGAAAGCGATGCGACGCATCAGGCTCCTTCTGTCGTGGCGGGCGCTGCGACGGCCGCTTCGCGCGGCGCGGGGAAGTAGGACTCTGGCGGCCGCGGCGGTGGTGGAGTGAGCACGTCACCCGGGCGAACGAGATAGATGATCAGCGCCGCGGACATCGAGAGCAAGAACGACCAGAGGCCGAAGACCACCGCGTTCGCCAAGTGGAACAGCAGCCCAGCGACGAGGAGGCCTGTCCGGAGCGCGCTGCGCACAATCAACGCGGCACCGAGGGCGATCTCCAGCAGCAGGACCGCATAGGTGACTGTGACCGTGCCGACCAACGTCCCAAGGCCCGCCGCCATGACGGCACGCAGAGCTGCGGGGGGACCGAACGTCGGGTCCTGGATCCAATACCAGAGGACAGTCCCGTCGCTCCACTCCGCGACCGGGAGCTTGCCGATCGCCGCATGGAAGTAGATGACCGAGACCTGGATCCACACCATCACGATCGCTGCCCAGGCCGTGCGTCGCACGGCATGATGACGCACCCCGTAGGTCTCGTCGACGTCCCAGTGCGAGCGCCGCCGATCGAGCAGGAGCAAGGGGACGAAGAAGAGCGTCAGGACGCTCGCCACCTGGTCCCCTCCATCCGGGATGGGCGTCGAGTGATTGAAACTCCACGCAACCCACGCATGCGGTAAGGCCGACAGCATCGGACGGACACCCCACACGACGATCACGAGCACCGCGATCGTCACGACGTAGGCGAAGGGCTGCTGGTCGCCCCGGAAGATGCAGAAGAGCGACGCGTCGGAGAGCAGGCGGTCACACACGACACCGTCTGGATAGTTGTCGCTCCGGAAGAACAGCTGACCTCTTGGGGTGGCGAGGATTGTCCCGAGGAGTCCGACGGCGAGGAGCGCGCGGGCAGCGCCGAGCGCGCGGCTGAACGGAGAACACGTGTCGATGGTGGCCGAGGCCTTGCACAACGAGGACCACGCGGCGGCGCCGGCGGCGCGTGCGTAGTTCGCGAGGCTCTCGAGAACTTGGCGGGCACGCTCAGCCGATCGACGAAGCGGTTCGGTCACGTACTTCACGTGATCTCCAAGCACTCGACGGTCAGCCGGACCGCGCGGCCGTCCAGCCTGTCGGTGGGGTGCCGGAACGCCCAGGGCACCGGGGGCCGGGCAACGACTCCGACCTCTCCGCACAAGCGCGACGCGAAGCCCGCGCTCCGGACCGGGAGTGCGTCGATCGACGCGAGGCACTCCTCGTCTGTGAGTGCACGATCGCACTCGTGCCAGTCGGCGTCGTCGACGTCCTCGAGGGCGAGTTGGAGGTCGAACTCGGTCAATCGAGAGCTTCGGTTGAGCCCGAAGAGCCATCGCGGCTGCACATTGGGACCTCGCGCCGCGTTCTCCCAGTCCGCCCCGTCAAGCCGGGTGTAAGGGACGACGACATCACCCCTCGGCGACTTCGAGAAGAACGCCCAGCCCTGCGGGAGCGCTTCCCGAGCCTGGGCGCGAGTCTGGATGCTCTTGCTTCCGAGGTAGTCCCCGGCAGGCGTCGTCGTCGCGACGATCGTCCCCACGCAGGCGACGACAATCGTCGCGACGACGAGCAGTGCTATGACCGGGCGGATCGACGTGCGCCCGTCCTGCACGTCAGAGGCGTTCACGATCCGATCTGCGTCGAGACCTCGACGGCGAACTGCTCACGGGCGCCCACGGAGGCCGCCGTGCTGGAGGTGCTGCACCACTTCCAAGCACCGCACCACAGAGCGGCACCAATGAGGACTGCTGCCACGGCAGTGAGCGCGACAGTGTTGTGCACCGCCGCAGCGGCGTAAGCGACGCAGACCACCGCGACGCCACAGGCCGCGATGGTTGCCCCTCCGGCCGGGTCGCCGACGCGTGCCTCGACGAAGGTGTCCATCTCGGAACCGAGCACCTCCAGGCCATCGAGGACATCGACCGGGTCGCCGGACCGGATGAGGTCGAGCGCCTCGGCCGCCCCGTCTCCCGAGTACGCCAGGAAGTCAGCAGCGGCCACCTGTGCCTGCTCCTCGTAGAGCACGCTGTCCGCGTCCTCGCCGGACACGACCGAAGCCGTTGTCCCCAGTTCGTCGGCAATCTCGCCGACTCCGAAGACCAGACCGAGGACGAGTTCACGGTCAGTGACGACGGCCGGCTCGTCCACAGCCATCACCGGGCTGGCGAGACCGGCCACGCACAGTGCGGCGGTGGCGATCGTGGCGATGACGGACCTCACGCGCATGAATCCTCCCGAGAACAGACGTTTTGACCTGGTGGTTGCGGTCGGAACTGTTGCATCGCGATTGCGCGTGTGACAACAAGGAGTCCATTACTCGAGACAGCGTTGATCGACTCGGAACGATTTGAGGATTGTTGGACGATCGTTCAGGTTCTCTTCCCCGTGCCGGCAAGCGAACTCACTGCCTGACCGACACATAGCGAATGGGCCGGAGAAGAGCTTGTCTTCTCCGGCCCATTCGATCGTCGCCAACACATCACGGCTGTTCCCGCAAATGCCCCCCAGGCCACGATCGTCAACTGGATCGACGTCGACGGAGGTACGGCCTGCGTGGACCGGCACCACGAAGGCCCCAGTTCGGGTCGTGAAGCCGTCTGGCCACAACCTCCTGCCCTCCCGCTGTTCTGAGGTGCAGCAGCACAACACAACGAGGCCCGCCCCCAATAGGGGACGGGCCTCATCGCAATCTACGAAGAGTGTCTCCGCATTCTAGGAAGACCTCATGGTGGAGGTGGCGGGAATCGAACCCGCGTCCGATGACGTGGAACCAGGACTTCTCCGGGCGCAGCTCGCTGCGCTCTTTCTCAGCCCTCGCGATCTAGCAAGCGTGTCGCGAAAGCGGGCTCAGTTGTCTAAAAGTCCCCACAGCCCCGACAACGAAGGCTGTGAGCAGTGGCTCTCTAGATGACGCCAGTTACCGAGTCGAGAGCACTCTCGGGCTGACGGACTTCAGGACTCGCTCAGGCGGCGAGTGCGAAGTCGGTGCGCTTGGAATCGGCACCTATTGGTTTGCGCGGATCGTTAACGAGATAACCGTGCGTCCTCGGCCCGCTTCTCCTGGCTGAACGACCACCGTCGAAACCGATCACCCCCATGTGCAGTTATCAACCGCACGACTGCCCCGGAGGGCCGACGTGCATGTCCAGTCTACGCGAGAACGCGCCAGACGTCGCCAGGATTCCCTCGGACGGGTCCGGGCGGCCGGCGCCACCACCAGCACGGACGGCCCGGCGCGCCACCCACACCTCCCACGCAACGAGATGTCGCGTTCCCCGCGCGCGATGCGCCGCTGAGCGCCACGATGCACGCAGTGTCCGCGCCGATCCCCCGAGGTGACCATGTCCGACCCAGACGAGACCCCCAGCGGTGACCGCAACGAGACTCCGACGGAGCGGATGGACCGCAACTGGAACGAGCTGCTCCAGGAGCTGCGCGTCACCCAGACCGGCGTGCAGATCCTCACGGGGTTCCTGCTGACGGTGCCGTTCCAGCAGCGGTTCGCTGACCTGGACGCCTACCAGCGCAACCTGTACTTGGAGCTGGTGGTGCTGGCGGTGGTGACGACGGGCCTGATCGTGGCGCCGGTGAGCCTGCACCGGATCTTGTTCCGCAAGCGGCTGAAGCGGGAGCTGGTGACGGTGGCGGACCGGTTGGCCCGGGCGGGCTTGGCGACGTTGGCGTTGGTGCTGTCGGGGTCCACGATGCTGCTGTTCGACGTGGTCGTGGGGCGCACCGAGGGGATCATCGCGGGCGCCACGGTGCTGGTGGCACTGACGGTGCTGTGGCTGGTGGTGCCGCTGCGGCTGGCCCGGCTGGCTGGGGAGTCGCGACCGGACCAGTAGCGGGTCAGTTGGCCATCGAGACGACTTCACCCGGCTGCGCGCTCCGATTCGCGGCGCTCGTCATGGTTGCTTCCCTATTGTCATCCGATGATCTTTTTCGGTTGGGGACGCAAGAACAAGACGCAGCAGATCGATGCGCGTCAGGCGTTGATTCTGAGTTTCAACTACTTCCACCTCTTCTGGCTCTTCCGGGTGGCCTTCGGGCTCAACTACAGCGTTGCCACGCTGACGGACGACGGGTGGGCCACGCGCCGCCTCTCCCCTGCCGAGGTCGAGGCGGGAGGCGCCGCGACTGCGCTGACGCTGCACTGGTGGTGGCGTTTCGGCCTGCTCATCGGGATCGCGGCCATCGTCGTCATCGCGACGCTCGCCTCGATCACCTGACCGGGCCGTGCCTACGCTCCCGCCGCCAGCACATCCGCGAGCGCATAGGACACCGGTTCCTCGAGTTGCTCGTAGGTGCACGATGACGGGTCGCGGTCGGGCCGCCAGCGCCGGAACTGCGCGACGTGCCGGAACCTGTCGCCCTCAAGGTGGTCGTAGCCGACCTCGACCACCAGCTCGGGGCGTAGCGGGATGAACGAGAGGTCCTTGCCGGCGCTCCAGCGGCTCTGCTCGGACTCGCGCGGGGTGCGGCCGCTGGCGTCGCAGTTCCACGGGTGGTCCTCGAGCGCGGTGACCAGCGGGGCGAGCTCGGTGACGAGCTCGCGGCGGCGGGCCATCGAGAACGCGGCGGCGACGCCGACGGACGCGAGCACCCCCTCGGAGGTGTAGAGGCCGAGCAGCAGGGAGCCCACGGCGTCGTCGCCGGACTTGTGCGGGCGGTACCCGGCGACCACGCAGTCGGCGGTGCGCTCATGCTTGACCTTCGACATGACGCGCTTGCCGGGCTCGTAGAGCAGGTCGGCCCGTTTGGCGACGACCCCGTCGAGCCCGGCGCCCTCGAAGCTCTGGAACCAGTCGGCGGCGACGGCCGCGTCGTCGGTCTGCGCGGTGACGTACACCTGGGGGTTGGGGCTGATGATCTGCTCCATCAGGGCCCGGCGCTCCGCGAACGGCTTGCTGGTCAGGTCGGTGTCGTCCAGGGCGAGCAGGTCGAAGAGGATCAGCAGCGCGGGCGTCTCCCGCGAGAGCAGCCGCACCCGCGAGGCGGCGGGGTGGATGCGCTGTTGGAGGGCGTCCCAGTCGAGTCCCCCGGTGGTGGCGGACGGGACGACGATCTCCCCGTCGACCACGCACCGCTCGGGCAGGTGGGCCAGTGCCGCGTCGACGATGTCGGGGAAGTAGCGCTGCATGGGGCGCGTGTTGCGGCTGCCGATCTCCACCTCGTCGCCGTCGCGGAACACGACGGCGCGGAAGCCGTCCCACTTGGGCTCGTACAGCTCCCCCGCGGGGATCGCCGGCACGGACTTGGCCAGCATCGGGTCCACCGGCGGCATCACAGGCAGGTCCATCGGCCCAGTGTGGCCCGCACTCCCCCGTCCGGCCAGAGATCGCGGGAGGACGGCCCGATGGCGCGAACCGCCCGCCGTGACGATGCGGCAGGCCCTAGACGCCAGCCGTCCGCCCGGAGCATGTTGGGAGTCCACAGTCGATGAAGGGACGCGACGATGCGCACTCGCCGAACTGCCAGGACCCTCCTCACCCTCACCACCGCCGTGCTGCTGCTGGCCCCGACCGCCGGGCTCGCCGCTGCCCAGGGCTCCTCTGACCGATCCGGTGGCTCCGCCCACAGCACGGGCAAGGGCTCCGGCCACCACCACCCGGGCCGCCCGGATCCCCGCCCCACCAGCTACCTGCTCGACCCCGCCGACCAGGCGGCCGAGGACGTGTTCCCCGAGGGCGTCGCCGTCCACCGCGACACGTTCTACGTCGGCAGCACCACCGACGGCACGATCTACCGCGGCAGCCTCGACGAGCCCGTGGCCACCCCGTTCCTGCTGGGCGGCGAGGACGGCCGGACCAGCGCGATCGGCATGAAGGCCGACGGCCGCACGCTGTTCGTCGCGGGCGGCGCCACGGGCCTCGTGTTCGCGTACGACGTGCGCACCCGGGAACTCGTCGGTTCCTGGCAGGTGGCGCAGACCGGTGAGCCCACGTTCCTCAACGACATCGCGATCAGCCCGCGCGGGGACGTGTACGTCACGGACTCGATGCGCCCGGCGCTCTACCGCATCGACGCGCGGGACCGCCGCACGGATGGCGTCGCGGAGCTGCCGGTCTTCGTGGACTTCACCGGCACCGTGCTCGAGTACCAGCCGGGGTTCAACGTCAACGGGATCGTGGTCTCGCAGGACGGCAAGCACCTCGTGGTGGCGCAGTCCAACACGGCCGAGCTGTTCCGGGTCACGATCGCGGACCGCTCGGTGGCGCAGGTGGACCTGGGCGGCGAGGCGGTGAGCGGCGACGGGCTCGTGCTGCAGGGGCGCACGCTGTACGCGGTTGAGCGGCAGGGCGACGTCGGCTACATCGTGAAGATCGACCTGTCCCGGGGCCTGGCGGCGGGCACGGTGGTCAGCCGCACCACCGACCCGTCCTTCAACGACCCGACGACGGCGGCGCTGGCAGGGCGCTCGTTGCTGGTGGTCAACAGCCAGTTCGGCGAGCGCGCGGCCGGGGTGGAGCCGGGGCCGTTCACGGTGTCCCGCGTCCCGGCGCCCTGAGCGGGGCGCCTGGCCACAACGGCCCGGCTACACCGGCCCGAACGCCAGCACGCAGTTCTGCCCGCCGAACCCGAACGCGTTGGTGATCGCGTGCCGGACGCGCTGCTCCCGCGCGACGCCGGGCACGTAGTCGAGGTCGCAGTCGGGGTCGGGCGTCGTGTAGTTGATGGTCGGCGGGATGACGCCCTCGATGATGGACATCGCGCACAGCAGCGACGCCAAGGTCCCGGCGGCGCCGATGAGGTGCCCGGTCATCGACTTGGTCGCCGTCACCGCGAGCGCGTCGGCGTGAGAACCGAAGACCTGCCGCAGGGCCGCGGTCTCGGTGCGGTCGTTGGCCAGGGTGGAGGTGCCGTGCGCGGCGACCAGCTCGATGTCCGACGGGTCGAGGCGCGCTCGGCGCAGCGCTTGCGCGATGGCCTGTGCGGCGTACGTCCCGGTGGGGTCGGGGGCGACGATGTGGAACGCGTCGGAGGTCATCGCGCCGCCCAGCACCTCGGCGTAGACGCGCGCTCCGCGGGCCCGGGCGTGCGACAGCAGCTCCATCGTGCAGACCACGGCGCCCTCGGAGAACACGAAGCCGTCGCGGTCGGCGTCGAAGGGCCGGCTGGCCTCCTGCGGGGAGTCGTTGTTGCGGGAGAGGCCGCGCATGGTGGTGAGCCCCGCGAACATCACCGGGGTGATGGCGGCGTCGGTGCCACCGGCGATGACGACGTCGGCCTCGCCGGACAGCAGGGTCCGGCGGGCGTCGAGCAGGGCGGCGGTCCCGCTGGCGCAGGCGAGCGCGGACGCGTTGACGGGCCCGTGCACCCCCAGGTCGATCGCCACCTCGCAGGCCGCCATGTTGGTGAGCGACGACGCGACGAAGCTGGGGCTGATGGCCCGGATGCCCTCCATGCCGTATGCCTCGGTGGCCTCCTGGATCTCCGGGTAGCCGGAGACGGCGCTGTTGATGACGATCCCGGCGTCGACGTCGTCGAGCGTCGGCCCGAGTCCCGCGTCGGCCACCGCCTCGCGTGACGCCGCGACCGCGAGCTGGGAGGCGCGGGATGAGCGCTTGAGCCGTTTGAAGGGCAGCAGCGCCGCCGGGTCGAAGCCGCGCACCTCCCCCGCGATGCGGGTCGGGAAGTCGGAGGCGTCGAATGCCGTGATCTTGTCGATGCCGGATCGGCCCTCCAGCAGCCCCGCCCAGGTCTCGGGCCAGGAGTTGCCCAGCGGGGTGAGGGCGCCCATCCCGGTGATGACCACCCGTCGATCGTCAGCCACGCTTCTCCGCCCCCGCCGCCTCGTCGTCGAGCACCGGCCCCTCGCCCACAACGCTGGGCGTCGGCGACACCAGCACCCCGTCCCGCTCGTCCCGCACAGCCTGCTCGACGACCTTGAAGTGCATCTTCTTGCCCGTCGCGGTCAGCGGCACCTCGTCCACGAACCGGTAGGCGCGCGGCCGCTTGAAGTCCGCGAGCGCGTCATGCCCCCGACAGAACGCGTCCAGCTCGTCGACAGTCACCGTCCCGTCGCGGCGGACCACATACGCGACGATCCGCTGCCCCCACTGGTCGTCCGGCAGCCCCACCACCACGGCGTTCGCGACATCGGGGTGGTCCGCGAGCGCGGCCTCGACCTGCACGGGGTGCACGTTCTCCCCGCCGGAGATGATCATGTCGTCCTTGCGGCCCAGGATCGTCACGTACCCGTCGGCGTCCCAGGTGGCCATGTCCCCGGGGTAGAGCCACCCGTCGTGGAACTTCTCCTCCTCGAGGCCCGGCAGGTTCACGTAGCTGTAGCCGGACTTGGGCGAGCGCATGATCAGCTCGCCGGCCTCGACGCCGTCCTGCGCGGCGAGCTCGTCAGGTGAGGCTCGCCGGTCCTCGAAGACCTTGACCACGGCGACGTCGTCGTCGGTGCACGCGCGCCCGGCGGCGCCCGCGTGCTCGGGCAGGTCCTCGGGCCGCAGGAAGGTGTTCCAGAACGCCTCGGTGGTGCCGTACCCGTTGAAGATCCGCGGCGTGAGCACCTGCTGATAGCGCAGCGCCGCGGCGCGGTCCAGGGGCGCGCCCATGGTGACGATGCCGTTGAGGGAGCCGAGGTCGCGCGGTGCGCGCTCCTGCTCGGCGGCGAGCAGCTCCAGGGTGGTGGGCGCGCCGATCAGGAACGTCAAGGAGTGCTCTCCCACCCAGTCGAGGACTGTCGCCGCGTCGAAGGCGCGCAGTGGGACCACGCTGGCGCCGACGTAGACCGCGGGCGTCGGCCCCCCGGAGTGCAGTCCGCCCCGGTGGAACCAGGGGGTCATGTTGAGGGTGCGGTCGTTCGGGGTGAGCGGGAAGTGCATGATCACGTCGTGGGCGGACATCACCTCCACGACGGACGGCAGCGCCACACCCTTGGGCATCCCGGTGGTGCCCGAGGTGTACAGCCGGGTCGTCTCCTCATAGGTCGAGAAGTCGTCGGGCAGCGCCGGGGCCGCGCCGCCGGACTGCGCGAGCGCGGCGTCGAAGGTGTGCGCGCCATTGCCGCCTGGCCCCACCACCAGCACTGCGGGCGAGGTGGCCGCCAGGTCGAGCGCCCGCTGTGCGGCGGGGGCGCACTCCTGGTCGTAGACGAACACGACCGGCATGCTGTCGCGCAGGATGTGCGCGATCTCGGCGGGGGCGAGCCGGTAGTTGACCGGCACGCTGACCGCGCCGAGCCGGTGCGTCGCCAGGTACAGCAGCGCGAACTCGACGCCGTTGTAGAGCTGGAAGACCACCGGGTCGCCGCGCCCGACGCCCCGGTCCATGAGCATGGTCGCGGTGCGGTCCACATCCTCGCCGAGCTGGCGGTAGGTCCACGTCCGCCCGCTCGCCGGGTCGGTGACGGCCACGCCGCCGCCATACCGCGCCACGTTGCGCCGGAACCCGGCTGCGTAGGTCAACTCGCGCTCGAAGTACTGCTGGAACCGGGTCGGGTCGTAGCTCACGGTGCGGGTCCTCTCGGGTCGTCAGCCGGGCGCGTGTCAGTCCCGGCGTGGTCGCTCCGGGAGGGCGATGGGCGCTGTCGCGTCGACGTGGAACGGCGGCGCGGTGAGGGACAGGCCCCCGTCCACCACGAGGGTCTGGCCGGTGATGTACTCCGAGTCGGGTGAGAGCAGGAACTCGACGGTCGCGGCCATCTCGTCGGCGGTGCCCGCGCGGCGCTTGGGGATGCGGGACAGCACGCTCTCGATCGGCGGGATGCCGTCCATCGAGTAGAAGTAGTCGAGCGAGTCCGACTCGATGAGGCCCCCGCTGACGGCGTTGACGTTGATGCCGTAGCCGGCAAGCTCCACGGCCATGAACCGCACGAACGCCTCGACGGCCGCCTTGTAGGAGCCGAGCGCCGCATAGGTGGGAAACGCCCGGATGCTGCCGTAGCTGGTCAGCGCGACGATGCGCCCGCCCCGGTCCATGAGCTTCACGGCCTCCTGCGTGCCCAGCACGAAGGGCCGCACGTTCACGGCGTACGCCCGGTCCAGGTGGTGCGGCTTGAGGTCGACCACATGCTTGAACGCCGCAGCCGCCGCGCTGTTGACGAAGTAGTCGAGCCGGCCGTACTCCTCGGCGACGGTGTCGAAGAGGTTGGCCACCTCCTCCGGGTGCTCCAGGTCGGCCCGCACGGCGAGACCTCCGCCGCCCAGCCGCTTGAGCTCCCGCACCACGTCGTCGGCCAGCTCGTGGTTCTTGCGGTAGCCGACCACCACCTGGCAGCCGCGCTCGGCCAAGCGCTCGGCCACCCGGCGCCCGATCCCGCGGGACCCCCCGGTCACCAGCGCGATCTTGTCGTTGCTCTGCTCCACGTCGTCTCCCCTGCCCCTGGTACCCCGACGTGGTCAGTCTGGCCTGGCGCCGCCCACGGTGGCTATACCGAGGTGAGGAACACGTTGAACAGGTGCGGGTGGTGGGCGTGCACGAGCACTGCGAACACCACGGCGTCGAACAGCAGGTGGACTGTCAGCACGTACGTGAGCGATGCCGTCTTGGCGTAGGTGAGCCCCTGCACCAAGGCGAATGGCACGGTGAGCAGCGGTCCCCACGACTGGTAGCCGAGCTCCCACAGGAACGAGACGAAGACCGCCGCCTGCAGCAGGTTCGCCGTCCACATCGGGAAGTGCCGGCGCAGCAGTGCGAACACCGTGCAGATGAAGAACAGCTCGTCCCACGTCCCCACGGCCGCGACGCCGACGAATAGTCGCGCGATCTCCCCCGAGCCGTCGAGCGCCGGCCAGTTCTGCCACACGCCGGAGGTGAGGAAGTACCAGGGCAGCACCACGTACCCGGCGGCCACCACCACGATCAGGTACGTCCAGTGCACCCGGGTCCACGGGCGGCCGACCCGCCACGGGAACGTGATCGCGTCATGCCGCAACCACCACCGCGACAGCGCGAACGGGACCGCCACCGCGAGCGAGAGCACCACCGCGAACTTGGCGATGCCCGCATTCGACAGGTCCGCCTTCAACGAGATGGCGCTGATGATCCCCATGCCGACGCCGATCAGCGCCAGGTCCGCCCCGAGCGCGCGGTCCACGGCCCAGCCGAGCAGCACGCCCGCGATGAGCGGCAGGTAGGCGATGGGGCGCAGGTGGATCGCGAACAGCAGCACCGCGGAGCCGCAGACCAGCGCGGCGGCGAGCAGGCGTGCGACGGCCAGGCGTCCGGTCGGCGGCGGCGCCAGCACGGCAGTGTGCAGGGTGTCGGTCACAGCCGTACCTTGCCGCACGTCAGGGCGTCCGGCGACCCCGCCCGGCCACCTGGGCGCGCCAGCCGGGCGGTGGCGGTCCCTCCGGATCGCCGCGCGAGTGCCCGCACGAGAGAGTGGGGAATGTGACCAACCGTCTCGCATCGAGCACCAGCCCGTACCTCCAGCAGCATGCGCAGAACCCGGTCCACTGGCACGAATGGGGCGACGACGCCTTCGCCGAGGCCCGACGCCGCGACGTCCCCCTGCTGGTGTCGATCGGGTACGCGTCCTGCCACTGGTGCCACGTCATGGCGCATGAGTCCTTCGAGGACGAGGCCACCGCCGCGTACATGAACGAGCACTTCGTCAACGTGAAGGTCGACCGCGAGGAGCGGCCCGACGTGGACGCGGTGTACATGGCGGCGACGCAGGCGACCACCGGGCAGGGCGGATGGCCGATGACGGTCTTCACCACCCCCGACGGCCACCCGTTCTTCTGCGGCACCTACTACCCGCCACAGCCGGTCGGCGGCCTGGCGTCCTTCCGCCAGGTGCTGGAGGCGGTGGCCGACGCCTGGGCGACGCAGCGCACCGACCTGGAGCACAACGCCGGGCTGCTGGGCGGCGCGCTCGGCGCCCGTCCCGCCATCGGCCCGGGCCAGGGCCCGCTGTCGGACGCCGCCCTGGAGGCCGCCACCGCCGCGGCCCGCGACGAGATCACCGGCGACTACGACGCCCAGAACGGCGGGTTCGGCGCCGCGCCCAAGTTCCCGCCGTCCATGGTGCTGGAGTGGCTGCTGCGCCGGGCCGCCCGCGCGCACGACATCGTCGCGATGGACATGGCCGAGCACACGCTCACGGCGATGGCCCGCGGGGGGATGGCCGACCAGATCGGCGGCGGGTTCGCGCGGTACTCAGTGGACGCGCGCTGGACCGTGCCGCACTTCGAGAAGATGCTCGAGGACAACGCGCTGCTGCTGCGGGTGTACCTGCACTGGTGGCGGGCGTCCGGCTCGGCGCTCGCGCTGGACGTCGTGGAGCGCACGGCCCGCTGGATGACGCGCGCGCTGCACACCGACCAGGGGGCCTTCGCCTCCTCCCTCGACGCCGACACCGACGGGGTCGAGGGGCTGACGTACGTGTGGACGCCCGCGCAGCTCGTCGAGGTGCTGGGCGAGGAGGACGGGGCGTGGGCCGCCGAGGTCTACGGGGTCACCGAGGCGGGGACGTTCGAGCACGGGACGTCGGTGCTCCAACTGCGGCACGATCCCGGCGCCGATGCCGCGGAACGGCTCGCCTCCGTGCGCCGCCGCCTGCTCAAGGCCCGCCGCGCGCGCCCGCAGCCGGATCGAGATGACAAGGTCGTCGCGGCGTGGAACGGCCTGGCCATCACCGCGATGGCCGAGGCTGGCGCCGTGCTCGGCCATCGGAAATGGGTGGGTGTGGCCCTGCGCGCGGCGGTGCTGCTCGACACCGTCCACCTGCGCTCCGAGCCCACCGGCCCCAATGGCGCCCCGCAGACGCGGCTCATGCGCACCTCACGGGACGGCGCCGCCGGATCCGCGCCCGGCGTGCTCGCCGACTACGCCCACGTGGCCGAGGCGTTCCTGACCCTGTACTCCGTCACCGACGACGAGCACTGGTTCGTGCGCGCGGGCGAGCTCCTGGACACCGTCCTGTCGCACTTCGCCGACGACGAGGGCGGGTTCTTCGACACGGCGGACGATCGCACCGACCCGGTCCTCGCCCGCCTGCAACGCCCCCACGAGATCGCCGACGGCCCGGCGCCCTCCGGCCAGTCCGCTGCCGCCGCCGCGCTGCTCACCTACTCCGCGCTCTCGGGTTCTGCCCGCCACCGCCAAGCCGCCGAGCTCGCCCTGGCGGCCCCGCTGGCCATCGCGCCCCGGGCGCCCCGAGCCTGTGGCTGGGCACTCGCCACGGCGGAGGCGATGCTGGACGGGCCGGTGCAGGTCGCCGTCATCGGCCGCGACCTCGACCCGTCCACCGCTGAGCTCGCCCAGGCGGCCTGGCGTTCCACGGCCCCCGGCGCAGTGCTCGCGGTGGGCGACCCGGAGCGCATGGAGGTCGTCGGCACGCGCGTGCCCTTGCTGCAGGGGCGCACGCTGGTGGACGGGCTCGCCGCCGCCTATGTGTGCCGGGGATTCGTGTGCGACCTGCCCACCACGCAGCCCGCACAGCTCGTGCGCGCGCTCGGTGGCGCGGCCACGGCGCCGGGCGCACGATGAGGTATGGACGAACTCCACCTTCTCCACCGCGTGAACGCGGACAAGATCACCTCACTCGTGACCCAGGTGGGCGACCGCTGGGACACGCAGACCTCCTATGCCGACTGGACGGTCCGCGACCTCCTCAACCACCTCACCGCCGAGCAGCTCTGGGCTCCTGAGCTGCTGGCCGGGCGCAGCGTCGCAGAGATCGGCAACCGCTTCAACGGCGATGTGCTCGGCGACGAGCCGCTCGCCGCGTGGCGGCTGGCCGTCGAGGCGGCGCTCGCCGCGTTCGCGGAGCCGGGCGCGCTCGAGCGCTCGGTGCACTTCGGGGACAAGACGCTGACCGCCGACCAGTACCTCGATCAGATGGTCACCGACCTGGCCCTGCACAGCTGGGACCTGGCGACGGCCATCGACGCCGACGCCGACATCGACCCGGCCACCGTGGACCGCCTGCTCGTGGAGTGGACCGGCCGCGCCGAGGAGTCCTTGCGCGGGCCGATGTTCACCGGCCCGGACGAGCCGCCGGCGCCGATCGACGTCTCTGACGAGGAAGAGGCCCAGACCCGGCTGCTGGCGTTGTTCGGCCGACGCGCCTGAGCCTCACCAGCCCCGAGGCTCACCAGCCCCCCCCCCCCCCCCCCCCCCCCCCTTCCCCCCCCCCCCCCCCCCGCGCCGGGCGGCCGCCGGAGAAGCCCGAGTCGCCCGACGACCCGGGCGTCGCGGACAACGACGTCGTCGCGACCGCGCTGAACCGCTCCAGGTTGCTGCCGAATGCCGCGTACGAGACCCAGAACGCCCCGGTGTGCCCGTACGACCCGACGTACCACTCAGGCTCGGCCACGGCCGCGCCCTGGGCGGCGAGCGTGCCGAAGACCTGTGCCCACCGCTCGGTGAGCCCGAAGACGATCGCGTACGGCAGGTAGCGGGAGAAGACGTCCACGCCCTCCTCGAACCTGAGCTGCTCCGCCTCGGCGGTGGCCAGGTACTGCTGGAAGCCCCGCGCCTCGGCGAGGACCGCGGTGCCGTCGGCGGTGCGCGCAGGCGCCGCGTTCGCCATCAACAGCACCGCGACGCCGACCAGGCCGAGCGCGACGGGCGGCAGGAACGCGCCGGAGACCTCGAACATCAGGGCGGCGACCCCCAGGGCGCCGGCCAGGGCGATCAGCCCGAGGCCCGCCCAGCGCCAATGCATGCGCACGACCGCCGGTGAGGTGCGGAACCAGCCGCGGGCGATGACCTCCTCGTACAGACCGCTCTGCACCGAGGCCATCGTCGCCGCGAAGGTGGTCTTCAACTCCGAGAGGGTGACCTCGGAGCGGCCCGTGAAGAGGCCGTCGTACAGGCTGCGCTCGAAGTCGATCAGGCCCTCCGCGCCCCGCAGCCGCACCAGCGTCCAGTCCTTCGGCTTCTTGCCCGGCTTGCTGCGCGGCACCTCCTCGATGCGCAGGTAGCCGCGGACCGCCAGGTCGATCAGGGTGGCCGTGACGTCCTTCGGGTGGGCGATCTCGTCGAGCAGCGTGCCGAGCTCGCCGGGCCGGACCCCCGCCGGCGGGGCGAACTGCACGGCGACGGGCGCCCGCCGGTCACGGAAGCCGACGGCCGGCTCCGCGCCGTCGACGGGCATGAGGCCCGGGGTGAGGCCCAGGTAGGCCCTGTCGCGGCCACGCGTGCGCACCCGGTGGGTGGCCAGGCCGATGCCCCCGACGCCCACTAGCAGTGCGAGCGATCCGGTCAGCGGGGTCGGCGTCAGCACGTCGACCGGCTCCGGGCGCACCTCGAACACGGGCGCGGTGTCGACCAGCGTGCCCACGGGCCAGCCGACGGCGACGGTGAGCTGATCCCCCACCGGCACCGCCGCCTGCGTGAACGTCGCGGCGTCTGCGGCCACATCGGCCCCGTCGCAGGAGGCCTCCGAGCCGGCGGGCCCCGCGTAGCAGGCGGCCTGCAGGATCTCCGCGGGACCGGTCACCGTGACGCTGACGTGCGCGAGCGGGATCTCCCAGTCGGCGCCGATCGCGTTCCAATTGAGCTCGTCGACCTGCGCGCCCGTGGCCGCGTCGGTGACGTCCGGGTTGGGCATCCCGGAGACCGTGTAGCCGATGCGGTACGTGTGCACGCCGTCGATGTCGCCGACGTCCGGGTCGCCCACCCGCACCACCAGCGCGTCCGCCCGCTCGTCGAGGTTGACGTCCGCGGGGGCGCCCGACGGGCTGGACGCCGTCACGTCGTCGATCGTGTAGACCCGGTCGCGGTTCTCCCCCGCGTCCATGCGGGTCGGCCACGACAGGTACGGGCCGTGGCCCGGCTCGTCGCCGAACGCGAAGTCGAAGTCCAGCTCGACGCGCATCGTGCCGTCCGCGGCGACGGTCACCTGCGCGTCGTACCGGAGGATCTGCCGGCTCGTCGTCTCGGCCGAGGCGCGCGAGGCCCAGGGACCCATGAGGAGCGCCAGAGCCAGGAGCGCGGCTCCGGCCAAGGCCAGGGCGCGCGCCCCCGACCCCCCCGCGCGTCGTCGGGCGGGGGTGGAGTCGTGGATCACCTAGAGGTCTCTCTTCTCTCGAATCGCCCGATGGGCCTCGAGGTTGTCCTGGCGCTCACGCAGCGCCTGGCGCTTGTCGTACTCGCGCTTGCCGCGCGCCAGGGCGATCTCGACCTTGGCCCGGCCGTCGAGGAAGTACAGCGACAGCGGGATGATCGTCTGGCCCTTGGCCCGCGCCTTCATGTCGAGGCGGTCGATCTCCGAGCGGTGCAGCAGCAGCTTCCGCTTGCGGCGCGGCGCGTGGTTGGTCCAGGTGCCCTGCGTGTACTCGGGGATGTGCACCCCTTCGAGCCACGCCTCCCCGTTCTCCACCTCGCACCAGCCGTCCACCAACGACGCACGGCCCGCGCGCAGCGCCTTGACCTCGGTGCCCGTGAGCACCACGCCCGCCTCGAAGACGTCCTCGATCAGGTAGTCGTGACGTGCCTTCTTGTTGGACGCGACGAGCTTGCGCCCAGTGTCCTTGGCCACGACCTCCCCTTCCTCGCCTCACCGCATGCCGACAGGCAGCATGCGCTCCAGTTCCCGGTCGTCGAGCCTACCGCTCGGACGGCTTCCGGCCCGAGTCCTTATCGCCGCAAAGGCTCAGCGACTCTGACGCGCAGCGGCTCAGAGGCCGAGCAGCGGGCCCGGGTCCTGCGTGACGCCGTTCACGTACACCTCGAGGTGCAGGTGGCATGCCGCCGACGTCCCGGTGTTCCCCGAGTAGCCCAGCAGCGTGCCCTGCTCGACGCGCTGGCCGGAGCGCACCACGAAGCTGGTCATGTGGTTGTAGCTCGACATCAGCGAGCTGCCGTTGACGAGCCCGTGGTCGAGCATGACCTGGTTGCCGAAGCCGTACCGGTACTGGGCCCACTGCACCGTGCCCGCGCGCCCCGCGTAGATCGGGTTGCCGCAGTAGGTCCGCAGGTCGATGCCGGCGTGCAGCCGCACGTACCCGAGCGTCGGGTGCAGGCGCATGCCGTAGTTCGACGTGACGTACATCGGCTTGATGCTGGTGGGGTTCGCGAACAGGCTCCCCGAGACCGGTCCCGCCGGCGTCTGCGGCTTGCCCGCCGCCGCAGCGGCCGCCGCGTCGGCCGCCCGCTGCGCCTCGGCGATCGCGGCGAGCTCGGCGGCGATCTTCGCGGCCTCTGCGTCGGCTGCGGCGGCCTCCGCCTCGGCGGCGGCCTTCTGGCTCTCGATCTGCGCCTTCTTGGCAGCCTGCTGCACGATCAGCTGCTCGATCTCGTCCTTGCGGTCCTGCGCCTGGGTGCGCGCCGCGTCCGCCTCGACGACCTTCTGATCGGCCTCGGCCTTGAGCTCCTGGATGCGGCCGCGCACCGCCTCGAGCCGCGCCTGGCTGTTCAGGTTCTGGGCCTGCAGCGTGCGCATCTCGTCGAGGGTGCTGGTCTGCGTGCGCAGCGCCGTGCTGACCAGGCCGTACTGCTCGATGAACTCCTCGGTGCTCTCCGCGCCCAGCACGACGCCCATGCTCGACGCCGCGCCGCGGCCCTTGTACGCCTCGCGCGCCATCTGCCCGATCGACTCGCGGATGTGGGTGGCCCGCGCCGTGTCCTGCTCGATGGTCGACCCGATCGACGACTCCTGGTCCTCGGCGTCCTGCAGGCGGGCCGCGACCAGCGTGGCCTCCCGCTGCGAGCGCTCAAGCGACGCCTCGGCCTCCGCCAGCTCGAACTGGGCCTGGGGCATCCGCGCCTCCATGGCCTGCAGGTCCATCAACGCCTGGCCCAGCTCCGCGCTCAGGCCCTCGAGGGACGCCGCGAGCTGCTCGCGCTTGGCGGCGTTCTCCTGCTCCAGCTTCTTCGCGGCGGCCCGCTTGTCAGACAGCGTGTCGGCGATCGCCGGGCCGCCCACAGTGGTCAGCGCGGCAAGGGCTCCCACCAGCACGAGTGCGAGCATCCTGCTCAGCGCACGAGGTCGTCGGCTCATGTGATCACACCTTGGTGTAGCGGCTCAGGGTCACCAGCGAGGCGATCGCCGCCAGGCCGATGGCCACGACGGCCAGGAACGGCGCGATGACCATCACGTCGGCCGTCGTCACGTACGGGATCCAGGTCAGCGAGTTCCCCAGCCAGTCCGCGATCAGATAGTGCACGCCCGCCCACAGGGCCCCCACGGCGAGCGCGGCGCCCAGGGTCGCTGCGATGGCGCCCTCGAGCATGAACGGCAGCTGGATGAACATGTTCGAGGCGCCGACCAGCCGCATGATCCCCGTCTCGCGGCGACGGCTCATCGCGGACAAACGGATCGTGGTGGTGATCAACAGCATCGCCGCCAGCAGCATCACCGCCGCCAGCCCCACCGACAGCAGCGTCGCGCGGTTCAGCACCAGGAACAGCGAGTCGAAGAGCTTGCGCTGGTCCTGCACCTCCTCGACGCCCTGCCGCCCAGACAGCACATCGGCCACCACCTGGTACTTGGTGGGGTCGGCCAGCTTGATCCGGAACGACGAGCTCATGTCGTCGGCGGTCGTCTCCTCGGCCCACCACTGGTCCGAGTACATCTTCTGGAAGGACTCGTACGCCTCTTCCTTGGTCTCGAAGTACACCTTCTCGACGTACGGCCCGATGTCGGCCGACGCCAGCTCGGCCTCGATGGCGCCCTTCTGGTCGTCGGTGACCTCGCCGCCCGCGCACGTCGCCTTCGACGACACCTGCGGGCACAGGTACACCGAGACCTCGACCTTGTCGTACCAGTCGTCTTTCATCGCGCCGATCTGCATCTGCAGCAGCGCCGCGGCGCCCACGAACGTGAGCGAGACGAACGTGACGAGGACGACCGAGATCGTCATCGACAGGTTGCGCCGCAACCCGATGCCGATCTCGGAGAGGATGAACTGGAGTCTCACTGCCGTGCCCCCTCAGCGCGCCGAGCCGTAGACGCCGCGCGACTGGTCCCGGACCAGCTCGCCCGACGACAGCTCGATCACGCGCTTGCGCATCTGGTCGACGATCTCGTCGTCATGGGTGGCCATCACCACGGTGGTGCCCGTCCGGTTGATCCGGTCGAGCAGCCGCATGATGCCCAGCGACGTCGTCGGGTCGAGGTTCCCGGTGGGCTCGTCGGCCAGCAGGATCGACGGCCGGTTCACGAACGCGCGCGCGATGGCGACCCGCTGCTGCTCACCACCCGAGAGCTCATGCGGGCGCCGCTTCTCCTTGCCGGCCAGCCCCACCATCTCCAGCGTGTCCGGCACCGTCGTCAGGATGTGGTGGCGCGGCTTGCCGATGACCTGCAGCGCGAACGCCACGTTCTCGAAGACCGTCTTGTTGGGCAGCAGGCGGAAGTCCTGGAACACCGCGCCGATCTGCCGGCGCAAGTGCGGGACCTTCCACGACGAGAGCGTCGTCAGGTCCTTGCCGGCGACGAACACGCGCCCAGCAGACGGCCGCTCCTCCCGCAGCACCAGCCGCAGGAAGGTCGACTTCCCCGAGCCCGACGATCCGACGAGGAACACGAACTCCCCTCGCTCGACCTCCAGGGAGACCTGATCGAGGGCAGGCCTCGCGCCGCGCGCATAGACCTTGGTGACGTTCTCGAAACGGATCACGGCTCGCGGCCAGTCTTCGGGGACGGGAGGGCACTGCGGCTCTGGCCGCGACGAGCCTAGGCAGCAGGTCCCAACGATCCCCCGCAGACACGCCGCCGGGGAACCTGTGAGTGTTACTCGCGCACGTCCTGGCTGCGGCGCCAGCGAATGCCGGCCTCGAGGAACCCGTCGATGTCGCCGTCGAAGACCGCGGAGGTGTTCCCGACCTCATGCTCCGTGCGCAGGTCCTTGACCATCTGGTACGGGTGCAGCACGTAGGAGCGCATCTGGTCGCCCCAACTCGCCTTGATGTCGCCGGCCATGGCCTTCTTCGCGGCGTTCTCCTCGGCCTGGCGCTGCAGCAGCAGCCGGGACTGGAGCACACGCAGCGCGGCGGCACGGTTCTGGATCTGCGACTTCTCGTTCTGCATCGACACGACGATGCCGGTGGGGATGTGCGTCATGCGCACCGCCGAGTCGGTCGTGTTGACCGACTGGCCGCCCGGGCCCGACGAGCGGAACACGTCGACCTTGATCTCGTTCTCGGGGATCTCGATGGAGTCCGTCTGCTCGATGAGCGGGATGACCTCGACCGCCGCGAACGACGTCTGGCGCCGGCCCTGGTTGTCGAACGGCGAGATGCGCACCAGGCGGTGGGTGCCCGCCTCGACGGACAGGTGCCCGAACGCGTACGGGACCTTCACCTCGAAGGTCGCCGATTTCAGGCCGGCCTCCTCCGCGTAGGAGGTGTCCAGCACGGCCGTCGGGTAGTTGTGGCGCTCGGCCCAGCGCAGGTACATGCGCAGCAACATCTCCGCGAAGTCGGCGGCGTCCACGCCACCGGCCCCCGCGCGGATCGTCACGACCGCCTCGCGCTGGTCGTACTCGCCGCCGAGCAGCGTGCGGACCTCGAGCGCGTCGAGGTCCTTGCGGATCTTCACCAGGTCGGCCTCGGCCTCGGCGAGGGTCTCCTCGTCGCCGCCGTCCTCGGTCGCCATCTCCACGAGCGTCTCAAGGTCGTCGATGCGGCTGCCGAGCTTCTGCACCCGGTCCAGCTCCGACTGCGTCGCCGACAGCGCCGACGTGATGCGCTGCGCCGCCTCCGGGTCGTCCCACAGGTCCGGCGCCGACGCCTTCTCGGACAGCTCGGCGATCTTGGCGTGGAGCACCGTCGGGTCGCTCACCGCCTGGATGGATTCCAGCGTCGTACGGAGGTCGCGGATCTCCGCGGAGAAGTCAGTGGTGGCCACGGCGGTCCAGGTTACCCGCTCACGCTGGAGGCGCGGCCGGTCCGCCCGCCGCAGCCGTCCCGGACTGCCTCACCAGGCGCGCGCGCTCGACTCCGCCTCGAGCGCGATTCCGTCCGACCATGGCGCCGTGACCCAGCTGATCAGCGCTGGCCGGGTGATCGCGCCGAGCCGCACCACGGCCGTCCGCCCGTCCGGCGACGCGGCCTCCAGCACCTGGACGGACTCCCACCCCTCAGTGAGCTCAGGATGGTCGGCGAGGTAGCCCCGCACCGCGCGCCGCACATCCGCATCGGTGATCGGCACGTGCCCGTCCAGCGTCGGAAGCCGCTCCGGCCCGAAGTACCCGGGATCGGAGAGCTCATCCGCGGACGTGATCGCCGCCGCGTCCGCGGTCGCCAGCAGCCGCTTGCGGTCCAGGTGCACACCCGTGGCCGACACGACGGCGGTGACGAGCAACAGCGCCAGCACAGCGAAGCCGATCACCAGGATCGTCGTCTGCCCGTCGTCGCCTGTCGGTGGGCGCCACCGCCGCCGCTGCTCCGGTCCGGTCATCGCTCCCCCGTCGGCGCTGTTCCCTCGCCCGCCGCCCTGATCGCGCGCCGTCACTGGCCCACCTTGAACCGGTCCACCGGCGCCACGTGGCGCGCGCTGACGGGGATCTCCATCGGCACCACGTCCCTCACGAACGACGGCACGAACGGCAACGGCACCTCCACCACGACCTCCGCGACGACCTCGCTGCCCGGCGCCAAGCAGGGCACGCTCGAGCAGTCCAGCGTCAGCGCGCCCGCCGGGTCCGCCTCCGAGAACCCCTGGTCGGCGAGGGCGAGGCCCACCGCCGCCACGGCACGATCGGCGCCCGTCGCCGGGTCCTCCGCCCGTGCGAACGCCCGCCCGGCCTCGCGCGCGGCCCCCTCCACCGCGAACGTCGCCGCCTGCAGACGGCCCAGGACGAGCACGAGGTACACCACCGGCACGAGGATGAGCAGCGCGGCGCCCAGGAACTCGACGATCGCGTTGCCGCTGTCGTCCCCGGCGGCGGCCACCCGGGCTCGCCACCACCGCACGACGCGCCACGACCTCATGCGTCGCCCTCATCGAGCGCATGCCCCACGACAGTGAGCCCTCGTGCCGGCCCCAGCAGCCCGGCGACGGGCATGGGCGCGGTGATCCGCACCTCGACGACCTCCAGCCCATTGACCTCGGTGTGGCGGACCGTCACGTCCTGGGCGTAGGCGCCCGACAGCCCCGCCGTGACGAGCGCCCGGGTGCGCTCGGCGCCGTCCTCGGCGCTGCGGTCCGCGAGCGCGGCGTACCGGGCGCCCTCGGCCGCGCAGTCCACCAGCGTGTTCCGCACGTGCTGGATGATCGCGAGCTGCAGCACCGCGGCGAACAGCAGTGACGTCAGGGCGCCGACGAGCACGAAGTCCACGACCGCCGCCCCGCGCTCACGCCCCGCCGCCCCGCCGTCCGGTCTCCCGTCCGACACGCCATCTGCCGGCTCGCCCGCCGCAGGCCCGCGCCGGGCCCATGCGATCACGGCGGCCCGGTCACGCTCGCGATCGAGCTCTCGAACAGGTTGGCCAGGGTGGGACCGGCCACCGCCCACAGCGCGACCACCAGCCCCGCCGTCATCAACGTGATCAGGACCCAGCCCGGCACGTCGCCCCGGTCGTCCCCTGCCCATCGCAGGCCACGAGCGCCGTCCGGCACCGCTGCCAGGTGAGCGGCGTGCTCGCCTGCGAGCCCTCCAGCCCCGTCGTCTCGGTTCGTCGTCTCGTGCTGCATGGCACTCTCCTTCGTCTCTCGACTCCATCCGCATGCGCTCACAGCCCGACCTTGAGCACCGCAATGCTGGGGAACACGGCGAAGACGACAGTGACCGGCAGGATGAGGAACACCACCGGCACCATCATCAGCACCTCCTTGCGGCCGCCCAGCTCCATGAGGCCGCGGCGGCGTTGCTCGCGGACGTCCTGGGCTTGGGAGCGGAGCACCTCGGCCAGCGGCGTGCCGCGCTCCACGGCGACGGCCACCCCCTCGGCGAAGCGCGCCAGCGCGGCCAGGCCAGTCCGGTCGGCGAGGTTCTCCAGCGCGTAGGCCAGCGGTGTGCCGGAACGGGCGTCCGCCAGAGTGCGTGCCAGCTCGCCGGACAGCTCGCCGTGCGTCGTGCGCACCACCCGCTCCAGCGCCCCGACGGCGCCCTCGCCGGCGCTGACGGACAACGCGAGCAACTCGGCGATGGTGGGCAACTCGGCCAGCAGCCGCTCCTCCCGGGCCGCGACCTCACGGGTGAGCTGGTAGTCGCGGAACAGCACCCCCGTGGCCCCCGACACGAGCACGAGCGCGAGCAGCGGGGCGATCCCCGCGGACCGCCCGGCGGCGATCGCCAGGGCGAGCGCCAGACCGGCCGCGAGCCCGACGACACCCCACACCACCTGGCCGGCCCGGAACTCCTCGACGGTCTCGCTCCGACCCGCGCGCTCGAGCCGGCGGCGCAGATCGGCGGCGGGCGAGCCGATCCGGGCGACGAACCGCATCCCGTCAGCCATCACGGGGGCGATGAGCCGTTCGAGCGTCGGGAACGGCGTACGGGTGGCCGAGGCGCGCAGCAGCCGCGACCCGGTGCGCTGGGGTCGCAGGTAGGGGGCGAGCCGCTCGTCGAAGGTGATGCGCCGGGCGCCGCGCCGCCACATGACGACGGCGAGCCCCAGCCCGCCGAGCGCGCCCACCCCGGCGCCCATCAGCGCGGCGCTCACCGCAGCCCCCGCGGGTCCTCGGGCGGCCGCCCGATCCGCACCATGATCACGTAGGCCGCGACGGAGCAGACCGCCCCGGCGAGCAGCACCAGCGAGCCGGCGACGGAGTTGTACGCGGTGGCGGCCTCGGTGCGGGTGGCCAGCATCGCGAGCACCACCCAGGGCGCCGCCACGGCGAGCCGCGCGGCGTATACCGTCCAACTCTGCCGTGCCTCGAGCTCCCCACGAGTGCGCGCGTCCTCGCGCAGGAACCCGGACAGCGTGCGCAGCAGCCGCCCCAAGTCGGTGCCGCCGACGTCGCGGGTCAGGCGCAGCGCCTCGATGATCCGATCCGCCACCGGGTCGGCCAGGCGCGCCTTCAGGTCGTCGAGGCAGTCCCCGAACCTGCCGCTGACCCGGTAGTCCTCGGCGAAGGCGGCGAACGGCTCGCGCAACTCCACCGGCCCGCGGTCGCCGAGCTGGGCCAGGGACTCCGGCAGTGACAGCCCCGCCCGGATGCCCGAGCCGAGGTGGTCCACGACCTCAGGCCACACGTCCCGCAGCCGGGTGCGGCGCCGTCGCGCCCTCCCCCGCACCAATGCGACGGGCGCCCCGGCGGCCATCGCGGCGAAGCAGGCGGCCACGGCGGGCGACCGGGTCAGCGCCACCCCGAGCAGCAGCACGAGGGCGCCGAGCCCGGTGCAGGCGGCCACCAGGGCGCCCGGGGTCACCTGCGGCGCGCCCGCCTGCACCAGCAGGTCCTGGGTGCGCACCGCCCACCCGTCGGAGGCTGCCGTAGATCGGCGGGGCGGCGCCCACCCCCACCACCACCCGCAGCACAGACCCGCCCCGAGCAGCAGGCCGATCACGACGCCCCCGACGCGCCCTCAGCGCCCGGCGCGCAGCAGCGCGGGCAGGTCGATGCCGGCGATCGCGAACCGCTCGGGATGCGGCGGGGAGCCCTCGCCGCGCACGAGCTCCTCGCCGCGCAGGTGGAACAGGTCGGCCGTCTCCACGATCCCGTTCTCCACCCGGCCCGGGACGGCGACGATCTCGCGGACCCGGCGTCGGCCCCGCGGGTCCAGCCCCAGGTGCACGACCACGTCGATGGCCGCCGCGACGGTCGGCACCACGAAGCGGTCGGAGATGTTCTCCCCCGCGAGCAGCGGGAGCGTGCACAACTTGGTCAGCGCCTCACGGGCGGAGTTCGCGTGCAACGTGCACATCCCCGGCACGCCCGCGTTCAACGCCACCAGCAGGTCCAGCGCCTCCGCCTCGCGGACCTCGCCGATGAGCAGCCGATCCGGGCGCATCCGCAGCGCCTCCTTGACCAGCCGCCGCAGCGGGATCTCCCCGGTGCCCTCCAGGCTGGGCTGGCGGCACTGCAGCGCCACGACATCCCGGTGCACGAGCCGCAGCTCGAAGACCTCCTCGCAGGTGACGATCCGCTGCCGGGCGGGCACCGAGCCCGCGAGCGCGCCGAGCATCGTCGTCTTGCCGGCCTGCGTCGATCCGGCCACGAGCACGTTGAGCCCCACCCGCACGGCGGCGTCGAGGAACACCGCCGCCGCGACGGGCAGCGACCCGAGGGCGACGAGGTCGTCGAGCCGTTGCGCTCGGGCCACGAACTTGCGGATGTTGACGGCCCAGTCCCGCCGAGTGACATCAGGAATGACCACATGCAACCGCTCGCCACCCGGCAGGCTCGCGTCGACGAACGGGCTGGACAGGTCGAGCCGGCGGCCGGACGCCTTGAGCATCTGCTCCACCAGGTCGCGCACCTGCCCGGCCGTGAGGATCGTCGTCGTGAGCTCGGGCTCGCCGCGCCGGGCGACGAACACCTCGGTGGGCGAGTTGATCCAGATCTCCTCGACCTCCGGGTCGTCGAGGTAGCGCTGCAAGGGCCCGAGTCCGGCGACCGCGTCCACGACGCTCTTCAGCGCACCCGCCGCATCGGCCAATGGCGGGACGGCGCCCACGACGCTCCGGGCGTCGTAATCGGCGATCGCGTCGGTGACGAGCTGCCGCACGCCGCTGCGGTCGCGCACCGGGTCCAGGCCACGCCGACGGATCAGCTCGCGGACCTCAGTCTCGAGGATCGCCACCCCGTCCACGGCTGCTCCCTTGGGCCGATGCCACCCGGCTGACGCGCGGGCGCCCCGACACTAGGGGAGGAACCGGACAGAGCGCATCGGACGTCCACAAGCCGGGCCCATCCCTGTGCGAGGATCCGCCCGTGATGCCCCGACGTAACTAGCCCGCGACGAGCTGCACTCTCCTCATCGCGGGCGCCCGGCCTTCCCCGCCGCACCCTCCGGGTAGCGGCTGACGTGGTCGTGCGCTCCTTCCTCGCATCGCCTACCCCCCGAACGGGAGCACACACATGCCTCGGCACGACCATGTCTTCAAGCGGCTCATCGAGCGGGCAAACGCCACCCCGATCGACGGGTGGCACTTCACGTTCCTCGAGGGACGGCAGAGCAGCACACCGCTCCCTTGGGACTACGAACAGCTCGCGGCCCAGCACGTCGTCTCCGCGACACGGATCGTCGATGTCGACACGGGGGGCGGTGAGGTCCTCGCGCGCCTGACCCCGCCGGTCGGATCGCTCGCGGTGGAGGATTGGCCCCCCAACATCCCGATCGCCTCCGCCCGCCTCGAGCCGATGGGCATTCACGTGCGCCAACGCGTCGACGGACGGCTGCCGGTCGCGGATGCCGGAGCCGACCTGGTCCTCAACCGGCACGGCGATCTCGACCTCGCGGAGGCGGCCAGGATCCTGCGACCCGGTGGCGTCCTCTTCACCCAGCAGATCGCCGCGGTGAACGAGCCCGAGATCGGGAAGGCCCTCGGCATTCCGGCGACGTCGTTCCCGAACGCCGTCCGGAGCCTGGACGACTTGGCCGCCCGAGCCGAGGCGGCTGGACTGGTCTGCGAGCTGCGCGCGCAGGCCGTGGTCGTCACTCGTTACCTGGACGTCGGGGCGCTCGTGCTGCAACTGCGCGCGGTCCCGTGGCAGGCGCCCGGGTTCGACGCCAGCGCCTCGCTCGACACGCTCTGGCGGATCCACCAGCGCATGGAGGCCTGCGGCTCATTCGACGCGACCAGCACGCGCTTCCTGCTCCACGCCCGCCAGCCTCGCAGCGCGCTGGCATGACGCGGATATCGTTGTGAGCGTGAACATTCCCTCCCCGTCCGGTCGCCAGCACCACCTGGTCCATGGCGACCACCGCGCCACCATCGCCGAGGTCGGCGCCAGCATCCGCGAGTACACGGTGGCCGAGCGTCCCGTGACCCTGCCCTTCGCCGAGGACGTCATCGCGCCCGCGTACTCGGGCGCCGTGCTCGCCCCGTGGCCCAACCGGCTGCGGGATGGCGAGTACACCGTCGACGGCGTGACGTACGAGGTCCCGCTCAACGAGCACGACCGGCGCACCGCCCTGCACGGGCTGGTCAGCCACGCGCGTTTCACCCTGGTGGGCGAGGCCACGGCCGCGTCGGTCACGCTGCGCCACGACATCGTGCCGACACCGGGTTACCCGTGGGAGCTCCGGGTCGACGTGACGTACACGCTGTCCGATGAGGGCCTCCGCGTGGAGGTCTCGGCCACGAACCTGAGCGGCTCCGAGGCGCCGTATGGCGTCGGCTTCCACCCGTGGCTGTCCCCCGGCGACGCCAGCGTCGACGAGTGCACGCTGCGACTGGACGCGGCGACGCACGTGGTCAATGACGAGCGCCTGCTGCCGATCGGCGTCGAGCCGGTCGACGGCGACTTCGACCTCCGGGCGCCGCGCCTGCTCGCGGGCATCGCACTGGACGACGCGTTCGTCGACCCGCTGCGCGACGCGGACGGCCTCGCCTGGATCCACTTGGCGGCCCCGGACGGGCACACCGCGTCGGTGTGGATGGACGGGACGATGGACACCTGGCAGGTGTGCACGGGCAACGGCATCCCCGGCATCGACCGTGGCGGTGTCGCCGCCGAGCCGATGAGCTGCATCGCCGACGCCTTCCGCACCGGTGAGCGCCTGGTGCGCCTCGCCCCGGGCGACACGCACACCGTCACGTGGGGCCTGACGCTGAGCTGATCGGGACTCCCCCGAACACCAAGGAGCCCGACCGCGCCTGGCGTGGTCGGGCTCTGTCATGTCCTACGCCGACGGGCACGGCGTCCGGCGTGACGGCCAGCGTCAGCCGTAGTACTCGCCGTCGTCCTTGACGCCCTGCGTGTACTCCCAGTGCCAGCGCTCATACGGCCCGGAGCCGCCGGGGCGGGCCCACTCGGGGTTGTCCCACCCGTAGGACGGCGCGTTCTGGTTGAGCCAGGTCCACTTACTGCCACTCGTCTCCGACGAGCAGAGGTCCACGGCGAGGCCCCAGCCGTGGTTGGACTTGCCGGGCGCCGCGGCCAGGCCGCCCTTCTGGGCCTTGACCGATATCTGCTGGGACAGCGTGCGGTAGCCGCTGGAGAGGCACATGTCGGCGCCGAAGCGGGCGACGAACGCCTGGTTGAGCACCGCGAGGGAGACAGCGGCGTCGGCGCGGAGCTGCGTCTTGCCGTCCCAGAGCGTGCAGAGGTCGCCGGTCCTGAGCTGCCCGTTGGTGCCCGGCGCGCGCGTCGCCCCGTCGCAACCGGCGAGCTCTTCGCGCTCCTCGGAGCGGCTCGTCGTCACTGTCGAGCGGAGTGCTTGGGCGTCGGTGGAGATCAGCGAGGACGGCAGCCCGGGGCTCGTCGACGAGCTGAGCGCCTCGACGGTGCTCGGCAGCTCGATCTGGGCCTGGATGTCGGCGGCGAACCCGCCGGTCGGCAGCGACTTCTGCGTGAGGGGGACGACGACTGTCACCCCGGCGAGCGCTGCGAGGACTCCGAGCCGCACCGTCCAGCTCGCTGGCCGGCTCACCGGCCCACGCGGCACGGCCTGCCGGTTCTTGGCGGCCTTCGGGGCGCTCTGCTGACCGCTCGACAGCACCGAGGAGCGGGGCTCCGCCGCTGTCGCCTGGGCGACGATGGGCGTCGGCTTGCCCCGGCGTTGGGCGCGTTCCGCTTGGGCCGCTTGTTCGCGGAGCTGGCGCCGGGAGATGGCGACCGGAGCGTGCGGATCGGGCTGCGACCCCACGACACCTCCAACTCATGACCCGGACAAGAAGCGATCCGTCCTGGTGCAGGCCCCGGCGACCATATGCCGGGGGGCTCTACTGCCTGAGCGGTCACGAAACCATAACGGACACCCGCCGCTGTTCCAACCTCCCTGGACGCTCGTCCAGGGCTCAGCCACCCAGTTGCACTACCAGGTAACCAACGAAACGGACATCTCGCACGTCAGCGCAGGCCGTCGCGCTGCATCGCATCGCGAACTTCACCCACGAGCTCCTCGAGGATGTCCTCCAGGAAGACCACGCCCTCGGTGCGCCCGTCGCGCTCGACGCGCGCCAGGTGCGTGCCGGAGCGCTGCATCGCGGCAAGCGCCTCCTCGACCTCGGCGGCGGGCTCGACGACGGCCAGCGCCCGCACCCGCCATGTCGGCACCGGCAGGTCCCGCGTGTCCTCGTCCGCGTACAGGACGTCCTTGAGGTGCAGGTAGCCCGTGGGCACGCCCGCGTCGTCCAACACCGGGAACCGGCTGTAACCGGTGCGCGCCACGTGCTTCTCCACATCGGCCGGCGTCGCCGCGGCGCCGAGCGTCACCAGGTCGGCGAGCGGCACCATCACCTCGGCGGCGGTGCGGTCGGAGAACTGGATGGCGCCGGAGAGCAGGCCCTGGGCGTCGTCGATCAGCCCCTCGGCCTGTGACAGCTCGACGATCGAGCGCACCTCCTGCGCGGTGAAGGCGGAGGCGACCTCGTCCTTGGGCTCCACGCCGAACAGGCGCAGCACGTGATTGGCGAGCCAGTTGAGCGCGGCGATCACCGGGCGCAGCACCCGGCCGAGCCACACCAGCGGCGGCCCGAACCACAGCACCGCGCGGTCCGGCCCGGCGACGGCCAGGTTCTTGGGCACCATCTCGCCGAGCACCACGTGCAGGTACACCACGATGGCGAGCGCCATCACGAACGCGATGGGGTGCGCGAGGCTCGTGCTCACGCCCAGGGCGTGCAGCGGGTCCTCGATGAGGTGGGCGATCGCCGGCTCGGCGACCAGGCCCAGGGTGGTCGAGCAGACGGTCACGCCGAGCTGGGCGCACGCGAGCATGAGCGAGACGTGCTCCATCGCCCACAGCACGGTGCGGGCGCGGCGGTTGCCCGCCTCGGCGAGCGGCTCGATGGCGCTGCGCCGCGCGGAGATGATGGCGAACTCCGCGCCGACGAAGAACGCGTTGCCCGCGAGCAGGACGACGGCGAGGAGCAGGGCGACGGTGCTGTTCACGCGCGCTCACCCCGCTCGCCGCGATCCGGCACGGTGCGCCCGCGCTCGTCGTCGAGGTCCTCGTCCGGCGCCGGGGTGACGGCCACCCGTTCGACGCGTCGGCCCTGCATCTGCTCGACGCGCATCCGCACACCCGCCGCGACGACCTCGTCGCCCGTCTCGGGCACGCGGCCGAGCAGCGCCATGACCAGCCCGCCCAGCGTCTCGTAGGGCCCGTCGGCGGGCACGGTGAGCCCGGTGACCTCGGTCAGCTCGTCGGGCCGGAGAAGCCCGGGCAGCACCCAGGAGCCGTCGGCGCGCAGCGAGGCCGGGTTGCGGCGCCTGTCGTGCTCGTCGGCGACGTCCCCGACGAGCTCCTCGACGACGTCCTCGAGGGTGACGATGCCGGACGTGCCGCCGTACTCGTCGACCACCACGGCCATCTGCAGGCCCAGCTCGCGCAGCTCGTCGAGCAGCGGGCCCAGGTGCACCGTCTCGGGGACCCGCGGCGCCTCGACCATCAGCGCCGCGGCCGGCACGTCGGCGCGGCGCTCATAGGGCACCGCGATCGCCCGGCGCAGGTGCACCAGGCCGAGGATGTCGTCCCGGTCCTCGCCGATCACCGGGAAGCGGGAGTGCCCGGTCTCGCGTGAGCGGGCGACCACATCGGCCGCGGAGTCGTCGCGGCGCAGCACGACCAGGCGCTGCCGGTCGGTCATCGCGTCCACGGCGGTGAGCTCCTCGAAGTCGAGCGAGTTCGTCAGGAGCATGGCGGTGGACATGTCGAGGGTGCCCACCTGCGCGGAGCGGCGCACCAGCGAGGCGAGCTCCTGCGAGGAGCGCCCGCCGGAGAGCTCCTCGCGCGGCTCGACCCCGACGCGGCGCAGCAGCGCGTTGGCGCTGTTGTTGAACAGCGAGATGAGCGGGCGCAGGGCTGCGGTGAACGCGCGCTGGAACGGCGCCGCCAGCCGGGCTGTCCCCTCGGGGTGGCTGATCGCGAAGTTCTTGGGCACGAGCTCGCCGAACAGCATGGAGTAGCCGTTGACGAGGATCGCGGTGCCGAGCCCCGCGACCGCCGCGACGACGGCCGGGCTGAGCGGGGTGCTCTCCAGCGTCCCGCTCAGCATCCGCGCGACGGCGGGCTGCGTGGTGTAGCCGAGCAGGATGGTGGTGACGGTGATGCCGACCTGCGCGCCCGACAACTCGGTGGAGAGCTGCCGCAGTGCCTTGAGCACGGACTGGCCGCGCCGGTCGTCGGGGCGGGTCTGCTTGTCCATCAGCCCGGCGTCGAGCGTCACCAGGGAGAACTCGCTGGCGACGAACACCGCCGTCCCCATGGTGAGCAGCACACCGAGGCCCACGAGGAGCCATTCGGTCAGCACGGGAGACCACCGCCCGTCTCACGGGCAGGCGCCAGGCGCCACACGGGGTGAGCCGTGCGGTGGGCGCGGATGATCAGGACAGGAAAGGAGCCGGCATGGTCGCACCCGGGCTCTGAGGCCCGGGCGGGACGCCGGCAGCTACTTGAGCTGCTCATGGTGAGGACATCCTACGGAACGCACCTCGGCGTCGTACACATCCGCACCGCGCGCCGCGCCCGCCCACACGGCCATCGGCCGTTTTCCGCCCGCAAGCCTGGCCCGGCTCCCAGGGACGTTGTGCCACCCTGGGGCGCATGTCGATCAGTCATGGAACCGGCGCGAGCACCGGCGCGGGAGCCTCCTCAACCCTCGTGCTCGTCGTGGAGGACGAGCCCGCGATCGCCACGGCGGTGGCGCACCGCCTGTCAGCCGAGGGCTGGCGGGTGGAGACGGTCGGCGACGGCCATGCGGGAGTCGCGGCGGCGTCGCGGCTCAAGCCCGACGTGGTGGTGCTGGACGTGATGCTGCCCGGCATCGACGGGCTCGAGGTGTGCCGGCGGATCCAGGCAGAGCGCCCGGTGCCGGTGCTGATGCTCACCGCGCGGGACGATGAGACGGACATGCTCATCGGCCTGGGCGTCGGGGCCGACGACTACATGACCAAGCCGTTCTCGATGCGCGAGCTCGTGGCGCGGATCAAGGCGCTGCTGCGCCGCACCGAGCGCGCGGCACGGGCCGCCGAGCTGATGAGCACGCAGTCGACGCCGGTGCCCGCCCTGGAGATCGGCGACGTGGTGGTGGACCGCGCGCAGCGCCGGGTGCATCGCGACGGGGCCGAGGTGCACCTGACGCCCACCGAGTTCGACCTGCTGGTCGCGCTCGCGTCGAGCCCGCGCACGGTGCTGACGCGCGAGCGGCTGCTGGCCGAGGTGTGGGACTGGGTCGACGCGAGCGGCACCCGCACCGTCGACTCCCACGTCAAGGCGCTGCGCCGCAAGCTCGGCGCCGATCTGATCCGCACCGTGCACGGCGTGGGGTACGCCTTCGAGCCCTCGGACCCGTCGGCCTCCGCGGCCGCCGAGGCCGACGTATGAGCCCTCGGCACGCCCGCAGGCTGCCGGACGTCCGTCCCCTCGACCGCCTCCGGTCGATCAAGATCAAGCTCGGCGTGCTCGTCGCGGCGACGGTCACCCTGGCCGCGTTCGTCACGTGGCTCGGCCTCAACAACCACCTGGGCCCGTCCCGCACGCTCCCGCTGGCGATCATCGCGTCGCTGGTGGTCACGCAGCTGCTCGCGCGCGGCATGACGTCCCCGCTGCGGGAGATGACCGCGGCGGCGCAGGCCATGGCGGCCGGCGACTACTCGCAGCGCGTGCAGGCCACGAGCCGCGACGAGGTGGGGCAGCTCGCCTCGGCGTTCAACACGATGGCCGAGGACCTGGAGTCGGCGGACACGCTGCGCCGCGAGCTGGTCGCGAATGTCTCCCATGAGCTGCGCACGCCGGTGACGGCGTTGCAGGCCCAGCTCGAGAACATCGTGGACGGTGTGAGCGAGCCGGACGCCGCCACGCTGCAGGCGGCGCTGTCGCAGACAGAGCGGCTCGGGCGGCTGGTGACGTACCTGCTGGACCTGTCCCGGGTCGAGGCGGGCGCCGTGGGGCTGGACATCACCGACGTGCCGTTGCGCGACTTCCTGCTGGACGCCGCGGAGAGCGCGGCCCTGGTCGGAGCGGACAAGGGCCTGACCTTCCCGGTGGAGGTGACCCCGCCGGACCTGACGGTGCCCGCCGACACCGAGCGCCTGCATCAGGTGGTGGCGAACCTGCTGCACAACGCGGTGCGCCACTCCCCCGCCGGCGAGGAGGTCCGCCTGGTGGCGGTGCGCTCAGGGCAGGACGTGCGCATCGACGTGGTGGACCGGGGGCCGGGCATCGCGCGGGACCAGCGCACGCGGGTCTTCGATCGGTTCGCGCGCGGCAATATGCCGGCGACGACGGGCCAGATCTCCACGGGCGGCACGGGCCTGGGCCTGGCGATCGTGCGGTGGGCGGTGGACCTGCACGGCGGGTCCATCGAGGTGGCGGACACCGACGTGGGGTGCACGATGCGCCTGACGCTGCCGGCGTATCGGACCTGATCGCGCCGCGCGCGAGGCTCCGCGCGCAGTTCGCCGGGGACACGCCTGGGGAGGGACTTGTTCTAGTCCAACTATGACAGTTAGGCTCACGGCCATGTCTTCGACCGACGGCGTCATCGAGGTCGCCCACCTGTCCAAGTCGTTCGGCTCCGTCCAAGCCGTCGACGACCTCACCTTCCAGGTCCACCCCGGGCGCGTGACCGGGTTCCTCGGCCCCAACGGGGCCGGCAAGACCACCACACTGCGCATGCTGCTGGGCCTGGTGACCCCCACCAGCGGCGCCGCGACCATCGGCGGCAAGCCCTACCGCGAGCTCGACAAGCCGACGCGCACCGTCGGCGCCGCGCTCGAGGCGGCGAGCTTCCACCCCGGCCGCACCGCTCTCGACCACCTGCGCGTCTACGCCCCCCAGGCCGGGGTGCCCGACTCCCGCGCCTCCGAGGTGCTCGACCTCGTGGGCCTGTCCTTCGCGGCGGACCGGCGCGTCGGCGGCTTCTCGCTCGGCATGCGCCAGCGGCTCGGGCTGGCGACCACGCTGCTCGCCGACCCCCAGGTGCTGCTGCTCGACGAGCCCGCGAACGGCCTGGACCCCGAGGGCATCCGGTGGCTGCGCGTGTTCCTGCGCTCGCTGGCCGCCCAGGGCCGCACCGTGCTGGTCTCCAGCCACGTGCTGTCCGAGGTCGAGCAGACCGTGGACGACGTCATCATCATCGCGCGCGGCCGATTGGTGCACTCCTCCACCCTCGACGCCCTGGCGCGGCTCGCGCTGCCCCGCGTCCGGGTGGCCTCCCCGCACGCTGACGGGCTCGCCGCCCTCGTCGCCCAGGCCGGCTGGGAGACCGCACCCGTCGAGTCACCGACGCCCGGCCGCGTCGAGCTGCCCGGCGTCGACGCCGCGCCCGCCGGCGCCGCCGCGTTCGCCGCCCGCCTCGAGCTGTCCGAGCTCACCCCGCACGACCCCGGGCTCGAGTCGATCTTCCTCGACCTCACCTCCCCCGCCCAGGACGCCACGAACGGAGGCGCCCGATGAGGGCCGCACTGATCACCGAGTACCGCAAGCTCGTCACCACCCGCTTGTGGTGGATCCTGCTGATCGCGATGGCGCTGTACATGGCCTTCCTCGCCGCGGTGATGGCGTGGACCCTCACGCAGGGCAATGAGATGTCCACGGCCGAGGGCGGGGTCGCGCTCACCGCCGGCGAGCTCACGCGCGTCGTCTACACGCTCGCGCCGTCCCTCGGCTACGTCTTCCCGCTGATCGTCGGCGCGCTCGCCATGACCAACGAGTTCCGCCACCAGACGATCACTCCCACGCTGCTCGCCGAGCCGCGCCGGACCGTCGTCCTCGGCGCGAAGCTCGTGTCGACAGGCGTGTTCGGCCTCGTCTTCGGACTGGTGGGCACGCTGGCGACCGTCGGCGTGGGAGCAGGCGTCCTCGCGGCGCTCGGCGAGCAGACGTACCTGACGGACCCGGACGTGCTGCGCACCCTCGCACTGTCCGTCGTCGCGCTCGCGGTGTGGGCGGTGGTCGGCGTCGGCTTCGGCACGCTCCTGACCAACCAGGTCGCGGCCATCGTCGTCCTGCTCGCCTTCACCCAGTTCGTCGAGCCGGTGCTGCGCGTCGTGTTCGGGTTCGTCTCCTGGGCCAAGGGGATCGCCCCCTACCTGCCCGGGGCCGCGGGCGAGGCGATGGTCGGGTCCAGCTTCTACTCGGCCGGGGGCATCTCCGAGCTGCTCGCGCCGTGGCAGGGCTTCCTCGTCCTCGTCGCGTACGCGTTGGTCTTCGCGGCGATCGGCCGGGCGACCACCTTGCGCCGGGACATCACATGACCTGGAAAGACGCGGCGTCGACCCCCGCTTTGGGCGGTGTGGACGCTCCCGTTGCCCGGGGTTGACCACGTATGCGGCACCGGGGTGACTGGCGTCTCAGACACGCTCTGCCGGTCTGACTTCCCAGGGTGCAGGCCGTAGTGTTGTCGTCAACAGAACCGGCGATGACGCGGCGACGCCGCGGCGGAAGTGGGCGAACCTCGCGTGTCCCAGAAGGCAGAGCCAGATTCGACGCGGGCCGATTTCGGCGCCAATGAATGGCTTGTTGACGAGCTCTACGAGCAGTATCTCCAGGACAAGAACGCGGTCGACCCCGCGTGGTGGGAGTTCTTCGAGGGCTACAAGCCCGGCGAGAAGTCCTCGACCCCTGAGAACGGCGCCTCGGCGCCGGGGTCGAACGGACAGGCCAAGCCGGTAGTCGCCGAGCCCACGCCCGCCCCTGCCCCGCGCCCGACGCCTGTGGGCGACGAGCCGACGCCGGTCACCACCACGGCGCCGATAGCGACCGCGCAGCCGGCGACCGCCCCGTACGCCGAGGTCGCCCCGGCACGCCGCCTGGCCGCGGAGCCCGCCCAGCCCACCGAGGACTCGGTGCAGAAGCTCCGCGGCCCGGCCGCGCGCGTCGTCACCAACATGGAGGCCTCCCTCGAGGTGCCGACGGCGACGTCGGTCCGCGCGATCCCGGCCAAGCTGATGGTCGACAACCGCATCGTCATCAACAACCACCTGGCACGTGGCCGGGGCGGGAAGATCTCGTTCACGCACCTCATCGGCTACGCGCTCGTCGAAGCGCTTGCCGACATGCCGGCCATGAACGCGGGCTACACCCAGCTCGACGGCAAGCCGGCAGTGCTGACCCCCGCGCACGTGAACCTCGGCCTGGCGATCGACCTCGCCAAGCCGGACGGCACGCGCCAGCTCCTGGTGCCCAGCATCAAGAAGGCCGACACGCTCGACTTCGCGCACTTCTGGAGCGCGTACGAGGACGTGGTGCGCCGGGCGCGCGGCGGCAAGCTCACCGTCGAGGACTTCGCGGGGACGACGATCTCCCTGACGAACCCCGGCACCATCGGCACCGTGCACTCCGTGCCGCGCCTGATGGCCGGCCAGGGCGCCATCATCGGCGTCGGCGCGATGGACTACCCGGCCGAGTTCGCCGGGACGTCCGAGGAACAGCTCAACCGGATGGGCATCTCCAAGACCATCACGATCACCTCGACATACGACCACCGGATCATCCAGGGAGCCCAGTCCGGCGACTTCCTGCGCATCCTCGGCCAGAAGCTGCTCGGCGAGGACGGGTTCTACGACCGCGTCTTCGCGGCCCTGCGGGTCCCCTACGAGCCTGTGCGCTGGGTGCGCGACGTCTCGTCCGACCCGGACGCCGAGGCGATCAAGCCGGCCCGCATCGCCGAGCTGATCCACTCCTACCGCTCGCGCGGGCACCTCATGGCGGACACCGACCCGCTCGCCTACCGCCAGCGCAAGCACCCCGACCTGGACATCCAGACCCACGGCCTGACGCTGTGGGACCTGGACCGCACCTTCCCCACGGGCGGGTTCACCGGCAAGTCGCGCGCCAAGATGCGCGAGGTGCTCGGCCTGCTGCGCGACTCGTACTGCCGCTCGGTGGGCGTCGAGTACATGCACCTGCAGGACCCGCGGCAGCGCCGCTGGCTCCAGGAGCGGCTCGAGACGGGCTACGCCCGCACCCCCCGAGAGGACCAGCTGCGCATCCTGCGGCGCCTGAACGCGGCCGAGGCCTTCGAGACGTTCCTGCAGACCAAGTACGTCGGCCAGAAGCGCTTCTCGCTCGAGGGCGGCGAGTCCGTCATCCCGCTGCTCGACGCGATCCTGTCGAAGGCCGCCGACAACGGGCTCGACGAGGTGGGCATCGGCATGGCCCACCGCGGACGGCTCAACGTGCTCGCGAACATCGCCGGCAAGAGCTACGGGCAGATCTTCAGCGAGTTCGAGGGCAACCAGGACCCGAAGTCGGTGCAGGGCTCCGGCGACGTCAAGTACCACCTCGGCACCGAGGGCAGGTTCACCGCCGAGTCGGGCGCCACCACGCAGGTCTACCTCGCGGCGAACCCCTCGCACCTCGAGGCGGTGGACCCGGTGCTCGAGGGCATCGTGCGCGCCAAGCAGGACCGCATCGACCTGGGCGGCGACGGGTTCTCCGTGCTGCCGATCCTCATCCACGGCGATGCGGCGTTCGCCGGGCAGGGCGTGGTCTTCGAGACGCTCAACCTGGCGCAGCTGCGCGGGTACCGCACCGGCGGCACCATCCACGTCATCATCAACAACCAGGTCGGGTTCACCACGGGCCCGTCCTCGTCGCGCTCCTCGCAGTACGCGACCGACGTGGCCAAGGGCCTGCAGCTGCCGATCTTCCACGTCAACGGGGACGACCCCGAGGCGTGCGTGCGCGTCGCCGAGCTGGCGTTCGAGTACCGCGAGCAGTTCGGCCGCGACGTCATCATCGACATGCTCTGCTATCGCCGCCGCGGCCACAACGAGGGTGACGACCCCTCGATGACGCAGCCGCTGATGTACAACCTCATCGAGGCCAAGCGGTCGGTGCGCAAGATCTACACCGAGACGCTCGTCTCCCGCGGCGACATCACTGTCGACGAGGCCGAGCAGGTGCTGCAGGACTACCAGAAGCAGCTCGAGCGGGTCTTCACCGAGACGCGTGAGGGCGGCTACACCCCGCCTGCGGAGAGCGAGCCGATCGCCGGGCTGGAGCGGCCCGAGTCGCAGCGCGAGGACGCCGGCGTCATGGTCGGCTGGAAGACCGCCGTCGACGTGAGCGTGCTCGAGCGGATCGGGCGCGCGCACATCCGCCCGCCGGAGGGCTTCACCGTCCACCCGAAGCTCGCCCAGCTCCTCGCCAAGCGCGAGCAGATGTCCCGCGAGGGCGGCATCGACTGGGGCTTCGGCGAACTGCTCGCCTTCGGGTCGCTGCTGGTCGAGGGCACGCCCGTGCGCCTCGCCGGGCAGGACTCGCGCCGTGGGACGTTCGTGCAGCGGCACGCCGTGATGCACGATCGCGAGACCGGCGCCGAGTGGACGCCGCTGCTCTACCTCACGGCGGACCAGGCGAAGTTCTGGGTGTACGACTCCTCGCTCAGCGAGTACGCGGCCCTGGGCTTCGAATACGGCTACTCGGTGGAGCGGCCAGACGCGCTGGTCCTGTGGGAGGCGCAGTTCGGCGACTTCGTCAACGGCGCCCAGACGGTCATTGACGAGTTCATCTCCTCCGCCGAGCAGAAGTGGGGCCAGCGGTCGTCCGTCGTGCTGCTGCTGCCGCACGGCTACGAGGGCCAGGGACCGGACCACTCGTCGGCGCGCATCGAGCGGTTCCTGCAGATGTGCGCGGAGGAGAACCTCACGGTCGCCCAGCCGTCGACGCCCGCGTCGTACTTCCACCTGCTGCGCCGGCAGGCCTACGAGCGCCCCCGCCGCCCGCTCGTCGTCTTCACCCCGAAGTCGATGCTGCGGCTCAAGGCGGCCTCGTCGGACGTCGCCGACTTCACGTCCGGCACCTTCTTGCCGGTGATCCCCGACGAGTTGGCGACGGCGAAGGCCGGCCAGGTCGACCGGGTGCTGCTGTGCTCCGGCAAGGTCTACTGGGACCTGCTCGCGCAGCGCGTGAAGACCGGCGACGAGCGCACCGCGATCGTCCGGCTCGAGCAGCTCTACCCGCTCGACGAGGCCGGGCTGCGCGAGGCGATCGCGCCGTTCGGCGACGCGGAGCTGGTGTGGGTCCAGGACGAGCCCGAGAACCAGGGCCCGTGGACGCACGTGTCGATGAACATGCCGCAGCTCGTCGGACGCTCGATCCGGGTCGTCTCGCGGTCCGCGTCGGCCTCCCCCGCCACTGGCTCGGCGAAGAAGCACCAGGCCGAGCAGGCCCAGCTACTGGAGGACGCGTTCGCGCGCTGACCGGCGGTCGCTGACCTGACGACGGACGCCCTGCCCCATCTCGGGGTGGGGCGTTTGTCGTTCATAAGGCCCGTTGTCCACAGCGAGAGATCGCGGGTGACCGAGATGTCAGGTTCTCGCTAGGTTCACTCGCATGATCCCGCCGCTGCGCTCGCACCCGTTCGCCCGCGACGCGCCCAGGCGCCGACTCGCCCGCGCGGGTGCGGCCGCACTCATCCTGGCCACGACGCTCGGGCTCGTGGGATGCACCCAGGCCGACACGACGCCAGACTCTGGGCCCATGGCGACCGGCGCCGCCGCCACGCCCAGCCCGACTCCCACCCCGAGCCCGACCCGCTCTGCCCAGCCCGAGCGCCCCGCCGCGATGGCCGACGCCACCATCGACGGCGCGATCGCTGCCGCGACGTACTTCATGTCGCTCTACCCGTACGTCTACAACACCGGCGACCTCACCGAGTGGAACGCGCTCAGCCATCCCGAGTGCATCTTCTGCGCGAGCGTCGTCGACGGCGTCGAGGAGATGCACAACCGCGGGAATCACTCAGTGGGCGCTGAGATGGCCGTCGCGAACGCCGTCGCAGTCGAACTCAACCCGGGGCATTCGTTCTCGGTGCAAGCCACCCTGTCGCAAGGCCCGACCACTGAGATCGACGCCACAGGAATCGTGGTGTCGCAGACCGCCGCAACGCAGACGTCTGACGCGAGGCTCGTCATGTTCTGGGAGGGGGATGAGTGGCTCGTGCGTGCTTTCGAGACCTCGGACTCCGATGGGTAACGCCCTCGCTGTTCTCGTAACTGCCTTAGTCCTCGCGGTGGCGCCCCCGTCCCCCGTCCCGTCACCTCCGCCATCCCACTCGTTGAAGGCGACCTTGGACGACGATGCAGCTCAAGTCGAGGCGAGGCAATCGGCGATGGGTCAGGCGGCCTGGGAAGCGGCGAAGGCTGCAGGTGATCCGCTGGCGGTGCTGACGGAGTACAAGCGGATGGAGCAGTGCGAGTCCGCCGCCGGGCAGGTCTACCCCGCCGAGGGCACACCCTGCCCCCCAGCAGACGGCACAGTCCCCCTGCCCGACTGCGGCGGATACCCACCGCCCGTCTCTTATACACCTCCGACCCCCCAACTCGGCACCTTCACCATCACCCTCACCACCACCTGGTCAGGGCAGTACCAAATCGCCGGCGCCACCACCTGGCACCCCATCACCGGCACCGCCACCACCACCACCAGCCACCCACCCGTCACCATCCACGAATCCCGCTCCCACCTCGTCGCCGACACCTGCCACGACAACCCCACAGCACCCGGCTGCTGAGGACGGGCCCTTCACCTGACCGCACGGCGGCAGCCCAGGGGCAGCGCGGCTAACCGAGTGTCGCGGCAGTGGCGGGGTCGTTCGGGGTGTGGTGCGCCGCGCCGGCGAACGTCCGTCGATAGGCCACCGGGCTCGTGCCGAGCAGCCGTGCGAAGTGGTGGCGGAGCACCGCTGCTGTGCCGAAGCCGCAGTTGCGGGAGACCTCTTCGATGCTGGCGTCGGTGCGTTCGAGCAGTTCCTGTGCGCGCGCCACGCGCTGGCGGGTGACCCAGGCGGCGGGGGTGGCGCCGGTCTCGGCCCGGAACCGGCGGGCGAAGGTGCGCTCGGACATGAGCGCCTGGTTGGCGAGCACCGGAACCGAGAGGTTCGCGTCGAGGCGTTCTCGCATCCAGGCGAGCAGCGGGGCGAGGGTGTCGGCGTCGGGCGGGAGCGGTGTCTCGACGTATTGGGCCTGCCCGCCGTCCCGATGGGGGGCGACGACCATGCGCCGTGCGACAGCCGCCGCGGCCGCGGCGCCGAGCTCGCGGCGGACCAGGTGCAGGCACGCGTCGATGCCGGCGGCTGTGCCGGCGCTGGTGATCACCCGGTCGTCCTCGACGTAGAGCACTGCCGGGTCGACGATCGCCGTGGGGTACTCGCGGGCGAGTTGCTCGGTGTACATCCAATGCGTCGTGCAGTGCCGGCCGTCGAGCAGGCCCGCGGCGCCGAGGGCGAAGGCGCCGCTGCACACGCTCAGCACCCAGGCGCCGCGCGCGTACGCCTGGCGCAGCACCTCGAGCACCTCCGGCGGCGGCGTGGTCAGGGCGTCGTAGGCGGACATGACCACGAGGTCGGCGTCGGCCGCGGCCTCCAGGCCGTGCTCCACGACGATGCTGATGCCGATCTTGGTCGACACCGTGCCAGCCTCGACGCCGCATACGGTGAAGTCGAAGTTCGGGCCGCCGGTGTCACTGCGGTCGATGCCGAAGACCTCGCACACCACGCCGAGCTCGAACGGGGCGACCCCCGGGAGCGCGATGGCGGTGACGCTGCGCAGCATCACCCCAGTATCGACTCGCTTTGGCAGGAACTCAACGGTAACGCGCGTTTCCGCCACTGGTGGCGGGATCGACTCGTGCGCAGACTTTCTGCCATGGACATCTTGTGGACCATCTTGGGGCTGGCCGCCTTCCTCGCCCTGCTCGTCCTGTTGGCGCAGCAGGTCCGGCGCGACGGCTACGGCTCCACCCCTCCTCCCGTCTCCCACGCCTCCAGCCTGCCCGCCGACGCAACGCGCGGAACGCCCTACTTCTGACCTTTCGCTCCCCTCCGACCCATCGGACTCCACGATCGTGGCCGCGCCGCGCCCGCAGATCATCCCGTGCGGCCGTGCCGCGCCTGAGACACTGAGCCCCGGACGCGCACGCCCCTGAGGTCGACAGACCGGCAGGTGCGCGCGCACGAGATGGGCTGGAGTGATGAGTGTGGGCGAGCAGCCGCTGCGCCTCGCGGTGGTCGGCGACGAGCTGGCAGCCGGCGTCGGCGACCCGAAGGGCCTCGGCTGGGTCGGGCGCGTGACGGCCCGCACCCCTGCCTCCGCCCCGCCTGCCGTCCTCACCCTGGCCGTGCCCGGCGAAACCAGCACCGCCCTCGGCGCCCGATGGGAGGAGGAGGCTGACCGTCGCTTCGCCGCCGACGCCGACAACCGCCTCGTCATCGGCCTCGGCCGCGCGGATATCGGCGCCGGGCTCTCGCTGGCCCGCAGCCGCCTCAACCTCGCCAACATCCTCGACGTCGCCGAGCAGCGACGCATCCCCGCCTTCGTCGTGGGCCCGCCGCCCGGACGCGCCGCCGACGCGGACCGCCTCGCCGACCTCTCGGCCGCGTACGCCGATGTCGCCACCCGGCGCCGCGTGCCCTACGTCGACACGTTCACACCCCTCGCCGCGCATGAGCAGTGGCTCGCCGACATGGCGTCGGGCGACGGCCTGCTGCCGGGCCAGGCGGGCTACGGCCTGATGGCCTGGCTCGTCCTGCACACCGGCTGGCACACCTGGCTCGGCTTGCCCGACGACACGGTCTAGTCCACCTGCGGCCCGCTCAGCACGCCGCAGCCGCCCCACCTCTAGCCGCCCACGCTCAGCCGCTCAACACAGCCGCTCAGCCGCTGGTCAGCGCAACGTCGACCTGACGGCGGCCAGCGCGCTGTCGAGCACCGTCCGCACGGTCTCGACCGTGAGCGGGCCGACCGCGGCGCGCGCGTCCGCCTGGCGAAGGTCAGCTCGGACGTCATCACGGAACCGCTGAAGCATGGCCTCGACCTCGACTCGGCGGGCATGCGACTCGTGCCTGCCCGACTGATCGTCGGCGGCGGGCGCGCCGTCGGTCCTGGGCGCGCCGCTCGCCCGAGCCTGCTGCGCCGCGGCGGCGAGCTCCGCGCGCAGGCCGGCCATCGAGTCACGCACGTCGGCGCGCACCTGCGCGGCGAGGTCCCGCACCGTCCCCGCCAGGTCCTGCTCGAGCTGCGCCAGCTCGCCCCTGCGGCGCTCCAACTCCTCGCGGCCGGCGTCGGTCAGCGCGTAGGTGCCCTTGCGCCCCTCGTCGGAGCGGGCCACCAGGCCTTCGTCCTCGAGCCGGGCCAGCCGGGGGTAGATAGTCCCCGGGCTTGGCCGGTAGACGCCGCCGAACCTGTCGGAGAGCGCCCGGATGATCTCGTACCCGTGCGCGCTCCCCTGCTCGAGCAGTGCGAGCAGGTACAGCCGCAGCTGCCCGTGGGCGAACACCGGCGCCATCAAACGCCCTGGGCCGGGCCGCGCAGGACGGTGAGGTGGCCGGAGACGGTGGAGCAGGAGATGAAGCAGTACCCCTCGGCGGGCAGGTCGACCTTCGTCTGGCTCGGGCCGGACCCGGAGTGCTGCCTGCCATCGACCACGACGCGGCCGGTGACGCTGCGCGCCTCGACCCGCAGGCCGCGCTCCTGCGGCAGCCGCACGGTGACGTGGCCCGAGATGGTCGAGGCCGTGAGCGCGGAGGACGCCGAGGCGACGTCGAGCGACACGTCGCCCGCGACGGTGTTGGCCGTGACGCGCGTCAGGTCGCCGGAGGCTGTCACGTCCCCGCTCACGCTGTTGAACCGCAGGTCGCCGATGTGGTCGCGCACCACGATGTCGCCTGAGACCGATCGGGCCGTCAGGGCGCCGCGGGTCCGGTCGGTGACGAGGCTTCCCGAGACGGTCGACACGGCAGCATCCTGCTGGACGCCTGCCAGCAGCCCCTCGGCGCCCACGGTGCCGAGCCGGACGGCCACGTCCTCGGGCACGGCGATGTGCACGTCGACGGAGTCGTTGTCGCGGAAGGTGCGGAACTTGTCGACGAAGTTGTCCCATCCGCCGAGGGTGAAGCTGTAGCCGACCTGGAGCTCGCCCTGCGCGAGGGACACCTCGAGCGGGCGCCCGGACACTGAGTGCACCTCGACGCGGACGCCGCGTGCGGCGGGGTCGGTGTGAGCGACGACGTCGACCCGGCCGCGCACGACCTGAACGCGCAGACGGGCGACGTCGTCGACCTCGATGATCTGGGGGCCGGTGACGACCCAGGACTCGGTGGCCATGACTTCCTCCGGGGGATCGAGATATATCGCGTCTTGAGACACGTTATATCGCGTTCAACCCCGCCCACAAGGGGTCGGGCCATCCGAGCCGTCAGGAGACCAGCAGCCCCGCCGCGCGCAGCTCCACCGTGAGGTCCTGCGGGTTCGTCGCCACCGCGCACGCGTCGTCGTACGTGATCGCGTCGTCCCGGATGAGCTGGAGCAGATGCTGGTCGAAGGTCTGCATCTTGTAGTAGTCGCCCTCGCGGATGAGGTCGAGCAGCGGCGGGTTGTCCATCGGCTCCAAGATCGACTCGGCCGTGCGCCCCGTGTTGACCATCACCTCGACGGCCGGCCGCCGGCCGTTGCCATCCGCGTTGCGCACCAGCCGCTGCGAGACGATCCCGCGCAGCGCCTGCGCCAGCGCGACCCGCACCTGCTTCTGCTCATGCGGGGGGAAGAAGTCGACGATGCGGTTGATCGTCTCGGGCGCGTCGATGGTGTGCAGCGTCGAGAGCACGAGGTGGCCCGTCTCCGCCGCCGACAGCGCCGCGCGCACCGTCTCGACGTCGCGCATCTCCCCCACCAAGATCACATCGGGGTCCTGGCGCATCGCCGCGCGCAGGGCCACGGCGAAATCGGCGGTGTCCTGGCGCACCTCACGCTGCGAGATGATCGACTTCTTGTCCTGGTGGAGCACCTCGATGGGATCCTCGATGGTCACGATGTTGACCTCGCGGGTGGTGTTGATGAGGTCGACCATCGACGCCAGCGTCGTCGTCTTGCCCGATCCCGTGGGACCGGTCACCAGCACCAGCCCGCGCGGCTCCAGGGCCAGATCCCCCACGATCTCCGGAAGGCCCAGGTCCGCCACGGACTGCGCGCCGACGGAGACCCGCCGGAACACCATCCCGAAGGTGCCGCGCGCCTGATAGGCGTTGGCGCGGAACCGGCCGACACCGGGCACCGAGTAGGCGAAGTCAGCCTCATGGGTGCGCCGGAACGAGTCGACCAGATCCTCCGGGAGCACCTCGGAGAGCATCAGCTCGGTGTCCTTCGGCTTCAGATCCCGCACCTGGAGCCGGCGCAGCCGCCCATCGACCCGCACGCGGGGCGGCGATCCGACCTTCACATGCAGGTCGGATCCGCCCGTGCTGGCCAAGGCGTGCAGGAACGGGATGACGGACAGCGGCTGGTCGCTCACCCCTCACTCATCGGAGGACGGACCCTCCGACTTGAGATCCGGCGCCCCCTCGGCGCATCGGCGCCGCCAGGTGTGGGAGCATGGACCCGAATCCGGCGCGCATCACGGGCGCCAGTACGTGAGGAGATCCCATGAGCAAGCGCGGACGCAAGCGTCGGGCCCGCAAGGGCAACGCCGCGAACCACGGCAACCGTCCCAACGCCTGAGGCGTTGTGGCCGGAACGTCGGCAGACATGACACAGGCCCGGTGCGACTCGCACCGGGCCTGTTGTCGTCATGCGCCAGCTGGCCGCCCCGCGGGGCGGGCCGTCACGGGCGGCGCATGCGCAAGAACGTCATCTGCTCTTCTATACGGACCCGCAACTCGGTAGGGGCCTCCTCCTGGCAGCACCGCCGCACCAGTCGCTTCACCACGACCTCGACGTCGAACTCCTCCAGGCACGGCCGGCACTCCTCGAGGTGCGCGCGGACACGCTGCTGGTCCGGGGCCTCCAACTCGGAGTCGAGGTACTCGAACAACCGGTCGAGCGCCTCGGTGCAGCCCTCGCCGCAGCCCTCGTCACGCAGCCGCAACGGATCGTGCGCCGGCATGAGCGGCTCCGACGACGTCGGTTCCCACACGCTCATCGCGTCCCCTTCGGTCCGGTCGATGACACGCCAACGAGACCCCGGCTGCGGGCGTAGTCGGCCAGCAGGTCACGCAGCTGGGCTCGACCACGGTGCAGCCGGGACATCACCGTCCCGATCGGCGTGCCCATGATCTCGGCGATCTCCTTGTAGGCGAAGCCCTCGACGTCCGCCAGGTACACGGCGATCCGGAAGTCCTCCGGGAGCCGCGCCAGCGCGTCCTTCACGTCCGAGTCCGGCAGTCGGTCCAGCGCCTCCGCCTCAGCCGAGCGCAGGCCCGCCGACGTGTGTGACGCCGCACGGTGGATCTGCCAGTCCTCCACGTCCTCGGACGCCGACTGCAGGGGCTCGCGCTGCTTCTTGCGGTAGGTGTTGATGAACGTGTTCGTGAGGATCCGGTACAGCCAGGCCTTGAGGTTCGTGCCGGGGCGGTACTGGTGGAACGCCGCGAACGCCTTCGCGAAGGTCTCCTGCACCAGGTCCTCCGCGTCGGAGGGGTTGCGAGTCATCCGCAGGGCAGCGCCGTACAGCTGGTCCAGGTAGACCAGCGCATCCGTCTCGAAACGCGCATTGCGGGCCGCGTCGCCCTCGGCGTCGGGCGCCCGGTGGGTGTCTTCGCTCATCACGTCCGAGCCTAGCCCCGCCCGCTGAGACGGGCGCGCAGCCCCCGCGAGCGCCACATCCACGACAGCGGGCACGATCGTCTCGGGTGGCCTGGTGGCGAGGGCGCAACTCATGTCGGGCACAACACGCCGACGTGCACGGGGATTCCCGAGCGCGCCACCGCGCCCGTCCGACTAGCGTGCAGGCATGACTGACTCGACATTCGTGAAGCTGCTCCGGGAACAGATCGGGCACGAGTTCGACGCCCACCAGCAGTACGTGGCCATCGCCGTGTGGTTCGACGGGCAGGACCTCCCCCAGCTCGCGCGCCACTACTACCGGCAGGCGCTCGAGGAGCGCAACCACGCGATGATGATCGTCCAGTACCTGCTCGACCGTGACCTGCCCGTCGCGATCCCCGCCGGGAGCGCGGTGCGCAATGACTTCGCCTCCGTGCTGGAGCCCATCACGCTCGCGCTGGCCCAGGAGAAGCAGGTCACCTCCCAGATCGAGGCGATCTTCCGGGCGGCCCGCCAGGAGGGCGACGCCCTCGGCGAACAGTTCCTCCTGTGGTTCCTCAAGGAGCAGGTCGAGGAGGTCGCGTCCGCCTCGACGCTGCGCACCGTCGCCGAGCGCGCTGGCGACAACCTGTTCGACCTGGAGAACTACGTCGCACGCGAGCAGATCGGCGACGGCGGCGAGTCCGCCGACGCCCCCGCGGCTGCCGGCGGCGCGATCTAGCCGGCAGAACTCCGCACCCGACCCCACCGACACAGGAGGACCCGATGCTGCTCCGCAAGGTCGCCCGCCCGATGTTCGCCACGTGGTTCATCAGTGAGGGGCTGGACGCGGTCCGCCATCCCTCCGCGCACACAGCCATCGCCGCCGGGGCCCTGGCCTCGGCGATAGGCCGCGTGCCCAGAGGCGCCTTCGGCGGCGCCCTCGAGATGCTGCGCGAGCCCAGCCACCGCCAGGTCACCACAGTGGTGCAGGCGCACGGCGTCGCGACGGCGGTCGCGGGCCTGGCCCTCGCCACGGGCAAGGCGCCCCGCACGGCGGCGCTCGTCCTCGCGGGCCTCACCGCACCGTTGGTGGCCGCCAACCTGCCCGACAAGAAGCGTGCCCCCGTGAGCTCTGAGGAACGCCGCGAACGGCGCCGTCGGCTCATCCGGTCGCTCGCCTTCACCGGCGGCGCGCTGCTGGCCGGGATCGACCACGAAGGCCGCCCGGGCATCGCCTGGCGGGTGGGACAGGCGCGCGAGCACAAGGTCGCGGCCGCCGCCGAGGCCGCCGGGACCGCGAAGGAGCACGCCGCAGCGGCTGTCCGCAGCGCACGGTCGACCGCGGCGGGCGCCGCCCGCTCCTTGCCGCACTGAGTCGCGGAGACGCCCACCCCGCCCGGGCGCACGCCGGACGCCCGGGCGGGTTCCACGGCGGGCCGGATAGCCTGGTCGCATGACGACCTCGCACGATCTTGCGCCCGACGCCGACCTTGTCGACGACGCGTGGGAGGCGCCCACCGCCAGCGGCCCCCTCGACGCGACAGTCGAGGTGCCCGGCTCCAAGTCGCTCACCAACCGGTACCTCGTCCTCGCCGCGCTGGCTGACTCCCCCGGGCGGCTGCGCGGCGCGCTGCGCTCGCGCGACACGCTGTTGATGGCCCAGGCGCTGCGCAGCCTCGGCGTGCGCATCGACGACGACGGCCAGGACTGGGCCGTCGACCCCGGCCAGCTCCGCGGGTCCACGGACGTCGAGTGCGGCTTGGCCGGCACCGTGATGCGCTTCGTCCCTCCGATCGCCGCCCTGGCGGACGGCCCGGTGCGGTTCGACGGCGACGCGGGCGCGCGCGTGCGTCCGATGGGGCCCGTGCTCGACGCCCTGCGGGCGCTCGGAGTGCGCGTGGACGACCACGGCGAGCCCGGCCGCCTGCCGTTCACCGTGCTGGGCGAGGGCGCCGTGCGCGGTGGCTATGTCGAGGTCGACGCCTCCGGGTCGAGCCAGTTCGTCTCCGGGCTACTCCTCGCGGGCGCACGATTCCAGCGCGGACTGACGCTGCGGCACATCGGGGCGACGCTGCCGAGCGTGCCGCACATCGAGATGACGGTGGCGCTGCTCCGCGACGCCGGGGTCACTGTCGACGACTCCGCCCCCGCCGTCTGGCGCGTCGAGCCCGGGGCCATCGCCGGTCGGGACGTGCGCGTCGAGCCCGACCTGTCGAACGCGGCGCCGTTCCTGTGCGCCGCGCTCGTGGCCGGGGGCGCCGTGCGGGTGCCCGGCTGGCCTGCCTCGACCACGCAGCCCGGCGGGCTGCTGCCCGGCATCCTCGAGCAGATGGGCGCCGAGACCAGGCTGGACGGCGACGTCTTGACGGTGCGCGGCAGCGGCGTCGTGCGCGGTGTCGACCTCGACCTGCACGCCGCCGGGGAGATCGCGCCGACCATCGCCGCCCTGGCCGCCCTCGCCGACTCGCCGACCCGCCTGCGGGGCATCGCGCACCTGCGCGGCCACGAGACGGACCGGCTCGCGGCGCTGACCACGGAGATCACGCGCCTCGGCGGCCAGGTCGTGGAGACCGAGGACGGCCTGGACATCACGCCGCGCCGCCTGCACGGCGGCACGGTGCAGACCTACGCCGACCACCGCATGGCGACCGCCGGGGCTTTGCTCGGGCTCGCCGTCCCCGGGGTGCGCGTGCAGGACGTCGCCACCACGTCGAAGACGCTGCCCGACTTCGTCGGGATGTGGGACGGGATGCTCGCATGAGCCGCGCCACGATCCCTGTCAGCGGAGGCCGCTGAGCGTGGCACAGCGTCCGCTCGACGAGTCCGACATCCGCGTCCGCCCGGGCCGCCGCGGGTCCCGGCCGCGCACCAAGACGCGCCCGGAGCACGCCGACGCCGAATCGGCCCTCGTCACGGGCGTGGACCGCGGCCGGTACACGGTATTGGTGGACGCGGGAACCCCGCAGGAGCGCCGGGCCATCGCGATGAAGGCCCGCGAGCTCGGCCGCGACCGGGTGGTCCCCGGCGACCGCGTCGACCTGGTGGGCGACACCTCGGGCGCCGATGGCTCGCTGGCCCGCATCGTCCGGATCACCGAGCGCACCACGGTGCTGCGCCGCACCGCGGACGACACCGACCCGGTGGAGCGCGTCATCGTCGCGAACGCCGACCAGCTCGTGATCGTCACGGCCCTCGCCGACCCCGAGCCCCGCACCCGCATGATCGACCGCTGCGTCGCCGCGGCCTACGACGCCGGCATGGACGCGCTGCTCGCGCTGACCAAGGCCGACCTCGCCGACCCCGCCGAGCTGGTCGCCATGTACGAGCCCATCGGGGTCAAGGTGGTCGTCACCAGCCGCTCCGACGGCGACATCCACGGGCTCGACGCGCTCCGCGAGGAGCTCGCCGGGCGCACGTCGGTGCTCGTCGGGCACTCGGGCGTCGGCAAGTCGACGCTCGTCAACGCGCTGGTGCCGGATGCGTACCGGGCCGTCGGAGTCGTCAACGACGTGACCGGCCGGGGCCGCCACACCTCGACGTCCGCCGTCGCCCTGCGGGTCCCCGAGCCGGCCGGGACGCCGGCCACATGGGTCATCGACACGCCGGGCGTCCGCTCCTTTGGGCTGGCCCATGTCACCCCGGAGAACCTGCTGCGGGCATTCGCCGACCTGTCCGAGGTCGCGCAGGAGTGCCCGCGTGGCTGCACGCACACCGCGGACGCGCCGGATTGCGCCCTCGACGAGTGGGTCGCCGCCGCTCCAGACGACACGGTGCGCGCAGCCCGCGCAGCCCGGCTGGGCTCGTTCCGGCGCCTCCTCGCGAGCCGCACGGGCACGCTCGACGCCGATCGCGGCGCCGACGGCGGCACATCCGGCTCGGCCCCATGAGCTCCGGCGCCGTCTCAGCAGCCCGGTCCAGGGCCGGTGGCGTCCCGCGCCCCGCTACGGTGTGCCCATGAGCCTGCGCCCCGGGTACGACGACGACCTGCGCCTCGCGCACGTGATGGCCGACCAGGTCGACTCCGTGACGATGTCCCGCTTCAAGGCGCAGGACCTGCGCGTGGACACCAAGCCCGACCTGACACCGGTCTCCGACGCCGATCGGACCGCCGAGGAGATCATCCGCACCCAGCTCAGCCGTGCGCGCTCACGCGACGCCGTGCACGGCGAGGAGATGCCGGACACGGGTCATGGGCCGCGGCGCTGGGTCGTCGACCCGATCGACGGCACCAAGAACTTCGTCCGGGGCGTGCCCGTATGGGCCACCCTCATCGCCCTGATCGACAACGACGAGGTCGTGATCGGCGTGGTCAGCGCGCCCGCCCTGGGCCGCCGCTGGTGGGCGGCGAAGGGCTCGGGCGCGTGGACGGGTCGTTCGCTCGCCGCCGCCAGCCGGATGCGGGTCTCGGCCGTGAGCGAGCTCAAGGACGCGTCGTTCTCCTACTCCAGCCTCAGCGGCTGGGAGGAGCAGGGCCGGCTCGACAGCTTCCTCGACCTGACCCGGACCGTGTGGCGCACCCGGGCGTACGGGGACTTCTGGTCGCATGTGCTGGTCGGCGAGGGCGCCGTGGACTTCTCGGCCGAGCCGGAGCTCGCCCTGCACGACATGGCGGCGCTGGTGCCGATCGTCACCGAGGCGGGTGGCCGGTTCACGTCCATCGACGGCGTGCCGGGGCCGTTCGGCGGCTCGGCGCTCGTGTCGAACGGGCTGCTGCACGACGCCGCGCTCGCGGCGCTGAACCCGCAGGGCTGAACTCGCAGGGCTGGCCCTGCCGGGCCGGTCGCTCAGCGCGGGATGTCGCCGAGCTCGCTCACGTCGTACCAGAGCAGGTCACGCTCGGCGAGCCGTTCGATCGCGGCCTCGTCGCCGGTGACGGCGAGCGCCAGGTCCTCGGCTGCCTCCGGCTCGTCCACGTGCCCGCAGGCGACGTCCGCGAGCGGGACCGGCTCGCGCAGCTCCACCGCGCTCGGCGCCACGCCGTCGTCGCCCACGGGTGAGACGGCGCCGTCGGGCACGTCGGCGGACAGCACGAGGCGGAGCTGCGGGGCGTGGGGGCGCCCGGCGACGAGCAGCAGCGCGTCATCGGCGGCGGCGAGCTGCGCGGCGTACTCGAGCTCCTCCTCGTCCTCCTCGGGCAGCGCGGCGCGCAGCGCAGGAGTCACTGTGTGCACGCGCCGCGCGCCCAGGACCGGCTGCCCGCCCTCGGCGGGGTCGTCGAGCTCGTCCAGGGTCGCGGGAAGGTAGATGCGCACCCCCTCAGTGTGCCTGGCGGCGCTACTCAGGCCTTCGCGAGGCGCGCCGCGACGGCGAACGAGTCGATCTCGTTCGTCGCGGTCTGCTCCTGCGCGCCGGGCGCCGTCGTCCTGCGCGGGGTGCTCGACACGCGCGTGGCCAGCGCGGCGAGGGCCCGCCGCACCGCCGAGCCGGGCACGATCTCGTGCAGGAGCCGCGCGTCCAGCAGCGCCGCGTCAAGCGCTGAGGGGTCGTCCGGCACGAGGTGGGGGTCGACGATGCTCGCGTACCGGGCGAGCGCCTCCGCGATGGCCTCCCCCGGCCGTGGTCCCACGACGCCCGGCCGCACCCGGTTGACGACGACGGTGCGCCGCCCCGGCACGCCGAGCTCGGCCAGCTCGCTGAGCGAGCGCACGAGCCGCTGCACGCCGATGGGGTCGGCGCCGCCGACCACCACGACCTCGTCGGCGTCCTGCAGGGCGGACAACGTCGCCGCGTTGCGGCGTGGCGCGCGGGTGTCGTAGCTGAGCACCTCGTCCTGCTCCACGCAGAAGCCGCAGTCGACGACGGTCCAGTCGGTGAGGGCGCGCGCGACCGTCCACACCACGTCGAGCGACGCCCCCGGGAGCTCGGGCCACCGGTCCGGGCGCGAGATGCCGGACAGCACCCGCAGGCCTGGCGCGAGCAGCGGTGAGAGCCGGGCGAGTGCCTGGACGTCGAGGACGCCCTGCCCGGCGGCCCGCGCCGCCGCCGCGAGCCCGGGCGCCTCGTCGAGCAGCCCGACGGCCTGTGCCACAGTCCCGCCGTAGGTGTCCGCGTCGACCAGCAGCGCGGTGCGGCCCAACACCGCGAGCTCGGCCGCGAGGTTCATCGCGACGGTGGTGCGCCCGGGTGCCCCGGTGGGCCCCCACACTGCGATGAGCCGGCCGGGCTCCCTCGCCGCGGAGGCTGCCCCGGTGGCCGCGCCCGCGGAGCCCAGGGACGACGAGGCCGACGCGGGCGCGGCGTGCGAGCCGGGCCGGTCCCCGCCTCCCAGGGGCGACTCGAGGACGGCCACCACGTCGCGCACCAGCGCCTCCGCGCCGGCGGCGTCCTCAGGCGTGTCGACGATCAGGTCCACCCCGAAGGCTGTGATCCGCTCCGCCGCCCACCGGGCGCCCGCGTCCGCCAGCCCCACGACTCGCACGCCGCACCGGTGCAGCGTCGCGACGGCCTCGCGGTCGAGCTGCGGCAGGTCCGCCGAGACGACGGCCACCTGGCCCAGGCCCGCGTCGGCCGCGGCCAGCAGCTCGGCCAGGTCGGCGCAGCGCCGCGTGACGCTCAGCCTCCCCCCGGCGCCGTCCATCGCCTGCACGATCTGTGACTCCGCGCTCCCCCGGACCGCGCACAGCACACCGACGGCCACCTCAGCCCCCGGTCCCGGGGACGTGCATGACCTGCACGGCGCCCTCGCCCATCACGGCGGCGAGCACGGCTGGCAGCTCGCCCTTCGGCACCAAGACCTGCACCACGCTGGACCCGCCTGTGGTGAACGCCCCGTCGGGGCGCGTGACCTCGGCCACCACCAATCCCTCGGCCAACGCCTCTGGGGCGCCCGGCGCCATGGTCCCGTCCGCACGCCGGACGGCCTCCGGAACCTCCCACAGGTCGACCTGGGAGCCGACCACCACGTCCTGCGACAGCGTCTGGTCCACGGGGACGGCAAGCGGCCGCACGTCCAGGTCGCCCGCGGCGCCCACGGCAGAGCGCGGGAGCAGCTCGCCAGCGTCCACGACCCGCACCGCGACGGCGCCGTCCGGGACGCCGTCCGCGACGGTGAGATACCGGTCCAGCTCGCCGGGGCCGAGGCGGACCTGGGCGATGCCCAGGGCATCGGCGGCCAGTCCGCTGCCGGGGGTGATCGTGCCCCGCGCCACGTAGACGTCCACGGTGCGCTGGGCGTCCTGCACCACCCAGGAGCCGAGCGCCACCGAGCCGGCGACCATCGCGAGGCCAGCGAGCAGGCGCGGGTCGCGCCAGCCTGGCCTGCGCAGACGGCTCACCGCCGGCGCCGGCAGCTCAAGCACGGACGTGTCCATCCCGACTCCTTCTCCTGGCTCCTGGTGCGACGCCGGGCATGGGTCCACCCCGCTGCGCGGCGCCGTCGCGATGCCCATCATGCCGACAAGCGAGCAGGAACAGGACATCCCGGTCGCAGCCTTGTGCACAACGGCTCCTGCGTGCGCGTGCGTGCCACACTGCGAACATGGCCCCCAGGTTCCTCACGCTCGCCGACGTGACCGAGGTGCTGAACATCTCAGCCGCCCAGGCATATGCGCTGGTGCGCTCGGGCGAGCTTCCCGCGATCCAGATCGGCGGCCGCCTGCAGTGGCGCGTCGAGGCGCAGGAGCTCGAGCGGTACATCGAGCGCATGTACGCGCAGACGCGCGCGCGGATCGAGTCCGACGCGGGCCAGCAGGTCGACAGCCCGCACTGAGCCGGCAACCCACGCTGAGTCGGCAACCCGCGCGGAGCGGCTCACCGCGACCTCACGGCGCGGAGCCCCGCGAACGGCACAGCCACGAGCCCGTCCCGTCGGGCCGCCTCGCCGTGCCCTGCTGCGAGGTCGAGGTGATCGGCGCCGACGCGCTCGATGCGTCCGGTGAGCTCGGTTCCGTCCACCTCGACCTGCACGAGCACCCGGTCGCGGGCCAGCGCCCGTAGCGCGTGCCCGAGGGTGAGCCGGCCCTCCACCACCCCGGGGCTCGGCGCGACGTACGGCCCGAGCCCCGTGACCACGACGACCGCCGCGAGTGGGATGAGCGCCTGGCGCCCTTGCGCCCCGAGGAGCAGCCACTGCGGCGCGGCGTCGAGGACCTGCCCCTCGGCTGTCGACCCACCCCGCAGGCGCACCGACAGGACACCGCCCCGGGCTGCGCGCAGGCGGTCGCCGATCGCGACAGTGGCCCGCTCCGCACGGGTCAGCTCGGCGACCTGAGCGTCGAGCTCGGCTGCGCCGTGGGCGGCGAACTGGGCCTCGAGATCGGCGAACAGGGCTTCCCAACGCATCCGCACACCGTAAGGCCGAATCCTGACGAGTTGTCCACTTCCGGCGTGATGTCTGGATCTTGTGGCGCTCATGCAGTAGACCTAGGGCACGACGAACACCAAACGACATCAAACTGCATGAAACGAGGGTGACCGCATGACAGCGCTCGACCGCCCACCCGGCGCTCCCCGGATCCTGAGGCTGCTGGCGCTGCCCGTGGGCCTCGCGGCCAGCGCCGCACTCACCGGCCTTCTGGCCGTCCGACTCCGCAGCATCGCCACCGCCGACCTCTCAGCCCTGCGGATCGACCAGGCCGTGGAGATCGGTGTCGTCGCCATCGGCGCCGCCCTCACCGCCTGGCTCGCCCTCTCGCTGCTCGTCGCGACCGCATGCGCCGCAGCACGCGTGGTCGGCGGCGGATGGGCCGCCGGCGAGCGGCTCGTGCATCGGTGCGCGCCCACCCTCGTGCGGCGCACGCTCGTGCTGGCCGTCGGCGCCGGGCTCGGGCTCTCCGTGGGCGGTGTGGCGCATGCGGCCGACACCGACCTGGGCTGGACGCCCACCACCACGACCGCAACGGCCGACACCCAGATCGACGCCGTGCCCGCAGCGCCACCTGCCGGGCCCGCCGACGAGGACCGGGCGCACACCGCCGCGACAGACGCCGCGACAATCACCGTGAGCGCGTCGACGCAGGCGCCTGGCTCGCAGCCGCCGATGCCCGCCGACCTCACGCAGCCGACGTCGGCGCAGGTCGTCGTCGCCCCCGGCGACAGCCTCTGGAAGATCGCCGCCGATCACCTCGGACCCGACGCCGGCGCCGCGGAAATCGCCGCCGCCTGGCCCCGGTGGCATGAGACGAACGCCGCCGCGATCGGCGCGGATCCCGACGTCATCCACCCGGGCCAAACGCTCGACGCGCCCTCGCCCGAGCTCGACGAGACGGCGCCCCTGGACGTCCCGGTGGAGGGGAGCGCGTCATGACCACCACCGCGCCGCCACTCACCTCCGCCGAGGCCGCCCTCGCCCATCTGCGCCCGACGGCGCCGCCCACTCGCCCGACGCCGCCCGCGCCGGCGTCGCCGGCCGCATCGCATTCGACCGATGCGGTCCGGCCCACGCTCCCGGCCGTGGCCGACGAGCCGGAACCGGCGCCGTCACGGTCGGGAGCGACAACGGGCCGAGCACCGCAGGCATCCGTCCACATGCGCCTCATCCCCCACCTGGCGCCGGGAAGCCGCCCCCGCGCGGCCAGCGGCCCGGGCCCGGTCCGTCCACCGACGCTCGAGGAGCGCACCCGCGAACGGCGACGCAACGCTCTCCAGGCGTCGCGCCAGACGCCAGAGCCCGATGAGCCGGGCTGCGACCCCCTGCCGGAGCCGACGTCGGTGTGCTGCTCGATCGTGCTCGTGGCGCTGGAGGCGTTGACCGGCACCCGTTCCCTCTCCCAGCTCGCCCGCTGGGTGACGCCTGAGGTCTATGAGCGGCTCGCCGCACGCGCGGCGGTCACCGAGCGGTCGCTGGGCTCCTCCCGGCCCGCCCCGCGGCCCGAGGTGCGCCGGGCACGGGTCTGCCGCCTCGGCCAGCGCGTGGCGGAGGCGAGCATCGTCGTGCAGGACGGCGCCCGGGTGCGAGCCGTCGCGGTCCGGGTCGAGGAACGCCGGGGCGCCTGGCGGGCTGTCGCCCTCGAGATCGGCTGACCGCCGCCCCCGCACATGACGAAGGCCGGGTCGGTTGCCACCGACCCGGCCTCACGTCATGCGTCAGCGCTTGCGCTTGGCCGCCTTGCGGCGCTCCTGACGGTTCGCGGCGCCGCCGGCCTCGGGCCGGGCCTCGCCACCCTCAGAACGCGTGACGACGTCAGCGCTGCCATCCACGCTCGGCGCGGAGTACTGCAGCGGCGCCCGCTGCTCCGGCCCGTCGATGCCCTTGGCGACCAGGGCTCCCGGACGAGGCCCGGCGGCTGCGGCGCCGGCGCCGAGCGCCGCCTGAGCAGCCGACTCGGCGGTCACGGCGGCAGCGCCCTCAGCGCCTGCCTCGGCCTCCGGCTCCGCGACCTTGACCTCGAGGTTGAACAGGTACTGGACCGACTCTTCCTTGATGGACTCGGTCATCGCGCCGAAGAGCTGGAAACCCTCGCGCTGGTACTCGATGAGCGGGTCGCGCTGGGCCATCGCGCGCAGCCCGATGCCCTCCTTGAGGTAGTCCATCTCGTAGAGGTGCTCACGCCACTTGCGGTCCAGCACGGACAGCACCACGCGGCGCTCGAGCTGGCGCATGTTCTCCGAGCCGATGGCCGCCTCGCGCTCGGCGTAGGCGATCCGCGCGTCGGAGAGGATCTCGGTCTGCAGCAGCTCCACCGACAACCGCGTCGGGGCGCCCGCCTGCTCGACGACCTCCTCCGGCGTGATCGTGATCGGGTAGATGCCCCGGATGGCGGTCCACAGCGCGTCGAGGTCCCAGTCCTCCGGGCGGCCCTCGGCCGTCGCGGCGGCCACGTAGTCCGTGATGACGTCGGTGAGGAAGTGGCCGACCTGCTCCTGCAGGTTCTCGCCCTCGAGCACACGGCGGCGCTCGTCATAGATCACCGTGCGCTGGCGCGACAGGACGTCGTCGTACTTCAGGACGTTCTTGCGGATCTCGAAGTTGCGGCCCTCGACCTGCGACTGGGCGCTCTGGATCCCGCGCGTGACGATCTTCGACTCGAGCGGCATGTCATCTGGGAAACCCGCCCGGGTCATCATCGACTCGGCCATCTGCGAGTTGAACAGGCGCATCAGGTCGTCCTGCAGCGACAGGTAGAACCGGGACTCGCCCGGGTCGCCCTGACGGCCGGAGCGGCCACGGAGCTGGTTGTCGATGCGGCGGGACTCGTGCCGCTCGGTGCCGAGCACGTACAGCCCGCCGAGCTCGACGACCTCGTCGTGCTCCGCCGCCACAGCCTCAGTCGCCTTCGCGAGCGCGTCGGGCCAGGCTGCCTCGTACTCCTCCGCGTTCTCGGCCGGGTCCAGCCCCCGTGCGGCGAGGTCCGCGACGGCCATGAACTCGGCGTTGCCGCCCAGCATGATGTCGGTGCCACGGCCGGCCATGTTCGTCGCGACGGTGACGGCGCCCTTACGGCCCGCCTGCGCGACGATCGACGCCTCACGCGCGTGCTGCTTGGCGTTGAGCACCTCGTGCGGGACGCCCTGCTTCTTCAGCTTGGCGGAGAGCAGCTCGCTCTTCTCGACGCTCGTGGTGCCGACCAGCACCGGCTGGCCCTTGGCGTGCCGCTCGACGATGTCCGCGACGACCGCGTCGAACTTGCCCTCCTCGGCCTTGTAGACCAGGTCGCCCTGGTCGATGCGCAGCATCGGGCGGTTGGTGGGGATGGGGACGACGCCGAGCTTGTAGGTGCCCTGGAACTCGGCGGCCTCAGTCTCGGCGGTGCCGGTCATGCCCGCGAGCTTGTCGTACAGGCGGAAGTAGTTCTGCAGCGTGATCGTGGCGAGGGTCTGGTTCTCGGCCTTGATGGCCACGCCCTCCTTCGCCTCGATGGCCTGGTGCATGCCCTCGTTATAGCGGCGGCCGGGCAGGATGCGGCCCGTGTGCTCGTCGACGATGAGGACCTCGCCGTTCATCACGACGTAGTCCTTGTCGCGCTTGAACAGCTCCTTGGCCTTGATCGCGTTGTTGAGGAACCCGATCAGCGGCGTGTTGAGCGACTCGTACAGGTTGTCGATGCCGAGGTAGTCCTCGACCCGCGCGATGCCAGGCTCGAGGACTCCGACGGTGCGCTTCTTCTCGTCGACCTCGTAGTCGCGCTCGGCCTGCAGGCGGCGTGCCACCTTGGCGAACTCGGCGTACCAGCGGTTCGCGTCGCCCGACGAGGGGCCCGAGATGATCAGCGGGGTCCGCGCCTCGTCGATGAGGATCGAGTCGACCTCGTCGACGATCGCGAAGTGGTGGCCGCGCTGCACGAGCTCGTCGGTGGTCCACGCCATGTTGTCGCGCAGGTAGTCGAAGCCGAACTCGTTGTTCGTGCCGTACGTGATGTCTGCCGCGTACTGGGCGCGACGCTCGGCCGGGCGCTGGTTCGACAGGATCACGCCCGAGGTCAGCCCCAGGAACCGGTACACGCGGCCCATGAGCTCGGCCTGGTATTCGGCGAGGTAGTCGTTCACGGTGACGACGTGCACGCCCTTGCCCGTGAGCGCGTTGAGGTACGCGGGGGCAGTGGCGACGAGCGTCTTGCCCTCACCGGTCTTCATCTCGGCGATGTTCCCGAGGTGCAGCGCCGCGCCGCCCATGAGCTGGACGTCGAAGTGCCGCTGGCCGAGCGTGCGCCGGGACGCCTCCCGGACCGCGGCGAACGCCTCGGGGAGCAGGTCGTCGACGGTCTCGCCGTCGGCCAGACGCGCCTTGAAGCGGTCCGTCTCCTCGCGCAGCTCCGCGTCGGAGAGCGTCTGGAAACTGTCCTCCAGCGCGTTCACCTGCTGGGCGATTCCGGACAGCTTCTTGACGATCCGGCCCTCGCCGAAGCGCAGGACCTTGTCGAGAATCGCAGGCACGCGTCACTCCCCACGTGTTCGCGCTCCGCACGCCGAGGCGTCGGAGCGGTCTGGGCGGACCCGACCGCACGGCCGGGGCGCTGACCATCGTAGGCGAGGGTTATGGCCTCGGTCGAAGAACGACTACGGCGAGGAGCAGCAGGAGGGCTCCCAGCACCCCCGCCACGCCCAGCCGCTCGTCCCGCAGGAGCACGGCGCCGACAGTGGCGGCGAGGGGCTCGAGCAACGCGAGCAGCGCGGCGGTGGTCCCCGGCACGCTGCGCAGGCCGCGAAAGTACGCGGCGTAGGCGGCCGCGGTCGGCACCGCCCCGAGGAAGAGCAGCAAGACCCATCCGCCGGCCTCCCGGGGCAGTAAGGGACCGGCTCCTGTCACCAGCACCGCGGCCGTGAGCAGCAGGCCGCCGCAGACGAACGCGAGGCCCACGAGCGGCAGCGCGCCCAGCCCCGGGACCGGGCGCGTGTTGAGCTGCGTCATCGCGGCGAACCCAGCCCCCGAGCCGAGCGCCAGCAGCACCCCGGCGCCGCCCGCCTCCCCGGACGCCGGCGCCCCGACGGACGTGGGACGTCCCCGGCAGCGGGGGATGTGTGTGAGAGACAGAGCCGGGCAACCCCAGCCGCGGTGCGGCGCATCGATCGCACCGGGGGCTGCACTGACGGCACGTAGCGGGACGCTCCGACGCGCAGTCCTAGGCGGCCGAGCGCCAGCAGGAGGGCGGCCAGCACCTGCCCTGACGGCGCCTGACGGCTCCGCAGCGCGACCCCGGCCGCCACCATCACCGGCGCCGACCCGAGCGCGACGAGCGTTGCCATCGCGACGCCCGCGCTGGCCACCGCGCCGAAGAAGCACGCCTGGTACAGGGCCGCGAGCGCCGCCGTCGCGGCCACCCTTCCCGCCGCGGCCCGGGTGCGCGGCACCTGGTCGAGCCGGCCGGACACCGCGACGATGCCGAGCAACAGGAGGCCGCCGGACAGCAGCCGGCATGCCGCGACGGCAGTCGCCGACATCCCCGCCACCGCGCCGAGCTCGGCGCCCGCGAGGCCGCCCGCCCCCCACAGCACCGCGCCCAAGGCCACCAGCGCGAAGTCACCTGATCGGGTCAACGCGACGCGCGCGTCGACCCCCTCGGCGGCCATCTCTCACGGTCCGGTCGTGGCGCCGGAGAGGGCGTCGGCCAGCGCGGCGGCGAGCCCGCCGGACGCCCCGGCCCCCGCCCCGCCGACCTGCACGTCGGACAGGCCCAGCCAGCCGGCGAGGACGCGCAACTCGGCGGCCAGCGCGTCGGCGACGTCGGCGGCCTCCCCGCCCGGCGCCCCCGGGGTCCGATGCGCGGCGTGCACGCGGAGCACGCCGGCACGGCGGTCGGCCTTGAGGTCCACCAATGCGACCAGGTGCTCCCCCAGCAGGAACGGCAGCACGTAGTAGCCGTGCACGCGCTTGTGCTCGGGCACATAGATCTCGATGCGGTAGCGCAGGCCGAAGAGCTCCTCGAGCCGCCGCCGCTCGAACACCAGCGGGTCGAACGGGCTCAGCAGCGTGCGGGCCGCGGACTGCCGTGGCACCGTCGCGTCCCGGTGCAGGTAGACCGCCCGACCCCAGCCCTCGACGCGCACGGGCAGCAGGACGCCGTCCTCCACGAGCTCGTCCAGCGCGCGCGTCGCCGCGGGCCCGCGCAGCCGGAAGTAGTCGAGCAGGCACTTCGCGGACCCGATGCCATGCGCCCGCGCCCCGATCTCGACGAGCCCGCGGAGCGCCTCGTCATCCGTGGGCTCGGGACTCGCCAGCACCGCCGCGGGCAGCACCCGCTCGGCCAGGTCGTAGCAGCGCTCGAACTGGGCGTTGCGACGGGCGGCGGCGACCTCGCCGGTGAAGAACAAGTACTCGAGCACACGTTTGGCGACAGTCCAGTTCCATCCCCACTCGGTGCGGGTGCGGGGATGCTCGGCCTCGAAGTAGGCGTGGATCTGGCTGGCAGTGACCGGGCCGTGCGCGGCGACGAGCCCGCGGATCTCCGCGACCTCCGCCGCATGCGCGAGCGGCACGTCACGGACGGACCCCCACGCGGATGTGCGGTACGAACGCCTGCGCCAGCCCAGCATCCGGTAGGTCTCCGGCGGCACGAACGACGCCTCATGCGCCCACGTCTCCACGAGCCGGCGTGGCGCCCGGCCCGCGGCGCGGTCGAGGAGCGTCGTGTCGTACGGCCCGAGCCTGGAGTAGACGGGCATGAGGTGCGCGCGGGCCAGCACGTTCACCGAGTCGATCTGCAGGAGGCCCAGCCTGTCGACGACCTGCAGGTACTGGCGCATGGTGACCGGACCCGTCCGCACCGGGCGGCCGCGGTCGAGCCCCTGGGCCCGGAGCGCGACGCGACGCGCCTGGGACGCGGAGAGCGAGTCTCGCGGCGCTGGCGCGACCCGGCCGGATCCTTGCCGGGAGGCGTCGGCGGAGGGCTGGGTGAGCGGGAGTGAGGCCACCGGGCCATCCTGCCGTCGGGCGGTGACATCTGGCGTGGGTCATCCCGGCGTGAAGTTCCCGGCCCGCACGCGCGGACAGGCCCCGCGGGCGATGCCCACGGGGCCTGTCGTCAGGTGATCGAGCCGTCCAGGAGGACCGCTCGGTCGGCTGCTACACCCGTGCCGTCTGCCGTTCGGCGAGCTCGCCGTTGCCGTTCGTGCGCACCGGCGTGTCCAGCTTGATCACGCCGTAGCTCCAGCCGTGGCGGCGGTAGGCGACCGCGGGCTGAGCGGTCTCCGCGTCGATGAACAGGTAGAAGTCGTGCCCCACCAGTTCCATCTCGTAGAGCGCGTCATCGATCGTCATGGGGTGGGCCGAGTGGACCTTCTCGCGGATCACCACCGGGGAGTCGCCGAGCGTCAGCTCCACGACGTCGCCCGGGGCCACCGCGACCGTCTGCTCGGGCTCCTGGTCGTCGTCGCTCGGCGGCCGCACGTCGACGGGCACCTCGCTCGGCGGGATCAGGGTCCGGTTGTGGTGGTCCTTGCGGCGGTCGCGCGAGCGCCGCAGCCGTTCCTGCAGCTTCGCGATGGCGAGGTCCAGCGCTGCGAAGCGGTCGTCCGCGCACGCCTCGGCGCGGATCACTGGGCCCTTGTCCACGACCGTCAGCTCCACCCGCTCGCAGCTGCCTGCCTGTCGCGGGTTGCGTTCGTGCGTGACGACCACGTCGATGCGCTGAGCACGGGGAGCGAGCTGGGCCAGCTTCGTCAGCTTGTCCGTGGCATGCCGGCGGAACTTCTCCAGCACCTCGGTGTGACGACCAACGACCACAATCTCCATGAAGACCTCCAGGGAGGGACCAGGGGCGGGGGGAACACCGCCCGGTGACGTACCAAGACGCCCCGATGGGGCGATCGTGCGGCACCACCTCCTCCCGTGGCCTGGCCTGCGCCCGGGACCGAGCAGGGCATCGGAGCGACCTCGCCCCGACCTGTCGGTTCTGAGGTCAACGCTATCCCGACGAGGGCTCAGGTTCCAGTTCCGCCGCTCCGCCGACCGGGTGGCGGAGTGGCCGCGAGCACGAGCGCGCCGATCACGACGGCCCCCGCGGCGGTCAGCGCGCGCTCGCATGCGGCGAGGGTCGCGCCGGTGGTCAGCACGTCGTCGACGAGGAGCACCGGACTGCCTCCCACCTGCGCGCGCGTCGACCGGCGCACCACGATCTGGTCGGCGAGGTTGGCGCCGCGAGAGCGGGCTCCCAGCCCGACCTGGTCGTGACCGCCCCACCGTCGCCGCAGCGCGCGGCACGGCCGCGTGCCCGGCAGCCCGTCCGCGAGCGCCTGGGCCGCCGCGGCGGCGAGCCGGCCCACGAGGTCCTCGCCTCGTCGCCAGCGCGCCGTGACGGATGAGGGCGCGGGAACGACGAGCAGGCTGGTCGACGGGCTCCAGCCGCCCAGCGCAGGAGCCACCTGCCGGGCGGCGCCCGCCGTGGCGTCCGCCAGGTGACGGCTGAGGTCGACGCGGCCACGGTCCTTCCACGACACGACGATCTCCCGCACAGGCCCCACGCACGGCGCCGGCGCCCACACGGGCAGCGGCGCGCGACCGTCCATGGTGTCGAGCCGCGGCGCCGCGCCCTCGCACCGCCAGGGCGGAGCACGGAGCAGTGCGGCGCAGGCGGGGCACAGCGCCACGTCGAATGCCCCGCATCCCGCGCAGTCCACCGGCAGCACGAGCCGCCCGACGTCGGTCAGAGCACGACGGAGTCCGCGAACGACACCAGAAACGGAGGCCGCCGAGGGAGGGGGTGCGAGGTGGGATGCGCTGGCGCCTGCGGGGTGAGGCTCGGTCATGGAGTGGACAGTGCCACCGCCGCACGGCAGGGGCCGCGCTGGGCGCCCTTGCCGTGGACGGCCCGCGGCCACGGCGGGCTGGGGGCGGACAACGGTCATCGGGCCCGGCGCTCAGCCGGGGGACGGGTCATCCCGCGAACGGCTCATCTCGCGAACGGCTCAGCCCGGGAACGACGGAGCCCGCACCCCCGAGGAGACATACGCCCAGCTCGGCCCCGACCGCACGAACAGCTCGCCGTCCGCCGTCGTGACATACAGCGCCCGCTCCCCCTTGCCGCCCGCGAGCGCGACGATCCCCTCGAGCGCGGGCAGCGCGCGCGTCTGCCCGGCCAGTGGCACCAGGTACACCGTCGTCGACGTCGCGGCGGCGGTCTTGCCCAGCACGCCCAGCGTCGACTCGTCGACCCACACCACACGCGACGCCTCCGTCAGGGTGGCGCCCGTGGCGATTGGCTCCCCGAGCTGCAGGGGGGCGCCCTCCTGGTCGCGCACCACGCCCGTGACATCGAGGCCGAACCCGCTCGCACCCGTCGACAGGACCGCGACCCGCGTGCCGTCCCGCGCGACCCGGATCTCCTGCACCGTGCGCCCCGCGAGCCAGTCGGCGCGCACCACCTGCCGGGCGCCGCCGCCCCGCACCGCCGTGATCACCGGCCCGTCAGGCCCTGCCGCCGCCGTCCACACCCAGCCCAGCCGGTCCGCGGACGGCGCGGTGAGCGCCTCGGCGGCGAGCAGCTGCTCATCCCCGCCGGAGGAGGAGGCCCGCAGCAGCGTGTCGCCCCCGGACAGGAGCACGCGCACCGTGCCGGCCTCGTTCCGCGCGGCGCCAGTGACGTCCAGACCTGTCAGCGGCCCCACACCAGCCACCGGCGACAGCTCCCCGCGGCCGAGCGTCATGAGCATGTCGTCCTGCACCCCCTCCAGCGCCGCGTCGCTCGGCAGCGAGCCGCGGGCCAGCCTCGCCGGCTCCCACGCGAGCGGCACCCCGCCGGCGAGGACCTCCACCGAGTTCACCTGGGCGATGTCCAAGGTCGCCTCGAGCTGGGCGAGCATCCGCGCGCGATCCTCCACGTCACCGAGCGCCGCCCCCGACAACGACACCTCTGCGGTGCCGTCCGCGTCCACCGGCACCGCGCCCGTCTCGAGCTGGACGCCATCCGGCACCGCTGTGCGGACCGCGTCGCGCAGCCACGGCGACGGTCCGTCCATCAGCGCGCGGACCACGGACGTGGCGAGGTTGCGCACGGGGAACCAGCGGGTCTCCGGCACCAGGTGTGTGCTGTCCGCGGAGAGGAAGTAAACGGCCGCCTGGCGGAAGACGAGCTCGAAGTTCGGCTCCGAGAGCACCACCCCGTTGTCCAGCCGGGAGATCCGCCACTGGTCGCTGCTGTCCTTGACCAGGTCGAAGACCAGGGGCTGCAGCGAGCCGGGCGCGCTCTCCTCGTAGACGCCGTCGGCGTCGATGCGGGCCGCGACGCCCACTTTCACCTGCACCTGCGTCTCCGTCAGCAGCGTGATCTCGGGGCTGCTGGCCGTCGGGTAGACGATCACCTGCTCATCGGGGTTCCACGTCGAGCGCACCTCGCCCGACAGGTACTCGCGGGCCACCGAGAACGTCGTGCTGACGTCGGCGGTGGTCTCACGGCTGTACCCCGCGGCGTTCGCGTTGAGGAAGCCCTGGACGATCTCCATGGGCGAGGCGTCATGCCCCGGCGAGTAGCCGAGCAGCGTCACGGGGGCGGGCTCGTTGACCTCCGCGACGCCTTCGGCGACGGGCCCACGGGTCGGGATCGAGACGCAGGCCGTCAGCGCCACCGCCACGGCCAGCGCCACGGCGCCAGCACGGAGCGCGCGGATCGGGCGCCGGGTCATCGGACCTCCTGGTGGTCGAGCTCGTCGTCGAGCTCGGGGAGCGCCGCCGGGTCGAGCGGCTGGCGCTGGGGAGTCGTGGGCGGCTCCGGGTCCTCGACGGGGACGAGGGGCAGCGGCGAGCCCTGCAGGCGGATGCCCGCGCGGCGCGGCAGGGTCAGCCGGAAGCAGGCTCCGCCGCCCGGACGGCCCCACGCCTCGAGCCAGCCGCCGTGCAGGTGCGCGTCCTCGAGGGAGATCGCCAGCCCGAGCCCCGTGCCGCCGGTGGTGCGGGCCCGGGCCGGGTCCGCACGCCAGAACCTGTCGAAGACGTGCGCGGCGGCCTCGTCGGTCATCCCCACACCGTGGTCGCGGACGGTGACGGCGATGGCCTGCGCGTCGGCGGCGAGCGTCACCGCCACCGTGCTGCCGTCGGCGTGCTCGATCGCGTTGTCCAGCAGGTTGCGCAGGATGCGCTCCACCCGGCGTGGGTCGATGTCCGCGGCGCAGCGGGCATCCGGCAGCGCGACGCTGAGCCAGACGCCGCGGTGCTCGGCGAGCGGGAACGCGTGGTCGGCAGCGGCTCCCACCACCTCCCGCACGTCGCGGTCCTCCGCGTCGAGGGTCGCGGCGCCCGCGTCGAACCTGCTGATCTCCAGCAGGTCGGCCAGCAGGTCCTCGAACCTGTCGAGCTGGGTCTGCATCAGTTCGGCGGAGCGCTTGATCGACGGCTCGAAGTCCTCGCGGGCGCCGTGCAGCACCTCCCCCGCCATCCGGATGGTCGTCAACGGCGTCCGCAGCTCATGAGAGACGTCGGAGACGAAGCGGCGTTGCAGCGTCCCGAGCTCCTCCATCCGGCCGATCTGCTCCTGCAGGCCCTGCGCCATCTCGTTGAAGGAGCGGCCGAGGGTCGCGAGCTCGTCGACGCCGCGCACGGGCATCCGCTCGTCGAGGTGCCCGTCGGCGATGCGCTCGGCCGCCTGCGCCGCCGCCCGCACCGGCCGGACGACCTGGCGTGTCACGACCCAGGTCATGGTGCCGAGCAGCACCACCAGCGCCGCGGCGCCGATCGCGAGCATGCGCTGCAGGAACTCGAGCCTCTCCTGCTCGGCCTGCAGGTTGTAGAGGAAGTAGAGCTCGAAGGTGCCGGCGCGCGGCACGGACACCGTCTGGCCGACCATCACGGCGGGGACGACGCCCTGCTCGGCGGTACGCGCCCCCGCGCCCGAGTCCGGCCAGCCCACCGATTGCCAGCGCTGGCCGGCCCCCTCGGTGGTGGCCCGGCGCAGGTCGTCGCTCACCAGTCCGAACAGGGCGGGGTCCGAGACGGCCGAGTTGACCAGCATCGCCTGGCCCGGCGCCTGCCAGAGCAGGACCTCGCGCTCGCCGGAGCCGCCCGAGCGCAGGGCCCGCATGACGTCGTTGAGCAGCCGTTGGGCCTCGGTGACGGAGGTCGCGGTGGACGCGTCGAACGTCTCCTGGGCCTGCTGGGTGGCGCGGGCGCTCTCATCGAGGACGAGCTCCACGCGCTCGGTGAACAGGCCGTCGCGCATCTGCTGGGAGAGCGTCACGCCGACGAGCGCGAGCGCGACCAGGCCGATGGCGAGCGTGGAGGTGACGACCCGCACTTGCAGCGACGACCGCCACGCGTGGGACAGCGCGCGCCCGGCGCCGACGGCGCGCAGGCGGGCGAGCCGCCAGGTGCGTCTCGCACGTCCCATGCGGTTGCGTCCGTCCTGCGCGGTGGCCCGGCTCAGAGCGCTGGGGCCCCGGCCTTGTAGCCGACCCCGCGCACCGTCACGACTATCTCAGGCCGCTCGGGGTCCGCCTCGATCTTCGACCGCAGCCGCTGCACGTGAACGTTGACCAGGCGTGTGTCGGCAGCGTGGCGGTACCCCCACACGCGCTCGAGGAGCACCTCGCGGGTGAACACCTGCCACGGCTTGCGCGCGAGGGCGACGAGCAGGTCGAACTCGAGCGGGGTGAGCGAGATGGGCGTGCCATCCCGAGAGACACGGTGCCCGGTGACGTCGATGGTGAGGTCGCCGATGCCGAGGTGCTCGGGCACGGGCTCGTCGCTGCGGCGCAGCCGGGCGCGGACCCGCGCGATGAGCTCCTTGGGCTTGAACGGCTTCGAGATGTAGTCGTCCGCCCCCGACTCCAGCCCCAGCACGATGTCCACCGTGTCGGCCTTGGCGGTGAGCATGACGATGGGCACGCCCGACTCGGCACGGATCTGGCGGCACACCTCGGTGCCGTCCTTCCCGGGCAGCATCAGGTCGAGCAGCACCAGGTCGGGCTGCGACGCCCGGAACACGCCGATGGCATCGTCGCCGTCCGCGCAGAACACCGGGTCGAAACCCTCTGAGCGCAGCACGATGCCGATCATCTCCGCCAGCGCGACGTCATCGTCGACCACAAGGACCCGACCCTTCATGGACACATGATCGCACCGAGAATCAGCAGGCAGCGCCATATGCGAACAGATCACCCGGTCGCGTCCCGGTCGCGTCCCGCTCGCATCCGGGCGCGTCACGCCGCCTCGCCGCGCCCGTCGGCCCTGCCCGGCCCACCGCGCGCCGACATTGCCGCATCACGAAGGCGTGACATGGCACGATGAGCGCTCAGCCGCCGCCGCCCGCGCACCAGGGAGCATGAGTCGATGACCACGCCGCACGAGGACGCGCCCCGGCCCTCGGCTCAGGCTCCGGGATCTCCCGACGGCCAGGACCCCGCTCAGCCCCGGCCCCGCAGGCGCCGCCCGCGCCCTCGGGTTGGGGCCCGGCGCCGGGGCAGCCAGGCGCCCAGGCGCCCGGGTACGGCCCGCAGCCGACCGGTTGGCAGCAGGCGCCAGGTTGGCAGCAGCCCGCCTACGGCGATCCCGCCTACGGGCAGCCCGCGTACGGGCAGCCCGCGTACGGGCAGCCCGCATATGGCCAGCCCGCCTACGGCCAGGCCGGCCCCGGGCAGCCGGGCGCGCCCGCGCCGTACGGACCGGGCGGCTGGCGCCCGCCGGCCCTGCAGCCGGGGATCATCCCACTGCGCCCCCTCGGCGTCGGGGAGATCCTCGACGGCGCCTTCCGCTCGATCCGCGCCAACCCGCGCGTGATGTTCGGGCTCGCCGTCATGGTCGTCACCGTCGTGGTCATCGTGCAGGCGGCGCTCGAGTGGTACGTCGGCGGCCTGATCTCCGGCGCCCTCGCGGACTTCTCCGCGACGGCCGACCCCACCGGGGACCTCGGGCTCGACCAGCAGTTGGGCATGACGCTCGGCTCCCTGCTCAGCCTGCCGTTGCTGCTGGTCGCCACGACGGTGCTCACCGGACTGCTCATCGTGTCGGTGAGCCGCTCGGTGATCGGGCAGACGGTCACACTCGGCGAGGCGGTCCGCGTCTCCAAGCGGCGCGTGTGGTGGGTGCTGGGCATCACCCTGCTCTATCTGGCCGTGATCGCCGTGGGCTACGCCGTCGTGGCTGGGGGCATCGTGCTCGCCGCCAGCGACGAGCGGTGGGCGCTGGTCGGGATCGCCGCGATCTTCGGCAGCCTGCTGATGCTCGCCGCCACCGTCTGGATCTCCGTGCGCATGCTGCTCGTCGCCCCCGCGCTGATGCTCGAGGGCGGCGCGTTCTGGGCCACCGTGCGGCGCGGCTGGAAGCTCACCCGCGGCAGCTTCTGGCGCCTGTTCGGCATCTACCTCTTGGTGCAGATCATCATGTCCGTCGTGGTCGGGATCATCGCCGTGCCGACAGCCGTCATCTCCGGGGTGTTCTTCAACGACCCGCTGATGCTCTCGTTCGGCGGGATCGCGGTCAGCTCGATCGCCAACGTGATCTCGTACACGCTGACCACCGTCTTCTCCGCTGCCGTGGTGGCCCTGCTGTACATCGACATCCGCATGCGCCGTGAGGGGCTCGACGTCGAGCTGGCCCGCGCGGCCGACCAGACGGCCGCATGACCTTCGTGTTCCACGGCCCGCGCCTGTCCGACGTCCCGGTGCAGCCGGGCGCGGACGACGCGCGGGCGCTGCTCGAGCAGGAGCTGGCCGACCCGGTGTACCACCGCGGCCCGAGCCTCCTGCAGCGCATCCTCGACTGGCTCGCCGGGTTGTTCGGCGACGCGCCCCAGCTCGCCCTGCCGCCGCGCGCCGCGGTGCTGATCGTCGTCGCCGTGCTCGTCGTGGTCGCCGCCGTGGCGCTGTGGATCGCGGGCCCGGTGCGCCGTGCCCGGCACGGGTCCGCCCACCGGGCCGTGCTCGCGGACGACGAGGGCCGCAGCGCCGCCGAGCTCCGCGCCGCCGCCGATGCCGCCGCCGCGCAGGGTGTCTGGGACGCCGCCGTCGCCGACCGTTTCCGCGCTGTCGTCCGCGCCCTCGAAGAGCGGGCGCTGCTGGACGAGCGGCCCGGGCGCACCGCGCATGAGGTGGTCGCGGTGGCCGTCCGCCGGCTGCCCGCCCGCGCCGAGGACCTGCAGGCCGCGGGCCGCCTGTTCGACGACGTGGTCTACGGCGGCGTCCGCGCGCGCGAGCAGGACGATGTGTGGCTGCGCGCCGTCGACGCGCGGGTCGCGGCCGAGCGCCCGCTCGATGCCGCCAGCGCCGCTCCCGAGCCGACGGGGTGGTCGCTGTGACCGACACGATCGCCCCCGCGACCGCGCCCGTCGTCGGCGACGGCACCACCGGCCGCTCCCGGGCCCGCAGCCGGTGGCGGCGAGCACGCTGGCCGCTGGCCATCGTGTGCCTCGTGCTGCTGGTCGGCCTGCTCGCCGCGCTGCCCGCGCCGCGCACGTCGACGGTGGCCCTGGCCCCCGACAACCCGTCCGCCAACGGCTCCCGCGCCCTCGCCGAGGTGCTCCGCGAGCAGGGCGTGGACATCACCTACGTCCGCGCCTCCGCGGCAGCGCTCGAGGCGGCCGGCCCCGGGACCACGCTGCTCGTCACCAGCGACGCCACGCTCACCGACGACCAGGCAGCCCAGATCGCCGCGTCCGAGGCCGACCTCGTCCTGATCGACCCGGTCTGGATCCTCTCGCTCGTCACGTCGTCGGCCGACACCACCGCGGAGTTCGCGCCCCCGCAGGTCCGCACCGCCGAGTGCGCCGACCCGGACGCGCTGGCCGCCGGCACGGTGGACGTCAGCGGCAGGGGGTTCGTCGCGCTCGACGACGCCGCCACGACCTGCTTCCCGGTCCCGGGCGGCGAGTCCGCCGCCGGCGCGTACCTGGTCGTCGAGGGCGAGCGCCGCGTCACGGCGCTCGCCGACGGGTCGCTGCTGGCCAACGACACGATCACCGCCGAGGGCAACGCCGCGCTCGCGCTGCGCACCCTCGGCCGCCACGACCACCTGGTCTGGTACGTGCCCTCCCTCGCCGACACCGGCGAGGCCGCCGGGCCGCCGCTGCGCGACATGCTGCCGCCCTGGGCGGGCCCGCTCGGTCTGCAGCTCCTGCTGGTGGCCGCCGTCGCCGCAGTGTGGCGCGCCCGGCGGCTCGGCCGCGTCGTCGTCGAGCCGCTGCCGGTGACGGTGCGGTCGGGCGAGGCGACGCGTGGACGAGGCCGCCTGTACCGTCGCTCCCGGTCGTACGGCCATGCGGCCGCCGCGCTCCGCGCGGGGGTGGCGACCCGGACGGCGGCACAGCTCGGGCTCCCCCGATCGGCGCCCGCGCCCGTGGTGATCGACGCGCTGGCCCGCGCCACCGGGCGGGCGGCTGAGGACGTGGCGGGGCTGCTGTACGGGCCGCCGCCGACGGACGACACCGGGCTGGCGCTGCTGGCCCGCACGCTGGACGAGCTCGAGAGCGAGGTTCACCGAACGTGACCGAGGCACACACGAACGGCGGGGGGGCGGCCCCCCCGGGGGGGCCCGCCCCGGGGCACCACCCCGCCGGGCCCCCCCCCCCCCCGTCTCCTATTCACCACCGACGCCGCCGGCGGGCTTACGCCGGCCGGCGTCTGCGCGGGGTGCGCGGTTGCTACAAAAGTCCTGGCCGCGCCCGCGGACCACGACACGCCGTCCGCCGCCCTGCGCGAGACCCTCGGCGCGGTGCGGTCCGAGGTCGGCAAGGCAGTCGTCGGACAGGACTCGGCGGTCACCGGGCTGGTGATCGCGATGCTGTGCCGCGGCCACGTGCTGCTCGAGGGTGTGCCCGGCGGCGCCAAGACGCTGCTGGTGCGCACGCTGTCCGCCGCCCTCGACCTGGACACCAAGCGCGTCCAGTTCACCCCCGACCTGATGCCCGGGGACATCACGGGCTCGCTCGTGTACGACGCGCGCACCGCCGAGTTCTCGTTCCGCGAGGGCCCGGTCTTCACCAACCTGCTGCTCGCGGACGAGATCAACCGCACGCCCCCGAAGACCCAGGCGTCGCTGCTGGAGGCGATGGAGGAGCGCCAGGTGTCCGTCGACGGGCTCGCGCGTCCGCTGCCCGACCCGTTCATGGTGATCGCGACCCAGAACCCGGTGGAGTACGAGGGCACGTACCCGCTGCCCGAGGCGCAGCTCGACCGGTTCCTGCTCAAGCTGACCCTGCCGCTGCCCGAGCGCGTCCACGAGGTCGAGGTGCTGGCCCGGCATGCCGCCGGCTTCGACCCGCGCGACCTGCGGGCCGCCGGCGTGCGGCCGGTCGCGGGCGCCGACGTGCTGGCCCGGGCCCGCGCGGAGGTCGCCCGGGTGCAGGTCGCGCCCGAGGTGCTCGGCTACGTGGTGGACGTGTGCCGCGCGACCCGCCAGTCGCCGTCGCTGTCCCTGGGGGTGTCCCCCCGAGGCGCCACCGCGCTGCTCGCCACGTCTCGCGCGTGGGCGTGGATGTCCGGCCGCCCGTACGTGACCCCCGACGACGTCAAGGCGCTGGCCCACCCGACCCTGCGGCACCGCGTGCAGTTGCGGGCCGAGGCGGAGCTCGAGGGCGTCACCACCGAGAGCGTGCTCGACACGGTGCTGGCCTCCGTGCCCGTCCCCCGCTGACGCTCGATGACGATCACCTGGCGGGCCGTGCCCCTCGCCGCGTTGGGGACGGTGGCGGTGCTGCTCGTCCCCGTGCCCGGCACCGTGCTGGTGTGGGCGCTGGTCGTGGCGGCGGTGTGCGCTGTCGACGCGCTGCTGGCGGCCTCGCCCCGCCAGGTCGCGGTCACCCGCTCGACGCCGGGCTCGGTGCGGCTGACGCAGACCGCGCGCTCGACGCTCACCCTGGCGAACGTCGGCCCCCGCCGGCTGCGCGCGCTGGTGCGGGACGCGTGGCTGCCGTCGGCTGGCGCGGGCCCCAACCGCCACCCGGTCGACCTGCCGCCGGGCGAGTCCACCCGGGTCTCGACAGTGCTGGCCCCCACGCGCCGCGGCGACCGCCGTGCGGATCGCGTGACGATCCGCACCCTGGGGCCGCTCGGCATCGCCGGGCGCCAGGCCTCGCTGGACGTGCCGGGGGTGCTGCGGGTGCTGCCCGAGTTCGCGTCCCGGCGCCACCTGCCGAGCCGGCTGGCGCGCCTGCGCGAGCTCGACGGGCGCGCCGCCGTGCAGGTGCGTGGCGCCGGCACCGAGTTCGACTCGCTGCGCGAGTACGTGATCGGCGACGACGTGCGCTCGATCGACTGGCGGGCCACCGCGCGACGCGCCGACGTCGTGGTCCGCACCTGGCGTCCCGAACGCGACCGCCGGGTGCTGATCGTCCTGGACACCTCGCGCACCGCTGCCGTGCGGGTGCAGGACGCGCCGCGCGTCGACGCGTCCATCGAGGCGGCGCTGCTGCTCTCGGCGCTGGCCTCGCGCGCCGGCGACCGGGTCGAGCTCATGGCCTACGACCGCACGCTGCGGGGCCGGGTCGCCGGGTTCAGCGGGCCACGGCTGATGCCCGCCGTCGCCGACGCGCTGGCGGGCGTCGAGCCTGCGCTGGTCGAGATGGACTGGCCGGGCGTTGTGAGCATGGTGCGCGAGCGCCTGTCCCAGCGGGCACTGGTGGTGCTGCTCTCCTCATTGGAGCCCGCCGCCGTGGAGCAGGGGCTGCTGGGGGTCGTGGGCCAGCTCGCCGAACGCCACCAGGTGGTGCTCGCGGCCGTGCGGGACCCGGAGGTGGAGGCGCTGCGCACCGGCCGGGGCGATGTCTCCGAGGTCTTCGACGCGGCAGCCGCCGAGCGCGCCGAGCTGGAGCGCGGGGCCGTCGCCGTGCGCCTGCGCCAGCGCGGCATCGAGGTGGTCGACGCGCTGCCCGACGACCTGGCGCCGCGGCTGGCGGACACGTACCTCGCGCTGAAGGCCGCCGGCCGCCTCTGAGCGCAGCACGGCGTCGAGCGGAGGCAGGGTGTCGGCGTCCGGCCCTAGGGTCGCTCGCATGCAGGCACCCGCACCCGTCCTGGGCCGCCGAGCGCTGAACCGCGCGCTGCTGGCCCGGCAGCACCTCCTGGCCCGCCACGAGGCCAGCGTCCTGGACGAGGTCACGCACCTGGTGGGCCTGCAAGCCCAGGCCCCGTGGTCGCCGTACACGGCGCTGTGGTCCCGGCTGGCGCCGTTCAGTCCCACCGAGCTCGGTGACCTGCTGGTGGGCCGGGAAGTGGCGCGCGTGGCCGCGATGCGCTCGACGGTGCACCTGCTCACCGCCGACGACGCGCTGCTGCTCCCGGTGCTCACCGCCGCCGTGGGCGAGCGGGGAGTGCGCGGCAAGGGGCCGTTCTCCGACACGCTGCACGCCCTCGACCTGGCTGAGCTCGCCGCGGCGGGCCGGGAGATCCTCGAGGCAGAGCCCATGACCCCCGCTCGACTGGGCGAGCGCCTGCGCGAGCGCTGGCCGCAGGGCGCTCCCGAGGCCCTGGCACACGGTGTGCGCTATCTGCTCGCCCTCGTCCAGACGCCTCCCCGCGCGGTGTGGGGGCGGTCGGGGGCGACGGTCTGGACGACCACCCGGGCATGGCTCGGCCGTGAGCCCGAGGACCTCGACGACCCCGAGACGCACGACGCGGCGCTGCGCCAGGTCGTGCTGCGGTACCTCGCCGCGTTCGGCCCCGCGAGCACCGCGGACGTGCAGCGCTGGATCGGGCTGACGCGGCTGGCCCCGGTGCTGGAGGGACTGCGCGGGGAGCTGGTGGCGTTCCGCGCCGAGTCGGGGCCGTCGGGTCGCCCCGGGAGGGAGCTCTTCGACCTCCCGGACGCGCCGCGCCCAGCCCCGGAGACACCGGCGCCGGTGCGGTTCCTCCCCGACTTCGACAATGTGCTGCTCAGCCACGCCGACCGCGGCCGCATCGTCTCCGAAGACGACCGCCAGGCTTTCGCGCGGGCGAACGGGCTGACCCCGGGGAGTGTGCTGGTCGACGGGTTCGTCGCCGCCGCCTGGTCGCTGCGGCGCGATCGGGCCACGGCGACGCTCGAGGTGCAGCTCCTGCGGCCGCTGGCCCGCGCCGAGCGCGACGAGATGGCCGCGGAGGCGGAGGCTCTGGCGAGATTCCTCGCCGAGGACGCGGACGCTCACGACGTCGCGATCGTCAATGCCTGAGCCGGGGCCCGGCGGGCGGCTGCTACCCGGCGACGGCCACCGAGTACCCCGCGCGATCGTCCTCGAGGTCGCCGGTCTCGCCGTCGGCGACGGCCCGGCGGCCCAACACCAGGGTGTAGGCCCAGAACGCGGCGAGCACCGCGGCGCCGATGGTGATCTTCACGGCCCACGGCAGGCTCGATCCGGTGACGAACCCCTCGACCAGGCCGGAGACCAGGAGCACCCCCACCAGGCCGATGGCCACGGTGAACAGCGACCGGCCCTCCTCGGCGAGCGCGCGGGCACGCGGGCGGGGTCCCGGGTCGATCCACGTCCAGAACAGGCGCAGCCCCGCGGCGCCGGCCACGAAGATCGCGGTGAGCTCCATCAGCCCATGCGGGGAGATCAGCTGCAGGAACAGCGCCAGCTCGCCGTGCGCGGCCATCATCCCGCCCGTGGCGCCCACGCTCACGGCATTGCCGATCAGCACGTACGCGGGGCCGATGCCGGTGATGCCGAGGCCCACGCACAGGGCGGCGATCCACGCGTTGTTGGTCCACACCATCGTCGCGAATCCGATACCCGGGTCGTAGTACGAGGCGAACGCGTTCTCCACGTACTCCAGCCGCTGGCTCTCGGTGCCCATGGTGGCGAGCGCGGCGGGCTCCGTGGCGACCCAGGCGCCGGCGACGACCGCGAGGGCCAGGAACCCGACGGTCACCGCGACCGTCCACCAGCGGATGCGGTAGAGCGCGGCCGGCAGGGAGACGAGCCCGAAGCGGGCGGCGTCGCGCCAGCTCGGCTCATGGGATCCGGCGATCCGCGCTCGGGCCCGGGCGAGCGACTGGGACAGGCGGCTGACGAGCTCCGGGTCGGGCGCGCTCGACCGCACCCTCGACAGGTCGGTGGCCACCGACTGGTAGAGCCGGACCAACTCGTCGGCGTCGGCGCCGCTCAGCCGGCGGCGTCGGCTCAGCTCGTCGAGGCGCGCCCAGCCCGGGGCGTGCACGGCGGTGAAGGCGTCCAGGTCCACGCCGGATACCCTGCCACAGCACGCGCCGCGCCAACTGCAGGAGGAGCCCGATGGACGAGGGGATCGTCACTGGAGAGGGTGTGCTGCTCGACACCCGGCCGACGTCGTTCTTGTCGCGGGTGCTCGCGGCGCTGATCGACCTGACTGCGTTGGGGATCGTGCTGATCGCCACGGTGCTCGTGCTCGGCGGCGCCGACTTCGCGCCGAGCGAGGCGGCGACTCGCATCCTGTCGATCGCGACGCTGGCGACGGTGCTGGTGGTGCTGCCGACGGCCGTGGACACGATGACCCGGGGACGCTCGCTGGGCAAGCTCGGGGTGGGCATCCGCGTCGTCCGGGACGATGGTGGCCCGATCCGGCTGCGCCAGGCGTTCGTGCGGGCCCTGACCGGTGTGTTCGAGCTGTGGCTGACGTTCGGCAGTGTCGCGCTGATCTGCTCGATCGTGCAGCCACAGGGCAAGCGCGTGGGAGACCTCCTCGCGGGGACGTACGCGGTGCGGGTGCGGGGCAAAACCGCGCCGCGGACCCCGGTGATGATGCCCCCGCATTTGGCGGGGTGGGCCGCGGGGGCGGATGTGCGGCGGCTGCCCGACGGGCTGGCGTTGTCGGTGCGGCAGTTCCTCACCCGAACGGCCACGTTGCACCCCCAGTCCCGGGCGAGCCTGGGCACGGACCTCGCCGTCGAGGTGCAGAGGTTCGTGGCGCCCGCGCCGCCGCCGGGCACGCATCCGGAGCTGTTCCTCGCGGCGGTGCTGGCGGAGCGCAGGCGCCGCGAGCACACGAGCGCGGAGGCCGGGCGGCAGCGGGCCGCCCAGGAGAGCCTCTTGATGCAGCGACTCCCCCACGGCGTCCCCGACCCGGTCGACTGAGCCGCTCCCGACGCGGTTCCCGGCTTCCGGGCTAGTACCGGTAGTGGTCGGGCTTGTACGGCCCGGCGACGTCGACCCCCAAGTACTCGGCCTGCTCCTTCGTGAGCTCGGTGAGGCGCACCCCGAGGGCGTCGAGGTGCAGCCGCGCGACCTTCTCGTCGAGCGGCTTCGGTAGGCGGTGCACCCCGAGCGGGAACGCGTCGGGGCGCGTGAACAGCTCGACCTGCGCGATGACCTGGTTCGCGAAGGACGTGCTCATCACGAAGCTCGGGTGGCCTGTCGCGTTGCCGAGGTTGAGCAGGCGCCCCTCGGAGAGGACCAGCACCGAGTGCCCGTCGGGGAACGCCCACTCGTGCACCTGGGGCTTGACCTCCGTGCGTTGGATCCCCGGCCACGCCGCCAGTCCCGCCATGTCGATCTCGTCGTCAAAGTGGCCGATGTTGCCGACGACGGCCTTGTCCTTCATCGCCGCCATGTGGGCAGGAGTGATGACGTCGCGGTCGCCGGTGGTCGTGAGGAAGAAGTCGGCCTCGCCCACCACGTCCTCGACCCGCACCACCTGGATGCCGTCCATGACGGCTTGGAGCGCGCAGATGGGGTCGATCTCGGAGACGACGACCCGGGCCCCTTGGCCGCGCAGCCCTTCCGCGGCGCCCTTGCCGACGTCGCCGTAGCCCGCGACCAGCGCGACCTTGCCGCCGATCAGCATGTCGGTGGCCCGGTTGAGGCCGTCCGGCAGCGAGTGGCGGATGCCGTAGCGGTTGTCGAACTTCGACTTGGTGACGGAGTCGTTCACGTCGATCGCGGGGAACAGCAGCAGCCCGGCGTCGGCGAGCTGGTCGAGGCGGCGCACGCCGGTGGTGGTCTCCTCGGTGACGCCCCGGATGCCCGCCGCGATCCGGGTCCAGCGCCTGGGGTCGGCGGCCAGCGACCTGCCCAGCACCTCGCGGAGCACGTCGGCCTCCACCGAGTGGCCCGGCTCCCCCGGCGCCGGTCCGGGCGGCGCCGCGCCCGCGGCCTCGGCCTCGACGCCCCGATGGACCAGGAGGGTGGCGTCTCCGCCGTCGTCGAGGATCAGGTTCGGACCGCTGGTGGGCCACTGGAAGATCTGCTCGGCGCACCACCAGTAGTCCTCGAGCGTCTCGCCCTTCCACGCGAACACCGGCACGCCGGCCGGGCGCTCTGGCGTGCCGTGCGGCCCGACGGCGACGGCCGCGGCGGCCTCGTCCTGCGTCGAGAAGATGTTGCACGACGCCCAGCGGACCTGGGCGCCCAGCGCGGTGAGCGTCTCGATGAGCACTGCCGTCTGCACCGTCATGTGGAGGGATCCGACGATGCGGGCTCCGGCGAGCGGCTGACGGGCGCCGAGCTCGGCGCGCAACGCCATGAGGCCGGGCATCTCGTGCTCGGCGAGCCGGATCTGGCGGCGGCCCGGCGCGGCCAGTGACAGGTCGCGGATCTTGTACTGGTCGACGGCCTCGTCGAAGTCGGACATCGGCGCCCCTCTGGGTCGGCAGACCACTCGCCTCCGTGCACCGCCATGCTCGCCGAGGCGGGCCTGCGGCGCGAGCGCTCCTGTCGATCGCGTGGGGCGCGGGCGTGACGTGCGTCACCCGGCATGGGCCGACTCCGGGACGCGCGGCCGCCAAGCCGCCTCCGTCAAGGTCACGAAAATGTAACGATCCAAGATTAGGTAAAGTCGCAGGTCAGAGGCCGCTTCTCGCATGACTCGCGCTCGGAATATCGGACATCAGGCCCCGAGCCAGTTCGCTTTCACCCCGCCAGTCGAGGCATGGTGCTGAGGACAGATTGACGACGGTCCCGTTCGGATGCCGCCCCCTCAACCCGCCGAGGCCCCGTTTTCCGGGCCTCGACAGAGGGGCGATGGCCTTCCTCGAGCACTCGCCGCACACCCGTGCGCGCCGTCGTCGACCGAGGCCCACCCGGCCCACCGCCAGCGCGCCAGCGCCTCGCTGGCGGCGCCCCCTGCGGGGCGTGGCCCGGGTGAGCGTGAACGGATGATGGGATGACCATGACGGCAGTACGCGCCGAGAACGTCTACAAGGTGTTCGGCCGACGCCCCGGCGAAGCCGTGCGCCGGCTGCGCGAGGGCGCCACCCGTGACGAGGTCGCCATGCACGGCACCGCCGCCGTGATCGACGCGAGCTTCGAGGTCGCCAGCGGGGAGACGTTCGTGGTGATGGGCCTGTCGGGATCCGGGAAGTCCACGCTGATCCGCATGCTCAACGGGCTCGGGCGCCCCACCTCCGGGCGTGTCCTGCTCGGCGACCACGACCTGTCGACAGTGCGGTCCAAGGAGCTGCGGGAGATACGCCAGCGCCGCGTCAGCATGGTGTTCCAGCACTTCGCGCTCCTGCCGCACCGCTCCGTCCTCGACAACACGGCCTACCCGCTGGAGATCCGGGGCGTGGACAAGGCCGAGCGGCGCCGGCGCGCCGGGGAGGCCCTCGAGCTCGTCGGGCTCGAGCGCTGGGCCGACCACCTGCCGTCCCAGCTCTCCGGCGGCATGCGCCAGCGCGTCGGCCTCGCCCGCGCCCTGGCCGCCGACACCGACGTGCTGCTCATGGACGAGGCGTTCTCCGCGCTCGACCCGCTGATCCGCCGCGAGATGCAGGACCAGCTCCTCGAGCTCCAGCAGACCCTCGGCAAGACCATCGTGTTCATCACCCACGACCTCAACGAGGCGATGTACCTGGGCGACCGGATCGCCGTCATGCGCGACGGCCGCATCGTGCAGGTCGGCACCAGCGAGGAGATCCTCTCCGACCCGGCGAACGACTACGTCGCCCAGTTCGTCGCCGACGTCGACCGCACCCGCGTCCTCACCGCAGCGTCCGTGATGCAGCCCGCACGGGCCGTCGTGCCACTCAGCGGCGGCCCGCGCCTCGCCCTGCGCACCATGCGCGAGCAGCAGGTGTCCGCCGCCTACGTGCTCGACCGCTCCCGCGCGCTGCGCGGCATGGTCCACGACGCTGACGTCGTCATCGCGCTCCGGAACGGCGCCGACACCCTCGTCGACCTAGTCCGCACCGACGTGGCGCCCGTCTCGCCCGAGACCCCGCTCGGCGAGCTGTTCGCGCCCGCCGCCGAGTCCGCACTCCCCATCCCCGTCACCGACGCGGCCGGGCGGCTCGTCGGCGTCGTCCCCCGGGTGACGCTGCTCGAGGCCATGGTGCCTCCCGAGCAGACGCCGGCCCAGGGCACGCCCGCGGTCGCTGACACCCCCACATCTTCCGACGAGGCCACGGCGGTGCCCGCATGACCACCACATCCACCACCACCACCGGCCTGCCGCGCCTGCCCCTCGGGGACTGGGTGGCCGACGGCGTCGACTGGGTCACCAGCACGTTCCGCGGGCTCTTCGACCAGATCCGCGCCGTGCTCGAGTGGTGCTACGGCTCACTCGACACGCTGCTCGGCGGGCCTCCGTTCTGGCTGGTCGCGCTCCTCCTCGCCGCGATCGCGCTGCTCGTCAAGGGCTGGCGGCTCGCGGTCGGCTCGCTCGTCGGCTTCGCGCTCATCGCCGCCGTCGACCAGTGGTCGAACGCGATGAACACCCTCGCCCTGGTGATCCTCGCGAGCGTCGTCGCCCTGGTGCTCGCGATCCCGCTCGGCATCTGGTGCGCCCGCAACGACCGGGTCTCCCAGTTCGTGCGGCCCGTGCTCGACCTCATGCAGACCATGCCCGCATTCGTCTACCTGATCCCCACAGTGGTGATCTTCCGGGTGGGCGTGGTGCCGGGCATCGTCGCCACCGTCATCTTCGCGATGGCGCCGGGGGTCCGCTTCACCGAGCTCGGCATCCGGCAGGTGGACCGCGAGGTCGTCGAGGCCGGCCACGCGTTCGGCTCCGGCGAGCGGCGCATCCTGCGCCAGATCCAGCTCCCGCTCGCGATGCCCACCATCATGGCCGGCGTCAACCAGGTGATCATGCTGTCCCTGTCGATGGTCGTCATCTCCGGCATGGTCGGCGCCGCGGGGCTGGGCCGCGACGTCGTCACGGCGCTGCAGCGCGTCAACATGTCCCTCGGCTTCGAGGCCGGCGTCTCCGTCGTGATCCTCGCCGTCTTCCTCGACCGGGTCACCGCCGCCCTCGCCGACCGGTCCCCCGTCGCGCGCGCCCTGCGCACCACCGACGCCTGAGACTCGCCCGACAGCCCACCCCGGCGCGCGGCTCCTCGCCGCGCGCCACCAGGAAGGAAACATGACCCACCGCACGTCACGCCACCTCACCACCATCGCCGCAGTCGCCACGCTGGCCCTCGGCCTCACGGCCTGCTCGACGTCCACTGACGCCGCAGCCGACGAGCGCCTCGAGAACGGCGACCTGTCCACCGTCTCGATCGGCATCCACTCGGGCTGGGACGAGGGCATCGCCGTCTCCCACCTGTTCGCCGCGATCCTCGAGGACGAGGGCTACACCGTCACCAGCGAGGAGGCCGACCCCGGGATCGTCTACACGGGCATGTCCGGCGGCGACTTCGACGTCAACTTCGACATGTGGCTGCCGGAGACGCATGCGGACTACCTCGATGAGTACGGCGACGACCTAGAAGACCTGGGCGCCTGGTACGACAACGCCAAGCTCACGGTCGTCGTCAACGAGGACTCGCCCATCACGTCGCTCAGCGAGCTCGCTGACGCGTCCGGCGAGTTCGACAACCGGATCGTCGGCATCGAGGCCGGCGCCGGGCTGACCCGCATCGTCCAGAACGCGGTCATCCCGGCCTATGGGCTCGAGGGCATGGACCTGCTCATCTCCTCCACGCCCGCGATGCTCGCCGAGCTCAAGGGCTCCACCGACTCGGGCGAGCCCATCGCGGCGACCCTGTGGCGCCCGCACTGGGCCTACGACGCCTACCCGATCCGCGACCTCGAGGACCCCGAGGGCGCGCTGGGCGAGGCCGAGGAGATCCACTCCATGGGCCGCACCGACTTCACCGCCGACTACCCGACGCTCTCGTCGTGGATCCAGGCCTTCCGCCTGACCGACGAGCAGCTGTTCTCGCTTGAGAACCTCATCTACGAGGGCGACGGCGCCGACCCGCAGATCGCGGTGCGCGAGTGGCTCGACGCGAACCCGACCTTCGTCGACGACCTCAAGGCCGCCGCCCAGGCGTGACGCCCCGACACGACACGACGGGCCCGGGACCGCAGCACAGCGGTCTCGGGCCCGTCGGCCGTCATGCGCCAGCGGGTCAGCCCGCGACCTCGGACTCCGCCGCCCTGCGACGCAGGTCGGGCTCCAGGTAGATGGCCGTCGCGATGGGCACCGCTGCCCGCACGCGCTGCTCGGCGGCGTCGATGGCCGCTGCGATCTCGGCTGCCGTCGCCGTGGGCGCGATCTCGATCTTCGCGGCGACCAGCAGCTCCTCCGGCCCCAGGTGCAGCGTGCGCAGGTGGATGAGCGAGCGGACGCCCTCGCCGACCAGCGCGGCCTCGATCGCGTCGACATCCTGCTCCGTGGCCGACTCGCCCAGCAGCAGCGACTTGGTCTCCAGCGCGAGCACCACGGCGATGATCACGAGCAGTACGCCGATGCACGCCGTGCCGGCCGCGTCCCAGCGCCCGTCGTCGGTGACGAGCGTCATCGACACACCGCCGAGGGCCAGCACCAGGCCCACCAGGGCGCCGAAGTCCTCCAGCAGCACCACGGGCAGCTCGGGGGCCTTGGCGCGGCGGATGAACTGCGTCCACGTCTGCGAGCCGCGCAACGGGTTCGCCTCATGGATGGCGGTGCGGAACGAGAAGCTCTCCATCACGATGGCCGCGAGCAGCACCGCGATGGGCACCCACTGCCACGAGTCGATCGGGTGCGGGTCCTCCCACTTGTGCCACGCCTCGTACAGGGCGAACACGCCGCCGAGCGTGAACAGCACGATCGAGACGATGAACGCGTACACGTACCGCTCGCGCCCGTAGCCGAACGGGTGGCGCGCATCCGCCGCGCGGCGCGCCCGCCGGCCCCCCACCAGCAGCAGCGCCTGGTTGCCGGAGTCGGCGAGCGAGTGCACCGACTCCGCGAGCATCGAGCTCGACGCGGTGAGCAGGTACGCGATGAACTTCGTCACCGCGATGCCGAGGTTGGCGACGAGCGCCGCGACAATCGCCTTCGTGCCGCCACCGTGGGCCATGTGTTCCTCCTGGTCGCACCAGGCGCAGCGGCCGTCCGGCACGCTCACGCTGGCCGCCGTGAAGACGGCCAGCGGAATACTAGGTCACAGCGGACAACCGCACCGACACGGGGTGGCGCCCCGCGCGGTCAGCGGATGGCGCGGTCAGCGCAGCGAGCGCGCCTCGTCGGCGAGCAGCACCGGGATGCCGTCCCGCACCGGGTACGCCAGCGGGTTCTCGGCGTCCGTGGAGTGCAGCTCGGGCTGCCCGTCGGGGCCCACGGCGTCGACGAGCGTCGCCCCGGTCACCGGGCAGCGCAGGATCTCGCGCAGCCACGGCTCAATCCCCGCAGCGGTGTTCTCTTCCGACATGTCAGTCCTCCTCGGCCTGGCGCACGAGCGCGAGCACGTCGTCGCGCACCTTGATCATGATGTCCTCGTCGGCGGCCTCGACGTTGAGCCGCAGCAGCGGCTCGGTGTTCGAGGCGCGGAGGTTGAACCACCACTGGGGGGTGGCGTCCCAGTGCGAGATCGTCAGGCCGTCGAGCTCGTCGACGGTGACGGGGCCCGCGCCCTGCTCGGTGACGTACGCCTGCACGACGCGGGCGCGCGCGGCGGGGACGTCGGCGACCCGGGAGTTGATCTCCCCGCTCGCCGAGTAGGGCTGGTAGATCTCCGCCAGGGCGGAGAGCGGGTGCTCCTGGCCGCCGAGCGCCGCGAGGACGTGCAGCGCGGCGAGCATGCCGGTGTCCGCGAAGAAGAAGTCGCGGAAGTAGTAGTGGGCGCTGTGCTCGCCGCCGAACACGGCCTCATGCTTGGCCATCTCGGCCTTGATGAACGAGTGGCCGACGCGGGTCCGCACCACCGTCGCGCCGGTGGCGCCGACCAGGTCGGGCACCACCTGGGACGTGATGAGGTTGTGGATCACCGTGGGCGTGGGCCGCCCGGCGGCCTGCTCGCGGGCCACCTCGCGCAGCCCCACGAGCGCCGTGATCGCGGACGGGCTGACCGGGTCGCCGTTCTCGTCGATCACGAAGCAGCGGTCCGCGTCGCCGTCGAAGGCGAGCCCGATGTCCGCGCCGTGCTCGACCACAGCGGCCTGCAGGTCGCGCAGGTTCTCCGGCTCGAGCGGGTTGGCCTCGTGGTTGGGGAACGTGCCGTCGAGCTCGAAGTACAGCGGGACGATCTCGAGCGGCAGCTCGGGCAGCCCGGCGCCTGTGCCGAGCACGGCCGGCGCCGTGAAACCGCCCATCCCGTTGCCCGCGTCGACGACGACCTTGAGCGGGCGGATGCCGGACAGGTCGACCAGCGAGCGCAGGAACGCGGCGTACTCGGGCAGCAGGTCCTGCTGGTCGATCGTGCCGGGCTCCACGCCGTCGACGGGCTCCACGCCGAGCGCGAGGTACCGCGACGCGAGCTCGCGCACCTGGGCGAGCCCCGAGTCCTGGCCGACCGGGCGGGCCCCTGCGCGGCACAACTTGATCCCGTTGTACTGCGCGGGGTTGTGGCTCGCGGTGAACATCGCGCCGGGGATGTCGAGCGAGCCGGAGGCGAAGTAGAGGCCGTCGGTGGACGCCAGGCCGATCAGCGTCACGTCGACGCCGCGCCCGGCCAGGCCGTCGGCGAACGCCGCGACCAGCTCGGGGCCCGAGGGACGCATGTCGTTGCCGATCACCGCGCGCGGGCGCTGGCCCGCCGGCGTCTCCGGCACGACCACGACGTCGGCGAACGCCGCGCCGATCGCCCGGGCGACCTCGGGGTTGAGCTCGGCGGGCACGACACCGCGGACGTCATAGGCCTTGATCAGGCCGGACAGGTCCGGAAAGGTGTGCGCAGCGGACGTATCGGGCGTCTGACCAGTGGTGAATGACACAGCGTCACCCTACCGGCAGACGCGCCCGGCACCGGCATCCAGGATGCTCGCCAGGGCACATGAGCAGGGGGACCACATGACGGTGATCGTCACCGGAGGGGCCGGCTACATCGGCGCGCACATCATTCGGCTGCTGGCCGCTCGCGGCGACGACGTGGTGGTGGTCGACGACCTGAGCAACGGGCGCGCGGACCGTGTCGGCGACGCACGGCTCGAGGTGGCCGACCTCGCGGCGGACAGCACCGTGGACAGGCTCGCGGCGCTGTTCCGCGAGGTGGGCGCCCGCGCGGTCATCCACCTCGCGGCGCGCAAACGCGTCGACGAGTCCCTCACGCGCCCGACCTGGTACTACCGGCAGAACGTCGGCGGGCTGGCCCACGTGCTGGAGGCTATGGAGCGGGCCGACGTGCCATCGCTGGTCTTCTCGTCCTCGGCCGCCGTCTACGGCGCCCCGTCCTCCGCGCTCGTCACGGAGGCCTCCCCCACGGCGCCGATGAACCCTTACGGCGAGACGAAGCTCGCGGGCGAGTGGCTGGTGCGGGACGCCGCGCGGGCCTGGGGCATGCGCTGCCTGTCACTGCGCTACTTCAACGTGGCGGGCGCCGGCTGGGACGATCTGCACGACCCGGCCGCGCTGAACCTCGTGCCGCTTGTGCTCGGCCGCATCCGCGCCGGGCTGCCGCCGCTGGTCTTCGGATCCGACCACCCGACCCCGGACGGCACCTGCATCCGGGACTACGTGCACGTGCTGGACCTCGCGCAGGCGCACATCGCCGCGCTGGACCACGTGGCCCTGGCCGGCGCAGTCGTCGACGACGACGCGGGCCCGGGCGCCGACCACGTGCTGAACATCGGAACTGGTGTGGGCTCGTCGGTCCTCGAGGTGCTGGACGCCTTCGCGGTGGCGACCGGCGCGCCCGTCGTCCCCGAGCTGCTCGGCCGCCGCGCCGGCGATCCCCCGCAGGTCGTCGCGGCGGTGGACCGCGCCGTCGACGTCCTGGGCTGGCGTGCTGAGCGAGACCTCGCCGAGATCGTGCGCTCCACAGTGCGGGCCGAGGTCGCCGCGCGCTGAGCCCCGGGGCGTCCGACCGCGCGCAGCAGTCGCGGAGTCAGCCCTTGCGGTCGCGCTTGCCGCTGCGGGCGATGACGTCCTCACGGGTCAGCTCGGAGCCGTCGTCATCGGCGCGGAACCACGCCTTGCCCTCGCAGTCGTGGCAGGAGACGAACAGGACCGGGAGTCCGTCGCCGAGCGTCATCCGCAGCCGGGTGAGCGCCTGGCCGCCGCACTCGCCGCAGCTCTCCACCCGGAAACCCGCTCGCGAGCCGGACTGGCTGAGCGAGCCCAAGGGCTGCGAGGGCTCCGCCGCGCGGCTACGCGGCGCGCGGGCGCGCTTCTCCGGTCCCGGGGTCGACACCGACGATCAGCCCTCATCCGAGCGCAGGATGCGCAGGTGGCCGCGCCGGGGCGCGTTCGCCTCCGCGAGCGCCGCGATCGGCGCCAGGCCAGCGGACGGCTCGGACACGGCGGGGACGGTTCCCGTCCGTGGGCGGCCCGCCTCACGCACCGCGTCCGCGAGCGCCAGCAGGTCGTCCTTGCTCGGCCCCGCCTCGACGAACTCGGGGGTGAGCCGGACGACCTCCCAGCCGCGCGGCGCCGTGAGCCGGCCCGCGTGCTCGACGCACAGGTCGTAGGAGTGCGGCTCGGCGTTGTGGGCCAAGGGGCCGAGCACCGCCGTGGAGTCCGCGTACACGTAGGTCAGGGTGGCGACGGCAGCACGGCCGCACGCCGTGCGCGAACACTGCCGGACGGATCTCACAGGGCAGACCGTACCGCTCGGGAGAGCCCGACCGCGCCCACGCCGCGCCGCCCGTCGCGGGCTACAGTGCCCAGGTGAGCTCCCCCGTCCAGCACCAGCCCGCAGGCGACCCCCGCCCGGTGCGGCGCCGCGACCGGCGCGGGCGCGGCCTGCGCGGCCCGCTGCTGCCGGCGGGCGTCCCCGCGGCCCGCACGCGCGCCGAGCGGTTCGACGACCTGGTGCTGACGGCGGTGGAGCGGCTTGAGCGACGGTGGTCCCGCCAGCTCGAGGGCACCGAGTTCGCGGTCGAGGACGTGCCGCCCTCGAACCCGGCGCCATGGGAGCGGGGCGGGGTCCCGCTGGGCCGTTGCTTCCCGGCCGACGCGGGCCTCCCGGCGCGCGTGGTCGTGTACCGCCGGCCCGTGGAGACCCGCGCGCTGGATGACGACGACCTGGAGGACTTGGTCCGCGAGGTCGTCGTCGAGCAGGTCGCCCATCTGCTCGGGCGTTCCCCCGAGGACGTGGACCCGCAGTACCGGGACGGGCACTAATCTGATCCGACCATGAGCACCGCCGGCCCCGCCCACGTCCGTGTCGTCTGCGTCGTCTTCAACCCCGGAGCCGAGCTGGAGGACTTCGCCGTCTCGCTCCAGGGCGCGAGCCGCCTCCCCGTCGAGCTGGTCCTGGTGGACAACGGGACCGATGACACGGTCACCCGCTCCGTCGCGGAGGCGCATGGCGCCCGGGTGCTCAAGCCGGGCGCGAACCTCGGCTACGGCTCGGGGGCGAACGCGGGAGCCCAGGGCGCCGACGCCCCGTGGCTCGTGGTGGCGAACTCCGACCTGGTGTGGGGCCCCGGCTCGCTCGACGCGCTGATCGAGGCCGCGGAGCGGCACCCACGCGCGGGGTCCCTCGGCCCGGCGCTGCTCAACCCGGACGGCACCGTCTACCCCTCGGCGCGCGAGCTCCCGTCGCTGACCCAGGGAGCCGGGCACGCGCTCTTCGCGCGGGTGTGGCCGGCGAACCCGTGGACCCGCGCCTATCAGCAGCGCCAGCAGCTCGCCGGCGCCGAGCGGGCCGCCGGATGGCTGTCCGGGGCCTGCCTGCTGCTGCGGCGCGAGGCGTTCGAGCAGGTCGGCGGGGTCGACAGCTCGTACTTCATGTTCTTCGAGGACCTGGACCTGGGCGAGCGGCTCGGCCACGCCGGCTGGGAGAACCTCTACGTGCCCACGGCGCGCGTGACGCACGTCGGCGGCACCTCCTGGCGCGAGCGGCCCGCCCGCATGATCTCGGCCCACCACGCGAGCGCCGCGCTGTACCTGCGCCGCCGGTACCACCGGTGGTACCAGTGGCCCGTGCGCGCTGTCGGGCAGATCGGGCTCAAGGCGCGCGAGCACCTCGAGCTGCGCGCGGCCCGCTGAGCCTCGGCCCACACCGCTGAGCGTCAGCCCAGCCCCAGCGCGCTGCCCCGCCGGACGCTGACCTGCTTCGGGCCCGGAGCCTCGGGCGCGGGCCCCAGCACCGCGACCCGCACGCCGTCCGGCTGCACCACCTCCGCCACCACGGCGAACGCCCACACGGGGTCGCCGTCGGAGGCGACCACCTCGACGCCCGCGACCTCGCCGTGCTCCGCCAACGGGATGCGCGCCGTGCGGCCCTCCGCGACCTGCACCGCCTGTTCGCCGAGCACCTCGCCGCGTGGGCCGTAGTAGCGCAGCACAACCTCGCCGGAGCCGGCCTGTGCCGGGTCGCCCTGCTGCGGCGCGCGGGCGATCAGCACCGTCGAGCCGGCGCCGACTGGCGTCGCGACGAGCCCACCGGCCACCGGGGCCGTCGCGGCGGCCCAGGCGCGTTCGAGCGTCGGTGTGGGGTCGAGCTCGCTGGGGGCGCCGGACCTCGTCAGCATCGCGGCGGCGACGAGGGGCACGTCGGCGTCGACCACCACGGTGTAGGCCCCTGCCGCCAGCCCGCCGAGCGGGACGTCGGTCACCGCTCCCCCGGTCAGCGGGACCTCGTCCGCGCCGGGGAGCGGCACGGGCCCGTCTTCGCCGAGCAGTGTCAGCCGCGCCGTCGCGCCGTCTCCGCCAGGGGCGAGGAGGCGCAGCACGGGCTGGTCCGCGTCGTCGACGCTGGACTCCTCGACCAGGACACCGGCGACGACCTGGCGTGTGGCGGGCGCCGCGCCCGGGACCACCAGGTCGGTGCCCGCGGCGGTGAACCCGCGCCGCCGGGAGTCCTGCAGGTACGCCGAGACGGCGCCGCCCGTGGTGCTGAGGCGTGCCACCAGGCGGCGTTGCTCGGCGGCCACGCCGGAGAGCACGACGACCCGCCGCGCGCCGGGGGCCACGAGGTAGCGGGCGGAGCCGGCGAGGTCGATCTGGCCCGCCGGCCCCCACAGCTCGACCGCGACGTCCGCCGGGGTGGCGCCGGGGTTCTCGATGACCAGGAACGCGGAGCTGCTGATCTCGGTGCTGCCGCCCACGAGCCAGAGGTCCGAGCCCGGTGCCTGGCAGCCCGCCGCCGCGAGGCCACGCAGGTCACCGGCGGTGACGAGCGCCGAGGTGGCGCCGGCCAGCCATGCGGGGCTCCCGTCCTGCGCGTCGCCCTGCAGCAGCACCGGCGCCGTGGCGTCGGCGACGAGGGCGGTGCGCGCCGCCTGACCGGCGAGGTCCGCCGCTGCGCTGCCCTCGCCGAGGAGGGTCAGCGAGGCGGGCGCGGCGTCGCCCGCGGCGCCCGGGACGCTGAGCCCGCGCACCCGGAACACTGGCGCGACGGGCGTCGTGTCGAAGCCGCCGACTCCCGTGGCCTCGGGCTGCTGCAACGGTCCCGGGCACACCAGGGTGGTGCGTGCGGGCGCCACCTCGACGAGCGTCGCGGGGACCGGCTCCGTTGTGGGCGCGGCGACTATGCCCGCGGCGCCCACCACGGCGCCGACCGTGCCCACCACGACGAGGCCCGATGCGGCACGTGCGAGGCGTGCGGCCCAGCGGGGGGCGGTCATCGGCGTCCTGCCTTTCGTCGACGGAACGGCAGCGCGAGCAGGACCGTCACCAGCACCACGGAGCCCTGGACGGCGAGCCACAGCTCCCGATGCTGCCCCTGGTGGCCCACCACGAGACGGCCGCCGTCGGGCCCGAGGTCGAACGCCTGCCGCCAGTCGGCCTGGTCCACCGCCAGCGGTCGCCCGTCGAGCGTGGCCGTCCACCCGGGATCGGCGCGTTCGGCCAGCACGACGCGTCGCGAGGCCGACCCCGGCGGGACCTGCGTGTCGACGGTGCGACGGTCCGAGTCGAGCGCGGTGTCGGCATCCGGGTCGTCGCCCTCGGCCAGGCGAGCCCAGCTGCTGACGGTGCCCTGCACAGTGCCGCCGGGCGCCGCCGACGCCTGGACCCGCCAGATCGTGCCGGCGGTGTTCTCGGTGATCCGCTCCAAGCCGGCGGTGGAGTCCAGCCGGGCGACCAGATCGGCCCGCGCGTCGGGGCCGGGCTGTGGCGCGTCGGCGTCGGACCCGGTCGGCGACGGCGGGACGAGGACGTCGCCCACCCCGAACTCGGCGAGCTCGAGCGCCACGTCACCGCTGGTGGCAGCGGCGATCCGCGCCACCAGGCGATCGAGCAGGGCCTCGGGCTCCTCGATCGGGGCGGCCTGCGCCCCACGCAGCGCGCCCTGCACCGTGCGGGTCCAGACCGTGGCCGATTGGTCCACCAGGAGAACCCCGTCGCCGCGCACGAGCTGCCAGGTGACGACGCCGTCGGCTGCGACCTCGACCATCAGCACCCGCGACCCGCGCGGCGCCGACTGGGCCTGCTGCCCCACGGCCGGGACCACGAGGCGGTCCAGCGCGACGACCTGCGCGAGCCCGTCCGTCCGCGCCTGCCACGCCCAGCCGCCCAGGCTCGCCGCGACCACCGCGCCGGCGAGGACCCCGCCCAGGACGACGCTCGGCTGCCGCCATCCGAACGTGGCCCGCCCGATGCGCGCGCGCAGCCCTTGCGTGCCGAGCACGGCGGCGGCGAGGAGCCCCGCGCTGGCGAACGAGACGCCCGCGCCGGCCCAGCCGCGCACGAGCTGCCCGTCGGCCACCGCGACGTCGACCATCCCGCTGGCCACTGCCGTCGCGAGCCCGGCGGCCGCGGCGGCCCACGCGAGGCGCACCGCACGCGCCACCGGGGCGCCTCGCAGCAGCCCGAGAAGCGCCAGGACCAGCACCACGGCCCCGAGCGCCCACGGCCAGTACTCGGCGACGGCGGCGGGAACGAGGGCGGGGACGAGGGCGGAGGCGTCCGACGGGACGCCGAGCAGCAGGGCGAGCGGCGTCGCCGAGGTCGACGGGTACGGCAGGCCCGGGTCGGCGACGAGCAGCCGCAAGCCCTCGACGCCGCGCGACGCGGCCTCGGCGAGCACCGGTCCGAGCACGACGAGTGCGGGCAGGGGCACGAGCAGCACCCGGGCCCGGCCACGTAGGGCGCACAACGCGACCGCGACGACCAGGAGCACACCGGGCACGAGCAGCACGGGGGCGCCCGCGGCCATCACGGCGAACGCCAGCGCGGCGGCCGCCGTCGCGGCGGTGGACGCCGCGCGTGGGCGGATGTCCACCCGCTCCGGCGCGGGCTCCTCCTCCGACGCGTCATCGGGCGCCGCGTCCTCCGCCGTCCGGCGCTGCGCCGTCGCCACGCCCGAGAGCACGGTGTCGACCTGATGCGAGCCCGTCGCCCGGGCGAGGCCGAGTGCCACCCACGGCAGTGCGAGGTGCGCGAGCACGGCGCCGAGCCGGCCCTCGCCGAGGCCGAGCAGCAGCGCCGGGGCGGCCGCCCACACCAGCGCGGCCCACAGCCGGATGCCGACCGAGCGCGTCGCGGCGCCGGCCGCGAACCACGCGCCGAGCCCGCCGAGCAGCACCGACCCGAGCAGCAGCGCACTGACCGCCGCCGAGAGCGAGCCTGCTGCGGCCGCGGCGGCGGGTAGCAGCACCGTGAGCAGGGCATCGGCCGGGCCCGCGTTCCCCAGCCCGCCCGCGATCCAGCCGGAGGTGGCGGCCTGCCACAGCTCGGCGAGGGTCGCGGCCGCGGGTGCCAGGGCTCCTCCCACGAGCGCCGACCCGCTGAACGCCGCGCCGGCCACCGGGCCGACGGCCAGCGCGGACACCCCGACCAGCAGCACGGCGAGCACCCCGAGGGTCGTGCGGCGACGCGCGGCCAGCGCGGCGAGCTCACGCAACTCGAGCTCACTGGGCGCGTGCACGATGCGGCGCTCCTCCGCGCGGGCCAGGCGGCGGTCGCGCCACTCCCGGCCCACCTCGCGCCAGCTCGCCTGCAACGGGCGCAGCGTGCGGCGCGAGACGCGGCGGGTGCGGGACGCCTTGCGACGGGCCCGCAGCACGGCGCCGGGCCGCGCCAGGACTGCCAGGGGCGCGGTCAGCTCGGTGACCGCGAGCAGGGGCTCCTTCGTCGCGAGCCGCACGAGCGTGCGCACCGCGCCGGCGGCGACGGCCATGAGCGCGACGAGCGGCATGAGCAGCAACGGCGCCGTGACGAGGCGTTGGTGCAGGAGCGCGCGCCGACGTCCCGCGAAGGACCGGCGCGGATCGCCGGTGTCGGGCAGCCCGTCGCCATCGGCGTCGACCTCGGCGCCGGCGCCCGGCAGGCCCCGCAGCCCGTGGTACGACGCCTGGGCGTGCCGCACGACGGCGGAGGGCACCACGACGACGCGGTGGCCCGCGAGCCGGGCGCGGCGCGAGAGGTCGAAGCCGTCGCCGAACGGCCCGAGCGCCGGGTCGGGCCCGTCGAGCTCGTCCCACACGTCGCACCGCACCAGCGCGCCGGCGATCCCGACGCCCAACACGTCGTCGCGGCCGTCATGCTGGCCCTGGTCGACCTCGGCGTCCTCGACGCCCGTCATCCGGCGGCCCGAGCGCGACGTGCGCAGCCCGACCTCGAGCAGGCGTGCCGGGTCTGTCCAGGTGCGCTGCTTGACTCCCGCGACGCCGACCGACGGGGCGTGCTCGACGGCCCGCAGCAGCTCCGCGAGCGCCTCCGGCTCCGGCGCGCTGTCGTCATGGAGCAGCCACAGCCACGAGCCGGCGGTGTCGGCCGCCGGCGCGAGCATGCTGGGGGGAGCCAGGGTGGCGAGGGCGCCGCGCACGGCCGCGCCGAAGGTGCGCGCCCCGGGCACGGGCGCCGCGACGATCTCGGGCGCCATGTCGCCCGGCAGGCCGGCGAAGGCGCCGCGGGCCAGCCGGAGGACGTCCTCGTCGGCGGTGGGCGCGACGTCGACGACCACGACCTTGCCGGGCACGTGGGTCTGGGCGCCAAGGGCCTGCAGCGTCGGCGCCAGATACCGGGTGGGGCCGTGGGTGACCACGACGGCGGTGACGGCCAGAGCGGACCTGGCCGAGGTGGGGGCCTCGGCCAGCCGGAGCCCGGTGGGCAGCGTGGAGTCAGTCATCTCGCGACATCATGGCCCTTGTCGGGCCAGTCGGGAAAAGTTGATCAGACGACGCGGCGCTTGAGCTTGCGCCGCTCCCGCTCGGACAGGCCGCCCCAGATGCCGAACCGCTCGTCGTTCTCGAGCGCGTACTCCAGGCACTCAGAGCGGACGTCGCAGCCGGTGCAGACCTTCTTGGCCTCCCTGGTCGATCCGCCCTTCTCCGGGAAGAACGCCTCAGGGTCGGTCTGCGCGCACAGGGCGCGCTCCTGCCAGCCCATGAGCCCGTCGTCGGCGGGCGTGCCGAAGAGATTGAGGACGTTCGAGGGCTCCTGGGTGGCCACTGTCGAGCGACCCGCGTCGGAGGGGAAGGAGCCGTCGGCGTCGAGCAGATTCCACATGGGGTTCCTCCGTGCTCGATGGTGCTCGTGTGGATCGTGCGGCCGGTCGGGCGACGATGCCCGGCGGCGTTCGGCACAAGGCCGCATCCCCGCTCCAGCCGCGCCCTGACCCTGCGCAGAACCTGGACGTTGCGTGAAACGGTTCTAAGAAATTACACGCGTGTCGTTCGAAATCGTCAAGCGGAACTGTGCTAGTCCGGGCGGTTTGTCGGGTGAAAAGAAGATCCCCCCGCGTGTCGCGCGTCCGTGTCGTGCCGATTGTCGTGCAGGGGCGCCGCCGTGACCTGGTCGGGCGTGCCGAACCGCGCGACCGCCAGCGCCCCCGCCAGGACCAGCGCGAACGCCGCCACAGTGCCAGCGCCAGCGCCCGGCGAGGGCCTGTCCCCGGCCAGCGCCATGCCCAATCCGGAGGCCAGGCACGTCTCCACACCCACCATCACCGCCGTCACAGCGACCACCGGCGCCCGCTGCAGGGCGAGGGCCCCGAGGACGAGCCCCGAGGCGCCCGCGACCACCATCGCCCATGCCACCGGATCGGCGACGAGAGCCATCGGGGAGAAGCTGTGGAGGGTTCGTGCCCCCACCGCCAGAAGCGCGTACCCGACCCCCGCGAGCACCGCCAGCACCACGCCAGCCCGCGCCGGCGGCCGCATGCGCACCGCGAGCACGGCCCCGCCCAGCACCACCGCGACACCCCCGATCAGCACCACGCGCGTGGCGCCCACGTCCACCCGCGCCGTCTGGGGGGCCACCGAGGCCGCCAGCACCACGAGCCCGGCGCCCAGCGCCACGACAGCCCCGATCTCGCGTCTCCGCAGGCGGGCGCCCAGCATGACGACGGCCAGCACCGCCGCCACCGCCAGGCTCGACGCCCGCCCCGCCTGCACCAGGAAGAGCGGCAACGAGCGCAGCGCCCAGAACGAGACGGCGAACCCGGCCGCCACCAGGGCCAGGGCCCCGAGGTACGTGCGGCTGCGCGCGAGCCGCAGCACCAGGCCGGCCTCGAGCCTCTCCTGCACCGGCAGGCGGCGGACGGCCAACGCCTGGAGAACCGTCGCGGTCCCCGAGCACAGCGCGGCGGCGGCGACGCCGAGAAGAGCAGGCAGCACATCTCCCCCTTCGGAGGGCTTCGTGGTCGAGGTCACACCCGGCATGGGCACGTTGTCTCTATGCTCCTGTGCGACCGCCGCACCTCAGCGCGGCACACAGGGGGCGTAGTGCACAGAACGGACCAGAGCACCGTAGCCGTGCCGACGGCTGCCGTGGCGGCGCCACGACAGCCCTACCCATGGGCCCTGGTGCTCGCCGTGTTCCTCGCCGTCTCCGCGGCGCTCACCGCAGTGGTGGCCTGGTCGGAGCGGCATCGTCCCCCTGGCGACGGGAGCATCCTGCAGGGGCCGTCCTGGCTCGATGGCTGGTTCCAGTACGACGCCGGCTGGTACCACCACATCGCCACCGCCGGGTACCAGTACGTCCCCGGCCAGCAGTCGTCGATCGCGTTCTTCCCGGTCTACCCGATGGGGGTCCGCGCGCTCGCGAACGTGACAGGCGACGTGCAGGTCGCCGGGTCGCTGCTCGCCGTCCTGGCGGGCGGGGCGGCCGTCCTGCTGTTCGGCCGATGGGCGTGGGCCCGGCTCCCCCGCCCCGCGGCGCTCACCGCGATCGCCGTGCTCATGCTGTACCCGTACGCGTTCTTCCTCTACGGCGCGATGTACGCCGACTCGCTCTTCCTGCTCTGCGCCGTGGGAGCGTTCCTGCTCCTCGAGCGCCGCTGGTACTGGGCGGCAGGGCTCGTCGGCGCGCTCGCCACCGCCGGACGGCCCGTGGGTGTCGCCGTGGCGGTGGGGCTCGTGGTCCGGACAGTGGAGCTGCTCGCCCAGGACCGGGCGAAGGCCTCGGGCGACGTCGACGCCGGGCCGCGCGGCTGGCGCGAGCTCGTCCGCGCCGTGCGGGACGTGCGCTGGCGCCATGCGGGGGTGCTGCTCTCCGGCGCCGGGCTCGCCGCGTGGTGCGCCTACCTGTGGATCGAGTTCGGCAATCCGCTGGCCTTCGTCGAGGTCGAGTCCGCGCCCGGCTGGAACCAGGGCGTCGGCCCCAAGACGTGGTTCAAGGTCGTCTACGCGGGCACCCTCGTCAAGGGCCCGTACGACGTCGCCGCACTGCTGACGCTGCAGGCCGTCGCCTGCCTGCTGGCAGTGCTCCTGCTGCGCCGCGTCTGGCGGCGATTCGGCTGGGGCTACCTCGCCTACACCTTCGTGGTGCTGCTCATCCCGATCCTCGGCACCAAGGACTTCATGGGCACCGGGCGGTACGTCCTCGTCGCGTTCCCCGCCATCGCCGCGGCAGGCGACTTCCTCACCAGCTCGCCACGCCGTTGGCTGCGCCCCGCGGTGCTGCTCGTCAGCGCGGTGCTGCTCGTGCTGCTCACCTCCCTGTTCGGACGATCGGTGGCTGTGTCATGACCTCTGCGCTTCCCGCCCCGGAGACCTTCAAGAAGCTCTCGATCTTCTTCCCGATGTGGAACGAGGAGCTGTACATCCACCGCGCCGTCGGCGCCGCCGTCGAGATCTGCGAGCAGCTCGTGGACTCGGGGCAGATCGCGGACTACGAGATCATCGTCGTCGACGACGCGTCCACCGACGCCACCCCGCAACTCGCCGACGCGCTGGTCGAGGCCGACCCCCACGTGCGCGTCGTGCACCACCCCCACAACCGCAAGCTCGGCGGCTCGATCAAGAGCGGCTTCGCGGCCGCGACCGGCGACGTGGTGCTCTACACCGACGCCGACCTGCCGTTCGAGATGCTCGAGCTGGTCCGGGCGCTGCGCGTGCTGCGCACCTACGAGGCGGACATCGTCAGCGCGTACCGGCTCGACCGGACCGGGGAGGGCCCACGCCGGGCCGTGTACTCGTTCTTCTACAACGGCCTCATCCAGGCGATGTTCGGCACGCGCCTGCGCGACATCAACTTCGCGTTCAAGCTGTGCCGCCGCACCGTGCTCGACCACGTCGACCTCGTGAGCGAGGGGTCGTTCATCGACGCCGAGTTGGTCATCCGCGCGCAGCGCTCCGGCTTCCAGATCCTGCAGATCGGCGTCGACTACTTCCCCCGCACCCGCGGGGTGTCCACGCTGTCCTCCTGGTCCGTGATCCGCACCATGCTCGGGGAGATGTTCCGGCTGCGCTCCGACCTCAAGCGGGTCGAGCCGTACCGCGCCCCCGCCCCATCGACCCCTGCCGGGGCCATGTGAGCCGCCTGCTCATCGTCACCGCCGACGACCTCGGGCTCACCGTCGGGGTGAACCGGGCTGTGCGGCGCGCCCACCTCGACGGCGTCGTCACCGCCACCTCGCTGCTCGCCGTCGGCCGGGCATTCGACGACGCCGCCACGATGCTGCGCGCCACCCCCACGCTCGAGCTGGGCGCCCACCTCGCCCTCGTCGGCGAGGCCCCGCCGCTGCTGGCGCCGCGGGAGATCCCCACGCTCGTGGACCGGCATGGCGCCTTCCCGCTGAGCTACCGCGCCGTCGTCGCCCGCGGGCTCACGGGACGCCTCGACCCCGACGACGTGCGCCGTGAGCTCGGCGCGCAGCTCGAGCGCGTCGTCGGCGTCGGCGTGCCCGTGACGCACCTCGACACCCACCAGCACACGCACCTGTGGCCCGCCGTCGGGGACGTCGTGGCGGACCTCGCCCGCGCCCATGGCATCGGGGCGGTGCGACTGCCCCGGAGCCGCGCGCGAGGACCGATCGGGCTCGGCGTCCAGACGCTGAGCCGGCACACCGCGCGACGACTAGGGCGACGGGGCCTGCACCTGCCCGCGGACTACGCAGGCCTCGACGAGGCCGGCGCGCTCGACGCCTCGCGCCTCGCCGGCGCGCTCGCCGCGTTGCGAGACGGCGCCGCGCACAGCGCCGAGATCAACGCCCATCCCTCCGAGCCCGACGACCCCGACCTGGGGCGCTTCGACTGGGGCTACCGCTGGGGCGACGAGCTCGCCGCGCTGATCGACCCGTCGACCCGCGACGCGATGGAGGCCGCGGGCTTCCACCTCGGCGGATTCGCCGACCTGGTCGGCGCGACCCCCCACAACGGACAAGGACGACGATGAGCCTGACCGCACGCCGACCCGACAGTGCCGGACGCGCCGCCCTCGGCCTCTACCGCCGATCCCCCGCCGCCGTCCGCGCCCACGTGACCGTGCGCTGGTGGAGCGCGCCCTTCGCCTCGATCGTCGCCACGCTCCCCCGCACAGGCCGGATCCTGGAGATCGGCTGCGGGCACGGGCTGTTCAGCGCCTACGCCGCACTCGACGCCCCCGGCCGCGACGTCGTCGGCGTCGACATCGACACCGCCAAGATCGCCCAGGGCCACGCCGCCGCCCATGACGTCGACAGCCTCGACCTACGCGTCGCCGAGTCCGGGGCCGTGCCGCCCGGCCCCTGGGACGCCGTCGTCTTCGTCGACGTGCTGTACCTGCTCCCCGCCTCCGAGCAGCAGCGCCTGCTCACCGAGGCAGTGGGCCAGCTCGCCCCCCACGGGATGGTGCTCGTCAAGGAGATGGGCGTCGAGCCCCGCTGGAAGGTGCGCTGGAACACCTGGCAGGAGACGATCTCCGTCAAGGTGCTGCGCATCACCGAGGGGTCGTCCTTCGACTTCGTGGCGCCGGAGACGATGGCGGGATGGCTGGCCGGGCTCGGGCTCAAGGTCTCGCAGCGGCGGCTGGACCACGGGCGGGTGCATCCGCACCATCTGGTGGTGGCTCGGCGGGGCGCCTAAGCGCGAACCTGGGAGAATTCCCTCTTCCGCGTGTTGATAGGCCCACCCGCCGACCATAGGCGATCGGCGACGCGAGGCGCCAGTGACTCATTTTGCCGCCGCGATAGCATGTGATTCGCAGGAAACACCGCTTCGACACGCCTCGAATTTGCTTGATTTATTAGGCGCCCAGAACAGTGGTTTGATTTCCCCATGCACCGCCCACTGGAACAGGCATTGGCGATATTTCGTCGCACATCGGTTCAAATCGCCATCATCTTTGCATTGGCGACTTTGATGCGAGGAACGCAGCCGCTCCTTTTCGATGCTTATCACTACTGGCTCGGCGCGCAGCACATCGTCGGAACCAGCCCCGAGGCCCTTGAGAACTACTGGGAGCTCCGTGGCGTCTGGACGTCGATCGTGTACGCACCGGCTGCCGCGCTCACACGCCTGATGGGCGCGCCATGGGCGACATTCGCGGTCTTGCTGCAGAACACATTGGTGCTCTCTTGGTTCGCCGCCCACCTGCTCCCCACCTTGGCATCTCGCCTCGCACCGTGGTCTCCACGCGCCCGTTGGATCGCGGCAGGCCTCCTCTGGGTAGTGACATCCGGGTTTGCCAGTTCATCCCTTGTCGACATTTATGCGGCCATCGGCTGCTTCGCCATCGTGGCGCTAATTCGGTCTCAACGACCCTCGACCCTGGTGCTCGCAGGGGTTCTGGGCGGGATCGTGGTGAACCTCCGGCCCGCCTACGTGGTCGTGGTGGCCCTGATCGTCCTCATCACCCTCATCTCCCATAAAATGGCGGCGATCGGGATGCCGCTTGGCTTCGCCCTCGCCCTCGCGCCACAAGTCATCCTCAATATTGGCCAGTTCGGGCATCGATCTGCCTCGCCGCTTCTATCGGACTATCTTGCGACTCTCCAAGCAGGTTTGGGCTCGTACACGATCCGATACGACACCGTGCACGGCTCGGACGTGCCGCAGCAGTTCTACTGCTCACCAGACATGGCAGCGCGGGTCGCCGACGACGTCCCCACGTCGACTGCGGGCCTTGCGCGCACCCTTCTCAGCAACCTGCCCGACTCCCTAGTCTTCTCACTCGAGAAGATCGCTGCGGCGTTGCACTGGCCGGCTAACACCCCTTACGGCGCGGACTCGCCTGGACTTGATGCCATCCACGCCATCCTCATCACCACCATGACGGTTGTGGGAATCTCCGTGCTGGCCCGCACCTTCCGACGCCGATCCGATTGGACTGACGGGCGACAGGTCGAGGCGCTGGGATTCTTGGCGATTCTCATTGGCGCCGTCGTAGCCATCGTCGGATCAGCCACAGAAGCCCGGTTCGCGCTGCCGCTCGCAGTCCTTGGAGCCCTGGGATGCGCCCTGCTATCCGACAATCCCCTGCGGACGCTCACTTCGAGCCAGCGGCGGTGGATCGGCGTGACGTGCGCCACTCTGGCGATCACGCTCACCCTCGGCTACATCGGACTGTCCAACCCTGCGGACCCGGGTGGAGTTGATGCCGAGATCTGCGGGCTTCTCGGGTGAGCGCAGAGGTCCATGCGCCGTCGCTCCGCGCGCGGCCGTCGCTGCGCGCATCCACCTGAGGCAGATTGCGGCGCGACTGGCGTCTGAGTTGGCCGGGAGTTCGCCAACACTGCTCCGCATCGCTCAATCGCGCGCCTGGAAGCCGTCAGCTTGAGCGGGGCCCATCGAGTCGTCGCGCCGCCCTTACGGCCCATCACGCCCCCACGACCCACTCATGGAGCACCTATGCCCAGGGCCTGATCGACCGTACCCTCTGGCCTGTGCCGAACTACGCAAACCGTATATTCAGGTGTGTATCGATCGCACTCGCCACGTTGAGCCTCTGTGCTGCGATCTGGCATCTGATCCGCGCGCGGACGGTCACTGTCGGAGACGGATGCGGGTGGGATGGGGTGATCTACTGCGCGATGACGCGCGGCGACGTGGTCATGGAGCCCTACAGCCGGCGAGTTCTGCTGCCCTGGCTGGCGGGGCTCATTCCCGTGGGCTCGCCGGTCACGGCGTTTCAGATCCTCAACGCTTTCGCCTTGGCCGGCTTGATCGCGTCAGCCCTATGGCTGCTTCACACGCTCATCGGCAGACGCGCGCCACTCCGAGGATTCGCGATGCTCGCGACCGCGAGCATGGTGCTGCTGAACCCCTGGACATTCCACCTGTACCTCACGTACCCCGTGCTCACCGACGCCGCGTCAGCCGCACTCGCGCTGGCTTGGTGTGCCGCCGCGCTTCGGCGCACTCGCCTTGCGGATCTCGGGGGCGCAGTGGCCCTCATCTGCATGAGCCTCACCAGGGAGCACTGGTCCCTCGTCGCGATCGCGGCGGCCTGGATCGCGGTGGTTCTGGGCTTGCGCACCTGGCGCTGGGCGGTCGGGAGCTCGGCGATCGGCATCGCCGCGATGATGTTCGCCTTTGGCCAGCCCACCGACTACGCGGCGGGCCCACTTCAGACGGTCGTGCTGCACTGGATCCAGGAGAGCGTCTCCAGCCCGTCACATCTCGCGCGCTTCCTCTTCATGGTGGTCGCCGGCATCGGGTTCACAGCCCTGGCGCCGCTGCTGCGGCCGCGCGCTGTGTGGCGCGAGCGCCCGCTGCTGTGGGTGTGCGTCGTCGCGCTGGGGAACGCCGCGGGCTCGGCTTTCGCCGGTGGGGACACCGACCGCATCCTCATGCCCTCCGGGATCATTCTCATGATCGTCGCCATCGCGCTCGTGCTCCGGACGCCGGACCTCGTGCTGCCCTGGGGGTTGTGGGTGATCGGGACCATCGCGATCTGGCGCCCGTTCGCCTCGGCGGGACCGGATGGTGCGTCGTGGCTCGCGTTCTACGGGTTGCGCGTCGAGCCGATCGAGGTTGTCGTCACTCGGATCATCAACGATCTCTCGGCGGCCGCGCTCCCGGTCGCTCTCGGAGCCTTGCTCTGTCTCACGCTGCCGCGCAAATGGTCTGGCGCAGAGCACGCAGAGCCACTGAGCCTCGATGAATCGATCCCTCGGGACGCAACGAGCTTGATCTCTGCGGACTCTCATGGTGGGGCGTGACAGCAAGGTCGGCTGCATCTCTCTGCGCGGGAGCCCACCGAGCGGCACACACCTCGGCAACGTCGTAGTTTGAGAAGCAGGGAGCATGCCCGCCTCCCGGCGCACGCTCGCGCGGGGAGGGAACGGAGCCGCCGATGGACGAATCCCACAGCGGCGCTCCGGCGGCTCCCGCCAACTCGCGAGTCGACAGCCCGTCGTCGGCCCGAGATCGACGTCCGCGGCCGTCGGGAGACTCGCTCATCGCTGTGGCTGTGACGCTCGTGTGCTCCGCCATCGCATGGCTGCGCGTCCCGGAGACCGCCCGCGAGACGATCTGGGCGGAAGACGGCAGGGTGTTCCTCTGGGATGTCTTCTTCTCTCCGGCATGGTCGACATTGCTCCGCACATATGACGGCTACGTGCACCTCGTGCCGCGCTTGGTCGCCGAGGCCGTCGTGCTGACCGTGCCGCCTGCGGGGTATGCGCTTGCGGTGTCCGCCGTCAGTTGCGTCCTCGTGGGCTGCACAGCCGGCCTCGTCTACGTGTGCGCGTCGACCCTGACGGGCAGCCGATGGATCCGCCTGGGATTCGCGTCCATCACGGTGCTCGTTCCCTCGGTCGCGCTCGAGGTGCTGGGCAACCTCGCCAACCTCCACTGGTTCGCGCTGTGGCTGATGCCGTGGTTGCTCTTCCACCGTCCAGCATCGCGGCTCGCCTCGATCGGCTTCGGAGCAGTCGCGCTGGCATGCTCCCTCACGGAGATCCAGACTGCGTTCTTCTTGCCCCTTGCCCTCTGGAGGTGGCGTGAACGATCGGGGTGGGCGGTGCGTGTCGCGCTGCTGTTCGGCGTGACGTTCCAGCTACTTGGCGCGGCGGACCGACCGGAGCGGACGCCACCGCTCCCCCCAGTGGGGGACTTCATCGCGGGTTTCCTCGTCAATGCCGTCATGACACCGTGGTGGGGGTCGGCGCACACGATCACCTGGTCTGTGCGGGTCCTCGGATGGGGCGCGGCAGCGATGTGCCTCATTCCCTCGGTCGCGGCCTTCGTCTTGGTGCTCCGCAGAGGAGACCGAGTCCAACGACTGGCGGCAGTCGTCTTCCCACTGGCGTCGGGTGTCGTGTGGTGCGCCGCCTTGTACTTCAGCCGGCCAGAGGCAGACTGGAGCCGTCCAGACGCAGAGTCGGTGCGCGAGCTGCCGGTCCTGCGATACGCCGTGGTGCCGTCCATGTACCTGATGGCGGGCATCGTCCTCGCCTGTACCGTCCTGCGTTGGCGTCCCCTGTCGCGCGCCATCACCGCCGCCCTCGCCGTCCCGCTCGCGCTGGTCGTGGTGACCAGCTTCGTGCCCGTCACCGTGCGGTCGGCAGGCCCGACCTGGCCGCCGGAGAGCACGCGCGGCCGAGAGCAGTGCCTGGAGGACGACTCGGCCGCCTACGTGGACGTGCCCATCACGCCCCACGGCTGGACGTCGCGGGTGCCGTGCGACGTGCTGGAAGGCAGCGCGCCAGCTGAGGCACCCTAGGGTGGGGCACGTGAGCCCTCACATCGCCGACATCCTCCGCCTCGTCACCACCGAGCCCGGCCGACCACGGCTCACCTGGTACGGCGACGGCGGCGAGCGGGTCGAGCTGTCGGGGGCCGTCTTGGAGAACTGGGTCAACAAGACAGTCAACCTGCTGGTGGAGGAGTTCGACGTGGAGGCCGGCACTCGGGTGCTCCTGGACCTCCCTCCGCACTGGCGCACCGTGGTCTGGGCACTCGCGGTGTGGCGCGCGGGCGCATGCATCGTCCTGGCCCAGGAGCCCTCGACCCCGGAGCACCTGGACGTCATCGTCACCGACCGGCCCGCGCGCCATCTCGACGAGTCCGCCCCGGTCGTGGCGGTCGCGCTCCCCGCCCTCGCTCGGCGGTTCGACGGAGCACTGCCCGTCGGGGCGATCGACGCCGCGTCGGCAGTGATGACCTACGGCGACATGCTGGGATGGGTCTCTCCCGTGGATCCGCATGCGACGGCGCTCGTGGTGGCAGGCACCCCTCTCACCCACGCAGAGCTCGGCTCCGAAATGAACGAGCCCTCCCTCGATGGGCCCGGTCAGCGCGTGCTCATCAGGCCTGACGGTGATCGCCTCGCCGGCACCGGCGAATTCGTCCGCGAGAGCCTCAGGGTGCTCGCGTCTGGCGGGTCAGTTGTCGGACTCGACGCCAGCCTCGCACGGGACTACGTCGAGCAGCCCCAACGCTTGGAACGGCTCATCACCGACGAGCGTGTCACCGCCATCGCGTAGACCTGGACATGCTTCCTGTGGAGGACAGCCCGTTTAGGGCACGTCCGCCTGGATCAGCACTCCGGCGCCCCGCGCGGTGAGCCGCCCCTCCGACGAGGGCACGAACGCGGCGTCACCCCGGGCCAGCGTCAATGAGTCGACCTCCGAGCTAACGGTGATCTTCCCTTCGAGGCAGACGAGCGTCCGCGGCCCGCGGCCGGGGAGGGGGTGGACCGCGTCGTCGCTGAGGTCGGTCACCGACAGCTCGAAGTCGTCGACCGGCGCGTAGAACACACGCGTCGCCCCGTGGAAGACCTCTGGAGCCGTTCGGATGGGGGGCGCGGCGACGTAGTCCACGCAGGCGAGCAGTTCCGCAATGTCGACGTGCTTCGACGTGAGCCCAGCCCTCAGCACGTTGTCCGAACTCGCCATGATCTCAATGCCCAGACCGCTCAGGTAGGCGTGGACTCCGCCCGCGGGCACGAACAGCGCCTCACCCGCCTGAAGGCTGACCGGGTTGAGCAGCAGCGAGGCGACGACCCCCGGGTCTCCTGGGTACGCCTTTGCAAGCAAAGCCACGGTGGAGTCGGCTCGTGGAGAGGTGGAACCCGAGGCAAGGCGCGCCTCGCACTCCTGCGCCAGGACCTCGACCTCGAACTCTGACGGGCGTGTCGCCGGGTCGAGGAGGAACGTGAACGCAGCGCGCACACCGGCGACCGACGGCTCCGCCACGAGCAACGCACGGAGCTCCTTAGCCAGCGGAGCCGACAGACCCGCGAACAACTCGGCAGCCCGGCGTGGCGCCCGGAAGCCACAGAGCGCCTCGAATGGGGCAAGCGCGAGCACCAGCTCGGGCTTGTGGTTCCGGTCGCGATAGCTCCGGTTGTGGGCGTCGACGGGGATGCCGGCCACCTCCTCACGGTCGAACCCCTCGCGGGCACGGGCGGCGTGAGGATGCACCTGCAACGAGAGCGGCCGCTCGGGGGCTATGAGCTTCAGCAGGTAGGGAAGCGCGTCGCCGAAACGCGCGCGCACGTCGTCGCCCAGGGTCGCGCCTGGGTCCGCGGCGATCAGCGCGGCGAGATCGATAGAGCCGTCAGCGTCAACGACAGGCGACGGGGCGCTGAGGTGCGCGCCGAACCACAACTCGGCGACCGGTGTCTCGCCGGGCACCCCTCCCAGCAGTTCGGGGATGGCGCGGGGCGAGCCCCACGCATAAGAACGGGTGGTCCCGCCCAGTCTGTGCACTTTGTTCCACCTCTCAGCCGACCGCCACAGGCTATCTCGACCAAGCAGGGACCATCTGGGCTGATGAGGAGAGGGCCCACTCCTCCCCTAGATCTCCACCCCAGGCTGGTCCTCAATCCACGTCGCCAGCCGCTTGACGCCGTCCGCCAGGCTGAACTCGGGAACCCAGCCGAGCGCGGCCCGCGCGTGCTCGACATCTGCCCAGGCGTGCCGCACGTCGCCCTGACGGAACTGCCCGGTGACATGTGGCGCCGGAGCCCCATAGAAGGCGGCGATCAGCTCGGCCGCGGTGGCGATGGTCTGGTGCTCCCCGGAGCCGATGTCGATGGGGCCGACTCCAGGCTTTGCAGCGATGGCGGCCGCGTGGACGGCGCGCGCCACGTCGTCGATGAGGACGAAGTCTCGGCGGACCTGCCCATCCTCGTAGAGCGGGATGGAACGACCGGCCCTCGCCAGACGGCAGAAGAGCGACATGATCCCCGTGTAGGGGTTGATCAGCGATTGGCCGGGCCCGTACACGTTCTGCAGGCGGAGCACGACGGGCTCGACACCCACCGACTGCGCCCACGCCGTCAGGATGTTCTCCTGGGCGAGCTTCGTGGCGCCGTAGACGCTCACCGGGGCAGGATGGGTGGTCTCAGCCGACATGGCACACGGCGCCGCGTCCGGGAAGTCCCACTGCGACCGCTCGAGGAGCTCGTTGGTCCGCTGGCCCGGATAGAACGTGGCGCCGTCCGCGCCACGGCTCCACGCGCCCTCGCCGTACACCGCCCGGCTGCTCGTGAGGACCACTCGCCGCGGCTTCGCGTCATTGCGCAGGAAGGCGTCCATCATCTGCGTGGTGCCCACGACATTCGCCGCAGCATGTCGCGTCGCCTCGGTGAGCGACTGCCCGGTGCCGGTCTCGGCGGCGAGGTGGATGACGACGTCCGGGTGGCAATCACTCAGGACGCCGTCCCACACCTGGGGCGACGTGACGTCACCGACGACCAACTCGACGCGCTCGTCGAGCCCTGCGGGGCGCACGGCCGACGGGTGGATCTGCGGATGCATCGAGTCGACGGCGACCACGCGATCGAACGAGTGCGCGAGCAGCGGGGACGTCGCGACGCCGATGAAGCCGGCGCCGCCGGTGACCAGCACCGTCCCGCCGCGCTCGCCCGACTCGCGGCGTGCCTGTGATGTGGTCATCTGTCTTGCCTCTCGGTTCGCCTCACGTCGTGGCTGTGCACGACCTCTCGCGTTGCCGGGCATCAAGCCGCCAGCGGCGAATGAACCCTACAAGTGATGCGAGAGCCTGCTCCACCGTGCGCGCCGACGCGGGCCCCTGCGCGCTGCTCTTGCCAGGGCAGACGCCCTCGTCGGGGACGAGGCGCGTCCGGCCATATGCGCGAGACGCCTACAAGAACAGAGGACGCCCTCCCGATTTCTTTGACCAGGTCGCGCGAGATCCTCGATGCCGATCGATGAGGCGCATACCTCCCGGCCACCCACGTGGCGACTCGTCGTCGCGCGGCGCGAGCCCGGGCGCCACCGCCGAGTTGCCCGTCCTGCTGTCGCGGGCCACCGACAAAGAACCACCTATGTAGAGGTCTTCTCCGCGGGGTGGTGACGCCCTGATCTTCGTCGACAGGTTCGCCTTCGGTGTCCGGGTGAATCGATGGGCTATCGTCGCCTACGCCGCGATGCACCTCGTGGCGTTCCTCATCGGCCCCGTCACCATCTGCTGGATGACGGCTCGACTTGCTGCCGGACAGGGCGCAAGCGCACCGAACGCGGCAACCCACGCCCAGCACGACAGGTCAGGACTCATGAGCCATTTCGTCCATCCCCACGGAATCTGCGAATCGACGTCTGTGGGCGACGCCACCCGGATCTGGGCTTTCGCTCACGTCTTCCCGAGCGCCGTCATCGGGGCGGATTGCAATGTGTGCGATCACGTCCTGATCGAGAACGACGTGATCATCGGCGATCGCGTGACGGTGAAGTCGGGTGTGCAGCTCTGGGACGGGATCAGGCTCGGCGACGACGTCTTCGTCGGTCCCAACGTGACCTTCACGAACGACATGTTCCCACGGAGCAAGAAGTACCCCGCCAAGTTCCTCGTTACCACCGTGGCGGACGGCGCCTCGTTGGGCGCAGGATCCGTGATCCTGCCCGGCATCAGCATCGGCCGCAATGCCATGGTGGGGGCCGGTGCGGTTGTCACGAAGGACGTCCCGGCCAATGCGGTGGTCGTGGGAAACCCGGCCCGGATCGTCGGCTATGCGGACACCATGCCTGTGGACCCCGTTGCGGTCGCGGACACCCCGCTGGACAGCTCGGAGCTCACCGGTGGCGCTCGCCTCGTTGCCATGAAGGTCGCGAGCGACCTGCGCGGCTCCCTCGCGGCGGTCGAGCTCGGCACCGACCTCCCGTTCGCGCCTGCCCGCTTCTTCGCCGTCTTCGACGTCCCCTCGAAGGACGTCCGTGGGGAGCACGCGCACCTTCGGTGCGAGCAGGTGCTGGTGGCCCTGCGCGGCTCAGTCACGTGCATCGTCGACGACGGAAATGCCCGAGCGCAGGTCGTTCTCGACCGTCCCGAGGTCGGGCTCTACATGCCGGCAATGACATGGGGCACGCAGTACCGCTATTCGCCCGACGCCGTCCTCGGGGTCTTCGCTTCCCTCCCGTACGACGCGGACGACTACATCCGCGACTACGAGGGGTTCCTCGGCGAGGTCGCCCGACACTCCACCTTCGTGTCGTGACCCGACTCGAAGAGGTGAGCACGGACGTCGCCGAGGACATCGACGCACCAGCCCTCAGAATCGCTCGCCGTTCGCGCCTCCTCGAGGCCGCTTGGGTAGCCGGCCTGCTGGTCGTCCTCGAGTGCCTCATGTTCCGGGGATATTTCACCGGCGACTTCATCCCTCCGTGGGACTTCCTGGGCTCGTACAACACTGAGGCCTACGCCTGGTGGTCCTCCGGGTCGTTCTTCAACCCCACCGAGTGGATCTCCCACTCGTGGGGTGGATACCCGGCAGCGGCATCGATCCAGAACAGCGCCTGGTACCTGCCGGTCGGCCTCACCGCACTGTTCACGCCGTTCACGATTCACGCATCGGCCGCCCTCGCCGCCGTTCACTACGGGTTCGGGGCCTTGGGCGTCTACGTCCTCGGCCGCGCCTTCGGGCTGGGACGGGCGCCGGCGACGTTCGGGCTCGTCGCCTTCTTCTTCGTCACCGGCTTCTTCGCGCAAGCCGAGTACGTCGACATCGCCCGCGGGTACGCGTGGCTGCCCTGGATCCTGCTGTGCACCTCCACACGGTGGCCGTGGCGCCGCTGGTGGGGAATCCCGCTCGCTGTGCTCATGCTCTGGCAGGCCCTGCTCGGCACGTATCCGGGAATGATCGTCGCCATCGCCTACTGCGCTGTGGGCTGGGTGGTCGTCCAGCAGGTGACAACCCGGCTGCCCCTGCGCAGGTACCTGATCCCGCTCGCGTTCACCGGCGTCGTGACAGTCATGTTGCTCGCGCCGAAGTACATCCCCTCCCTCCTGCTCGACACTGAGGTCGCCGCTCCGAGCACCGACTCCTCGGTGTTCGGGTGGAGCGTCCTCGCGACGGCCTTCCTCCCCTACGGCTCCAACCCGGTTCTTCCGAACGACATCGCCATGCGGTCCTTCTTCCTCCCCGCGACCTGCTTCGTGCTCGCCGCGCTGGCAGGCGGCAAGAGCCTCTTGGCGCGTGCGACCACCGCGGTGCTCGCCATCGCCGTCCTCCTGGGCTTGCCGAACCTGCCGTTCCGCGAGCTGGTCGACATGCTCCCTGGGCTGAGCCTCAGCCGGTTCCGCATGAGCGACTTCCGTGCCGCCATGCTCCTCGCGGTATGCCTCCTGGCGATGGCCGCCCTCCACCGCCTGATGAGCTCGCCCCGTGCCGACCTCGCGTTGACGACGCTCCGGAGCCGTTGGGTCGCCACCTGGCTGGCCCTGCTGCCCATCGGCGTGCTGACGCTCGCGCTGGCCAACGGCTTCGATGCCAGCGAGTGGACGATTCCGGTCCTGGTGACGACCGCCGCATGCGCCGTGATTTGGCTCGTCGCGCTGCCGTTGCCCGAGCCCGTCGCCGGGTACCGGCTCGATGTGCGGCCCGCGGCGGCGATCCTCGTCGGGCTCACGGTGATCTCCGGTGTCTACTCGGCCTACGCCACGGCCCAGCCATGGCGCGCGCCCCGCCTCGCCACCGAGGATGTGTCCTTCGGCGGCGTGGTCGAAGACCTCATCGCGCAGGACACGCCGGACGACGCCCTCACCCAGCGCCCCGCCCGCACGCCGGCCCCGGCCGACGCAGAGCCTCATGACCTGATCGGGACTGTCTGGAACGCCGGCTACTACACCGGGCGCGACAGCGTCGGCGGCCTCGTCAACCTCAAGCGGAACACGAGCTACGAACAGCTCCAGGCGGCGTTGCTCGACCCTGAGCGCGCCCCTGACGCCAACGCCCTCTACTCCGCCCCCGGCATCGTCCTCGCACTCGACGAAGGGCAGCTTCCCACCGCCGAAGACGTCAGCGCCTGCGTCACTGACGGCGACTGCGGCGACGGGTTCACGATGGAGCCGGTGAGCTACGAGTCGGGGGACCTGACCTACCGTGTGCAGTCCGACGATGACGTCGTCGTGGCCTTCAACGAGTCCTATTACCTTGGTTGGCGACTCGACGCGTGCCCCACCGAGGGTGGTGAATGCCAGGAGCTTCAGGCGATCCGCGGCCCTGTTGGCACTCTTTCGGTCGCCATGCCCGCTGGCTCGTGGGAGCTGGACGCCGAGTATGTCCCGCCGGGCTCGCACAAGGCATGGGCCTCATTCTGGGCGGGACTCACGCTTGTCGGCGGCGCTGCGGTCGTCGTCGCCTACCGGGGCTCTCGTCGCGGCCGCCCAACCGGTAAGGACGACCCACACCCACCCCGGGCCTAGAAACACGAGAAGGGGGCGACCGGTTTGACCGGTCGCCCCCTCCTGATGTGCGCGTGGCCGATGCCCGGCCAGTCTGCTCCTACCCGGCACTGCCCCCCGTAGGAGCCGGCCGACGGCGCAGCACCGACGTCAGGCGCCACGAGCGGGAGCGACGCAACTCTTCTGCGGCATGAATGAGGTCCTCGTCAGACATCGACACGTAAGTGCTGAACCGCACGCGACGTGACGGCGACCGCAGCACAGCGGGGAGGCGCAGCGGGGAACTCAGCCGCCACGACCTGGACTCGAGGATCTGGGCGATCTCGTTCAGGTTCCGCGGGTCCGGCCCAACCCCGCTTCCTATGGCTAGCCTGCGCTCCGCCGCATCCGCCGTGGCCCGGGCGGCGTCGCGCTCTGCCATGACTTCCCGAATGCGTGACGCCGAGCCCTCAGGCAGGATCAGCGCGCGTGAGTCGAGCTTGCGCACGATGCGACCGTTGTTGCGGTCCCACTCGCGCTGATGGTGCATAGTCCTCGACGACTCGCCGCGAACCCACCAGTGGTAGATCGAGGTGATCTCGGGGCTGGACGCCACACCGACGACGACAGCGGCGCGCATGATGAAGTCCCAGTCCTCGGTGGTCGTCAACTCCGAGTCGAAGCGCATGCCGAGATCATGGAAGACCCCCCGCGGGAAGGCGATCGCCATGTTGGGGGTGAAGTTCGCCCGAAGGTGGTCGAAGATGTCGAACTCCGACGGGTACAACTTCTCGATCCCACCAGTCGTCCTGATGCCCCCCTGGCCGTTGGTCTCGACGGCATCGATGTTCTGGAGCACCGCGACTGCCCGCAGCATCCGTCCCGGCTCGCGGTCGGCCAGTCGCCTGAAGGTCTCCACCCAATGCGCCAAGGGGATGTCGTCGTCGTCCAGGATGACGATGTAGTGCCCACGGGCCGCCTCGAAGCCCTGGTTGAGGGGCGCCACACGGTTCCCGTGTTGGACCTTGACCAGTCGAGTGCGGTCCCGCAGGCTCTTCGGCAGGTCCTCGATGACCCGCTCGACACCGATCTGCTGCTGGACTTCGAGGCGGTGGCCCATGACGAGGACCTCGAAGTCCTCGTCCGTCTGCCCGGCGAGGCAGGTCAGCGCCTCGCGCAGGCAATGGAGACGGCGCCCTTGGGTGCGCATCACGACGGAGAGGAACGGCCGCTCCGGGTTCCGCTGCGCGGTGAAGACTGCCCGGTCGCCAATCGGCCCTGGGGCGACGGCCCAGACGAACTGGTTGGTGTTCTCGTCGGGCGCGGCTTGAGTGCGGAGCTGGCGGAGGAGGTGGTGGAGCGTCGTCCCCGCGGCCAGCGCCGAGTGGCTGTACGGGAAGTGCTGGTCGCTCATCTCAAGCTCGACGTCACGGCGCGCTGTCCGGTAAAGGCCTCCCGCCGCGAGCTCACGCTCAAGCGACTCGGCGCTGAAGAACCGGGTGTGGGTGGTGTCGAGGAGCCCGGTCTCGGTGTACTGCCAGTCTCCCAGAGCGAGTTTGAATCCGATATCCCGGTGCGTGACGTTGGGCACGCTGATGACTGCCGCGCATTCATTGTCAAAAGCGAGCCGACGGATGGCCCGCAGCGCGCCCGTGCCGTCGTAGAGGTGCTCGAGCGTGTCGAGCATCGAGATCGAGGCGACCCGCCGCCCTCCGATGACGCCAGCGAGTGCCTCCAACGTCTCCTGCTCGCCACCGAGTGCGAGGGCGTGAGCCTCGAGGCCTCGACGCACCAGGGCGGCGACACTCTCCCCGTCGGCGTCGACGCCCACATAGGTCAGCCCTGTCGCCTCGACGAGCGGCCCGGCGAGCGCCGCATCACCGCAACCTAGGTCCAGGTGGATGGCCGCGTCGTTCCGCTCCCCGCTCGGAAGGACGTCGAGCAAAAGCGCGAGCGCGTGACCGTAGACGTTGTCAGGTGCGAAGGCATTCTCGTAGTTGGACATCTTCACAGCTCGAATCGGTGCTTGGCGTAGTAGCCGTTGTCGAATACGCCCACGCGTCGGTCTCCGTCGATCGGTTCGGGAACATCTCCCTGGGCCACTCTGGTGCGATATGTGCGCGCGGCACGGGTCTGATTCTCGTCCCCGTGGGCCTCGAAGTCCGTGAGGATCCGCTCCACGAGATCAGGGCGCGACCACTTGTGCGCGAGGAGCAACGCGGCTTCGGCCGAGTAATACCGCTCTGCCGGCGTGGGGTCCCATCCACCTGTCGACGAGAGCCGCTTGTCATGCAAGACGACCGCGTTGGGCTGGAACACCACCCGGAGGCCGAGCAGCCTGACCTGCCAGGAGAAGTCCACATCGTCGCAATACATGAAGAACGTGTCCTCGTCGAAGCCACCGATGTGCCGGAAGACCTCAGAGGGGATCATGGCGCAGGCTGTCGCCGCCCACGACGTGTCGCCCGTGACGGGGTCGTAATCCTTCGGGTGCTCGAGGGGAAGCTGCTTCGCCTCGCTCATCCCGGTCCCCGTGCGCGTGAATGGCTCCAGCAGGTGCTGGATCACGCGAGGTGCGATCACGATGTCGGGGTTGAGGACCAGCATGAACTCGAGGTCGCAGTCCTTGGCCAGCCGGTTGTGACCCCTGGCTGATCCGAGGTTCTCACCGAACCACGTGTATCGGATCTCAACGATCCACCCGTACTTCGCCCGCAGGCCCTCGAGATCCGCGTCCTCGAGACACCGCGCTGGCGAGCAGTCGCCGTAACTCAGGACGACGCGCTTGCACACGCCGTCCTCCATCACCGCCAGCTCGGCCGAGCGCGCGAGCGCCTCAACGGCACGGTCAACGGCGCGGACTGGCGTCTTGTAGAGCACCGATTGCACCCAAACGCTGGGCACCTGGTCCTGGATCAGCGGAGTTCTGTCGAACCAATCGCCTACCGCGACGTCTTTGCCCCGTGCCACCAGATCCCCCTAGTTCAGGCGCCCATGCCAGCCACGGGCGTGCGGTTCGCACGCACCTTAGCCGAAAGGCAACCGCACCCATCGAGCCGACACACTCGTGCGATTAGGACACGCCCGACAATCGGGGATGGCGCCCGCTCAGCCTCCGACGGCGCTCACAGGCCGCCGAGCACTCCCGGAGCCGCCGCGACCCAACGCCCCGCCCAATCCCCGATTGGCGCCACGCCGACTACTTCCAGCGCCCCATGCCCCAGCACCGAGTACGCCGGCCGCGGCGCCGCGCTCGCGAAGGCCGCGCTCGTCGTGGGCCGCACGATCTCCGGGTCGAGGCCGGCCGCCGCCACGATGGCCTGGGCGAACCCGTGCCACGACGTCTCACCGGACGAGGTGCCGTGGTAGACGCCGCTCGGGGCGCCCGCCTCGACGAGCCGGACGATCAGGTCGGCGAGGTCGACGGTCCAGGTCGGCTGGCCCACCTGGTCGGCGACCACATCGAGCCCGCCCCGCTCGGCCGCGACCCGTGCGATGGTCTTCGGGAAGCACTTGCCGTGGGCGCCGTAGAGCCATGCCGTGCGGACGATGAGGTGGTCCGGGTTCTCAGCGCGCACCGCCCACTCTCCTGCGGCCTTGGTGCGGCCGTACGCGGAGCGGGGGTCGATGGGCGCCGTCTCGGCGTACGGCGCGACGCCAGCGCCGTCGAAGACGTAGTCGGTGGAGATCTGCACGATCCGCGCGCCGTGCTCGGCGGCCGCCCTGGCGAGCAGCGCCGGCCCTGTGGCGTTGAGGGCGAAGGCGCTGGCCTCACGTGCCTCGGCGTCGTCGACAGCGGTCCAGGCCGCGCAGTTGACCACCACGTCATGGCCCTGGACGGCGGCGCGCACCGACGCCAGGTCGGTGATGTCCACGTGCTCCCGGTCGGTTGCCGTCACCTCGGCGCCAGCCTCCCGCAGCCGGCTCACGACGTCCTGGCCCAGCATCCCTGCCGCCCCTGTCACCAACCAGCGCACAGCCACTCCTCATCTCGACGTCTCGACCGACGGCCCAGAGTAGTCGCGCCGTTAGGCTGGCCTCGCAACAGCCGACATGAGGAGATATCACCGTGCAGTTCCGCGAGCTCAAGGTCCCCGGGGCGTGGGAGATCACACCGCAGCAGTTCGGCGACCCGCGAGGCGTGTTCCTCGAGTGGTTCAAGGAGGGCGCGTTCGTCGAGGCGGTAGGGCACCCCCTCGACCTCCAGCAGGCCAACTGCTCGGTGTCGGCTGCCGGGGTGCTGCGGGGGATCCACTTCGCCGACGTCCCGCCCGGGCAGGCGAAGTACGTCACGTGCCCGAAGGGCGCGGTGCTCGACGTCGCAGTCGACATCCGGGTGGGCTCGCCGACCTTCGGCCAGTGGGACACCGTGCTGCTGGACGACGTCGACCGCCGCGCCATCTACCTCTCCGAGGGCATCGGGCACGCGTTCCTGTCCCTCGAGGACGATTCGACGGTCGTCTACCTCTGCTCCACGGGCTACTCCCCCGGCCGGGAGCACGGCGTGCACCCGCTCGACACGGAGATCGGCATCGAGTGGCCGACGACGGCCCGCGACGGAAGCCCGCTCACGCCGCAGCTCTCGGACAAGGACTTGGCGGCGCCGATGCTGCGCCAAGCCCAGGAGGACGGCCTGCTCCCGACGATGGACTCGGTGCGCGACTTCGTGGCCCAGCGCAAGGCCTCGCCGCGCGGACTCTGAGCCGCGCGACCGGATCCCGCCGGTTCCCGGAGCCGCTTGCTGGCACACTGTGTGTCCATGCGCGGAATCATCCTGGCCGGCGGATCCGGTACTCGTCTCAACCCGATCACCCTGGGCGTGAGCAAGCAGCTCGTCCCGGTCTACGACAAGCCCATGATCTATTACCCGTTGTCGACGTTGATGGCGGCCGGCATCGAAGACATCCTGATCATCACCACGCCTCACGATGCCGAGCAGTTCCACCGCCTGTTGGGCGACGGCTCCCAGTTCGGCATCTCGATCAGCTATACGGTGCAGGCGGTCCCGAACGGGCTCGCCCAGGCCTTCGTCCTCGGGGCTGACTTCGTGGGCGACGACTCCGCGGCGCTCGTCCTCGGCGACAACATCTTCTACGGCCCCGGCCTGGGGACTCAACTCCAGCGCTTCGAGCAGATCGACGGCGCCGCGGTCTTCGCCTACCGCGTGGCCGATCCGACCAGCTACGGCGTCGTCGAGTTCGACGCGAGCGGTCGCGCGCTCTCACTCGAGGAGAAGCCGCAGCACCCGAAGTCGGACTACGCCGTCCCGGGCCTGTACTTCTACGACAACGACGTTGTGGCGATCGCGAAGTCCCTCAAGCCGTCGGCTCGTGGCGAGTACGAGATCACTGACGTCAACCGGCACTACCTCGACGCCGGGAAGCTCCAGGTCGAGGTGCTCCCCCGCGGCACGGCGTGGCTCGACACCGGCACGTTCGACTCGCTGCTCGAGGCCTCCGACTACGTGCGCACCATCGAGCACCGTCAGGGCCTCAAGATCGGGGCGCCTGAGGAGGTCGCCTGGCGGCGCGGGCTCCTCACCGACGACGAGCTGCGCGCCCGCGCGGAGCCACTCGTCAAGTCGGGCTACGGCACGTACTTGCTGGACCTGCTCAAGCGCCAGCAGTAGTCACACCACCAACCGAGCGCCTGACGCCCGAGCGACTGCTCGGGCGTCAGGCGCTCGGTTTGTCTGTGCTCAGGACGAGCCGCCGGCGCGCTGGACAGCAGCGCGATAGGCCTCGACGTGGACGTCCGCGGCAGCTCCCCAGGTGAACAGCGCGGCCCGCTCGACTGCGGCACGGGCCAGCTCCTCGCGCCTGTCCTTGCTCGCGAGCAGCTGAGCCAGCGCGGTGGCGATCGACGCCGCGTCCGTCTCGGTGTACTCCACCGCGTCGCCGCCCACCTCGGGCAGGGAGAGCCGACGGCTGGTGAGGACCGCCGCGCCGCAGGCCATGGCCTCGAGCACGGGCAGGCCGAAGCCCTCGCCCAGACTCGGGTAGGCCACCACCTGGGCTCCGCCGAGGAACCCGGCGAGGTCGTCGAGCGGGAGGTAGCCGGGCCGGATCACCTGCAGGCCTGCTGGCACCGCCTCGATGGCGGGCTGCACGGCGTCGTCCCAGCCCGCGCCGCCCGCGACCACCAGGGCGGGAGGGTCGGCGAGTCCCGCGACTGCCTCCACCCAGGCCTCGATCAGGGCGGGGACGTTCTTGCGCGGCTCGAGCGTGCCCAGGAAGGCGACGTATGGCCTGCCCTCCAGGCCGAGGGAACGGGCAACCCGCTCCTGCTCCGCGGCCGCCACCGGGTGGAAGACCTCGGGATCGACCCCGTGGTGCGCCACATAGAACTGCTCGGCGCGGCCACCGGCGTAGCGCACGACCTCGTCGCGCGTCGCCCGGGAGGGCACGACGAGCGCGTCCGCGCGGCGCACCGCGAGCCAGGTCGCGCTGCGGAAGAACAGGGTCTTGAAGGAGCTGTGGACGTCCCGGTCACTGAAGAACGTGGCGTCGTGCAAGGTGACCACGCGCGCGCCGGGACTCAACACCGGGCTCGTGTAGTGCGGGCTGTGGACGACATCCGCGCGGATCCTGCGCGCGAGCACCGGCAGACCGGTCTGCTCCCACACCAGTCGCGCGGCCCGCCGCTCGAGCATCCGCGGCGCGGCGATCACCCGGGCGCCGGGGACCGCAGCCTCCATCAGGTCGACGTCGCGGACCTGGCACACGACGACGAGCTCCACATCGCGGACGTCCAGCGCGCGCAGCAGCTCGTCGACGTAGCGCCCCACGCCGCCACGGTCGGACGGGATGGCCGTCGCGTCTACAAGAACTCTCATCTCACCCCTGCCGCACGTGTCCAGAACCGAGCGAGCGTAACGCGGATCGGCGATCCGGTTCTGGTGAGTAGTGTTCAGTCCCGCATAGGGCGGCCGGCGCTGGCCGCCGCCCTCCTCGCTGGAACGAAGGGCCCTCGATCCGGGACATGACCACTCTGCCGCGCGTGACAGCGCTGATGCTCGCGTACGGCGCGGAGCCCTATCTCCTTGACGCCGTCGAGGCGGTGCTCGCGAGCACCGGTGTCGACGTCGACCTGGTCCTCGTGGACAACGGGTGCACCACGGACGCCGTGCGCCGCCTCCCGGAGGACCCGCGGATCACGCTGGTGGTCCCGGCGGAGAACCTCGGCTTCACCGGCGGGATGAACCTCGCCGCGAGCCGGGCGAGCGGGGACGTCCTGCTGCTGGTGAACAGTGACGCGATCGTCGAGCCCGCTGCCGCGAGCGAACTGGTCGGAGCCCTCGCGACGCCGGGCGTCGGCGTGGTCGGCGGGAGCGTGCGGCTGGCTGACGAGCCTGACCTGGTGAACTCGGTCGGCAACCCGTTGCACGTGCTGGGGCTCAGCTGGGCCGGAGGCATGGGCGATCCCGCCGCTCAGCACACGACGCGCGGGCCTGTGGCCTCGGCGAGCGGCGCCTGCATGGCGCTCTCCCGGTCCCTGTGGGAGAGCCTCGGCGGGCTCGTGGAGCCGTTCTTCGCCTACGCCGAGGACCTCGAGCTGTGCTGGCGCAGCTGGCAGCGAGGGCTGCGGGTCGAGTACGTGCCGACGGCCGTGGCGTACCACCACTACGAGTTCAGCCGGACGCCGCTCAAGATGTACCTCGTCGAGCGCAACCGCCTGGCCTTCGTCCTCACGTGCTACGGCGGCCGCATGTTGCTCCTCCTGGCGCCCGTGCTGGCGGCGTTCGAGCTGGCTCTGGTCGCGGTGGCAGCCAAGCAGGGGTGGCTGCGGCAGAAGCTCCGAGGGTGGTGGTGGCTCGCGACGCATGCCCGCTGGATTCGGGCGCGTCGCGCGGAGGTCCAGCGCGAGCGTCGCGTGCCCGACCGCGAGCTCGCCGACCTGATGACCGATCGCTTCGACCCCGCGCAGTTCCCGCTGCCCGCAGGCTCGCATCTGCTGCAATCAGCGCTCGCGCGATACTGGCGCGCGGTCCGCCGTGCCCTGTAGGCCGACGTCGCAACCGGAAGAGGAAGCCCTGCCGTGACCCTCGAAGTCACCCTGACCGCCGAGCAGTGCTGGCAGCCCGTGCCCGGAGGCTCCGGCACCTACGTCGTCGAGCTCGCCCGCGGACTGGCCGACGTCCAGGGGGTCCGGGCCACCGCGCTCGTCGCCGCCCACCGTGGGCGCGAGGCTCATGACGGCCGGGTCGCCGCGCCGGTGCGCCGGGCCCCGCTGCCCCGCCGCCTGCTCTACCCCGCGTGGAACCACCTCCGCCTTCCCCGTGCCGAGTGGGTGGTCCGCGGCAGCGACGTCGTGCACGCCACCACGTGGGCCGTGCCGCCCACCGCGCGGCCGCTGGTGGTGACGGTCCACGACCTAGCGTTCCTCCGGTCGCCTGAGCACTTCACCACGCATGGGAACGCGTTCTTCACCCGTGCCCTCGACCGGGTGCGCAGTGAGGCCGACCTGATCGTCGTCCCGTCGCAGGCCACCGCCGACGACTGCCTCGCGGCAGGGCTGCCGCGGGACCGTGTCAGGGTCGTCCCGCACGGCGTGCGCATCCTCCCCGCCACGTCCGACGAGGTCGCCGCGTTCCGGCGCCAGCACGATCTCCGTCGTGACTACGTGATGTGGTGCGGGACTGTCGAGCCGAGGAAGAACCTCCCCGTGCTGCTCGAGGCCTATGCCCTCGCCGCGGCACGCGGCCTGGACGCCGACCTGGTGCTCGTGGGTCCTCGCGGCTGGGGCGATGCCACCACAGGGCTCGGCGCCGGCGAGGGGACGGCCCCGGGCGTCCGGTACCTGGGGCGGCTCGACGACGTCGACCTCCATCGGGCATTTGCCGGGGCCCGCGCGTTCTGCTTCCCGTCCCTCTGGGAGGGGTTCGGGATGCCCGTCCTCGAGGCCATGGCGCACGGCGTCCCGGTCGTCACCTCACGGGGGACGTCGATGGAGGAGATCACCGCTGGCGCCGCGCTGCTCGCCGACCCCCACGACCCGGAGGAGCTCGCCGAGCAGCTCCTGGCCGCCTGCGGCGACGCGCATGACGACCTCGCCTCGACCGCGTTGTCGCGGTCCGGCCAATTCACGTGGTCGGCCGCGGCCGAGGCCACGGCCGCCGTCTATCGCGAGGCGGCGGGGGGCTAAGAGCGCCCCTCTATACTCGGCGCGTGCCCCCCGAAGACGCCACCCACCGGCATGCGTCCGGGACCCCCGCCACTGCCGCGGTCATCACGGCGTTCCGGCCGGGCACGGAGCTCGCCGAGGCGGCGCGGGCAGCAGCCCGCCAATGCGTTCGCGTGATCGTCGTCGACAACACACCCGCAGGTGAGAGCGGAGCCGACGCCGTGCTGGGAGACATGCCCGGCGTGACGCTGCTGCGCGACGGCGCCAACCGAGGGCTCGCGGCCGCGCTCAACCGCGGCGTCGCCGAGGCCTCGGGAGCCGACGCCCTCTTGCTGCTCGACCAGGACTCGACGGTGCCCGACGGGCTCGTCAGCCGCCTGTGGGCGTCGCTCGAGCAGGATGAGCGGATCGCCATCGCCGCTCCCGCGCCCTGGGACTCGGACGCACAGCGGTTCCTCGATCCGCGCACCCGGGCCCGCGCCGAGGTGGCGGACCTGGACGTCGTGATCACCTCGGGGATGCTGCTGCGGCGCAGCGCGGCGGATGAGCTCGGCGCCTTCCGAGAGGACTTCTTCGTCGACGGGGTAGACCAGGACTACTGCCTGCGCGCACGACGTGCCGGGTGGCGCATCGTGCAGGACCGACGGGTCCTGCTGCCGCACTCCCTGGGCGACACACAGTGGCACGGGATCGGCTTCCTCCGCGTGCGCGCGTCTCACCACCCGACGTGGCGCCTGTACTGGATGGCGCGCAACGGCGTCGTCCTCATCCGTGAGAACCTCCGGCACAGGCCCCGCTGGGCTATGACCTCGATAGCGCTCCTCGCCTACTGGGCGGCAGCCGTCGCCGCCTTCGAGCCGCCCCGCGCCGCTCGACTCTCAGCCATCCGAGCGGGTGTGCGCGACGGCATGCGCGGCGGCCTCGACGCGCGTTTCGCCCCCGAAGCGAAGCGATGACCGCGCCCACCGTCAGCTCGTCCGGCTACGCGCGCGATGCCCTGCTCGCCGCCGCGAGCCGCATGGCCCCGCTGGGCGTCCAGCTCGCGTCAACGCCCTTCCTGCTGGCCAACCTCAGCCCGGGCGCCTTCGCCGCGTGGACGCTCACGATGACGACCATCAACCTCTTCCTCAGCGCGGACCTCGGCGTCGTGGGCATCATGCAGCGCTACCACGGCATCGCCCTCGGGCGGGGCGACACCGCTCTGGGCGGGCGCATCACCGCGACGGTGCTCGCGGTGCTCGGCACGATCCTCGTCGTCCTCGCGATCGCCGGGCCGTGGATCTCCGACGCGATCCTGCACGTCGTGAACCTGCCCGCGGGCGCCGCCGACGAGGCTGGCCTGCTGTTCCGCCACGCGGGGGTCCTCGCCGCGCTGCAGCTCACCGCGCTGGCCTTGAGCAGCTATCTTGCCGCGCACTCCCGGTTCCTCGCAGTGGCCGCCGCCTCCCTCATCGCGAGGACGGCCCTCGCCGGGTGCATCGTCCTGGCCGTCGTCACCGGGGCCGGGCTGCGGGGCCTGCTGCTCGCCGCCTACGCCGACGCGGTCGTCGCCCTGGTCATCACCGCGTTCCTGTGCCGCAAGCACCTCGTCGGCGAGGTCCGCGGCCTGGCCCGTTCCACCGAGCTGTCCGAGTTGTGGGCGTACTCGTGGCGCAACCAGGCCAGCGCGTTCGGCTTCATCGCCCAGCGCGAACTCGACGTCCTGATGGCGGCCGTCCTCCTACCGACCGTTGCCCTCGTGAGCGTGTCCGCCGTCGCACCGCTCGCAGCGGCCGTCTCGCTCGCTCCGGCCGTCCTGCTGACACCGCTGTTCACGCGCCTGAGCGTCCGCGCTGGGGAGTCGCTGCCAGCGGCGGCGGCCGAGGCTGGATCCGCCGAACGGTCATGGTGGTCGCTGCTCCTGCCGTTCGGCGCGCTCGTCGTCGTGATCCTCCCGTTCGCCTCAGCCGCATGGCTCGGGCCCGAGGTGGAGGATGTCGTCCCCCTGACCGCACTGCTGTCCGCGGGCTTCGTCCTGTCGCTCGCCGGATCCGTCCGCGGGATGGCCGCCCGCGCGGTCGGGTCGCCGGGACTCGAGACGCGCGCCTATGTCGTGCTCGTCGCCACCAAGATCATCGTCGGGACGGTTCTCACCCTCGTCTTCGGCGTGTACGGGCTGGCCGCCGCGACGCTCATCGCCGCGGCGTCGTTCCTGATCTCGCTCACGCACGCGACGCGCAAGCGGCAGATCATTGGGCGGACACCGTTGCCGCCAGCCCGCCTGGCCATCGGCACTGCGCTGCTCGCGCTCCTCTGCGGCGCGGCTGCCGCGACCGTCCACCAGATGATCGACGGGCGCCTCGCGCAACTGTCCCTGCTGGTCGTGATCGCACTCGTCGGCGCGCTCGGCGCGTTCTGGGTGTATCGATCCTCGGAGCAGCCGCATGCGCCATGATCCACACGTGTCCGGAGACGGACCCCCGAGAGAGGGCACGATGAGAGAGTCGATCGTTCGCCGGTTCGCCGCAGCACGGGATGGACGCCTGGGCACTCCCCGCGCCACCTTCTGGCTGAGCTTCGTCATCCTCTTCGTGATCACCGCGATGTGGTCTTTCGCGAACCCGCTGATGGGCGTCGTGGACGAGGGCTCGCACACGGTCAAGGCCGCGGCCAGCGCACGGCTGCAGTTCACCGGCGACGAGGAGGGGCTGCCGTCGGGCAACGGCACCTTCCGCGTCCCTGAGCTCTACGACCAGGCCCTGACGCTCCCCAACTGCTTCGCGTTCAGCCCGGACACGTCAGCGCAGTGCCAGCAGGACCTCGACGGAGACCTGGCGGCCGTCACCGACGTCCCGACCTCGGCGGCCCGCTACAACCCGATCTACTACGCGATCGTCGGCATCCCGAGCCTCTTCCCCACTGGCGAGGCGACGCTGTACCTCATGCGCCTCGCTAGCGGCCTGCTCTCCGCGGCACTGCTGGCGTCGGCGTTCCGCGCCGTGGTGGAGATGCGGCGCCGCTCGTGGCTGATGCTGGGCCTGATGCTGACGATCACCCCGACCGTCCTCAACCTCGCCAGTGCGATCAACCCGCAGAGCGTGGAGATCGCCGGGGCCATCGGACTGTGGGTCTCGCTGCTCGCTCTGGTGCGCGCTCCCGATCCCGACCTGCTGCATCGGCGCCTCATCCGTCTGACGGTCCTGTCCGTCCTGTTCGTGAACTCGCGCGCGTTGAGCCCGTTCTTCCTGGCGGTGATCGTCGCCACGGTGGTCCTGTCCGCGCCTTGGTCGAATGTGAAGGCGGTGGTGACCGACCGGCGCAGCTGGCCGTACCTGTCGATCGCGTTCGTGGGGACGTTGGCCGCCGTGGTGTGGATCCGCGCGGTGGGCGGCCTCTCCAACTCCGGCGAGATCCTCTACCCGGAGCTCACCCCCACGCGCGTGGTCGGGGACACCCTGCAGCAGACCGCCTACTACTTCGAGAGCCTCGTGGGCGTGTTCGGGTGGCTCGACTCGCGCATGCCGCAATGGAGCTACCTCCTCTTCGCGGCGGTGCTCGGCGTGATGGTCGTGATCGGATGGACGCTCGCCGACCGGCGCAACAAGCTGGTGCTCCTCGGCCTAGGCGGCGTCACCCTCCTGCTCCCGGCAGTGCTGCAGGCCTCGCAGGCGCCGTACGTCGGCATCGTGTGGCAGGGGCGCTACATCGCGCCGCTCGCCGTGGGGATAGTGATCCTGGCGGCGTTCAGCGCGCGCGACGGTCAGCTGGGCGTCCCAGAGCGCTTCGCGCGCAGCCTGGTCGGGACCGTCGGCATCCTGCTGGTGGTGGGCCACATCGCCGCGTACACGGCGAACCTCCACCGCTTCGTCAACGGCGCCGGGTCCTCGTGGTTGCGCCTCAACAGCGAGTCGTGGAGCCCGCCGATCCACCCGGGCGTCCTCCTCGGCCTCTGCGCGCTGGCGTGGGCGGCCCTCGCGTGGTTCGCCTGGTCCATGTGCGTCGAGCGCCGAACGGATGAGCTGCCGGAAGCTCGTGACCCACGCCCAGCCATTGAGTCGGCCGTGCCCGGCGATTCGCTGCCCAGTCAGGCCGTGCCCAGCCGCTAATGTCGCTGGCGAGCCGAACCCGGCTCGCTGAATCGCGAAGAGGACTGCGTGCGCCCCCGACTACTGTTCCCGATCATCCTGGCGGTCGTGGCCGCCCTCGTGGCGGGCGGGCTGATCGTCGCCTCCCGCACCGGCGGCGACGCGGGAACTGAGGCTGGCGCGGGTGGACAGGAGAGCCCCTCGGCCACTGGCTCCCCGCTCCCCTCCGCAACAGTCTCGGCGACGCCCTCGCCCACCAGCTCCCCGGTGACGCCCCCTTCGGAGCTGCCAGCGGGGGTCCCCACCTCCGACCAGGCCCCCACGGCGCCCGTCAACCCCGCTGCCGTCGAGGTCAGCATCACGTTCGCGCAGTGGTCCGCGTCCTCAGGCGCCGTCGAGGTCGCGGGATTCGCAGCCATCGCCCCTGAGCCAGCGGGGACCTGCACCGTGCGGCTCGCGCGCGGGGCCGACGAGGTCGTCGTGTCGACCGAGGCCGTGCCCGCCGCGACCACGATGTCCTGCGGGACCGTCTCGGTCCCCGGCGGCAAGGTCGCGCGGGGGTCCTGGACGGCGACGTTGACGTATGAGTCCGCCACCGGGACCGGCACATCGCCGCAGACCACGATCGAGGTTCCCTGATGACTGTCCCCGCCACGCGATCGATGCGCCTCGCCCTGGCCACGCTCTGCACGGCCGTGCTCCTGACGGTCATCCAGCTGATGTCCCCGTCGGGGGCCTCGGACGCGCGCGCAGCCGACCTCAGCGGGTTCAACCCCGGCTTCATCATCAGCGACACGACGTTCTACGACACCGCCACGATGGGCGCCGCCGACATCCAGGGGTTCCTCGACACGCGCGGAGCGGGGTGCAAGCCCGGCTCCGATGGCACACCGTGCCTCAAGGACTACGCGCAGGACACCACCTCGCGGAGCGCCGACTCCCGATGCACGCGTCCATACCAGGGCGCCGCCGGTGAGCGTGCGAGCACGATCATCTACAACGTCGCCCAGGCGTGCGGCATCAGCCCGCGGGTGCTCCTCGTCATGCTGCAGAAGGAGCAGGGCCTGGTCACCGCCTCCGGGAACGCGCTCTACGCGAACCGCTACCGGAGCGCCATGGGGTACGGCTGCCCTGACACTGCCGCCTGCGACACGAAGTACTACGGGTTCTTCAACCAGGTGTACTCGGCGGCATGGCAGCTCAAGAGCTACGCCGTCAACCCCAACGGCTTCGGCCACCGCGCCGGCATCGTCAACAACGTCCGCTTCCACCCCAACGCCGCGTGCGGGTCCGCGCCCGTCATGATTCACAACCAGGCGACGGCCAGCCTGTACAACTACACGCCGTACCAACCGAACGCGGCGGCGCTAGCCGCCGGATACGGCACCGGTGACTCGTGCTCCTCCTACGGGAACCGCAACTTCTGGAGCTACTTCACCGACTGGTTCGGGTCGACCACCGCCGGGGGGAACCCCCTCGGCTCGATCGACCAACTCGCCGGCACGGACTCTGGGCTCACCGTCAGCGGCTGGGCGCTGGACCTCGACGTCCCGACCACTGCCGTGCCGGTGCACGTCTACGTGGACGGCGTCGGCCACGCGATCACGGCCAACCAGACCCGGGCGGACATCGGCGCGAAGTACCCCGGCGCCGGGAACCAGCATGGTTTCCAGGCAAACATCCCGGTGGCCAACGGCCAGCACACGGTGTGCGTCTACGCGATCACCCCCCCGGTGGGGCCGAACCCCGCCCTCGGCTGCCAGACGGTGACAGTGCAAGCGCCGCAGGCCAACCCGCCGGTCGGGGTGATCGACTCGCTCACCGGCGCGAACGGCGCCATCAACGCCAAGGGCTGGGCCTTCGACTGGGACACCACCGCGCCGATCCCGGTGCACATGTACGTCGACGGCGTCGGCTACGCCTTCAACGCCGACCTGCCCTCCCCCGCCGTCAACGGCACATTCCCCACCGTCGGCCCCAACCACGCCTACGACCTGACCGTCGCCGCCACACCCGGCACCCACCAGGTCTGCCTCTACGCCATCAATCTCCCCTCCGGGCCCAACACGATCCTGGGCTGCCGCACGGTCACCGTCGCCTCCACCCAGTCGCAGGCCCCGGTCGGCGTGATCGACTCGCTCACCGGCGCGAACGGCACGATCAACGCCAAGGGCTGGGCCTTCGACTGGGACACCACCGCGCCGATCCCCGTGCACATGTACGTCGACGGCGTCGGCTACGCCTTCAACGCCGACCTGCCCTCCCCCGCCGTCAACGGCACATTCCCCACCGTCGGCCCGAACCACGCCTACGACCTGACCGTCGCCGCCACACCCGGCACCCACCAGGTCTGCCTCTACGCCATCAACCTCCCCTCCGGGCCCAACACGATCCTGGGCTGCCGCACGGTCACCGTCGCCTCCACCCAGTCGCAGGCCCCGGTCGGCGTGATCGACTCGCTCACCGGCGCGAACGGCGCCATCAACGCCAAGGGCTGGGCCTTCGACTGGGACACCACAGCCCCGATCCCGGTGCACATGTACGTCGACGGCGTCGGCTACGCCTTCAACGCCGACCTGCCCTCCCCCGCCGTCAACGACACGTTCCCCACCGTCGGCCCCAACCACGCCTACGACCTGACCGTCGCCGCCACACCCGGCACCCACCAGGTCTGCCTCTACGCCATCAACCTCCCCTCCGGGCCCAACACCGTCCTCGGCTGCCGCACGGTCACCGTCAACTGAGGCTCGCGGGCTCCCGGTCGCCAGTCACGACCGGGAGCTCGCAGCTGACCAGCCGGGGCCGGCGATCTGGGGGCGGAGGTGGCTGCTGTCGACCACACAGCCCGAGCTTGGGCGACGTGGGGACCACGCAGCGTGTGGCAAGGGGAGCGCCCGCGCCAGGCAGGAGCCAGTACGTGAGCGCGCAGGCACGCGAGGCCTCCGCCCGCGCGAGAAGGAGGGCATCTCCTGCTCGACGACCCGGAGGCCTCGCTTTCACGCCCGTTGAGGCAGTGGGCTACACCGCTCGGACTGGCTCGTCGAGCGTCATCTCGTGGTCGGACGGCTCTGCAGGGTCCGATGCGGATCGCCGGCGTCGTGCCATGACCACCATCGTCACCGAGGCTCCCATGAGCAGGACCGTCCCCGTGAGGAACGCGGCGCCGGCAGCGCTTTGGTGAGGCGTCGCATACTCGAGATCGACGATCCAGTCGCCAGCCGGAAGATCTGTGAGGACGAGCCCAGCGGCGCCCATCCGAGGCTCCACTACCCGGCAGTTGTCCGCGCTGGCGCCGACCTCACATGCCTCGATGGACCACCCCGGGTAATACGCCTCGTTGAACAGCACTGACGTGCTCGATGCCGCAGTGACCCGGTAGCTGAGATCCCCCACGTCGTAGGCGTCCGGCAGGATGACGAGCCCTTCGCCGCAGGCCCCAGAGTCCGCGCACTCCTCGACGGCAGACGGCGCCGGGAGCTCATCGTCCGCGCCCACCTCGATGCCCAGCCCGGGCGCCTCGTACAGCGCGGTCGTCTCCTCGGCGGTGTCCGGATTGGCGAGCGCCGCGAGGGCCGCTTCGAAAGCCGGCTGGCCCTTGAGGTTGACGTACCCTCCCACTGCGTCCTGGCGGTGGTAGAAGGACGAGTTCCAGTTGACCGCCCCAGCCGAGACCGGAAGCTCATCGAGAGCGATGCGTGCGGGTCGCTGCGTCGAGGAGAGCTCGAGCTCGGCGCCATCCTCGATCAGCTCGTCGGACGTCTCACCCCAGACCGCTGTCTCGAGGGCGGCCCGCTCGGTGCGCCATGACGCGGTGATCGCATACGCCCAGGAGATTCCCGACAGCGCCCCCAGGACTGTCAGCACCGCGACCCATCGGCGCAGGTCCCCGCGGTTGGCGTGCCATCGGGCCCGGCCGAACCCGCCCAGCAACGCCACGACGGCGGCCGAGGCGGCGAGCAGCGTCCACGGCTCGACCCAGCGTGCGACCTGGTAGTTGGCGCGCTCGGCGACGGCCAGGGCGAGCAGCACCATCCCCAGCAGCGCGGCGCTCCCCCAGGGATGCGCCCAGCGGCGACGCGAGGGCTCCTCCGCGCGGGCCCGCGCGAGCGCGCGGGAGATCCCCGCCATGGCAGCGACCACCACGACGAGCAGGAGGTAGACGCGGAAGTCGGCCATGCGGAATCGGCTGAGGTCGAGCCCGGGAAGGGCCTCGAGCGCCGAGTACCACGGCATGAACGGCATGCCGAGGGCCAGCACCACTCCGCCGGCCACGGCGCAGACCCGTACGAGCGGGTCGCGCCAGCGCACGAGGGCGAGCGCCGCCCAGCACGCCGCCGGCAGGAAGAACGCCCGCATCGAGGGGTCGTTCGGCAACCCGACGAGGTCGTAGGGGAAAATCGTGGTGCCGACCATGCGCCAGTCGAAGATCGACTCGTCCACCCCTGTCGGCGATCCCGTGCCCCGCAGGCCGATCGCCGTCAGGTACTTCGGCGCCGACAGCAGGAGGGCTCCCAGGCCCGCCACACACAACGGGAGCAGGAAGTCCCGAATCCTCGGCCGGCGCACGATCTGCGCGGTCACCACCCAGGCGATCCCGCAGTAGGCTCCCGCGACGATGACTCCGGGGTAGCTCCCCGCCAACGCCTGCCAGATCACCACGGCAGCAACCGGGATCCCCCACCAGCGCTTCCAGGCCCAGGTCGGCGACAGGACTGCGATCACCCACGGCGCCCACGCGGCTCCTCGGACGATGTCCGGGTGCAGGGCGTTCGTGTAGAAGCTGGCAGCGAAGAAGTAGGTCACCAGGCCGAACATCGTCGCGGAGCGCGCGAGCCCCCAACGCCGGCCGAGGACGTACACCCCGAGCGCGCCGAAGGCGACGTGCAGCGCCTGCAGTGCCGCGGCAGCGTGGATGGAGTAGGGGGTGATCGCGGCGAAGATGCCAATCGGCAGGTACCACGAGCCGTTCTGGATCGAGATCGCCGCGGGGAAGCCGCCCCACGAGTACGGCATCCATTGAGCTGGGCTCAGCAGCGAGCCGTCGCGCCACCAGGCAAGCGGCTCGTTGTTGTACGACCCGATGAAGTCATCCGGCGCCGGGACCACGTTGCCGGTGAAGTAGTGCCAGAACATCAGCAGTTCCAACACCACGAGCACGGCGGCGACCAAGGCGACCTCACGGGCGCGTGCCCCGGTCAGCGCTCGACCGAGCCTGCTGCGCCGCATCGCGTCCCAGCGCAGGATCATGAGGGCTGGTCGGCGCTCTGCCGCGTGGGGGTCAATCCTCGCGCCTCGAGGAAGGTCTCGTAGTCGCGGATGTAGTCGTCTGAGTCATACGGCAGCGAGGCGAAGACCCCGAGCACCGCGTTGGCGCTGTATCGGTACTGGGTCCCCCACACCATCGCCGGCATGTACAGGCCGAGGTCCGGCCGGTCGAGGACGACCTCCTGGCGCTGGACGCCGTCATCGACCACGCAGGTGACCGATCCGCTCAAACTGACGAGGAACTGCTCGCACTTGCGATGGGCATGCGCCCCCCGCACGTCGCGGGTGGGCACGTCGAAGACAGTGAAGTAGCGCGCGGGCCGGAACGGGAGCTCGTCGTCCAGCTCGGTGGAGACGAGGGAGCCCCGCAGGTCGTCGGCACGTCGCAGAGCGACCGTCGCAGCCCCGGCTATCAGGCTCTGGGGCATGGCCGGGACCTGGGCGGCACGGGGCGCCTCGGCACTGGGCCCGTAGCCGATGATGCGCGCCGGGTTCCCCACCACCACGGCGTTCGCCGGGACGTCCTTTGTCACCACAGCCCCCGCGCCCACCATCGCGCCTCGTCCCACGTGGATTCCGGGAAGGATGACGGCCCCGCCCCCCAGCGACGCCCCCTGGTCGATGCGCGTCGTCGGGAACGACTCGGGGTACTGCCTGCTGCGGGGGAACCGGTCGTTGGTGAACGTCACGTTGGGCCCGACGAACACGTCGTCCGCGAGCCGGATGCCGTCCCACAGCTGGACACCGCTCTTGATCGTGACGCGATCGCCGACGACGACGTCGTTCTCGATGAACACGTGGTCGCAGATGTTGCAGTCGGCGCCGATCACAGCCCCCGCGAGGACGTGGGCGAAAGCCCACACCCGAGTACCGCGCCCGACGCTCGCCGTCTCGCAGACACCCAGCTCATGCACGAAGAAGTCGGTCACGACGTCATCCCCTCTTGCTGTCGGACCGCCTGTCCAGGCGCCGTCCGTCGAACGATCAGAAGCCCGCCCAGGAAGGTCAAGGGCGCGGTGACCAGCACGACAAGCCCCGAGTATCCCGGTGGCAAGCCCTGGCCGACGGCGACAGCGAGGACCCCCAGGCCCACGACGTAGACGCCGATGTACATGGCCACATATTGCAGGATCTGCGCGCGCGCCATCTCGACGCGGTAGACGAAACGCCCGGCCATGAACGTCGAGAACAGGATTCCGAGGGCGAACACCACGGTGTAGGCCAACCCCGGGGCGATGACGAGGGAGAGGAGCGACAACAGCACACCGGTCACCAGCGTGTTGGCGCCGCCCACCACGCCGAACCGCAACGCGGATCCCAGCAGCGCCCGCATCTCAGTCGAGCGCACGTGCGAAGACCTTGTTGCTCATCACGATGGAGGACGGCCGCCGCTTGCTGTTCTCATAGGTGCGCCAGACGTACGAGCCCACCACCCCCAGGCCGTACAGGAGCGTGAAGGTCGACAGCAAGATGGTCAGCATCAGCGGCGCGTAGCCGCTGACGGCGATCCGGTCTGCCGCCCATCCGACGAAGACGATGACGCTCGCGAGGATCGTCAGCACCATCCCCCCGGCGCCGATGCCGGTGAGGACCGAGATGGGCAGGTCCGTGAAGGAGAACACCGAGTCCAGCAGGTAGCGGATCCGCCGGTGCATCGTCCACCCGCTCTTCCCGTGCTCGCGCTTCGAGCGCGAGTAGGGCGCCTCGGCCCTGCGGTACCCCACCCAGTACAGCAGCCCCACCAGGCTCGAGTGCGACTCGTCGAGCGCGAGCAGCTGTCGGGCGACATCCCGGGTGCAGCCGAACACGTCGACGCCGCCTCGAGGGATCTCGGGCTCGATCAGCTTGCGGTAGAGGTTCCAGAAGCTCCGCGACATGAACGACGAGAGCGCGGGGTCCTCACGTGACTCGCGCCGGCCGACGACCACATCGAACTCGCCCGTGTCCAGCGTCTCGAAGAAGGTCAGCATGAGCTCCGGCGGCTCCTGCAGATCCGCCGCCATCACCCCGATGAACTCACCGCGGGCGGCTGCCAGGCCGGTGCGGATCGCGGCGAACGACCCGAAGTTCCGCGAGTGGTAGATCAGCTGTGAGTCGATCGTCGATGCGGGGAGCACCTTCTCGAGGACCAACGCCGACCGATCAGGCGAGCTGTCGATGACGAACACCACCTCGAGCCGGCCGTCCAGCTGGAGGGAGATCTCCTCGAGCCGCCGGGTGACGCTCTCGACAGTGCCCTCGTTCCCGTAGACCGGGACGACGACCGAGTACTTGATGTCTTCGGTGGAGGACACGGTCAGTAGCTCGCCAATGCGCCACAGACGCGGTCGACCTCGTCCGGCGTCATCTCCGCGAAGCAGGGGAGCGTGAGGATCCTGTCGGCCAGCGACGCTGTCACCGGGAGGGAGACGTCGGCGTACTCATCGCGGAAGGCGTCCTGCAGGTGGTCCGGGACGGGGTAGTGCACGTCCGTCCTGATGAGGTGGCTCTCCAGGTGCTCGCGGAGCCTCGCGCGATCGTCCGCGACGACCACCGCGAGGTGCCCGACGTGCCCGGCGCCCTCGGCGGGGAGGACCCGGACGCCGCTCGCACCGACTGCGGCGTATCGCTGGATGATGCCGCGCCTGGCCTCGTTCTGTGCGCTCAGGAGGGGCATGCGCGTGCGCAGCACCGCAGCCTGCGCCTCGTCCAGCCGCGAGTTGCGGCCACCGTCGACGCCGATGCGGTACTTGGCGTCCCAGCCGTACTGGCGCAGCGCGCGCAGCCTCGCGGCGATCTCCTCGGACGAGGTCGTCACCGCTCCCCCGTCGCCGAGCGCGCCGAGGTTCTTCGTCGGGTAGAAGCTGAAGGCCGCGGCGTCGGCCCGCGAGCCCACCGGTCCCTCGTCCGTGCGGGCGCCGATCGCCTGCGCGCAGTCCTCGACCACACGGATCCCACGCGGCTCGCACACAGCCCGCACGGCGGCGACGTCGGCCGCGCGCCCGTACAGGTGCGTCACGACCACGACTCCCACGCGCTCGTCCAGGACCTTGAGGAGGGCGTCGGGGTCGACGAGGTGCGTCTGAGCGTCGACGTCGACGTACCGCACCGTGAACCCCCCGCGCCGAGCCGCCGTGGTGGTGTACCCCCCGCAGTTGGCGGCGGTGACGACCACATCGCGGCCACCCGGCATTGTGGCGCGGAGCATCAGCTCCAGAGCGTCCGTGCCGGAGGCGACCGCCACCGCGTCAGTGGCTCCCACCAGCGCCGCCAGCTCCGCCTCGAAGGCGGCGTGCTCAGGCCCCATCACCACATAGCTGGAGTCGAGCACCCGAGACCAGGCGCCCTCCAGGGCAGCCCGCTGCTCGTTGATAGCCCTGGACAGGTCGTTCATGGGAACCCACTGCTGCACCGCAACCTCAATCCTCTAGCGCCGCGCCGCCGGCTGGATCCGGCACCCCGCAAGGTCCTGCGACCCGTCGCCCGACGAGCGGGCCGATTCTAGCGGGTTGGGTGGGAAGGGCTGCGAATCGTCCGTGCCGCCGGCGCCCCACACCTGCGTGAACGCCGCCGAGAATCGCGTCACGGGGGCGCCGGTACCCTATGGGCGTGACTGTCCCGCTCCCACGCCGTGTCCTCGTCGTCATCCCCGCATGGAATGAGCAGGACGCTCTCCCGGGCGTGCTGGCCGAGGTCGACGAGACGGTCGCGAATGTGGACATCCTCGTCGTCAACGACGGCTCGACGGACCGCACCTCCGAGGTCGCGCGACGCTGCGGCGTCCCCGTCCTCGACCTTCCCATCAACCTGGGGGTGGGCGGCGCGATGCGTGCCGGCTTCAAGTACGCGCAACGCCACGGCTACGACGTGGTCGTCCAGTTGGACGCCGACGGACAGCACGACCCGCGCGACGTGCCCCGGCTGGTGGACCTCCTCACACAGGAGGACGCCGACCTGGTCATCGGGGCCCGGTTCGCCGGTCGGGGGAACTACACAGCCCGTGGGCCCCGCCGGTGGGCCATGCGCGGCCTGTCGTGGGTGCTCTCCCGGGTCACCGGCACCCAGCTTACCGACAGCACCTCGGGGTTCAAGGCCGCCGGCCCCCGGGCGATCGCGCTCTTCGCGCCGAGCTATCCCGCGGAATATCTCGGGGACACCATCGAGTCACTGGTCATCGCGGCCCGCGCGAAGCTCCGCGTCCGCCAGATCCCGGTCGAGATGCGCGCCCGGGCGGGCGGGAGCCCCTCCCACAACCCGGTGCGCGCGAGCCTGTTCCTCCTGCGGGCTGTGCTCGCACTTCTCATCGCCCTGAGCCGTCCGGCCACAGGCGCCCGTCTGGCGGAGGACGCATGACCGGGTACATCGCATCGCTGGCGCTTGCCGGCGTCACGCTCTTCGTGATCCTGCTCCTGATGCGCAGTCGGCGCATCAGGGAGAAGTACGCGGCGATCTGGATCGTCATCGCCATCATCACCGGCGTCGTCGGCCTCGTGCCGAGCCTGCTCACCTGGACGGCCTCGCAGCTCGGCTTCGAGGCGCCGGTCAACCTGCTCTTCTTCGCCGCCATGCTCGTGCTGCTGCTCATCTCCGTGCAGTACAGCGTGGAGCTGTCGACGCTGGAGGAGGAGGTGCGGACGCTCGCCGAGGAGGTCGCGCTCCTCCGGCTCGACGTGGAGGATGTCCGCTCGGACACCGCACTGCCGTCGACCGCCGCCCACGAGGACGACAGCAGCGGCTCACGGCTGTCCTGAGCCCCTGAGCCAGGCGGGTCCCGCGGGAGCCCGCCGCCACCACGACACGAGGCCCTGACCGGATTCCCGGTCAGGGCCTCGATCTCGATCTACGAGCGGGTTGTCACGCCCGCGGCGGAAGCACCAGGCGCTTGACCCGGCCGCCCGCCTTGCTCACGACGTTGACCACTCCGCCGTCCTGCAAGTACTCCCGCACGAGCGCGGCGTCCCCGCGCAGCCCGCCCCACCGCGGGGGCACCACCGAGACCGGGGTTCCGAGGGCCTTCGCCGACTCCGGGTCGACGAGGTCGGGCGCCCGCCGCGGATTGCGGCAGAACTCGACCAGCGGGCGGAGCGCCTCGCTCCAGCGGTACTCCGGAGCCACGTCCTCGATGTTCGCCCGAATTTCCGCGGCGAGCTCCGGCTTGGTGAGCACCTCGGTCAGGGACTCGGCAAGGGCGTCGACGTCACCGGCGGGGACGACACGCCCCAGGTTGCGCGAGGACACGAGGGCCGCCAGCGAGTCCCCGTCGGTGCAGACGATGGGCAATGACGCCCACAGGTAGTCGAGGATGCGCGTGCGGAAGGAGAACGCCGTCTCGACGTGGTCGAGGTGCGTGCTCACGCCGATGTCCGACTCGAGCAGGAAGTTCTGCCGCTCCTCGTACGCCACCCACTCGTGGTTGAAGATGACATGCGTCCCGAGCAGTCCCAGCTCCCGGGCGAGGTCCTTGGCCTGGACCGCCATCCGCATCTCCGGCACGGCAGGGTTCGGGTGCTTGACCCCCATGAACAGGAGCCGGACCTCCGGCACCGTCTCCTTGACGACGTCGATCGCGCGGATGAGCGTCAGCGGGTCGAACCAGTTGTAGATCCCACCGCCCCAGAGGATGACCTTGTCGTCCTTGCCGATGCCGGGGATGACGCCCTTGACCATCGGCCTCGTGGCCACGGGCGGCTCGTCGCCCACACCGAACGGGACGATGCTGATGAGCGAGTTCAGCGTCTCGTCCTCGTCGTAGACAGCCGGGTTGACCCGTCCGAGCGCCGCCATCTGGCCGAGCCAGAAGTCGCGCTGCTTCTCGGCTGCGCACATGAAGTAGTCGCCGCGCAAGATCTGCTCGTTGAGCACGGCCGTCGAGGACCGCACGACCTCGCGGCGGGCCTTCTCTCCCAGGTCGCGCGCCTGCTCGAGCTGCTCGAGGTGGAACGGGTCGTAGATGTCGACGACGACGATCTTGTCGCTGTTCTTGAGCACCGGGTGCTCGTGCATCAGGAAGCCCTGGAACACGATCACGTCCGCCCACTTCTCCAACTGGACAAGATCGCGGCCGTTGACGTGCTTGATCGTGAAGTCGGGGCTCGTGAGGTCGCAGGTCCCGGTCGTGACCAGCTGGACGTCGTGCTCCTTGGAGAGCGCGCTCGCGATCTGCCACGCCCGGATGGCGGGTCCGGCCATGCGCTTCGAGACGGTGTCGCCTGTGGCGACCAGGATGCGACGACGGCCGCCGAAGGGGGTGGCGACGTCGAACGCGTCCACGACTGCCTGATAGGCGTCGACGAAGCCCGCGTCGGGGATGTTGGGGCGCATCGGCTCACCGAAGAGGCGCACGATCTCGGTGTCGGTGCGGCGCCGGGCCGCCTGCAGCACGTCACGCTTCGCCCGCATCGCCGGCAGGTTGCGCACGAACTCGTCGACGGCGTAGGTGGACGCCAGCACGGTGCGGGACACCTCGGCGGTGGGGCCTTCCAGCGGGTCGTGCCCGTGGGCCAGGTCCAGCTGCGTGGGGTCGTCGCCGCCGAGCACCACCCCGCGGCGGATGGCGAGCGCGATGGCGCCGGGGAGGAACCTCGAGAGGTTCTCCTCGCCGTAATTCTTGTAGATCGTGTAGAGCGCATTGCGCTCGAGCAGGTACTTCTCGCGCCAGCTGCCGATCGACGACATCGAGGCGTGATGGCGGTGGTACGAGATCGACTGCGGGACGTAGCGGACCCGGTAGCCGAGCACCCACAGGCGCCAGCCGAGGTCGACGTCCTCGAAGAACATGAAGTAGTCGTCGTCGAAGCCGCCGACCTTCTCGAAGACCTCCTTGCGGAGGATGAGCGAGGAGCCCGTGCCGAAGAGGATGTCGCGCCGGGCCTCGGGCCCGTCGGCCGGCTTCTCGCCCACACCCAGCTTGAACGCCTGGCCGTACCAGGACATCCCCGCGGCGACGAAGTCGATCGTCTTGCCCTCCCAGTCGAGGACCTTCGTGGCGACGGCTCCGACGTCGAGGTTGGACTCGAGCTCGGGGATCGCGGCCGAGAGGAACGCGCGGTCAGGGCGCGCGTCGTTGTTGATGAACGCGACGAACTCCCCCGTCGCCTTCTCCACGCCCAGGTTGCAGCCGCCGGCGAAGCCGAGGTTCTTCTTCGACTCGATCACCCGCGCGTGCGGGACGGCCTGCTTGATCTGCTTGACGTCTGTGCCGCCGCTCGCGTTGTCGACGACGACGAGCTCGAGCTTGTCGGCCGGCCAGTCGATGTCCGCGAACGCCTTGAGGCACGCGATGGTGTCCTCAGCACCGCGGTAGTTCACGACGACGACTGAAACCGTGCCCATTGCGAAGTCCTTGCTCACTGCTGTCCCCCATCGGTCACTGCTGTCCCCCATCCGGCCTACGGAGCCGTCGGGCCGCCGCGCTCGCGACCCGCTCCAGGCTGTACCTGCTGGCCTCCGCCTTCCCCTGCGCGACCACAAGCCGGGCGCGGAGCTGCGCCAGCTCGATGTCCCGGTTGTGCGTCTCGGATCGAGCCGCCGCCAGCTCCGCCTCGAGCCGCGAGACCTTGTGCTGCAGTTCGGCCATCTGCCCGGTTCCGGACAGCCGCGCGCTCAGCACCGTGCCACCGATCGCCGCCAGTGTCGCGTCGGAGTCGGGCGACGTGGCCGGGCTGCGCAGCGAGTCGATGAGCGCCTCGAGCTCGTCGAGGCTACGACGGCCGGACGCCACGACGACCTGCCGGTAGGACGGGTCGGCGTTGTCGTTGAGCGACTGTCGCTCGTTGTAGAACCGGTGCAGCTCCGGCAGCGCGGGCAGGCCCGACGCCAGCAGCTCATGGTGGAAGACCATGCCGAGCAGCCACCGGGGCAGGTAGCCGCTGGGGAGCCGGACCGCGTTCCACCCGTCGCCGCTGAACGCGGCGAGCGTGTCCTCGATCTTCGGCAGCCCGTTGTCGATGTGCTCCTGCAATGTGCCGAAGACCTCGCCGAACCGCGCCGTCACGAACGCCTGCAACGCGTTCTCGGCCAACGCGACGCCCTCGGTGTCGTGTGGCGCGCTCAGGACGACGAAGTCCTGGGCGACCCGGCGGCACTCGGAGAGGAACGCCGCGCGGAACTCGGCGGGGATGTGCTCCAGGGTGTCGAGCGAGATCACGATGTCGAAGGCGTCGTCGTCGAACGGCAGGTGCGCGCCATCCGCCACGACGAAGTTGCCGCCGTGCGTGCCGAACCGGTCGATCACCGCCACCTGCGCGTCATCGAAGAACAGCTCGAGGAAGCCAGGCGCGCCTCCGACGTCGAGCACGCGCCGGCCGGTCCAGCCGCCGAGGCCCTCGACGGCGCGCGCCGCTGTGGCGTAGCGCTGGTACTGGTCGAAAGGCAGCCCAAGCGCCTCGGGGGATCGGTACGTCGGCTCAGCCATGTTGCACTCCGTTGCTCTGCCAGGTCCCCCCAAGACTCACGATGCCGAACCGGTCGGTCGGCTGCCCTGCAAGCACATCGAACCGGAAGAGGTTCTTCTGGTGGTCGAAGGTGTGCGTGAGCGTCGAGTCGGTAGACGCGACCGTCACGTCGTAGGTCCCCGCCAACAGCATGATGCGGGGAACACGCAGATCCACCTGGCCGGCCCCACGCCGCACGTCGATCCGCAGACCGCCGTCCTTCGTGTTGGGCCCGGTGACGTTCTGTCCGGAGAGCGTGGCGATGGCCAGGCCGAAGACCGCGTCGTCGACGTCGCTCGAGGCCTCGTACCGCAGCCGGAACGTCACGTCGTCTCCGGTGTGCACCGTGGTCGTGGGCACGCCGTCGACGAGGAGCTCGACGTCCTCGAGGCGGATCTCTCCCGAGCCGTGACGCAGGCGCCCTTCCTTGGCGGCCTCCTCGTCGCGGTCCGTGTGCGAGGTCTCGATGTAGTCGTCGACGACCTCACCGGGCTTGCCGACCGACTGCAGGCGGCCGTGGTCGAGCCACGCCACCTCATCGCACAGGTCGCGCATGGTGCCCAGGGCGTGGCTGACGACGACGATCGTGCGCCCGTCGTCCTTGAACTCCTTGAACTTCTCCATGCTGCGGCGCTGGAACTCCTCGTCGCCGACGGCCAGCACCTCGTCCACCATGAGGATGTCCGGGTCGACGTTGATCGCCACGGAGAACCCCAGCCGCACGTACATGCCCGACGAGTAGTTCTTGACCGGGGTGTCGATGAAGGCCGAGAGGCCGGCGAAGTCGACGATGTCGTCGAACTTCCGGTCGATCTCCGCCTTCGTCAGCCCCAGGATCGAGCCGTTGAGGTACACGTTGTCGCGGCCCGAGAGCTCGGGGTGGAAACCCGCGCCCAGCTCGAGCAGCGCGGAGACCTTGCCGCGCACGGCGATGTCCCCGCGGTCCGGGACGAGGATCTTCGCCAGGCACTTCAGGAGCGTGCTCTTGCCCGAGCCGTTGTGCCCCACGAGGCCGAAGGTCTTGCCCTCGGGGATCTCCAAGTCGATGTCCTGCAGCGCCCAGAACTCATCGAACTTGGCACGCCGGCCACGCATGAGCGCGACCTTGATCGACTGGTTCCGCTCGTGGTAGATCCGAAAGCGCTTCGCGACGTTGTCGACGGTGATGACAGGATTGTTCACAGTTCCTCAGCCAGCCTTTTCTCCATGCGCCCGAAGACCCGGTTCCCGATCCACAGGAGGATGACTGTGACGACGAGACAGTAGGCGATGGGCTTCCAGTCGGGGAGATGGCCCGCATACATCATGTCGCGGATCGACTCGACGAAGCCCACCATCGGATTCAACTGATAAATGTCGACAAGATGCAGCTTGTCAGCCCAGCTCCCGGAGCCGCGGACGTCCTCGATCAGCGTGATCGGGTAAATGATCGGAGTCGCGTAGAACCAAAGCTGCATGAACAGCGTGACGAAGTGCGCGATGTCGCGGAAATAGACGTTGACGACCGACAGCATGAGCGCGAGCGCGAGCGCGAACACCCCGAGGAGCACCATGACCAGGAAGATCACGGGCACATACGGGAGCACGTTCACCCGGAACGCGAGGAAGATCACGATCAGCACGAGCATCTCGATCGCATACGACACGAATGCCGCAGCCACGTTCGAGATCACCAGGAGCCGGCGCGGGAAATAGGTCTTCTTAATGAGATTGCCGTTGGCGACTAGCGATCCCATGCCCGTCTGGAAGGCGCCCGCCATGAAGTTCCAGGTGAGGAGGCCGCACAGCAGGAACAGGGAGTAGTTGTGCAGGCCGTTGACGCCGACGGGCGGGTTGACCCTCATCACGGTCGAGAACACGATCGTGAAGATCGCAGTGGTGGCCAAGGGGTTGATCAATGACCAGGCCCAGCCAAGGGCCGTCCCCTTGTATTTGCCCCGGAGCTCGCGGAGCGTCAAGTTATGGAGCAGCTCGCGGGACTTATAAACCTCGCGAGTGTCGGTCAAGAGGCCCAACAGCGGGTTCCGTTCTTGTTTCGACCGGGCCCGCTGATCGGGCCGGTGGCGTCGCAGACGATACACGAGGCGACTGTCCGGACGGGACGGTCGACTTACGGCAAAACGGGCGCCCAGCGCGCTGTCGCGTGTGGTGCCGCCAACGCCGTGGCGGTGCAGTCTCGACAACATCATCGTCCATGCCGCGCATGAGAGCATGCAGCGGTGCTGATCACGCTCGACGCGACCCCATTGCTCGGCCCCCGCACCGGGATCGGGAGGTACGTGGAGAACCTGGTGCGGGAGCTGCCGGCGGCGGCGTCCCGCCGTGGCCTGGCCGCCGATGTGCGGGTCACGACCTGGACGGCGCGCGGCGCGCGCCTGGCCGACCTCCCGGGCGATGTCACGCAGGTCGGGCCGCGCGTGCCCGCCCGCATGCTGCGGGAGTGCTGGCGCCGCACCCAGTTCCCCCCGATCGAGTTGCTCGTCGGGCCGACCGATGTGTTCCACGGCACCAACTTCGTCTCGCCCCCGACCCGGTCCGCCCGCGAGGTCGTGACGATCCACGACCTGACCTATGCCCTGCACGCCGAGACAGTCAGCGCGGCGAGCCTGCTCTACCGCGAGCTCGTCCCCCGGGCCCTGGGCCGCGGCGCCCAGGTGCTCACCCCCACCGAGGTCGTCGCGGCGGCGGTCCGCGAGCACTACTCCTTGCCGCATGCGCAGGTGGTCGCGGTGCGGCTAGGCGTCGAGGACGCCTGGTTCGACGCGCCGCCTGCCGCGTCCGTGTGGCTGCGCGCACATGACCTGCCTGACGACTACGTGGTCTTCGTCGGCTCGCTCGACCCTCGCAAGAACCTGCCGCGGCTCCTCGAGGCGCACGCGATCCTGCGCGACACCGTCCCGGGCACGCCCGACCTGGTCCTGGCAGGGCCGGCAGGACGCGAGCAGTCGCTCCAGGGCCGCGCGGGCGTCCACCTGACCGGCTGGCTCGACGACGCTGATCTCCGGGGCCTCGTCGCGGCGAGCCGGGCGCTGGTGCTCCCGTCGACCGACGAGGGCTTCGGGCTCCCCGTCCTCGAGGCCCTCGCCGCGGGACGGCCCGTCGTCGTCTCGGATCTGCCGGTGCTCCACGAGGTCGCCGGCCCGCATGCGGTCGCGGCGCCCCCGGACGACGCCGAGGCGCTCGCCCACGCGCTGGGCTCCGCGCTCGACGGCCCGGATGACACCGCGGCCCGCGCCGCCCGGCAGGCGTGGGCCCGTGAGCTGACCTGGGCGAGGTGCGCCGAGCGCACCCTCGACGTGTACACCGCATGACCAGGCAGACGGTGGGCGCCGACGTCACCGTCGTGACGGTGACCTACAACGGCATCGACCTGGTCGACCGCTGCCTGGACGCGTTGGAGCGGCAGGAGCTGGGCGGGCTCACGATGGACGTGGTCGTCGTCGACAACGCGTCGACCGACGGCACGCCTGACCTCGTCGCCGCGCGCCACCCCGGGGCGAGGCTTGTCGCGTCTCCGACGAACCTGGGCTTCGCCGGGGGCAACAACCTCGTGCTCGACACCGCCACGTCCCCATACGTGATCCTGCTGAACAACGACGCGGTGCCGGAGCCTGACTTCGTCGCGACGCTCGTGCGGGCGATGGACGACGCCCCGGACGAGGTCGCCTGCCTCACCGCGACGGTGCTGCTCGCACAGAGGTTCCGGCTGGCGACGGCGGATGACGCCGACGTGGTCGACGGCCCAGACGGCGCCTACGTCCCCGATGCCACGGGGTCCGTCACCCTGGTCAACTCCACCGGGAACGTGGTGCGGACGGACGGTTTCGGCATGGACCGGGGCTGGCTCGCCGACGCGGCGGCCCACCACCCGCCGGAGGACGTGTTCGGGTTCTGCGGGGCCGCGGCGATCCTGCGCACGTCCGCACTCCGTGACGTCGGAACGTTCGACGAGGACTTCTTCCTCTACTACGAGGACACCGACCTGTCCTGGCGCCTGCGGCTGGCGGGCTACCAGGTCCGGCACTGTGCGGCCGCGGTGGTCCACCATGAGCACGCCGCGTCGACGGGTGAGGGCAGCGAGCTCTTCCGGTTCCACGACGGTCGCAACCGGCTGCTGATGCTGGTCAAGAACGCGACGGCCGCGATGGCGACGCGCGCGGTGCTCCGGTACCTGGTGACCACGGCGTCGATCGCGCTCCGGCGGCGTCAGCCGTGGCCGATGGTGCGCACCCGGTTGCGGGTGATCGGCTCGTTCACCCGGCTCCTCCCCCGCATGCTCGGCAAGCGCCGTCGCCTGACCCGTTCGGCGCGGACCGCTCGCGCGCAGGTCGAGCGCCTGCTGGCCGCGCCGCCCGCGAAGGCGACCGGCGGCTTCCGCCGAGAGGGCGGGACCGACACCCCATCCCGATAGACTCGCCGCACTCATCCGTCCCTGGAGGTCTGACACCATGCGCCTGCTCGTCACCGGCGGAGCCGGCTTCATCGGCTCGAACTTCGTGCACCAGACGGTGCGCGAGCGCCCCGAGGTCCAGGTCACGGTGCTCGACGCCCTGACGTACGCGGGCGACGAGCTGAGCCTCGCCCCTGTCGCGGACAAGGTCGAGTTCGTCAAGGGCGACATCGCCGACGCGGACCTGATGGACGCGCTGGTCAAGGACGCCGACGCGGTCGTCCACTTCGCGGCCGAGTCGCACAACGACAACTCGCTGTCGAACCCGTGGCCCTTCGTGCAGACGAATGTGATCGGCACGTACACGATCCTCGAGGCGGTGCGCCGGCACTCCACCCGCCTGCACCACATCTCGACGGACGAGGTCTACGGCGACCTGGAGCTCGACGACCCGGCGAAGTTCACGCCGGAGACGCCGTACAACCCGTCCAGCCCGTACTCCTCCACGAAGGCGGCGAGCGACCTGCTCGTGCGCGCGTGGGTCCGCTCGTTCGGGGTCGAGGCGACGCTGTCGAACTGCTCGAACAACTACGGGCCGTACCAGCACGTCGAGAAGTTCATCCCGCGCCAGATCACGAACGTCGTCGACGGCGTGCGCCCCAAGCTCTACGGCACGGGTGAGAACGTGCGCGACTGGATCCACGTCGAGGACCACAACTCCGCGGTGTGGGCCATCCTCGAGAAGGGCCGCATCGGCGAGACGTACCTCATCGGGGCCGACGGCGAGGAGAACAACAAGAACGTCGTCGAGCTGATCCTCGAGCTGACCGGCCAGAGCCGCGACGCCTACGACCTGGTGAGCGACCGGCCGGGTCATGACATGCGCTACGCGATCGACTCGACGCTGCTGCGCGAGGAGCTGGGCTGGACGCCCCGCTACGAGAACTTCCGCGATGGGCTCGCCGCGACGATCGACTGGTACAAGGCGAACGAGGCCTGGTGGCGCCCCCAGAAGGACGCCACGGAGGCGAAGTACGCCCAGCTCGGCCGCTGATCTCCACAGATCTCTTACGTGAGGCGCGCGGCGCTCCCCCACGGGAGCGCCGCGCGCCTCATATGCTCCTCCGGTGACCATCCGCCACGCAGCCTCTTCGCGCCCACGGGCCGCCCGCCACTCGCGGCGCCCGCGCACGCACCATGTGCTGCGCGGCGTCGGCCTCGTCATGACGGCGGTGCTCGCCTTCGGCGCGACCAGCATGGCCACCGCCCTCGGCAAGATGGAGGGCAACATCGACGCGGTCGACGTCACGGACCTGCTGGGCGACGTGCCCGTGCCGACGAGCACCGATCCGAGCGATCCGAACGCCGGGCAGGCCATGAACATCCTGCTGCTGGGCTCGGACCAGCGCGACGGCGAGAACGCGGTGATCGGCGGCGACGCCGCGGGGATGCGCTCCGACACCACGATCGTCATGCACATCTCGGCCGACCGGTCGCGGGTCGAGCTCGTGTCGATCCCCCGCGACTCCCTGGTGGACATCCCCTCGTGCACGATGCCCGACGGGTCGACCAGCTCCGCCCGCCGGAACGCGATGTTCAACGAGGCCTTCGCGATCGGCGCGGACCGCGGTGGCGACATGGCCTCCGCCGCAGCGTGCGCGATGAAGACCGTCATGGCCACGACGGGCGTCCCGCTCACCGACTTCGCCGTGATCGACTTCGTGGGCTTCATCAAGATGGTGGGCGCCCTCGGCGGCATCGACATGTGCATCCCCACCGTCATGCGCTCCTCTGACGCAGGCCTGGACCTCTCCGCCGGGCAGCAGACCCTCGACGGCAGCACCGCGCTCGCCTTCGCCCGCGCGCGCAAGGGCGTGGGCCTCGGCGACGGCTCCGACACCGGGCGGTTGGGGCGGCAGCAGGAGTTCCTCTCGGCGATGGCCAAGACGATCTTCGAGAAGAACCTGCTCACCGATGTCACGGGCCTGGTCCGCTTCCTCGACGCGGCGACCGAGTCGGTCACCGCGAGCCCGAACGTCGCGCGGCCCGCCAACCTCGCAGGGCTCGCGTTCAGCCTGCGCAGCATCTCCACCAGCAACATCACCTTCACCACGATCCCGTGGGCAGCTGCCCCGAGTGACCCGAACCGGGTCGTGTGGACGTCTGAGGCTGACGCGATCTGGGACAACATCGCGAACGACCGACCGATGCTGAGCGTCGACGAGGCCCCCGCCGACCCAGCGGTCGACCAGTCCACCGACGCGGGAACCAGCACGGGGAACGACCCGGCGGCCGGCGGCACGCCGGAGCAGCCCGCCCCGGCCACAACTGATGCCGCTGCGCCCCCGGCCCCCGAACCCGTCCAGACGAAGAAGGCGGGCAAGGAAGCCTTCTCGGCGAACGACGTCACGTCCACCTGCGGCTGATCACGGACATGGCCGGCGACAGCAGCACGCCACCGCGGGGCTCTCGCGCGCGCCCGGGCGGGACTGCGAAGCCCGCTGCCGGCCGCCGGCCGCCGCCGCAGGACCCGGCTGCCCCGCCCAGTTTCGCGCCCGGATCCGACCGCAAGCCGGACTCCGGCCCCGCCCGCCCGACGGGCTCGCGACCGGCGACGCCGCCGCCTGCCACGCGGGTGGGCCGGCCCACGCCTCCGCCGCCGCCACGCCCCCCAGCGCCTGCCGCGGGCGCCAGGCGCCCGCCGACGATCACCCCCGCCACGGCACGCACCGGCTCCGGCGCTGCGCCGGCGTCCGCCCCACCCGTCCGCGTCGCCGGCCGTCCAGCCGACCCCGCGGCGAAGCGACCCCCCACCTCACCAGAACGGCCCGCCGTCGGCGGTCGCACCCGGGACTCCGCAGCGGGTGGCACTCGTCCGCCCGCGACCACGACGCCCACGCGGATCCGCGCACCCCGCCGCAAGATGATCCTGCTCGGCGTCGCGATCGTGCTGGTCCTGATGCTCGCCTGGCCCATCGGCCTGCTGATGTGGGCCAACGGCAAGATCGACCACGTCGACGCGCTGTCCGGCGCCGCGGGCACCCCTGGCACGACCTACCTGCTCGCCGGGTCGGACTCGCGTGCGGACGGCGCCATCGAAGACACCGAGACCCAGGGCGCCCGCACCGACACGATCATGCTGCTGCACGTCCCCGACAGCGGGCCGACGGCGCTGATCAGCCTCCCGCGCGACACCTATGTCGAGATCCCCGGCCACGACCCGTCGAAGCTGAACGCCGCGTTCTCCTGGGGCGGCGCGCCGCTGCTGGTGCAGACCGTGGAGCAACTCACCGGGCTCACGGTCGACCACTACGTCGAGGTCGGGTTCGGCGGCATCGAGCAGGTAGTGGATGCCGTGGGCGGCGTCGAGCTGTGCTCGGACCTGACGGTGGACGACGCGGACAGCGGCATGGTGTGGACCCCCGGCTGCCGTGAGGTCGGCGGTGTGGAGGCGCTGGCCTTCGCCAGGATGCGCAAGGCGGACCCGACGGGCGACATCGGGCGCGCCGAGCGCCAGCAGCAGCTCATCGGCGCCCTGTCCAGCAAGGTCGAGAACCCCGGGCTGGTCTTCCAGCCAGGGCGGCAGGTCGATCTGCTGACCGCGGGCACGGGCGCTCTGACCGTGAGCGAGGGCACGGGCATCCTCGACCTGGGCGGCCTCGCGCTCGCCTTCCGCAACGCCAAGGGCGAGGGCGGGATCACCGGCACGCCGCCGATCATCAGCTTGGACTACCGGCCGGGCAACGTCGGCTCGACGGTGCGACTGGACCCGGACCAGACCCCGGGGTTCTTCGCGGCGATCGGCGCGGGCACGTGGCCGGCGGGCCCGACCGGCGGCGCGCCCACCGGCTGAGGCAACGGGCCCGACTCAGCCCTCGCGGGCCGTCGGATCAGGCGTGGTCAGCGAGAGGTCAGGCGCCGAAGCCGATGGGCTTGCGTTGGCCCGTGCCAGATGTCGCGCGCAGCCGCTCGCCCTTCGCGTCCGCCTGCGCGCGCAGCCCGTCCTGGAACACGGCCATGGCCGCCGCGAGCCGAGCCGCCTCGTCGTCGGAGCCCGATGCGAGGATGCGCACCGCCAGCAGCCCGGCGTTACGGGCGCCGCCGACGGAGACCGTGGCCACGGGCACCCCGGCGGGCATCTGCACGATGGACAGCAGCGAGTCGAGGCCGTCGAGGTGCGCGAGCGGGACCGGCACGCCGATCACCGGGAGCGTCGTCACCGACGCGAGCATCCCGGGCAGGTGGGCCGCTCCCCCGGCGCCGGCGATGATGACGCGGAGCCCGCGCGCGGCGGCGGTGCGCCCGTAGTCGATCATCTTCTCGGGCTGCCGGTGCGCGGAGACCACGTCCACCTCGACCGGCACGTCGAACTCGGCGAGCGCGTCGGCCGCTGCCTGCATCACCGGCCAGTCGGAGTCCGAGCCCATGACGATGCCCACCGTCGGCTGCGCGCTCATCTCAGATCTCCTTCTGGTCCAGGGAGTCGCCGCGCAGCAGCGCGGCGGCGGCACGGGCCCGGGCCCGCAGGTCGTCGAGGTCGTCGCCGGAGATGTTCACGTGGCCGAGCTTGCGGCCCGGGCGCACGTCCTTGCCGTACAGGTGGACCTTCACGGCCGGGTCCAGGCGGGCCACGGGCCCCAGGGCGTCGGTGAGCTCCTCGCGCGTGGAGCCGAGCACGTTGACCATCACGGTCCACGGCGCCCGGGGCGACGTGTCGCCGAGCGGCAGGTCAAGCACCGCCCGCAGGTGCTGCTCGAACTGGCTGGTCACCGCGCCGTCGATCGTCCAGTGGCCGGAGTTGTGCGGGCGCATCGCCAGCTCGTTGACGAGCACGTGCGGGGGCTCGTCGGGCGTGGCGCCCGGAACCTCGAACAGCTCGACGGCCAGCACGCCGGTGACTCCCAGGCCCTCGGCGACGCGGACAGCGAGCTCCTGCGCCGCGCGCGCGGTCTCGGGGTGCAGCCCGGGCGCGGGGGCGATGACCTCGGCGCAGACGCCGTCCTCCTGGACGGACTCGACGACGGGCCAGGCGCGCACCTCGCCGGACGGGGTGCGGGCGACCAGCACGGCCAGCTCACGGCTGAACGGGACCATCTCCTCGGCGATGAGCGGGACGCCCATGCCGCTCTGCGCCGCCGCGAGCCAGTCGGCGGCCTCGCCGCTCGACCGCACCACGCGCACGCCCTTGCCGTCATAGCCGCCACGCACCGTCTTGACGACGGCGGAGCCGCCGTTCTGGCCGAGGAACGCGTCCAGGTCCGCGGCCACGGCCACGGGCGCCCAGCGCGGGCACGGCACCCCGAGGGCAGCCAGCCGCTCGCGCATGACCTGCTTGTCCTGGGCGTGCACCAGTGCGTCCGGCCCCGGGTGCACGGCGATGCCTCGGGCGACGAGCTTCTCGAGCAGGGCGTTGGGCACATGCTCGTGCTCGAACGTCAGCACCTGCGCGCCCGACACGAGCGCGTCCACGGCCGCCGGGTCGTTCGCCGCGCCCACCGGCGCGTCCACCACCACCTGGGCCGCCGACGACTCCGCGTCTTCGACGAGGACCCTCAGCCGCAGCCCGAGCGCGGTCGCCGCGGGCGTCATCATGCGGGCGAGCTGCCCGCCCCCGACCACTGCCACCACTGCTGCTGCCACGACGCCCGAGCCTAGTCGAGGCTGCCGACCCGTCCGACGAGCGTCCACGCGCACAAGGGCTCTGGAAATCGGTGAAATCGGGCACAGCGTTCACAGGCGCCACACCGGCGCGGGGCATAGGGTCGACCAGTGCCTGCCTCCGCCGCCGACGCGCATCCACTGCGCGCCATGCGCTCTCGACTCCTCGAACTGAGCCGGTTCCTCTCCGTGGGAGCCGTCGCCTTCGTCGTCGACCTCGGGCTGTTCAACGCGCTCCGATTCGGTCCCGGCAGGCTGCTCGAGGACAAGCCCCTGACCGCCAAGATCATCTCGGTGGCGGTGGCGACCCTCGTCTCGTGGCTCGGGAACCGCCACTGGACCTTCTCGCAGCACCGCACCACGCACCGCGGGCGTGAGCTCACGCTGTACGCGGCGATCAATGTGCTCGGGGTGTTCATCGGCATCGGGACGCTCGCGTTCACGCACTACGTCCTCAACCTGCGCACCCCGCTGGAGGACAACATCTCCACGGTGCTCGGCATCGTGCTCGGCACGATCGTGCGCTACGTCGGGTACAAGAAGCTGGTCTTCACGACGCGCACCCCGGCCAGCGAGGCGCCGGCTCCCGCACGCGACGTCCAGGCGGCGCCGCGACCTGCTGTCGGGCTCGGCGACGGGGACGTCGGCCCTCAGGCCTGAGCCGGGCTCAGCGCCCGCTCACCGCCACCGCCGGTCCGTCCGCGGCGAGATCATCGACCCGCGCGGCAGCACCACGTCGGGGGCCAGCGACGCGGGCACGCCGGCGAGGAACAGCGCGAACACGGCGGGCCGGCGCTGGGCGAGCTCGAGCCTCCCGCCGTCGGCTGAGGCGAGGTCGCGGGCCAGCGCGAGGCCGAGCCCGGTGCCGGCGCCTGAGGTGACCTCCCGCTCGAAGATCCGGGGGGCCAGGTCGTCGGGCACGCCTTCGCCCTCGTCGGCGACCTCGACGACCACGGCTCCGGAGGGCCCGCTGGGCCGGGAGCGCACGGTGGTGGTCCCGCCGCCGTGCTTGAGCGAGTTCTCTAGCAGTGTCGCGATCACCTGGGCCAGGGCGCCGGGGGTGGCGAGCACCTGCACTGCGGGGTCGATCTCGAAGACGAGGCGGCGGTCGGCTGCCGTGTAGGCGGGCTCCCACTCCTCGCGCTGCTGGCGGAGCACGTCGGCGAGGACCACGGCCTCGGTGGTGCCGCCCTGTGCGCGACGTGAGCGGGCGAGCAGGTCGTCGACGACGGTGACGAGGCGTTCGACCTGCTCGAGGGAGATCCGGGCCTCCTCGCGCACCTCGGGCTCGTGGGCGGCGAGGGCGATCTCCTCGAGGCGCATCGACAGCGCGGTCAGCGGGGTGCGGAGCTGATGGGACGCGTCGGCGCCGAATTGCCGCTCGGCGGCGAGCCGCCCGGCCATGCGGTCGGCGCTGCGGGCGAGCTCTGCGGCGACGAGGTCGATCTCCTCGACGCCGGACGGGCGCAGTTGCGGCCGCACCTGCCCGGAGCCGAGCTGCTCGGCGGACGCCGCGAGGTACACGAGGGGGGCCGCTAGCCGGTTCGCCTGCCAGATGGCCATGGCGATGCCGGCGCCGAAGGCCACGACGGCGGCGACGACGACGAGGGCGATGACGCGCGCGCTGATCCAGAACACGTCCCACCAGGAGACGTAGAGCGCGATCATGGCGCCGTTCGCCGACTCGGTCTGGACGGAGACGTAGCGGCCCTCGATCGCGGGCCCGGCTTGGTACTGGGCGCCGTCGGGCGCGACCACGAAGACGCTGGCCTCGAGCGTGCCCTCGCCTCCGACGGCCACTTCGAGCATCCGCGCGGTGAGCGGGATGCCCTCTTCGATGCGGAAGTCCACGGAGCGGGCGAGTCCGGCGGCGCGCGCCTCGAGGGCGCTGACCTCGTTCTCGCGGACGAGCTGGGCGACGATGAAGGCGAGCGGGAAGCCAAGGAGGACCACCGCGACGGTGACCGCCGCGATCGTCGACTGGAGGACGCGACGGCGCACGTTCAGCCTCGGTCGCCCTCGCCGGTCTCGAACCGGAAGCCCATGCCGCGCACGGTGGTGACGTAGCGCGGCGCGTTGGCGTCGTCGCCGAGCTTGCGGCGCAGCCACGAGACGTGCATGTCCAGGGTCTTCGTCGAGCCGGACGGGTCGGAGCCCCACACCTCGCGCATCAGGGTGTCGCGGCCGACGACGGTGCCGGCCGCTCCGACGAGCACGCGCAGCAGGTCGAACTCCTTGGCGGTCAGGTGGAGTTCACGCTCGCCCTGGAACGCCCGGTGGGCGGCGACGTCGACGCGCACGTTCTGGGCGTGCAGCTCGTCCTCGTCGGCGGCGTCGCCGACAGTGCGGCGCAGCAGCGCCCGGACGCGGGCGAGCAGCTCGGCGAGGCGGAACGGCTTGGTGACGTAGTCGTCGGCGCCGGCGTCGAGCCCGACGACGAGGTCGACCTCGTCGGCGCGCGCGGTGAGCACGAGGACGGGGGTCGTCAGCCCTTGATTGCGGATGGCACGGGCCACGTCGAGCCCGTCCATGTCGGGCAGGCCCAGGTCGAGCACGACGAGGTCGGCCTCGCTCGCGTGGTCGATCGCGCCTTGACCGGTTCCTTGCACGTGCACGTCGTAACCTTCACGCCCGAGGGCCCGGGCCAAAGGCTCGGCAATTGCGGGGTCGTCCTCCGCCAGCAGCACGTGGGTCATCGGCCCATGCTAGGTCATGGGCGGGTTCACGACCCGGCTCCACGCGAGGACACTTTGTTCGAAGCGCGAAGTTAGCCGTTGACTCTCCCGATATGTCCTGGTTCGCTGTCACCGGGCGACAACGAGGCCGCCCGGTGATCCCAGGAGACGACGATGTCCCGACCACACCTGCTGGTCGCGACCGCAGCCGCGATCGCGCTCGCACTCCCCCTCGCCACCGCGGCGCCCGCGACAGCGCACCGGCCCAGCCCCGTGCCCGTGGCGGAGCAGTTCGTCCAGCGCGCCGGGCCCCTGCTCACCCTCGCCGGCAAGCCCTACCGGTTCGCCGGGACCAACAACTACTACCTGGAGTACTCGGCGCCCGCGATGACCGACGCGGTCCTGGAGAACGCGTCCGCGTCGGGCTCCACCGTCGTGCGCGCCTGGGCCTTCCTCGACGTCCCCAGCGCCGACGACACGGGCGACAAGGGCGTCTACTTCCAGTACTGGGACGGCCAGCGCCCGGCGTACAACGACGGGCCGGACGGCTTGGAGAAGCTCGACTACGTCGTGGCGAAGGCCAAGGCGGAGGGCGTGCGGCTCATCCTGCCGCTGACGAACAACTGGTCGGACTTCGGGGGCATGGACCAGTACGTCGCGTGGGCCGGCGGCGCGCACCACTCCGACTTCTACACCGACGCGGCCATCCGGCAGTGGTTCAAGGACTGGATCAGCCACGTCCTCGAGCGCACCAACACGCTCACGGGCGTCAAGTACAAAGACGACCCGACGATCATGGCGTGGGAGCTCGCCAACGAGCCGCGCTGCGTGGGCTCGGGCAGGTTCCCGAAGGACCCGGGCTGCACCGTCGACACCCTCACCCCGTGGGTGGCCGAGATGTCCGCGCACATCAAGTCCATCGACCGCAACCACCTGGTCGGCACCGGCGACGAGGGCTTCCTCAACCTGCCGGACGGGACCGACTGGACCGACAACGGCAACGAGGGCGTCGACTCGCAGGCCTGGGCGGCGCTGCCCACGATCGACTACCTCAGCTACCACCTCTACCCCGACGGCTGGGGCAAGGACACGGCCTGGGGCACGCAGTGGATCAAGGACCACTCCGCGGCCGCTCGCGCCGTCGGCAAGCCCGCGATCCTCGGGGAGTTCGGCTCCAAGGACAAGGCCACCCGCAACGCCGTCTACCGTGAATGGACGGACGCCGTGCATCGCAGCGGCGGCGCCGGGGCACTGTTCTGGCTCCTGTCGGACGTGCGCGAGGACGGCACGCTCTACCCCGACTACGACGGCTTCACGGTGTACGCGTCCTCGCCGGTGTCCCGCACGCTGAAGAACTTCGCGACGACGATGGCGAACCCGCTGCGCTTCACCTTCCCGCCCGTGGCCGACGACGACGCGGCGCAGACCGACTTCGACACGCCGGCCAGCCTCAGCCTCACCGCGAACGACATCGCCTACCAGGTCAAGGTCGTGCCCAGCACGCTCGACCTCGACCTCGCGACGAAGGGCACGCAGCGTGAGCTCACAACCCCGCAAGGCTCCTTCGCCGTCTCCCGCGCCGGCGATCTGACCTTCACCCCGGCGGAGGGGTTCGCGGGCAAGGCCGTGGCGTCCTACCAGGTCAAGGACCAGATCGGGCGCTCCTCGAACACCGCCCAGGTCACCGTGACGGTGAAGCCGTCGGCGACGGCGGCCCAGACGCTCTTCGACTTCGCCGACGGCGCCCAGGGATGGACGGGGAACAGCGCCGCCACCGCCGACGGCTCGGGGCGGCTGGCCATCACCAGCGCCAACTCGTGGTTCGGGGCGCGCCTCGCCGAGCCCGCCGACCTCAGCACCCGCAGCACGCTGCGGTTCGACCTGGTCGCCACAACCGGCACGAGCCCCATCCTCGCGCTCCAGCTCGGCCCCGAGTGGACGTGGTGCCAAGCGGCGCCGTTGCCGTGGACCACGTCCCCGGCGACAGGGGCGGACGCCGTGGCCTTCGACCTCACCACCCTCGACGACGCCTGCGCCGCGCTGCTCGGCGAGGTGCGGGCCGTCAACATCTGGTTCAACACCGGCGAGCACGTGATCGACGAGGTCGGCGTCGGCTGAGCAGGCCCACACCTCCACCCGGGGGCTGACCCGCGCTCCGGCGCCGGTCAGCCCGCGGGCTGAGCCGGTCCGCAGCCATGGCGTCTAGGCTCGCCGCGTGGGTCTATGGGAGCGCGTCAACCGGTGGGAGAACTCCCACCGGTTCGCCATCGACGCCACGTTGACCGGATTCGCGATGCTCATCACCGTGCCGTTCTCCCGCGACACCGGGTCGTCCGCCGACGTCTACCTGTGGGCTGCCGCAGTGACCATCCCGCTGGCGTGGCGGCGTTCGCGTCCCGTGGCGTCGGCCGTGGCCGTCTACAGCGTCGCGCTGCTGCACCTGATGGCCGGCCACTGGCTGATCTTCCCCGGTGACGTCGCGGTGCTCGCCGCGCTCTACTCGGTGACTGTCCACGGCCCACGCTGGGCGCACCGGATGGCCATCACCGGGGCGCTCCTCGGGGCCGCGCTGTCGAGCGTTGCCCAGCCGTACAACGACCCCGTCTCGCTGGTCGGCGGGACGATCTTCACCGGCACGATCGCCCTCGCGGTCTGGGCTTTCGGACTCGTGCGACGCCAGCGCCGGATGACCATCGACGCCCTCGTCGACCGGGCGCATCGCCTCGAGGTGGAGCGAGACCAGCAGGCGCGGCTCGCCACCGCGGCGGAACGCTCCCGGATCGCCCGCGAGATGCACGACATCGTCGCCCACTCGCTCAGCGTGATCATCGCGCAGGCCGACGGGGGCCGGTACGCCGCCGAGGCCGACCCGGCCGCCGCCACGCGCTCCTTGGGCACCATCTCGGAGACGGGTCGCGCGGCCCTGGCCGACATGCGCCGGCTCCTGGGGGTGCTCCGCACCGACTCCGCCGACGCGCCCGGATCCCGGCCCCGCTCTCCCGGCCTGGTCGACACCCCCCGCACCGCACAGCAGGTCGCCGATGCCCCGACGACGTCCCCGATGCCCGCCGTGCACGACTTGGACGCCCTGGTGCACCAGGTCCGCGCGAGCGGGATGCGCGTCTCGCTGGTGCGGATGGGCACGCCCCGCACGCTGCCGCCGGGCGCTGGGCTCACGGTCTACCGGATCTGCCAGGAGTCGCTGACGAACGTGCTCAAGCACGCGGGCCCCGATCCCGCCGTGACCATCGTGGTGCAGTGGCAGCCGGCGGCGATCTCCGTCGAGGTCACCGACGACGGCCGCGGCGCCTCGGCCGAGTCCGACGGGATGGGCCAAGGGCTGCTGGGCATGAGCGAGCGGGCGGCCATGTTCGGCGGCGCGGTCGGCGTCGGCCCACGCCCGGGCGGGGGGTTCCGCGTCCGCGCCGGGCTGCCACTGCCACCGGTCGCCGAGGACGACGAGCCACCCGCCTCACCGCCGACGGCGTCGATCGGGCCCTCACACCCGGCCCGCCCCACCGAGACTGACGTCGCAGCACACACCAGGAGACACCGATGAACGGCCGGCAGCACGCATGAACACTCCGATCAGGGTCGCGCTCGTCGACGACCAGCAGCTCGTCCGCGCCGGCTTCCGCATGGTGATCGACTCCCAACCCGACCTCGAGGTGGTGCTCGAGGCGGGCGACGGCGCCCAGGCCGTCCGCGCGCTGACCCCCGGCGCGGGACCCGCCGCGCATGGGCGGGTGGACGTCGTGCTGATGGACGTGCGGATGCCCCAGATGGACGGCCTCGCGGCGACGGCCGCCATCACGGCTGCCGGCACCGAGGACGCGCCGGCGCCACGCGTCATCGTGCTCACCACGTTCGACCTCGACGAATACGTCCTCTCGGCGATCCGCGCCGGGGCCAGCGGGTTCCTGCTCAAGGACGCCCCGCCGGAGGAGATGCTCGGGGCGATCCGCACTATCCACCACGGCGACGCGGTCATCGCGCCGTCGAGCACTCGGCGCCTGCTCGAGCACCTGGTGACGGCGCTCCCCCCGGAGCGGCTCGCCAGTCAGGACGAGCCCGCGCACGCCGCGCTGGCCGACCTGACCGACCGCGAGCGCGAGGTGCTCGTGCTGATGGCACGGGGAAGGTCCAACACGGAGATCGGCGGGGACCTGTTCGTCGCCGAGGCCACCGTCAAGACCCATGTGGGCCGCATCCTGGCGAAGCTGGGCGTGCGCGACAGGGTCCAGGCGGTCGTGGCGGCCTACGAGGCGGGCCTGGTCCGTCCAGGAGGCTGACCGCCGAGGCGCGGGACGCGGCCCTGGTCGCACCGGCCAGAGCCGCTCGTCCCCCCGTGGGGGGACCCAGGTCGCGACCGCAGCCCGACGCGCCGCCCGCCCGGCCCTCCGTAGCGTCGTCCACGTCGCCTCCCACCAAACCTTGGAGCTAGTCGTGGACACGACCGTCTACCAGAACACCCCGCCCGGGCAGCAGTCCGGGCCACCCGCGATCGCCGTCCGGGCACGCGACCTCGCGAAGGTCTACGGACACGGCGGGTCGGCGGTGCACGCCCTCGCCGGCGTGGACGTGGACTTCGCCGCCGGGGCGTTCACCGCGATCATGGGGCCGTCCGGCTCGGGCAAGTCGACGCTGATGCACCTGCTCGCGGGGCTCGACTCGGCCACGTCAGGCCAGGCGTACCTCGGCGCCACCGATGTGACGACGCTCGACGACAACGCCCTGACCCGCCTGCGCCGCGACCGCGTCGGCTTCGTCTTCCAGTCGTTCAACCTGCTGCCGATGTTCACCGCCGCGCAGAACATCACCCTCCCGCTCGAGCTCGCGGGCTCACCTGTGGACCGTGACTGGTACGACACCCTGGTGCAGGCCCTCGGGCTCACGACGCGGCTCACGCACCGGCCCTCGGAGCTCTCCGGCGGCCAGCAGCAGCGCGTGGCGATCGCACGCGCGCTGATCACCAAGCCCGAGGTGATCTTCGCTGACGAGCCGACCGGCAACCTCGACTCCCGCTCGGGCGCCGAGGTGCTGAGCTTCCTGCGCCGCTCGGTCCGCGAGTTGGGCCGCACCATCATCATGGTCACGCACGACCCGACAGCCGCCGCGTACGCGGACCGCGTCGTGCTGCTAGCCGACGGGCGCATCGCCGGGGACATCGCCGACCCGACGCCGGAGTCGGTGCTCGCGGGCCTCGACGCCCTGCGCCAGCTCGACGAGCCCGTCGCGGCCACCGGCGCCACGAGCGTGGCGGGCCTCTGATGCTGCGACTGACCCGGGCCCAGATGCGGCGGAGCATCGGGCGCCTGACCGCGGGCGGCATCGCCATCGCCATCGGCACCGCCTTCGTCGCCGCCACGCTCCTCGCGGGCGGGGTGATCACCCGGACCGGCTACGACTCGCTCACGGCGTCCCTGGCGCAGGCAGACCTCGTCGCCTTCTCCGTCAGCCCCGAGACAGTCGAGGAGATCGCGGAGCTGCCGGACGTGGCCGCCACACAGCCCACGACCGTGATCGACGCCAACCTGCAGCACGGATCGATCCAGATCTGGGCGGGCGTCACCCCCCGCGCCACCGACCCCATGCTGGAGGTGCAGGACCTCGTCGAGGGCATGCTGCCCCGGGCCGCCGGGGAGATCGCGCTGCCCGGGCCGATGGCAGAGCGCCTCAAGGTGGCGATCGGCGACGAGCTCGACGTGCCCTACTCCGTGTGGTCCGAGGCCGGCGCCACCGATGGCCCGACTGCCTCCACCGCTGACTCGGCAGTGGTCACCAGTGCCGACACACCGACCGACACGCCGACTGACTCGGAGGCCTCCGAGGGCGCATGGGAGTCCTCGACGATGACCCTGCGCGTGGTGGGCCTGCTCGACGACCCGCTCGGGGCGTACACGCAGAACGGCGGCGCGGGCATCGTGACGGTCGCCGACGCTCAGACCCTCTACGGCGGGACCACCCTGGTGGACAGCTATGGCTCCGTGCTCCTCTTGCTCACCCCGGGCGCCGACGTGGCCGCTGTCCAGCAGAAGGTCGGCGAGCTCGCCGACACGGAGGTCTTCACCAAGGACGAGGCCGCGCAGTTCCTCCTGTCCCAGCTCAGCTCGGATGGGGAGATCTTCACCAAGCTGGTGCTGGGCTTCGCCGCGGTGGCCCTCATCGTCGCGGCCCTGGTCATCTCGAACACCTTCCAGGTGCTCGTCGCCCAGCGCACCCGGACCCTCGCGCTACTGCGGTGCGTCGGCGCCGGCAAGCGCCAGCTCCGCGCGTCAGTGCTGATCGAGGCGACGCTGCTCGGGGTCGTGGCCTCGGTGACGGGCATCGTGGGCGGGACGCTGCTCGCACAGGGCGCGCTCATGATCCTGCGCCGCACCGCTGTGGACGCGCCGCTGCCCGCTGCGGTGTCGATCACCCCTGCCGTGGTCCTGGCGCCGCTGCTGGTCGGCACCCTCATGACAGTCCTCGCCGCCCTGATGCCCGCACGCGCCGCGACCCGCGTGCCGCGGATCGCGGCGCTGCGCCCCGCTGACGCCCCGGTTGTCACCTCGCGCAGCAGCCGCGTGCGGGTCGTTCTCTCGGCACTGCTCACGGTCGGCGGCGTGATCGGGCTCGTCCTCGGCGTGGTGGTGGGCTCGGACGACCCGACGGTCGGGCTGCTCCTGGGCGTCGCTGGAGGCGCCGCCTCGTTCGTCGGGGTGCTCGTCGGCGCGGTCTTCTGGGTGCCGAAGGTCGTCTCGGCGACGGGCCGCCTGCTGGCGCGGACCGGGCCGAGCGCCAAGCTCGCCGCCGCGAACACGGTGCGCAACCCACGCCGCACCGCCGCCACCAGCACGGCGCTGCTCATCGGCGTGACGCTCGTGGCGATGATGAGCACCGGCGCGGCCAGCGCGCGCACAACGCTCAACACCGCGCTCGACTCCTCGTACCCGGTCGACGTGCTCATCACCGCCCCTGACCTGGCGGACGGCGAGTCAGCCGCCCTGCCACCCGCAGTCGAGCGCAGCGTCGGGCAGATCGACGGGGTCGAGACGATGGTCCCGGTGCGGTCGATCACCGCGACGGTGGGAGCGGCAGGGAGCGCCACGGCCGCCGACGGCAGCTGGGTCGGGCTCCGTGCCATCGACGCCGCCGACGCCGCGCAGGTGATGCGCTCGAGCCCGTCCGGGAGCGAGCTCAGAGACGGCGCCGTCGTGATGAACGCGAGGACGGCCATCCGCCTGGACGTCGCGGAAGGCGACGTGATACCTGTCGAGGAGGCCAATTACACCGGCGCCGACTCGTGGTCGGCCCCCGTCGCGCAGCTCGACGTGGTCGTGGCGGACATCGACGGCCCGGGCCTCCTCGTCACGACGTCCACGTTCGGCCAGATCGTGCCGGAGAAGGCCGGGGCGAACGAGCTGTGGGTCCGCCTCGGGGACGTCGGCGACGCGCCCGAGGCGTTCGCCCTCATCCAGGACGCGCTGCTCGACCACTCGGTGTCCATCCAGGGCGCCGCCGCCGAGCGCGCGCAGTTCCAGCAGGTCATCGACACGCTCCTCACCGTCGTGGTCGGGCTGCTCGGCGTGGCAGTCGTCATCGCCGTGGTGGGCGTGGCCAACACGCTGTCGCTGTCGGTGCTCGAGCGCAGGCGCGAGTCGGCGACGCTGCGGGCGATCGGGTTGTCCCGCCGCCAGCTCCGGCTCACACTCGCGATCGAGGGGCTGCTCATCGCGGGGGTCGGCGCGGTCCTCGGCACCGTGCTGGGGATGCTGTACGGCTGGGCGGGTTCGGCGACGGTCCTTGGCACGGTTGCCGATGTCACCCTGGTGGTGCCGTGGCGCGACATGGCGCTGGTGGTGCTCATCGCGCTGGTCGCAGGGCTGCTGGCGTCGGTGCTTCCGGGACGGGCGGCGGCCCGCACCTCGCCGGTGGCGGCGCTCGCCGTCGACTGACGCGCCGTCGGGGCGACCGACCGGCCTGTGGAGGGGCATCACGTCCCCAGATCCGCGGGCCGGCCGGTCGCCCCTGTACGGGAAGGCCGGAACATGTGGGCCGTGCGCCTCACCCTCCACAGCCCGGACCCGGCCGGCCATGCCGGCTGGCACGTCCTCGACGTGGTCATCGACGAGGGCGCCCGGCTCGGCGAGCTGCGCCCGCATCTGGCGCGGATCACCGGGCACGCCGGCTGGGCGGGCTCGCAGCGGCTGGCCGTGGGCCCACAGCCGGTGGACGACGCGCATCCGTGCGGGAGCCCGCCGCTCGTCGCGGGCGCCGTGCTCAGGCTCGGCCGGGGCCGGCTCGCGGCCGATGAGGCAGCGCTGCGGGCCACGCACCTCGCTGTGCTCTCGGGCCCCGACTGCGGGCAGCTCCTCGCGGTGGCGCACGCGACGATCGTCGGACGCAGGGGCTCCGACGACTGTCCCGACGCCGGGTCCGCTACCCGCGCGGATGGCGCTCCCGAGGACCCGTGGCGCCACGTCCTCGCTGATCCGATGCTGTCCGCCCGGCACGTCGAGCTCCGCCCGCACCGGCGCGGGGCGAGGGCGCGTGACCTCGGGTCCGCGAACGGGACGACGCTGCACCGGGGCCGGTGCCGGGGTCGGGGGCGCGGCTGGCCACCCGTCCGCACTCGGCGGCTCCGCGGCCGCTGGGTGGTGCTGCGCCCCGGTGACCGGATGCGCGCCGGGGCCTCCGAGTTCGAACTGCGGAACGCCGGGGGTGAGGGCGGCGGGGCCCCAGGCGCGGCCCGGCGCCGTGCGGAGGCGCCACCGGCGGGGGGCGCAGGCGGCACCGCCCGGGCATGGCTGGCTCCCACGGTGGGCTCCGTGGCGCTTGCCGCCACCACAGGCCATCGCGTGCTGCTGCTGTGCGCGCTGCTCGGACCGCTGCTCGCCGTGGGCCAGGCGATCGCTGGGCGCCGGCGTCGAGCACGGACCGCGCTGGCGACTGCCCACGGCGGCGCCGGCGACGGGTCCCCGGGCCGCGGGCAGGAGCCGCCCGAGACACCTCTCGACAATCCTGCCGACCTGGTCGCCGCGACCGTGCGCGCGGGGCACACCCGCGCGACGTCACGCATCGACGCCGAGGTGTGCGGGCCCGACGGCGCGATCGCGATCGTGCCGGCTTCCGACGGCGCGATCGCGATCGTCGGGAGCCGGCAGCAGGCCCTCGGAGCGGCCCGGGCCCTGCTGCTCGGCGCGGTCGGCGCCCACGGGGCGGGGCGCCTCACGGTCCGCGCGGACGCCGACCGGCTCGCCGACTGGTCCTGGGCCCGCTGGCTCACCGATCCGGATCCCCCGAGCACAGCGCAGAGCCCGCACCCCGGGCCGCATGTCACCGTCGTCGACGGACCGGACAGCATTGCCGAGGCGGCACGCCATCGCTCTCTGGCCGCAGCGGGCGGCCGCCTCGTCCTGCTCGTGCCCGCCGCCTCGGCGGCCCCCGCCTGGTGCCGGAACTTGCTGCACGTGCGCGCGGACGGCGCCCGCCTCAGCACCCCCTCGAGCGACAGCGCAGCACCCCTGCACGTCGTGTCGCCCCAGTGGGCCGAGCTGCAGGCGCGCCGGATCGCGGGCCTGCGCGGATCGGCCGCCGCGACGGCGTCCGCACAGCCGGCCCTCCCCAGCGGGGTGGCCCTGGGCGAGCTGCCGGGAGTGCCCGAGCCGGGCGCCGAGCACATCGCCCGCGCCTGGGCCGGAGACCGCCGATCCGGCCTCCAGGCGACGCTCGGACGGGATGCGGCAGGGCCAGTGCGCGTCGACCTCGTTCGCGACGGCCCGCATGCCCTGATCGCGGGCACCACGGGGGCGGGGAAGTCAGCGCTGCTCCGCACGCTGGTGCTCTCCCTCGCGCTCGCCCACCCACCGGAACAACTGGCGATCGCCCTGGTCGACTACAAGGGCGGCGCGAGCTTCGGCCCGTGCGCCGACCTGCCGCACGTCGTCGGGCAGGTCACCGACCTCGACGGCCACCTCGCCCTGCGCGCGCTCACCGGGCTGCGCGCCGAGCTCCGCAGACGCGAGCACGCCCTCGCGGAGGCCGGATGCGCGGACCTCGCCGAGTTGTGGGAGCGCCACGTGCCCGGCTCGGGCCCCTCGCCGCCCCCACGGCTCCTCGTGGTGATCGACGAGTTCCGCGCCCTCGCCGACGAGGCGCCCGACTTCGTCCCGGGCCTCCTGCGGCTCGCCGCCCAGGGCCGCTCGCTGGGGATGCACCTCGTGCTCGCCACCCAGCGCCCCGCCGGGGCCGTCAACGCCGACCTGCGCGCGAACATCGCGCTGCGGATCGCGCTGCGGGTCACCGACGCCGCCGAGTCGCTCGACGTCATCGACGCGCCCGACGCCGCCCACGTGCCCCCCGACCGACCCGGTCGCGCGGTGCTGCGCCGGGGCAACGGCCCGCTCGAGCACCTCCAAGTCGCCCAGACCCGAGCGCCGGGCTCGACGGCGCCCGTGCGGCTGGCGCCGCCGTGGCGGGCGCCCGCCTCGCCCACCCCACCCCCCGCCCGCCCCTTTTAAACAACTTGCGCCGCCGGCGCACCTCAGCGCGTCTGGCTGTCGCGGGCGCCGAGACAGGGACAAACACAGCAGAATCACTAGCGATGGCATGGTGTCCGCGCGCCATAGGAGAATCAAGCGAGACACTAAGGGACAGCCAAGGGACCGCCCCCTGGCTGCCCGAGCTGCCGCCCACGGTGCGGCGCTCCGACCTGCCCCCCGACCGAGGGCGGGCCCCCGACACCGTCGCGCTCGCCCTCGCCGACCTGCCCGACCAGCAACGCCGCGACGTCGTGCGCTGGAACCCCCGCCAGGGGCACCTCCTCGTGGTCGGGGAGCCCGGCTCAGGCCGCACCACGGCGCTGCGCACGGCCGCCGCCGGAGCACGGCAGCTCGGGTGGCATGTGCACGCCGTCGGGTTCGACTCTCCCCCGCTTCCCATGGACGACCTGGGGACCGTCGTGGGGGTCGACGACCCACGGCGACTCGCCCGACTACTCACCCTGCTCGCGGACCGGGTGCGGACCGCCGATGGCGCCCGCGATGGCCACAGCGCCGCCCACGAGGCCGCTGGCCCGCGCCAGCTCGTGCTCGTGGACGGGTGGGAGGCGGCCCTCGAGTCGCTCGACGCGTGGGGCCGCGGTGGCGCCGGGCGCCTGCTGCTCGACCTGCTGCGTGACGGCCTCGCCCGCGGGGTGACCGTGGCCGCTGCCTCAGGCGCCACTGCGCGGATGGCGGCTCTCGGCGGGCACTTCCACGACCGGCTCGTGCTCGGGATGGACGCGGTGGACCAGGTGCTCGCCGGCGTCCCCACCGAGCTCACCGGACTGCCGCGACGGCCGGGCCGGGCCGTGCGCCTGCGGGGCGCCGAGGCCCACGAGTGCCAGATCGCGCTTCCGGACGACCTGTCGGCGGGATCGCGGCTCGTGGACGGCCCTCCCCCGCTGCGGCTGCGCGCGATCCCCGACAAGGTCGCGCTGTCCGATCTTGTCGGGGGCGACGGCCCGGCTGCGGGCCAGAACCTCGTCCCGGTCGGCCTCGGCGGCGACGACACCGACGTCGTCTGCGTGGACGTCAGCCGGGGAGCCCTGGTCGCCGGGCCCCCGGGATCGGGTCGGACCACCGCACTGGCCGTGCTGGCCCGCGGCCTGCTCCGCGCGGGCAGGCCGGTGGCGGTGGTCGGGACGGACCCTGTGCTCATCGGCGTCCCGGGGGTGCGGTGGGCATCGGGTCCGGCGGACGTCGCGGCGCTCCTCGACGAGCTCTCCGACGCGCACCGGGGCGGCCTGGAGGGGGTCGACCTCCTGGTGGACGACCTGGACGTCCTCGACCATCTGCACCCGGTGGAGGCCGAGCGGCTCGCGCAGGCGTCGGCGGCACGGTCCACAGGCCTGCGCGTCCGGCTCATCGCCTCGGCCCGCACCGGCCGCGCCGCCACGGCCTACCGGGAGCCGATCGCCCGCCTGCGGTCGGTGCGCGCGGGGCTGGTCCTGGACCCGCTCGAACCCGGGTCCGGCGACGTGTTCGGAGTCGATCTCGCCACCGTCGTCGACCCCTCGCGCGCGCACGCCGCCGGGCGAGGAGCGCTCGTGCACGGCAGAGAGCTGACGCCGGCGCAGGTCGCCGGGCTAGCGCCCGGATGACGGCGGCGACGCCGTCTCGTCGCCGCGCCCGGTCGTCGCCGCGACCACCGAGGGCAGCATGAGGCCGACGCCGATCGCCAACGCGATCACCAGGATCGCCGCCGCCCACGCCGTGGGCTCGACGTTGAACCAGCCAGCGGCCAGGACGATGAGGAAGAGCTGCCAGGTGAGCACCGGCGAGCGCGCCCACCGACGCCCGCGCCACAGGCCGCGCGCGCTGGCCACGAGCACAGCCGCCACCCCGAGCGCGAACACGATGAGGAAGATCATCGCGCCGGCCACCAGGGAGCCGCCGGCGATCTCGACGCCGAACGCCACGCCCAGCCCGACCAGCAGCGCCGCCTCGAGGAGGACGAGCAGGCAGATCGGGGCGAGCAGTCGAGGAGCACGTCTCAGTGGCACGGGCCGACCCTACGGGAAGCGGCCGGGAGGCCGGCCGCACATCCGGCCTGCTCACGGCGCTCGCGGCGGCCTCCAGAGGCGACCGATGGCGCACACGAGTCGTCGCTTGTCACCCGCTGTCGGACACGCGGGCGTATGCGCAGGTCAGCGCGACACGCCGTCGCGGGGGCCGGTCAGTTGGACCCGATTTCGCCCCATGAGCCAAAGAGGATAGGGTGGCGAGTCCCTTCACAGGTGACGTCCAGGTGTGATGAACACCTCAGGTCGCGCGAGAAACCCGCGCGCCTATAGATCTTGTGCTGCGCGCCCGCAGGTGTGAGGCTAATTCACAGCAGTTGATCCCCCCACCCGTGCGCGTAGAACACACGAGCCGCCATGTCGCTGAGCCGTGCTGCGCGCACCAAGCCTGATGAGTCCTGAGAAGGACCTTGGCTTGCCCTGTGCAAGGAGAGATTTCATGGATTGGCGCCACCGCGCAGCGTGTCTGGACGAAGACCCGGAGCTGTTCTTCCCGATCGGCAACACCGGCCCCGCGCTGCTGCAGATCGATGAGGCGAAGGCCGTGTGCCGTCGCTGCGAGGTCGTCGACACGTGCCTCAAGTGGGCCCTCGAGTCCGGCCAGGACGCCGGCGTCTGGGGTGGCCTCTCCGAGGACGAGCGTCGCGCCCTCAAGCGGCGCACCGCGCGCCAGCGTCGCGCGAGCTGAGCAGCCCGACCAGCACGACTGCCTGACCCCGGCGCTCCGGGCCTCCCCCGGCCCGGCAGCGCACGACACGAGAGCCGCCACCAGCATCCTCCGCTGGGGCGGCTCTCGTGTGTCCGGCTGCGGACACGGCTCCGACGCCGGCGCGCCCGATCGCCCGACCAGCGCGCTGGCCGGCTCAGACCGAGCCGGCGCTCTCCCGGCTCGGGTTGCGCAGCACGGCCTCCAGGATCACCTGGGTGCCCCGACTGCCCTCGCGCGGCCCCCACTCGATGCTGCCGCGCAGCTCGTTGGCGACGAGCGTCGACACGATCTGCGTGCCCAGCCCGCTCCCGGCGCCCGCAGACTCCGGCAGGCCGCCGCCGTCGTCCGCCACCACCACGCGCAGGGCCTGGCCCTCCCGCTCGGCGGTGACCTCGACCGTCCCGCCGCCCACAGCCGAGAGCCCGTGCTCCACGGCGTTGGTGACGAGCTCGGTGAGCACCAGGGCCAACGCTGTCGCATCCTCGGCCGGCACCAGCCCGAACGTCCCGCTGACGACGGTGCGCACACTGCTGCCCGCCGACGCGACGTCCGCCGCCAGGCGCAGGCTCCGACCCACCAGGTCGTCGAAGGGCACGGACTCGTCAAGGGTCTGCGAGAGCGTCTCGTGCACGAGCGCGATCGTGGCGACCCGGCGCATCGCCTCGTCGAGCGCCTCGCGGGCCTCGGGGTTGCTCATGCGCCGCGACTGGAGCCGCAGCAGCGCCGCGACGGTCTGCAGGTTGTTCTTCACCCGGTGATGGATCTCCCGGATGGTCGCGTCCTTGGTGATGAGCTCGCGCTCACGCCGCCGCAGCTCGGAGACGTCGCGGCACAGCAGCACCGCCCCGATGCGCTGCCCACGCTCGGTGAGGGGGACGGCCCGGAGGGACAGCGCCACACCCTTGGACTCGATGTCGGTGCGCCACGGCGCGCGCCCCATCACGACCAGTGGCATCGACTCGTCCACGGGCGCCTTGTGCTCGACGAGCTCGGCGGTGACCTCTATCAACGACCTGCCGACCAGGTCCCCGAGGGCGCCGAGGCGGTGGAAGCAGCTCAGCGCGTTGGGGCTCGCGTAGAGGACCTCGCCCTCGGAGTTCAGCCGGATCAGACCGTCGCCCACGCGCGGCGCCCCTCGGCGGGGGCCGGTCGGAGCGTTCGTCGCGGGGAACTCACCGCGGCCGATCATGCCCATCAGCTCGTCGGCGGACTCCACGTAGTTGAGCTCGAGCCGGCTCGGCGTCCGGGCGCCGCCCAGGTTGGTCTGGCGCGCGACGACGGCGATGGCGCGTCCTTCGCGAACGACCGGCACGGCCTCCTCGCGCACGGCGTAGGAGCCGAACCAGCGAGGCTCGCGGGAGCGCTGCGCCCGGACCTCGGTGAGCGAGCGCTGGAGCTGCGGGCGTTGCCCGTCGGGCGCGCGCGAGCCGACGACGTCGTCGTAGTGGACTGTCGCGCCGGTGCTCGGGCGGCACTGGGCGATCGCGATGAAGTCACCGTCGTCGGTGGGCAGCCACAGGACGAGGTCGGCGAATGCGAGGTCGGAGATCACCTGCCAGTCGCCGACGAGCAGGTGCAGCCACTCGAGGTCGGCGGCGTCGAGCGAGGCGTGGCGCGTGGCGAGGTCGCTCAGGGTGGACACGGACTCCAGCGTAAGCGTCCGGAACACGCCGCCGTGCAGCCGGGGCGATAGCCTCGACCGCAGTGCCACCTTGCTGTGCGCACGTCGACACCCTGAAAGGAGCCGGTCGGTGCACCTGCGCATCAGCTTCACCCTTGCGGCGTCTCCCACCACCGTCGCCGCCATGCTGGCCGACCCCGCGTACGTCGAGGCCAAGGTGCGGGCGAGCGGGGCGATCGAGCAGCAAGTCGACGTGGTGCCCGCCGAGGACGGCGCGTTCACCGTCACGTCGAGGCGCGCACTGCCCACCGACCAGATCCCCGCCAACATGCGGGCCTTCATCGGCTCCCAGATCGACGTCCGGCAGGTCGAGGCGTGGGAGCCTCCCGGCCTGGACAACACCCGGGCGGGCACCGTGGTCGTCGAGATCTCGGGCGCTCCGGTGCGGTTGACCGGCTCGATCCGGCTGTCCGCCGAAGGCGCCGGCTCGGCGATCGTGTACGAGGGCGACCTGAAGGCCGCGATCCCCTTGTTCGCGGGCGCCGTGGAGGATGCCGCGGCCTCCGCGATCCGCTCCGCGCTGGCCGCCGAGGAGGCCGTCGCCACGGCCTGGCTGCAAGGTCACGAACCGGGTTCCCAGCCGTAACAATTCGGTAACACCAACGTCGCCGATATCGCCCTGACCTGCGGCGATGCTTGTGTGGGATCGCTACCACGCTGTTTTCGGCGCCTTCGTCCTTGACACCCGCCCAGGTCGCGGCCAGAGTTCGTGAAAGCGCGTGGGAACGCTCCCGCTACACGATGTGGAAGCGTTCTCATGTGAGGGTCCACCAAGGCCCACACGAGCCGGACGACACCGCTGCCAGCGGTTCCGGGCGGTGCGTGTCCCATGGGTACGGCGACGACGCCGACGACTGACAAGGGAGTCATTGTGCGCAAGACCACACGCAAGATGTGGGCGGCTGCGGCCGGGGTCACGGGCATCGCCCTCCTCGCCACCGCCTGCGGCAGCTCGGATGGCGGCGGCAGCGGCGAGCCCGCCGCGGACGGCGACGAGCAGATCACGCTCTCGATCGCCACGTTCAACCAGTTCGGCTACGAGGACCTCATCACGGAGTACGAGAGCCTCAACCCGAACATCAAGATCGAGCACAACAAGGTCGCCAAGTCGGACGACGCGCGCGCCAACCTCAACACGCGTCTCGCCGCGGGCTCCGGCCTGTCGGACATCGAGGCCATCGAGGTCGACTGGCTGCCCGAGCTGCTCGTCTACTCGGACAAGTTCAACGACCTCAAGTCGGACGAGGTCGAGGGCCGCTGGCTGGACTGGAAGGAAGACCAGGCGACCGACGCTGACGGCCGCCTCATCGCCTACGGCACGGACGCCGGCCCGGAGGCCATCGCCTACCGCTCCGACCTGTTCGCTGCCGCGGGCCTCCCGACGGACCGCGCCGCGGTCGCCGAGCTCTTCGGTGGCGCGGACGCCACGTGGGACAAGTACTTCGAGGTCGGCGACCAGTACTACGCCGCCACGCAGAAGCCGTTCTTCGACTCCGCCGGCGCCATCTACCAGGGCATGATCAACCAGGTCGAGGCCGCGTACGAGGACCCCGAGACGCTGGAGATCGTCGCTGCCGACAGCAAGGAGGTCAAGGACATCTACACCCAGGTCCTGACCGCCTCGGCAACCCAGTCCGCCCACTACGAGCAGTGGAGCGACGACTGGGTATCTTCCTTCCAGAACGACGGCTTCGCCACGATGCTCGCCCCGGGCTGGATGCTCGGTGTCATCGAGGGCAACGCGGCCGGCGTCACCGGCTGGGACATCGCTGACGTCTTCCCCGGCGGCGGCGGCAACTGGGGCGGGTCCTTCCTGACCGTCCCGACCCAGACGGAGCACCCGGAGGAGGCCCAGGCCCTCGCCGCGTGGCTCACCGCCCCGGAGCAGCAGATCAAGGCGTTCAAGGCTCAGGGCACGTTCCCGAGCCAGAAGGAGGCCCTGACGAGCCCGGACCTCACCTCGGCCGTCAACGAGTTCTTCAACGGCGCCCCCACCGGTGAGATCCTCGCCAACCGCGCCGCCGCCATCGAGGTCGCGCCCTTCAAGGGCCCGAACTACTTCGCGGTGAACGACGCGATGGGCAGCGCGATCCTGCGTGTCGACGTGCAGAAGACCGACGACATCGAGACCTCGTGGACGAAGTTCCTCGAGGCAGTGAGCGCACTGGGCTGACGCTCTAGGCGCCGGGGCGCCGGCCTCATCGGCCGGCGCCCCGGCACCACCCTGTAACCGCCCTGCTCAGCGCCCCTCGAAGGATTCTGATGGTCACCTCCACGACGCCGAAGCTCGACCGCAGGCCGAAGCGGTCCGCGGATCGCGAGCCGCGCCGGATCGGCTTCGGCCAGCGGCTCGGCCGGTGGGACGTCAAGGTCTCGCCGTACCTCTACATCTCTCCCTTCTTCATCCTCTTCGCGATCGTGGGCCTGTTCCCGCTGCTGTACACCGCGTATGTGTCGATGCACAAATGGCATCTCATCGGTGGCCAAGGCGAGTTCGTCGGGCTGGAGAACTTCGCCTACGTCCTCCAGCAGCCGTTCTTCTGGAAGGCGCTGCGCAACACCTTCAGCATCTTCCTGCTGTCCTCGGTGCCGCAGGTCTTCATCGCGATCACGATCGCCGCGGTGCTGGACGCGAACCTCCGGGCCAAGACCTTCTGGCGCATGGGCGTGCTGCTGCCGTTCGTCGTGGCGCCCGTCGCCGTCTCCCTGATCTTCGGCAAGCTCTTCGCCGACGATTCCGGGATGATCAACGCGATCCTCGGTGGCGTCGGCATCGAGCCGATCCGCTGGCACGCTGACGTCCTCGCGAGCCACGTCGCCATCTCCTCGATGGTGAACTTCCGCTGGATCGGCTACAACACCCTGATCTTCCTCGCTGCGATGCAGGCCGTGCCGCGCGAGCTCTACGAGGCCGCGATCCTCGACGGCGCCGGCCGACTGCGCCAGTTCTTCTCGGTCACGGTGCCCCTGCTGCGCCCGACCATCATCTTCGTGGTGGTGACCTCGACCATCGGCGGACTGCAGATCTTCGACGAGCCGCGCCTGTTCGACCAGACCGGCCAGGGCGGCGGCGACCGTCAGTGGATGACGGTGACGATGTACCTCTACGAGGTCGGATGGGGCTCGCAGAAGAGCTTCGGGCGCGCTGCGGCCATCGCCTGGATCCTCTTCGTCATCATTCTGATCATCGGGCTGATCAACTTCTCCATCACCCGTCGCATCGCGTCCGACTCGGCGCCCAAGTCCGGAAGGAAGCAGAAGCGATGAGCGCGCCTTCGATCCCCGTCATCCAGCAGACAGCAGGACGCGGCGCCGCCCGCGCCGCTGCCAACCGCCGCGGCGTCTCCAAGGGCGCGGGCTCGGACCGTCGTCCCGGGTGGGTCACCTACGCGGTCCTCACGCTGGTCATCCTGATCTCGGCGTACCCGCTGTACTTCGCGTTCCTGCTGGCGACCTCGGACGCCGTGACGATCGCGCAGAACCCGATCCCGTCGCTGATCCCCGACAGCAACCTGTTCGCCAACTTCGAGCGCGTCCTCAGTTCGGACATCAAGTTCTGGAAGTCGCTCGGGAACTCGGTCATCGTCTCCTCGGTGACCGCGATCTCCGTGGTCATCTTCTCGACGCTGGCCGGCTACTCGTTCGCGAAGCTGCGCTTCAAGGGCCGCGGGCCTCTGCTCGTCTTCGTCGTGGCCACCACGGCCGTGCCGACGCAGCTCGGCATCGTGCCCCTGTTCATCGTCATGTCGAAGCTCGGGTGGACGGGCAACCTGATCGCGGTCATCGTGCCTGGGATGGTCACCGCATTCGGCGTGTTCTGGATGACGCAGTATCTTGAGGGAGCGCTTCCGTACGAGTTGATCGAGGCTGCCCGTGTGGATGGCGCGTCGATGATCCGCACGTTCTGGCACATCGCGCTTCCGGCAGCCCGACCGGCCGCCGCGATGCTCGGCCTGTTCACCTTCGTGGGGGCATGGACGAACTTCTTCTGGCCGTTCATCGTGCTGGGATCGGCGAACCCGACCCTGCCGGTGGCCGTCCAGTTGCTCCAGGGCAACTACTTCAACGACATGTCGCTTGTCATGGCGGGCGTCACCCTCTCGGTGATCCCGCTGGTCATCGTGTTCGTCTTCGCAGGACGACAGCTCGTCGCCGGCATCATGCAGGGCGCCGTCAAGGGCTGAGAGACTTGCCGCGCGGCGGCGGCGGTGGATCGCCACCGCCGCCGCCGCGCGGGGTCTGCCTGTGCTACACCACGCTGCTCCGGGCAGCTTCAGGAGGGGACGACCAATGTCGGTCGACAATGCCACGCATCGAGCGGACGCCGCGCGGCCGGCCGCGCCGACGCTCGAGCAGGTGGCCGAGCGTGCGGGCGTGTCGCGATCGACCGCGTCGCGCGCGATCAACGGTGGCCTGCGGGTCTCCCCCGAGGCGCTGGCCTCCGTCGAGGCCGCAGTGGCCGATCTCGGGTACACCCCGAACCGCGCCGCCCGCTCGCTGGTCACCCGCCGCACCGACTCGATCGCCCTGGTGGTCCCCGAGCCCGACGAGCGCGTCTTGTCCGACCCGTTCTTCGCGGGCACCCTCAACGGCTTGAGCAGCGCGCTCGCCGAGTCCGACCTGCAGCTCGTGCTGGTCATCGCCCGCCCAGGCGACAGCGCCCGCACCGTCCGCTACCTGCGCAACGGCCACGTCGACGGCGCCATCGTCGTCTCGCACCACCGCGACGACGCGTTGGACCAGGCCCTGCGGCAATCGCACCTCCCCAACGTCTTCGTCGGGCGGCCCCTGTCCAAGGGCGACACGCAGTATGTCGACGCCGACAACGTGGCCGGCGGGCGCATGGCGACCCAGCACCTCATCGACCTGGGGCGGCGCCGTATCGGCACCATCGCCGGACCCCTCGACATGTCAGCGGGCATCGACCGGCTCGCCGGCTGGCGGCAGGCCATCCGTGCCGCCGGGCTGTCCGAGGCCGCCATCGTGCACGGCGACTTCACGATCGCCTCGGGCGCCGCCAGCACCCGCCGCCTGCTCGAGCAACACCCCGACGTCGACGCGATCTTCGTCGCCTCCGACCTGATGGCCGCGGGCGCGCTGGGCGTGCTCGCCGAGCTCGGCCGCGACGTGCCGGGTGACATCGCCGTCGTCGGATACGACAACCTCGGAGTCGCGACCTCCACGAACCCCCCGCTGACCACGGTGATCCAGCCGGTCGTCGCGATGGCCCGTGCGGCGGGCGCGCGGCTGCTCGACCAGCTCAGCGGCGTCTACGCGGATGCGCCGATGATCTTCCCGTCGGAGCTCGTGATCCGCGCCTCTGCGTGAGCCGCCGTCGCATCGCCTCTGGCAGTCGCACAATGACACGGTCCTCGACATTCGTGCTCGTCGGCCTCGGCGGCGCTGTCGGCGGGCTGCTGCGCTGGACGGCGACAGTCGTGCTCGACGAGCCCGCCGACACGTTCCCGTGGACGACGTTCGGGGTCAACGTCCTCGGGTCATTCGCCCTCGGGCTCCTGGTCGTCGGGTTCGTGGGCCGTCGCGGCGCCCCTGCCTGGGTGCGCCCCGCCCTCGGCACGGGCCTGCTCGGCGGGTTCACCACCTTCTCGGCCTACGCGCACGCGGTCGACGTGCTCGCCACCGGCGGGCGGCTGGGCGTCGCGGCCGCGTACCTGGTGGGCTCGGTCATCGCGGGAGTGGCCGCAGCGGGGGCTGGCGTCGCGCTCGGGTCACGACTGCCAGCGGTGACGCTCCCCGCGCTGCCTGACAGCCAGCAGCCCACCGGGGAGCGGGGGTGAACGGCTGGGTGGCCGTCGGCGTCGCCGTCGGCGCGGGCCTGGGCGCGCAGCTGAGGTTCGCGACAGAGATGCTGCATGCGCGGGCCCGGGAGCGGCGCGGACTCGGACGGCCGACGTTCCCGTGGGCGACGCTGACCGTGAATGTGATCGGGTCGATGGTGCTCGGCGCCGCAGCGGCGGGGGCAGCGCGCGGTGCGATCAGCGCGCCGTGGCTCACCGTGCTGGGCGCCGGGCTGGCGGGCGGGCTCACGACCTTCTCGACGTTCGCGCTCGACGTGGTGGAGCTGGTCCGCACCCACCGGATGGCGCGCGCGATCGGCGACGTGGCGCTGCACCTGACCCTGGGCCTGGGCGCGGCCGCGCTCACGTTCCACGCGCTGCTCTGAGATCAGCCCCGTGAGCCCTACCGCTCCGCGCGGCGGGCCTCGACGTGGCCGAAGCGGTGGCGGGTGCGGCTGATCGCCTGTGCGCGCAGCACCGTGAGGAGCTCGCGGCGACCGCTCGCGAGCACGGGGCCGTCGAGCACCGTGACCGCGCCGGTCCGCGCGCTGGCGGCGCCCCGCAGTCCTTCGACCTTGCCCACGACCCGGATCCGGCCTTCCACGGCTCCCTCCCGGACACGGACCGCGAAGGCGGCGTCGTCCTCGACTGTCGACCGGCTGATGGTGACCGGTGTGCCGACCAGGCGGGCGGCAGCCAGCACGCGCTCCACCTCGACGTCACGGGCTCCTGCCCCCACCCGGACGGTGAGATGCGGGACGGGCCGGTAGCGCAGCACGTTGGACTCGGCGCGCAGCCCACTCGCGTCCTGCTCGACCCCGAGCTCCTGCGACCAGCAGCGCGCGTCGTCGGCCAGCGCCCAGGCGAGCCAGTCGGCGTCCTCGCGGGGCACATCGGCGGAGTCCGCCCAGGCGCCGAGCTCGGCGACGTAGTCCGGGCCGCCCGCCTTGGCCCCGGGCCCGACGACCGACGCCTTCCACCCGCCGAACGGCTGCCGCTGGACGATCGCCCCGGTGATGTGCCGGTTCACGTAGGCGTTGCCCACCTCGACACGCTCGAGCCACCTGTCGATCTCGTCCTCGTCGAGCGAGTGCAGGCCGCCGGTGAGGCCGAACGCGACGGCGTTCTGCAGCTCGATGGCCTCGTCCAGGGTGTCGACCCGCATGACCCCGAGGACGGGGCCGAAGCACTCGGTGAGGTGGAACGCGGACCCGGGCGCCACGCCGACCTTGATGCCCGGGGTCCACAGTCGCCCGTCGTCGTCGAGGCGCCGGGGCCGGACCGCCCACGTCTCGCCGGGGTCCAGGGTCGTCAGGGCGTGGAGCAGCTTGCCCGAGGCGGGCTCGGTCAGCGGGCCCATCGTGGTGGCGAGGTCCTCTGCCGGCCCGACGCGCAGCGATGTGACGGCGTCCACGAGCTGGCGGCGCAGGCGCTCGGAGCGGCCGGCCGATCCCACCAGGATGAGCAGCGACGCGGCGGAGCACTTCTGCCCGGCGTGGCCGAACGCGGACCGGACCACATCGGCGACGGCCAGGTCCAGGTCTGCGGACGGGGTGACGATCAGCGAGTTCTTCCCGGAGGTCTCGGCGAGGACGTCCAGGTCGGCGCGCCAGGAGGCGAACAGCCGGGCCGTCTCGATGGACCCGGTGAGCAGCACGCGGCGGACGGCGGGGTGGGTCACGAGCCGCTGTCCGGCGTCGCCTTCGGGGGCGAGCAGCACCTGCAGCAGCGCGCGCGGGGCCCCGAGCTCGTCCATGGCCCGGTGCACGGCGCCCATCGCCACCTGGACGCACCGTGGGGTGGGCGGCGCGGGCTTGACGATCACGGGTGATCCGGCGGCGAGCGCCGCGAGCACCGATCCGACGGGGATCGCGACGGGGAAGTTCCACGGCGGGGTGACGACGGTCAGGCCCTCGGGCCGGAACTGGGCGCCCGGCACTCCCCCGTCGGCGAGCCGCTCGGCCTGGTCGGCGTAGTAGCGGGCGAAGTCGACGGCCTCGCTGACCTCGGGGGCGGCCTCCGCGACGGTCTTCCCGGCCTCCTCCACCATGGTCGCGACCAGGTCGGCCCGGGCCTGCTCGAGGTGGACGGCGGCGCGGCGCAGCACCTGGGCCCGCTCGCGTGGCGAGGCTCCGGCCCACGCGGCCGCGACGGCCGACGCCCGCTCGACGGCCTCGTCGACGGCCTCGGTGGTGGGGGCGACGATGCCCTCGGGGACGGCGACCTCGCGGGTCAGCAGGTCGCGGGCCCAGGCGCGGTGCTCGGCGACGGCGGGGTCCGTGTCGGGGACGTTCACGAACGGCTCACCCGCGACCGCCTCGACCGGCTCGCCGCGGGGTGTGCGCTGCGGCGGGCTGGCGGGCTCCTGCGCGTCCCGCACCGACGCGAGGAACGCCTCGCGTTGCGCGCCGAGCCCATGGCCGCCGTCGGGGGGGAACAGCGCGTGCAGGTAGTTCTGCGGCGCGGCGTTCTCCTCGAGGCGGCGCACCAGGTAGGAGATCGCCACGTCGAAGTCGCTCCGGGCCACCACGGGCGTGTACAGCAGCACCGTGCCGACGTCGTCCCGCACGGCGCGCGCCTGGGCGGGCGCCATGCCTTGCAGCATCTCGATGTCGAGCGCCTCGTCGACCCCACGGGCCTGCGCGAGCAGGTGCGCCAGGGCGACATGGAAGAGGTTGTGGCTCGCGGCGCCGATGCGCACCAGCGCGGTCCGCTCGGGGCGCAGCGCCTGATCGAGCAGGCGCACGTACTGCGCGTCGACCTCGGCCTTGGAGCGGAACGGCGCCTGCTCCCAGCCGTGCAGCTCGGCCTCCACCTGCTCCATCGCGAGGTTGGCGCCCTTGACCAGCCGCACCTTGATGCGGGCGCCACCGGCTGCCTCGCGGCGGGCCGCGATCTCGGTGAGCTCGTCGAGCGCCGCCACCGCGTCGGGCAGGGAGGCCTGGAGCACGATGCCCGCCTCGACGTGCAGCAGCTCCGGGTCCAACACGAGCTCCTCGAAGACCCGGATGGTGAGCGCGAGGTCGCGGTACTCCTCCATGTCCAGGTTGACGAAGACCCCGTGGCGCGCGGCGGCCAGGTACAGCGGGCGCAAGCGGGCCACGAGCCGGTCGCGGCTGCCGTCGGCGTCCCAGGTGGAGAGCTGGCTCGCCACGGCGGACGCCTTGATGGAGACGTAGTCCACATCCGCGCGCTCGACCAGCGCGGACACCCGCTCCAGCCGTGACGCGGCCTCCTGCTCGCCGAGCACCGCCTCGCCCAGCAGGTTGAGGTTGAGGCGGAAGCCCTCGGCGCGCGCGCGGGCCAGGTGGCCGGTGAGGCCTGGCCCGGCGTCTGCCACCAGGTGGCCGACGATCTGCCGCAGCCGCACCCGCGCGGCCGGCACCACGATCCAGGGCAGCACCGTGGCGAGCCGCGCGCCGCATGCCAGCAGCGTCCGGTCGACCGGTCCCAGGAATCCCGCGGCGGCGGACTGCGCCTGCGCGAGGCCGGCGAGCTCGCGCGCGGCGACGTGCACGTCCTCCGGCCGGGCCACGCGGTCCACGAACCGGACCGCCAGGTCCAGGCCCACGGGATCGGAGACGAGTGCGGCCAGACGGGCAGTGGTCCTCCGCTCGCGCGGTGTCTCACCTGCGGCGGTCGCGGCGACCCAGCGGTCGGCGAGCGCGAGGGCTTCGTCGACGAGGGCGGCGGGGCTCGTGTGCATCTGTCCATCGTCCGGCTCACTGGGCCTCGGCGTCTTGTCTCGATCCAGCGTCCAGCGTGACGTTCTGGCGCGTGTCGGGGTGTCGCGAGCGTGTGGCCAGCGGCGGAGTAGCCTCCGGACCTGATGAGCACCCTGACCACAGCCCCCGCGCAGGCGCCGACGTGGCCCGGCGCGCTCGAGCTGCTCACGGCCCTCGGGGAGCCGATGCTCGCGCTGATGGACGAGCTGCCCACCACCATGTTCTGCGCGAAGGACGTCGACGGGCGCTACGTCGCGGTGAACCAGGCGTTCGTGGGCCGGACGGTCGAGCGGTCTCGGCGTGCCGTCGTGGGGCGCTGCGCGGGCGACCTGTTCATCGCGTCGCTGGCCGCGCACTACGCGCAGCAGGACGCCGCGGTGCTCTCCACCGGGCGCCCGGTGCGACATGTGCTCGAGCTGATCCGCCGTCCGGGAGGCGGGCCGGGCTGGTACCTCACCTCGAAGCAGCCCGTGCGCCTCGCCGGCCGCGTGGTGGGCCTGGTCAGCGTCTCGGAGGACCTGCGCACGCAGGACACCGCCGACGTCGCGCTGAACTCGCTGTCACGGGTCGTGGAGCTCGTGCGCGAGCGGATCGCCGGGACGATCACCGTGGCGGACATGGCCGCGGCGGCGGGCTGCTCGGTGTCGACGCTGGACCGGCGGATGCGCAAGGTCTTCTCGCTCTCACCGCAGCAGTTCGTGCTCCGGGCCCGCATCGACCATGCGGCGCCCTTGCTGACCTCGGGGGACGTGCCGATCGCCGAGGTCGCCGCTCGGTCCGGCTTCTGCGACCAGGCCGCGTTCACCCGGACGTTCGGGCGGCTGACCGGTGAGACCCCGGCGCAGTTCCGGCGGCGGGCGGCGGCCGTGCCGGGATGAGCGGGGAGGCCGATGCCCCGACGCGCGGAGGGCCTGGCAGAACGTCCCCGCGTGGCGCCGGTCGCCGCCCGCCGGGGTCGCGGGCATCATGTTCCGATGACTGCTGCTCCCCTCCCCACCCTCGCGCTGCGCGGCGCGGACATCCCCCTGCTCGGCCTCGGCACCTGGCAGTCGGAGGGCGACGACGCCCGCCGGGCCGTGCGCGACGCGCTCGAGCTGGGCTACCGGCATGTGGACACCGCCACCGGCTACGGCAACGAGGCGCTCGTCGGACGCGGCCTGGCCGACTCCGGCGTCCCCCGCGACGAGGTGTTCCTCACCACCAAACTCCCCCCGGACGCCGCGGGCCGGGAGCGCGAGACGCTGGAGCGCTCGCTCGCCGACCTCGGCGTCGACCACGTGGACCTGTGGCTGGTGCACTGGCCGCCAGCGGGCGCCGCCACCCCGGCGACCTGGGAGCAGTTCATCGCCCTGCGCGACGAGGGCCTGACGCGCGCGATCGGGGTGTCCAACTACTCCCTCGCCCAGATCGACGAGCTGGTGGCCGCCACCGGCGAGGCTCCCGCGATCAACCAGATCCCGTGGAGCCCGGGCGACCACGACCCCCACCTGGTGGCGGGCCACACGGCGCGCGGGGTGGCGCTCGAGGGGTACAGCCCGTTCAAGCGCACCGACCTGTCCGATCCGAGCCTCGTCGAGATCGCTGCGGCGTATGGCGTGACGCCGCGCCAGGTGGTGCTCCGCTGGCACCTCGAGCACCAGGTCGTGGTGATCCCGAAGTCCACCCATCGGGACCGGATCGCGGCGAACCTCGAGGTCACGGGCTTCTCCTTGACGTCCGACGAGGTCGCGCGGATCGACGCGCTCGGGAGCTCGGCTGGCGCCGAGGTGGGCGCCTGACGATGACGACGGCCCGGGCGCGGCTCATCGTGGCGGTGGGCGGTGTCCTGGCCATCGTGGCCCTCGGCGTGGTGGTCCTCGCGCTCGGGAGCGCGCGGACGAGCCCCCCAGGCGGCGCGGCCCCCGTGGCCACCGAGGCGGTGGGCGTGCTGGACCCCGAGCGGGCAGACGTCGCAGCGCGCGCCCGGCTCGCCGCCGCCGCGCTCGCGCACGGTGTCCGGCAGGCGCGCGGCCATCTCCACACGGCTGCGGCCACCACCGCCGCAGTCGCGGCGACCGCCACAGATCCGTCGGGCGCCGCCGCACCTGACAGCGCCTCCGAGACCGACACGGCCGACGCCGCCCACCCGACCGACGCCGCCTGGGCAGCGCTCACCGCCGCAGTCGCCGGACTCGACGCCTCAGTGGCCCGGCTCGAGGGCCTGGTCGCGGAGGCCGTCAGCGGCGGGGCCGTCATCGTGCGCGACGAGGCCGCCACCGTGAGCGGCGCCGCGCTGCTCGTCGTGGGCGCGGAGACCGAAGCCTCCCGCGTGGCGCTCGACGCCGCGCATCAGGGATGGCGGGCGGCCCTCGACGCGGGGGCGGCAGAGCAGGCCCGCCAAGCCGACGAGGCCCGCGCCGCCGAGGCGCAGGCCGCGGCCGCGGCAACAACGGGCCCCGCCGCCGGGGCGGCCACGGGCTCCGCGGGCGGGCGCCCCACGGACGCCGCGGGCAACGTCCTGTGGGTCACGTCCGTCCCGACGGCCGACGGCGACGGCTCGAACGGCAACCTGCCGATGTCGGCGATGTGCCGCATCCCCTGGGGGACCGACCAGCTCGGCTACGCCCAGTACCTGCGCTGCGACGCCGCCCATGCCCTGACCCGTCTCAACGACGCCTTCCGCGCCGCGTTCGGCGAGTCCATCGCGATGGACCTCACCTACCGCTCCTATGAGGACCAGGTCGCGATGAAGGCAGCCTTCGGCGCCCTCGCGGCGCGCCCGGGGACGTCCAGCCACGGCCTCGGCACCGCGCTGGACGTGCAGGAGTGGCCGGACGTGTACGGCTTCGGCACCGCGCGCTACACGTGGCTGGTGGAGAACGGGCCCGCCCACGGCTGGCACGCCCCGCCGCGGGTCCGAGAAGACGGCCCCTACCCCGAGTACTGGCACTTCGAGTACGCGCCCTGAGCCCGCTAGGCGGACTCACCCGCGCTCGGCACCCGGTCAGATGCGGCGTCCCGTTGACCGGGGTGGCATGGTGAGGGCGGACGCGTCCCCTGGTCGGCAGCGGAGCCGACGGCGCGCCCAGCGTGACTGCTCAGGAGGCATATCCGCATGACGGTGACCGATTCGTCGTCCACGCTCGCAGGGCGCTCCCCCCTCGCGACGGCTCATGCCCAGCTCTCGTCCGCCATTGAGATCCTGGGGTACGACGAGGGGCTGCACGCGATGCTCGCGACCCCCCGCCGGGAGATCACAGTGGCGATCCCGCTGCGCCGTGACGACGGCACGACGGAGCTGTTCACGGGCTACCGCGTGCAGCACAACATCACGCGCGGCCCGGGCAAGGGCGGGCTGCGGTACGCGCCGGGCGTCGACCCGGACGAGGTGCGCGCGCTCGCGATGTGGATGACGTGGAAGTGCGCCGTCGTCGACCTGCCCTACGGCGGCGCCAAGGGCGGGGTGACGATCGACCCCCGGCAGTACTCCCAGGCCGAGCTCGAGCGGGTCACCCGCCGCTACACCAGCGAGATCATGCCGATGATCGGCCCCGAGCGGGACATCATGGCCCCCGACATCGGCACCGACGAGCAGACGATGGCGTGGGTGATGGACACCTACTCGGTCAACAAGGGGTACACGATCCCCGCCGTGACGACGGGCAAGCCGGTGGCCATGGGCGGCTCCCTGGGGCGGGCCACCGCCACGTCGCGCGGTGTGGTGCACTCGGCGCGCGCGGCGCTGGCCGACGCCGGCGTCGACCTGCGGGATGTGAGCGTCGCGGTGCAGGGCTTCGGCAAGGTGGGCTCGCACGCGACCCGGTTCTTCGCCGACGCGGGCGCCCGCGTCATCGCCGTCTCCGACCAGTACGGCGGGGTGCAGGCCGCCGACGGGCTGGACGTCGCGGCGCTGACCGCCCACGTGACCGCCACCGGCTCCGTGGTGGGCTTCGCCGGCGGCGACCCCATCGACAACGACGCGCTGCTGGCCCTCGACGTGGACGTGCTGGTGCCGGCCGCCGTGGAGGGCGTGCTGGACGAGGTCACCGCCCAGACCGTGAAGGCCCGCTGGGTGGTCGAGGGCGCCAACGGCCCCACCACCGGCGCCGGGGACCAGGTCCTCGCCGATCGCGGCATCGTGGTGGTGCCCGACATCCTCGCCAACGCGGGCGGCGTGGTCGTGTCCTACTTCGAGTGGGTGCAGGCGAACCAGACGTACTGGTGGACGGAGGCGGAGATCGAGGAGCGGCTCGAGCAGCGCATGCTGGCCTCCTACGCGAACGTCGCGCAGGTGGCGCGCGCCGAGGGGCTGAGCCTGCGTGACGCGGCCCTGACCATCGGGGTGCGGCGCGTCGCCGAGGCGCACCAGATCCGCGGGCTGTACCCCTGACGTCCGCCCGGGCCCGCGCCGACGGGAAGCAAGCGACTCCCGTCGGCGTTGGCCCGGTGTGACCCAGCCCAGCCCCGCGCCCAGCCAGCCCAGCCCTTCTGCCGTATGCTGCCGCCACACTGCACGCTGCCCGATTTCTCTGATTTTCTTGAGCAGTCTGCCGCGCACCCAGAATCACGCCCGCGTGAGGCTCGCGGCGGCCGCAGGTGTTTAAAAGGAGCCGCCCCCGGCCCCGCCGTGCGGACGACCTCGGCTACCTGCGCTTCTGGGTGGCTGAGCACCACTCGATGCCCGCCGTCGCCTCCACCAGCCCCGCCGTGCTCATCAGCCATCTCGCCAGTGCCACCCGCCGGGTGCGCGTCGGCTCCGGCGGGGTGATGCTGCCCAACCACCCGTCGCTGGTGGTCGCCGAGCAGTTCGCGATGTTGGAGGCCCTGCACCCGGGCCGGATCGACCTGGGCATCGGGCGGGCGCCCGGCGCCGATCCGATGACGGCGGCCGCGCTGCGGCGCACTGTCGAGGGGCTCGGCGCCGAGGACTTCCCCCGTGAGCTGATCGACCTGCTCGCGCTGCTCGACCACCCCGCAGGGCGGCGGTCCTCAGCGGCGCGACGCCTCATCGCCACCCCGGCCCAGGAGTCCACCCCGCAGGTGTGGCTGCTGGGGTCGAGCCTGTTCAGCGCGCAGCTCGCCGGTGAGCTGGGCCTGCCGTTCAGCTATGCGAGCCACTTCTCGACTGGGCGCACCCAGGAGGCCGCGGCCGCCTACCGGGCCGCGTTCCGCCCGTCGGAGGTCCTGGACGAGCCGCATCTGATGGTCTCGGCGTCGGTCATCATCGCCGACACCGAGGAGGAGGCCGCCCACCTGGCTGGGCCGAGCCGGGTCATGGCGTTGAGCCTGCGCACCGGGCGGCTGGGGCCCGTGGTCTCGCCGGAGGACGCACAGGAGCTGCTGGCCGCGCTGGACCCGCAGGCGGCCCAGGACTTCTTCGCCCAGTCCCCCGGCACCCAGGTCGCCACGACCGCCGAGCGCGCAGTGGCGGAGCTGGAGGCGCTCGTCAGCCGCACTGGCGCCGACGAGCTGCTCGTCACCAGCACCACCCACGACGTGGCCACCCGGGTGCGCACGCTCGAGGCCCTGGCGGACGGGTGGGGCCTGCTGCCCGACCCGGCCGCCTGAGACGGCTCCTCAGGCCTCGCGCGGCTGCCGGTCGGCCCACTCGGCCAGGGTCACGCGGGGCCCGGTGTAGAACGGGACCTCCTCGCGCACATGCCGGCGCGCCTGCGTGGCGCGCAGCTCGCGCATGAGGTCCACGATGCGGTGCAGCTCGTCGGCCTCGAACGCCAGGATCCACTCGTAGTCGCCCAGGGCGAACGCGGCGAGCGTGTTCGCGCGCACATCCGCGTAGTCCTTGGCGGCGCGGCCGTGCTCGACGAGCATCTCGCGGCGCTCCGCGTCGGGCAGCACGTACCACTCGTAGGACCGCACGAACGGGTACACGCACAGGTAGTCGCGCGCGGGCTCGCCGGCGAGGAACGCGGGGATGTGGCCGCGGTTGAACTCGGCGGGCCGGTGCAGGGCGGCGACCGACCACACGGGCGCCACGTGGCGGCCGAGCGCGCTGGCCCGCAGCCGCTCATAGGCGCCCTGGACGGCCTCGATCGAGTCGCCGTGGAACCAGACCATGAGGTCGGCGTCGGCGCGCAGGCCGGCGACGTCGTACCAGCCGCGGAGGACGAGGTCGCCGGGCGCCGTGCCGTCCCCCGTGATGGCCGACTCCGACTCGCGCACGAGTTGCGCGCGCTCCCTGTCGTCCTCGGGCAGCGCCTCCTCGAGTGCGAAGACCGAGAACATCGCGTAGCGGATCTCGGCGTTGACGGTCTCGGCGACCTCGGCGGAGTGGCCGCCCTCGGGGGCTCCTGCGTGTGCCGTGCTCATGCGTGCTGCGCTCCTGTCGTCGAGTCCACCAGCGGGTCCTGGACCGGGTCCGATCCGCATGCCGCGGGGATCTTGCTGTCCTCGCCGGCGCGCATGCGGCAGCACCCGGGCCGGCACACATCCGGCCAGGCGCCGAGGCTACCCGCGACGGCCCGCTCGACGTCCTCGCCGCGCTCCGCGGCCGCGCGCTCGAGCACCAGGTCCACGATGCCCTCGACGAACGGGCGGCGCGTCGACACGGTGCCGGCGCGCTCTGCGACGACGCCCAGCTCGCGGGCGGTGGCCAGCGCCTCGGTGTCGAGGTCGAACGCGACCTCCATGTGGTCGGAGACGAAGCCGATCGGCGACAGCACGACGGCGCGCATGCCCCCGGCGGCCCGCTCGCTCAGCAGGTCGTTCACGTCGGGCTCGAGCCACGGCTGGCTGGGCGGGCCCGACCGCGAGCAGTACGCGAGCGTCCACTCGACGTCCGCGTCGAGGCGCTCGCCGACCTGCGCGGCGACGAGCCCCGCGACGTCGAGGTGCTGCGCGCGGTAGCTGGGGGCCTGCGCGCCGGACCCCTCCTCCATCGCGTCCGGCACCGAGTGCGTGACGAACATCAGCGGGGCGCTGCTGGCCAGCGTCGCAACGTCGTCACCGGTGCGCTCAGCGAGCCGCTCATACGCCTCCACCACGGCGTCGGCGTTGGCCTGCACGAAGCCCGGGTGGTTGAAGTAGTGGCGCAGCTTGTCGACGACGATCCCGGCACTGCCGTCGTCGCCGGTGGGGCTGGTCGCGCCCATCTCCACGAGGGTCGCGGCGAGGTTCTCCCGGTACTGGCGGCACCCCGAGTACGAGCCGTAGGCGCTGGTGACGATGGCCAGCACGCGCTTGGCGCCGCCCTCGCGCAGCCCGGTGAGCGCGTCGATCGTGTACGGCTCCCAGTTGCGGTTCCCCCAGGCCACGGGCAGGTCCACGCCACGGCGCTCGAGCTCGGCGCGCAGGGCCTCGACCAGCGCCAGGTTCTGCTCGTTGATGGGGCTGCGGCCGCCGAACTGGGCGTAGTGCTGGCCCACGACGGCCAGCCGCTCGTCGGGGATGTCCTTGCCGCGCGTGACGTTCCGCAGGAACGGCAGCACGTCCTCGGGGGCGTTCGGGCCGCCGAAGGAGTACAGCATCAGGGCGTCGTACGGCGCGGTGGAGGTCCGGGGCGAAGTCGTCGATTCCACCCATGCATCATGGCGCCGGGCTCTGCGAGGCCCGGCTCCCGAGGCCCCGGCGACCCACGTGACATTGTCGAGACAGGACGTCAGATCACGGGAACGGGCGCACGCGCGAACGTGTGATCCCCGGCCGCGGCGGGCCGCCCCGGATGCGCCGGCCCCCCGCTGCTCCTACCGTCGAGGGGTGGGTCGAGACGACGATCGAGGGAGCGCGGCACGGTGCACAGGATCGACCCCGGGTCACTTGTCGGGTGCGTGCTCGGGCACCGCTACCTCGTCGACGGCCCCCTCGGCCATGGCGGGATGGGCACGGTCTTCCGGGGCACCGACAGCCGCCTGACCCGGTCCGTGGCCATCAAGGTCTTCTCACTCGACGGTGTCGCACCGCGCGAGATCCGGCGTTACGCGGACGAGGCGCGCATGCTCGGCGCCCTCTCGCATCCGGGACTGGTGGCCCTGCTCGATGTCGGCGCCGACCTCGGCCCGGCAAGCGAGCCGCTCGCGTTCCTGGTGATGGAGCTCGTCGAGGGCCGCACGCTGCGCGAGCACATCGACACCGGGCCGATGCCCCCCGCCGAGGTCGCGGACGTGGGCCGTCAGCTCGCCGAGGCGCTCAGGCACGCGCATGCGGTGGGTGTGGTGCATCGCGACCTCAAGCCCGCCAACGTGCTCGTCGCCCGCGAGGCCGTGCTCAGCGGGGACGCGGAGGCGCCGCGGACGTCCACGAAGCTGGCCGACTTCGGCATCGCGCAGTCGATGGACGGCGAGTCCACGCCGGGCGCCGAGGGCGGCCCCACGTTCGGCACGGCCAGCTACCTCAGCCCCGAGCAGGCCCTCGGGCGACCACTCGGCCCGCAGTCCGACGTCTACTCGCTGGGCCTGGTCCTGCTCGAGTGCCTCACCGGCCGCCGCGCCTACCCCGGCGAGGCGCTGGCCAGCTCGCTCGCACGGCTGCTCGACGCCCCCGAGGTGCCGGACACATTCGGTCCGGCCTGGGCCGCACTGCTGCGGTCCATGACCGCGGCGACGCCCGAGGAGCGCCCCACGACCGACCAGGTCGCCGAGCAACTCCGCCGGCTACGGCGCCCCGCGATCTGGGACCGGGTGGCAGCCCAACTCGGCTGACGGCCGCGGCGTCGCGCCGCCGCTCAGGCGCGCGCGGGCGTCAGCACCGCGAGCTCCTCGGCGATCTGCGCCGCCCACGCCGCCACGGCGTCGAGGTCGCGGTGGTCCCCCTCGCGGGCACGCGCTCCGGAGATCAGCGCCCGCTCGGCGAACGTGAGCTCGCTGCGGATCAGCCGACCGGCGAAGCTGCGGTGCGCGCGGGCGCCGAGGCTCTCGCGCATCTGGTTCACCTCATGCGGCGAGTTCGCCGACGCGGCCGGCTGGGTGGCCAGCCCGGAGGACATCAGCCACACGGGCCGCTCGGCCAGGTCGTGCGCGCACCGCTCGGCGAGCGCGCGGGCCGCCGGGAGCCAATGGGCGGTGTAGACGGCCGAGCCGAGCACCACCGCGTCGTAGTCGCGCACGTCCGTGACCTGCTCCGGGTCGAGCTCGTCGACCGCGTGGCCCGCCTCGTTGAGCACTCGCGCCACCACCGCGCCGATCTCACGCGTGGCTCCATGCCTGGACGCCACTGTCACCAAGATCCTCATCGCGTGCACCTCCTGCTCGTCTGTGCCCTGCCCCCGCAGCCCGGCTCTGTGCAACATCGTCCGTCCCGACCAGCCGTCACACGTGGGCCGGAGGTCCCTGCGCACGTCAGACGCGCCCAGCGCGGGCCTGCGGCGTGGCGGGCAGGACCGGGAGGAAAGGGGCATGCTGAAGAGGCCCGCTGCCGCTCCTCCGGGTGCGTGCCTCCCCCGGCCGGACCGACCGGCGGACCGTCGTCCGGGAGCCCACATGAACCCTCGACCCACCGCCCTGTGGGGCATGGCCCTCGCGGTCCTGATGCTGCTGACCTCCTGTGTGACGAGCTTCGACGGCGCCGGGTCCGCCGCGATGCCCACGGTCAGCGGCGAGGTCGGCAGCCGCCCGGAGCTCGCCTTCCCCGGGTCGGCGCCGCCGCGGGGCTTCGCCACGAAGGTGGTGTCGCCGGGCATCGGCCACACGGTGGAGCCGACGGACCTGGTGCTGGTGCACTACCTGGCCCAGGTGTGGGACGGCGCGGAGCTCGACAGCTCCTTTGACGACGGGACGCCGATCGTGGCGTCGTTGCCGGGCCTGCCGCCGGGGTGGAGCGAGGCGTTGTCGGGGCTGCGCGTCGGGTCCAGGGTGCTGCTGTCGGTGCCCCCGGAGATCGGGTACGCCGCTCCCGGAGGCGCCGGCCAGCACGCCGAGTCGCAGGACGAGACGGTGGTGCTGGTGGTGGACGTCGTCGGCTCCTACGGCAGGTCGGCCAGCGGCCAGCCGGGCGCGTGGCCCGATCCCGTCGCGGCCGGCGCCGTGGCGCCCCGGGTGACCGGCGCGCTGGGCGGGCCGGCGAGCGTCGTGGTGCCGCCCGGCTCCCCTCCCCCCACCGAGGTCGTCACCACGGTGCTCGCGCGCGGCACGGGGCCGTCGGTGTCGCCGGGGCCGGTCATCGCGCAGTACGCGGCGGTCGACTGGAACGGGGTGAGCGCCGGGAGCTCGTGGGAGTCGGGCGCTCCGGAGCAGTTCCTGGTGTCCTCTGCCGACCGCGCCTTCGCCGGCCTGGCGGGCGTCCCGCTGGGCAGCAGGGTGCTGGTCCAGCTGCCCGGTGACGGCGGCGGCAGTCCGGCTGTGGCGATCGTGATGGACCTGGTCGGCCAGCCGTAGAGGTGTCGACATCGATATGGACAACGTTATGCAAAACGATTCACCCCTGGTGTCCTCCTGGCGTGCACACAAGGCTGCACGGCGATCGCCAGACCTCAACGAGGAGGACTCCCCGCCATGACACCGACCCGCACCACACCTCGAGCACCCCGCGTGGCCGCCGCAGTGGCCACTGCGGCGCTCCTGATCGGCACCGCGTTCGCCCTGCCCTCCGTCGCCGCCACCACGCTCAAGTCGCTGGCCGACGCGAAGGGCAAGGACATCGGGTTCGCGCTGGACCCCAACCGGCTGAGCGAGTCGCAGTACAAGGCCATCGCCGACGCGGAGTTCAACCTCGTCGTCGCCGAGAACGCGATGAAGTGGGACGCCACCGAGTCGAGCCAGGGCAACTTCACCTTCAGCGCCGCCGATCAGGTCGCGAACTACGCGCAGACCACGGGCAAGGAGCTGTATGGGCACACCCTCGTCTGGCACTCCCAACTGCCCGGCTGGGTGTCCAACCTGGGCACCGCCGCGCAACTCACGAGCGCGATGAACAACCACATCACCACAGTCGCCAGCCGCTATCAGGGCAAGGTCACGTCGTGGGACGTGGTCAACGAGGCCTTCAACGACGACGGCTCGCGCCGGCAGTCCGTGTTCCAGCAGAAGCTCGGCGACGGCTACATCGAGACGGCGTTCCGCACCGCCCGCGCGGCGGACCCGGCCGCCAAGCTCTGCATCAACGACTACTCGACGGACGGCGTCAACTCCAAGAGCACCGCGATCTACAACCTGGTGCGCGACTTCAAGGCGCGCGGCGTGCCGATCGACTGCGTCGGGTTCCAGGCCCACCTGATCGTCGGCCAGGTGCCGTCCACCATGCAGCAGAACCTGCAGCGCTTCGCCGACCTGGGCGTCGACGTGCGCATCACCGAGCTCGACATCCGCATGTCGACGCCGTCCGACTCCTCGAAGCTCGCCGCGCAGGCCGCCGACTACTCGCGCGTCTTCCAGATCTGCGGGGCGGTCAGCCGCTGCCAGGGCGTGACGCTGTGGGGCATCACCGACAAGTACTCGTGGATCCCCGACGTCTTCCCCGGCGAGGGCGCCGCGCTGGTCTGGGACAACAACTACAACGCCAAGCCCGCGTACAACGCGATCGCCACGGCGCTGGGCGGGACCACGGGGACGCCCACCCCGACCGTCACTCCCACCGTGACGCCGACGGTCACACCGACCACGCCGCCCACGACCCCGCCCACCGGGACGGGATCCTGCCGGGTGGCCTACTCGGTGAACCAGTGGAACACCGGCTTCACCGGCAACGTGACGGTGACCAACACCTCGAGCACACCGGTCAACGGCTGGACGCTGGCGTGGTCCTTCTCGGGCGGCCAGTCGATCTCGCAGGCGTGGAGCTCGGTGACCACGCAGTCCGGGTCGCAGGTGACCGCGAAGAACGCCGCCTGGAACGCGTCGATCCCGTCGAACGGCAGCGTGCAGTTCGGCTTCAACGCCTCGCACACCGGGTCGAACCCGGCCCCGAGCGCGTTCACGCTCAACGGCGCGGCCTGCACCGTCGCCTGAGCGCATGCCGAGATCGCCCGGGGCCCCCGTCATACGGGCCCCGGGCGGTCCCGCGTCCGGGGCGCCGTCCGTGCCCGGCGCGCAGTCGCACGTCGTACGCTGTGCCGATGCAGAACGGGGAAGGCCGCACCACCTACGTCCTGGTCGACGGCGAGAACATCGACGCCACGCTCGGCTCGTCGATCCTCAATGGCCGGCCCACCCCGGAACAGCGCCCCCGGTGGGAGCGGATCCTCGACTTCGCCGAGCGCGCCTGGGGCAACCCGGTCAAGGGCCTGTTCTTCCTCAACGCCTCCAACGGCACCATGCCGATGTCCTTCGTGCAGGCCCTCGTCGCGATCGGCTTCCAGCCGATCCCCCTGGCCGGGGAGTCGTACGAGAAGGTCGTCGACATCGGCATCAAGCGCACCCTGACGGCGCTGGCCGATCGCGACGGCGACGTGCTGCTCGCCTCGCATGACGGCGACTTCATCCCCGAGGTCGAGGACCTGCTCGGCGACGACCGCCGGGTCGGCCTGCTCGCCTTCCGGGAGTTCACGAACGCCGGGCTCGCGCAGCTCCAGGACCGCGGCCTCCAGGTGTTCGACCTGGAGACCGACGTCAAGGCCTTCAACGTGCAACTGCCGCGCCTGCGGATCATCCCGCTCGAGGAATTCGACCCGCTGCGCTACCTCTGAGCCTCCGGCGGCGGGCGGCCTGACAACGGGCCGCCCGCTGCTGGGCGGTCAGGACGCGAACGCGGCGGCGATGAACGCGTCCATCTGGTCGATGACCTGCGGGCCGGCGTCGGTGGTGAAGATCGCCACGCCGTGCGCGCCGCCGGGCAGCTCGACGTACGTGCTGGGGTCGTCGGCGCGGGCCACCTGCCGCGACTCCGACGCACGGATCGAGCCGTCGGTCTCGCTCGCGATCACCAGCAGCGGCCCGGTGTAGGCGCTGTTGGCCGACGTCGCGTCGACGCCCTCGATCTCGACCCCGGGGCTCAGCGCGATCACGCCCGCCGGGGCGGGCTCCAGGTCATCGGCGACACCGGCGACGAATCCGGCGCCCTTCGAGGAGCCCACCAGGACGACGTCCTCGGCGCCCTCGCCCCGGAGCACGTCGACAGCCGCCTCGACGGCTGCGGCCCCGTCCTCGCTCCAGGCGAACGACGCCACGCGGTAGCCCTCGCCCGCGTACCGCGCGAGCTCATCAGCCCACTGGCAGTGATCGGCGCCGGACTGGGGGGCGAAGACGATGCCCTCGGCGCCCTCGCCAAGCGTGACGACGATGGTCGGGTCGTCGTCCGTGCCGGCGACGACCGCCCGCGCGCCGTCGGGGGCGCAGTCGGGTGTGTCGATCGCGCGCGGGCCGGCGGCCTCGGTGGCGGCGGGCTTCGTGCCCTCCGCGACCGGCTCTGCCGCCGTGTCGCAGGCCGACACGGCCATGAGGAGTGGGAGCGCTACCACACAGAGCGCGAGGGACCTGGGTCGCAAGGAGAGGGACATAGCGGATTCCTAGTGGTCACGGGGTTGCGAGCGCCAGAGGATTCACCCATTCGCCGTGGCCCGGCTTCCCCCGGCGCGCTGGTGAGCACCTGCCGCGACCAGCTTGTCGTCGCGACGCCGCGAGGCCATGCTCACTCAGATGACAGCGGTGACGGCTCTCCTGCGCGGGGTCAACGTGGGCGGACGGCGCAAAGTCCCGATGGCGGACTTGCGCGCGGTCATCGAGCACCTGGGCCACCGCGCCGTCGCCACCCACCTGAACAGCGGGAACGCCGTCTTCGTCGTCGACGAGGGCACGGTCGTCAACGAGGTCACGGCGGAGGGCGCCGACAGCCTCGATTCCGCCGCGATCGCCACCGCCGTCTCCGCAGGGCTGCGCGAGCGGCTCGCGCTCGACGTGGACGTGGTGGCGCGCACCGCGGCGCGCTGGGACGCCATGGTCGCGGCCAACCCCTTCGAGGACGAGGCTCGGGCCGATCCCGGGCACGTCCTCGTCGTCTTCTACGCCGACCCGGTGCGGAGCCCGGGACTCGACGCGAGCCGCTACGGCGCCGAGCGCATCGTGTGGGACGGCGCCCATGCCTACGTGCACTACCCGGACGGCATCGGCCGCTCCCGGTTGACGCCCGACCTGCTCGACCGCGCCGCGGGGCAGCCCGGCACGGGCCGCAACTGGCGCACGGTGCTCGCCCTCCAGGAGCTGCTGCGCGCGCGTGCCTGAGCGCCGTCCGGGCTAGGTTGGCGCCATGGCCACCGTGTTCTCGCAGATCATCTCCGGGGCGATCCCGGGCCGCTTCGTGTGGGCCGACGACGTCGCCGTCGCCTTCACCACCATCGCGCCGATCACCGACGGGCACACGCTCGTGGTGCCGCGCGAGGAGATCGTCCAGATCACCGACGCGCCCGCGGACGTCCTCGCGCATCTGGTGCGGGTCGCCCAGCTCATCGGCAGAGCGCAGCAGGAGGCGTGGGACGCCCCGCGCGTCGCACTGCTCACCGCCGGCTTCGAGGTGCCGCACCTGCACCTGCACGTGCTCCCGGCGTGGGACGAGCAGAGCCTGACGTTCGCCAACGCGCGCCACGACGTGCCCACCGCGGAGCTCGACGCCGCCGCCGAGCGCGTCCGCGAGACGTTGCGCGCGCAGGGGCAGGGCGAGCACGTCCCGGCCACTCTCGGCTCCGCCGACTGATCCCTGACCCGAGGGCCGGCCCCGGGCGCTGCTACTCGCGGAGCTCGGCCAGGTCGGCGAGCCGCAGCACCCGGGCGTCCGCCGCGACGACCCGCTCGGCCTCGGCGAGCAGCGACGCGGGGGTGTCGGCGCCGGCGCGCATGAACCGTCCGGAGAGCACGTCGAGCTCACCGGCGCCGAGGGCCTGCACCAGCTCGACGACCGCCTCCACGGGCGTCCACTCCGTGCGGTCGTCATGCGTGGGCATCGAGGCGGTCATGTCGGTGCGGACCACGCCGGGCGCCAGGTCGAAGACGCGCAGGCCGGCGTCGCGGTACTGCGCGTCGAGCAGGCGGGTGAGCCGGGCGATGGCGCCCTTGCTGATGGAGTAGCCGGTGTAGGCCTGCATGGGCCGGTGCCCGGCGCCGGAGTTCAGGTTGACCACGCGCCCGGCGCCACGGGCCAGCATGCCGGGCAGCACCGCATGGGTCACGAGCAGCGGGCCGCGGACGTTCGCCTCGATGACCCGCCACATGTCGGCGGGGTCGTCCTGCGCGAACGGGAGCTCGGCGGACTCGACCACCCCGGCGTTGTTGACCAGCAGGCCCAGGCCGCCGTGCGGCGCGAAGGCCTCGAGCACCTCGCCGACGGCGGACGTGGCGGCGCCCGGGTCCACCAGGCCGGCGGCGGCGACGGGCGCGCCCACGCCGAGGGCCCGGCACTCCTCGGCGACCGCGTCGAGCCGCGAGCGCGTGCGCCCCACGAGGCCGACCGACCATCCGGCGGAGGCGAGCCCGAGGGCGATCGCGCGTCCGATCCCCCGCCCGGCGCCGGTGACGAGTGCTGTCCGAGGTGTGTCGACCATGCGCCCATCGTCGCGCATGGCATGCGGCGGCGTGGCGCCGGGCCGGACTCGCGCGCGGCCCCCGCGCCTGAGAGTTTGGACGCACGCGTCGCCGAACGGAGGTCGCTTGGTGGTCTCTGCCAGCCCCGGGCCGCCCCTGCGGGTGCGGTTGCCGAATATGAACCCCGGGGTTCTGCGCTTCCTGACGACGGAGGCCGGCAGCGCGGTGTTCCTGCTCGCCGCGACCCTCGTGGCGCTGGCGTGGGCCAACTCGCCGTGGTCGGCGGCGTATGAGGCGCTGTGGTCGACGCCCGCAGGGCTGTCCCTCGGCGGCGCGGAGTTCGAGCTGGACCTGCACCACTGGGTGAACGACGCCGCGATGGCCGTCTTCTTCCTGGTGGTGGGCCTGGAGATCCACCGCGAGGTGACCAGCGGCGAGCTGCGGGACAAGCGCACAGTGGCGGTGCCCGCGCTCGGCGCGCTCGGCGGGATGGCCGTCCCGGCGCTGCTGTACCTGGCGTTCACCGCGGGCACCGAGGCCGCCCACGGGTGGGGCATCGTGATGTCCACCGACACCGCGTTCCTGCTGGGCATCCTCGCGCTGTTCGGGCCGGCCTGCCCGGACCGGCTGCGGCTGTTCCTGCTGACCCTGGCCATCGTCGACGACATCGGCGCGATCACGGTGATGGCGGTCTTCTACACCGACGCGATCGACATGCGGGCCCTGGCTGCGGCAGTCGTGGTGCTGGTGGGCATCCTGGCGCTGCGCTGGCTGCACGTGTGGCGCTTGGCCCCGTACCTCGTGGCGGGCGTGCTGTTGTGGTGCGCGGTCCTGGCCGCCGGCGTGCACCCCACCCTCGCGGGCGTGCTGCTGGGGCTGCTCATCCCGGTGCGCCCCTCAGCGCGCGAGCACGTCGACGTCGTCGCCCGGTACGCGGACCACCTCGCGGCGGAGACCACCGCCGATCGGGAGCACCTGACGGAGCTGGCCGCCCGCGCTGCCGTGCCCGCCGGCGAGCGGCTGCAGCGCACGCTGCACCCGTGGAGCGCCTACGTGGTGGTCCCGTTGTTCGCGCTCGCCAACGCCGGGATCCAGCTCGACGCCGAGGCGTTGCGCACCGCTGTGACGTCACCCGTGACGGTGGGCGTCGTCGTCGCGCTGGTGGTCGGGGACGCGGTGGGGATCTTCGGGGCGTCCGCACTGGCGATCCGCCTCGGACTCGGGGAGCTGCCCGGCCGGGTCCGCTACGGCCACCTGCTGGGCGGGGCGATGCTGGCGGGGATCGGGTTCACCATCGCGCTGTTCATCACCGAGCTGGCCTTCGACGACGACGCGCTGCGCGAGCAGGCCAAGATCGGCGTGCTCGCCGGGTCGCTGCTGGCGGCCGTGCTCGGCACCGTGGTGCTGCGGCAGCTGGGGCAGCGCCTGCCGCTGTGCTCGCCCGAGTCCGAGGAGCCGCCGCCCCTGCCCCCGACCCCGTGGCACAACGCGTGAGCGGCCTGCGGGCACGGGCTCTCGCGTTCCTGCGGGCTTTCTCGCCGCTCGGGCTGGCGGGCGCCCTGGTGCTCTTCGCCGCGACGCTCGGCCCCTCGCTCATCCCGCGTCCACCCGTGTTCCAGGGCGCTGCCGCGGGGATCTGCGCCGCCCTCGGGTACGGCGTCGGCGTCTTCGTGGCCTGGGCGGCCCGGCGGATCGGCGTGCCCGCGCCACGCTCCCCGCGCTGGCGCCGGGCCGGGTGGTGGGCCCTCGCGCTGGCCGCCGTGGTGACGGTCCCGCTGGCGCTCGCCGAGAGCGCGTCTTGGCAGCGCGAGGTCCGCGACATGTTCGGCATGCCCCAGCCCACGTCCGCGCACTCGTTCCAAGTGCTCGGGCTCGCGGTGCTGGTCGCGCTCGTCCTGGTGCTGATCGCCCGGGGCCTGCGCGCCGTGGCCCGGGCGCTGGGCCGGCTGCTCGGCCGCTGGGCGCCACCGGTGCTGGGCCGCGCGATCGCGGCGGTGCTCATCGCGGTGCTGACGGTGCTCGCCCTCGACGGTGTGCTGTCGCACTGGCTCATCGGCGGGCTGCGCGCGACGTACGCGCGCGTGGACCGCACCACGGAGCCGGGCGTCGAGCAGCCGACGCAGCCGGAGCGCAGCGGGTCGCCCGCCTCGGGGGCGTCGTGGGAGTCGCTGGGCCAGCAGGGCCGCACCTTCGTGTCCGGCGGGCCGGGCGTCGACGAGCTCCAGGCCTTCGCGCAGCGCACCGGCCTGCCGCTGGGGGTGCGGGAGCCCGTCCGGGTCTACGCGGGCCTGGAGGCCGGCGAGACGCTGACGGACGTGGCAGCGCAGGTCGTCGCCGAGCTGGACCGCACAGGCGCCTGGGACCGGGAAGTGCTCGTGGTGGCCACGACCACAGGCACCGGCTGGGTCGACCCGTCCATGTCGGAGGCGCTGGAGTTGAGCTGGGGCGGCAACACGGCCATCGCCGCGATGCAGTACTCGTTCGTGCCCAGCTGGGTCAGCTTCGTCTCCGACCGGTCGACGCCGCCCGCCGCGGGCACGGCGCTGTTCGAGGCGGTGCACGCCGCCTGGTCCAGCCGCCCCGAGGCGGACCGTCCCCTGCTGATGGCCTTCGGGGAGTCGCTCGGCAGTTACGGCGGCCAGGGCGCCTTCTCCGGCCTGCAGGACATGCGGGCCCGCACCGACGGCGCGCTGTGGGTCGGCACGCCGAGCTTCACGGAGGACTGGGCGTACCTCACCGACCACCGCGACCCGGGCTCGCTGGAGATCAGCCCCGTGGTCGACGGCGGGCGCGCGGTCCGGTGGGGCACGGACGTGGCGTCGGTGGCGAACATCTGGGAGCTGCCCGGGCCGTGGGACCAGCCACGGGTGCTGTATGTGCAGCACGCCTCGGACGGCGTCGTGTGGTGGTCCCCGGACCTCCTGCTGCACGAGCCCGACTGGCTGCGCGAGCCCCGTGGGCCGGATGTGCTGCCGAGCGTCAGCTGGTTCCCGGTGGCGACGTTCTTCGATGTGACGATCGACCTGTTCCTGGCGCAGGACGTGCCGGACGGCCACGGCCACCGCTACCGGCTCGCCTATGCCGGGGCGTGGCCGGCCGTCGCTCCACCGCCCGGGTGGACGGACGAGGACACCGCGCTGCTGCGCGAGGTGATGGCGCGCTCCAGCGTGGACCCGGCGGGCAGCAACGCCACGGACGCCGGCTGAGCGCAGAGGCCAGTTGGGCGCCGCGGTCAGTCGAGCCCTGTCGCCGCCCGGAGGTCGGGGAGTGTGATCCGCCCCGTGTACAGCCTCCCGTCGATGAAGAGCGTGGGCGTGCCCCGGACCCCTGCCTCGACGCCGTCGCGGTACTGCCGGCCCACCTCCTCGGCGTGCTGCTGGGCCGCAGCGCCGACCACGCTCTCCGGATCGACGCCCACGCTCTGCGCATGGCGCCGCAACGACACGTCGTCGAGCGCCTCCTGATGCGCGAAGAGCTGGTCGTGCATCGGCCAGAACCTCCCCTGCGCTCGTGCGGCCTCGGCGGCCAGCGCGGCCGCCAGCGCATGGGGGTGGATCTCGAACAGCGGGAACTCCCGCCACAGCAGCCGCACCCTGCCCCCCGAGCCCTCGACGAGGCTCGCCAGCACGGGCGCGGCCGCCCGGCAGTACGGGCACTCGAAGTCGCCGTGCTCCACCACCGTGACCGCCGCGCCCGGGTCACCGCGGAACTGGTCGGACGCCATGGCCCACCTCCCCGCCCAGCATGGCCCGGCGCTCGCCTTGCCGCCCTGCGCGGAGCCTGGTCTGCTGTCAGGTGAGGAATGTCCCAGATGCCCCGGGAGGGTTCCATGCCGCAGCCCACAGTCCTGCTCGTGCACGGCGCCTTCGCCGATGGCTCGAGCTGGTCCCGCGTGATCGACCGGCTCCACGCCGAGGGCGTGACGGCGCAGGCCCTGGCCAACCCGCTGCGCGGCCTCACCCACGACGGCGAGTACGTCGCGAACGCCGCGTCGCAGGTCGACGGGCCTGTGGTGCTCGTCGGGCATTCCTATGGCGGGCCCGTCGCCACCTACGCCGGCAGCAAGGCCCCGAACGTCACGGCCTTGGTGCTCGTCGCGGCCTTCGGGGTCGACTACGGCGTGTCGGCGCTGGGCTCGGTGGCGGAGTTCCCGGACCCCGAGCTGGCCACGTCGCTCGAGCCCCGCACCTACCCGGGCAGCGACAGCCCCGAGGTGTACATCCAGCGGGACAAGTTCCGCTCCGTGTTCGCGGCCGACCTGCCCGAGGAGGAGACGGCGCTGCTGGCCGTGAGCCAGCGCCCCGTGGCGCTCGCCGGGCTCAACGACGTGCTCGAGGTGGAGCCCGCCTGGAAGACCCTGCCGACATGGTTCGCCGTCGCCACGCAGGACCACGCGATCCACCCCGACTCGCAACGGGCCGCCGCCGCGCGCCTCGGCGCCACGACTGTGGAGATCGAGGGGTCGCATGCGATCGCCCTCTCCCAGCCCGACGCCGTCGCGGCGCTCGTCCTGGCGGCGGTGCGGGCTCAGGAGTGAGCGGCGCCGTCCAGCCGGTCCGGCGCGGGGCGCTCGCCGAGGCGCAGGACGCAGTGGTGCGGCCCGACGAAGCGCTCGAGCCACTCGGCGACGATCGGCCCGTCGTGCTGCTCCAGCACGCCCCGGCTGAGCCCGAGGTGCACCTGGCACATGACATCGGAGGACTGGCCCACCAGGTCGATGAACGGGCACCGGTGCAGGTGCACCTGCAACGAGTCGGGATCGGCCTCGGGCGCGAAGCCCAGGTCCTCCATATGCCGGCGCAGGTCGTCGAGCTGGAGCCGTGCCTCATGCGCACGCGCGATGACCTCGGCGTGGCCGGGAGGCGGGCACTCCTGCGCGAGCTGGGCCGCCCACGCCCGACCGCACTCCTCGGCGGGCTCGGCGGGCTCCGCTGGCACGTTGATGCAGGCGCGGTCCGCCGCATCGGGAGGGGTGGCCCCGGCCGTGGAGTACCCGGCGAGGAGCGCCCGGATGAGCTGGTCGCGAGCCCGGGCGTCGTTCGGCTCCTCGAGCTCGGCGGTGGCGCTGTACAGGATGCGAGGCCTGCCTCGGGTGCGACGCCGCTCAGTCTCGGTGGTGACGAGCCCCGACTCGATGAGGCGGTCGAGGTGCTCGCGGACGGTGTTGACGTGGAGGCCGACCTCGAGCGCGATCTCGTCGGCGCCCAGCGGACGGCCCAGGCGCTGGAGCATGCGCACCATGGCCATGCGCTTGTCCGACGCGAGCGCCCGATGTGCGCTGACCGGCTGACTTGGCATGCGTCCATTGTCCGATGGCCGGTCAGGGCACTTCTAGGACCAGCGGCCCGGCGCCGTGGGGTCGCTCAAATGATCGCTACGGTGGCGACATGGACTCCGCGCAGGCAACCGTCATCGTCGTCTCCGACAGATGCTCCCGGGGTGAGGCGCAGGACCGGTCCGGGCCGCTCGCCGCGGACTTGCTGCGGGCTGCCGGGCTCACGGTGGCAGACCCGGTCGTGGTGCCCGACGGCGCCGCCTCGGTCGCCGCGGCCCTGGAAGCGGCCCTCGCCTCCGGGTCGCGCGTCGTCCTCACCAGCGGCGGCACGGGCGTGACGCCCCGCGACCAGACCCCCGAGGGCACCCGCGGGGTGATCGACCGCGAGCTGCCCGGCTTGGCGGAGGCGCTGCGCCGCGAGGGCGAGGCCCATGTGGCGACGGCTGTGCTGTCCCGCGGGCTCGCAGGCGTCACGGCTAGCGGCGCGCTCGTGGTGAACCTGCCGGGCTCCACCAAGGCCGTGGAGCAGGGCATGGGGGTGCTGGCGCCGCTGCTGCCGCATCTGCTGGACCAACTGGTCGGCGGCGACCATTGAGCCAGCAGGTGGCACTGCCCCATCCGGTCCCCCGTGACGCGACGCCCGATGCGCCAGCGCCAGTCGGCACGCTGGGCCAGGACGGGCGGCTCACGGACACGTTCGGCCGCGTCCATCGGGCCCTGCGGATCTCCCTGCCCGACCGCTGCTCCCTGCGCTGCACGTACTGCATGCCCGCCGAGGGCGTGCCGTGGATCGCGGGCTCCGACCTGCTGAGCACCGCCGAGCTGGTGCGGGTGGCCACCGTCGCCGTCGAGCAGGCGGGCATCGAGGAGCTGCGCCTCACGGGCGGCGAGCCGTTGCTGCGGCCCGATGTCGTCGACGTCGTCGCGGCGCTCGCCGCGCTGCGCGGCCCCCACGGTGCGCCCGAGGTGTCATTGACCACCAACGGCCTGCGGCTGCCAAAGCTCGCGGGGCCGCTCGCCGCCGCGGGGCTCGCCCGCGTCAACATCAGCATCGCCCCGCTGCGCCCCGACCGGTTCCTGGCCCTCCCCCGCCGGGACCGCCTCGCCGACACCCTGGCCGGCATCGCGGCTGCCGACGCCGCCGGGCTGCGGCCCGTCAAGCTCAACGCCGTCGCGATGCGCGGGGTCAACGACGACGAGCTGGTCGACCTGGTGCGCTTCGCCACCGAGGGAGGCTACGAGATGCGGTTCATCGAGCAGATGCCGCTCGATGCCGGGCACACGTGGGAGCGCAGCTCGATGGTGACGGGGCCGGAGACCCTCGCCCGGCTCGCCCCCGCGTTCCCGCTCCCCCCGGTGCCGGGGCGCGGCGCGGCGCCCGCCGAGCGGTGGCTGGTGGACGGCGGCCCGGCGACCGTCGGGGTCATCGCGTCGGTGTCAGCGCCGTTCTGCGGCGCCTGCGACCGCCTGCGGCTCACCGCCGACGGCCAACTCCGCTCCTGCCTGTTCGCGCGCACCGAGACGGACCTGCGGGCGCTGCTGCGCGGCGACGCGGACGACGCTGCGCTCGTGAGCGCGTTCGCCGGCTGCGTCGCGGGCAAACTGCCGGGGCATGGCATCAACGACCCGTCGTTCCTGCAGCCCGACCGGCCGATGAGCGCGATCGGCGGCTAGCCCGGGGCGGGCCGCGACCAGTTGTGCGGGCCGCCCATCGCCATGTAGCGCGCGTACCAGTCCGTGGCCAGGTCGTCTGCCCGATCGATCGCGTCCGCCAAGGGGCCCGCGCCGACGCCCGCCGCGTAACCCACCAAGAAGGCGGTGAGCGGCGACGCGCCTGGCCGGCCGACGCTGCGCGCCGCGTGCAACGCGAGCGCCACGAGCGCCTCCTCGTCCACGACGACCATCTCGATCCCGAGATCGCGGGCCAAGGTGTCCGTCCAGGCGTCCAGCGGCGTCGTGGGCGCGGCGATCAGCCGCGTCGACGGGCGTGGGCCTGGATGTGGTGTGGTTCCGGTCATGCTGCGCCTCCCCTGTCGCACATGCCGCTTCTCTCCATCGTGCCACGCGACCCGGGCAAGCGCCCGAACGGTCGTGCAGACTCCTCGTCCGCCGGTGGCCTATCCTGGGCGGCGTCGACTGACAGGACCACCACGGACGGGACGGCCCGTTCGTTCGCTCGGCACGGGGACGGCCCCGTGGAACTGGACCTCATCCGTGATCTCCACCACCGCGCGATCCATCCTCACTCCCGTCGCCCTTCTCCGCCTCGTGCTCGGCTGGTGCGCCATCGTCGCCCTGATGCTCGCCGGCCCCCTGCTGGACGGAGCCGTCCCCGCGCCGGTGCTCGTCATCGCGCTGGCGCTCATCATCGGCGTCATCCTGGTCTGCGCCTTCGGGGTGGTCCATGAGGCCGAGCACCTCGCCCGCCGGCTGGGCGACCCCTACGGCTCGCTGGTCCTCACGCTGTCGATCGTGCTGATCGAGGTGGTGCTGATCTCCGCCGTCATGCTCGGGCCCGGCCACCAGGCCACCATCGCCCGCGACTCGGTGATGGCGGTGTCGATGATCATCCTCAACGGGGTGATCGGGCTCTGCCTCCTCGTCGGGGGCGTCAAGCGCGGCGACATGGAGCACAACCGGACCGGCGCCTCGGCCTATCTCGCCCTGCTCATCGTGCTCTCGTCGTTGGCCTTCGCGCTTCCGGCCCTGATTGGGCGCGACGGCTCCTACCTGCCGGGGCAGGAGGTCGCCATCATCGTGCTGACCCTCGCCCTCTACGCCTTCTTCCTCTTCCGCCAGATGGGCGCGCAGGCCGACGACTTCCGTGAGGTCGACCCCCACCTCGCGGCCGTCTCAGGCTCCCGTGGCGAGGGCGCCTCACTGCAGGAGCGTCCCAGCATCACCCGGGTCATCGCCGAGCACCGTGCCGAGATCGGGCTGCGTCTCGCCCTGCTCATCGTGACGGTCCTGCCCATCGTGCTGCTCTCCCACGACATGGCGACCCTCCTGGACGATGGCCTGGGCCGCGTCGGGGCGCCGGTGGCGCTGGCGGGCATCCTGATCGCGATGATCGTCTTCCTGCCCGAGTCGATCACCTCCGTGCGCGCCGCCCTGCGAGGCGAGATCCAGCGCGTCAGCAACCTGTGCCACGGCGCCCTGGTCTCCACGGTCGGCCTGACGATCCCCGCCGTCCTCGTCATCGGCGCCCTCACCGGGCAGGCGGTCGTGCTGGCGGAGTCCCCCGTCAACCTGCTGCTCCTGGGCGTCACGTTGGCGCTGTCGGTGACGACCTTCGCCGCTCAGATGGTCACGGCGACGCACGGCGCGGCCCACCTCGTGCTCTTCGCGGTCTACGGCATCGCCGTGTTCTCCTGAGCGAGCCGCTGGGCGCCTTCGACGACGGGCGCATGACCCGCTGAGCGCTCACCCCTCGATGCGGCGCACGTCCTCCCACGTGTCGACGTCGCGGGACGCCCCCTCGTCGGCGAGGCGCTGCACGTGCATCTCCGTGAGGATGGCGCGCACGGGGGCGCCCCGGACGCCGCGCCCCCCCGCCAGCCGGGCCAGCCCCGACTCGAGCGCGGCCCGGCGGTAGAGCCCGACGAGCGGCTGCTCGCGGCCGTCCGCGTCCACGAGCATCACGCCGTCGAACGCGGTGTCGTCGCGTCGGGCTGCGGCGAGGCCGGCCAGGCGCGGGACGGCAGCCGCGACGAGCGGCACGTCGCACGCGAGCAACAGCACCCACTCCCCGGGAGCATCGAGGGCGGCGAGGCCGGCGGCGATCCCCGCCGCTGGCCCGCCGTCCGGCGGGTCCTCGAGTGTGAGCCGGACGCCCGGGGGCACCTCGAGCGCGGGCGGGCCGACCACGACGGCCTGCCGGGCCTGCGCCGCCGCGTCGAGCACGTGCGCGAGCATCCGGCGGCCCCGCACCACGACGTCCGGCTTGGACGCCCCGCCGAGCCGGCTGGCCCGGCCGCCCGCGAGCACGACGGCGTCGAACGACACGTCCGCACCGACCGCGGCGGCCAGGGCTGGCTCCCCCGTGCCGGCCGGGCTCATGGCGCGATCCGCACGACGGCGACCTCGTCGCCAACCCCCACCGCCGAGACGTCACGCGGCACGATCGCGAGCCCGTCCGCGAGCGCGAGCGAGGCCACCAGGTGCGACCCGGATCCCCGGTTCGCGGCAGGCCGCGCCTCGAGGCCGTGCTCGCCCTCGGTGAGGACCACCGGGATGTGCTGCTCACGCCCGGCGGGCGAGGACCATCCCTCGGCAGCGCGGGCGCGCACGCGCGGCCGGTGCAGCGCGGCGCCCGTCAGCCCGCGCAGCGCCAGCAGCGCCGGCCGCACGAAGGCCTCGAAGGATACGAAGGCGCTGACCGGGTTCCCGGGCAGTGCGAGCACCGGCGTGCCGTCCTCGAGCCGGCCCATGCCCTGCGGCTTCCCGGGCTGCATCGCCACGGGCATGAACCGCATCTCAGGGAGCCCGATGAGGACCTCCTTGACCACGTCATACGCCCCCTGGCTGACCCCGCCGGAGGTGAGGACCAGGTCGACATCCGGCCGCTCGGCGCCAAGGGCAGCCCGCAGCGCGTCCGCGTCGTCGGGCACCGCGCCAAGCCGCACCACGCTGGCGCCCGCAGCCCGGGCGGCGGCGGCGAGCAGGTAGGAGTTGGAGTCGGGGATCTGGCCGTGGCGCATGGCCTCCCCCGGGACGACCAGCTCGGAGCCCGTCGACATGACGAGCACCCGTGGGCGCCGGTGGGCCAGGACCTCGGCGCGGCCCACCGAGGCGATGGCGGCGACCCGGTACGGCGTCAGCTCCTGCCCGGCGGCGAGCACGACGGCGCCGGCGGCCACATCCTCGCCGGCGCGGCGCACGTGGGCGCCCGGGGCGGCGGGCGCGGAGATCGTCACCATCCGCTCCCCCGCGTCGGTGCGCTCGACGGGCACGATCGCGTCGGCGCCCGGGGGCATGGGGGCGCCGGTCATGATGCGCGCGACGGTTCCGGGCGCCACGGGGGTCCGCGCGTCGGCGCCCGCGGGCAGGTCGAGCACCACGGGCAGCGTCACCGGGTGCTCGTCCGAGGCGCCGGCCACGTCGCGGGAGTGCACCGCGTAGCCGTCCATCGCCGAGTTGGCGAAACGGGGCAGCGCCTCGGGCGCCGTCACATCCTCCGCGAGGACGAGTCCGAGCGCGTCATCGAGCGGCACGGTGACGGGCGGCAGGGCCGCCACCAGGGCGAGCACCTCCGCCAGGTGGTCGGCGACCGTGCGGGGACCTTCGTGCGTGGGCATGGCGCCCACGCTAGCCGCCGTCGCGACGGGGGCCCCTAGGACCCTCGTCGCAGCGGGCGGCCGATATGGGCACGGCCAGGCAGGTCAGCTCTGCTCGGCGTTCGCGTCGTGCCGCGGGTTCATGTTGCCCGGGTCCGCGTCGGTGTCGGCGTCGGGGTCGGGGTCGACCGCCACGTCGCTCTTCGCGTTGACGCCCGAGCGCGGGTTCATGTTGTCCGGGTCCGCGTCGGTGTCGTAGTCAGGATCGTCGTCGCGCTGCCCTGCCGGAGGTGTCGAGTTCATCTGCTCACGCTGTCACCGTTCGGCGGCCGGCGCACCCGAGAGCGCGTCTCGGCATCTTCACGCCCGCAGGACCGCCCGGCGCGCGACGGCGGCGAGGCTGGCGAGCTCGTCGAGTTGGCGGTCGGCGGAGAGCACGAGCTCCTCGAGCACCACCGGGTCGAGCCCCAGCGGCGCCGACCAGTCCTGCAGGGCGTGCCACAGCGACCTCTTGCCGGCCACGGCGGATTGCATGAGGTCGAGCTCGAGGAGCGTCGACAGCGGGGACCTGCGCGCGAGCCGCCCGTTCGGCTTGAGCCGGCCCAAGTGCTCGCCCGCCCACAGCGCCGCGAGCTTCGCGCGGTTGATCCGCACCCCCAGGCGCCGGGCCGTCTCGATCAGCCACTCGCGCTCCGTCCTGATCTCGGCGGCGAGGTCCGCGAGGCGAGGGCCGAGCGGGGAGCCCACGTGGGCATCTGCCATCTGGCTGATCCGGCTCGCCCCGGCGGTGGCGCCGGCGATGTGGTCGTTCAGGTAGATCGCGAGCAGCCTGCCGTCGGGCGCGGTGGAGCCCACGTCACTGGAGCCCACGTCACTCGTCCCGAGCGCGCTGGCCGGGCTGGCGCGGACCCGGTGCGTCGCGGAGGTTCTTGTCTGCGTCCATCCGCCCAAACTGCCACCGGCAGATCGCCTCCGCACCCGCTGGCCGACATGCGGCTCTCGCTGCGCGATGACCGCACTGCGGACAGCCATTCGGGTGACAGGCGAGATCATCCTACGATTCGGCGGGTGAGTTCTCAGCAGACTGTGGATGTCGTCCTCGTCGGCGGCGGGATCATGAGCGCGACGTTGGCAGCGATGCTCTCGACGCTCGAGCCCACGTGGAAGATCGAGATCCTCGAGCGGCGCCCCGCACTCGCCGAGGAGAGCTCCAGCCCGTGGAACAACGCGGGCACCGGCCATGCCGCGCTCTGCGAGCTGAACTACACCCCCGAGCGGCCCGACGGCTCGATCGACATCGCCAAGGCGGTGGCCATCAACGAGCAGTTCGAACTGTCCCGCGAGCTGTGGAGCTTCCTGCTCACCACCGGGCGGCTGCCGGACGACACGTTCCTCTCGCCCGCCCCGCACATGACCTTCGTGCGCGGCGCCGCCGACGTGGACTACCTGCGCCGACGTGCCGACGCCCTGCGCGCCCACCCGCACTTCGCGAGCCTCGAGTTCTCCACCGACCCCGAGGTCATCCGCACGTGGGCGCCGCTGCTGGTGCTCGATCGCGAGCTCGACGAGCCGATCGCCGCGACGCGCGCGCCCGAGGGCGTCGACGTGGACTTCGGCGCGCTGACCCGTGCCCTGGTGGAGGACGTCACCGCACGCGGCGCCACCGTGCGCCTCGAGCACGAGGTCCGCCGCCTGCGCCAGCGCCGTGACGGCACCTGGCGCCTGCGCGTGCGCGACCGCCGCTGGAACGCCTCTCCCCGGAACCGCACCATCGACGCGCGGTTCGTGTTCATCGGCGCCGGCGGCGGCGCGCTCCACCTGCTGCAGAAGTCGGGGATTCCCGAGGCCAAGGGCTACGGCGGCTTCCCGATCAGCGGGCAGTTCCTGCGCACCACCAACCCCGAGATCGTGCGCCAGCACCAGGCCAAGGTCTACGGCAAGGCCGATGTCGGCTCCCCGCCCATGTCGGTGCCGCACCTCGACACCCGTGTCGTCGACGGGCAGACGGCGCTGATGTTCGGCCCGTACGCGGGCTGGAGCATGAAGTTCCTCAAGCACGGCTCCCCGCTGGACCTCCTCCGGTCGATCCGGCCCGGCAACGTGGTGCCCATGGCCGCCGTGGGGCTGCAGAACCTGGACCTGCTGAAGTACCTGATCGGCGAGTTGACCGCCTCCCCGACGCGACGGCTGCGCACCCTGCGGGCGTTCATGCCCTCCGCGCACCCGCGCGACTGGGAGCTGATCACCGCGGGCCAGCGCGTGCAAGTCATCAAGAAGGACGCGAAGCGGGGCGGCGTGCTCGAGTTCGGCACCGAGCTGCTCACCTCGGCGGACGGCACCATCGCCGGGCTGCTGGGCGCCTCACCCGGCGCGTCGACGGCAGTGTCCACGATGCTCGACCTGCTGGGCCGCTGCTTCCCCGACCGAGCGACAGCGTGGGAGCCGGGCCTGCGGGCGATGATGCCGGTGCTGGGCGGCGAGGATTGGGACGACGCCCTCGCGCTGCACCAGATGGCGGCCGGCGACCAGGTCACCGCGGAGCCCTGAGGCCCAACCGCGCCTGCCCGACGGCGGCCACCGCGAGTGCGAGCCCTGAGGCCACGCCCAGGGCCAGCCCGATGTGCGCCCGCAGCAGCAGGGCTCCGGCCAGCGCGCCCGAGCCGAGCAGCGCGATGCTGAGCGTGCGGCGCGCCCACGGCTGGTCGCGCCGACGGCCCGTGTCGGCCGCCAGGCCCGTGACCTGCTCGTCAATGGCCGACGTCGGCACGTCCACGACGCCCAGGTGCTGCACTGTCGCCGCCTGCAGCCCCATGCACGCGCCGAGCACGCCCGCGGCGGCCAGCGCCATCGCCCTGGACGACTCGGGCGGGGTCCGCGCGACGAGCACCGCCACGACGCCCACCGCCAGCCCGACGCCCCCGAACAGCCCGGTGGTGCGGGCCGTCCAGATCCGGGGCGTGCGCCTCAGCGCCCGACCGCAGGCCGCCGCCCCCGCCCAGAAGGCCGCCAGCGCCCACGCCAGCCCGGCCGCCTGCAGGCCCCCGGCGCCCGCCAGCGCTGCTCCCAGCAGCACGGTGTTGCCCGTCATGTTCCCCATGAAGACCCGGTCGAGCTCCAGGTAGCCGACGGCGTCGACGATCCCGGTGGCGAAGGTCAGCGTGAGGAGCAGGGCCACCTCGAGCCGCTCCGCGCGGCGCCCGCTCACGGCCCGCCGCCCGACTCGGCCTGCCCGTCGCGCTGGACGTCGTGCTGGACGTCGTGCTGGTCGTCAGGGCTCCGCGCCAGCAGCGCCTGGCCCGCCACCGCGACGCCCACGCTGAGCACCGCGACCAGGCCCAGCGCGAACCCGGCATGTACGCGGATGAGCAGGGCGCCGGCGAACGCCCCGACGCCGATCAGCGCGAAATTGCCCATCCGCCGGCTCCACCGCCCGGGGTCGGGACGGCTGTCGCGGAACGTCAACCCCAGCCCCACCAACGCGCCCGTGATGGCGTCGGCGACGAGGTCGGCGACCCCCGTGGCGCGGGCCGCCGCCGCCTGGGCCCCCATGCAGGCGCCCAGCACCGCGGCCGCGCCCAGGCCGGATGGCTGTGAGGTGGCTGGCGGGACCAGTGCCACGCCGACGCCCACCAGCCCCACGACCACCCCGGAGAAGGCGATCAGCGCGGAGACGCGGGACGTCCACCCGTCTGGGGCCCCGCGCAGCGCGTGCCCGCACAGCTGGGCGCCCAGCCAGAACGCCGCGAAGGCGATCGCAGGGCCGGCGACCTGCAGCCCGCCGGCCCCGGCGAGCCCCATGCCGAGCAGCAGCACGTTGCCGGACATGTTCCCCGCGATGACCCGGTCCAGCACCAGGTAGCTGACCGCGTCCACCACGCCGGTGCCGAACGTGAGGACGAGCAGCAGCACGGTCTCGTGTCGGCGCGTCTGGCGCCGCAGCGACTCGAACACCATCCCGACGCCCCCTCACTCGCGTGGCCGGCAGCGCTCACCCCGCTGGCCGGCCTCCTGAGCGGTGCCGGGCAGCCCCGACCCCGGCGACGGCGAGCACCAACACCGCGGGGACCGCGAGCGCCAGCGCGATGTGCACGCGCAGCAGCACCGCCCCCACCGCCGCGCCCGCGCCGATGAGCACCACCGCCCCGGCCCGCCGCGCCCACCGCCCGGGCGTGCCGGCGCCGAGGTCGGCGAAGAGCCGGGTGAGGGTGGACGTGACGACCACAGTGGTCACGTCGGCCACCCCGAGCTGGCGCGCGGCGGCGGCCTGCAGTCCCATCGCCCCGCTGAGCAGGGCGACGGCCACCGACCGCACGGCCACGGGCACGGGCGCCTCGGCGGGCGGGGGCATGAGCACGAACAGCAGGGCCGCCAACGCCGTGGCCGCGCCCGTCACGGCGATCGCTGTGGTGGTGCCCCGCCCCCAGGCGGGCGGGCTCCCCCGCAGCAGCCGACCCCCGACGGCGGCTCCGACGGCGAACATCAGCAGCGCTAGTGCGGGGCCCGCCACGGGCAGGTCCGCGGCCTTGCCGATGCCCATGCCGAGGATGAGGACGTTGCCGGTCATGTTCCCGGCGAAGATGAAGTCCAGGCCGAGGTAGCCGACCGCGTCGACCATCCCGGTGGTGAAGGTGAGCGCCAGCATGAGGGCGAGGTCCAGGCGCCGGGGATCGGCATGCAGCGCGTTCAGCACCGGCAGCCTCCCAACGGCCGCACGGCCCTCCGGACCCGGCCGAGGTGCGCGCGCCACGTCCGCCCGTGGCCCGCCGCAGTCCCCCCCAGGCTAGGTCGACGCCCCACAGTCCGCGCGAGCGCGCTGCGGATGCGGCCCACACGGGGACGGCGTAGACCTGGGGACATGACGGGCCGACCTGAGTTCCTCCCCGTCGGCAGCGGCTACGTCGCCCTGGGCGACTCCTTCGCGGCCGGTCCGGGCATCCCCGTGACGGTCGACGTGGAGTGCGCGCGCTCGGACGGCAACTACCCCCACCTCGTCGCGGGCGAGCTCGGGCTCGCGCTCATCGATGTGACCTGCCGGGGCGCGTCGATCGACGACCTGATCGACATCCCCGAGTCGGCAGGCGTGCACGGCGCGCCGCTGCCGCGCCAGGTCGACGCGCTGCTGCCTGACACGAGCCTGGTGACCGTGACCGCTGGCGGGAACGACGTCGGCTTCTTCGCCGCGCTCAGGTCGTGGTCCGCCGTGCACGCCGCCGAGCGCGGGCAGCTCCCGCACGGCAGGGGCGGCCTCGCGTCGCCGACGCCGCAGCCCGTCGACCGGGCCCGCGTCGAGGACTCGCTGCGGGGCATCGGGCCCCGGCTCGGCGACGTGCTCTCCGCGGTGCGGGTGCACGCCCCCGACGCACGCGTGGTCCTGGTCGACTACCTCACCGTGCTGCCGCCGATGGGCACAGAGGTGCCCGAGGTCCCGGTGACCAGCGCGGAGCAGGAGTTCTTGTGGCATGTGGCGCATGCCCTCGGGGACGCGACGGCGACGGCGGCCCGTGACCACGGGGCCATGCTGGGGCGGGGGTCCGCCGCGAGCCGCGAGCACCACGCCGGGTCGCCCGAGCCGTGGGTCGAGGGGTTCTTCCCCGGGCTCAACGTGCCGCCATACCACCCGGACGCCGCGGGGCACATGGCGGTGGCACGGCTCGTGCTCGACGCCCTGGCGGCGCGGGGCTAGCCACGCGGGCGGGCCCGAGGGCGGTGGCGCTCGATCTCGGTGGAGCGCAGGCGGTGCACCAGCAGCCCCGGGAGGCCGTCGAGGCCCGCCACCCGGCTCCCATCCGGCGCCCACACCGCAGTCCCGCCGATGGCCGACCCGATCGCGCTGGGGCCCGTGAGCCCCGCCATGGCCGTGTACATGCGGTGGTCCATCGCGCGGGCGCCGTGGTGCAGGTCGTGGCGTCGCTCCTCGCCCTGGACGTACACGGAGGACGAGACGTACAGGTCCGCGCCGGCCGCCGCCGCCTGCGCCGCGTGGCCGGGGTGCGCCATGTCGAAGCACACAGCGAGCGCGACCAGCCACCCGTCCACGTCGATCGGCGGCTGTGGGCGGCCCGCGGTGAACCAGCCCGTCTCGGAGCCGTGCAGGTGGGCCTTGGGGTGCACGTGGTCCTGCCCGGCGGGTCCCAGCACGATCGATCCGATGACGGGCGCGGCGCCGGGCTCGCGCACCGGGGCTCCTGCCACGATCCACATCCCATGCCGACGGGCGCGTGCGCGCAACGGCTCGAGGCGGGGGTCGCCCGCGCCCGAGGCCCAGCACGCGTCGTCGTGCAGCAGCGCCAGGTCGTAGCCGATCAGTGAGAGCTCGGGGAAGACCAGGAGCCGGGCGCCCTCGGCCGCGGCCGCGTCGGCCACGTCCAGGGCGTGCGCGACGTTGGCCGGCAGGTCGCCGGGGACCGGGGTGGTCTGGGCCAGCGCGAGGACGAGGTCGTCTGCCATGGGGACAAACGTAGCGACAGCGTGGGCGCCGGCCGAGAGGCGGGCGCCCACGCTGTCACGGCTCAGCGGCCGGCGAGCAGGTCCTCGAAGGACGTGGGGTTGGCGAACGGGTCGGCGATGGCGCGCGGCTCCCGCGCGGCCATGAGCTGCGCGAGCTCGCGGGCCGCGCGGTCCACGCGCCGGTCGAGCGCCCCGGACTCGTCGGAGACGTCCTGCTGGGCCGTGGCGCCGAAGTCCGCCGTGGCCGCGAAGACCCCGGTGGGCACGGCCATGGCCCGCAGGTACGCGAACAGGGGCCGGACCGCGTGGTCGAGGGCGAGGGAGTGCCGGGCGGTGCCGGCCGTCGCCCCGAGGAGCACGGGGGCGCCCGCGAGCGCGCCCTGCTCCGTGACGTCGAAGAAGTTCTTGAACAGCCCCGAGAACGAGCCGGAGAAGATCGGCGTCACGGCGATGAGCCCGTCCGCGCGGGCCACCGTGTCCAGCGCGGCCCGCAGGTCGCCGGCGGCGAACCCGGTGAGCAGCATGTTGGTCAGGTCGTGGGCGAGCAGCCGCACCTCGACGACCTCGACCTCGGCCTGGACGCCCAGGGCGTCGAGCTCGCGGACGGTGGCCGCGGTGAGCCGGTCGGCGAGGAGGCGGGTCGAGGACGGCTCGCGCAGCCCGCTCGAGACGACCGCTAGCGTGCGCTTGGTCATCGCGACTCCGCCGGGGGGGCGCCGGTGACGTCGTCGACGAGGCGGGCGCGCTCGTGCGTCGGGCGGTCCCCCGCGGCGGCGACGCGGGCGGCGTGAGTCGGCGCGTCGGGCACGTGCGCCGGGCGGCCGATGGCGAACTCCTTGCGGAGGGCGGGCACGACCTCCCCGCCCAGCAGGTCGAGTTGCTCGAGCACCGTCTTGAGCGGCAGGCCGGCGTGGTCCATGAGGAAGAGCTGGCGCTGGTAGTCGCCGACCTCGTGCCGCATCGTGGCGTAGCGGTCGATGACCTCCTGCGGGCTGCCGACCGTCAGCGGGGTCTGGGCGGTGAACTCCTCCATCGTGGGGCCGTGGCCGTAGACGGGGGCGTTGTCGAAGTAGGGGCGGAACTCGCGCTTCGCGTCCTGGCTGTTGGGCCGCATGAACACCTGGCCGCCGAGGCCGACGATGGCCTGGTCGGCCCGGCCGTGGCCGTAGTGCTCGAACCGCCGGCGGTAGAGCTCGACCATCTGCCGGGTGTGCTCGATGGGCCAGAAGATGTTGTTGTGGAAGAAGCCGTCACCGTAGTAGGCGGCCTGCTCGGCGATCTCGGGGCTGCGGATCGACCCGTGCCACACGAACGGCGGCACGTCGTCGAGCGGGCGGGGCGTGGAGGTGAAGGACTGCAGCGGGGTGCGGAACTTGCCCTCCCAGTCGACCACGTCCTCGCGCCACAGCCGGTGCAGCAGCGCGTAGTTCTCGATGGCCAGGTTGATGCCCTGGCGGATGTCCTTGCCGAACCACGGGTAGACGGGGCCGGTGTTGCCGCGGCCCATCATCAGGTCCATGCGGCCGTCGGCGAGGTGCTGCAGGTAGGCGTAGTCCTCGGCGATCTTCACCGGGTCGTTGGTGGTGATCAGCGTCGTGGACGTCGACAGCAGGATGCGGTCCGTCTGCGCGGCGATGTAGCCCAGCAGCGTGGTCGGCGAGGACGGCACGAACGGCGGGTTGTGGTGCTCGCCGGTCGCGAAGACGTCGAGGCCGACCTCTTCGGCGTGCTTGGCGATGGCGACTGTCGCCTTGATGCGCTCCGCCTCGGTGGGCGTGTGGCCGGTGACGGGGTCCGTGGTGACGTCCCCCACGGTGAAGATGCCGAACTGCATCTGCGACATGTGGGTGCTCCTGCTCTGCGGGTCGAACGATCTGGCGTTGTCAAACATTCAACCACCCCCGTTCGAGGTCGTCAAATCTTCAACTACCTACCGAACCGGCCGCCCCGCCCAGGTATTCCCCGCGCAGCACGACGGCCGGCCGGCGCCTCCCCCGAGCGCCGACCGGCCGTCCCACCCAGCACTAGGCCCAGGCCGCCCAGTCCGCCTTCGGGATCAGGCAGTGCACGCCCTTGACCGCGTCCACCACCTGGCTCACCTCGAAGTCCCCCGCCGCCGAGAGGTAGGCCAGCGCCACCGAGCGCGGCACCCCGAACCGCCCGTGCAAGAACGCCACCGCATGGCGCACCGCCTGGCGCATCGCCTCGTCCAGGTCCGCGTCCATCCCCGTCGGGATCCAGTGCGTCGCGGTCTCGACCACCGGGGTGCGCACCCCGCCCAGCACTCCGCGGACCTGCGCGGCGGGCACCACGCTCAGCCGCAGCGTGGCGCGCAGCGAGGCCTCCAGCGCGGTCAGCGCCACCTCGCCGTTGCCCTGCGCGAAGTGCGGGTCGCCCGTGTAGAACAGCGCCCCGTCCACGGCCACCGGCAGGTACAAGGTCGCCCCGACGCCCGCGTGCTTGATGTCGATGTTGCCGCCGTGGTCCCCCGGCGGCACCGACGGCACCGCGTCACTGGTGGCCGGGGCGACGCCCATCAACCCGAGGAACGGCGCCAGCGCGAACTGCACCGTGCGGCCGCGGCCCGCGTCCATCACCCCCACCTCGCGGCCCGAGCGGCGCTCGACCCAGGCGAAGTGGCTGACCGAGCCGTCGGTGATCATGCGGTCCACATGGCGGGTGGGCGTGGAACGCAGGTCCTGCGGATACTCCCCCGCCAGCGCGCCGTAGCCGTGCCGGTTGCTCACGAACCCGTACGGCACCCGGTAGGCGAGGTCCAGCACGTCCACCCGCAGCATGTCGCCGGGGCGGGCGCCCATCACCGCGATCGGCCCAGTGACGACATGAGGGCCGTCCTCCGGCCCATTCGCCAGGTCGCTCGCGGCGACCTCCACCGCGTCGTCCAGCACGTCCACCGCGCCGAACTGGCGCACGTACCGCGCCGGGTCGCGGCCCTGGTCGGCGAGCAGGCCCTCGTGGGACAGCGTGTCGATGGTGACCGTCGCGCCATCGGCCACCCGCAGCACTGGCGTCGCGTCCGCATTCGGCAGCCAGCCCCACCGCACCTCCTCGGCGCGCGAGGGCAGGTAGTGCCGCCCCAGGACGGAGCCCTTGCCGGGCTGCAGCGCCGTGCTGCGCAGGATCGTCGCGGCGCTCACAGGACACCCTCGCCCCGGACGCCCACGACGAGGTCCACCTCGACGAGCGCGCCCACCGCGAGGCCCGTGACGCCGACGCACGTGCGGCTCGGCAGCGGGTCGTCGAACCACGTGCGGTACTCGGCGTTGAACTCGTCGAAGTCGTCGAAGTCCGTCAGGTAGGCCCGGACCATCAACGTGTCCGACAGCTCCGCGCCCGCGGCCCGGACCACTGCCTGCAAGTTCGCCATGACCTGGCGGGTCTGCTCCACGAGCCCGCCCGGCACGAGCAGCCCGGTGGCGGGGTCCGTGGGCATCTGCCCCGTCACGAACAGCAGGTCGCCCCACCGCACCGCGTGGCTGAACGGGCCGACCTGGGGCGGGACCCCGGCCGACGCGGGGAAGACGTGGTGCGTGCGTGCCTTGCTCATCTCAGACCTCCGCCGAGTCCATCGCACGGACGAAGCGACGCGTCGCCTCGACCTGTGGGTCACCGATCACTTGCTCTGCCGTGCCTTGCTCGACGACCACCCCGTCCGCCATGAAGACGACCCGGTCCGCGACCTCGCGGGCGAACCGGAGCTGGTGGGTGGCGATGATCATCGTGAGACCGCCCTGGCGTGCGAGGCCCTGGATGACGCCCAGCACCTCCGCGACCAGCTCGGGGTCGAGGGCGCTGGTCGGCTCGTCGAGAAGCAGCACCTTCGGGTGGGACGCGAGGGCTCGGGCGATGCCCACGCGCTGCTGCTGCCCACCGGACATGTGCCGCGGGAGGGCGTCCGCGCGGTGCGACATGCCGACCTGCGCGAGCAGCTCGTCGGCCCTCGCGGCGGCCTCCTCCCGGGACCAGCCGTGCACCCACCGGAGGGGCGCCGCGACGTTCTCGCGGGCGGTGAGGTGGTGGAACAGGTTGAACTGCTGGAAGACCATCCCGACGCCGGCCTCGACGCGCTGGCGGGCCACATGCCGCTCCACCAGCTCGCCGCCCCGGTCGCCGTAGCCGATGGCCGTGCCGCCCACCAGCACCGCTCCCCCGTCCAGCCCCTCGAGGTGGTTGAGGCAGCGCAGCAGCGTGCTCTTGCCCGATCCGCTGGGCCCCAGCAACGCGATGACCTCGCCCTCGCGGACCTGCAGGTCGATGCCGCGCAGCACCTCGTTCTCGCCGTAGGACTTGCGCAGCCCATAGGCCTCGATGAGCGCCTCCCCGAAGCTGCGCGGCGGCGGGTCGGCCTGCGTGAGCCGCGCCGCGGAGCCGAGGCCGGAGTCGGTGCGGTCGGGGACCCGGCGCGGGTCGGGCTCGGCCACCGAGGTCGCAGTGCCGGCCCTGCCCCGCCGGCCGATCCAGCCGCGGAGCGACGCCCGCGCCGGGCGGTCCAGGTCCAGCGCCCGCTCCACCGCGAGCTGGACCAGGGTGAGCGCCGCCGTCAGCACCAGGTACATCACGGCCGTCGCGAAGTAGATCTCGAAGTAGTCGAACGTGGCGGAGGCGAGCTGCTGGGTGCGCAACGTCAGCTCCGGCACCGCGATGATCGACGCGAGCGCCGAGTTCTTCATCGTGGCCACGGCCTCGCTGCCCAGCGACGGCACCATCGACCGCAGCGCCTGCGGCGCCACGACCCGGCGCATGAGCAGCGCCGGCCGCAGGCCCAGGGCGCGGCCGGCGGCCACCTGCCCGGGGTCGACCCCCTTGACGCCCGAGCGGAAGATCTCCGCGAAGAACACCGCCTCGTTGAGCGCCAGGGCCAGGCCGCCCGCCGCGAGCGGGGAGAGCACGATCCCCGCCCGCGGCAGCACGGAGAAGACGAAGACGAGCTGGAGGATCAGCGGCGTCCCCCGGTAGAGGGTCACGTACGCCCTGGCGGCCCAGGTCAGCGCCCGGAAGCGGGTGAGCTGCATCGCCGCGAGGAGCAGGCCCAGGATCATCCCGCCGACGAATCCCATGGCGGTCAGCCGCAGGGTGAACACGATGCCGTCGAGCAGGTAGGGCAGGGTCAGGTAGTGCAGGAACTCGGTCATGTCAGGCCGCCCTCGCGTGAGTCGTCAGTCGCCCGTCGTGGTCAGCGGGCGCTCACCCGACGCTGAGCACCGTCGGCTCGGCGAGCGCGTTCTCGTCGAGGGCCCACTTGCCGGCCAGCTCGGCCTGCAGCCCGGAGCCCTGGATCTCCACCAGCGCGGCCTGGACGGCGTCACGGAAGACGTGGTCGCCCTGCAGCACGCCGATGCCGATCTCGTAGTCGAGCATCACGGTCTCGGCCGAGTCGAGGTCGTCCGGGTGGGCGGCGATGTAGCCCTTCACCGTGTTGACGTCGTTCATGTACGCGTCGGCCCGGCCGGAGAGGATGGCCTGCACGCAGTCGGCGCTGGAGTCGAAGAGGCTGACCGTGGGTGCCTCGAGCCCGGCCGCCTCGCAGTCGGGGGCGACGCCCTCGACCAGCGGGACCTCGACATAGCCCTTGTTGAGCGCGACGGTGGTGCCGCACAGCGAGGTGTCGATGCCGGTGATGGACTTCGGGTTGCCCGTGGCGACGAGGATCCCGTCGAAGACCTTCGAGTAGCTGATGAAGTCGACGCCGCCGTGCGCGCGCTCCTCGGTGGCGTAGAGGTTGGAGACGATCCAGTCGGCCTGGCCGCTGGCGACGGTGGGCACGAGCTCGGAGAAGCCGACGGGCAGGTAGTCGACGTCGAAGCCGAGGCAGTCGCCGATCGCGTCGCCGAGGTCGATGTCGAAGCCGATGAACTCGTCGGGGTTCTCCGGGTTGACGACCTCGTAGCCGGGGGTGTGCGGGTTGAGCGCGTTGGTCTTGGTCGTGCCGACCAGGTCGGGGTTCTGCTCGCGCAGCTCGACACAGGCGGCGGAGTCGGCGAGGTCGGGGAAGGCCGCCTCGCCCGCGGCCTCGGCCTCGGCGTTGGAGCAGGCCGTCAGTGCGAGCAGGGCCGCGAGCGCGGCTGTGGCCAGGGCTGCCGTGCGGGAGGTGTTCGTGGGGAGCATCGCGCATGCCTTCCGGTCGCCGGGCGACGGCGCCGGGCCCCGGCGGGAGCGCTGGGGACGCGACGCCGCCGTTGGTGTCTCCGGTCGGATGGTCTGACCGGTGGGAGCAGACGCTAACCCCGGGACGAGGACCCGATCCGGGCATTCCGGTCGCGGAAACAGACTGTTTACAGGCTCGACCCACGCCGAAACATTGGTCAGACCATCCGACCGGACGGGTGCTAACGTGCCGTCTCGCGCAGCCGCTGCCAGCCGGTCTGCGCCGAGCCCGACACCGAAGAGGAGCACCTCGTGCCGACACCGGTCCCGCCGCTAGCCCGCAGGTCCCCCACCATCTCGGTGACCCTCGCCGCGCATCTCGAACGCCTGATCGCCACCGGGCAGCTCGCCCCCGGGCAGCGCCTGCCCGGTGAGCGCGAGCTCGCGGCGCAGCTCGCCGTGTCCCGGGCGTCGCTGCGCGAGGCGATGTTCGAGCTCGAGTCCAAGCACCTCATCGAGCGCCGGCCCGGACGCGGCACCGTCGTCGTCGAGACCTCCGCCGAGCAGCGCGACCTGCACGACCTCACCGCGGGCGCCGGAGGCCCCGGCGGCGCCGCCATCGCCGACGCCGCGGAGCTGCGCCTCATCGTGGAGCCCTCCATCGCCGGCCTCGCGGCCCGCCGCGCCACGCCCGCCAACCTGCTCCAGCTCCACGACGTGCTCGACGCGTCCGTCGGGCCGCTCACGCCCTCCCGGTCGGTGGAGCTCGACCTCGAGTTCCACCTGCTGCTCGCCCAGGCCGCCCGCAACCCGCTGCTCACCACCCTGCACGGGCTGATGGGCGAGTGGACGCTGCCCATCCGCCGCCGCCCCCACCCCCCCAAAGCCGGCCGCGCGCGATCGCTCGCCGGCCCCCGCGACATCTACGCGGCCGCCGCCGCCCCCGACCCCGCCGCCGCCCCCGCCGCGATGCACGCGCCCCTGCTCGACATCCACACCCTGCTGGAGGACTCCTGATGCCCCGCCCCACCCCCGCCGGCCTGTACACCAGCGGGCTGCTGCTGCTGACCGCCGCCACCGGCGCCATCGACGCCGTGAGCTACCTGGCCCTCGACGGCGTCTTCACCGGCAACATGACGGGCAACGTGCTGTTCCTGGCCTTCGCCCTCGTGGGGGTCAGCGGCATCCCCCTGTTGAACAACGCGTTCGCGCTCGGCGGCTTCGCGCTCGGGTCGATGCTCGGCGGGCGGCTCGTGCGGCGCGGGCACCCCGTTGGCCTGCCGGTCCGCAGCGGCTGGGTGCTCGGCGTCGGCGCCGCGCTCATCTTCACCCTCGTGGGCGCCTGGGCCGCGCTCGGCGATCTGGGCCCGGCCTGGCAGATCACCCTTACCGCGGTGCTCGCGGCCCTGATGGGCGCGCAGGTGGCGGCCGTGAAGCCCGTGGGGAACACCGACATCACGACAGTCGTGGTGACGAACACGCTGGCCAATGTCACGCGCGAGAGCCGCCTGGGCGGCGGCCGGCAGACGGCGCTCCAGTGGCGGCACCGATTCCTCGCCGTGGTGTCGATGGGCGCCGGGGCCGCGCTCGGGGCGGCAGTGCTGCGGGTGGGCGACGGGCCAGGCGCCCTGGCCGCGTCGGGGGTCGTCTTCGCGGCGGGCGTGGCCACACTGCTCGTGGCCCGACGCGCACAGCGCCTTGCCGACGAGGCTGAGGCGCCCGCGGGCGCACTCGCCGTCGACAAGGTCGAGGTCCGTCTCTTATTAACAACAGGCGCTGCCGACGATCTTACGCGGGTCGGTCGTCGCGGCGGCCCGCGCGTCGCATCAAGACACAGCTGGGAGGATACATCGAGCGCCGCGGATCTCTTAGAGCCCCCTGCCGCCCGGGCGCGCGTTCGCCGCGACGAGCACCTGCGCGCGGCACCGCACATCGTCGCGTCCGAGCACCCGGTGCAGGTCGGCGCTCGCCACCTCCACGGCGCTCGCGACCTCGTCCAGGTCGGCTGTCGGGTCGATGGTCACGCGCAGCCCGGCCACGAGCTCGCCGCGGTCCCGGATGAAGGAGCCCGAGGCCGCCCGCACGCCAGGCGTCGCGGCCAGCGCGTCGGCGGCCGCCCGGGTCGCCTCGGCGCCGTCGATGCTCAGCAGGCCGCCGGAGCCTGATCCGGTCAGCCGCAGTGGGCCGGCCGAGCGTCGCGGGATGTGCGCCAGCAGCCACCAGAGCCCGAGCAGCACCAGCACCCCGCCAGCCACGCCGAGCGCCCAGGGCCACCACGTCTCACTGGCCAGGTCGGCCGCTGCGGTCGTGTCGAGGGTGTCCGGGGCCGCCGACCACACGTCGTCGAGGTAGCCCGTCCACCAGGCCACGACCGCGAGCCCTGCGGCCAGCAGCACCAGCCCGAGCAGGAACGCCGCCACCCGGTCCCAGCCGATCACCGCGCGGCTCATAGCGGCGCCTCCGTCGCGGGAGGAACGCCGTGCGCCTTGACGAAGACCTTGGGCGGCTTGGCCAGGGGCGCGAGCCGGGTCATCACGACCTCCCGCACCCGCTCACTGGTGTGCGGGTCGCCGGTGGTGCGCACGTCGATGCTGACGTTGCGACGCCCCCCGGTGGCCTTCGCCTCGAGCACCCCGTCCACGTCGTCGGCCGCCACGCGCGCGAGCCGGGCGACGTCCCGTGGCCGGATGCCCACCCCGACCGCGCGCCGCAGCCACAGCGCCTTGCGCCGCCGTCGCCGCAGCGAGACCACGATGAGCCACAGGCCCACGAGCGCGGCGACGATCCCCGCTGCGAGAGCCCAGCCGGTCTTCGCTTGGCCGTCCAGCGCGTCCAGCACTGTCACGACCCACCCGTTCCCGGGCAGCACCCCGGCGATGGCGAGCGCGTCCCACAGCAGGGCCACGCCGAGCGCGATGGTGAGCACCGCGAGCACCGGTCCCACGAACCCGATCGCCCCGGAGCCTGTGGACTGGCGTGCCGGGCGCAGCGGCGGGACGCCCGGCGCCGTGTGCTGGCCGCTCATCGGGCACGCGCCCTGGCCGGCTCCGGGGGCTGCACCACCCGGAGCACCTCGACGCCCACGGAGTCGGCGGTCAGGTCGAGCAGTGCGCCGACCTGCTCGCGCACCCGGTCGCGGACGGCCATGGCGACCTCGGCTGCCGAGCGCGGCCAGAGCGTCGCGATCTCGAGCGTGATCCTGGCCCGGTTCCCGGCGACCGTGGACTGGCTGCGCGGCAGCCCGCGACCGAACGCCCTCTTCTCGGGGCCCGCCACGCCGTCGACCGTGAGCGCCGCGGCCTCGACGACCCGGGCGATGACGCTGTCGGCGATCTGCAGGCTCCCGCGGCGGCCCGCCTCGTCGCTGTCGTCAGCCACGGCGACGGCCCGCCTGCACCATCGAGCCCAGGTCGACCCGCCCCTCGATCTGTGCGCCGACCACGAGGCCGATCAGGCCGAGCCCGAGGGCGAGCAGGAAGCCCCCGAACCCTCCGAGGATGGCGGCGATGGCGAGGAGGATTCCCACGAAGATGCCGATGACTGAGGCGGACATGTCAGCTCCTGGTTCGGGGTGCTACTGGGGGTCGGGGATCGCGATGTCCTCGACGTAGACGTCGACTGGCTCCGGGCGGATGTGCTGCACGGCGGCGCGCACCGCGTCGGCCACCCCGGGGATCGGGTTGTCGGGGGTGACGACAACATGGACCTCGGTGCGCTCGGGCTCGAGCCGCACGCCGGTGACCCGGCGCCCGGGCAGGTAGGTCGCCACGTCGGCGAAGACGCCGCCGTGCATGGCGTTGACGCCCGGCACGCCCAGCACCGCGGCGCGCACGGCGTCGGCGGGGCCGGGCGTCGCGCCCGAGGGCGACGCGGTGCTCATGACGATCGCTGCTGGGCCTGGCCGCCGCCCTCGTCCTCGTCGTCATCCTGCGGCAGGTGGATGTCCACCACAGAGATGTTGACCTCGGTGACCTGCAGCCCGGTCATGCGCTCGACGGCGTGGATGACGTTGCGCCGGATGGCCGACGCCACATCGGCGATGGGCACCCCGTACTCGATGATGACCTCGAGGTCGACGGCGGCCTGCTTGTCGCCGACCTCGACGCTGACGCCCTGGGAGTAGTTGGGGCGTGCGCCGGGGATCCGCTCGCGCAGGGCGCCGACGGTGCGCGCCGCGCCTCCGCCGAGCCCGTGGACGCCCTGGATCTCCTTGGCGGCCAGGCCGGCGATGGTGGCGACCACGCCGTCCGAGATGGTGGTGTTGCCCTGCGCGCTGTCCAGGGCGCTGTGCGGCTTGCTGGCGCCGCCAGTCGTCCCGCTGCTCGCGGGGGTGGAGCTGCCTGACTGCTCGCTCACGATGTGCCTCTTCCTCCGCTGGGCATCCTCGTCCGCCCGGCGGCGTGTCGGTGGCGATGCAGCCCTGGCTGCGTCGCGGCGTCCGTGGCGACGCGGTGCGCCGGCGCCTGAGACCTCCGTGCGGCGCCGGCTCGGCGTCGGAGAGTCATGCGTGATGACCTCCCCTCCAGTGCAACACCAGGCCGGTGCCGCCGCACCCGCTCGTGGGAGGACGCACGAAGTCCAGGTCACGGGGTGATAACGATGTCCGGCACTGCGACGCGAAGTACCTAGTACTCACTGTTCCACCCATACCCGGCGCTGCTAGACAGTGCTCGATCGACCCGTTGGGACCTAAGTCCCAGGCGCAGCGACGATGCTGGCCCGCCCCGACGGACATCGGCTCCTCCACGACCTTCACCACAACGAGGTGGTCATGACCAGACATGTGCTCGCGGGGGCTCTCCTCGCCGTCGTCGCAACCGTCACCGTCCTGCTCTCCGGACTACTGGGCCCCGAGGTCCAGCCCGTCGCGCTGCTCGGCGCGGCGCTCGGCGGTGCCCTCGGGCTCGTGCCCGACCGCACGCCCGGCCAACGCATCGCCGCCTTCGCGGTCGGCTTCGGCGCCGCCTGGATCGGCTACCTGCTGCGGGCCGCCGCGCTGCCCGACGCCGCCGCCGGCCGCGCCGTGGCCGTCTTCGTCGTGCTGATCGCCTGCCTCGCCATCGGCGCCGGCACCCGCGGCCGGCTTCCACTGTGGGCCACACTGCTCGGCGCCGCCGCCATGGCCGGCTCCTACGAGTCCGCCTACGCCGCGGACCCGTCGGCCTTCGTCACCACCTCGCCGATCGCGGCCACCGCCGTGCTCCTCACCGCGGGCGCCGGCTTCCTCGCCACAGCGCTGCTCGGCCCCGCCGTCGAACGCGACCGCGCACGCGACGACGAGGAGGCACTGCCGCTCGAGCCCGAGCGCGGCCGCCCGACGCGCGTCGCCGAGCCCACCGCCTACCGCCCCTTCGAGCACGCACCGGAGGCCTGAGATGACCCCGACCACCACCCAGCGCGGGCGCCGCGCCACCACGGTGCGCCGCGCCGGCGTCGCCACCCTGGGCCTCCCACTCGTCCTGCTCCTCGCGTCCTCCCCCGCCACCGCCGCGCGGGCCGCCGCCGACAGCGGCGACGTCGAGGTGGCCAACACCGAGACCGTCCAGGCCCGACTCGACGCCACCGGCAAGCTCACAAGCGCCCGCGTCTACGAGCAGCTCGCCTTCACCGGCCACGGCACCCGCACCGTCACCAACCCCGTCTCCACCAAGGGGCTGCGCAACCTCGACGGGTTCGGCGGCTTCACCGTCAAGGACGGCGCCATGCAGGCCACCGTCACCGTGGACGGCGAGCAGCGCCTGCGCACCGTCAGCGACTTCGACGGGGAGCTGCCCATCAGCGTCGACGTGGAGTACCGCCTGGACGGCGTGAAGGTCGGCCCCGGCGCCGTCGTCGGCAAGTCCGGCGAGCTCGAGGTCCGGTACACCGTCACCAACCTGACCACCCGCCAGGACGAGGTCGCCTACGACGACGGCACCGGCAAGCAGGTCACCGCCACCGCCGAGACCGTCATCCCCATGGTCGGCCAGCTCACCACCACGCTGCCCTCCACCTTCACCGCCGTCGCCTCCGACGAGGCCAACATGGCCGGCGACGGCCGCGGCGGCACCAAGCTCTCCTACACGATGACCCTGTTCCCGCCCATCGGGTCGCCCACCGCCGAGTTCGGCTACACCGCGCAGATCCGCAACGGCAAGATCCCGCCCGCGTCGGTCACCGCGCTGCCCGTCTCCCCGCTCACGAGCCCCTCGTTCAAGGGCGGCTCCGCGAGCTACCAGGGCGGCGCCGAGTCCGGCATCGCCCTCACCGCCGGGGCCACCGAGATCGACGCCAACCTGCTCAAGCTGCGCGACGGCGCCGCGACGCTGCTCGACGGGCTGCTGCAGCTCCGCGACGGCGCCGACCAGCTCGCCGCCGGCCTCAACGACCCCGCCGCGCCGGGCGCCAGCCAGCTCGCGACCGGCGCCAAGGCAGCCGACGCGGGCGCCGACGCCCTGGCTGCGGGCGCCGCGTCGGCCGATGCCGGCGCCCAGCAGGTCGCGTCGGGCGCGGCAGCCCTGAACGCCGGCCTGACCTCGGCAGGCGCCAAGGTGCCCGCACTCCTCGGCGGGCTCACCACCCTCGACACGGGACTCGCCACGATCCAGGCGGGGCTCACCCAGCTCGCCGGGGCCGAGGGCGTCGACAAGATGGTCGTCGGCGTCGGCTCGACCACCTCGCCCGAGACGCTCCTTCATGGCGTCGACCAGCTTCGCCAGAGCCTCGCGTCGCTTGGCCCCGGCTTGGCGAAGCTCAGCGTCGCAACCGCCGCGTCGAGCACCGGATCCCGAGACGCCGCCACCGGTATCCGGGATGTGGCGACCGGCCTCGCGGCCACCGATCCTGTGGCTGCCGGCACGCTCAGTGTCATCGCTGACAAGCTCGACAGCACGGTGGTGACCGACCCAGCCAAGCCTCCATTGGCCATGCTCCTCGACCAGGTCAGCGGCCAGCTCGCCGAGACGTCCACAAGGATCTCCGGCACGGCGCTCCCCGGCATCATGCAGGTCGAGTGCGGGCTGAGCGCGGCATCGCTCCCGGTGTGCGACCCCAAGAGGCCAGGGGTCCTTGAAGGGCTGCTCGCGGTCCGCGCGGGAATCGGCGCCACGACCGACCCGACCACGAGCAAGACCCTGCAGGGCGGCATCAACGCAGCGCGTGCCGGCGTCGGTCAGCTCTCAGCCGGGGGCCAGACGCTCGTCGGCGGCCTCGGACAGCTCGCCGAGGGCGCGTCCGCGCTGAAGGCGGGCTCGTCGCAGCTGGCCGGTGGCACACGTCAGCTCGCGTCCGGCGCCGGCCAGCTCTCCACCGGCACCGGCCAGCTCGCCGATGGCGCGGCGCGCCTGGCGGGTGGGCTGCGCACCGCCGCCGACGGGTCGCAGACGCTGGCCGACGGGCTCGGCACGGCTGCTGACGGCGCCCCGGCGATCGTCGACGGCGCGGAGCAGCTCTCCGAGCAGGGCACCTCGGTGCTCGTCGAGACGGGCGCGTCGACGGCCGCCGACTACGGAGTGAAGTACGCCGTGATCGAGGCCGGCGCCGTGCGGGCCACTGAGGAGTCGATGGCGTACGGCGGCCCGGAGGGCGCGGCGTCGGTGACGGCGTACTCGATCGAGATCGCCGGGGCCGATGGCTCGGGCGCCAGCTCGGTGGGCCGGGGCGCGGCGGCGGCTGCGCTGTTCGGGCTGGGCGGGGCGCTCGCCGCCTTCGCCCGGCGCCGGTTCGCCTAGCGGTCGCTCGCTCCTCGGCGTCACCGGAGGGCGTCGCGTGCAGGGCCCTGGCCTCGCACGCGGCGCCTTCGCGTGTGGGTCGGCGACCCTGAGCGGATCCGCCCCAGAACCAGGGCCAGGGTCCGGGCGCCCCCTGATGCCGCGCGGCGGCGGGCCGACCAGACTGGTCGCAGAGCGCTGGCGAGCCAGGCCGGCGCCATCAGCACGGACGAGGTCACGTATGCGCTCCCGCTCGATCGCCCTTCTGACCGGCACGCTCGCGGTGTCGGTGGCCCTAGTGGGCTGCGGCCCTGTGATCACCAACCAGGGCGAGCCCGTGACGGAGGAGCGTTCCGTCGGCGATGTGACCGAGGTGCGCCTGCAGACGTCGGGGAACCTGACGGTGGCAGTCGGCGATGAGCCGTCGCTCACCGTCACCGCGGGGAAGAACGTCCTGGAGCACCTCACCACCGAGGTCAGCGGCGACACCCTGGTGCTCGACACCGACGGCGGCTGGGGCAACCACGGCGCGATCGACTACACGCTGACCCTCCCCCGCCTGACGGACCTGACGGTCGCCGGCAGCGGCGACGTCCGCGGCCAGCTCGCGTCGGGCGAGGCTCTGTCCGTGACCATCAAGGGCAGCGGCGACGTGCGGCTCGACGAGGTGGACGCCGCCGAGCTCCGACTGTCGATCTCTGGCAGCGGCGACGTGCAGCTCGACGGCTCCGTGTCCCGCCAGGACGTGGAGATCAAGGGCAGTGGCGACTACGACGGGCTCGGGCTCGACTCCCAGGAGGCCGTGGTGGACGTCGCGGGCTCCGGCAACGTGGAGGTCCAGGTGAGCGACCGCCTCGACGCGACGATCGCGGGCAGCGGCTCCATCCGTTACGAGGGCGACCCCCAGATCAACAGCACCACCCGTGGGTCCGGGAGCATCGAGCAGCGCTGACGCGCGACGCTTCCCCGCGCCGCGGTGGCCGCCCGCGTCTACGGTGGCTGCCATGGCGCCCACGAAGACGCCGGCGGTGGAGCTCGACGTGCAGGGACGCACCGTCCGCGTGAGCAGTCCGGACAAGGTCTACTTCCCCGCGCGCGGGCTGACGAAGCTCGACGTGGTCGAGTACTTCCTCTCTGTGGGCGACGGCATCCTGGGCGCGTTGATCGACAGGCCCACGACGTTGGAGCGCTGGCCGAAGGGCGTGTTCGAGGGCGCGAAGATGGCGACCCGCGCCGACTCCACAGGCGACGCGTTCTACCAGAAGCGTGTTCCGCAGGGCGCCCCCGAGTACGTGGAGACGGCCCGCATCGCGTTCCCCAGCGGCCGCACCGCCGACGAGGTATGCCCCACCGAGCTGGCGGTGGTGGCGTGGGCGGCGAACCTCGGCACGATCACGTTCCACCCGTGGCCGGTGAGCCGTGCGGACGTCGAGGCGCCCGACCAGATGCGCATCGACCTGGACCCGCAGCCCGGCACGGACTTCACCGACGCGGTGCGCGTGGCGCCTGTGGTGCGGGAGGTGCTGCAGGAGATGGGCATGGAGGGCTGGCCCAAGACGTCCGGCGGGCGCGGGCTGCACATCTTCGTGCCCATCGAGCCCCAGTGGACGTTCACGCAGGCGCGCCGGGCCACGATCGCGCTGGGCCGGGAGGTGGAGCGGCGCCTGCCGGAGCAGGTGACCATGCACTGGTGGAAGGAGGAGCGCGGCCGCAAGATCTTCATCGACTACAACCAGATGGCCCGTGACCGCACCATCGCCTCCGCGTACTCGGTACGCGCGAACCCGCGGGCCACGGTGTCCGCGCCGCTGCGCTGGGACGAGGTGCCCGACGTCCACCCGGACGACTTCGACGTGACGACGATGCCGGCGCGATTCGCGGAGGTCGGCGACCTGTTCGCCGCGCTGAGCGCCGTCGACGGCCCGGCGTACTCGATCCGCCCGCTGCTGGACCTGGCCGACAAGGACGAGCGCGACCACGGCCACCAGGACCTGCCCTACCCGCCGGAGTACCCGAAGATGCCGGGCGAGCCCAAGCGGGTGCAGCCCAGCAAGGACCGCGACCGGGCCCACTGAGCCGGTGGAGCCGGCGGGCCGATCAGCGGGCGTCAGGCCTTCGCGACGGGCAACGCGGGCTCGTCAGCGGCATCGGACACGGCCGCGCGCGGGGTCCCGATGGGGCTCGAGCCGCCGCTGACGAGCCCGGCGACCGCCATCGTCACCGAGATGCCCATCATGACCAGCAGCGACGCATGCCACCCGGCGCCGGACATCACGCCGATGAGCACCGGCACGCAGGCCGCGAGCGCGTAGCCGACGGCCTGCACCATCGCTGACAGCGACCGCGCGGTGTCGCCGTCGACACTGCGGCGCGCGATGAACGTGAAGGCCACGGCGATGGCGCCACCCTGGACCACGCCCGTGACGACGATCCACACCGCCCACAGTCCGGGCGCGGTGAGCAGCCCGATGAACGCGACAGCCCACACGAGGCCCAGGGAGCCCGCGACGACGCGGGGCGACCGGGCGCGGGTGGCCAGGACCGGGGCCAGCAGGGCGCCGGAGATGCCGAGCACCTGGAAGACGGACATCGCGGTGGCCGCGGCGCCGGCGCTGAGCCCGGCGACGTCGCGCAGCATGCCCGGCAGCCACGCGGTCATCGCGTAGTAGAGGCCGGACTGGCAGCCGAAGTACACGCCGAGCGCCCAGCCGCCGCCGGAGCGCCACACGGTGGAGCGCCCGCTGGCCGCCGGCACCTCGACGTCGCCGCGCCCGCGGGAGGACACGGCCCACAGCCACGCCCCGGCAAGTGCGAGCACCGCCCACACGGCCGTCGCGGTCCGCCAGCCGAGGCCGTGTGCCAGCGGGATCATCAGCGCGGCGGTGATCGCCGCGCCGGCGGTCAGGGAGGCGGTGCTGGCGCCTGTCATCGCCCCGAGCCGGTGCGAGAAGTCGCGCTTGACCAGCACGGGGATGAGGACGTTGCCGACGGTGATGCCGGCGCCGATCACCACGGTGCCGACCAGGAGCTGGGTGGCGCCGCCCCACGGGCGCAGCGCGATGCCCGCGGCGATGAAGAGCAGCGCGACGACGACGGCGCGGTCGACACCCCACTTGCGCGCGATGCCCGGGACCAGCAGCGATCCGACCGCGAAGCACAGCACGGGCAGCGTGGTCAGCAGGCCGGCCTGCCCGGCCGACAGCCCGAGGTCGGCACGGATGTCGTCCAGCACCGGCGACACCGCCGAGATGGCGCCGCGCAGGTTGAGGCTGACGAGGATGAGGGCGACGACGTGCAGCGCTCCCGCGACGGCGGGCACGGCGACGGCGTTCTTCACGGGGCGATCGGGCACCGCTCTTTGTAGCATGCAATGTTCCGTTACGGCTTCTCGGCCCTACTTCACCGACCCCGAGGTGAGTCCCGCGACGAACTGCTTCTGCAGCAGCAGGAATCCGATGACCACGGGCACGCTCACCACCAGTGACGCCGCCATCACCTGGTTCCAGTAGACGTTGATCTGCGTGGAGTACTCCCGGAGCCCGATGGACAGCGTCCGGTTCGCGTCATTGGTGAGCACGGACGCGAAGAGCACTTCCCCCCACGCCGTCATGAAGGCGTAGATCGACACGGCGATCACCCCCGGGCGCGCCGCTGGGAGCACCACGCGCAGCAACGCGCCGATATGCGAGCAGCCGTCCACCCGGGCCGCCTCGTCGAGCTCGCGCGGGATGCCGTCGAAGTAGCCGGCGAGCATCCAGATCGCGAACGGCAGCGAGAACGTCAGGTACGTGATGATCAGGCCGAGCCGGGTGCCGATGAGCTGCACCCCGAAGGTCTGCGTGAAGTTCACGAAGATCACGAACAACGGCAGCAGGAACAGCACCCCCGGGAACATCTGGGTGGACAGCACCGTGGTGGTGAACACCCCGCGGCCCTTGAACCGGTGCCGGGACACCGCGTACGCCGCGAAGATCGCGATGGCGACGCTGGCGATCGTCGCGGCGGTGGACACGATCAGGCTGTTGAGGAAGTACCTGGCGAGCGGGACCGTCGACCACATGTCGATGAACGGCTGCACGGTGAGGTTCGTCGGCCACCACGTGAACGCCCCCCGCACGTCGCCCAGCGGCTTGAGCGACGAGCCGACCATCACGTATAGCGGCACGAGTGTGAACACCGCGAGCACCGTGACGGTGATGACGCGGAAGACTTTGAACCCGGTGGTGTCATGCACGGCGCGACTCCCGGTTCACGATGAGCAGGTAGATGCCGGTGACGAGCAGCAGGAACAGGAGCAGCAGCACGGACATCGCCGCGCCGAGCCCGAAGTTCCAGGTGAGGAACGTGGCGTTGTAGATGTGGAACGAGATGAGGTCGCCCGAGGCGGGCTGGCCCGTGCCGAACAGGACGTACGGCGTGTTGAAGTCGTTGAACACCCACAGGAACATCACCAGCACCAGCACCACGTTGACGGGGCGCAGCATCGGCAGCGTGATCGACCGCCACTGCCGCCAGGCGTGCGCGCCGTCCACGGCCGACGCCTCGTAGACGTCCTGCGGCACCGATTGCAGCCCCGCCATCAGCATGAGGAAGGCGAACGGCCACATCCGCCAGATCGCCACCACCACCACCGACCAGAACGCGTTGGAGCCGATCAGCCAGAACGGCCGGTCATCGAGTAGCCCCAGGTTGTCCACCAGGATGTGGTTCACCGCGCCGGTGTCGCGCTGCAACATGAAGTTCCAGGTCAGCACGCCCGCGTACACGGGCAGCGCATAGGGCACCAGGAACATCGTGCGGAGCCCCGAGCGCCCGCGGAACGACCGTTGGAGCACCACGGCCGCGGCCATCCCGAACGTCCACGAGACCACCACCACCAGCAGCGTGAAGGCGCACGTCACCAGGAACGACTGGAGCAGCGCCTTCCCCACCGCCGAGTCGAAGTCCAGCGCCACCTGGAAGTTCCGCAGCCCGACGGCGGGCGCCGCCGTCCAGTTGCTGATGAAGAACTTGGTGAGCTGGCGCGTGCTCATCCACACGCCCGTGATCATCGGGATCACGTGGATCACCAGTTCGAACAGGATCGCCGGGGCGAGCAGCGCATACGGCAGCCACCAGCCCGACCGCCTGCGCGGCCGGGCCGGTGGCTGCTGCTCCTGACCGGCGTCGTCCTTCTCCGAGACCGCTGTGGTCGCCATCAGACGCCCTCCTCGTCAGGGTGGGACGGCTAGCCGACGGCTGTCTGGACCTGGTCCTGAGCCGTTTGCAGCGCGCTGCGCACGTCGTCCTCGGTGACTGTGCCGCCGGTGGCGATCGTCGCGAACATCTGGTTCATCGCCTTGCCGACGGTGTTCTCGAACTGGTCCTCGGCGGGCACCAGCGGCAGCGGCGCGGACCGGTTGTTGTAGATGTCGGTGAACGTCGCCGCCAGCTCGGCGTTGTCCGTGAAGGACGGCTCGGTGTCGACGAGCACGGGCAGCGTCGAGAACGGCAGGCCGAGCTGGGTCTGCACCTCGGGGCTGGTCATGTACTCGACGAACTGCAGGGCGCCGTCCTTGTTGTCGGTGTTGTCGAAGATCGACAGGTTGATGCCGGCCACGTGGCTGGCGATGTCGTCCTCGGCGTCCGATGGCGCGGGGAAGGCGACGACCCCGAAGGCCTCCTCAGGCATCCCGTTGGCGGCGATGGTGGCGCCCGCGTTGTTCTGCGTGAGGATCATCGCGGCCTTGCCGGTGGCGAAGTCCGCGACGGCGAGGGCGCCGTTGTCGTACTGGGCGTTCGAGGTGTTGACCACCCCGTCCTCCTGCATGAGGTCCAGGTAGCGCTGGACGCCCTCGACGACGCCGTCCTCGGTGAACGTCGGGTTGCCGTCGCTGTCGAAGAGCTCGGCGCCGTTCTGCGCGGCGTTGATGAACGCGAAGTGGCTGTTCTCCGTGTAGCTGCCCGCGGCGAGGGTCATGCCGTACACCCCGGCGGCCTCGTCAGTGGTGGCCTGCGCCGCGGAGACCATCTCCTCCCACGTGGTGGGCGGCTGCACGCCCGCCGCCTCGAACATGGCCTTGTTGTAGTAGAGCCCGTACGCGAGCCCGTAAACGGGCACCGACGTGGGGTCCTGGCCCTCGGCGCCGCCGGTGGCCAGCGCCGTCTCGACGAACTTGTCGGCGCCCCCGATGGCGTCCATCTCCTCGCTGCCGAACGGCATGAACGCGCCGGTGGCCTGCAACGACGCCGCCCAGGTATTGCCGATGTTCACCACGTCCGGGGCCTGCCCGGACGTCACGGCGGTCTGGATCCGCGTCTGGAGGTCGTTCCACCCGATCACCTCGAGCTCGACCGGGATGCCGGTCTGCTCGGTGAACGCCTCGAGGACGGGGGTGAGCACCTCCTTGTCGTTGTCGATGCTCGTGCCCTGGTTGCTGGCCCAGTAGGTCAGGGTTCCTCCGCCGCCCCCTCCCTCCTCGGTGGCCCCGCCACCATCGGAGTTGTCAGAGCCGTCGGAGTCGCTGGTGCAGGCGGCCGTCATGCCGAGCAGCAGGGCTGCGGCGACGACGGAGGCGCCCAGAGATCGTGTCTTCACGAGATGTCCCCCCTGGTCATCACGGGATCGGCGTCCGGATGGCGGCCGGTCCACACGGGGCGTCGATGCGTGCATTGAGCCCTTTTTGATGGTATGCGCGGTCTCGCGTGACAGCGCGTCGGGAGCGCGTCCACGGGCTGCGGCCCAACGCGCGCGCCACGTGGGCGCCACGACGCGGGAGAATGGCCCGACCCGGTCTCACCCCCCGAAGGAGCACCTCCGCCATGAAGCCCTGGGGCACGCCCCTGTCCCCCGCCGCCGCCCGCGTGATGCTGCTGGGCTCCGGCGAGCTCGGCAAGGAGGTGCTGATCGCGTTGCAGCGGCTCGGCGTGGAGACCATCGCCGTCGACAGGTACCCCGGCGCACCCGGCCACCAGGTGGCCCATCGCGCGCACACCCTCGACATGACCGACCCGCAGGCCCTGCGGGACCTCATCCTGGCCGAGCGCCCCGACCTGGTGGTGCCGGAGATCGAGGCCATCGCCACGTCGGCGCTTGAGGACCTCGAGCGGGACGGCCTGGTCCAGGTGGTCCCCACCGCGCGCGCGACCCGCCTGACGATGGACCGCGAGGGCATCAGGCGCCTCGCCGCCGAGACCCTGGGCCTGCCCACCAGCCCCTACCGCTTCTGCGACTCGGAGGACGAGCTGCGGGCGGCGATCGACGCCATCGGGTACCCGTGCGTGGTCAAGCCGGTGATGAGCAGCTCCGGCAAGGGCCAGAGCCGCCTCGACGGGCCCGACGACATCACCCCGGCGTGGGAGCACGCAATGGCGGGCGGGCGCGTCGCGGGCGGACGGGTCATCGTCGAGGGATTCGTCGACTTCGACTACGAGATCACCCTGCTCACCGTGCGGGCAGTGGAGGCTGACGGCACTGTCGGCACGCGCTTCTGCGAGCCCGTGGGGCACCGCCAGGTGGGCGGCGACTACGTGGAGAGCTGGCAGCCGCAGCCCATGTCGCCGGTGGCGCTCAGCCGGGCGCAGGAGATCGCGCGGGCCGTGACCGGCGACCTCGGCGGGCTGGGGGTGTTCGGCGTGGAGCTGTTCGTGCGCGGCGACGACGTGTGGTTCAGCGAGGTCAGCCCGCGCCCGCATGACACCGGCATGGTCACGATGGCCACGCAGCGGCAGAGCGAGTTCGACCTGCACGCCCGGGCGATCCTGGGGCTGCCGGTGGACACCACGCTGCTGAGCCCGGGGGCCAGCGCCGTCGTCTACGGCGGCGTGGACGCCGAGGCTGTGGTGTTCGAGGGCGTCGCCGAGGCCCTGCGCGTGCCGCACAGCGACCTGCGGCTGTTCGGCAAGCCTGCCAGCGGGGTCCGCCGACGCATGGGCGTGGCGCTGGTCCACGGCGACGACGTGGAGACGGCCCGCGCGCAGGCGGCCCTGGCGGCGAGCAAGGTCACGGCGCGGCCAGCCTGACTGCCATGCCCGCGGCCACTGCTGTCCCGGCCCGCAGGCCCTGCTCGAACGCGCGCACGGCGTTGAGGCCGGGGGCGTCCAGTGCCCCGCCGATCACCGTGTGCGGGATGCCGAGCGCCGCCAGCTCCGCCGCCAGCGGGGCGTGCGGCTCCTGGCCGGCGGCGACCACGACGGTGTCGGCGGGGATCACCTCCTCCACGCCGTCGACATCGGCATTGGCGACGACGAGCCCCTCGGCGGCGATCCGGCGGTACTCGACGCCTGTCCTGCTGCGCACTCCTGCCACGCGGATGGCCTGCAGCACGGCCCACCGAGTGGACGGCCCGATGCCCTCCCCGACGTGGCGGCCCCGGCGCAGCAGCGTGATCTCCCGGGCGGGGGCTCCCGCGCGCGGCTGGTCCAGCCCGGCCTCGCGCCGGAAGCGGGCACGCTCGGCGGCCCGACTGTCGGCATGGTCGCCCCAACACACCTGCATCTCATCCGGGCCGCCGAGCCCAGCGCCGGTAGGCGGAAGCGGCAGAGGTGAGGGCGAGCCCGGAAAGGAGGATAAGTGCGCCAGGTCCACGGCGATGCCGCCCGCCCCGATCACCGCAACCCTGCGGCCAACCCGCCACGGGGCCGCGAACGCCTCCTGGTAGTCGAGCACCGGCAGCGCGCCCGCGCCGGGCAGCGCCACCCGGCGCGGGCGCACCCCCGTCGCGACGATCACGTGGGCATGGTCCGCCAGGTCGGCGGCGCTCGGCGCGACGCCCACGCGGATGCGCACCCCGAGCCTGGCGAGCTCGTGGCGGAAGTAGCGGACTGTCGCCAGGTAGTCCTCCTTGCCGGGCACCTGGCCCGCGAGCAGGAACTGCCCGCCGATCGAGTCGGCCGCCTCGATCAGGTCCACCGGCGCCCCTGCGGCGGCCAGCGTGGCTGCCGCCTGCATGCCGGCGGGGCCAGCCCCCACCACCGCCACGCGGGGCGAACGGGGCTCGGGCTCTCGCACCGCGAGTGGGAACTCCAGCTCGCGCCCGGCACGCGGGTTGACCAGGCAGGACACCCGCTCGACGCCGAGGGAGCGGTCGATGCAGGCCTGGTTGCATGCGATGCACGTGTTCACCAGGTCGAGGTCGCCGTCGCGCGACGTGGCGACGAGGCGCGCGTCGGCCAGGAACGGGCGGGACATCGACACCAGGTCGACGTCGCCCCGCGCGAGCGCCTCCTCGGCGAGCGGGAGCGAGTTGACGCGGTTGGAGCCCATGACGGGCACGTCCAGGCCCGCCTGCGCGATCCGGCGCCGGATGCCCCCCGCGATGTCGAGCCACATGGAGTGCGGCACCAGGGACTGCACGCTCGGCACCGACGACTCATGCCACCCGATGCCGATGTTCAGCGCGTCCGCGCCGCCCGCCGCGAGCCGCAGCGCAAGGTCGGCGCTCTGCTCCGGTGTGCTGGACCCGTCGACGAAGTCCGCGCCCGATGTGCGGACGATCACCGGGAAGTCGGGGCCCACCGCCGCCCGGACCGCGGCCAACACGGCGAGCGGGAACGCGGCCCGGCGGTCCTCGTCGCCACCCCAGGCGTCGTCGCGCAGGTTCGTCAGCGGCGAGGCGAACTGGTTGATCAGGTACCCCTCGGAGCCCATCACCTCGACGGCGTCGAATCCGCGTCGCAGCGCGGTGGCGGCGGCTGCCGCGAAGGCCGCGATGGTCCGCTGGACCCGCTCCTCGTCCATCGCGGCAGGCGTCTGCCGGGAGAACCGAGAGAAGACCGCCGACGGCGCCACCGGCGCGACGCCCATGGCGTACCGCCCGGCATGGAAGAGCTGCAGCGCGAGCAGGGCGCCCGCCTGATGCACGGCGTCCAGCGCGGGCTCCAGGGCGTCCCAGGCGCCGGGCTCGTCGAGCACCAGGTACTCCGGGCTGCCCGCGCCCGCCCGGTCCACCGCCGCCCCGCCCGTGACGATCAGCCCGGCGCCCCCCAAGGCGCGCTCGCGGTAGAAGGCCGCGAGCGCCGGCGGGTCGTGCTCGAGGTTGAGGTGCATGGAGCCCATGACCACCCGGTGCGGCAGCCGCAGGCTCCCGATCCGGACGGGTGAGAACACGCGGGTGAGCATCGACGCTCAGCCCTGGCCGCCGCCGAGTCCCGCGCGTCGCAGCAGGTCCCGGGCGATGACCGTCTTCTGGATCTCGTTGGTGCCCTCCTCGAACCGCTGCGCGCGGGCGTCGCGGTACACCCGCTCGATGGGCATCGACTTCCAGTAGCCGATGCCGCCGTGCACCTGCAGGGCCTTGTCGGTGACGCGGGTGAGCATGTCCACGGCGGTGAGCTTGGCCATCGACGACAGCGCGGGCGCACGGTCGTCGCCGTCCTGCCAGGCGCGCGCGGCGGTGAGGGTCAGGGCCTTCGCGGCCTCGATGTCCGCCGCGTTCTCAGCGAGCTGGAAGGCGATGGCCTGCCGGGACGCCAACGGCTTGCCGAAGGTGACCCGCTCGGTGGCGTAGGCGACGGCGAGCTGCTGCGCGCGCTGCGCGAGGCCCACACAGCTCATCGCCACGGAGATGCGGCTGGGGGTGAGGAACCCGCCAAGCGCCACCGCGAGGCCCTCCCCCTCCGCGCCGAGCCGCTGGGACACCGGCACGGGCGCGTCCTCGAACAGGAGGGTGGCGTGGTCGGTGCCGCGCACGCCCATGGTCTGCGAGCTGTCCTCCACGACGACACCGGGGGTCTGGCGGTCCACCAGCAGGGCGACGGTGCCCTCCTTGCCGCTGCTGCCGGCCAGCCGGGCGAACAGCAGCCAGTAGTCGCACCGCACCCCGAAGGTGATGAGGTGCTTGCGCCCGGTCAGCCGGTACACGTCCCCCTCGCGGCGCACCGTGGAGGTGATGTCCGCGCCCGTGCCGTTGCCGGGCTCGGTCAGCGTGAACGCGACGGTGAGCTTCCCGGCGATCGCGGGCTTGATGAACAGCTCGCGCTGGCGCTCGTCGGCGTAGGGGTTCATGGCCCGCCACGTCCCGTTGACCACGTGCACGATCATCCGCACCGACGCGTGCGACCGGGAGAACACCTCCATCAGCCCCATCCACTGCACGAAGCTCACGCCGCGCCCGCCCAGGTCGCGTGGCGCCGCGAGCGCGAGGTAGCCGAGGCCCACCAGCTCGTCCCACAGCGTGTCGGGCACGTCGCCGTCGGCCTCGATGCGCTCCGCCCAGGCCTCCCCCGGGCCCTCGACCCAGGCGGTGACCTCGGCGAGGAGTTGGTCGAACTCCTGGTCGGGGATGCTGCTGCCCCGGCCGTCGGCTGTGATGGCGGCAATGCTCACGAGGTGCTCCCTGGGGTGTCGGCGGGTCGGGCTGCGTGGGATGTGGTGGTGAACTGCAGGGCGAGGTCCCGCAGGAGGAACTTCTGCACCTTGCCCACGGCGTTGCGCGGCAGGCTCTCCAGCACCTCGAGCCGCTCCGGCCAGTAGTGCTTGGACACCTGGTGGCCGTCCAGGTAGGCGGTGAGGTCGGCCAGGGTGAGGGTCGCCCCAGCGGTGGGGACCACGAACGCGCAGGCCCGCTCGCCCAGGCGCGGGTCGGGCATCGCGGCGATGGCCACGTCGTCGACGCCGGGATGCCGGTACAGGAGCTGCTCGATCTCGGCGACGGGGATCTTCTCCCCGCCCCGGTTCACCACGTCCCGGACCCGGCCGGTGATCCGCAGGAACCCCGCGTCGTCGAGGGTGGCCAGGTCGCCGGTGCGGTACCAGCCGTCCTCGGTGAGCGCCTCCTTGGTGAGGTCGGGGCGGTCCAGGTAGCCGTCGAACATCGTGGGGCTGTGCAGCTCGAAGTTGCCCTCCCCGCCCGCCGGGATGAGGTGGCCGTCGTCGCTGACGATGCGGGCCCGCACCCCGTCCAGCAGCCGCCCGTCGGTGCCCCAGACCAGCGCCGGGTCGTCCTGCGGCGCGGCCAGGCTGCCCAGGCACGTCTCGGTGGTGCCGAACGCCCCGCACACCGCGGCGCCCAGCACGCGGGTGGCGCGCTCGGCCAGGTGCCGGGGCGCCGCGGCGCCGGTGTTCACGAAGATCCGCAGGCTCGCGGGCGCGGGCTCCCCGGCCTCCACCGCCTTGACCAGGTCGGTGAGGAACGGCGTCGCGGCCTGCGCGAACGTGCCCTTCCAGCCGCCCAGCAGCCGCAGCGCGCGCACCGGGTCCCACACGGGCTGCAGGATCTGCGGGGCGCCCAGCACGAAGGACAACCACATCCCGTAGAGGAAGCCCGTCTGGTGGGCGAGCGGCGAGGGGATGAAGATCGCGTCGTCGCTGGACAGGCCCAGATGCGCGACCTCCATCGCCGCCGCGCGGCTGAGGGTCTGGTGCCGGTGCAGCACGCCCTTCGGCTCGCCGGTGGTGCCGGAGGTGAACAGCAGCTGCGCGGCGTCGTCGGGGCGTGGGGCCCGCTCGTCGAGCACGTCGCGCCGCACGTCCGCCCCGGCCATCGTCTCGGCCCAGCTGTGCCAGCGGGGCGTGCGACCCGGCTCGTCGGGCGCGGCGGCATCCCCGCCCCCTGGCTCGGCGCCGGGCCGACAGCGCTCCGGGACCTCGCCGATCACGAGCACGTGCTCCAGGAACAGCCCGTACCCCGGGTCCCGGCCCGTGCCGGCGCGCAGGATGCCGTCGAGCTCCTCCGCGTGGCGCCGGCCCCGGAACTCCTCCGGCACGACCATCACCCGCGCGCGCGACCTGTGCAGGGCGAACGCGACCTCGCGCTCGCGGAAGATCGGCATGATCGGGGCCACCACCGCGCCGACGCGCAGCACGGCCGTCGACAGCACCACGAACTCCCGCCAGTTCGGCAGCTGGAAGGCCACCCGGTCCCCCCGCCGCACCCCCAGGCCCACCAGCGCGGCGGCCGCGCGATCCGCTTCGGCGTCGAGCTGCGCCCAGGTCAGATGCCCGGTGGCGTTGTCGCGCGCGTCCACCACCGCCGTCTCGTTGGGCCGCTCGGCCGCCCACCGCCGCACCCACTGGTCGCCGGTGGCCTGCGACGCCGCGTCGATCCCCGGCCCGGCGATGGTGTGCGGCCGGGCCGCGCGGGCTGTGCGGACTGCCGGGTGGTGGGGCGCCCGGCGCCGGAGCCGGCCGTCGTCCACCCGCATGTCCAGCCCGAAGGTCGTCATCGACTCCAGGTACTCCGGGTAGGAGATCCGGTAGGCGTGCGGGTAGGTGAGGGTGCTGCGCCCCTCGGCCGCGGAGGCCGCCACGGCCAGCGACATCAGCACCCGGTGGTCGTTGAAGGACGACAGGTCCGCGCCGCTGAGGCCGGGCACCCCGCGCACCCGCAGCTCGGCGCCCTCGATCCGCACATCCGCGCCCATGCTGTTGAGCTGCAGCATCGCGGCGACCCGGTCCGACTCCTTGAGCCGCACATGCTCGACGTTGCGGAAGACGCTCTCACCGTCGGCGAAGCAGGCCAGCACCGACAGGACGGGCAGCATGTCCGGCACGCTGCGGCAGTCGATGTCAGCCGGGCGCAGCCGCGCGCCGTCATGCCGCACCCGCACCGCGTCGACCTGCGGGTCGTAGGCCATCGGCACGCCCATCGCCGTGGCGATGTCCAGCAGGTGCGCCTCGGGATGGTCGGACCGCGCCGAACTGGTTGACCGGAGCCCGTGCAGCACGATGTCGGAGGGGTGCAGGGCCCCGGCAGCCAGCCCGAACGCCGCCGATCCGATGTCCGGCGGCATCCGCAGGTCGGTGGCCACGGCCTGCTGGTCGGGCTCCACCTCGAAGCGGCGCCAGTCGTCGGACACCTGCACGTGCAGCCCGAACTGCTTCATCATCTCGACGGTGAGCTGCAGGTAGGAGCGCTCGTTGAGCGGCCCGTCCACGACCACCGTGGTGGCGGACGACGCGAACGGCGCCAGCAGCAGCAGCCCCGAGATCCACTGCGAGAGGGTGCCGGCGATGTGCACCTCGCCGCCGCGGGGCCGGGCAGCGCGCACCCGGATGGGCGGGCAGTCGTCGGCGGAGGCCACGTCGAGGCCCATCTGGCGCAGCGCGGCGAGCAGCGGGCCGATCGGGCGGCGCTGGAAGTACTTCTGCCCGGTGACCGTGACATCCCGGTCGCCCAGCGCGGCCAGGCCGGCCATGAAGTACAGCGTGGTGCCGGAGCTGCCCGCCGTGACCACGTCGCGGCGCGGACGGTATGGGCCGCCGTGGACCACGTACGTGCCGTCCTGGACGTCGATGCGGATGCCGAGCTGGCGCAGCATCGCCACCGTGTACTGGACGTGGCGGGCGTCGGTGAGGCCCGTGATGCGGCTGGTTCCCGGCGCCAGCGACGCGAGGATCAGCGCCCGATGCGCGTGGTACTTCGAGTTGGGCACCTGCACGGCGCCGCCGATGGGTTGATGCGTGCCGAGAACTGACAGATACATGCCTGAGCGCCCCCTGTGCCGTCAGCAATGTCCGCTTTGTCCACGACGCTAGTGGGCGAGGGCGGCCACCACCATGGGGCATGCCGTGAGGTCAGCGCGGAGGATCGGCCAGGCGGAAGAACAACGTGGTCTCCCACTTGGTCATGTCGGGCTCGTCGTCCGGGTCGGTCAGGTAGGACTCGACCCGGCAGGCCCACGCGTCGCCCCGTGGGTCATCCCACCTGTCGAAGTCGAGCCCGGCGCGCTCCGCCCAGGCCAGCAGGTCGCCCGTGACGGCGATCAGCTCGTCCGGGTGGCCGGTGTGGGTGACCGTCGCATAACTCCCCGCGGGCAGCACCCCGGCGACCACGTCGCCCTCCCCCTCCACGGGCTCAGCGACGGGGGCGCCCGCTTCCACGAGCAGCTCGCGGTCCATGTCGATGACGTGGTAGCGGATGAACTGCGGCCCCGACGCCTCGACTCCGGCCGCCGCCATCCAGATCGCGAGCTGGTCGAGCCGCTCCACGACCTTGTCGAAGGAGGACATGGTGATCGACTCGCGGATGCCCAGGTAGGGCTGGGCGTCGCGCTGCTGGATGCTGGGCTGCGGCATGTCGACTCCTCGGAGACGGCGCCCACGGGCGTGGGTCAATCCCGACATTAGGCCGGGAGGCCCACCCCGTCCTGCGCTGCGCTGCTGTTCCCTTCGGGGCCGACGACTTCTAGCCTCGAAGGATGTGCCGGAACATCCGAACCCTCCACAACTTCGAGCCCGCCGCCTCGGATGACGAGGTGCACGCCGCGGCCCTGCAGTTCGTGCGCAAGGTCAGCGGCTCCACCCACCCGTCGCAGGCGAACCGCGCCGCCTTCGACCACGCCGTGGCCGAGATCGCGCACATCACCCAGCACCTGCTGGACGACCTGGTGACGTCGGCGCCACCGAAGGACCGCGAGGTCGAGGCGGCCAAGGCGAAGGCGCGCAGCGCGCAGCGGTTCGCGCCTGCGTGAGCCGCGTCTGAGGGCCTCGTCCGACAGGTGACGGGGGCTGTCGTCGACGAGGGAACGGCGCTGTCGACGTGGGGTTGCGCGGGGTCTGCCGACAGGTACGCTCAGCCTGCCTCATCGGAGTGGTCGATCCGATGGGATCTGATGACTTCGCTCGTGGCGCCTCCTCCCCCCATCGACCATCGGACTCGCCATCGTCACCGTTCCCGCCCCGCGCGAGGTGTACCTCGCACCCCCTGAGACTGCAGTCGAGCCCGCGCTGCCCGTCACCGCCGCCTCCCGCGCGCGACTCCGCGAGCGCGACGACGTCGTCCTGCTCAAGGGCCGCTACTGCCTGGTCAACACCGGCCTGACGCCCCACGAGGCGATGGTCGAGGACCTGCTGTTCGTGCGCGACGCCCTCGACCAGGCCGGCATCGACTGCCTGCTGGTGCGCGGCAACGACGAGCGCCCAGTGATCGCCGTGGACCGCGCACAGCGCAAGGCCCTGCGCGCGGCGCTCGCCAGCGCGTGCGCGGACGAGCCGTTCTACGTCAAGCCCCTCGATGCCAAGGCGCCGACTCTGCTGGTGGCCGACGGCGCCCTGTCCACCACGTCGAAAGCCCGGGCGTTCCGGCTGTACCGGCCACGGGTGTGCCTCAACGGCGGGCTGCGCTACGGGGCCGCCACCGGCGTGCAGATCGAGCTGTGGGCGTTCGGCGACGAGGACATCGTGCTGCCGATCGAGAACTCGCTGACCCGCCGCGCCATCCACCGCAGCGAGGCGGTGCGCGGCGAGGTCGAGCGCTACGGGCGGACGTGGACCACCATCGAGAACATGTTCGCCGAGCACGCCGCGGACATCAGCTTCGACATCGACCTGGTGTTCTCCTGGGTGGACGGCGCCGACAGCGACTGGCAGAAGGCCCGCGCCGCGCGCATGCAGAGCTACGTGGTGGGCGAGGGCGACGACTCCGAGGCCCGGTTCCGGCAGATCGACGAGCTGCGTTACGCGCTGCGCTCGGTGCACATGTTCGCCCCGTGGGTGCGCCGCATCTTCGTCGCGAGCGACTCCCCCAAGCCGGCGTGGCTGGCCGACCACCCGGGCGTGACGTTCGTGCGCAGCGAGGAGTTCTTCACCGACACCTCGGTGCTGCCCACGCACAACTCGCAGGCCGTCGAGTCGCAGCTGCACCACATCCCCGGCCTCGCCGAGCACTTCTTGTACTCGAATGACGACATGTTCTTCGGCCGCGCGGTGAGCCCGGCGATGTTCTTCTCCCCGGGCGGGATCACCAAGTTCATCGAGGCCAGCACCCGCATCGGGTTGGGTGAGAACAACGAGGTGCGCAGCGGGTTCGAGAACGCTGCCCGCGTGAACCGGCGTCTGCTGAACGAGCGCTTCGGCCGCGTCACCACCCGCCACCTTGAGCACGCCGCGACTCCGCTGCGCCGCAGCGTCATGGCCGAGTTGGAGGCCGAGTTCCCCGACGAGTTCGCCGCCACCGCGGCCAGCCCGTTCCGGGCGAGCTCGAACATCTCCGTGACGAACTCGCTGTACCACTACTACGCGCTGCTCATGGGCCGCGCCGTGGCGCAGGAGAACGCCCGCGTGAAGTACGTCGACACCACGTCGCGGGCCGGGCTCGCGGACATGACGTCGCTGCTGGCCTCGCGGGAGATGGACTTCTTCTGCCTCAACGACGGCAGCTTCCCCGAGATCGACGCGGACTTGCGCACCCGCGCCGTGACCGAGTTCCTCGAGCAGTATTACCCGATCGCGGCGCCGTGGGAGAAGGCGGCTGAGGGCGGTCCCGTCAGCCCTGCCTGACGGTCGCCCACACGCGGGAGCGGTCCTCCGCTCCCGCGTCGCGCCGCTCACGGAGCGGCTCCGGGATCACCACGCCGGCGGCGGCCAGGCGCCGGGCCGCCTCCTCGGGCGTCACCGGCTCCCCCACCGTCAGGCCCGTGCCGAGGGGGACCACCGAGTGCACGATCGTGTCGTCGTACACGTGGACCAGGTTGAAGCCCTGCGCGCCGTCGCGCCCCCGCAGGCCGCCGCCCGCCGCCACGTTGAGGTCCTGCGTGTAGCAGGTGGCTGAGGCCACCGACACGGGGATGCCCGCGAACATCGCTGTCGTCGAGTAGTGCAGGTGCCCCGCGAGCACCGTGCGCACGTCGGTGCCGCGCAGCGCGTCGGCCAGGCGGTGCTGGTCGCGCAGCTCGACGAGCACCGCGAGGTCCAGCACGCTCGGCACCGGCGGGTGGTGCAGCGCGAGGACGGTGCCGTGCGGGGCCGGCTCGGCCAGCACGCCGGCGAGCCACTCGAGCTGGGCTGGGGCCATCTCCCCGTGGTGGTGGCCCGGGACCGTGGTGTCGAGGGTGACGATGCGCAGCCCGTCCACGTCGTCGACGCGATCGACGGGGCCGTCTGACGGGGGCTCGTCCAGCAGCGCGCGGCGGACCTCCGCCCTGTCGTCGTGGTTGCCCATCGCCCACACGACGAGCGCGCCCAGCCGCTCGGCGACAGGCTCCACGAGGGCGCGCAGCATCGCGTAGGCATCGGGCTCGCCCTTGTCGGCCAGATCACCGGTGACGACGATCGCGTCCGGCCGGATGCCCGACGTCTCGGCCTCGGCCAGCACCTGCCGCAGCCGCGCCGTCGCGTCGACAGCCCCGTACAACGGGCCACCGCCGACCAGGTGTGTGTCGCTCAGGTGCCAGAGCACATGATGCGGTCGAGGGTGCTCTGCTACGCGGTGGCTCATCGTTCCCCGTCCTGGGATCCCGGTCGTGCGTTCGATCTCACCACTGCCCACCCAACACCCGGTGACCACTAGGCGACGGTGAGGCGTCGATCCGGGAGCGTCCGGACACAGCGGTGCGCGGCGTCTCCGCCGGCTCGCGTGTCCGGGCTCGCGTGTCCGGCCTGACTCTCAGGCCTCGTCGGAGTCCGCTGCCTCGGGCGCGGGCTGCTCGGGCGGCGCCTTCTTCTCGGGAGCCTGGCCGCCGCGGTTGCCGTAACGCTGCCGGAACTTCTCCACGCGGCCGGCGGTGTCGACCACGCGCGACTGCCCTGTGTAGAACGGGTGCGTGGCGCTCGAGATCTCGATGTCGACCACTGGGTAGGTGTTGCCGTCCTCCCAGACGATGGTCTTGGACGGCGTCGCCGTGGACCGCGTCAGGAAGGCGAACTCGCCAGACACGTCACGGAAGACGACCGGGTGGTAGTCGGGGTGGATGTCCTTCTTCATGCCTCCAGCATGTGCCGGTAGGCCGGCGCGCGCAGCCTGGCGCGCCAGGAATGTCGAGGCCTCCGCCTGAGACGCAGCGCGCCCCCGCGGCCCGACGTCGATGACCAACGAGCGACTCCACGGGCCCCCGAAGGCGCCGAGGACTGACCACCGCGTCAGCCGACTACGCAGCACTCCGGTCGGCTCAGGGGTGGTCCAGGGCGGTCGCGCCGCCGACGCCGTACAGGAGGGTCGCGAGGCCGTCCTCAGGCGCTCCGAGCGGCAGCTCATCCTGCTCGAGCAGGTGCTTGCCGAGCCGGTGGGCGGGCGGCAGCTCGATGGGATACCTGCCGCTGAAGCACGCAGTGCACAGCTGCGACGCTGGCTGCTCTGTCGCCTCGATCATCCCTTCCGCGGAGAGGTAGCCGAGCGAGTCGGCACCGAGCGAGGCCCCGATCTCCTCGACCGTGAGGCCGTTCGCGATGAGCTCGGCGCGGGACGCGAAGTCGATCCCGTAGAAGCACGGCCACTTCACCGGAGGCGCGCTGATCCGGATGTGCACCTCTGCGGCGCCGGCCTCGCGCAGCATCCGCACCAGGGCGCGCTGGGTGTTTCCGCGCACGATCGTGTCATCGACGACCACCAGGCGCTGGCCGCGGATGACCTCCTTGAGCGGGTTGAGCTTGAGCCTGATACCCAGCTGGCGCAGCGTCTGCGACGGCTGGATGAACGTGCGCCCGACGTAGGCGTTCTTCGTCAGGCCCTGCCCGAAGCGGATTCCCGACTCGGCGGCGTACCCGACCGCGGCCGGCGTCCCCGACTCGGGGACCGGGATGACAAGGTCCGCTTCGACGGGGTGCTCCTGTGCGAGCCGACGGCCCATCGCGACGCGGGCGGCGTGCATCGAGCGCCCGGCGATCGACGTGTCGGGCCGTGCGAGATACACGTACTCGAACGCGCACCCGGCCCGGTCGATCTCCGCGAACCGCGTGCTGCGCAGCCCCTCGGCGTCGATCGCGACAAGCTCCCCCGGCTCGACCTAGCCACAGCGTCAGGAAGGCGTCATAGGGACGTTCGGCCGACTCGACGGCACATCGCTCTGGACCCGTCATGGCGGACACCGGCGGTGTGCTGGACGGTCCCCGTCCACCCGTCGTCTCGACGTCGATCCCGCACCGCCCACCACTGACCACCGCGGCGACCACCCCGCGGGCATGCGACCAGCTCAGGTGCGTCGTCTCGGCGCCCTCAACCCATGGGCGGCCGTGCGGGCCGCCACAGACAGCGCACTGCTGCCGCACGATCTGGTCCTCGGGGCGCCCACCGAGCACCGCGGCGACGCACGCCCTGGCAAGGACGTGCGCCGCCACGAAGTCGTCAGCATCGGAAGCGTGGACGAAGCGGGCCGCCCTCGCACGCTCCTCGCGCGTCAGCATCCGGCCCGGTGCGTCGAAGCGGCACAGGACCTCACTCGTCGCGAGCACAACGGCGTGCGCGGACTGGACCGCCCGGGCGTCGGCCTCGGTGTCGTCCACCCGGCTCAGCGGTACGCCGCAGCCTGGAGCTGGAAGAGGTCCGCGTACAGGCCGTCCCTCTCCATGAGCTCGCGATGGGACCCCGCCTCAACGACCCGGCTGTCGGCGACCACGAGGATCAGGTCGGCCATCTGGACTGTCGAGAAGCGGTGGGACACGAGCAACGTGACAGCACCCGTCAGCCGGCCCACCCGCTGCGCGTTCGACGCGTACCTGTCGAACAGCTCGTGCTCGGCCTGCGCGTCCAGTGCCGATGTCGGCTCGTCGAGGATCAACAGCAGCGGAGCCTCGCGCATCATCGCGCGGCCGAGCGCGAGCTTCTGCCACTGGCCGCCCGAGAGCTGCGCCCCATCGGTGTGCGTCGTGCCCAGTTGTGAGTCGAGCCCGTCGTCGAGACGGTCGAGCACCGACTCCGCGCGGGCACGGCGGAGCGCCGCGAGCACTTGGGGTCACCGCCCATCTGGTCCGACGCGATGCGGGGACGGAACGTGTCGGCGGGCACCGCGCCGTCCCACGGCTGCCCGAGCACGACCGTGGCCGCGAGACGGCCGATCTCGTCGGACCCGCGAGCGCCGTGCCCGTTTCCCCCGACAGCGACCGTCAGCGTCTCGTCGTCAACGTGCCCGATGTACGGATAGCGCGAAGGGGTCTTCTCGATGATGCAACAGGCCGAGCGCACGGACGGCGGCTTGAGGTCCGGCACAAGCATCTGCATCATCTCGCTCAGGAAGATCTCCTGGCGAGGCGTGAGGGTCTGCGCGGCATACCACTCGACCATGTCCCCAAGCCGGGTCAGCTCGTCCACGACGGGCTGCATGCCGGGGCCGATGCGCATGTACCAGCGACCGTCGGGGTAGCGCACGGGCGGCAACAAGTAGAGCGAGAGGTTTGCCTCGCCGACGTCTTCCGGGTCGACCGTGACGACAGTCGGCAGGGTGCGCAGCGCGCCGAGCTGCTCCTCGCCGAGCTCGTAGAGCAGGTTCGGCTCGGTGAACGCGTGCAGCGCGAGCCGGCGTCCCCCAGGGAGCACGCCCGCGACGTTGGTGAACGCACCGGTCGCGACCAGCAGCCGCTGCGCGTTGACCGTCTCGTCGACGCCGTCGCCGCGCACGTCGAGCACCCAGCCCCCGGACCCGGCCGGGCGTACGTCGGTCACCGCGGCTCGCACGTGGCGCGCGCCGCCGCCAGCAGCCAGGGCGAGCTGCGCCCGCACCAGGAGCCTGGGGTTCAAGTAGCCGGCGCCGCGGTTCTCGTAGAGCCCCTCGACGCCGCCCGCTATCGGCACGGCGCCGAGTGCCGGGAACCGTCGCGCGAGGTCGTCCTCGTCGAGGCGCTCCACGGCGATGCCGTCGGCCGCGCACTGGGCGAGGATCTTCTCGGTGCGGTGGCTGATGGACCGCGCCATCAGCACGAGCGAGCCGCAGTCCTCGAAGAACGGCAGACCGCTGCGCTCCTCGATGCTCGCGAACCTCTCCTGCGAGCGGGCGTCGAGCGAGCCCCACACGGCGTCCCAGCCGAGCCGGCGGACGATCCGTGCCTCGTCGTGGTGGGCCCCGAACGCGTGCTCGGGGCGGGTGGACGCGTCGTCGGGACCGCTCGGGCCGATCACTGTGACGTCGACGCCCGCGTCGGTCAGGTGCCTCGCGGCAGCCGAGCCGAACATGCCGGCGCCGACGATCGCGACATCCGTGGTGTGCGACATGGCTCCCCAGGTGAAGACGAACGACGGTGGTCTTGGCCTCGGGCCGTGGAGCGCGGTGAGCGTATCGACATTTGACCCCTTCGGGCGGTTTGTGACCATACTGTGAGAGCGTGGCCGCGCGAGGCGGCGGGTAACCGTGACGGCGGAGGGAAGCCGGCAATCGACGTGTACGACGCCATCGCTGAGCGGTACGACGAGCTCTGGGGAACGCGGGCCCACGACGCGGCCGAGTTCGCCTTCCTGCGGGCGCACGCGGGAACGGGGCCGGTGCTCGAGGTGGGGGTCGGCACCGGGCGGGTCGCCATCCCGCTGGCGCTGTCGGGGCTCGCCGTCGTGGGGGTCGACCCGTCACGGGGCATGCTCGACGTGCTCGCGCGCAAGCTGGCCCAGCAGCCGGGAGCGGACGTCGAACCACGCCTCGGGGACATGACCCTCGCCGGGGTGACGGGCGCCTTCATGCTCGTCTACTGCGTCTACCACACGCTCGTCTACGCAGGCTCCCGGGCGGAGCAGGCGACCCTGTTCAGGCGCGCGGCCGAGCTGCTCCGACCTGGTGGGACCCTGGTCGTCGAGGCTTACCACCCCGGACTGGCACGCCGCGTGCGCTGGGACCGTGGGGTGCGGGTGCGGGTGCTCACGGACGCGGCGTGCGACATCGAGGTCTACGAGCACGACGCGGATCTGCAGACGGTGGACGTCACGGCGATCCGGGTCCAGGGCGGGGACGCCGAGCGAACCCGCTGGGTCGAGCGATACCTGCTCCCGGCACAGCTCGATGGCCTCGCCACCGACGCCGGGCTGGTCCTGCACGCGCGCACGGGTGGCTACGCGGACGAGCCGTTCACCACAGCGAGCCGGCGCTGCGTGAGCGTCTACCGACACCGCCAGCCCGAGGGAACGCGCGGTCGCGGCTGACGACGCGTCCGCGCTGTCAGCAGAAGCCCGACCACTCCTCGGGGTCGATAGCCCCGGCCGTGCGCGGGTTCGCGAGCGCACGGGCGAGCGCCGCGGCGTTGTGCGCACGCGCGTCCGCAGCCGCGCCCGCCAGGACCCGCTCAGCACCGAAGTCGAGCAGCCAAGACGGTTGCAAACGGGCGCCGCGGAGTGCTTTCGCCTCGCTCGCCTTGATCCCGGCGTGCAGCCGACGGTCACCGGACACGGCGGAGCGCTCGATCAACTCGTAATAGACAAGGTTGAAGTACTCCGCCGCGCCGGGCGCCAGCCGGTCGTAGTCGAACCCCGCCCAGCGCAGGTGCACCGTGCCGTTCCACCGGTAGTAGAGGCAGAAGCCGGTCACGACGCCGTCGCGTGCGCACGTCAGCACACGGGCCTCCGCTCCCATCCCCTCGATGTGCGCGCGCAGCAGGGACTCGTAGGACTCGACGTCCTGCACCGTTCCGTACTTGCCCCCGGTCGCGCGCGCGAGCGGGCCGAGCACCGCGACCCGCTCCGCGAGCGTCGAGTCCTCGACGACGTACCCCGCCTCGCGGAACCGTCGCCGTTCGCCGCGCACCGCCACGCGTCGTTTGGACGTCAGCGTGCCGAGCCACGCGTCCCAGCCCCCGCACACGTCGATCGACGCGTCGAGCTCGAGCAGGACTGGGATCCCGTCGACGCCGGCGGCGAGAGCACGGCGCACACCGTCGGTGTCGAGGTACATGCCCACCGTGGCGGCCTGCGACGCGCCGCCGCCCGAGGCTTCGCCGACGACGGCCGCCGCCTCGCGCAGCTGGTCGACGAGCATTGCGACGTCCTCGGGCCCCGAGGCCGGTGCGGACACGAGCCGGCCCTGGTAGCCCTGCAGCACGCCGATCATCGCGCCGTGGCCTGGGAGCGCCGGCAGCCCGCGCTCCGCGAGGAGGGTGTTCCAGTCGTAGAGTCCGGCCGCAGCCGACTCGACCTCGGTGACCACGGCGCCCGCGCGCGGCCGGGACGGCTCGCCCGCGAGCAGCAGACCGGTGCGGCCAGCCGCGGCCCCGGCGCAGTAGCGGACCCAGCGGGCGCTCGAGTAGAACGCGTCCTGGGTCAGCGCGTCCCAGTGCACGTCGTCAACGGTCGCCGGCGCGAAGCCGAGGTCGCGGGCGGTCGTGATGTCCATGGGTCTCCTCGATCAGTGGGCGAACAGGCGAGAGACGCTCAGCACGAACGCCATGACGATGAGGGTCACGCCACACACGAGGCGCGCCCGGAGAAGCGCCCGGGGACTGCTCAGGACGCTGCGGGAGGCCAGTCCGGTGAGCAGTGCGACCGCGACGAGGACGCTCGTGCCCAGCACGTTGAACAACACGCCGAAGAAGGCGACCTGCTGCCATGTCGGGCCGTCCTGCGCCCGGACGAACTGCGGGATGAACGACAGGTAGAACACGACGACCTTGACGTTGAGCAGGTTGACCAGGGCTCCGCGCGCCGTGACGGTCAGGAGGCCCGGCCGCTCGTCGGTCGCGGCCATCGCGCCCGAGGACGCCGACCCGTCGGGCAGGGCTGCGCCGGGCGAAGCGTCGTCGCGCGGGTGGTCGGCATAATGCGGCGTCCCGCCCGCCGTCGCGGGTTCGGCGACCGGGAGCGCGCTCGTGTCCCGGATCATCGCGACGCCGGACCACACGAGATAGGCAGCGCCCGCGAACGTGACGACGTTCATCAACACGGGCGACGCCGCGACGAGGGCGGACAGCCCAGCCGCGGCGAGGACCACGTGGCACAGCGAGCCGAGGGCGATCCCGAGCGCGGCGCACACACCCGCACGCGTACGCCACCGCAACGTGGCGCCGACGACATAGGTCATGTCGAGCCCGGGGGTGAGGTTCAGCGCGAGGCTGGCCAGGACGAAGGCCCCGACCACCCCGATCTCCGGGACGAACACCCCCGGGCCCACCTCAGCGCGCGCCCGTCGGGATGGTCGCGCTGCTCCGGCGCGCGTCGACGGCCCGGGCGAGGTCTCGGACGGTCGCCGCCGTGAAGATCACCGTGAGCGGCAGGGCGACCCCGAGCTCCTCCTCGATCCCCTGGAGCATCGACAGGACGACGAGGGAGTGGCCCCCGACGTCGAAGAAGCTCTGCTCCATCCCGAACGACTCGGTTCCGAGGAGCTCGGACCAGACCCGGGCGACGGCGCGCTCGGTGTCGTCCGCCGGGGGGTCCACGGGCGCCGCCTGCTCCGCCTCGACCGGGAGCGCGGCGACGTCGACCTTGCCGCCGACCGTGGTCGGCCAGAGCGGGACGGCGAGCACCTGCGCAGGGACGTTCGCGGGCGGGAGCACCGTGGCCACCCGGTCGCGCGCGCGGGCCGCGACGTCCCGCCTGGCGCCGTCGCCACCGTCCGGCACCAGGACCCAGCCAACGAGGCGGGCGTCGGGCCCCTCGCCGAGCAGCCGGACCACGGCGTCGACCACACCGTCCTCGCGACGCAACACGGACTCGACCTCGCCGGTCTCGACCCGCACGCCGCGCACCTTGACCTGTCCGTCATCCCGCCCGAGGAAGTCGAGCGACCCGTCGCCACGCAGCCGCCCGAGGTCGCCCGTGCGGTAGACGCGTCCCTGGTCGGCTGTCTCGACGAACCGTGCGGCCGTGAGCGTCGGGTCACCGAGGTACCCGCGTGCCACACCGGCGCCCCCGACCCAGATCTCGCCCGCGACCCCAGGCAGCACGATCCGGCCGGCGTCGTCGCGGACCGTCACTGTGACACCGTCGAGCGGGGGGCCCAGCGTCGGGCGCGTGCCGGTGACCTCGACGGCCGTCGCGTTCACCGTGACCTCCGTCGGGCCGTAGACGTTGAAAGCGCGGACCGGCGACGCCGCGAGGGTGCACCACAGCCCATCGTTCACTGCCTCGCCACCCACGAGGACCACCCCGGGCCGGTGCGCGTCCGCGTCCAGCAGGCCCGCGGCGAGCAGGAGGGTGAGGAATGTCGGCGTGACATCGATGACGTCGACCCCCGCTCGGCGGCACAGCCGCACATACGCGGGCGGGTCCCGGCGAGTGTCCTCGTCGACGACGACGAGGTGGTGACCCGCGGCGAGGAGCCCGAGCCGCTCGACCGAGCCGTCGAACACCAGCGACGGCGTGAGCGTGCCCACGAGAGGCTCGTCCCGGCCCACGGTCGCCGGACCGTAGATCCGCGCGCGATGGGCCCGCACGAGGTTCACGACGGACCGGTGCTCGACGACGACACCCTTGGGCCGCCCTGTCGTGCCGGAGGTGTACAGCACATACGCGACGCCATCGGGTTGCGCCCGCGGCTCGAGCGGGCCCGCCGGCTCCTTGACGACGTCTGAGACCGCGAGCGTCGGCACGCCCAGGTCCTGCGCACTGTCGGCGGCGAGGAGGAGGACGGCGCCGGCGTCCGCGAGGACCGTGCGACGACGCTCGACCGGCCACTGCGGGTCAAGCGGGACGTACGCCGCGCCTGCCGCCCAGACGCCGAGCACCGCGGCGACGAGGTCGACGTCACGCTCGGAGGAGATGCCCACCACCGCGTCCTCACCGGCCGCGGCCAGGATCGCAGCGGCGACAGCGGCTGCAGACCGCGTGAGCTCCGCGTAGGTCACGGTCCGTCGGGCGTCGCTGACCGCCGGGGCGGCGGGGGTGCGGGCAGCCTGCTCGGCCACCAGGTGCACCAGGGTCGCGCCGGGAGCCTCCGGCGCCCCGCTGGGAATGCCCGCGGTCGCCGGCGCGGCGCCACCCAGGGGCAGATCGGCCAGCAGCACGGCGGGATCCGTGCCGATCTGACCGAGGACCGCGACGAGGATGGCGACGAGCTCGTCAGCGGGGCCATCGGCGTCGCGTGTGGTCACCACCGCACGGGCCCCGGACGCGTCGTGCAGCACATGGACGCCGATCCGGTCGTCGTGGCTGTCGTCTGAGAGGACCACGTGGTCCCGGACGTGCGCGGTCCGCACCGGCAACGCCGCGAACGTCACGGGCCCTTGCGGACGTCGGCTGTCGGCCGCGAATGTGCCCACGCTCTGGCGCGACCACCGGAACGAGTCCGCCACGGCCACGAGCTCGGCGTGGGCCCTCACGACGGACGCGAGCACCTCGCTGGTCACCTCGTCGGCCTCGAGGACACGCGGCAGTGGCAGTAGGCGCGAGAGCACCCCGACCGTCGACGCCAAGTCGGGGTACACGGTCCGGTGGTCCACGAGCACGGCGGTCGCGGGCAGGGCGTCCCGAGCTCGTGCGCGGACCGTCTCCCAGGCCGCGAGCAGGAACGCGTGGACGTCCACCCCGGCGGTGGCCGCCCGCGTGGTGATGGCCGACCACTGCCCAGGGCCGACGAGCGCATCCGCCGTCTGCACCGGCTCGTCGGCGTCCGCCCTCCCCCCCCGCGCGGCCCGCGACGGCCGCGGGAGTTGGTCGCCCTCGGCGTCCGAGACGACGTCCAGCCGCCCCGCGGCGTACTGCCCCGCCTGCACCGGCTCGTCGAGCGTTCTCCCGGTGAGGATCTCGACAAGGTCGTCCGCGAGCACGACGAGCCCGCCGAGGTCGACCAGGTCGTCCGGCGCGCTCAGCTCGATCTCCGTGACCCCTGCGGACGACGCGAGCGTCACCTCGAGGCGAGCCACCGTCGACACGGCCCGGGCCGTGTCGCTCGCGGCGTCGACGGCCCACACGAGCGGCGCGTCGTCGTACACGTGGTGGACGACCCGCGACAGGCGCCGCTCCGTGCTCGTGCGCAGCGCCTCGTGCCGCGCGACGATGGTCGCCAAGGCCGCCTGCGCGGCCTCACGGGTTGTCCCCGACGGCAGCGGCAGCCGCAGACGCGAGCGCCCGAGGCCACGGCGCTCGCCGTGCTGGAGCGCTGCGGCCTGGTCCGTCACGCTCATCGGAGGGCCCCGCCAGCCGCCGGGACGGCCATCTCGAACGCCCCAGGAACGGCCACCTCGTGGAAGTGCGACGCCCGCGCCATCGACACGAGCACCTTGCGCGTGCCGGTGAACGGATCGCGCGCGTGGCACACCCGGAGGTTGTCGAGCAGCATCACGTCGTCCTTCTCCCACGGGAACCGCACCCGCGCGGCGTCGTACGCGCGCCGGACCTCCGCCATCATGTCGTCGGCGATCGCACCGCCGTCCCCGAAGTACGCGTGGCGGGGCAGGTCGTGCTCGGGCATCGCCTCGAGCATCGCGGCCCGGATCTGCGGGTCAAGGTTCGTCACGTGGAACAGGTGGGCCTGGTTGAACCACACCGGGCGCCCGAGCGCGGGGTGCTGCACGACGGCCGGCAGCACGTGCTCCGTGCGGAGCCGGTCGCCTTCGCGCCACTCCCATGTCAGGCCGTCACGCTGGCAGTCCGCCTCGACGTCCGCCCGGTCATCCGTCTGGAACGCCTCCTGCCAGGTCAGCTCGAGCCCAGCGCCGAAGTTGCGCACGTAGCGCAGGCCGCGCCGCACGAACTCGTCGCGCACGTCCGAGTCGATCGCGTCGAAGACGTCGTCGGTCCGGGCGATCGGCGTGGCGCCCCCGGTCTCAGCGACGATCACGGAGTGGAACATGATCCGGGTGGGCCACCGGTACTGGAACGCGTTCTCGCTGTGCAGCTCGATCGACAGCGCCGACGGGTGCTCGGTGGAGGTGTAGACGCCCTCGCGCTCCTTGGTGCGGCGCGTCGAGCGCTGGGTGTATTCGAGCCCGCCGCCGCCGACCGTCGCGCCGAACCGCGGGAAGCCGGTCTCCGGGGCGACCAGGAAACCACGGAACAGCAACGAGCCGTGCTCCGCGAGCATCGCCTCGATCCGCGCCACGTTCTCCTCAGCCCACGCGCCGAGATCGATGTCGGTCGTTGGGCGCACGACGAGCGGGTGGGCCGCGCCGTCGATCTGTGCGGTCACCACGTCAGCCGCACCGGTCGGGACCGATCGCGGGCGCAGGCTCCGGAAGCTGGGTGTTGGGGAAGTCATACCGATCCTCTCGTCGTCACGGGCTGCGCCGCGGTGAGCGCGGCGTCAGGTCGGGCGCTGCTGGTGTGCCAGCGCTCGAGCATGTAGAGCGTCCACAGGGCGTACGCGTCGGCGGGGCGGAAGGCTTGGACGAACGACCGGAGCCTGTCGGGATCGAAGTAGCCGCGTCCGAGCGACTCCTCGGCGAGCAGCGCGGACGTGATCCGGTCACGTAGGAGGCGCGTGAGCCAGGACTCGAGCGGGACGGCGAGCTCCTGCTTGCGCCGGTGCACCACACTGGCGGGCAGGTAGCGCTCGGCGACCGCCTTGAGCAGGGCCTTCTCGTTCCCCGGGACCAGCCGGAGGCCGGGGCCCAGGGTGCTGACGTACTCGACGAGCCGGTGGTCGAGCATGGGGCTGCGGGCCTCGACAGAGCTGGCCATCGACATCCGGTCGATCTTGACCAGCTGCGCGTCCGGCAGCCAGAACCGGAAGTCCAGCTGCAGCGCCCGCTCGAGGTCGGAGCGGCTCGGGTCGGTGCGTCCGAGCCGGCGCCGCAGGTGCACCGCCGGGTCGGTCTCGGTGACCCGAGACCGGAACGCCGGCGCGTACAGGTGCTCCTTGAGCGCGGGACGCACGCCGTCGACCAGCACGCTCGCGTAGCGGGTGGCCAGGTCGTCCCCCGCCTGGAGCGCCTCGAAGTCGACGCGGTGGCGGTCCGCCGGGTCGACCTCAGGGAGCGCCCGCAGCACGTCGTAGCGCCGGTAGCCACCGAAGATCTCGTCGGCGCCGTCGCCCGTCAGGACGACCGTGACCTCGCGCGCGGCGAGCTGGTACATCCTCCGGCTCGCGATCGCCGACGGGAACGCGTAGGGCTCGCCCATGTGCGCGAGGACCGCGTCCGCGTCGGCCAGGGCGTCGTCCGGCTGCACGGCGACCGCGTGATGCCGTGTACCGCAGAATTGGGACACCGCGCGCGCGTGCTCGGACTCGTCGAACGCCGCCTCCGCGAACCCGATCGAGAACGTGTCCAGCGGTTCTGGACGCATCCGGGCGGCCATCGCCACGACCAGGCTCGAGTCGAGCCCACCGCTGAGCATCGCCCCGAGCGGCACGTCCGCCTCCGATTCGAGGCGGCGCTCGACCGCGGCGCGCAGCAGGCGGTCGATCGTGTCCACCGCGTCGTCCCACCTGACGACTGGGTCGAGCCCGTGGTCGCGCACATCCCAGTACGTGCTGGTCCGGATCCCGTTGTCGTCGAGCACCAGGATCGACGCCGGGGGGAGCTTGCGCACCGAGCGGTAGACCGTGCGGGGTGCGGGCACCACGCGGTGGCTGAGGTACTCATCGACCGCGTCGGGGTCGATCGTGAGGTCGAGATCGTGGTGCTGCGCGAGCGCCGAGAGCTCGGAGGCGAACACGAAGACGCCGTCGGGCGTCGTGCCGTAGAACAGCGGCTTCTTCCCGGCCCGGTCCGTGGCGAGGACGAGCCGCCGGTTCCGGGCGTCGAGGAGGGCAATCGCGAACATGCCGTCGAGGTGCGCGAACATCGCTGTGCCGTGGTGCGCGTACATCGCCGGGAGCACCGCGGCGTCCCCGCGGCCGTGGACCGGCCTGCCCGCGACGAGCATGCGGCGTCGGATCTCGTGGTGGTTGTAGATCTCCCCGTTGAACACGACGGCGACCTGCGGATCGGCGCCGCTGACGGGTTGGTGTGAAGAACAGTGCCGAGCCGGTGAGGAAGAGCCCGGTGCCGGAGGCCGCGACGACGGACGCGACGAGGAAGTGCCGAATCGCCGTCTCCGGCGGGAGCCACCCCCAGGCTCGTTGCCACAGGGTGGCTCCGCGCCCTGCGATCGGACCGTTGGCGCTTCCCCCAGGCGTCGGCACCCGCGTGAGCATACGGCATGAGTTGTCCTGATCTGAGACGGTTCGCCCCATGCGACGAGACACTCAGCGCCTGCGCTCGGTCTCCCTGATGCGGATCAGGCCCGGCCTGTCCTCCTACGGCCTTCTGCCGCCGGCGAGCAGGCGTTCCACACCGGGGAGGTCGTGCTCGACCAGATCCGTCGCGACGACCAACGCATCCCAGGACAGGGGGTCCGCACCGAGCTCTTCGAGGCCGCGGGCGAAGATGTGCCAGTCCAGGGGCTCGGCGCCTGCGCGGGCGCGGTCGAGCCGCTCCAGGAGGTCCCCGGCCGTCGCTCCCATGCCGCCCGGGACGTCGCTGTCCTCGACGCGCCGGACGAGCTCGGACCTCAGTCGCGCGGACGAGGCCTCCAGATCGAGGTCGTGGGCCAACGCTCGCGCCTCGAGCTCGGCGACGGCCTCCTCCAGCGCGGACCGCGTCGCGGGCGACGCCGCAGCACCCATCGCCGCGTAGAAGTCCGCCAGGGCCTCCGGCACGAGGATCGCCAGCTCACGCACCATGTCCAAAGGCTCGTCGGACGTGTGGACCAGGACCACGAGCTTCGTGGGGGACCCGAGCGTGGCCCGGAGCTGGTGCGGCTGACGACGGGTGGTGTCCGACGGTCCTTTGAGCGCGGTGAGGCGCAGGCTCGCGGGCCCCTCCCGCACCGCGGACACATCGCGCAACAGAACGACGATCGAGTCGTCGCGCGAGCAGATCGCGTCAGCCAGCTCGAGACTCGCCGGGGTCGAGGAACTGGACTGGTAGTGCCAGATCGCGGCCGTCACCGGAGGATCGATCCGCACCCGGCGCCAGTGGACTGGTTCGAATCCCTCCCGCCGGACGATGCTCAGAGCCCGCTGCGCGAGTCCACCGGCCACGCAATCGGGCTGGAGCACCAGCACGGCGTGGTCGCGCAGCAGTGCGGCGAGGCCGGCGGCCTCGCGCGGTCGGGCGCGGGCCAGACCGGCCGCCACATGCTCGTCCTCGGAGTACAGCTGCCACTTCTCGGCGTCGTCGGTGAATAGGCGCCAGGCCCCGTCGGCCAGCTCGTCGATCAGCTCCCGTGCCACTGACGTCCTTCCTCGTGCCGGACCCGACCATCGGCCGGAAGGCGTCGCACCGTGCGATTCGGCGCCTGGCCAGCTCACGCCAGCGGCCAGGCTACCGCGGCCCGCGGAGGCGTCAACGAGGTGGGCAGGGGGTTGCGCAGCCGCTCCACGGTTCGCGATGATCACGGCGCGCAGCCACCTGGTTGCCGCCGCGGGGCGGGCTGGCTCACGGCACATCCGGCACTCCAGAAGAGGACTCCGACGTGACCGCACTCGAGACGCTCGTCGAGCCGCTGCTCAAGATCGACTGGGACGACACGGACGCCGTCGAGGCCGTCGCCGAAGAGGCGCTCAAGGCCGTCGCGGCTGACGGCCGCATCCTCCGCGAGGCGCTCGCCGCGCTGGCCGAGCGTCCAGATCTGCAAGCGCTGTGCGAGCACCCCGACCCGCAGGGCACAGCCGACCTGGGGCAGCAGCTCGACAAAGTGGTCCTGTACGCCGACCCGGATTCCGGGGTCCGGGTGCGACTGCACGCCTTCTGGCCCGGCTACTACGACCTGCCGCACAACCACCGATGGACCTTCGCGAGCCTCGTCATGCGCGGTCGGTTCCGGCACCGGATCTACGGCGACCAGGGGCCCGACGACGCCCCCCTGCCGGTACCGCTCCTCCCGCTGCACGTGCGGCACGAGGAGCCCGGCAATGTCTACGCGCTGCACCACAGGATGCTGCACGCTCTCATCGCAGAGCCCGGCACCGTGTCCCTGGTGGTTCGCGGCCCAGCCGCGAAGGACCGCTCGTTCCTCGTCAGGGAGAGCGATGGCGCCCGCGTGTGGCACGTCGGCGCGAGCAACGAGTCATCGCAGCAGCTGGCACGCAAGCGCATGAGCCCGGCTCGTCTGGCAGAGCTCACCGAGCTGTTCGGCACGTGGGGGCTCCTAGGCTGACAAAGCCCGAGCTGCCGCAACCATCGGCACGACTACCGCCCCCGGGTCTGCTCCGCGGCAGCGTCCACTCCCGCCACCATCGTCAGGAGGAGGACGCAGGCGCCCGCCCGTCGCCGGGGCGCCGGGCGCCGTGGAGGGCAGCCTGCGCAGCAGCCGCATGGCGTTGAGGATGACCACCAGCACCGACACCTCGTGCACGAGCATCCCCACCGACATCGTCACCCCGCCGAGCAGCACCCCGAGCAGGAGCAGTGCCACGGTGGCCAGCGCGACGGCGATGTTCTGGCGCATGGTCGCCACGGTGCGGCGCGCCAGCCGGATGGCCTGCGGCAGCCTGCGCAGGTCGTCGGCCATCAGGGCGATGTCGGCGGTCTCGAGGGCGACGGCTGATCCCGCCGCGCCCATGGCCACGCCGAGGTCCGCGACGGCCAAGGCGGGGGCGTCGTTGACGCCGTCGCCCACCATGGCCACGACGTGCCCCTGGCGTTGCAGCTCCCGGACGGCGTCGTGTTTGTCCTGCGGGAGCAGCCCGGCCCGCACCTCATCGACGCCGGTCGCGCTGCCCACGGCTAGGGCGACCGGGAGGGCGTCACCCGTGAGCATGACGACCGTGCGCACGCCCGCGCGGTGCAGCTCGGCGACCATGTGCGCGGCATCGGGCCGCACCTCGTCGGCGACGGCGAGCACCCCGACGCCGGCGCCATCGACCGCCACGATCATCGGCGTGTGCCCCGCAGCGGCGAGGTCGTGGGCCACCCGATCGCTCCCCCGAACGTCGGCGACGCCGAAGTGGGACAACAGGGCGACGTTGCCGACGAGCACGCGATGCCCGTCGCTCGTCGCCGTGATGCCCATCCCGGGGATCGACTCGGCGGCCTCCGGGAACTGGCCGCTGGGCAGCCCTTCAGCGCGGGCGGCGTCCAGCACCGGACGTGCCAGGGGGTGCTCGGAGCCTGCCTCGGCCAGCGCGGCCCAGCGCAGGACGGCGACGCGGTCCGCCGCCGGGTCGAGCACGACGACGTCGGTGAGGAGCGGGCGACCACGCGTCAGCGTGCCGGTCTTGTCGATGGTGACCGCCGTGATCTTCGCCGCCCGCTCGAGGTGCTCCCCGCCCTTGATCAAGATGCCGTCCTTGGCCGCGCGGCCGATGCCGGCCACGATCGAGACCGGGATGGAGATGACCATCGCCCCCGGGCACCCGATCACCAGCAAGGTGAGCGCGAGGACGATGTCGCCGGTGACGGCTCCCGCGACGACCGCGAGGACGATGATGCCGGGCGTGTACCAGCGGGAGAACCGGTCCATGAACCGCTGGGTGCGGGCCTTGGCGTCCTGCGCCTCCTCGACGCGGTGGATGATCCGGGCCAACGTCGTGTCGGCCCCCACCCCGGTCGCCTTCACCTGCAGCACACCACCTCGGGAGACGGTGCCGGCGAAGACCTGGTCCCCGACGGCCTTCTCCACTGGGATCGACTCCCCCGTGATGGAGGCCTGGTCGACAGCCCCGGCCCCGGCGACGACCTCGCCGTCGACCGGCACCTTCGCGCCGTTCTTGACCACGACCGTCTCCCCCATGGCGACGTCGGCGGCCGCCACCTCGATCTGGCCGCCCGCACGCAGGACGACAGCGACATCCGGGGCGACGGCGACCAACTCGGCCAGCGCCGACCGGGTCCGGCTCAGGGTGGCCTGCTCCAGGGCATGGCCGACGGCGAACAGGAACGTCACAGCGGCGGCCTCCCAGTACTGGCCGATCACCACCGCCCCGACGGACGCGACGGTGACGAGCAGGTCGATGCCGATCACCCGCGCCCCCAGCGCGCGGACTGCGTGGACGGCGATAGGCGAGCCCGCCGCGACTGCTGCCGCGAGCATCAGCGCGTTACTCGCAATGCCCGCACCGGACACCGTGGCTATCGCGGCTGATCCCCCGATGAGCAGCCCGCTCACCGCGGGGACGGCCCAACGGCCGCGCAACCTCTGGGACCTGGCCATCAGAACGCCGCCGCTCTGGAGGCGTAGCCGGCCTTGGCGACAGCCGCGATCAGCGCCTCGACGCCGACGACTTGCGGGTCGTGGTCGATCTCCACGCGGCTCGAGGCGAAGCGCACCGTGACGGCACTGACGCCTGCGAGGCGCCCGACCTGCTTCTCGATCTTCGCCACGCAGGACGGGCAGGAGAAGCCCTCGGCTCGCAGGATCGTGCGGGTCGTCGCGGCGGTGGAGGTGGTGCTCATGGTCGGACCTCTTCTGGTGGAGTCTGCGCCGCCCCGGTCGAGGCGACTGACGCCGACGCTAAGAGGCACGTCGCCACGCGAACATGACGTGCGTCAGGTAGCCGCAGCACGGCGCGGAATGTCCGGCCCAGGCCCCGGATCAGGAGGGATACGCTCGCGAGGAGCCCAGGAGACGATGTGACCACCCCGCACGCACACCCTCACCACGACGGGCCAGGGCCGACGACGACGCCCTCGGCCCGACGGCGGATCCCGCTCCGGACAGCCTGCGCTGAGCCCCACCACTGCCCGGCGCCGGTCCGGATGCGCGTCCTGGGGAACGTGCCGCTGTTCGCCGGCCTTTCGACGTCAGAGCTCGAGGCCATCGACGCCCGGATGGTCTCGCTCGCCTGGCCCGCCGGCGGCCAGGTGTTCACCGCCGGCGCCCCCGCCGACCACCTGTACGTGCTGGCCTCCGGCCGGGTGAAGGTCTCCCAGCCGACCGACGGCGGGCGCGAGATCGTCGTCGACCTGCTCACCCCGGGCGATCTCTTCGGGACCCTGACCACCCTCGGCGACCCGACCTACCCGGAGACAGCCGAGGCCCTCACCACCACCTGCGCCCTGCGGATCGACCCCACCGCGTTCCGCGCCGTGCTCACCGAGCACCCGACGGTCGCCCTGCGGGTGCTCGACGACGTCGCGGCGCGCCTCGCCCGAGCCCGCTCCGACCTGGGCCGCCACTCCACCGACACCGTGGCGCAACGCGTCGCCGCGACACTTCTCCGCCTCGCGGACAAGCTCGGGCAGGAACGGGCCGACGACGGCGGGACCCTGCTCCAGATCCCGCTCTCCCGCGCCGACCTCGCCGGGATGACCGGCTCGACGCCCGAGTCCGTGTCCCGGGTGATGAGCAGGCTCCGCAAGGACCGGGTCATCGACTCGGGCCGCCGCTGGACGGCGGTCCTCGACCGGGACCGCCTGGCTGACGTCGCCGCGGGGTCATCGGGACGGTAGGCCCCAGCGACGGCGCCTGCCCCTGGGCCTACCGCGCCCTGGTCGGCTCCGCAGCGGGCTCCACGCCCGTCACCGTCGTCAGGAGGAACACCGCGTCCTCCTCGGCCCGCACGGCATGTCGAAGGTGCGTGAGCAGCGCGACCTCGCCCGCGGCCACCTCGTCAACCTCCATGCCGGTGACCTTCACCCGGCCCACCAGCACCTGCAGGCTGGCCGCGCTGGGCGAGTTGTGCTCCGCGAGCTCCGTGCCCGCCACCAGGGCGATGACGGTTTGCCGCAGCGGGCCGTCATGCAGCAGGAGCTCGGCGCTGCGGCCGTTGTCGGATGTGCGGGCGGCGTCGAGGTGCGACTGGGTGAGAAGGCTCAGGTTGGCCATGTGTCCTCCAAGGTCACGCCGAGCGTAGGGCCCGGCGGCACGTGCAGGCCTGGGGCGGCGGTGAGCCGCTCACACCTCGAACACGTACCCCATCCCCGGTTGGGTCAGCAGGTGCCGCGGGTGCGACGGGTCCACCTCGAGTTTCCGCCGCAACTGCGCGGCGTAGACCCGCAGGTACCCCGTCTCGTTCGTGTAGGCGGGCCCCCACACCTCGAGCAGCAGCTGCTCGCGTGACACGAGCCGTCCACGGTTGCGGACCAGCACCTCGACGAGCGCCCATTCGGTGGGGCTGAGCCGCACCTCGGCGCCGGCGCGCAGCACTCGGCGCCGGGCGAGGTCGATGGCCAGCTCCCCCGCCTCGACCACGGCCTCCGCGACATCGCTGGGGGCGGCGCGGCGCACGGCGGCCCGCAGGCGGGCGAGGAGCTCGTTCATGGCGAAGGGCTTGGTCACGTAGTCGTCGGCGCCGGCGTCGAGGGCCTCGACCTTGTCCTCGCCGTGCTGCCGGGCGGACAGCACCACCACGGGCACCCGGCTCCAGCCGCGGATGCCGGCCAGCACGTCCAGGCCGCCGATATCGGGCAGGCCCAGGTCGAGCAGCACGACGTCGGGCCGCCAGGACGCGGCGAGGTCCAGGGCGTGGGCGCCGTCGGTGGCAGTGGCGACCTCCCAGCCGTGGGCGCGCAGGTTGATGGCCAGGGCCCGCACGAGGCCGGGCTCGTCATCGACCACGAGCACCCTGGATCCGGTCATGGGCCCTCCTCGGCGCGCGGGATCGTCAGCACCATCGTGAGGCCGCCGCCGGGGGTGTCCTCGGCGGCCAGCTCGGCGCCCCCCGCCTCAGCGAGGCCTTGGGCCACAGCCAGGCCGAGTCCCAGGCCGCCGGGTGAGGTGTCGCCGAGCCGCTGGAAGGGCTCGAACATGCGGTCCTTCTGCTCCTCGGAGAGCCCTGGCCCGCTGTCGATGACGCGCACCTCCACGGAGCGCCGCGTCGACGAGCCGGCCACCCGGACCCGTGTCCCCGCTGGGGCGTGCCGGGCGGCGTTGCCCACGACGTTCGCGACCACCCGCTCCAGCAGCCCAGGGTCGGTCGTCACCAGCGGCAGCGACTCGGGCACGTCCACGTCGAGCCGCCGGGGGTCGACGCCCTCGACGGCCAACGGCACCACCTCGTCGAGGCTGGTGGGCCGCAGCACCGGCTTCAGGCCGCCCGCCTGCAACCGGGACAGGTCCAGCAGGTTGTCGATGAGCCGCTCGAGCTGGGACGTGGCCGTGTCCGCGGCGCCGACGAGCGCCGCGGTGTCGTCCTCGTCGAGGCGCACGTCCGGTGACCTGAGGCCGTCCACGGCGGCGCGGATCGTGGCCAGCGGCGTGCGCAGATCGTGGGAGACGGCGCCGAGCAGCGCCGACCTGGCCACGTCGGCCTGCTGCAGGGCGTGCACCCGGTCGGCCTCGGCGCGCAGGCGGCCGCGTTCGAGCACCGCGCCGGCCTGCGAGGCGAACGCGTCGAGCACACGCCGGTCGCTCGCCGGCAGCACGCGGCCCCGCAGGGCCAGCACGCGCGCGTCGTCAATGGCGACGACGGTCTGCGCGTCATCGGGATGCAGCGCCGGATCGGCGCCGTCGGTGGCCAGTGCCCGCCACGCTCCGCGCCCCGGCTCCCGTTCGAGCAACGCGACGGACTCGAGGGTGAACGTCTCCCGCAGCCGCCCGACGAGGGCCTGCGCGGAGTCCTGCCCGGAGAGCACGGACCGGGACACTGCCGCGAGCGCCGATGCCTCCGCGCGCGCACGGAACGCCTGCCCGGTGCGCCGCGCCGCCAGGTCGACCACGGAGGCAACCGCTGCGGCGACCAGCACGAAGACCGCGAGCGCGAGCGCGTTCTCGGGGGCGTCGACGGTGAGGCGGCCGGTGGGCGCGGTGAAGAAGTAGTTGAGCGCGAAGAACCCGGTCACGGCGCTGAACACCGCGGGCCACAGCCCTCCGATCAGCGCGACCCCGACGGTCAGCGCGAGGAAGAGCACCAGCTCGGTGGGCAGCCCGAGCCGTCCGTCCATCGGGTGCAGCAGCAGTGTGAGCCCGGCGGTGCCGAGCACGGCCAGCAGCCAGGCGCTGACGGTGCGGCGCCGGGACAGCAGTGAGCCGTGCCGCCGTGTCCTGCGTCCGCCCCGCGCCTTCTCGTGGGTCATGAGGTGCACGTCGATGTTCTCGGCGAGGCGCGCGATCTCCACGCCGTTGCTCTCGGAGAGCGCCTCGTGCCATCGGCTGCGCCGCGAGACGCCGACGACGATCATCGTGGCGTTGACCCCGCGCGCGAAGTCGATGACGGCGGTGGCCACGTCCTCGCCGACGACTGTGTGGAAGGCGCCGCCGAGCTGCTCGACGAGCTCTCGCTGCGCCGCGATGACACCGGGGGCGGCGCCGGGCAGGCCGTCGGTGGGCAGGACGTGCACGGCGAGCAGCTCCGAGCCCGCCGAGCGCTGCGTGATGCGGGCGCCGCGGCGGATGAGCGTCTCGCCCTCGGGGCCGCCGGTGACGGCCACCACGATCCGCTCGCGGGCGGGCCACGGCTCCTCGATGCTGTGGTCGCGGCGGTAGGCGGTCAGCGCGTCGTCCACCCGGTCGGCGAGCCACAGCAGCGCCAGCTCGCGCAGCGCGGTGAGGTTGCCGACGCGGAAGTAGGAGGACAGCGACGCGTCGATCTGCTCGGCCCGGTACACGTTGCCGTGCGCGAGGCGTCGGCGCAGGGCCTGCGGCGAGAGGTCCACGAGCTGCACCTGGTCGGCGTCGCGCACCACGTGGTCGGGCACGGTCTCGCGCTGCCGCACCCCGGTGATGGCCTCGACCACGTCGTTGAGCGACTCGAGGTGCTGCACGTTCACCGTGGTGACCACGTCGATCCCGGCGTCGAGCAGATCGTGCACGTCCTGCCAGCGCTTGGCGTGCTCGACCCCTGGCACGTTGGTGTGCGCGAGCTCGTCGACGAGCACCACCTGCGGTGCGCGCTTCAGCACCGCGTCCACGTCGAGCTCGCCGAACTCCTGGTCGCGGTAGGCGACGGTGCGCCGCGGCACGACCTCCAGGCCGTCGAGCAGCGCCGCCGTGGCCGCGCGGCCGTGCGTCTCGACGAGTCCCACCACCACGTCGGTGCCGCGCGACTGGCGCCTGTGCGCCTCGTCGAGCATCGCGTAGGTCTTCCCGACGCCGGGGGCCGCGCCGAGGTACACCGTCAGGCGCCCACCTCGGCCAGAGTTGCCCGCATGCGCGCCGGGGCTGCCCGCATGCGCGCCCGGGCCGGCCGGTGACGTGGAGTCACCGGCCGGCCGCGGCGCGTCGGGCGCGGGTGTGCTCACGACCCCATTGTGGTCAGCGCGAGGTTCAGCTCGAGCACGTTGACCCGCGGCTCGCCGAGCACGCCCAGGTCACGGCCCTGCGTGGTCTCGTCCACGAGCGAGGTGACCTCGGCTGCGGACAGCCCGCGGGCCTGCGCGACGCGGTCAACCTGCTGGTGTGCGTACTCCGGCGAGATGTCGGGGTCGAGCCCCGAGCCCGAGGCGGTGAGCGCGTCGGGCGGCACGGACGCCGGGTCGACGCCCTCCATCGCGGCCACATCGGCCCGGCGCTCGCGCACGGTGGCGAGCAGGTCCGGGTTCGTCGGGCCGAGGTTCGATCCGCCCGAGGCGAGCGTGTCGTAGCCCCCGGCCGACGGGCGCGGGTGGAACCACTCGTCACCCTCGAACGACTGGCCGACCAGCAGGGAGCCGACCGCCTCGTCGGGAGCGGTGACATGCGCGCCGTCGGCGCTCACGAGGGAGCCATTCGCCTGCCACGGGAACGCGGCCTGCGCGATGCCCGCCACGGCCAGCGGGTAGGCGAAGCCGAGCACGGCGGTGAGGACGAGCAGGACGCGCAGCCCGGCCCAGGTCTGCCGGGTCAGCGCCACGAGCGTGGCTCCGGCCGAGCGGGTGGTGCGGGGACGGGGGTGCGGTGCGACGGGCGTCGCGGTGCGGGGGGTGGTCATGTCAGCCGATCCCGGGGATGAGGGAGACGATCAGGTCGATGAGCTTGATGCCGGCGAACGGCGCGATGAGGCCGCCGACGCCGTAGACGAGCAGGTTGCGGCGCAGCATCACGGCGGCGCTCGCCGGGCGGTACCGCACGCCCCGCAGCGCGAGCGGGATGAGGGCCACGATCACCAGCGCGTTGAAGATGACCGCGGAGAGGATCGCCGACTCGGGGCTCGACAGGCGCATCACGTTGAGCACCCCGAGCTGCGGGAAGGCCACCAGGAACATCGCGGGCAGGATCGCGAAGTACTTCGCGACGTCGTTGGCGATCGAGAACGTGGTCAGCGCCCCGCGCGTGATGAGCAGCTGCTTGCCGATCTGCACGATCTCGATGAGCTTGGTCGGGTTCGAGTCGAGGTCGACCATGTTCCCGGCCTCCTTCGCCGCGCTCGTGCCGGTGTTCATCGCCACCCCGACGTCGGCCTGCGCGAGCGCCGGTGCGTCGTTGGTGCCGTCCCCCGCCATCGCGACCAGTCGGCCGCCGGCCTGCTCGCGCCGGATGAGCGCGAGCTTGTCCTCGGGGGTGGCCTCGGCGAGCACGTCGTCGACGCCGGCCTCGAGCGCGATCGCCCGGGCCGTCACGGCGTTGTCGCCCGTGACCATCACGGTGCGGATGCCCATCGCGCGCAGCTCGTCGAACCGCTCGCGCAGGCCGTGCTTGACCACGTCCTTGAGGTGGATGACCCCGAGCACGCGGGCCGGGCCGTCGCCGATCTGCTCGGCCACCACGAGCGGGGTGCCGCCGGAGGAGCTGATCGCGTCGACGACCTGCCCGTTCTGCGCCCCGATGCTGCCGCCGGTGGACCGCACCCAGGCCGCCACCGCGGCGGCGGCGCCCTTGCGGATGCGACGCGCCTGGCCATCGGCGGCGTCGCCAGAACCGCCCGGCAGGTCCAGCCCGCTCATGCGGGTGCGGGCCGTGAACGGCACGAGCTCGGCGCCCACCAGCTCGCCGCTCTCCCGGGCGCGCAGGCCGAGCTGCTCCTTGACCAGCACCAGCACGCTGCGCCCCTCTGGCGTCTCGTCGGCCATCGAGGAGAGCTGCGCGGCGTCGGCCAGCTCGGCGAGGGTGACGCCCTCGGCGGGCAGCAGCTCGGAGGCCTGGCGGTTGCCGAGCGTGATGGTGCCCGTCTTGTCGAGCAGCAGCACGTCCACGTCCCCCGCGGCCTCCACCGCGCGCCCCGACATGGCCAGCACGTTGCGCTGCACCAGGCGGTCCATACCCGCGATGCCAATGGCGGAGAGCAGCGCGCCGATCGTCGTGGGGATGAGGCACACCAGCAGCGCCACCAGCACGATGAGCGACTGCCGGGCGCCCGAGTACACGGCGAACGGCTGCAACGTGGCCACGGCCAGCACGAAGATGATGGTCAGCGACGTGAGCAGCACGTTGAGCGCGACCTCGTTGGGTGTGCGCTGGCGCTCGCTGCCCTCGACGAGGGCGATCATCTTGTCCACGAACGTCTGCCCGGCGGGCGCCGTGATGCGGACGACAATCCGGTCCGAGAGCACCACGGTGCCGCCCGTGACTGCCGAGCGGTCGCCGCCGGACTCCCGGATCACCGGGGCCGACTCGCCGGTGATCGCCGACTCGTCGACGCTCGCGATCCCCTCGACCACATCGCCGTCGCCCGGGATGACCTCCCCCGCGACGACCACGACCACGTCCCCGACGGCGAGCGTGGAGGACGGCACGGGCGCGGTCGGCAGGTCGGACAGCGCCACACCGCCCACGGCGTCCTGCGGCGCCAGCACTCGTCGGGCGGTGGTCTGCGCCTGGGTGGCGCGCAAGCTCGCGGCCTGCGCCTTGCCCCGGCTCTCCGCGACGGCCTCGGCGAGGGTCGCGAACACGATGGTGAACCACAGCCAGATCGTCACCGAGACCGCGAAGACGCCCGGGTCGAGCACTGTGAGCACTGTCGAGGCAACGGCGCCGATCTCGACGACGAACAGCACCGGCGCGTGGGAGAGCTCGCGCGGGTCGAGTTTGCGGAGCGCCACGGGGAGCGCCGCGAGGAGTTGGCGGCCGCTCAGCGCGCGCCGATTGCCCGTCGGGCGGGGCGCGCCGAGAGGCTCCATGGGTCCAGGGTCGACCGAGGCCCCTGCGGGGGCCACCAGGGTCGGATGCATGACGGTGTCCTTCATGAGAGGGACTCGGCGATCGGGCCGAGGGACAGGACAGGGATGAAGGTCAGGCCGACGACGACGAGCGTCACCGCGACCAGGAGGCCCACGAACAGCGGCCGGTGCGTCGGGAGGGTGCCCGAGCCGGCGGGGACCGTCTGCTGGCTGGCGAACCGGCCCGCGAGGGCCAGCACGAGCGCGATGGGCACGAAGCGCCCGAGGAGCATCGCCAACCCGAGGAGCGTGTTGTAGAAGGGCGTCGAGACGGTCAGGCCCGCGAACGCGCTGCCGTTGTTGTTCCCGGCGGAGGTGAACGCGTACAACACCTCGGAGAGGCCGTGCGGCCCGGCCTCCTGCATCCCGGCCTGCCCCGCTGTCGTCGCGATGGCCACGGCAGTGCCGAGCAGCACCACAGCGGGCACCGCGAGCACGTAGAGGGCGACGAGCGTGATCTCCTGGCGGCCGATCTTCTTGCCCAGGTACTCGGGCGTGCGCCCGACCATGAGCCCCGCGACGAAGACCGCGACGATCGCCAGCACGAGCATCCCGTAGAGGCCCGATCCGACGCCGCCGGGGGCGACCTCGCCGAGCATCATCGTGAAGATCGTGACGCCGCCGCCCGGCGCCGTCAGCGAGTCGTGCATCGCGTTGACGGCGCCCGTGGACGTCCCGGTCGTGGCGGCCGCGAACAGCGCGCTGCCCGCGGCGCCGAACCGGGTCTCCTTGCCCTCCGACGCGGCGCCCACGAGCTGCGGCACCGCCCCCGGCGCCGCCATCTCGGCCCAGGTCAGCAGCCCCACGGCGGCGACCCACAGCGTGGCCATCGCCCCGAGGACCGCGTGGCCCTGCCGCTTGTCGCCCACCATGAGGCCGAAGGTGCGCGGCAGCGCCGACGGGATGAGCAGGATCAGGAAGACCTCGAGCAGGTTGCTGACCGGCGTCGGGTTCTCCAGGGGGTGCGCGGAGTTCGCGTTGAAGAACCCGCCGCCGTTGGTGCCGAGCAGCTTGATCGACTCCTGCGAGGCGACCGGCCCGCCGAGCACGCTCTGCGCGCCGCCCGCGAGGGTGGTGACCTCCGTGGGGGCGGCGAAGTTCTGGATGACGCCCGTCACGACCAGCAGCACCGCGCCGATCGCCGCGATCGGCAGCAGGATGCGCACCGTCGACCGGACCAGGTCGGACCAGAAGTTGCCGACCCGCCCCTCGGCGCCCGAGCGCGCGAAACCGCGGATCAGGGCCACGACCACGGCGATGCCGACGGCCGCCGAGAGGAAGTTCTGCACCGCGAGGCCCGCCATCTGCAGCAGGTAGCCGGCGGCCTGCTCGCCCGAGTACCACTGCCAGTTCGTGTTCGTCACGAACGAGACGGCGGTGTTCCAGGCGCCAGCGGGGTCCATCGGCGACATGCCCAGCGACATCGGCAGGTGGTTCTGCAGGCGCGCGAGGCCGAACAGCAGCAGCACCGACGCCAGGGAGAAGCCGAGCAGCGAGAGCAGGTACGCGCTCCAGCGCTGGTCGGCGTCGGGGTCCACGCGCATCAGCCGGTAGCCGGCCCGCTCGACGCCCAGGTGGCGGGGCGAGGTGAAGACCCGCGCCATGTACGCGCCCAGTGGCGCGTGCACCGCGGCGAGCAGGGCGACCAGCAGCGCGATCTGGCCGACGGCGGCCCAGGTCGCGCTCATCGGGTCGAGTCCGGGCGGATCAGGGCGACGAACAGGTAGACGAGCACTGCGGCCGTGACCACCAAGGCGGCCCAGTCGGCCCCGGTCACGGGTGGTCCAACGTGCGTGCGACGAGCGCCACGGCGGCGATGAACGCCACCGTGAGCGCGAGGAAGGCCAGGTCGGCCATGAGGGGCGCCTTCGGGGAGTCGGGCGGTCCGCGTGACGCGGCGGACCGGTGCGCACCCGCGCACACCCCTGTCCTACGCCCGCCACGGGCGCCCGCAACCCGGCGTTGACGACTCCTTAGCGCCCCGGGCGCCCGCCTTGACGCATCCCTGACGGGGCCGGGCGCACCGATGACGAACGCCCGCACCCCCGGTGCTGCAGAGGCGTACGGGCGTTGGCGCCGTCTTGGCTCAGGACGTGAGCGTCACCTTCGTCAGGCCACGGGGCCGATCGGGGTCGAGCCCACGCGCGAGCGAGAGCTCGAGCGCGACCAGCTGGAACGGGATGATCTCGAGCAGCGGCACCAGCTCGTCGGGCACGTCCGACGGGATCGTGAAGTCGCGCCCGGGGGCGGCGCTCGCGTCCACGTCAGGCTCCACGCGCGTGGACCACACCCGAGCGCCACGCGCCCGCAGATCGGGCGCCAGCATGTCGACGGACTCGCGTCCCGCGGTCGCGCCTCGCAGGCAGAAGACCGGGGTGCCCTCCACGACCTGCGCGAGCGGGCCGTGCTTGGCGTCGGCGGCGCTCCACCCCGAAGCCGCGACGGCGCACGTCTCGGTGAGCTTGAGCGCAGCCTCACGCGCGGTGGCCAGGCCGTAGCCGCGGCCCAGGACGAGAGCACGGTCCGCGTCCCCGAGCTCGACCGCGATGCTCCGGGCCAACGGCTGCGAACGCTCGTGCACCGCGCGTCCGGCACGTGCGACGTGCACGAGCCTTGACGTGACCGTGTCCGGCGACGTCCCCAGCAGCTCCTGCACCCAGAGGTACAGGGCAAGCAGCTCGCCCGTGTAGCTCTTGGTCGCCGCGACCGAGCGCTCCGCGCCCGCGCAGATCGGGATGTGCACGTCGACGCCCGTCGCCAGGGGCGACGACGGGTCGTTCGTGATCGCGATGGTGGGAGAGCCGCTGCGCCGCGCGCTGCGGACCGTCTCGACGAGATCGGGCGACTGGCCCGACTGCGACAGCACCACGACCAGCGTCGACGGGCTGGTCACGTCCCGGTGGTACACCGTGGCCATGCTCGGGGCCGCGAGGTGTGCGGGGATCCCCAACTGGGTCTGGATCAGGTACTGCCCGTAGATCGCCGCGTGGTCGCTCGTCCCCCGTGCGGCGAGCATGACGGCGTTCACGCCGCGCTCGCGCACCAGCCTCGCGGCCTCGGCAACGCCCTGAGGTGTGGCGCCGAGCTCGAGCCAACGCTCGGGCTGCTCAGCGATCTCGGCGCGCATGAGCGCGCCGGGCGTGGTCTGTTCAGTCAAGTTCGCCGTCCTTGTAGTCGATGAGGCGGCGCACGCGCTCGCCCCCAGCGGCCTCGTCGGCGAGGAGGTCCCGCCACGAGTAGACGAGGACGCCGTCGGCGCCCGAGCGGGCCACCCCGCGCAACGCGTCATGCCACTCCTCAGCCGTGATCTCCCGGCGGCGTCGTCCCGGGGCGTAGATGTCCTCGAGGTACTCGGCCCCGCCCTGCAGGTCGGCCAGCACGGGCCGGTCCGTCAGCGCCCTCACCTCGGCGACCCGTTCGGGGATCCAGGTCAGCGGGTCTCGCTTCTGGATCTGGAAGTAGAACATCAGCTCGTAGTGGTCCACGGCGGCGTCGAGCGCGGAGAACCGCTGGCCCAGCACCTCCTCGACGGCGTTGCCGAAGTCGCCGCCACCCAGGCCGAAGCTGTTGAGGATCACGTCTGCGGTCGGCACGACGTCCCGCACAGTGGCCCGCAAGGCGGTCGCGACATCCGCGACGACAGCGCACTTCCATGCGGTCCACCGATCACGGAGCTCGCCGAGGACCAGGGCAGCGCGCTCGGCGACCGATCCTGGGCCCAGGTCCACCCCGGCCCAGTCGCTGAACAGCGCGAGGCAACGCTCGCAGAAGCAGTACTCACGGATGTCCTGACGCCGGGTCCCGGTGAAGCCGTCCGAGTCGGGCAGCCACATCTCCCAGAAGCCCGGGAAGCGCAGGAACGACAGGAACACACCGTCGGGGCGCGTCGAGGCGACGGCCGACGCGAGCTGCTCTCGCTTGCGCGCCAGGTAGGCCGGGTCGGTGGGACAGATGCCGACGTACCAGCTGAACGGTTCGAAGACCTCGCCGTGCTGGTCGACGGGGCGCAGGCCCGGATGCGCCGCGAACTCCCCAGGCTGGAAGAAGCACGACGTCGACTGGTAGACGCGCAGCCCCTCGTCCTGCAGTCGCGCGGTCCATTCACGGTCGTCGTACGCGCCGGCGGGCGGGCTCTGGTCGACAGCGCTGCCGGGCAGCGGGTCGATCAGGTTCTGCGCGAGCACCCAGTCGACGTGCTGCTCGCGCATGCGCCGGGCGGCCCCGCGCATGTCGAGCCCGTGCTGGGTCGACCATTCCCACCCGTAGGACTTGACCCCGAGGATCCGGCTCATACGTGATCTCCCTTCGAGCTGATCTGGGCGAGCAACGTGGGCTCGTCGAGATCGGCCACCCGCTGGGCGGGTCCGATGTCACCTGATCGCACGACAGCGATGTCGTCGCACAGCACGAGGAGCTCTTCGAGCTCGTCGCTCGCGACGAGGCACGCGACCCCCTGGGCGGCGAGCGCGCGCACCTGCGCGTAAATCTCGCCCTTGGCTCCGATGTCGACGCCCGCGGTGGGTTGGTCGAGCAGCAGCACCACCGGGTCGGCCTCGCTCGCGCGGGCGATCAGGGTCTTTTGCTGATTGCCGCCCGAGAGCGCCGCGATCGGGCTCTCGGGAGAAGGCGTGCGGATGCCGAAGCGCTGGATCGACCCGCGCACCGCGCGCCGACGCAGCCCCGTGCGCACGATGCCGGCGCGCGCGTACTTGCGCGCCAGAGCCGTCAGCACGATGTTCTCGTCGACGCCCCGTTGCATGATCACACCCTTGTGCTTGCGGTCCTCGGGGACGAGGACCACGCCGCGGGCTGCCGCATCGGCCGGTGAGCCGAACCGGACCGCGGTGCCACCGAGGCGCATCGACCCGTGCGCGGGGCGAGCCGCGCACAGGGCCTCGAGCAACGACGAGCGTCCCGATCCCACGAGCCCTGCGAGTCCGAGGACCTGGCCGGCACGCACCTGCAACGTGGCGCCACGACGGCCGCGCTGCCCGAACTGCTCGAGCTCGAGCACGACCGGCGCCGAGTCGTCGGTCGCCTGGTGCGGCGTCCGCTCCGCGATCGACTGCCCCACGATGTGCTCGGCGAGGAGGTCGACTGTGAGCACGTCAGCCGCGCACGTGGTGATCGCGGCGCCGTCACGGAGCACCGTCACGCGGTCCGCGACGGCGAGCACCTCGTCGAGGAAGTGGCTGATGTAGATGATGCCGACGCCCTGGGCGCTGACACGTCGCATGATCGCGAACAGCGCCTCGCGCTCGGCACGGGCGAGCCGGGACGTCGGTTCGTCCATGACGAGGACCCGGGCGTCACGGCTCAGAGCCTTGGCGATCTCGGTGAGCTGCTGGTGCGCCACGCTCAACTCGCTGGCCGGCACCCCGAGAGGCACCTCAAGCCCCAGGCGCTCGAGCAGTGCCGCGCCCTGAGCCTGCGTCGCACCGTGGTCGACCAGGCCGACCTGGCGCCGGGGCTCGTGCCCGAGCGCCAGGTTCTGGGCTGCGTCGAAACCCGGCACGAGCGAGAACTCCTGGTGGATGACGGCGACGCCCGCGGCCAGCGAGTCCTGCGGCTGCGCGAACCGCACGGTGGCGCCGCCCAGGACGATGTCCCCGCGGTAGTCCGCGTAGACACCGCCGAGCACCTTGATGAGCGTGCTCTTGCCGGCCCCGTTGTGCCCGACCAGGGCATGGATCTCCCCTGGCCTGACCTCGAGGTCCACGCCGTGGAGCACCTCGTTGCCCGCGAAGCTCTTGCGGATGCCTCGCATCTCGAGCACGGGCGTCGTCTGCGTCATCACCCTCGCCGTTCCTGTCGGTCGTCGTTCCGGTCGGTCGTGGTCACTCGCCCCAGGCGGCGGCGTGGTCGGCGACGTTGGCCTTGGTCACAATGGGCAGCGGCAGGTACTCGTTGGGCTGCGTGACCTTGTCCTGCTTGCCGGTGAGCCACTGCACGGCCGCCTCGACCGAGCGCGTCCCCTGCGGGTACGGGTCCTGGTTCACCGAGCCGACCACGTAGCCGGCGAGGATCCCCTCGCGCACCTCGACGGGGAAGTCGCCCAGGATGAAGCGGATGTCGGTCCGTCCACGGTCGCTCGCGTACTTCGCGGCGTTGGCCGTCTCGGGCCCCTGCGCGACGACGGCGTCGAGCGTGCCCTGCGCGTACTTGTTGAGCCAGTCCTGCACCACGGTGAGCGCCTCAGCCGCGTCCCAGTTGTTGGTCTGCGTCTCGACGATGCGGATGCCGGGGTGGTCTGCGAGGACCTCCTCGAAGCCCTGCTGGCGCAGCAGCTGGGCGCTCGTGCCGAGCGCGCCGACCATGTAGGCGACGTCGGCGTCTTCGCCAACCTGCTCGACCAGGAGGTTCGCCTGCTGCCGCCCGAACTCGACGTCGTCCGCGCCGATGAACGTGACAGCACCGGCCGCGTCGTCGACCCGGTTGTTGACCGCGAACACCGGGATGCCCGCCGCGACAGCCTGCTTGACGGCGGGGGCGATGCCGGTGGCGTCGGACGCGGTCACCAGGATCGCGTCGACGCCCTGCGTGACGAGCTGCTGCACGCCGGCGACCTGGGCGCCGAGATCACCCTTGCCGTCGACCATCTTGAGCGTGACGCCGAGCTCGTCGGCGGCCTCCTGTTGCCCCTTGATGAAGTTCGAGTAGAAGGGCACCGACGCGTTCCAGAGCATCGAGCCGATGACGAGCTTGTCACCCGACTCTGCGGAGCCGTCAGTCGAGGCGCCGGGGTCTGTGGTGGACGAGCACGCGGCGAGGCCGAGCGCGGTTGCGGTGACTGCCAGGACGGCAGCGCCGCGACGGAATCGGGGGAAAGCTCGCATGACGATGTTCCTCACTTCTTTGGGGGGAGGTGGAGTGGTGCAGGAAGGGGGTCCGCGCCAGCCGTGTCAGGAGGTCCGGCGTCGACGCTGCACCATGTCGATGCCGACCGCGCCGATGATCACGGCGCCGGTGAACGCCGGCTGCCAGTACGGGGAGATGCCGAACAGGTTGAGAGCGTTGGACACCACACCGAGCAGCAGGGTGCCGATGACGACGTTGCCGACGCCACCCGATCCGCCCGTGAGCGCCACCCCGGCGATGGCCACCGCCGCGATGGCGGACAACGGCCAGCCCTGTGCGGCGCTCGGCTGACCGATCGAGGTCTGCCCGAGCAGGATGAGCCCGCCGATCGCTGCGGCCACGGCGCCGAGCGTGTACGCGGTGATGGTGATGCGGTGGACGCGGATGCCGGCCAGTCGGCTCGCCTCCGACGATCCACCCACGGCATAGATGTGGTGGCCGAGCGTCGTGTAGCGCAGCATCGCCCACGTGGCGAGGACGACCACCGCGTAGATCAGGGCGGCCACGGGAATGGCCCCGATCCGACCGAGCCCGACGACCGTGAACGCCTCGGGGACCCCGTACACGGGGGTCGCGTCCGTGAACACGAAGAGCAGTCCGGTGATGAGCGACTGCATGCCGAGCGTGGCGACGAACGGATTGATGCCGACCTTGGCGATCAGGAGCCCGTTGCACAGGCCGATCACGGCGCCGAGGGCGAGCGAGGCGAGCACTCCCGGCACGATCCCGCTCGTCGACATGGTCCATGCCGCGATCACGGACGTCGCGGCGCCCACGGCGCCGACCGAGAGGTCGAAGCCGCCCAGCAGGATCATCAGCAGCATGCCGCACGCGACCACACCGATGATCGACTGCTGCTCGACGATGTTGACGAGGTTCGGCACTGAGCGGAACGTCGGCGACGCGATCGACAGGGCGGCGACCACGGCGACGAAGATCAGGAACAGGGCGTGCCGTGAGGCCCAGCGGAGCCCGACGGTCATGAGGGGGTGCCTCCTTCGTGGGTGAGCTCACCGAGCACCTGGGGCGCCTCGGTCAGCCGGAGATGGTGGAGTGCCCCCGAGAGGGCGCCGCGAACGGTCGAGTTGGGTCCCAGGTCGGAGACGGCCAGCCGTGGTGGCGTGGCGATGTGACGGGCCACGAGCCGCGTGACGTCGTCGAGCAGCGGCGCCAGCGCGCGGCCCACGCTGCCGTCGATCACGACCGTCTCGGGATCGGTCACGGCCGCGAACGTGATGACGGCCTGGGCGAGGGCGCGCACGACGTCGTCGAGCAGCGCCTTGCCATGGGGGAGCCCGTCGAGCCCCGCGGCGATCACCTCGCGGGCCGTGGGCGCCTCGCCGAACTCGGCACGCGCGTCGGGGCTCGACGCGGCGAGCTCGCGTGCGTGATGGGCGATGGCTGCGCCGCTCAGCACCGACTCGAGGCCGCCGATGTCGCTCGCCCGGTTCTCGCCGAGCATGCGGACGTCGGGGAGGAGTGCGCCGATCTCGCCGGCGGCGTTGTGGCGTCCCCGCACAAGCCGGCCGTTGCTGACCACGGCGCCGCCCAGGCCGGTGCCGATCGACAGCACGGCGTAGTCGCGTGAGCCCAGAGCCTGCCCGACCTCACCCTCGGCGATCGCGGCGAGGTTGACGTCGTTGTCGACGAGGAACGGCACACCGAACGCCCGGACGCGGTCGACCAGGTCGAAACCTGCCCAGCCGACGTTGGGGCCGCGCACGGCGAGCTCGGTGTCGGCGTCGATCACCGCGGGCACGCCCACTGCGAGAGCCCCGATCTCGACACCACGGGCCGCGGCGGCCGTCTGCATCGCGGCCCAGACCCGCTCGAGGGCCTCGAAGGCTCCCCCGGCGTCGGCGACCGTGACGTACTCCTCGGCGAGGATCTCTCCGTCGAGCCCGCTCAGGGCGCCGTGGCACTTGGTGCCGCCGAGGTCGATGCCGACGACGCACGCGCTCTCGACGTTGAGGGTGAGGACCACGCGCGGCCGACCGCCCGACCCCGAGGTGTCCCCCGTCTCGACGAGGACGCCTCGGGCGATGAGCCGCGCCACCATCCGGCTGACCGAGGCCTGCGAGAGTTGGAGGTCGCGCGCGATCTCGGGCCGGGTCGTCCGCCGGTTGTCGCGGACGTACTCGAGCACGAGGTACTCGTTCACTTCGCCCATGGAGCCGTGCTGGAGAGCCACTTTGTTCCCTTCTGAATGAAACTAATGGGAACCCTGGCACGGGCTTCTCCGACGTGTCAAACCGTTCATCCAAACGTGTCTGCGCAGGTGAGGAGGTACATCACAAAGCGGACGACGCGTGGACGACGACAACGCCCGCACCGCCCCCGGGGATCTCCGGGGGCGATGCGGGCGTTGTCGTCGTGCGATCCCCGAAGCTCGGGGACGGCGGGTGGGTCAGCGGTCGACGCGGGCGTTCCCGCCGCCGGCGAGCTTGAGCACCTCGGCCTTGGTGACCATCGTCGTGTCGCCGGGGGTCGTCATGGCCAGGGCGCCGTGGGCGGCGCCGTACTCGACGGCCGTCTGCAGCGGCTGGCCGTCGAGGAGCCCATAGATGAGGCCCGAGGCGAAGGAGTCCCCGCCGCCGACGCGGTCCATGATCTCCAGGCGCTCCCGGTGCGTGGACTGCACGACGCCGGTCTCGCGCGACCAGGCCAGCGCGCCCCAGTCGTTGATGGACGCGGAGTGCACGGTGCGCATCGTGGTGCCGATGGCCTGGAAGTTCGGGAACGCGGCGGCGGCCGTCTCGATCATTGCGGCGAACTTGTCGACCTCGAGCGCGGACAGGTTGTCATCGACGCCCTCGACCTCGAAGCCGAGCGAGGCGGTGAAGTCCTCCTCGTTGCCGATCATCACGTCGATGAACGGCGCGATGGCCCGGTTGACCTCCTGCGCCTTGGCCTGGCCGCCGATCGAGCGCCACAGGCTGGGACGGTAGTTCAGGTCGTAGGACACGATCGTGCCGTGCTTCTTGGCGATCTGCACAGCCTCGATGACGGTTTCGGCAGCGGACTCCGAGAGGGCCGCGAAGATGCCGCCGGTGTGCAGCCACCGCACGCCGAGGTCGCCGAACAGGTGCTCCCAGTCGATGTCGCCGGGCTTGAGCTGCGACGCGGCGGTGTGGCCGCGGTCGCTGACGCCCACGGCGCCGCGGACCCCGAAGCCGCGCTCGGTGAAGTTCAGGCCGTTGCGGACCTCGCGCCCGATCCCGTCGTAGGGGACCCACTGGACGAACTGGGTGTCGACCCCGCCCTGGAGCATGAGGTCCTCGACCAGGCGGCCGACCTCGTTGTCCGCGAGCGCTGTGACGATCGCGCCGCGCAGCCCGAACGCCCGGCGCAGGCCGCGGGTCACGTTGTACTCGCCGCCGCCCTCCCAGGCCCGGAAGGAGCGCGCGGTGCGGACCCGGCCCTCACCCGGGTCGAGACGCAGCATCACCTCGCCCAGGGACACCGCGTCATAACGGCACTCGGAGGCGGGGCGGACGGCGAGCTGAGACATGGGTCAGTCCTTCGTGGTGCGGGGAGGGGTCAGCGGGTGAGGGCGACGGCGTCGGCGGTGAGCTGCGTGATGCCGGCGAAGTCGCCTGCGGCGACGCGGTCGCGGGGGACCATCCAGGAGCCGCCCACAGCGGCCACCGACGGGATGCTCAGGTAGTCCTGCAGGTTCTTCGGGCCGATGCCGCCGGTGGGCACGAACGTGACCTGGCCGAACGGCGCGGCGAGCGCGGCGATGGCCGGGGCGCCGCCGGAGGTGCCGGCCGGGAAGAACTTCACGGTGGTGAGGCCGAGCTCGAGCGCTGCCTGGATCTCGGTCGCGGTGACCGCGCCGGGCAGGGCGAGCACGCCGAGCTCCTGGCAGCGCTCGACGACGGCCCGGCTGAGGCCGGGCGAGACGACGTAGGACGCGCCGGCGGCGACGGCCTGGTCGACCTGGGCCACGGTCAGCACGGTGCCGGCGCCGACGAGGATGTCGCCGCGATCGGCCATCGCGCGGATGGAGTCGGCGGCCGCGGCGGTGCGGAACGTGACCTCGGCGACGGGCAGCCCGCCGGCGACGAGGGCGCCGGCGAGGGCGTCGGCATGGGCGGCGTCATCGAGTACGACGACGGGGACGAGACGTGCGTCGCTCAGGGCGGCGAGGGTATCCACGGTGATCCATTTCGCTAGGCGCAACGCACATCGCGCTGCGTGAAACATCGTCTCATAGCGCCCCGTCGTCCTCAAGCACCGCCGCAGGTCAGCGCACCTTGCGCATCTCCAACGCGAGAGAGAGCGTCAGCCGGGTCCGCGGATCGTGCAGGTCCGCGCCCGTGAGGTCCGCGATCCGGGCGATCCGGTGCTTCATCGTGTTGTAGTGGATGTACAGGCGCCGGGCGGCCTCGGCGCCGTTGCCGACGCCTAGGAACTCCTCGAGCGTGCGGCACAGGTCTCCCCCGTGCTCGGCGTCATGCCGCACCAACGGCCCGATGGCGTCGTCCACGAACTGGTCCAGCGTCTCCCTCGGCACCGAGAGCAGCAGTCGCTCCACTGCGAGGTCCTCATGCCACACCACCTCGCGCGCGGCGCCCTCGGCGATCCGCAACGACTCCCGGGCCCCCGCGTGGCTGTCGGCCAACGCGCCGGGCTCGCGCGCGATCGGGCCCACCGCGACCACCACGGGGCCCCGCGCGATCTCCACCAGCGCGCGGCGCCACCGGTCCGCGGGGTCGTCGAGCACCCCGTCGCGGATCGCCCCACGGTCCAGCGCCGCCTGCGGGACGATCGCGACGACCTCGCGGCCGCGCGACCACACCAGCGCCTCGGCGCCGAGCACCCGCGTCGTGACGGCGGCGACCTGGCCGTCCGCGAGCTCCTCCCCGCACCTGGCCAGCAGCACGGCATGCGGCGCGCTGAAGTCCCACCCGAACAGCCGCGAGCGCTGCCTCACGAACAGCTCGTCCAAGTGCGGGCCGCTCACCAGCTCCTCGAGGAAGAGTCCCCGGAGCCGGCGGTCGAGCTCGATGCCGGCGATGGCCTGCGCGATGTGCATCCCCGCGGCGAAGCACGACTGCCGGATGAGGCGGCGCTGGCCGAGGGAGGGCTCCTCCTGCCCGCCCACGAGGACGCGGCCCCGACGGGTCCCCGCCACGGTGATCGCGAACTCCCACGGGTCGCCCCCGTCGGAGGCCGGCGCGCCCGCCCCCCTGCCCAGCACCACGGCGTCCTCGTCGACGATCCGCACGTCCCGGTCGAGGGCGCCGGCGAGCGTGCGCGCGATCTCCTCAAGCCCGCCGCCCGCGAGCGCCACGCCGGTGAGCCGCTCGCGGATGGCCTCCGCGCCACCGGGCTCTGCGCCGTACTCGGCCAGCACCACCGCGAGCACCGCGCCGATCACCTCGTTGAACGAGGTGCGATCCGGCATGACCAGCACCGGGAAGTCCAGGCGGTTGGCCACCTCGACGAGTCGCGGCGGGAGTTCCTCGAGGTAGCGCATCGGCTTGATGGCCAGCGCCGCGAGGCCACGGGAGGCGAGCTCGGGCACCAGCTCGACCAGCCGCTCAGGCCGCTCGCGCACCGGGTACGCGGTGGTGAGCAGCAGCTCGCCGCGCTTGACGAAGTCCTCGATGTCCGGGACCTCCATGACGTTCACCCCGGACACCATCCGGTCGAGCCCGCGGGCGCCGCCCAGGACATACGTCCCGCGCAATGCGCCCAATGTCATGATCTCGCGCACCGTGACTGAGGTCATGGCCACTCCCCTCGTCCTTTTCGGACAAGCGTAGGCGCGAAGAGGGGCCGATGCGGACGCAGCCAAGCCCAGGGCTGCCTCGTACATTCATAGGCATGACAATGATGTTCAGGGGGCAGCTCGGGACGGTGCGCCACGTGCGCGTGCCGATCGGGCCTGAACCTTGGCGCGAGGACGGGTCGTTCCACCTCGTCCATGTCGGACAATCGGCCCTGATCCTCGCCCGGCCCGTCGAGCGGCGGCAAGGCCGTCGCTCCGAGCTCGTCGCCCTCACCTCGCGGATGCGGGGCCTGGTGCCGGGCGGCATCTGCGTCCCCGACTACGCCGAGTTCGCCGAGCTCTCCCACCGGCTCGCCGGAAATGAGCCCGTGCGCCCCGCACAGGCCCCCCGCACCGTGCGCCTGGACGGCTGGCTCGCCGACCCGCCGCACCTCGTCGAGCGGGTCGACCTGCGCCTCCCGCCCACTGTGCTGGACCCGCGCGCGGTGGCGCGGATGGGCTCCGCGCTCGCCGCCGTGCCCGTGCACACGCCGGACCCCGTGATGGACCCGCGCGCGCAGCGCGAGCTCGCTGGCCCCCTCGCCCGCGCGGCCCTCGCCGCCGACGACCTGCTGGTGGAGGACCTGCTCGTCCGGCTGATCGGCGCCGGCCCGGGCACGACCCCCGCAGGCGACGACGTGGTCATCGGCGTGCTCGCCACGCTCTCCGCGGCGACCGGGCTGCCGCGGGCCAACGGCCTCGGCCCCGCGCACCGCCTCGCCAGCCAGGTGGCGGGCCTCGTGGACCAGACCACCGCGATGTCCCGGCATGACCTGCTCGCCGCCGTCGACGGCCAGTTCGCCGAGCACGTGCACGGCCTGCTGCGAGCCCTGGCCGACCCGTCCCTCGTCACCGCGACCATCGCCCACGCCCGCACCTGGGGTGCCAGCTCCGGCGTGGACCACGCGAGCGGCGCCACCGCCGCGGCCCGCGCCGCGCTGGCCCACACCTCAGACCATCTCCCGTCCCGCTCGACCCACGTCCCCAGGAGGAGCGCATGAGCGCACCCGATACGACAGTGCTGCGCGCCCGCGTGCTGCCCCGCCTCTACCGCGACTCGGTGGCGCTGATGGCGCTGGCCTCGGCCACCGAGAAGCGCGACGGCGTGCGGCGCGTCGGCGCCGTGATGGCCACGCCCGGCAACCTCGAGATCCTCGAGCGCTCGTCGATGCGCCCCGACGACCTGGTCGCCGCGCCGGACGACCTGCTGCTGGTCGTCCGCGCCGATGACGAGGAGATCGCGCAGGAGGCCCTCGACTCCGCGGAGGCCGGGCTGACGGCCGTGGAGCAGTCCACCGGCGAGCGCGCCGAGCAGCTCCCGCAGTCCATCGCCGAGGGTGTGGCGGCCGCCGACGGCGCCACCCTCGCGACCATCTCCACGCCGGGCGCCTACGCCCCCGCCGTGGTGGAGCAGTCGCTGCGCAACGGGCTGCACGTGTTCTGCTTCTCGGACAATGTCTCGATCGAGGACGAGGTGCGCCTCAAGCGCCTCGCCGTCGACCGGGGGCTGCTGCTGATGGGCCCCGACTGCGGCACCGCGATCCTCGACGGCGTGCCCCTCGGCTTCGCCAATGTGGTGCAGCGCGGCTCGGTGGGCATTGTGGCCGCGTCGGGCACGGGCGCCCAGGAGGTGTCCTGCCTGCTCGACGTCGCGGGCTGCGGCGTGTCCCAGCTCATCGGCGTGGGCGGCCGCGACCTCAGCGTCGAGGTCGACGGCCTCATGACCCACCACGCGCTCGACATGCTCAGCGCGGATGACGAGACCAAGGTCGTGGTCGTCGTCTCGAAGCCCCCGGCCCCCGCGGTCGCGGAGCGCCTCCTGGCCCGGCTCGCCATCCTCGGCAAGCCGGTGGTGGCGTGCCTGCTCGGCCTCCCGGACTCCGACGGCCCCGTCGTGGTGCGCGGCACGCTCGAGGGCGGCGCCATCGCCGCCGCGGAGCTCGCCGGCCACCCGCTGGCCATCGAGGCCGCCGCCACCCCCGACCTGGACGTCCCGCTGTCCGGCGGGGTGCTGGGCCTGTACACGGGCGGCACCCTCGCCTCCGAGTCGAAGGTCATTCTGGGCGCCGCTGGCGTCCACGCCGAGATCCTCGACCTGGGCGACGACGAGTTCACCGCCGGCCGCCCGCACCCGATGATCGAGCCCGCCGAGCGCTCGGCCCGGGTCGCCGCCGCGGGCGAGAACCCGCTGGTGGGCCTCGTCCTGGTCGACCTGGTGCTGGGCTACGGCGCCTCCGCCGACCCGGCGGCCCCGCTCGCCGAGGCCGTGCGCGCCGCACGCGCCGCCGCGGCGTCCGACGGCCGCGAGCTGGTGGTCGTCGGGTCCGTCTGCGGCGCCCCCGACGATCCCCAAGGCATCGACCAGCAGCGCGCCGTGCTGCGCGACGCCGGCGTCCTGCTGCACCCGTCCAACGCGTCCGCGGCCCGCTACGCCGCGACCCGCGCCACCGTCGCGTCCACGGGCGCGCTCTCCAGCTCCCCGAAGGAGGACGCATGATCACCGGCGGCATCCGCGTCATCAACGCAGGCCTACCCCTCATCGTCGAGGGGGTGCCCGCCGAGGACGTCGTCCAGCTCGACTGGCGGCCACCCGCCTTCGGCGACGCCGTCGTGGCGGTCGCGGCCGCAGGGCTCAACGACGACGTCACCCGTGAGGCCAACCGCCGCGCGCTGGCCGCGGTGCACGCCGTGCGCCCGCGCCTGGTCGCGATCCGCCCCGCGCGGGAGGTCGTCCCCGGCCTCGCCGACGCCCGCGTGCTGCTGCACGCCGGGCCGCCCATCGAGGTCGAGCGCATGTGCGGCCCGATGCTCGGCGCGCTGATCGGCGCGAGCCTCTTCGAGGGCTGGGCGTCCACGCCCGACGAGGCCCGCGAGCTGCTGCGCACCGGCCAGATCCAGGTCGACCCGTGCCACCACCACGGCGCCGTCGGCCCGATGGCCGGCGTGGTCTCCCCCTCGATGCCCGTGCTGGTCGTCGAGGACGGCGACCGCCGCGCCTTCGCGACCCTCAACGAGGGCCTCGGCAAGGTGCTGCGCTTCGGCGCCTTCGACGGCGAGGTGATCGCCCGTCTGCAGTGGATGCGCGACGTGCTCGGCCCGGTGCTCGACTCGACGCTGCAGGCCTACGGCCCGATCGACGTCACGTCGCTGATCGGCCAGGCGCTCGCGATGGGCGACGAGGGCCACAACCGGAACGTGGCGGCGACCAGCCTGCTCACGCGCCGGCTGGCCCCGACCCTGGCGACGCTGCCGCGCGGCGTGGAGGTGCTGGAGTTCCTGGCCGGGAACGACCACTTCGCGCTGAACATGTCGATGGCGGGCGCGAAGCTCGCGATGGACGCCGCGGTGGGCATCGAGAACTCCACCCTCGTGACGACCATGGCCCGCAACGGCGTCGAGTTCGGCCTGCGGGTCGCGGGCGCCGGCGAGCGCTGGTTCACCTCCCCGGTGGGCCCCGCCGACGGCCTGTTCTTCCCGGGCTTCAGCATCGACGACGCGAACCCCGACCTGGGCGACTCGGCGATCACCGAGACCCTCGGCCTGGGCGGCTTCGCGATGGCGGCCTCCCCCGCGATCGTGCAGTTCGTGGGCGGGACCCCCGACGACGCCCTGGCCACCACCCGGTCGATGCGCCGTATCACCATGGGCCCGCACCCCGCGTACATGCTGCCCCCGCTGAACTTCACCGGGACGCCCAGCGGGATCGACGTGTTGAAGGTCCTCGACACGGGCGTGCTGCCGGTGATCAACACGGGCATCGCGCACCGCGAGGCGGGCGTCGGGCAGATCGGCGCCGGCATCGTCGAGGCGCCCAGCGCCGTGTTCACGCAGGCCGCGCTGGCCCTGCGCGAGCTCAGGGACTCCCGATGAAGGGCTCCGTGCTCGTCGCGATCGGCGGCAACGCGCTGGTCCTCGACGGCGAGCCGGGCTCGGTGCCCCGCCAGCTCGAGCGGGCCGCGCAGTTCGCCGAGCAGGTCGCCGACCTGGTGGCCGACGGCTGGCGCGTGCTGGTCTCGCACGGCAACGGGCCGCAGGTCGGGTTCATCCTGCGACGCGGCGAGCTCGTGGCCCCGGACGCCGACCACGAGGGCCTGCCCGACCTGCCCCTGTGGCTCGCCGTGGCCGACTCGCAGGGCGGGATCGGGCACATCCTGGCGATGGCGCTCAACACCGCCCTGGAGCGCCGCGGGCTCAGCGACCGCGCGGTCGCGGTGCTGACCCACTCCGAGGTGGACCCGCAGGACCCGGCGTTCAGCGCCCCGTCGAAGCCCATCGGCTCGCAGCTCACCGGCGAGACGGCCCGCGCGCGGGCCGCCGCCGAGGGCTGGACCGTCGTCGAGACGAGCCCGGGCGCCTTCCGCCGGGTCGTCGCGAGCCCGCCGCCGCTGCGCATCGTGGAGGCCGACCAGATCCGCGCCCTGACCCCGCATGCGGTCGTCGTTGCCGCGGGCGGCGGCGGCATCCCGGTGGCGCGCACCGCCGACGGGTGGCACGGGGTCGACGCCGTGGTGGACAAGGACCGCGCGTCCGCGTTGTTGGCCGCCACGACCGGTGTCGACACACTGGTGCTCGTCACCGGCGTGGACCACGTCTACGTCGGCTGGGGCACACCCGACCAGCGCTCGCTGGACGTGGTGGAGGCCGCTGAGCTGCGTGCCCACCTGGAGGCCGGCGAGTTCCCCGCCGGGTCCATGGGGCCCAAGGTCGAGTCCGCGTTGCAGTTCGTCCAGGACGGCGGAGAGCGCGCCGTCATCACGTCCCTCCCCCGGCTGCGTGAGGCGCTCGCCGGCGGCTCAGGGACGCATGTCATCCTCCGGCAGCCGACGGCCTCTGCGACCGCCCTGCCGATGGTCCCCACCCCCCGCCCCGAACAGGAGATCTGATGAGCATCACTGTCCCCGCAGAGCCGTTCTCGTTCACGTTCGACCCGCGTCAGACCGCACTGATGTGCATCGACTTCCAGCGTGACTTCGTGGAGGCGGGCGGGGTCGGCGAGTCGCTCGGCAACGACGTCTCGCGGCTGCGCAGCACGATCGAGCCGACGCAGCGCGTCCTCGCGGCCTTCCGCGAGCTGGGCTCCACGATCATCCACACCCGTGAGGGGCACCGCCCCGACCTGACCGACCTGTTCCCCGCCAAGCGCGACCGCGGCAACCCGTCGCTGCGCATCGGCGAGGAGGGGCCCATGGGACGCCTGCTCGTGCGCGGCTCGCGCGGCCACGACATCATCCCCGAGCTCGCGCCCATCGAGGGCGAGGTCGTGCTCGACAAGCCCGGCAAGGACTCGTTCTACGGCACCGACCTCGAGACGATCCTGCGCGCCCGTGGCATCACGCGCCTGATCGTCACCGGTGTGACCACCGAGGTCTGCGTCCAGTCGACGGTGCGCGCCGCGAACGACCGCGGGTTCGAGTGCCTCGTGCTCTCGGACTGCACGTCGTCGTACTTCCCCGAGTTCCACGAGTCCGCGCTGGCGATGTTCTCGGCGCAGGGCGGCATTGTCGGGTGGGTCGCGGACTCCGCTGCCCTGCTCGGCGCGATCAAGTCCAGCGAGAGTGGAGGAGAGGCATGAGCACCGTCGCTGCTGCCCCGAAGCGTGGCGCCGAGGCGCCCGTCAAGCTCAAGTGGTGGGTCCCGGGTGACTGGAACGGGCTGTTCGGCCTCGGCACGAACGTCCTGCTCAACGTCATCGTCCTGACGGGCCTGTGCCTGGCCGTCGTCAAGATCCCGGCCGAGACCGTGTACGGGCGGGTGCTGCCCGCGCTGGGCATCGCCCTGCCGCTCGGCAACATCTGGTACGCGATCCTCGCGCGCCGCCTCGCCCGCCGCGAGAACCGCACGGACGTCACGGCACTGCCGTACGGCCCGAGCGTGCCCCACACGTTCATCGTCGTCTTCGTGGTCATGCTGCCCGTCCTGCTGCAGTCCGGCGACGCGATGAAGGCCTGGCGGGCTGGCCTCGCCTGGGCGTTCATCATCGGCTGCATCATCCTGCTCGGCGCGATCTTCGGGCCGTGGATCCGCAAGATCACGCCGCGCGCCGCCCTGCTGGGCGCCCTGGCCGGTATCTCCATCACGTTCATCGCGATGAGCCCTGCCGCGCAGATCTGGCAGGCGCCGTGGATCGCGTTCATCGCGCTGGCCTTCATCCTCGTGGGCTGGCTGGGCAACCGCCCGATGCCGTTCAACGCCCCCGTCGGGCTGCTCGCCGTCGTCGCCGCCACTGCCGTCGCCTGGATCGGCGTCGCGCTGGGGTGGAGCGGGATCCTGGAGCCGAGCGCCGTCTCGGAGTCGATCGCGAACCTCGCGCTGCACCTGCCGTTCCCGACGGGTGATGTCGTCACCGGCCTGCAGGACATCGCCCCGCTGCTCGCCTCGGCCATCCCCCTCGGCATCTACAACTTCACCGAGGGCATGACCAACGTCGAGTCGGCCGCCGCCGCTGGCGACCGTTACTCGGTCCGCCAGGTCCTCACCGCCGACGGCCTGGGCGCCATCGTCGGCTCGTTCCTCGGCTCGCCGTTCCCGCCCGCCGTGTACATCGGCCACCCGGGCTGGAAGCAGGTCGGCGGTCGCATCGGCTACTCGCTGGTCACCGGCATCGTCGTCGCGGTGGTCTGCTTCACGGGGCTGATCGGCACGTTCCTCGCGATCTTCCCGATGCAGGCCCTCGTGCCCGTGCTGCTGTACATCGGCCTGGTCATCGGGGCGCAGGCGTTCAATGTGAGCGCCAAGCGCTACGCCCCCGCGATCGTCATCGCGATGCTGCCCAGCATCGCGGAGTGGGCCACCGGCCAGATCGACAACGCGCTGGCCTCGGCTGGCACGACGGCGAACGAGGTCGGCATCGCCACCCTCATCGACAACGGCGTGATCTACGACGGCCTCAAGCTGCTGGGCCAGGGCGCGGTGCTCGTGGGCGTCGTGCTCGGCGCGATCACGTGCTTCATCATCGACCGCAAGATGTACGCCGCGGCCATCACGGCCGGGCTCGGCGCGGTGCTGTCCTTCGTGGGCCTGATCAACGCCTACGAGATCGGCTTGAATGCCTCGCCGTCCGTGACGCTGGGCTATGTGTTCCTGGCGCTCATCCTGGTCGGCTTCGGCTGGAAGGCGCGCAACGAGAAGAACACCGAGCTGGACGACGACATCCTGTTCGTCAACGGCACGCTCATGCGCGGACTGGAGCTGCACCCGAACCTCGCCGGCGCGGAGTTCATCGAGGAGATCGCCACGGCGCCCCTCTACCGCGTGCACACCATCGGCGACGTCCACCCCGGCATGTACAAGGTGGCCGACGACGAGCAGGGCGCGTCGATCTCCGGCGAGCTCTACCAGGTGCCCATCGAGGTCCTGCTGAAGGTCATCGAGGGCGAGCCGGCCGGCCTGTACCGCGGCCCGGTGCAGCTGGCCGACGGGCGCGTTGTGCCCGGGATCCTGTACGAGCGCGAGCGCGCCGAGCAGCACCCGGAGATCACCCAGCACGGCGGGTGGCGCGAGTACCTGGCAGCCGCGGCGGCCGGCGCCACGCGCTAGCCGGCCAGGCGCAGGCCTCACCTGCGCAGAACGACGTCGGGCCCCCGAGGAGTGATCCTCGGGGGCCCGACGTCGTTCGTGTGGCGCGGGTCAGATCCCGCAGCTCGACGACCCCGACGCGGAGCCGCTCGACGTCCCCGTCACCCGCAGGCACGGGGTGGGCGACTGCACCGTCGCCCCGCCGGCGCTGAGCGTGAACCGGTGCTGCGAGTAGGCCCTGCCGGTGTTGGACACCACGCCGGACCCGCTGTTGATCCGCCCCTGGTAGCTCCAGCCCGGCGTCGACGTCTCGCCGCCCGCGTCAGCGAGCCACGCGCTGGTCACGGTCGAGCCCGAGGAGCACCAGCCGCCCACGGTGTAGTACGTGTACAGCGTGTTGCCGAGCCCGGACCGGGCGCTGCCGTTCTGCCGCGCCGTCCAGCAGCCCGTCGCCAGGATGCCCACGGAGCGGCCACTGGCTGTCGCCGCGCTGAGGCTGCGCCGGGCGGCCGCGTCGAGGGGCTGCTGGGCGCCCCGGGTCAGCACGATCTCCGCCGGCAGGTTGCTGGCGATGAACGCGTCGCGGTCGGCGGGGCTCAACGTGCCGAGGTACGCCTCGAGCTCCGGGCTGAGCGCGTCGGCGCCGGTGACGGCTGCCGTGGACACGCTGTCGGCCGCGGTGGGGCTGTGCCCTGCGGCCATGCTGGGCGCCGCGGCGAGGACGAGCCCGGCGGCGGCGATCGTGGCGACGGTGGCGGTGCGGAACCTGTGCATGTGTCTCCCCTAGGTGGTCGGACGGGGCCTCCGGGGCCAACCACCGGGAGGCCCCCTCGCTCCCGCGTTGAGCCAACCAGGGAACCTGGCGATGCGCACTACCTTGCGGCGCACGTTACTGCTACCGTGCCGTGCATGGAACCGACCGCGGAAGGCGTGCTCACCCAGATGCGCAAGGGTGTGCTCGAGTTCTGCGTGCTGGCCTACCTGCGCTCCGGACCGGCCTACGGACTCGAGATCGCCACGGAGCTCGGCCGCCACGAGACGCTGTTCACCAGCGAGGGCACGCTCTACCCGCTGCTCGCCCGGCTCCGCAAGCAGGGCTGGGTCGAGACCACCTGGCAGGAGTCCCGCAGCGGCCCGCCCCGGCGCTACTACTCCCTCACCGACGAGGGCCGCGCTGCCGTCCGCACCTTCGCGGCGATCTGGTTCCCGTTCAGCGACGGCGTGGACGCCGTGCTCGGAAAGGCCAGCTGATGACCGCCCCGCACCTGCCCCTCGTCGAGGCGTACCTCGAGGACCTCGACCGCGCGCTGGCGGGCATCGACCCCGCCGAGCGCGCCGACGTCGTCGCCTCCATCCGCGAGCACGTCGACGAGTCCCTGGGCGAGGCGCCCACCTCGGAGGATGTGCAAGACGTGCTGCGGCGGCTCGGACCGGTCGAGCGGATCGCCCGCGAGGCGGACGTCGCAGGTCCCGCGCTGCTCAGCCCGACCGCCACAGTCCCGCACCGCGTCGGCCACCCCGCCCGATCAGGGCCCGCGCTGCTCGTCCTCGCCGCGCTGTCCCTCGCGCTCATCCCCGCCATGCCCGTCGTGGCAGTCGCCCTCGCGCTCGCCGTGGGCATCGCCGCCTTGCTGGGAGCCCGTCGCACGGACGGGCCCACCGGCCTGCTGCGCGCCGCCGCCGCGCTGGCCGCGCTGGCGATCCTGATCACCGGGATCGCCGCCGCGACCCTGCTCAGCGCCCGCACCGAACTCCCCTCGATCGAGGCCCCGGTCGAGGTCGTCTCCCCAGGAGGTGGATGACATGGCCGACGACGACGTCGACAACACCACCGAGGCTCCGCCCACCGAACGCGAGCTGCGCCGCATGGTGCTGCTCCGCCGCAGGGCGCAGCGCCGACCGTTGAGCTCCCAGGCGGTGCTCGCCCTCGCGATGCGCGTCGGGCCGCCGCCGCCAGCCTCACACGGCACCACGGCGGGCTGACCAGCTGCCCGGCTTGACGCCAGACCACCCGAAGCACCATTTTTCGTGCATGGTGACCATCGGCAGATACACGGTCCTCGTCGACGACCTCGACCGGGCACAGGAGTTCTACGCCACCGCGTTCGGCTTCACGACCCTCTACGACGAGCAGCCCTCCCCCGGCTTCCGCTACGTGCACGTCGGCCCCGGCGGGCTGCAAGACCCCGGCCTGTGGCTGTTCGCGGCGACGTCCGACGAGGCCCGGGCGCGCGCCGGGAACCAGACCGCCGGGTACCCGCTGCTGGTGCTGTACACCGACACCCTCGACGCCGACCTCGCCCGGATGGCCGCCGCCGGCGTGCACCCCGACCACGGCCCGCTCGTCGACGACGACGGCAGGTACGCGCACATCCGCGACCCGTGGGGCAACGCGATCATCCTGGCCGAGCTGGCGCGCTGACCCTCCGGGGCCCGCCTCTCGCGGCGGGCCCCGGAGGCTGTCGGTCAGGCGGCGAACACCGGCGCGAGCTCGGCCCAGCGCTCGGCGCGGCAGTACACCGGCACGATGTCGCGCGGCGTCGACCGCTCGACCGTGGCGCCGCCCTCGAGCACCTGCCCTGACCAGACGTCCACCCACGTGCCGGCGGGCAGGTAGGTGGCCCACGTGCTGATCCCCGGCTCGGTCACCGGGTGCACCAGCAGATCGTCACCGAGCAGGAACTGCCCGGTCCAGTCCCACACCGCGGGGTCGTCGGGCCAGTCGAAGAACAGGCCCCGCATGAGCGGGCGGTCGGTGGCGATCGTGCGCGCCGCCTGCTCGGCCAGGTACGGCACCAGGCGTTCGCGCAGGTGGGCGTAGCGCCGGAACTCGTCGACGACAGCCGGGTCGTCATGGGTCTCGGCCACGAACCACGGGGTGCGGTCGCGCAGCGGCCGCTGGTGGTGGTTGAACTCGGAGTGGTACTGCATCACGGGCATGAACGTGGCCGCGGCGGCCGCGCGCACGTACAGCTCGCCGTCGGGCACCGGGCCCGAGAATCCGGCCAGGTCCCAGCCCCAGTACACGATGCCGCAGGCCGAGGCCGTGATGCCGGCCGTCACGGAGTTCCGGAAGGCCTCCCAGGTGGAGTCCTCGTCGCCTGCCCAGAACAGGCCGTGGGCCTGCGAGCCGGTGAAGCCCGCGCGGGAGAAGGTCACGGGCGCCTTGCCGTGCGCGCGGAGCAGGTCGCCGAACGCCCGCGCGTAGTGCACCGGGTAGAGGTTGTTGCCCTCGTCGCCCCGGCGCCCGTCGGCGTAGCGCAGGTCGTGGCCCCAGGCGTGCTCGCCGCCATCGGTCTTGAACCCGTCGACGTCGAGGTCGGCCACGAGGTAGCGCCGCTTCGCCGTCCACCAGTCGCGGCCCTCCTGCGTGGACAGGTCCGCCATGAGCGCCTGCGGGAACCACCACCCGCGGTTGTGGTAGGCCGAGCCGTCGGCCTCCCGCACGGCGTGGCCCGACGCGACCATCGCGCGTCCGTCGGACAGCACCTGGCTGTCATGGGGAACGTCGGGCCCCAGGTCGTGCTCAGTCTTTTGCAGCGGGATCTGCCAGAGGATCACCTTGATGCCGCGGGCGTGCAGCTCGTCGATCATGGCGCGCGGGTCGGGCCACGCCCCGCCCGCTGGGTAGGCGAAGTCGGCGGCGTCGTGCGGGGCTCCGTCGGGGGTGACCTCGTACTGGGCGTCGCGGAAGATCGTGATGCCCTCCTCGTCGCTCCACGCCTCGATCACCACGGCGCCCACGGGGATGTCGAGGTCCTGGTGGCTGTCCATGCGCTCCATCACGAGCCGCTGGGTGTTCCACTCGTTGCCCGAGGCCCACAGCCGGAACACCCACGCGGGGAGCTCCTCGGCGCGCCCGACCTCGTCGCCGAACGCGCGCAGCACCTCGTCGGGCGTCCCGTCGTAGAGGGCGACCTCGAGCCGCTCATGCGGGGCCCCGCCCAGCGCGGCCTCCACCACCAGCACGTCGGGCTGCGAGGCGCCGACGTCGTACCAGGTGCGCCGCGCGGTGCGGACGTGGAAGCCCCACCCGGCCTGAAAAGTAAGCCAAGGCCCGAAGCTGGAGCGGTGGGCACGGGGGCAGGGTCGGAAGAGTATAAGAGACAGGCCCACCACATGCGCGAACGGCATCGGCAGGTACGTGCGGCGGTGCGCGGCCTGCGACTTGTACTGCTCGAACACGACGGCGTCGAGCGCCGTGCCGCGCTGGTCCACGGCGTCGTACCGCTCGCCGAAGCCGACGACGCGCTCCTGCGGCTCGAGCCGCAGCGCGAGCCGCGCCCGGCGCGCGCCCTCGGCGTCCCGCAGCCACGACACGCCCCCGGGCCCGAGCCGCGAGCGTGCGTCGCCACCCGTCAGCACGAGGTCGCCGCCCTCCTCGGACCAGGTCGCCGCCGAGACCTCGAACCAGGGGGTCGGCTCCGCGGCGGGCGCCGTGTCGGCCAGGAACCGGTAGCGGTAGCGCGTCCCGGCGGTGAGGACCGGGCTCTGTGCCGACCAGCCGCCGTCGGCCTCGAGCTGCGCGGCCTGGGCCGCTGCCAGGTGGCCGTCGCCGCCCGCGAGCGCGGCGGCGTCCGCAGCCGAGGCGCTCGCCGGAGACAGCGTGAGCACGGTGGTGGTGCCCGCGGCCTGGTCGTGCCACTCGCAGGCGACGGCCGTCACGTCGGGGCGCGCGAGCACGCCGAGGCGGACACTCTGCCCGGCCTCGGGGAGCACCGGCACGCGCTGATCGGCCGACGTCGCGTAGGGGTGCTCGATGCCGTGCGGGCGGTGCGTGAGCGCCGGTCCGGTCGTCGTGGTGAGGGTCATCGCTGGTCGTCCTCCGGGAGCAGGCCGAGCTCGTCGGCAAGGATCAGGTACATGCCGTGGGACCACAGCAGCGGGGTCGCGACGGGGCCCCAGCGCTCGAGCCACTCGTCGCGGCGCTCGGGGGCCAGCAGGTGGTCAGGGACCTGCTCGGGCAGCTCGCCGTCCTCCGTGGCGTGGTCTGCGACCCACTGCAGGTGGCGCAAGGCGCCCGCGCGGTCGCCTGCGACGGCACGGTTCCAGCCCAGCAGGCAGGCCAGCAGCAGCCACTGCCCGCCCCCGTAGAACACGTCGGCGCGGAAGCGGTGCACGCCGCCGTCGACGTCGAGGTCACGGGCCACCGCGTCGAGCGTCGCGGCCGCGATCGTGGTCCCGGGCTCGACCAGCCCGAAGGGCGCCACACATGCTGCGAGCGAGGCGTCGACGGCAGTCGAGCCGAGCCATTTGGCGAGGTGCGGCGCCGCGGGGTCGCCCGCGCGGCCGGCCGTCGTGCCCTCGGCCAGCGCGAGCCCGCGCGCCTGCTCGGCGACGTGGAGCGCCCGCCGTGTGCGGGTCGGGTCGAGCGCGCCCGCCTCGGCGATGGCCCGCAGGCCGCCGTGGATCGCGCCGAGCGTCGAGACGTGGCGCTGCTCGACGTGCTCCTCCCACCAGTCGTAGCACGGGCGGTCCCAGAACGTGAGGAGGTAGTCGACAGCCACCTCGACGCCGGGGAGCCAGCGGTCGAGCGCCAGGGCGTGGCGGCGCGCGTGGGTCACCACCGCCCACAGCCACATGCCGTAGCCGTCGGTCTGGAAGTCCCACCACGGGTCGGAGCCGTCGGCGCCGTCGAACGTGAACCGCGTCGGCAGCATGCGGTCGAGCGGGAGGTCCTGGCCTGCGCCTGCCGCTGCGATCAGCCCGGCCACCTGCTCCGCCCGCGCCGCCAGGACGTCGGTGACCCAGTCGTGGAAGCGGTCGACCGAGCCGACATCGCCATACCGGGACATGCCCTCGGCCGTGAACGCCCCGTCACGCAGCCACGCGTAGCCGCGATAGGCCGAGAAGGTGGGTGAGGCGGGATAGGCGCCGCCAGGGTCTTGGTGGCCCGCGATGACGGCGTGGCTGCGGCGCGTGAGCGCGACGAGGCGCTCACGGTCGGGCGAGGAGATCGCCGGGATGGGGTCGGTCATGTCTCACAGTCCTGGTCAGTGTCGTGCGGGAATCCGCGCGCGATGCGCGCGAGTGGTGGGCCCGGCCGATCGCCCGGGCCCACCACGGGCGGGTCAGCCCAGGAGGGCGGTGACCCGGGTCTGCGCGTCGGTGAGCGCCTGCTCGACGGTCTTGCGGCCGGCTGCGGCGTTGGCGAGCTCCTCGCCGACGATGTCCTGCATCTCCTGCTGGGACTCGATCACCGGGGGCAGCGCCACCGCGTCGAGCGAGTCGAACACCGCGGCGCGGTTGGCCGGCGGGGTGACGTCGAGGTAGCTGTCCAGCAGCGACTGGTCGGCGACGGGCGGCAGCTCCCACGACGTGGCCAGCCGTGTCGTCACCGTGGTGTCGGATGCGGTGAGGAACTCGAGCCACCGTGTGGCCTCCTCGGGGTGCGCCGACTTCGCGGACACGGCCACGCCGTTCGCGAACAGCGCCGACGCCTTCTGCGTGTGGCCCGGCTCGACGGCGATGTCCCAGCCGAGGCCCTCGACCTCGGCGAGGCCGCCGAACATCCAGATGCCGCTGTGCCACATGCCGAGCTTGCCGGCCTTGAACAGGTCGGTGTCGAAATCGGCAGTGCCTGCGCCGTCGGCCTCGGTCGGCATGGTCGTCCCGGACTTGCCGACGAGCCACGTCGCGGCCTCGATGCCCTCGGGGCTCGCGAAGGTCGCAGCGGTCTGCTCGGCGTCGAAGAACTCGCCGCCGGCCTGGGCCAGCGCCTTGTAGAACTCGTGGAACGAGATGGGCTGGTAGTCGCCCCACACCCCGGCTGCCCGGTCGGTGAGCTTCTCGGCCGCGGCCTGCTCGTCCGCCCAGGTCCAGTCGGCTGTCGGATACGCGAGGCCCGCCGCGTCGAAGAGGTCCGTGTTGTAGAACAGGACGACATTCGAGAACGAGGCCGGCAGGCCCAGCTGGGCGCCGTCGTGGGAGAACGACTCGAGCAGCGACGGTGTGTACGCGTCGGCGTTCTCGACCGTCAGCTCCGCGAGCGCGCCGTTGGCCGCGTACGTCACGAAGTTCTCGAAGTTGAGCTCGAACGTGTCGGAGACCGTGCCGCCCGCCACCGAGGTCAGCAGCTTGGTGAAGTAGTCGGCGTACGGGAGGGTCTCGACCTGGACGTCGATGTCCGGGTTGGCGTCCTCGAACGCCGCGACGATCGCGTCCAGGTCGGCCTCGTGGCCGCCGTTCGCGGAGAAGTTCATGTAGGTGACGGTGACCTTCTGGTCGGCGTCCCCGTCCCCGGTCTGGGGCGCGGTCGCCGAGCCCTGGCTGCACGCCGTGAGCGTCAGCGCGAGCGCGGCGCTCACGCCGAGCACCGCCCCACGGGTGCGGTGGGAGGTGGTTCGGAACGACATTGTTCTTCCTTTCGTGGTGGTCGGCGGCGGCGCCGATCCGGGGGGAGGTCGGTTGCCGCCATGCGACGACCGATGCGGTGGTGGCTACTTGATGCCGGTGTGCGCCATCCCCGCGATGATGTGGCGCTGCGCCACGAGGTAGAGCAACGCGATCGGGATGATGGAGACGACAGCCCCCGCCATCACCACGTCCCACTCGGTGGTGAACTGCCCGCGCAGCGTCGCGAGCCCCAGCGGCAGCGTCATCAGCTCGGGCGACCTGATGACCACCAGGGGCCACAGGAAGCTGTTCCAGCTCGACATGAACGCGAAGACCGCGAGTGTGGCGAGCGAGGGGCGCACCAGCGGCAGCATGATCGTGCTGAAGATGCGCAGGTGGCCGGCCCCGTCGATGGTGGCGGCCTCGTCCAGCTCGCGGGGCACGCCCTCCATGGCCTGCTTGAGCAGGAACACCCCGAACGCCGAGGCGATGGTGGGGGCCAACAGGGCGAAGTAGGTGTCGTTGAGCTGCAGGCGCGTCATCTCGATGAACAGCGGCACGACGAGCACCTGCAGCGGGATCATGAGGGTCGCGAGGTACACCGCGAAGACCACGTTGCGGCCCCGGAACGGCAGCCGGGCGAACGCGTACGCGGCCATCGACGACGTGATGAGCTGGAGCACCGTCGTGGCGACGGCGACCCCGAAGGAGTTGCCCACGATGCGCCACACCGGCATGACGCCGAACAGCTCGCGGTACGCGTCCAGCGTGGGGTCCTCGACGACCAGGCTCGGCCCCGAGGAGAGCGTCCCGCTGGGCGTGATGGAGGTGATCACCGTCCAGAGGAAGGGGAACAGCATGAGCACGGCGCCCACGGCGACGACGAGGTAGAGGACGACGCGGCGGCCCAGCCGAGAGGTCGTGGTCTGGATGTCAGGCATGGTTCACCCACCGCTTCTGGCCGTGCAGCTGGAAGGCCGTGACCCCGAGGATCAGGGCGAAGAGGAGCCAGGAGAGCGCCGAGGCCTCGCCCGCCCGCCCGTAGCGGAACGTCAGGTCGTAGATCTGGCCGACGACGACCTGGCTGGCCCCCGACGGCCCTCCCCCGGTCATGACGTAGACCTGGTCGAAGACCTGGAATCCGTTGACCAGCGAGATCACCACGACGAAGAACGTCGACGGGGACAGCAGCGGCAGCGTGATCGACCGGAACCGCTGCCAGGCGTTGGCGCCGTCCATCCGCGCGGCCTCCATCACGTCGCCCGGGATCGCCTGCAGGCCGGCCAGCAGGATCACCATGACAAAGCCGAGGTCCTTCCACGCGGAGGCGAGCACCACCGACGGCAGGGCCCAGGTGGGATCCGTCCACCAGCCGGGCTCGGGGAGCCCGATGGCGCCGAGCGCCTGGTTGACGAGGCCGTTGCTCGGGTTGAGCAGCCACTGCCACACGAGCGCCACGACGACCCAGCTGGTGACCACCGGCAGGAAGTACGCCGCGCGGAAGAAGGACCGGCCGCGGAACGCCTGGTTGAGCAGCAGCGCGAGGCCCAGGCCGCCCACGTACACGAGCGGCAGGTATCCGGCGATGTACATCAGCGTGTTGCCGAAGACCTTGCGGGTCGTGGGGTCGCCCAGCAGCTTGGCGTAGTTGTCCAGGCCGACCCACTCCATGCCAGAGATGAGGTTCCAGCGGTGCAGGCTCACCCAGGCCGAGCCCACCATCGGGACCAGGACGAAGGCGATGAGCGGAATCGCGCTCGGCAGCAGGAAGAGCAACACCCACCCGGCGTGCTTCAGGCCCCGACGGCGGGAGGCGGGGCCGCGGCGGGCGCGGCCGACGGCCGTGTCGACGGTGGCGCGGGGCGCGAGGGACGGCGCCGTCGACGCGCTCATCGTGCGGGCTCGGCGTGGTCGTCCGCCCCGGCGTGGAGGCGCTCGCGCACGAGCCGCCCCTGGTCGCCAGCCGCCCCCGCGGCGTCGAAGGGGCTCGCCAACACCAGGGACGCGGCGCCGAGCGCCCACTTGTCCTCGGCCCAGGGCTCGATCACGAACGGGATGCCGCGGCGCGCGGGCATGAGGTGGCCCCGGAAGGACGGCTCGAAGCCGGGCTCCCAGTGCCGCCAGGCGTCGATGCCCTCGCCGAGCAGCACGATCACCTCGGGGTCCACGGTGTGCACGACGCCCGCGAGCGCCCGCCCGAGGCGCGCGCCGGCCTCGCGGTAGATCTCCTGGGCGGCGGCGTCGCCGCGCTCGGCGGCCTGGCGCAGCCCGGTGGCAGTCCCCCGCGGGCCGACCACGCCCTGCTCGAGGGCGGCTCGCACCAGGGCGTCCTCGCCGATGTGGGCCTCGAGGCAGCCCCGGGCCCCGCAGCCGCACAGGGGGCCGTCCATGGTGATCGGGATGTGCCCGATCTCGCCGGCGCCACCCGACGCGCCCCGGTAGACCGCGCCGTCGACGACGATGCCGCAGCCGATGCCGCGTCCGATCGTGACGACCAGGTAGGAGCCGTGGTCGCGTCCGGTGCCGTACAGCCGCTCGGCGACGGCGAGGGTGTTGACGTCGTTCTCCACCAGGACGGGCACGCCGAGGGTGCTGCGGAGCACTGCGCCGACGTGGGCGTCGGACCAGCCGAGGGTCGGGGCGTCGACGATGCCGGAGGCCTGGGAGTCGACCGAGCCGGGGATGCCGACGCCGATGCCGAGCAGCGGCCCGGAGTGGTCGTCGACCGCGGAGCCGAGGATGTGGCCGAGCGCGTCGAGCGCGTCCGGCGCGTCGGGGTCGAAGCGCTGCGTGGACTGGCTGCGGACGGTGCCGTCGAGGTCCACGTCGACGAGGGCGACGTGGTCGGCGGTGACCTTGGCGCCGATCGCTCCCCCGGCAGAGCGGACGAGCCCGAGGAGCCGCGCCGGGCGCCCGCCTTGCGAGGGCGCGTGCTCGAGCTCGGTGACGAGCCCGCGCGCGATGAGGTCCTTGGTCAGCTGCGTCACGAGCGCCGGGCTGACGTCGAGCGCTCGGGCGACGTCGGCGCGGGAGGTCGGGCCCCGCGTGCCGAGCAGCCCGAGGATCGCCGACGGGACCAGGTCACCTCGGGCGGACGGGCGGGATGCGGGCGACATCGAACTCCTTTGTTCACCACTAAATTTAGTCGAACACTAACTACCTGGGCCGATGTCGTCAACTCCCGTCGCGTCGGTGGCCAGGCACAACGACGCCCGACGGAGGCGGTGGGCTAGGGCGACTCCCCTGGCGGCGACGGAAACGAATCTCCACCACAGGGCAGGCACAGGTCGGGCACAGGCACGCGCGGGTGAATGGTCCGGCCGAGAACGATTCGGCCCAGACTCCCCGGAGGCCCCGCATGTCGCAGTACCTGCTGTACCTGGTCGACCTCATCGCGATCAGCATCCTCACGTTCGGGCTGTACTTCCCGCGCCACCGGCGACGCGACCTCGTGGTCGCCTACCTGGGCGTCAACGTGGGGGTGCTCGCAGTCGCGGGGGCGCTCGCGCAGAGCGCCGTGGGCGCGGGCCTGGGGCTCGGGCTGTTCGGGGTCCTGTCGATCATCCGGCTGCGCTCGACCGAGCTCGAGCAGCATGAGGTCGCGTACTACTTCTCAGCGCTCGCGCTCGGGCTGCTGGGCGGGCTCTCGGGCGGGGCGCCAGGTCTGAGCATCGGGCTCATGGCCCTGATCCTGGTGGTCCTCGCCGTGGGCGACCACCCGCGCCTGTTCCGCCAGTACCGCCACCAGGTGGTGGTCCTCGACGTCGCGCTGGCCGACGAGACAGCGCTCATCGCACACCTCGAGGGCCTGCTGGGGGCGCAGGTCCACCGGGTGAGCGTGCAGCGGCTCGACCTGGTGAACGACACCACCTGTGTCGAGGTGCGGTACGCGGTGACGGGGGCGCCGGAGTCCGCCCGCCCCGCCGCGCCGGGGGCCGCATTCCCCACCTCGGCCCGGGATGACCTGGCGGCGGGCCTGCGATGACGTCCGTCGTCGGAGGCAGCGCCATCGACCGCCTCGCTCCTATCAGCCTGGTCGAGCTGGACGCCCGCGCTGCGTTGCAGACGCGGGTGGACCGCAAGTACGTCGTCCCGCTCGACGCGCTCGAGCCGCTGCTGCGGCAGACCGACCCGGGCGCCCGCGTGCTGGAGATCGGCGGAGCCCGCGATTTCGCCTACGAGTCGGTGTACTTCGACACGCCTGATCTGACGAGCTACCTCGGCGCCGCCCACCGGCGTCGTCGCCGGTTCAAGGTCCGCACCCGCACCTACGTGGACTCGCGCCAGTGCTGGATGGAGGTCAAGACGCGGGGCCCGCGCGGCTCCACCGTCAAGACGCGCCTGCCGCACGACCCGGATCAGCGCGGCCGGCTCACACCCGCGGGCCTGCGGTTCGCCGACGAGGTGCTGGAACGCGCCGCGATCCCGAGCACAGGCGCGGCGCCCTTCGTCCCGACGCTGGTCAGCCGCTACCACCGCACGACAATCCATCTGCCGGGCGACAGCCGCACCACCATCGACACCGGCCTGGTCTGGGCCGACCCCGTGAGCGGCGTCGAGGTCGCCCTGCCCGGCTTTGCGATCGTCGAGACCAAGACGGGCTCGACCCCGTCGTCCACGGACCGGCTGCTGTGGCGGCACCGCCTCCGACCGGTGCGGATCTCCAAGTACGGCACCGGCATGGCCGCCCTGCACCCGGAACTCCCGGCCACACCCTGGCGGCGCGTCCTCGGCCGCCATGTCCCAGCGGTCGCCTCTGACCGCTTGAGCACCCCGACCGCATGAGCACCCTCGCCGTTTGGAGCATCTGATGCGACGCACCACCCTGACGCACCTCCTCACCCCCGTCGCGGCCTTCGCCCTGCTGGCCGGCTGCACGTCCACGGCCGCCGTGGACTCTTCCGAGACGGGCGACTCCTCCGCGTCCGCCTCCACGTCGGCGGCCACGCCCGCCACGGACGCCGACCTGTCCGTCGAGGAGGCGATGGCCGCGAACGCCTCGGCCCACACCGCGGCCGAGGCGTGGGACCCGTCCGACGAGGTCCCCCTCACGCTCAACGGAGACTCCGCCACCGCCGACGACGACGGCGTGCGGGTCGACGGCTCAACCGTCACCCTCACGGCGCCCGGCACGTACCGGCTCTCCGGCACGCTGGACGACGGCCAGGTCGTGGTGGACAGCGCCGGCGACGGCCTGGTCCGCGTCATCCTCGACGGCGCCGAGATCACCAGCTCGACCACCAGCCCGCTGCAGTTCCTCGACGCCGACGAGGCAGTCGTGGTGCTCGCCGACGGGACGTCGAACCGCCTGTCCGACGCCTCCACCTACGTCTACCCGGACGCCGCGACGGATGAGCCCAACGCGGCGCTCTTCTCCACCGCCGACCTGACCCTCACCGGCGGCGGCGCGCTGCATGTCGAGGGCAACGCCAACGACGCCATCGCGAGTAAGGACGGACTGGTCATCGACTCGGGCTCGCTCACCGTCGATGCGGTGGACGACGGCATCCGCGGCAAGGACTACCTCGTGGTGCGGGGCGGCGACCTGGACGTCGAGGCCGGCGGCGACGCGCTGAAGTCCGACAACGACGAGGACGAGACGATGGGCTACGTCGCCGTCTCCGGTGGTGACCTCACGCTCGTCGCGGGTGACGACGGCATCGCCGCGGCGACGGATGTGATCGTCTCCGGCGGCGCCCTGGACGTCACGACAGGGGGCGGGAGCTCCGCGTCAGTGGCCGCGGACGCGTCGCCGAAGGGCCTGGTCGGCGACGTCTGCGTCATCGTGGGCGCTGGGGATGTGCTGGTCAGCGCTGCTGACGACGCCATCCACTCCGACGGCGCCGTGCACCTCGCGGGCGGCGCCGTGACCCTCGCCTCCGGCGATGACGGCATCCACGCGAACAACGCCCTGCGGATCAGCGGCGGCTCGGTGGACGTCACCCGCTCGTATGAGGGCCTGGAGGCGGCGCAGGTGACGGTCGTCGACGGTCAGGTCTCCGTCGTGGCGTCCGACGACGGCATCAATGCCGCGGGCGGTGACAATGACGCCTCGGAGGACGAGTGGGGCGACGCGCCGGCGCCCGGTGGCGGCGACGCCGCCGACGGCTCCAGCCTGACGATCACGGGCGGCACTGTGGTGCTGGACGCCGGTGGCGACGGCTTCGACTCGAACGGCTCCGCCTCCCTGAGTGGCGGGACGCTGGTGGTGCACGGCCCCACGAACGGCGGCAATGGCTCGATCGACGTCGCCGGCACGTTCGACGTCACCGGCGGCGAGCTCATCGCGGTGGGCAGCTCGGGCATGGCGCAGACCCCTGCGGCGTCCTCGGCGCAGTCCTTCGTCGCGCTCTCCCTCACCGGCCAGGCCGGCGACGTGGTGCACATCCTGGACTCCGACGGGAACCAGCTCGCGGTGTTCGAGACGACCAAGCAGTACGGCTCCGTCATCTACTCGTCGGCGGAGGTGGTCGCGGGCGAGGAGTACCAGGCCGCCGTCGGCGGGACGATCACCGGGGAGACGGTCGGCGGGCTCGGCCACGCGGGTGACACCAGCGGCGCGACGGTCACCGCCACCGGCACTGCGGGCCAGGAGACGCGAG
>NZ_FCOT01000011.1 GCF_900046455.1 Cellulomonas timonensis
CGCCCATCCGCTCGTCGGCGATGTGCCCCTCGGCGTCGATGGAGAACGAGTACCGCCCGAGCGCATCGCCGATGGGCCGCGACTCGATCCGGGACAGGTTCACCCCGCGCGCGGCGAACTGCTCGAGCATGTCCAGCAGGGCGCCCGCCTCGTTGCTGGGCAGGTGCACGTCCAGGGTCGTCTTGTCCGCGCCGGTGGGGGCGGGCACCTCGCCCGGGCGGCCGACGAGCACGAACCGGGTGACGGCCCTGTCGTTGTCCTCGACGTGCTCGGCGAGGACGTGCAGCCCGTAGTGCGCGACAGCGGGAGGCGGCACCAGCGCGGCGTCGAACGCGAGCTCCGGGCCACCGCCCTGGGCGACCTGCTCGGCGAGGAGCGCCGCGGGGGCGGTGTTGGACGTGGCAGGCACATGCGCGACACCGGGCAGGTGCGCGGCGAGCCAGCGCCGGCACTGCACCCACGCGTGCGGGTGCGCGGAGATGCGGTGGACGTCCTCGAGCCGGACCCCGGGCGCGGCGACGAGCGTGAACCCGACGGGCACGAGCATCTCGCGCAGCAGCACCAGCGGCTCGCCCACGGCCAGCGCGTCGAGGGTCGCGGTGACGCCACCCTCGGCGGTGCTCTCGATCGCGACCACGGCGAAGTCGGCCAGGTCGGAGCGCACGGCCTCGATCGCGGAGACCACATCCGTCTGCGGCAGGTACTGGGACTCGTCCGGGGAGGCCACCTGGCGCAGGGCGGCCTCGGTGAACGTCCCGGCGGGGCCGAGGTACGCGTAGCGCGGGACGGACATGGACGTCCTCCGGTCGGTGCTCAGGCCGTGGGCTGACGCGGACGGCGGATTGGGAGCGGCTGGTGAGGGGCTCGTGCGGATACCGTGCGCCGCCCGCGCCCAGCAGGGCGTCCGGGTCTGGAGCACGACTGGACGAGCCTAGTGCGACCGTAGGCTGGCCCGGTGCCGACGCCTCCCCGCGCCCTGACCCCCCGCCACGCCCTCGCCACCGCGATGGCGGCCGTGGTGGGCGCGCTCGTGCTGCTGCTCGGGCTCGCCGGCCCGGCCGCCGCCGCCATCCCGGCGTCGACCCCCGCATCGTCCCCCACCGCCAAGTCCAGCGCGTCCAACCCCGCCGCCGTGGAGGCGAGCCACGCGCCTGTGGTGCTCATCGGTACCACGGGCCTGCGCTGGGACGACATCGGCACGCTCACCACCCCCGCGCTGTGGACGATGTCCCGCGAGGGCGCCGTGGGCAGCATCGCGGCCCGCAGTGTCCACTCCTCGAACTGCCCCGCGGACGGGTGGCTGGCCGTGTCGGCGGGCGCCCGCGCCGCGGACCTGGTCGCCGAGGATCGCACCTGCCGCACCCTGCGCGACCCGCTGCCCGACCAGGCGGTGCCGGCCTGGGACGACTACCTGCAGTCGGCGGCCGAGGAGGACTACGCGTCGAGGCCCGGCCTGCTCGGCGACACCCTCGCGGCGACCGGCACCGCGGCCGTCGGCATCGGGCCCGGCGCGGCGATCGCCCTGGCGGGGACGGACGGCGTGCCCGTCGGGCAGCACCTCAACCGCCCGTGGACCACGTCCGCGCTGCAGACTGCGGTGCGCGACGCGCTGGACGGTGGCGCACAACTCGTGGTCGTCGATGTGGGCTCCATCCGCGACCCGGGCCAGAGCACCTCGGACCGGGTGGTGGCGCTGCCCACCGACGAGGCGTCCGAGGACGACGTCGAGACCCCCGAGCTGGTCGGCCCCGACGCCGTGACCGAGCCGACGCACGGCGAGCAGGCGCAGATCATCGACGCGCGCGTGGGCGCCGTGCTGGCTGGTGTCTCGGACACACGCGTCGACACGACGGTGCTGGTGACGTCGCTGGCCGACTCGTCCCGGCGGGCGCAGCTCCAACTCGCCGCCGCGAGCGGCCCGCAGGCCACCGGCGACGGCGACTACGCGGACGCGCTGCTGGCGGCGCGCTCCACCCGTCAGCCCGGCTACCTGCAGACCACCGACGTGACCCCCACGATCCTCACGGCGCTGGGCCTGCGCGGCGACGTGCCGGCGGGCGCGCTGGTCGGCACCACGATCACCACGACCCCCGGCCCGGCGCTGGCCAGCAAGCGCGTGGCACAGCTCGTCGACGACAACGACCACGTGCTCGCCGTCACGCCGCTGGTCTCGTCGTTCTACGTGATCTTCGTGGCGATCAACCTGATCCTGTACGCGCTGGTGACCGTCGGCCTCAACGGCCGGGTGCTCGACTGGTGGGGCCGCACGCTCGACCGCTGGGCGCCCCGCAAGGGCCGCCGCGCGCTGGCCGCCAGCACCGACCCGGTGCTCGTCCTCAAGCAGCTCCGCGTCGCCGGCGTGGCCGTGGCCGCGATCCCGGTCTCGACGTTCCTGGCGAACCTGAGCCCGTGGTGGCGGGTGGACCCGCCCTCGTACGCGCTCACGGCGCTGATCGTCACGTGGGTGGGCGTCATCACGGCCATCGCGCTGCTGCCGCGCTGGCGGAACTGGCTGCTGGGCCCCTTGGGCGTCGTCGCGGCGATCACGGCAGTGGTCATCGCCATCGACATCGCCACCGGCGCGAACCTGCAGCTCGAGTCCCTGATGGGCACCCGCTCGCTCATCGCGGGCCGCTTCTACGGGTTCAACAACACGGCGTTCGCGCTGTTCGCCACCGCGGCCGTGCTGCTCGCGGTCGCCGTGACCAACCCGCTGGTCGCCCGCGGCCGACGGGGCGCCGCCGTGGGGGTCGTGGTGGCCATCGGGGTCGCCGCGACGCTGCTGGACGGCCTGCCGAGCATCGGCGCGGACTTCGGCGGCCCGCCCGCCCTGGTGCCCGGCTTCGCGGTGCTGGCGCTCCTCGCCGCGGGCATCCGCCTCAACTGGTGGCGCGCGCTCAGCGTGCTGGCCGCCGGCGCGGTGACGGTCACGGTGTTCGCGGTCATCGACTGGCTGCGCCCGGCCGACTCCCGCACCCACCTGGGCCGCTTCGTCGAGACGGTGCTCGATGGCGGCCTGTGGCCCGTGGTGGCCCGCAAGCTCAAGCAGAACGTGGACATCCTGTTCAGCAACGAACTGACGCTGCTCGCCATCGGCGGCCTGGTCGTGGTGATCCTGGTGCTGGGCCGCCCGCTGCGCACCGCCGTGGGGGCTCCCGACGGCGGCGCCTACGGGTGGCTGTCCTCAGGCGCCCCGCTCACCCGGCTGGGCACGGACGCCCCGATGCTGCAGTCCGGGCTGGTGGCGCTGACAGTCACGCTGGGCATCGGCTTCGCGGTGAACGACTCGGGGGTGGTCATCCCCGCCATCGGCATCGCGATCACCGTGCCGCTGCTCATCGCGGCATGCGCGAACTGGCTGCTGCTGCTGCGACAGCGGCACCCGGCCGGCGCGCAGGCGCCGTCCGGGCAGGAGGGCGTCAGCCCTTCGGGTCCCGCGCCGGAGTGACGGTGGACCGCAGCGCCCCCGCGGCGCGGCGGACGCGGCGCGCGTTGACGGCGAGCTGCACGTCCCGGTACTGCGCCGCGCGGTGGAGCTGGCCCTTGAGGTCCGCGCCGGACGGCCGGTGCCGCAGATCGCACGGGACCTCCACGGCCACGAAGCCCTGACGCAGCAGGTCGATGGTCATGCCGGTCTCGACGCCCCAACCCCGGGCGAGCGGGGTGGCGGCCTCGAAGGCCTCACGGGTGAGGCAGCGCATGCCCGACAGCGGCTGGGTGGGCGTCCAGCCGGTCATCGCCGCGATGGCGCGGCGCGCGGCGCCCACGACGATGCCGCGTCCACCCGCGCCGGGCTGCGGCGGCAGCAGGGCGATGGACAGGTCGGCGGTGCCCTCGAGCACCGGCGGGACGAGGGGCGCGGTGTTGACTGCCGTCTCCCCCAGGTCCCCGTCGATGAACAGCAGCAGGCGCGGCAGGCGGTCCGGGGCGTCACGCATCGCGACGACGGCGGCGCCCGTCTCCATCGCGGCGGCCTTGCCACGGTTATGCGAGTGGCGCACCACCACGGCGCCGGCCTCACGGGCCACATGTTGGGTGTTGTCCTCGGAGCCGTCGTCGACGACCAGCACGAGGTCGACGTGCGGGATGGCCCGGGCGGAGCGGACGGTGGCGGCGATGCGCCGGGACTCGTCCTTCGCGGGGATCACCACGGCGACGCGCTGACGCGACCGGGCGCCGGGCACCTTCTTGGTGGGGCTGGTGAGCGGCTCGCTGGACGAGACCGCGCGGCGTGAGCCCCGTCGGCGCGACGTCTTGGGCGGCGTCTCCTCGCCCGACGACACGTCGTCGGGGGCGATGTCGTCCGCCTCCTGGGGCTCGGGCGTGGCGTCCACCCGCGCGACCTGCGCGTTCGTCTCGACTTCGGCAGCCTTGCCGCCCTGGCGCATCACGAAGGCCAGCCTACCCAGCCTGCGGGGTCCTCGCCGTCAACGCGGTGGGGACCCCGCAGTGCGGAGGGGGTCAGCGCAGCGTGACCTGACGGGCCACGAGGCCGGCGCGGGCCCGGCGGGCGTTCGCGTCGAGCGGCGTCTCATCCGCCAGGGCGGCCTCGAAACGGGGCAGGAACTCGGTGACGGCGCCCTCAATGTCCTCGGCCTCGGTGCCGCGGGCCAGCTCCCACACCGGCACCACGATGCCGCTGGAGCGGAAGTACCCGACGAACTTGGCGCCGTCGAAGCCCGACTCGCGCTTCGAGTGCAGCCGCGCGAGGGCGTCGAGGACCTTCTGCTCGTCATGCGGCTGCGCCCAGCGCAGGAACTCGCGCGAGCCCATGCGGCACCAGTACGCGGACTCCACGGAGCCCAGCTTGACGGTGGGGATGATGCCCGAGTCGGCCTCCTCGATGGCGGCGGCCAGGTCGGCGGTGCGCTCGGTGCCGGGCGCGAGCCAGTAGCCGAAGCTCTCCTCGACCGTCACCTCGAACGGGATGCTGAGGTCCAGCACGTCCTGCAGGCGCGGGCCGGGGCCGGGCAGGCCCTCGGGCTCCACGGCGGTGCCGGGCTCGACGTCCAGCGCGGCGAGCAGCACGGCCGCGAGGTCGCGGCTCGCGTCGCCGGAGCCGCCCTGCGACTGGAGGGCGAGCAGCACCACGCCGTCGTCGCGGTGCAGCGCCGGCCAGCCCATCGGCAGCACAGTGGTGAGGAGCACCTCGCGCGAGCCGTACTCGGCGGTGGTGCGGGCGGGAGCGGTCGCGGCGGGCACGACCTCCTTGAGGGCGACCCAGTCGGGCTCACCGGGGAGCCCCTCGAAGGGGCGCAGGACGAAATCGACTGAACCAGTGGCCATGGGCGACGAGATTACCCGCTGTGCCGATGTGACCCTCGCCTGAGCGGGTGACCTGCGGCGTTGTCGGTGGCAGGATCGCTGCATGGACCCGCGCGCCGGAACCCTCGCCCAGCCTGCCGACCTCATCGACGTGGACGCGCTCGTCAGCGCGTACTACGAGCGGAGCCCCGATCTGGACGATCCCGCCCAGCAGGTGGTGTTCGGCACCAGCGGGCACCGCGGCTCCGCGTTCGACGGCGCGTTCAACGAGTCGCACATCATCGCCACGACGGCCGCGATCGTCGAGTACCGGCGCGGCCAGGGCACCGACGGCCCCCTGTTCATCGGCCGGGACACGCATGCGCTGTCGCTGCCCGCCTGGCAGACGGCCGTGGAGGTGCTCGCGGCTGCCGGTGTGGAGCTGTTCGTCGACGCGCGCGACTCGTACACGCCGACGCCCGCGGTGTCCCACGCGATCCTGCTGCACAACGGCGCGACCAGCCTCGACGGCGTGCGGGTCGAGGGCCCGGGCCTAGCCGACGGCATCGTCGTGACCCCATCGCACAACCCGCCGCGCGATGGCGGCTTCAAGTACAACCCGCCCACCGGCGGCCCGGCGGGGTCGGATGCCACCGCGTGGATCGCCGCCCGGGCCAACGAGCTGCTGCGCTCGGGCGTCGGCCAGGTGCGGCGGCTGTCGCTCGCGGCGGCCCTCGCCGCCGAGACCACCCACAAGCACGACTTCCTCGAGGCCTACGTCGACGACCTCGCCAACGTGATCGACCTCGACGCGATCCGTGACGCCGGGGTGCGGATCGGCGCGGACCCGCTCGGCGGGGCGTCCGTCGAGTACTGGGGCGCCATCGGCGAGCGGTACGGGCTGGACCTGACCGTCGTGAACCCGACGGTGGACCCGCGGTGGGCGTTCATGACGCTCGACTGGGACGGCAAGATCCGGATGGACTGCTCCTCGCCGTCCGCGATGGCGTCCCTGGTGCGCACGATGGCCGACGGGGCGCCCTATGACATCGCCACCGGCAACGACGCGGACTCCGATCGGCACGGCATCGTGACGCCCGACGCGGGCCTGATGAACCCGAACCACTACCTCGCGGTGGCCATCGAGTACCTCTACTCCGGCGCGCGCCCCGCGTGGCCCGGCGACACCGCCATCGGCAAGACCCTCGTGTCGTCCTCGCTGATCGACCGGGTCGCGGCCGGGCTCGGGCGCCAGCTGCTCGAGGTGCCCGTCGGGTTCAAGTGGTTCGTGCCCGGACTGCTCGACGGGTCCGTCGGCTTCGGCGGCGAGGAGTCCGCCGGCGCCTCGTTCCTGCGCCGCGACGGCCGCGTGTGGACCACCGACAAGGACGGGCTGATCCTGGCGCTGCTGGCCTCCGAGATGCTCGCCACCACCGGACGCTCCCCCTCCCAGCACCACGCCGACCTGGTGCAGCGCTACGGCGAGTCCTGGTACGCCCGGGTGGACGCCCCGGCGACCCTCGAGCAGAAGGCTCGGCTCGCGAAGCTGTCGCCCGAGCAGGTCACCGCCACGACCCTCGCCGGCCAGGAGATCACCGCCAAGCTGACCACTGCCCCCGGCAACGGGGCGGCCATCGGCGGGCTCAAGGTCACCACCGAGGACGCGTGGTTCGCGGCCCGCCCCTCCGGCACCGAGAACGTGTACAAGATCTACGCCGAGTCCTTCATCAGCCCCGAGCACCTGGTGGAGGTGCAGGAGCAGGCGCGGTCCGTGGTGAACGACGCGCTCGCCTGATCCAGGCCCTGGTCCGGGCCCCCGGACGCCGCACATCGGGCATACCCCGCACCCGATAACTGAGTGCGGGGGCACCGCCGTGCGATGAGAGAATCAGCGGGTGTTCAGCCCGTACCGCACGATCCTCGCGCGGCCCGGCGCACTGGCCTTCTCCGCCTCAGGCGTGATCGCACGCCTGCCCATGTCCATGGCGGGCATCGGGATCGTCCTCATGGTCGAGGCGCTGTACCACTCGTACGGCCTGGCCGGTCGCGTGTCCGCGGTCTACGTCCTCGCCCAGGCGATCTGCTCCCCGCAGCTCGCCCGCCTCGTCGACCGCCACGGCCAGGCCCGCGTCATGCGACCCGCCATCACCGTCGCCTCGCTCGGCCTAATCGGCATCGTCACGGCCGCGATGTCCCACGCCCCCACCCCGTGGCTGTACGCGACGGCGGCCCTCACCGGCGCCACGATCGGCTCCTTTGGCGCCCTGGTGCGTGCCCGCTGGTCGAACATGCTCACGTCCTCCCGGGACGTGCACACGGCGTACTCGCTGGAGTCGGCGCTCGACGAGCTCGTCTTCGTGGTGGGTCCCGTGCTCGCGACGATCCTCGCGGCCAACGTGTCCCCCGCCGCCGGCCTGCTGGTCGCGGTGCTCGGGATGATCTGCGGCGGATTCTGGTTCCTCAGCCAGCGGGCCACCCAGCCGGCGCCCACGGTGCGGGAGGTGGACGCGCCCCGGCAGGGGTCGGTGCTCCGCTCCGGCGGCATGGTCGTCCTGGCGATCGTGTTCGTCGCCATCGGCGCGATCTTCGGCGGCACCGACGTCGCGACGGTGGCCTTCGCCGACGAGCATGGGCGCCCGGACCTCGCGGGTGTCGTGCTCGCCGTGTTCGCCCTCGGCTCGCTGATCTCCGGGCTGCTCTACGGCCTGCGGCACTGGGTCATGGCGCTGTGGAAGCGGTTCGTCATCGGCACCCTCGTGCTGGCCGTCGGCGCCTCGCTGTTCGTGCTGGTCCAGTCGATGGCCATGCTCGCCGTCGTGATGTTCGTCGCCGGGTTCGCGATCTCCCCCACGATCATCAACGGCAACGGCCTGGTGCAGCACTTCGTGGCCCGGGAGCGCCTCACCGAGGGGCTGACCTGGGTCGGCACCGCGCTCGGTGTGGGCGTCTCCGTCGGCGCCTCCGTGGCGGGCATGGCCATCGACGCCCGCGGCTCGCACGGCGGGTTCGCCGTGGTGGTCGGGGCTGCGGGGCTCGCGGTGCTCGCGGCCGCCGGGTCGACGCGCGTGCTGCGCAAGGGCACCGCGGACGTCCTGGCGCATGAGGTCGCGGATGCCGAGGTCGAGCCCGAGCCGGTGAGCCCCACTGCCGGCGCCGCCATCACCGCTGCCGAGATCGCCGCGGCGGAGCACTCGGCCAACGCGGCAGATGGCGCGGCCGAACCGCCGGAGCAGGGCCACCCCGGGCGCTAGCCTTCCGGCGTGCTCGACCACGCCCCGGCCCCGCTCGACCCCGCCACGCTGCACGCCCTCGGGACGGTGCTGGCCCCACTCGGGCCGCTCGACCGCGCCGAGCTCCTCACCGGCGGGATGTTCGCCATCACATACCGGGCGACCCTCGCCAACGGCACGCGCGTCGTCGTCAAGACGGCCCCCACCGCCACGGACCGGCTCCTGCGCTACGAGCAGGACCTGCTGCGCACCGAGGCGCTGGTGTACGGCCTCGCAGCCGGCCGGCCGGACCTGCTCATGCCGCGCGTCCTGCTGACCGATCTCAGCCGCAGCGTGCTGCCCAGCGACGTGCTGGTGGTCACGCATCTCGACGGCACGCCGCTGGCCGATCTGGGCGAGGTCGACGCGATGACGAGCCGCCGTGTGGAGCAGGACCTCGGCGCGTTCATGGCCCGCCTGCACACCGTGCGCGGCTCGCGGTTCGGCTACCCGAACGAGGCGACCGGACTGCACGCCGCCACCTGGCCCGAGGCGTTCGGGGCCATGGCGGGCGCGCTGCTCGACGACGCCGCCGCATGGGGCGCCGAGATCCCCGCCGATCGGGTGCGCGCGGCGTTGGCCCGGCACGCCGCGGCACTGGCCGAGGTGCGCTCCCCGGCGCTCGTCCACACCGACCTGTGGCCCGGGAACCTGTTCGTCGAGCCGACGACGGGCGCCCTCGTCGGGGTCATCGACACCGAGCGCGCCGTGTGGGGCGACCCGCTGCTGGAGCTCGCGGGCGCCGACCAGATGGGACTGGGGCCCGTCCCGGAGGCGCTGCTCGAGGGCTACTCCTCCGCCGGGGGCTCGCTCGCGCTGGGCACGCTGTCCGGGGAGGCCCGCCTGTGGCTCTACCGGATGTACATGAGCCTGGTGCTGACCGTCGAGATCGGCCCGCGCGGGTACACCGGCGACTGGCTCGGGGGGCACCGCGCGAAGGCCTGGGCGAACCTGCACGCGGCGCTGGACGCGCTGGGCTGACGGCGGCGGTGTGCTCGACGTCGCACGTCGGCCCGGGTGCGGCCCGCAGATTGCCGGACCACGATGAGAGCGGCCAGCACCCCGGCCAGCACCCCCGTGGAGGTCCCTCATGGCACACCAGAACGTCGCCGAACAACTCGTCGCCCAGATCATCGCCGCCGGGGCGCGGCATGTGTACGGCATCGTCGGCGACAGCCTCAACCCCATCGTCGACGCGATCCGCCGCGCGGCGAAGGACGGCGCCGACATCGCCTGGGTGCAGGTGCGGCATGAGGAGTCGGCGGCATTCGCGGCTGCGGCGGAGGCCGAGCTGACGGGACGCCTGGCGGTATGCGCGGGATCGTGCGGGCCGGGCAACCTGCACCTGATCAACGGCCTGTATGACGCGAACCGCTCACGGGTGCCCGTGCTCGCGATCGCCTCGCACATCCCCAGCCCGCAGATCGGCACCGGCTTCTTCCAGGAGACCCACCCGGACCGGCTGTTCACCGAGTGCTCGGTGTTCTCCGAGATGATCTCGACGGCCGCCCAGGCGCCCCGGGTGATCCGCTCGGCGATCCACCACGCGTACGGCGCCCCGGGCGTCGCGGTGCTGACGCTGCCCGGCGACGTCGCCGAGCTCGAGGCGCCCGCGATCGTCCCCGACGTGCTGACTCCCCCGGAGCCGCCGCGCGTGGTGCCGCATGAGGACGCGCTCGAACGCCTCGCGGCGGTGATCGACGACGCCAAGAAGGTGACGATCTTCGCGGGCGCGGGGGTCCGGGGCGCGCATGACGAGGTGGTCGCCCTCGCCGAGCGGCTGCACGCGCCCATCGGGCACACGCTGCGCGGCAAGGAGTGGATCCAGTACGACAACCCGTTCGACGTGGGCATGACGGGGCTGCTGGGCTACGGCGCGTGCCAGGCGGCGCTCGACGGCGCCGATCTGGTCCTCATGCTCGGCACGGACTTCCCCTACGACCAGTTCCTGCCCGCCGACGTGGTCACCGCGCAGGTGGACATCGAGCCCACCCGGCTGGGGCGGCGCACCCGCAAGGACGTGGCGGTGGTGGGTGATGTCGGGGAGACCGTCCGGGCGCTGCTGCCCCGCGTGCAGCGCAAGCGCTCGCACCGGTTCCTCGATCAGATGCTGCGCAAGCACGAGCGGGCGATGACCGGCGTGGTCGGCGCGTACACCAAGGATGTGGAGCACCACACACCGATCCATCCCGAGTTCGCGGCGGTGCTGCTCGACGAGGAGGCCCCCGAGGACGCGGTGTTCACCGTGGACACGGGCATGTGCAACGTGTGGGCCGCGCGCTACCTCACGCCCAGCCCTCAACGCCGGGTCATCGGCTCGTTCCTGCACGGCTCGATGGCCAACGCCGTGCCGCATGCCATCGGCGCCGCGCATGCCGACCGGGACCAGGGCCGGCCCGCCCGCCCGGTCATCGCGCTCGCCGGGGACGGCGGACTGTCGATGCTGCTGGGCGAGCTCATCACGCTGGTGCAATACCACCTGCCGGTGAAGGTCGTGCTGTTCGACAACGCGACGCTGGGCATGGTGCGCCTCGAGATGCTGGTGGACGGCCTGCCGTCGTTCGGCACCGACTCCCCGGCCGTCGACTACGCGGGCGTCGCCCGGTCGTTGGGCATCCACGCCGAGCGCGTCGAGGACCCCGGCCGCGTCCGCGACGCGCTGCGTGAGGCGCTCGCGCACGACGGGCCCGCGCTCGTCGACCTGGTCACCGACCCGCACGCGCTGTCCCTGCCGCCGAAGATCACGCGCCAGCAGGTCGCCGGGTTCACCGCGGCCATGAGCAAGGAGATCCTGGGCGGCGGGATGGGCGAGGTCATGGCGATGGCCCGCTCGAATCTGCGCAACGTGCCGCGCCCCTGACCGCCGCCTGGGGCTCGGCGCGATCACGGCTCGGTACGATCGCTGCCGTGGGCGGCGAGCCCCGGGCCGCTGACGCGGACCGCACCGAGGAGAGCTTGAGGGTCGATGTCGGACGTGCAGCACGTGGTGGTCATGGGAGTCTCGGGCTCCGGGAAGACCACCGTCGCCCAGCTCGTCGCGGAGCGCCTGCACCGGCAGTTCCTGGAGGCCGACGACCAGCACCCCGCGGCCAACGTGGCCAAGATGGCGGCGGGCGAGCCGCTCACCGACCAGGACCGCGCCCCCTGGCTCGCGACCCTGCGTGACTGGCTGGCCGAGCAGACCCGTGCGGGCCGCCCCAGCGTGCTCACCTGCTCGGCGCTCAAGGTCGCCTACCGCGACGTGCTCCGCGCCGGCGGGCCCGTGCTGTTCGTCCACCTGGACGTGACGCCCGACGTGCTGGCCCAGCGGATGGGCCAGCGCGTCGGCCACTTCATGCCACCCGCGCTGCTGGGCTCCCAGCTCGCCGCGCTCGAGCCCTTGCTGCCCACCGAGCCCGGGTTCACGCTCGACGCCACGGGCACGGCGCAGTCGCTGGCCGCCCAGATCGCCGACCGGGTGCGCGCGCTGTCCGACACGACGATGTGACCCCGACGACGTGGCCTGCGGGCTACGTGGCCGGCGGCGCCAGGATCTGGGACCCGACGAGAACGGGCGTGCACATCCGTGCGCTGAGCACGACCGCGGCCGGGATCTCCCACAGCGGATCCCAGTGCGCTGTGAACCGCAGCGCGTCGCCGCCGTGCACAGTCGGAGGGACGAAGAAGATCAGCGCACCCGACCCACGCGCGGCCGGCCAGTACTGCTGGACCCGGCCACGGGCGACGACCGCACGCTTCTCGTAGGCGGTCACCGGCCCGGCGCGGTGGGCTTCTTCAAGGTCGCGGAGGTCCTGCTCGCGCAGCTCACCGTCCAGGACGGCGTCGCTGAGCGCGTCCCCGCTGGCGTAGAACATCGCCGTCTGCGTGTGCGTCACGTCGAGCAGTGCCGCCGACGGGGTCGCGACCCCGAGGAGGTCGAGCACGGGGAACGCGGCGGGGATCGGGGTGTGGACCTGGCCGGGGAACGGCTCGAACTCCTGGCTCCGGAGCGCGGGGAGCCTCTTTCCCTCCCACCAGGTCCTGGCGGGGAACTCCATCTGGGTGGGGTCGTACGTCGGCCAGCTCACGAGTACATCCGATCGATGGTCCTGGCGAGCAGGACGGTGGTGTTCATGCGGGCGGAGGCCACGATCGCGTCGCGGACCGCGGTGGGCAGGTCGGTGGCGCTCAGGCTCACCAGCAGCCCGTCCACGTTCGACAGGCGGTACTCGCCTCTCACGGTCGGAGCGCAGACCAGGGCGTACTCGCCGGTCACGTCCGAGTGCGCGGGCCACAGGCGCAGCAGGCTGCCGCGGCGCGCGATCGCGCGCTTCTCACGGGTGAACAAGACCTCGCGGTCGATGCTGAACCAGTCGTGCTGCTCGCGGGTCATGTCGGAGGGGTTCACGTGGGCGTCGCTGAGCTCGTGCCTGATGTTGTAGAACCACGCGGTCGTCGCGTGCTCGAGGTCGAACAGGGGCGCGGTCCCCGCATCGGCCAGCGTCCCGGTCTCCCGGCGCGGGAACGGCACCGGGGTGGGGACAGCGTGCGACGGGGCGCGCCATGACGTGTCGTCGGTGAGGCCGGCCAGCCATGCGGGGTCGATGCGCGCGGGCACGTACTCGTCCGGGAGCACGTCGGTCACGGGAGGGGGCATGGGCTGGATCGTGCCACGTGCGGACCTTCTGAGGGCGAGGTTCGACCGCGAGCGCAGGATGACGCCCTGGCCGATCAGCCGCCTAGTCGGCTGGCGTGGGGGACGGCGCGTCCATGCCCGGCACCTGTCGGCGCCGCGGCGGCTGAGCCGGCTCGGTGGGCTCCAGTGGCTTCGTGGCCGGCCCCTCCAGCGGGGACCCGGTCGCGTCGAAGCGGGACCCGTGCAGCGGGCAGTCCCAGGACCGCTCCGCGTCGTTCCACGTGACGATGCCGCCCAGATGCGTGCACACCCCCGAGACCCGTCGGGTCACCCCGCCGACGGTGCACACCGCCTCCGGGTGCCGGAACCGGGCCCGCTCGATGCGTCCCTGCCCCTCCGGCGGGGTGGGCCGCTCCGCCACCGCCGGCCATGGGCGCAGCCAGTCCGAGGCCAGGCGGACGCCCACCTCCGCGTTCCACCGGGCGACGGTCCCCGCGCCCCTCACCAGCTCGCGTGGCCGCCACGGCCGCCAGTCGGCCGCCCAGCGCGGCGGGTGGTCGCCCAGCAGCTCGGCGGCCATCACCAGCGCGGCCGCCACCGCCGTCGTCATCCCCCACTTGTCGTACCCGCTCGCGAACAGCACCCGCCCGTTCGTCGGGACGAGCCGTCCCACCAACGGCAGACCGTCCGACGAGGCGTAGTCCTGCGCCGACCACGCGTGGGTCACCACCGCGCCCGGGAAATGCCGCTCCGTCCACCGGGTCAGCCGGCGCACATGCGCGCCCGTCGGGCCGCCGCGCCCCGTCACGTGACCCGCGCCGCCCACCAGCAGCATCGCGCCCGCATCCGCCGTCGACTCCCCCGCGGCGACCACCGGCGTGCTGCGCACCGAGCGGGTGTCGCCATCCGATGACAGGTACATCCCCGGCGGCAGGTCGCCCGGCGCCTGGCAGGCCAGCGCATACGAGCGGCGCGCCTGGAGCCGGCCGAAGAACCCCCCGCGATCGAGCACCGGGGCTCCCGTCGCGAGGACCACGGTGTCGGCGCGGGTGTCCCCCCGCGTCGTGCGCACCACATACGTCCCCGCAGGCTCCCGGTGCGCGCCCAGCACCCGGGCGCGGTCCACGATGCGACCGCCGCGCGCCACCACGTCCTCCGCGAGCGCCGCGAGCACGTCCATCGGGTCGAGCTGCGCCTGATCGGCCAACTCCACGGCGCCGACCACCGCCACCGGCAGCTCCAGCTCGTCCCGCCACTCCACGGGCAGGCCGAGCCGCTCGGCCACGCGCATCTCCTCGTCGACCCGGACCAGGCCGGGTCCCGTGGTCGCATACGTCACCGCGGGCCGCCGCTGATACGCGACACCATGCTCGTCGCAGTACCGCAGCAGCCAGTCCATGCCCTCCCGGCTGCCCTCGAGGTACGACTCCTGCACCGGCTCCGGGTGCCGGCGCGCCATCGAGGACAGCCGGGTCCCCTGCAACAGGCTCACCTTGGCCGTCGAACGCCCCGTGGTCCCCGCGCCCACCCAGCGCGACTCCACCACCACCACCGACCAGCCCGCCCGGGCCAGCAGCAGCGCAGTCGTCAGGCCGGTCAGGCCAGCGCCGACGACCACCACGTCATGCGGATCCGCCAGCTCGGCGGAAGGCCCCGCGCCGCCATCGGTGGCCAGGGCCCGCGCGTCAAGCCGGTCGAGCCACAGCGACGTGCGCGCGACCATGGTGGATCAGGGAGTGGACCGGTAGTCGGAGTCAGTGGTCCCGCCGAGGTCGGGCCCGCCGGAGGCGCCGGTCGTCGAGGAGCTGGGCGACGAGACGTCCGGCGAGGGGCTGGCCCACGGGTCGTCCGAGGATCCCGACGTGGCCTTGCTGCGCAGGTCGCTGACCTTCTCCTGCACCCGCGGGTCGTTCCACGAGTCCGTCAGCTTGGCCTTCACCTTGTCGAGCTTCTCGCGCCCCGCCGGGGTCCCGAGCAGGTACCCGAGTCCGGCTCCGAGGACGAATGCCGCCTTGCCCTTCATGTAAAGCCTCCACTCGCTCGTACTCCATCAGTGCGTGCTGACGAGCGTAGGCGGGGCAGGTGGCGACCGCCTCCCGACAGCACACGCTGGGTCGGCCAGGCATCTGGCGCCTCCGGACCCGATCAGTCGAGCGGAGCCAGCCCGTCATCGAACTTCCGCATCTGGCGGTAGACCTGCTGCCACGAGTGCCCGTTCGCAATCCAGGCCGGCGCTTGGAGGGCGGGGCACGCTCGAGGACCTGCCTCGTGCTGAGCAAGCGCAGCAGACCCGTCGCGTTGTGCTGCTCGAGCCATCGGCGCTCGCGCAATGCGCGGCGTCGACCGTCGCTCTCATCGATGAGCACGACCACAGACGTCCCCTGCTGCGCGAAGAGTGACGCGTGCGCCAGCACCAAGATCTCACCCAGTGATTCCGAGCTCCGGACTCGTGTCGCCGCGGGCATGCCGCTGATACGTGACACCGCCGATTCGAACGCTCGAGATGCCAAGTCGTCGTTCAGGACCTCCACCCGCCCGGAATCCCTGAGCTTCAGCCAGGTCGCTTGTGCACCGGTCCGCGCGAAACGGGGATCGCGGCACTTCCCAAGAATCTCCCGGTCGACCCTCTCCGCGGTCTTCAACCTCACGTTGCTCGTCGAGGCCAGTTGCACGAGGACGTTTTGCTGGCCGACCGCGAGGAAGTTCAGGCATGGGCCAGCGTCGAGCAGGATGCTCACGGGCCGCCTTCCGAATTCGTGTCAGGGAACAGCGGCGCGCTCGGATCCCATTCATCGTCATCGTCGTTCCATGCGTCCGCATCGTCGACGGGCACAGGTGGGCCAAGCTCAGATTCGAGGTCTGCCGGGGACTGGCCATACCAGTGAGCGAGCTCGGCCACGCTGAGAACGCCACGTCGGTAGCCCTCGACAGCGCGGCTCATCAGGCCCTGGGGAGCGCGGGGCGCCTGGGAGGTCACCGCGAGCGCCCTGTACTGATCAGCCCATCCGAATCGGGCGGCAAGCCTGGAGGCTGAATCCGATGACCACTCAGTGCACGTGTCCTGGCTGATCTTCCCCAGAGTGCGCAGCTGGATCGCCGCCATGGCTGGTGACACCTCGAAGCGCTGCACGAGATCAGACAGGTGCGCCTGCGTCAGCGGCCCGTCGAGCTTGGCGACGCGCCGCCGCACACCGTCAAGCGGGATGAGCAGATGACGAGCGAACGCGTCGGCGCGGATCTCCTCGGGGGTACGAGAGCCCGGCGTCAATGTGACCCCTGCGTCGAGGTCGCCTGCGAGCACGTGGCCCAGCTCGTGGGCGATGCTCGAACGCTGCCGCATCGGATGGGGAGTGGTGGCTACCGCGATGATGAGGAATCCCGTGGTCGGGTGGCACATCGTCAGGCCGTGCTCGTCCTGCCCGGCGTCCATGCTCATGACATCGATCCCGCAGGCGCGGTAGACCAGCTCGAACAGGTCATTGATCGGGGCATCGTCCAACTCGTAGTCGCGACGGACCCGGTCCGCGAGCGCTCGTGCTCGATCCTCGTTGCTACTCATGCCCGGGGGATGCCCTGGCCGGTCAGGTAGTCGTCGAGCTCGAGGCACGCGTAGAGCCGCTCGCGCATCTGCGTCATGGCGGAAGACGTGCCGTCCGTGCGCGCCGCGTAGCGAGCGTTCTCCCGCACGTGCGCGTACCCGGTGATCGCCGCCGCCCGCACCGCGAAAAGGTCGGCGAGGAGCACGAGCTCGTCACCCTTGAGGACGCGCTCGCCTGCCTCGATGCGTGAGTACGTCGGCTGGGACACCTCGATAGCGCGGGACGCCTCTTCCTGCGAGATACCCGCCTGCTCGCGGAGCTCACGTACACGCCGGCCGAGGGCCGTTGCGTCGATTTCCATGTGAATACTCCTCCTGTGTTCATTCAGTCTGTCAGAGGCGCCGTCTCGGCGACAAGACCCCTTGACGCATCACACAGAACCCGCGCAGCGGCGCCAGCATGTCGCGAACGCCGACCGCACCCTCGCTGCTGCGCGCTTCCACAGTTCCCCAGAGCCACGCCCGCGCCTGGCCGTCGTCGGCAAGGCTGCAGTCGCTGATGTGCGGCGACCATCCCTCCGACCTCAAGAGGCCCCAGGTGGCAGCAGGAACTCTGACTCGCGAACCGCTCCGTGACCGGGCCGCAGACCAAGCCCACCAAACCCGCTCTGAGCGCCGCGCCGCAAGGCTCGCCGCGCACCGCGCCCAGCAGGCCGCCGCCGCTGAGGCGGTGGCAGCGAAGGAGGGAGACAAGCGGGCCCGCGCCCTCCAAGCGGTCCTGCGACGCCGACGGCGCCACGCGCTGGTCATCCTGGCCGCCGCCGCCGCGCTCGCCGTCGTGGCCAGTTGGGGTGCTGCGCGGATGGCCGATGCCCATCCGTGGTCGCAGATGCGCTGGATGATCGGATTCGGTGGACGCGGCGGCTCTGACGTCGCCACGCAGCACATCGCCACCGCGGATGCCCGGTGGTTCGTGCTGGCAGTGCAATTGATCCCCGTCGCGCTAGCCGGGGTGTCCCTGCTGTTGTCGCTGCCCCACCGCGAGCGCGAGCGCACGCTCCACGCCGTGCCGATGTGGCTGGGGGCGGCATTGGCGCCTGCTCTCGCCATCTGCCTGCTCGGACGGTTCGCGACGCATGCGGCGGGGCCCGGGGTCAGCCCTCGGCGGTGAGCGGCAGGCGTCGGACGCTGCGGAATCGGCGCGGCTCGCCGTCGATGGGGTCGGTGAAGGCGAGCTCCCCGGCGAGCAGCTGCAACGGGTTGCTGAAGTCGTCCACCGGGATGTCTCGCACCACCGGGTACAACGGGTCGTTGACGATCGGAATGTCGAGCCCGTGCAGGTGCAGGCGGAGCTGGTGGGTGCGTCCCGTGCGGGGGGTCAGGCGGTAGACCCCGTGGCCGTCTGCCTCGGACTCCAGCTCGACGAGCGTCTCGGCGTTGACCGGCGCCCCGGGGACCACCTGCGCCTGCCACGCGCCGCGCTCCTTGTGGATGTGGTTGCGCACCACCACCGGGAACTCCAGGTCCGGGCGCAGGGGCGCCAGCGCCCAGTAGGCCTTGTCCACCGCGCGACGCTCGAACAGGCTCTGGTAGGGCCCGCGCCACTGGGGCTCGGTGGCGAGCATCAACAGCCCAGACGTGACGCGGTCCAGGCGATGCAGCGGCGACAGATCCGGCAGGCCCAACTCCGCGCGCATGCGCACGACCACGCTCTGCATCACATGCCGGCCGCGCGGGATCGAGGAGAGGAACGCGGGCTTGTCGACCACCACGAGCCGCTCGTCGCGGTGCACCACGTGGATCGGGGCGGTCACCTCGGGCTCGTCGCGCAGGTCGCGGTGGAACCACACGAACTGATGCGGGGCGAACGGGTCCTCCTCGCGCACCGCGCGCCCGCCCTCGTCGACGAAGCGCTGCTGCGCCAGCATCCCCGGCACGTCGACGTGCTCGGGCAGCTTGTGGCGCAGCCAGGCGCCCATCGTCGGCCACTCGTCCGGCCGCGAGCGGTCGCGGTCCGGGGTGCGCAGCCACGCGGCGCTCAGGCCATGGCGGGCCGGGAGCGGGGAGGGGGGAGGCACCTGGCGATGGTACGCAGCGTTCCGATGAGGCCATCTGCGCGGCCGGACAGGCGCCCGGGTCTCCCCGCGTGGCGACGGCCAAGGAGCCACGCGAGCACAGGGGCAGAGCGAGCCGATGCACGTCGCCTGGCCCGTCGCCCACGCCGTTCTGGACCACATCGATCAGCAGCTCGACCGCGCGCCGTCCGAGCTGCTCGTGGGGGATCGCGAATGTGGTCACGCCTGGTCGCATCCACTCGGCGAGCGGGTAGTTGTCGAACGAGACGATGGAGACGTCGTCGGGGATGGCGAGCCCGGCCTCGTGGAGCGCCTGGTAGGCGCCGAACGCCAACCGGTCGTTGAAGCAGATGATCGCGCGCGGTCGCGGGTGCTCCCGCAGCAGGTCGTTCGTCGCGCGCCAGCCCTGCGGGGGCAGCCAGTCGCCGCAGAGGTGGCCGGATGCGGGTTCGAGGCCCGCGGCCGTCAAGACCTCCCGGATCCCGGCCAGCCGCTCGATGCCTGCCACGGTGTCCGGCGGCACGTCCTGCGGATCTGGCCCGGCGCCGATGAGGTGGATCTCGCGGTGCCCGGAGTCGAGGAGGAGGCGTGCGGCGGCGCGTCCGGCCTCGATCTCGTCGGGGACGACGGCGGGGGCGCTCGTGGGCTCTTCCGGAAGGGTGTTGAGCAACACCGTCGGCATCCGGTTGAGCAACGCCGGGACTGCGCGGGTTCGGGTGAACATGGACGTGAGGATGATGCCGTCGACCTGTCGGTCGTGCATCGCCTCGAGCAGCGCGCCCTCGATCTCGGGATCGCCCTCGGTCTCTCCGATGAAGAGCATGAATCCGTGGTCCCGGGCGGCCTCGATGGCGCCCTTGATCATGTCGCCCGCGAGCTGCGAGGTGGCCACCGTGTCGGAGACCAGTCCGAGCGTGCGGGTTTTGCCTTTGCGCAGCCCGATCGACACGATATTCGGCCGGTAGGAGAGTTCGGCGGCGGCCTCTCGGACGCGTTTTTGGACGCGCTGCGAGATGCGCAGCTCGTCGCCACGCCCAGAAAGAACCAGAGATGCGGTCGGCGATGACACGCCCGCGGCGCGTGCTACATCGGCCAATGTCACGCGGCTGTTGCCCACCTGACTCCCCTCGTCGCTTCGGGATCCTAGACGGGCGCCGCCGTCTCGAGCGCTTGTCGAAAGCGATTCCCCGCAGATCGGGCGTGATCGATCTGTGACCACCGCCGGCTTGACATTGCCCGCCTCCAATCGAGAGCATCCTCGTGCTAAGCCGATTTAGCAAATCCGATCCGGGCCCCACCGGATGCGTTCCGACGAAAGGGAGACGACGTTGTCTCGAGCCCCTCTGAGGACCCGGCCCAGTACTGTCACGGCAGCACTGTGCCTGGCGAGCCTCATGACCATCGCCGCCTGCGGCGCACCTGGCGCCACCACGGGTGACGACACCAAGCCCACTGCCGGAAACGCCAGCGCCTCGGGCGAGGCTCCGACGTGCGGCTCCGACGACGTCGTGCTCAGCGCGTACATCGAAACGGGCTTCCCCCTGCCCAAGGCGCTGACGGAAGAATTCACCGCGCAGCACCCCAACGTGACGTTCGACATCCGCGAGGACCAGTTCGCGGTCATCACGCAGAACGCGCCGCGCATCCTCGCCGACAATCCGCCGGACCTGATGCGCCTGCCGCAGATGTCCGACCTCGCGAAGGACGGGCTGCTGCTCGACCTCGACCCCTACGCCGAATCGCTCGGGTGGGACGAGTGGCCCGCCTCGCAGCTCCTGCAGATGCGCGTCGACGATGAGGGCCGCCGCGGCGACGGCCCCCTGTACGCGATGGGCCTGAATTACTCGATGACGGGGATCTTCTACAACAAGGAGATCGCCGCCGAGCTCGGCATGACCGAGGCGCCGCAGACCCTCGCCGAGCTCGACGCGCTGCTGCAGAAGGCGAAGGACGCCGGCTACAACCCGATCGGGCAGTTCAACGGCGGCGCGACGGGCGGCCTCGCCTTCCCGCTGCAGGCGCTCATGGCCTCCTACGGCGACGCGTCGAAGATCAACGCCTGGACGTTCCAGCAGCCCGGCGCGACCATCGCCACCCCGGAGAACATCAAGGCCGCCGAGCACCTCGACAAGTGGATCAAGGCCGGCTTCTTCGCCGATGACGCCAACGCCATCGACTACGCCACGATGATGAGCCGTTTCATCGACGGCAAGTCGCTGCTGATGTTCAACGGCGACTGGGAGTCGGGCAACCTCGACGCCCAGATGCCCGGCAAGGCCGGCTTCTTCCTGCTCCCGCCGCTCGAGGCGGGCGGCAAGGTCGGCGCGATGTCCGCGCCCCTGACCTACGGGATCGCGGCGAAGGCCAAGAACGCTGACTGCGCCGCGTACTTCCTCGACTGGATCGCGACGAACGACGAGGGCCGGACGATCGCCGTCGAGATCGGCGGCTCGCACCCCATGGGCCAGACGGGCGCCTTCATGCCCGAAGTCGACGCGGAGTCCGTGACCGCCCAGACGCTGGCCGCGGGCACCACCATCGGCGAGGACGACGGCGCGATGGAGTTCATCGCCAACGCCACCGGTGAGATCTACGCCAAGAGCTGGACGCCGAACCTGCAGAAGCTCGTCGCCGGCCAGCAGACGCCCGAGGGGCTCCTCACGGCCGTGCAGGCCGACTACGAGAACCAGATCGGCGGCTGACATGACAGCGACGACCGGAACGCCCGGTCGCCGCGAGACGGTTGAGTACTCGACAACCAGCCAGGAGGCCAGGCGCCGCGCCCTTAAAGCGCGGCGCCTGCGCCGGGGCTGGGCAGCACTCGCCCTCGTGGTGCCAGCGGCCCTCTTCTACGGCGTGTTCGTCCTGCGGCCGCTCGCCCTGACGTTCCAGTACTCGTTCTACGACTGGAACGGCGTGACCGAGGCGACCTGGGTCGGGTGGGACAACTACACCCGGCTCCTCGGCGAGAGCGAGATGCTCGGCTCGATCGTCAACGCGCTCGAGCTCATCATCTACTTCTCGTTCGTGCCGGTGGTCCTCGGGCTGTTCGCGGCGGCGACCATCCGCAAGTTCGCCACGAGCCGGCTGGCGATCATCTCGCGCACGGTGCTCTTCCTTCCCCAGGTCATCCCCCTGGTCGCGGCGGGCATCATGTGGACCTGGCTGATGGCCTCCGACGGGCTCGTCAACCAGATCCTGCGCGCCATCGGCCTCGGCTCGCTCGCGCAGGCGTGGCTGGGCAACTTCGACACGGCCCTGCCCGCCGTCGGCGCCATCGGCGCGTGGGTGGCGCTCGGCCTGTGCATGCTCCTGCTGCTCGCCGGCATGACGAAGATCGACCCCGCGCTCTACGAGGCGGCCCGCATCGACGGCGCCGGGGCGATCCGCGAGTTCTTCGCGATCACCCTCCCGAGCCTGCGCCAGGAGATCGGCGTGTGCGTCACGGTGACGGTCATCGCGGCGCTCGCCAGCTTCGACATCATCTACATCTCGACCCAGGGCGGCCCGGGGAACAGCACGCTCGTGCCCGGGCTGGAGATCTACTACCTGGCGTTCTTCAGCCGGGAGATCGGACAGGCCTCCGCGCTCGCGGTGGCCTTCATGCTCCTCGTGCTCGCGATCGTGCTGCCCATCCAGCGACTCACCAAGGACAGTGACTCATGATCGCCTCCCGCCGAGAGAAGTGGGTCGGCAACGTCCTCCTGGTCCTCCTGATGGCCGTGACGATCGTCCCGTTCCTCACGCTCTTCGTCACCGCGCTGCACCCGGCGGGCACCTACCCGTCGGGACTGGAGTGGCCCGAGGAGCCGCACTGGGAGAACTTCGCCTCCGCGTTCCAGGCCGCGAACATGGGCAAGCTGCTGCTGTCGAGCGCGCTCATCGTCGTCGGCGTGGTCCCCGTGGCGCTGCTCATCGCCACGCTGGCGGGCTTCGCGCTGGGCCACTTGCGCCCGCCCGGGCACCGGTGGATCTTCCTGGTGTTCCTGCTCGGGCTCACCCTGCCGTTCCAGGGCGTCATCGTCCCGCTCTACTACCAGATGCGGGAGTTCGGCCTGCTGAACACCCGGTGGGCGATCATCCTGCCGCTCATCGGGCTGTACATGCCGTTCGCGGTCATGTGGATGCGCGCGCACTTCGTGAACATGCCCACCGACCTCTCCGAGGCGGCGCGGATGGACGGCGCGAACACGTGGTCGCTGTTCACCAAGATCCACCTGCCGTTGTCGATGCCCGCCCTGTCGTCGCTGGCGATCCTGCTGTTCCTGTGGACGTGGAACCAGTTCCTGCTGGCAGTGGTCCTCGTGGACGACTCGACGAAGCGGACCATGGCCGGCGCCCTCGGGGCCTTCCAGGGGCAGTACGGGACGGACATCCCCCTGCTCTGCGCCGGGTCGATCCTCATCCTCACGCCCACCCTGATCGTCTTCCTCGTGTTCCAGCGCCAGTTCGTCTCCGCGCTCCTGCAGGGAGCGATCAAGGGATGAGCTCTGGACTGCCCCCGTTCGACCCCGAGATCTCCCTCGCGCTGGCCGAACGGGCCGACATCGTCGTGACTTCGCTCGCCCCTGACGAGATCGACGTGCTGCGGGCTCGGGCCACCCCGCCGGACATCCACGCCGTGGCCGCGGAGGCCGGTGGCGCGGTCAGCGAGCACCGTGCGCCGGGCCGCGAGGGGGACGTGCCGGTGACGGTCGTCCGGCCGCAGCACAGTCCTGGGCCGGTCCCCGTCCTCCTCCACCTCCACGGTGGCGGGCTCATCGCCGGCGCCGTGTCCGACAACGTCGACGCGGCGCTGGCCGTCGCGCCGGGGTGGGCCGTCGCTTCGGTGGACTACCGGCTGGCCCCGGAGCACCCGTACCCCGCAGCCGTGGAGGACGCGTACGCGGCGCTGCTCTGGCTCGTCGCCGAGGCGGAGCAGTTGGGGATCGACCCCGCCCGCGTCGTCGTCACAGGCGTCAGCGCCGGTGGCGGGCTGGCCGCCGCGCTCGCGCTCCTCGTGCGGGACCGCAACGGGCCGCCGCTGCTCGGCCAGCTCCTCGTCTACCCGATGCTGGACGATCGCAACGACAGCGCCTCAGGACATCAGATGGCAGGCGCCGGCTCATGGGACCGCACCGCCAACGCGACCGGCTGGGGCGCCTACCTCGGCGCGGACGCGGGAGGACCGCACACCCCCGCCTACGCGTCCGCGGCCCGGGCCGACACCCTGCGGGGCCTGCCACCGGCGTTCATCGACGTCGCCTCGGCCGAGACGTTCCGCGACGAGTGCGTCGAGTACGCCGCGCGCCTCTGGGCCGATGGCGGCGACGCCGAGCTGCACGTGTGGCCCGGCGGCTGCCACGGGTTCGACGGGCTCGCCCCATCCGCTCGCATCTCCGTCGCGGCGCGCGCCGCACGAGCGAGTTGGCTCGATCGCCTCCTGGCCCGCGCCCCCCGCGACGCGGAGCCCGCCGCACACCCGCTGCCCCACCCACATCCGCCGATCCGCACCCTGACGGAGTCCCTGACGTGAACACCCGCCCCCAGCTCATCGCCTACGCCGACCGCCTCGCCGGGAGCGTCTCCGGGCTCGCCGACCTGCTCGACGGGCCGCTCGCCGGAGCGTTCGGCGGAGTGCACGTGCTGCCGTTCTTCACCCCGCACGACGGCGTCGACGCGGGCTTCGACCCCCGCGACCACACCACCGTCGACCCGCGGCTGGGGACGTGGGAGGACATGCGCTCACTCGCGCAGGGCCGCACCGTCATGGCCGACCTGATCGTCAACCACGTCTCCGCGCAGTCCGAGCAGTTCATAGACGTCCGCGAGCGCGGCGACGCCTCGCCCTGGGCGCCGATGTTCCTCACGCTCACGTCGGTGTTCCCCGACGGCGCTGCCGAGGCGGACCTGGCGCGCGTCTACCGGCCCCGGCCGGGCCTGCCCTTCACCACGATGACGCTGGGCGGCGAGCGGCGCCTGGTCTGGACGACCTTCACCTCCGACCAGGTCGACATCGACCTGCGCACCCCGCAGGCCTGGGACTACCTGGACTCCGTGGTCGACGCGCTCACCGCAGGCGGGGTCACGCAGATCCGGCTGGACGCCGTCGGGTACACCGGGAAGCAGGCGGGCACGGACTGCTTCATGACCCCCGCCACCGACGAGTACACCGAGCGGATCGTGCAGCGGGCCCACGCGCGCGGCGCCTCCGTGCTGGTCGAGGTGCACGGCCATCACACCCAGCAGATCGAGATCGCCCAGAAGGTCGACCACGTCTACGACTTCGCCCTGCCGCCGCTCGTGCTGCACGCGCTCACCGCCGCCGACCTCGAGCCGCTGGCGCACTGGCTGCGGATACGCCCCGCGAACGCGATGACGGTGCTCGACACGCACGACGGCATCGGCATCGTCGACGTCGGGCCGTCCGACCTGCGCCCCGGCGAGCCCGGCCTCCTCGAGCCCGACCAGATCGACGCGCTCGTCGAGGCGATCCACCACAACAGCGGCGGCGCCTCACGCCTCGCCACCGGGGCGGCCGCGTCGAACCTGGACCTCTACCAGGTCAACTGCACGTTCTACGACGCCCTCGCCCGCGACGACCAGCGGTACGTGCTCGCCCGCCTGATCCAGCTCTTCGTGCCGGGCACACCCCAGGTGTACTACGTCGGCCTCCTGGCCGGAGAGAACGACATGGACCTGCTCGAGCGGAGCGGTGTGGGCCGTGACGTCAACCGCCACCACTACACGCCCGACGAGATCGCGCACCACCTCGAGCGCCCCGCAGTCCGCGCGCAGCTCGACGCGCTGCGCGTCCGCGCCGCGCACCCCGCATTCGACGGGACGTTCGCCTGGGACCTCCAGGGCACGCGGGGGCGGATGGCGTGGACGGCGGGCGACGAGCGCGCCGAGCTCGACTTCGACGTCGCGGATGGGTCATACGCGATGACGGTCAGCGACGGCACGAGCACTATCGACGTCGTGTCGTCGGGGAGGCTGACGCCGCGCGTCGGCTGACGACGCGGGCCGAAGCGAGGGGAGTGACACCCGCGACTGCCGGTCATATGATTATTGACGCCGTTCTATATAAACCGGAGGCAGAGCATGGCGATGACCAGCGTGGATCTTCCCGAGGACCTCGTCGCTGAAGCGATGCACGCCCTCGGGGCGAAGACCAAGCGCGAAGCGATCACCAGCGCACTGGAGGACGTCGTGCGCCGAAGCCACCAGCGCGAAGCCCTGGGCGCGCTCAGCCAGATGACCTTCGCCAGCGACCTGCTCGATCCGGAGGTTCGTGCGCAGGCGCGCCGGTGAGCAAGTCCAGCGCGCGCCGCATCGCAGACAGGCGCGCAGCGATGAAGCCCGCACCAGTCCGACCGGAACCCACTGCGGACCTGCGCTACCTGATCGACAACAGCGTGTGGGCACGCGTGCCGACCTCCCCGACGATCGCGCAGCGCGTCGCGGACATCCAGCGTGATCACACGATCTGCGTGACCACCGCTCAGATGGTCGAGCACGGGTACAGCGCCAGGAACCCCGTCGAACTCGACGCCTCACATCGGGCGATGTCGACGTTCACCGTGCTGCACATGTCGCCGACGACGCACACCGTGGCACTCGGCATCCAGCAACGGCTGTGGCACAACGGGCTGATCCGGTCCGCGGGGGCGTTCGACACTCTCATCGCCGCCGTCGCGATCGAGCATGACGTGACAGTCCTGCACTACGACAGGGACTTCGAGCACATCGCCTCAGTCGTCAGCGAGTTCCGCGAGGAATCGCTCGTCGATCTCGGTTGATGACGGCGGGCAGCTGCGGGTGAGGCAACATCACCGATCCCACACGGTGCCGATCTCGCGGAACTCGGCGAGCGCCTCGTCACGGGTGGCGAGGGTGAGGTTCTCGATGATCGCCTGAGCGGCGAGCAGCCGGTCGAACGGGTCCCGGTGCTCCCACAGCAGCGTCCCGGCGAGCAGGGCGTGCTCGTGGGTGATGGGCAGCGACGTGATCTGCATGTCCGAGAGGCGCGCGCCCCACGCTTGGACGAGCGGCATGTACTCCTCGGGGAGCTTCCCCAGCCGGGTCTTGGTCGCGATCTCCATCGCGCTGGCGGCGGAGGCGAACACTGTGACGTGCGGGTCGGCCAGGACGGAGCGCAACGTGACGGGCACGCGGTCGGGGGCGAAGACGAGCCACAGGAGCGTGTGCGTGTCGAGCAGGTACGCCCTCACTCCCATGCCGCCAGCTCGTCCTCGGTCATCGGCTCGAAGAACGAGTCGGGGATGTCGGGGCCGTCCATGATCCCGAACTGTCGCGGCTTGCGCTCCGCGGGCACGAGGCGCGCCACGGGGGTGCCGGCGCGCGCGATCCAGACCTCCTCGCCGCGTTCTGCACGGGCCAGCAGGTCGGACAGCTTCGCTTTGGCATCCTGCACGTTGACCGTGAGCATGGCACCTAGTCTACCTAGACCAGACTGGCTGGTCCAAGGGGTGCGGAGCGGGCGGAGGCGGTCAGGCGCCTTCGGCGCGCCCTTCGCGCCAGTACCCCATGAACGCCACGGACCGCCGGTCGACGCCGCGCTCGCTGACGAGGTGCCGGCGGAGCTGCTTGATGACGCCGGCCTCTCCGGCGAGCCAGGCGTACAGCTCGGTGGAGCGGGTGAGCGCGGCGCCCTCGGGGTCGATGGGCACCTCCCAGAGGATGCCGGTCTCGATGTCGACGTCTTCGATGCTGGTGGCGGTGGGGCCGATCGGCGGGGCGAGGAGCCGTTCGGCGGCCTCGTGGACGGCGGGGATGAGGTGGGCGCCGTGGGCGGCGCCGTCGCGCGGCAGCCAGGTGACGCGGATGCCGGGCGGGGCGTCGATCGCGAGGATGTCGGCGGCGCAGGGCACCTCGAGGACGGCTTCGCCGCGGGCGCCCGGGTCGAGCTCTTCGAGGATGGACGCGATGGCGGGCACGGCGGTCTCGTCGCCGGCGAGCAGCACGGCCAGGCTGTGCTCGGGCTGCACCCATTCGACGCCGCCGCACCAGCCGTCGTACCGGGCGTTGGGCCCGCAGATCGCCAGGGTGGCGCCGGGGGTGGCGCGCCGGGCCCAGCGGGTGGCGGGGCCGACGTCGCCGTGGAGCACGATGTCGACGTCGATCTCGTGGGCGTCCTGGCGGACGGCTCGCACGGTGTAGGTGCGCAGCAGAGGGCGCACGTCGTCGGGCATCGCGCGCCACGCGGAGTACCAGTCACCCTCGCCGCACAGCTCTGTGACGGCGGCCGGGGAGGCGGCGCCGGGGGCGGCGAGGATGAGCTTGATGCGCTGGTCGAGGCCGGTGTCGGCGAACTGGTCGAGGTCCTGGCCGGTGAAGGTGATCCGGCGGAAGCTCGGGGTGAGGTCCTCGACTCGGGCGACTTCGACGGCGAAGACCCGGAACGGGCTGACGACCGCCGGAGCGGTCAGCGTTGCGCTCACAGGACAACCCTTCGTGTTGAGGTATGCCTACCCTAACTGCCCTCATCCACTTCCGGCTGTGGCCCGTGTCACATGCTCGCATCCGACGTGGTTGGCCCCGTCGTACGAAGGTCCTGGTCGTGGCGATCTGGCGCGCACGCTGGCAAGATGCGGCCGTGGCGCCCCGCTCGTGGCGCCGGCCGACAGGAGCTGCTGCCGTGATCACCGCCCATCAGGTCCGCCAGATCTCGTTCGCCCGCACGCGCGGCGCCGGTGCGTATGACGCGACGGCGGTCGACCACATGCTCCAGCGCGTCGCCACCACGCTCGAGGCCCTCGAGCAGGGCCGGACGGCCAGCCCCGACGGGTCGCGCCTGCTCCTCCCCCGCGACATCCGCACCGGCGAGCCGCCCGTCGCGAACGGCCACGACGCCGGCTACTCGGCCGCAGAGGTGGACGCGTTCCGCGCCCAACTGGTCGCCACGCTCGAGGAGTACGTGCGCCGGCACGCCGGGCCACGTCGCAAGGCCTCGAGCGCGGCTGAGCAGCAGTCGTCGGGCGCGCCGGCGAGCAGGCCGTCGGCGGCGCCCTCGGCCACGCCCTCGCCGACGATGGCGGCGCCCGCCGTGTCCGCGGCGACGGCCTCTGCTGCGGCGGCCGCCGCGACCCTGACCACGGCGCAGGACTTGTCGTCGGCGCCGGAGGGCCTGAGCGCCTACGACGTCGTCCTCGGCCTGCAGACCGCGGGCGCCGCGTTGTTCGGCGATCAGCGGGACCGGCTCTTCGTCCGGACGCCCGAGGGGCGGCTCACCCGCGTGGTCGCCGTCGACACCGTGGCGGACGGGATCGTCGTGCACGCCCTGTCTCTTATACACACCCGACGCTGCCGACGATCTTACGCGTGTAGATCTCGGTGGTGGCGTGCCCCGTGATCACCGCCGACCAGCTCCGCCGCCGCGCACTGTCGAGCAGCTACCGCTCGGACGGTTACGACCAGACCCAGGTCGACCACTACCTGGAACTCGCCGCCGCGACGCTGTCGGCACTGGAGGAGGGGCGCCCGGGGGCGAGCACTGCGGCGACGATGCTGCTGCGGGAGATGAAGACGGCGAAGTTCGGGCCCCGGCGGTCGGGGGCGGGTTACGCGTCGACGGAGGTGGAGGCGCTGCGCACAGGCGTCGTGGCGGCGTTGGAGGCGTACGTCGGATCGACGGCGCCTGCCACGTCCACAGGGGCTTCCCCGGCCCACCTGCCGCCGGCCACGACCTCCTCCAGCGCCGCCACGACACCGGCCACGCCGAACCCCACGCCCCACGCCAGCCCCGCCACCGCACGCGTGACAGCGCCGACCGTCGTCAGCGCATACCGCGAGCTCAGCGCCTTCGACCTCATCATGCGCGTGCAGAGCGGCCGCACCACGCTGATGGCCACGCGGGGCGAGCGCGTCGTCGTGCAGACCGCCTCGGGGGCCCTGCACGCCATCGGGTCCGTGGAGGACACACCCGACGGCGTGGTGCTCAACCTGGTGTGACGGTCCTCAGCGTGTGACGGTCGTCAGCTGACGGTCGCGCCGAACAGCAGGCCCAGCACGTACGTGGCCCCCGCGGCGCCATAGCCGATCGCGAGCTGCCGCAGCGCCCGGCGCAGCGGCGGGCCACCCGAGAGCACACCCACGGCCGTGCCCGTGCACAGCAGTGCGATGCCGACCAGCACCGACGCGATGGCCACGGCTGCCAGGCCCTCGACGCCGAAGAGGTAGGGCAGCACGGGGATCAGGGCGCCCGATGCGAAGAAGCAGAAGCTCGCCCCGGCGGCGCCCATCGCGGTGCCGATCGTGTCGTGCTCCTCGGCCGCCTCGCCGTCGACCGGCGCCCCGCCCACGGGCATCCCGAACGTGGGCGCCTGCGTGGAGCCGAGCGAGCGCAGCACCTGGTCGGCGCGCTCGTGGGCGTCATCCGGGGACATGCCGCGAGCGCGGTAGACCAGGGCGAGCTCGTTGGCGTCGACGTCGAGGTGCGGCAACGCGGCGTGAGCATGCTGGCCGGGGGTCGAGGCCTCCATCAGCTCGCGCTGGGACCGCACCGACACGTACTCCCCGGCGGCCATGGACAGCGCCCCGGCGAGCAGCCCGGCCAGGCCGGTGAGCAGCACTGTGGCGTTGGACGCGCCACTGGCGCCAATGCCGAGCACCAGGGCGAGGTTGCTGACCAGCCCGTCGTTGGCGCCGAAGACGGCGGCCCGGAACGTGCCGGAGATGCGGTTGCGGCCCCGCAGCGCGAGCCCTCGCACGACCTCCTCGTGGATCCGCTCGTCGGCGGCCATGGTGGCGGTGGCGTCGACGTCCGACTCGTAGCTGGACCGGGCCTCGGCGCGCTGCGCGAGCGCGAGGACGAACACGGAGCCGAACCGGCGGGCCAGCCAGCCGAGGGTCCGGGTGCGCCAGTCGCCGCGCAGGGGGCGCCCCACGTTGTCGCCGAGCAGGTCGAGCCAGTGCGACTCGTGGCGGCGCTCCGCCTCGGCGAGCGCGAGCAGGATCGCCCGTTCCTCGCCACTGCGACGGTTGGCCAGGTCCCGGTAGACGGCTGCCTCGGCGCGCTCGTCGGCGAGGTAGCGGCGCCAGCGGCGGATCTGCTGACGGTCTGGCTCCCGGCGGGGGTGCGGGTGGGGGTCCTCGGTGGGCATGAGGGCGATCATCCCATCTCCCCCGCCGCCGCTGCCCGGACCTCGAGGGAGCCCTCAGCGGCCGCGGCGTCGGCGGATCACCCGCGTGATGGACCCTCTCGAGTTGCTAGGTGGGCACGTGTGCAGAACGGTGGTGCATGCGCCACCGGCTGAACGAACCGGGGCCGGGTGCGCACGAGGAGGGGGCCAGAGATGCACGCCGAGACGCGAATAGAGCCAGACACCGCCGCAGTGGCGCCCGCACGCCGCTGGGCGCGCGAGCGGCTGGCCGAGGCCGGGGTGGGTGGCCCAGCACTGGACCTGCTCGTCCTCCTGGTCAGCGAGGCGGTCACGAATGCCGTGGAGCACGCCGATCCGCCGGTGCACCTGCGGGTGGATGTCGACGGGGTCCGCACCCGGGTCGAGGTCTCCGACGGCGCGCGCGCCGAGCCGATACTGCGCAACCCGCCGCCGACGGCGGAGGGTGGCCGCGGCGTGATGTTCGTCGACCGGCTGGCCTCCCGATGGGGCACGGTGGCGCACACGGACGACGAGAGCAAGGCGGTCGAGAGCAAGACGGTGTGGTTCGAGCTGGTGCACGACGACGCGCCCACCGAGCTGGCGCCGAGCCCGCACGCCCGCACCGACGACTGACCCGCGTCACGCGCCCACCCCCATGCGGCGGGCGCCCCTCAGCCGCGCCCGGGGAGCCGTCCCGCACGGCGGCGGCGCACGACGCTCCGCACGGCATAGATGCCGATGAGCACCGCGCACAGGCAGACCGCCGACGCGAGCTGGCCGCGGGCATCGGCATCCGTGAGCATCAGCGCCATGAACGCGATGAGCAGGCCGAGCGTCGCCCAGGACAGCCACGGGTGGCCCCACATCCGCACGGTCAGCAGCCCGTCCCGCTCGAGCCGGGGCCGCAGCCGGATCTGCGCCACCGCGATGAACACCCACACCAGGATCAGCGAGGCCCCGGCGGCGCTCAGCAGGATGCCCAGCAGCGTGTCCGGCAGCAGCCAGTTGAGGCCCACGCTCACCAGCGCGCACACCACCGACAGGCCCACGGCGCCGACGGGCGCGCCCTGGCGGGACACCCGGAGCAGCGCGCGCGGGCCGTCGCCGCGGCGGGCCAGCGAGTAGGACATCCGCGAGGTGCCGTACACGTTCGCGTTGAACGCGGACAGCAGCGCGACGACCACCACGATCTCCATCACCAGCGGCAGCGCGGGGATCCCGGTGCGGCTCAGCACGGCGACGAACGGGCCCGCGACCAGCTCGGGCGCGTCCCACGGCAACACCAGGACCATCACGGCCACCGAGCCGATGTAGAACAGCAGGATCCGCCACACGACGCTGCGGGCGGCGGCGGCGATGGCGCGTCTCGGGTCCCGCGACTCGGCTGCCGCGATGGTGACGATCTCGATGCCCCCGAAGGCGAACACGACCACGAGCAGACCCGCCGCGATGCCGCCCATACCCTGCGGCGCGAAGCCGCCGTGGCCCAGCAGGTTGCTGGTCCCGACCGGCTCGGAGCCCGGCAGCAGGCCCAGCGCGAGCAGGGCGCCCACCACCAGGAACAGCACCACCACGGCGACCTTCAGCGAGGCGAACCAGAACTCGAACTCCCCGAAGTTGCGCACCGCCGCGAGGTTGACCACGGCGAACGCGGCCACGAGGAGCAGCGCGATGGCCCACTGCGGCAGCACGGGCAGCCATCCGTGGATGATCTGCGAGGCGCCCGTGATCTCCACGCCGAGCACCAGCACGAGCGTCGCCCAGTACAGCCAGCCGAGCGTGAACCCCGCCCATCGGCCGATGCCCTCGTCTGCGTAGGTGGAGAACGAGCCGCTGGACGGCAGCGCGGCGGCCATCTCGGCGAGCATCCGCATCACCAGGACGACGAGCACGCCCGCGACGACATACGACACGAGGATCGCGGGCCCGGCGAGGCTGATGCCGGCCCCAGCGCCCAGGAACAGCCCGGCGCCGATCGCGGAGCCGAGGCCCATCATCGTCAGGTGCCGCACCCGCAGTCCGGTGCCGAGCTGCTCGCCCGTGGGCTCGTCGGCGCCGCGGGGCTCAGGCGTCAGGGCGTCCGGTCGGGGGGTGGGCTGCACGGTGTGAGGCTAACGAGTCCACCCGGGTCCGCCCCGGGACCATGCGGATCGGCGCCCCGTCACCCAGCGGACACCCAGGGTTCTCGCGTACCGTCGTCGAGTCCGCCGCCCTCCGGGACGGGATGACCGACCTGAAGGATTGAATCCGTGCGCCGACGACTGGCAGCGTCCACTCTCGCCCTCGCCCTGCTCCTCGCGGGCTGCTCCGGTGACAGCGGGTCGGACGACCCCACCTCGTCCCCTGACGCGAGCACCACCGCGGAGGCCACCGCCTCCGCCGAGGACATCGCGGCCCTCGAGGCTGTCTCCGTCGAAGGGGACCTCGGCGCGGAGCCGACCGTCACCTACGACAGCTGGCCGTTCACCGTCTCGGCCGCCGTCGCGCGGGTCGTGTCGGAGGGCTCGGGCGCCGCGCTCGAGGAGGGCCAGGTCCTGACCGTCGACTACCTCGCCGTGTCCGGCGAGGACGGCTCCACGCAGGGCAGCACGTACGACGCCGCGCACGAGTCGATCACGCTCGGCGACGTGAACATCGTCCCGCAGCTCAACGAGGTGCTCACCGGGCAGTCGGTGGGCGCGCGCGTGCTGCTCGCCGTCCCCGGCACCGAGGGCACCACGATCATGTCCATCGAGGTCGTCGACGCCGTGACGGTGCCGGACCGCGCCGAGGGCGAGGCTGTCGCCCCGGTCGAGGGCCTGCCGACCGTCACCCTGGCGGAGGACGGCGAGCCGTCGATCACCCCCGCCGAGGGCGACGCGCCCACCGAGCTCGTGGTCCAGCCCCTCATCCAGGGCTCCGGCCCGGCGGTCGAGGCCGGCCAGGCCGTCACCGTGAACTACAGCGGCTGGCTGTGGGACGGCACCGCATTCGACTCGTCGTGGGGCTCCACGAAGTTCACGACGACGATCGGCGCCGGCCAGGTCATCCAGGGCTGGGACCAGGGCCTCGTCGGCCAGACGGTCGGCAGCCAGGTGCTCCTGATCGTGCCCGCGTCGCTCGGTTACGGCGACACGGCCACCGGCACGATCCCGGCCGGCTCCACGCTGGTCTTCGTCGTGGACATCCTCGCGGCCTCCTGATCTGCACCTGATCTGACGACGAAACCCCGGGACTCCGTCGAGGAGTCCCGGGGTTTCGTCGTCTCCGGCGCCGTCAGCCCACGCCGTTCAGTCCCAGGTGAGCTGCCAGCAGTGCTCGCCCGGCCGCCATGGGTTGACGCGGCGCTGCAGCTCCTGCGGCATGCCGCGGGCGTCGTCGAGGCCGTACCCGTCCCGCGCGGACTCCCACAACGTGGTGCAGTCGCAGGCGCCGTCATGCGGCCAGCCAGGCACGTGCAGGTCCGGGAGCGCGTACAGGAACACGCCCTCGGCGGTGATCCGCTCGTCGTCGCGAGCCGGTCCGGCCGCGTAGCCGTGCACCTCGACGACACCCGGATGCGCCACCGCTGATCGGAGGGCCGCGCCGAGGGTCGGGGAGTCGCGTTGGGTCGTCGCGAGCTGGCTCACGGTGAGCTGCGCGAGCAGCTGCCCCGCGCCGTCGGCCCCGAGCCCGGCGAACCGCACCAACCCGTCGTCGCCGTTGACCTCGTGCACCGTGCGACGAGAGCCGAGCGGGCGGTAGTCGTGATAGGCCCACGGCACGTGCTCGGAGGTGGTGAAGGGGGCCAGCACGTCGGCGACGGCGAGCGTCCAGCCCCGTGGGCCAAGGCCGCCAGGCGGCCGGGGCAGCGTGCCCGTCCCGAGCTGCGCCTCCCACATCCCGGCCACGTCGACCGTCTCGACACTGTCCACCAGAACCGCCCCCTGTCGCCCCCTGCTGACTGGGCGCGCCAAACTGGTGCCTGCGCCTCGTCGCACCGGCACGCCCTGGCTCGATCCTGGTGGACCCGCTGTGGTCCCCGCTCGCCGACACTCCGGGCTCGGCCCGCTGACCAGCACAAAGAGTGAACGGTGAGCGCGGAACCTGTCCGATACGTGGACATCAGCGGAGACTGCGCCCGAGACGGTCGGGCCGTTCGTCCCCATTCGCGGTCCGGCGCATGCGCCAGGCTGGCCCCATGACCGGCTACGCCGTCCTCGACCTCGAGACCACCGGATTCTCCGCCACCCGCGACGACCGCGTGCTCGAGGTCGCGGTGGTGCTCCTGGACGCGAAGGGCGTGGTCGAGCAGGAGTGGTGCACCCTCCTCGATCCCGGCCGCGACCTGGGCGCGGAGGAGCGGCGCGGCATCCCCCGAGCAGACGTCGCGCTGGCGCCGTCGTTCGCGGAGGTCGCCCCGTGGCTGGTGCGGCTGCTCGGCGGCCGCGTGCTCGTGGGCCACAACGTGGGCTTCGATGTGCGCTTCCTGCAGGCCGAGCTGGACCGGGCGGGGACAACCCTGCGCCTGGACCCGGAGCACTGCCTGTGCACGATGCGGCTCGCCCGGGATCGGCTGCCCGGGGCCTCGCGTGGGCTCGCGGTGTGCTGCGAGCTCGCGGGCGTGCCGTACGACGGCGCGCAGTCCGCGCTGGGAGACGCGCGGGCGAGCGCCGGGCTGCTGCGGCACTACCTGGACGCGGGGACCTTGGACAGGGCTGACACCGCCGGCGCCGTCCCCGTGGAGCAGGTGGACGGACTCGACGTCCCAGAGCCCCGCGCGGCGCACCGTGGGGACAGCGGCTCGCTGCACCACTGGCTCGCGACCCTTGCGGACCGACTCCCCCGTGTCAGCGAGCCGCCGCACGCCGACGAGTACCTGGACCTGCTGGACCAGGCCTTGCTGGACCGCGCGCTGTCCGCGCAGCACCGCGGCTCGCTGCTGGCCGCCGCGCAGGAGGCCGGGCTGGACCTCGCGGACGTGGACGATCTGCACCGCGCCTACCTGGGGTCGATCGCGCGGGCTGCCCTGGTGGACGCCGCGGCGGGCGGCCGTGGGCTCACAGCCATCGAGGCCGCCGAGCTGCGCGACATCGCCGGCGCGCTGGGCCTGGGCGACGACGACCTGACCGTCGCCCTGGCGCCTCCGGGCACCCCCATCCAACGTCCGCTGATCGGCCTGGAGGAGGGCGACCGGGTGGTCTTCACCGACGACTTGAGCCGCCCGCGCGATGAGTGGCACGGCCTCGCGCGTGAGGCCGGCCTCGTGCCCTGGTCGCACGTCACCCAGGACACCCGGCTGCTCGTGGCGTCGGACCCGGACGCGCTGTGCGGCAAGGTGCGCACGGCCCGACGGCACGGGATCCCGGTGCTCACCGAGCACGCTTTCGCGGGGATGCTCGCGCAGGCGCCCGAGGCCTGAGCTCGGCCCGACCCGCACGGGGACGGCCGGAGGGCCCGGCTCGACGAGCCAGGCCCTCCGGGCGCACGCGCGTCACCAGTTGGCGAGCGCGCGGCCTTCCTTGTCCTCGAACTTGCCGAGCAAGATGATGACGAAGTCGTACAGCGTCCAGAAGCCCAGGCCGCCGAAGGTCAGGAGCATGGCGACGCCGGTGCCGATCTTGCCGACGTAGAACCGGTGAATGCCCAGCACCCCGACGAAGAACGCCAGGACAGCGGCGACCGTGCGGTTGCGCGGGCTGCTGTGGGGGTCAAGGACACGGGCCGCGGGAGCAGCGGTCTCGGACATGGCGACCAACCAATCTGTGAGGTGTCGGATGAGCGGCCGCCGCGTGGTGACCGCTCGCCGAACGGCTAGGTGAAGCCCACAGAGTAGAGGGGCATATGACGCAAGGAGCCCAGAGGCTCGCAAAACGGGACGCGATATCGGCGCGCTGCGACACCCAGCGGCAGCCAGCCCGCTACCCGCGCGCCCAGGGCGGCTCCTCGCCCAACTTCTCGTAGTACCGCGTGAGCTGCTCCTTCACCTGGGGGATGTCCGCCGCTGGCAGGTCGACACCCCCGCGCGAGCCGTCCATCACCGCCGCCGCGGCGAAGATCCCGCGTGGCACGGCCTCGATCCTGCCGTCGACGACGTCCGCGATCAGCAGCTTGTGCGCCGTGAAGTCCTCCTCGCGCTCCGCGTCGTACCAGAGGAACGCGTCGTCGTAGGCCGTGTTCGGACCGTCCTCGGCGCCCGTGAACTCGCGCACCCGCTTCTCGGCGGCAGCGGCATCCCACGGTCGTTCGCGCGGGGCGAGGGGGAAGTCCTGGAACGGGGGAACAGCCATGGCCGCCTCCTGCGGATGCGTGATCGCACGACGCCCGGGGGCCCCGAGCGCGTCCCTTCGAGCGTGGCGCCGCACCACGGTGGCGGCATCCCCAACCCTGCGGGAGCGCGGGGCGCGCGGGGTGTGGCACCGTTCACCCGTGCCGTCCCCCCGTGCGCGAGCAAGCCGCTCGTCCTCTGCCCGTCCCACCCGTTCGACGCGCGGCCGCTGGGCGCTGCTGCTGGTCCTGGCCGTCGCGATCGGCGTCGGGACGCCGATGTGGCAGGACGCCCGCGCGGGCGCCGACGTCCCCGTGACGGCCGCCGACCTGGCGGACGCGCGCACCGCCCTCGACGGGCTGGCCGTGAAAGGCCGGGCGCCCAAGACCGGCTACGAGCGCAGTGCGTTCGGCCAGGCCTGGGCGGATGTCGACCGCAACGGCTGCGACACCCGCAACGACATCCTGCGCCGCGACCTGGCCGATCTGACGTTCAAGGCGGACACCGACGGCTGCACCGTGCTCACCGGCACGCTCACCGACCCCTACGGCGGCGCCGTCATCGCGTTCGAGCGCGGCGAGCGCAGCTCCGAGGTGCAGATCGACCACGTCGTCGCGCTGTCGGACGCCTGGCAGAAGGGCGCCCAGCAGTGGACCACGGAGGTCCGCACCGCCTTCGCGAACGACCCCGCGAATCTGCTCGCCGTCGACGGGCCGCTCAACCAGCAGAAGGGCGCGGGTGACGCGGCCACCTGGCTGCCACCGCTCAAGGGCTACCGGTGCGTGTACGTGGTGCGCCAGATCCGGGTGAAATCCGCCTACGGGCTGTGGGTGACCCAGGCCGAGCACGACGCTATGGGCAGGGAGCTGGACCGCTGCGTCACCGCTCCGGCAGCCTCCTGACACCCCTGCGAGCCGGGCGCCGGGCCGGCCTGGGCGCGGCTCTCGGACGGCCCTGAGCCGAGCCTTGCCTTGCTGGCGGCGGCCTCGCGGGCGGCGTACACCAGAGACATGCAGTGGTGGCGCGCGCTCGTCCGGCAGTACCCGCTCGTCCTGGCGACCCTCGGCATCGCGGCGCTCGGCGGGGTCCTCACCGCCACCGGCGCCGGGGGCGCGGCACAGTGGGTGATCAGCGGGTACGCGCTGGCCATCGCCGCCGTGCAGGCCGTCTCGATGGTCCGCGAGCTGCGGTCCGGCACCTGGGGCATCGACATCCTGGCCGTGACGGCCATCGTCGCGACTGTCGTCGTCGGCCAGCACTGGGCCGCGCTGCTCATCGTGCTCATGCTCACCGGCGGGGTCGCGCTCGAGGACTACGCCGCAGGCCGTGCCCGACGCGAGCTCAGCGCCCTGCTCGCCGCCGCGCCGCAGACCGCGCACGCCGTCGGACCGGACGGCGCCGTCCACGACGTGCCCGTCGACGACGTGCGGCCAGGCGACCAGCTCGTGGTGAAGCCGGGCGAGGTCGTCCCCGTCGACGGCGACCTGCTGAGCGCCACCGCGACAGTCGACGAGTCGTCGCTCACCGGGGAGTCGCTGCCCGTCGAGCGCGTGGCCGGCGACGGGCTGCTGTCCGGCGCGGTGAACGGCCCGGCGGGGATCCGGATGCGCGCCACGGCCGCTGCCAGCGAGTCGCAGTACCAGCACATCGTCGCGCTGGTGCGGGAGGCGTCAGAGTCGAAGGCGCCCTTCGTGCGGCTCGCCGACCGGGTGGCCGTCCCCTTCACCGCCGTCGCGTTCCTCATCGCCGGGGTGGCCTGGGCCGTCTCCGGTGACGCGTCGCGCTTCGCCGAGGTACTGGTCGTGGCCACGCCGTGCCCGCTGCTCATCGCCACCCCTGTCGCGTTCATGGCGGGGATGTCGCGCGCCTCGAAGAACGGGATCATCGTCAAGAACGGCGGGGCCCTCGAACGCCTGGCGCGGGTCAAGACCGCCGCCTTCGACAAGACGGGCACCCTCACCCGCGGCCGGCCCGAGGTCGTGGCCGTCGAGCCGCGCGACGGGCTCCCCGCCGACGAGCTGCTGCGACTGGCCGCCAGCGTCGAGCAGTACTCGAACCACTCGCTGGCCGCGTCGATCGTCCACGCCGCCACCTCCCGGGGCCTCGCGCTGAGCCCGGGACGCGGCGTGCGGGAGAGCATCGGCCACGGGGTCAGCGCCGAGGTCGACGGGCACAGCGTCGCCGTGGGCAAGGAGGCCCACATCGCCGGCCTCGTCGGCGGGGAGCTCCAGCCAATCGAGCTCGAGCCGGGGCAGCTCGCGGTGTACCTCGCCGTCGACGGCATCCATGCCGGGTCGATCACCCTGGCCGACGCCGTCCGCCCGGAATCGCTGCACACCGTCACCCGGCTGCGCCAGCTCGGCGTCCGCCACACCGTGATGCTCACCGGCGACGGCGAGGCCACCGCCCGGCACGTCGCCGACGCCGTGGGCATCGACGACTTCCGCGCCGACTGCCTGCCGGCGGACAAGGTCGCGGCCGTGCGGGCGCTGCCGGACCGGCCCGTGATGATGGTCGGCGACGGAGTGAACGACGCCCCGGTGCTCGCCGTCGCCGACGTGGGTGTGGCGATGGGCGCGAAGGGGTCCTCGGCGGCCTCCGAGTCGGCGGACGTCGTCATCCTGCTCGACGACGTGGACCGCGCCGCCCGCGCCATCAGCATCGGCCACCGCACCGTGCAGGTGGCCATGCAGGCCATCGGGATCGGGGTGGGCATCAGCCTGGTCCTGATGATCACCGCGGCGTTCGGCATGATCCCCGCGATCGTCGGCGCGGGGCTGCAGGAGCTCGTCGACCTGACCACGATCCTGTGGGCCCTGCGCGCCTCCAGCGCCGGTCGCGGCGAGCCCGCCGACCATGCCGTCACGCCCCGAGCGCCGACCCTCCGCACCGCTCCCGCGGCCGCGTGAGACTCCGCCACGAGGTCGCGCCGCGAGAAAGCGGCGAACCGTCATGAACAGGGTGGTCCACAGTTGTGGACAACTGTCCTGAACCCACCCGAACCACCCCTGACCTGCCCGGATATGCCCGCGAACTACCCGAAATAGGCTCCGGCGAGCCAAGTGGACCCCCATCCGAGCGCCGCGAGGCACACCACCAGGAACACCCCCACCCAGACGATGCCCGGCACCCGCGTGAGCTTCGCCAGGATGTCCGCGTCAGAGGACGCGCCACGGCTCCGGCGCCGTGAGGTCTGCAGCTCCAGCACTGCGCGCGGGGCCCCCAGCAGCAGGAACCACGTCACCAGGTAGGCGAACGCGGACTGCAGCTCCGCGCTCCCCCACCACGTCACGCCCACCAGCACCGCGCCGCTGACGAGCACCGACCACAGCCCGTACCAGTTGCGGATCTGCACCAGCAGCAGCGCGAGCGCGAGCACCAACAGCCAGAGCAGCCCCACCGCGTACCCCTGGCCGAGGAGCCAGGCGGCGCCCAGCCCCAGGATCGCGGGACCCACGTACCCGGCGAACGCGGTGGCGATCATGCCGGGGCCGCGCGGCTTGCCCACCGACAACGTGAGCCCCGAGGTGTCCGAGTGCAGCCGGATGCCAGCGAGCCGCCGGCCGGTCAGCAGCGCCGTGAGCGCATGGGAGCCCTCATGCACGATGGTCAGCACATGCCGGGTCAGCCGCCACAGCACTGGCACGGCCAGGCAGACCAGTGCCGCCGCCAAGGCGCCCAGCACCACGGCCTGGGGCGGGTCGGGCTGCGTGGTGGTGGCGCGCTCCCATATGTCGGTGAGCAGGTTCATAGGTCAGCGGCCTCCGGTCGGGACGAGCACATCGGTTCCGGTGGCGGTGAGCCGCACACCGGTGTCGACCACCGTCACGTCGGTGACCGCCACACCCTGGGGCAGCCCGTCGATCGGGATGGCCAGGTCGTTCAGCATCGACCCGAGACCTCCGGGCAGCGACCCTGCCGAGACCTCCACCCCGCCGAACTGGACGCTCGTCACCTCGATACGGATCTCGCCGACGTCGGCGCGCGGGACGAGGTGCGCGGACCACGGCAGCCCCAGCGCGTTGCCCATGGCGATGAGCTCCTCGCCCTCGGGGCTCAGCGTCACGGCGACGCCCGTGTGCTCTGTGACGAGCTGCTCCAGCGCGCCCGTGCTGAGCGTGCCGGTGATCACCGCATGCTGCACGGCGTACGGCGCCCGAGTGCTGACCCCGCGGGCCGTGACGTCCACGTCGTTGAGGGGCGTGCCGTCCAGCGTGATCGCGTCGGCGTGCGCGGTGACCTCGTCAAGGGTGCCGTTGAGGGCCTGCGTGAGGAACGGGAACCCGTGGACGTCGATCTGCGGCGTCCCGGAGACGTCGAGGCTCTGCTCGACTTTGGCGACGGCCAGCCGCTCGGCGGCAGCCACCGCGACCCGGTCCGCGATCACGCCCAGCCCCACGAGGAGCACGAGCAGGACCAGGAGTGTGATGCCAAGACGTCGTCCCATTCGGTCAGCGTAAGGAGTCACGGACGCGGGGCGCCCACGAAGCCGTCAGGCCCCGGGACGCCCCGCGTCGGATGCGCATCGGATGCGGTCAGTTCGCCTTCGCGTCGCCACCCCGCGCGGAGCCCACCACGCTGGCGGCCGCGCCGCCCGCGGCGCCGCTGAGCAGGCTGTTCAGGTCGAGCCCTGTGAGGGACTTGATGACGTCCTGCCCCTCGCTGAGCACCTGCGCGACGTTCTTGGTGAGCGCCGAGGCGCCGTCGGTGGAGACCACCGTCAGCGAGTCGATGGCGCCGATCGGCTCGGCTGCCGCCCGCACGATCTCCGGCATCAGCGCGATGACCTGCTGCGCGAGGACGGCGGCTCCCTGCTCCCGCAGCGCCTCGGCCTGCGCCTTGGTCGCCTCGGCGGCGGCCAGGCCCTCGGCACGGGCCGCCGCGGCGCGGGCCAGGCCCAGCGCCTCGATGGCCTTCGCCTCGGCGAGCTGGCGGTCCCGCTCGGCGTTACCGGCGCGGATCGTCGCCTCGGCAGCCGCCTCGGCGTCCTGCACGGCGGCGACCTTGTTCGCCTCGGCGATGCGGGTCCGCTTGAACGCGTCCGCCTCAGTGGCGGCGTTCGCGGCGTCACGCTCGGCGTTGGCCTGCTGGACGGCGGCGTACGCGGCGGCCTCGGCCGGCTTGCGGACGTCGATGTCGAGCTGCTCCTCGGTGACCTTCGCCTGCTCGGCGAGGGCCTCACGCTGCTCGGTGGCGACCAGGCGGTCCTGCTCGGCGCGCGCGAGCTGCCCGGCGGCCTCCGCGTTGGCGTTGGCGCGGTCCGTCTCGGCCTTGATGCCGGCCTGCTTCAGCGAGAGGTCCCGCTGCCGCTCCGCGATCTGCTCCATCGCCTGGATCTTGGCGAACTCGGAGACCTGCTGGGCCTCCGCCTCCTTGACCTCGGCGACCTGGCGGGCGCGCGCGGCCTCGGCACGGCCCAGGTTGGCCAGGTAGTCCGAGCCGGGCGTGGAGATGTCGGAGATGTTGAGCAGGTCGACCTGCAGGCCCTGCTCCGCGAGGTCCGTCTTCGTCGAGGCGACCACCGCGTCCTGCAGCGACTTCCGGTCGGAGATGATCTGCTCGATCGTCATGTCGCCGATGATGGCGCGCAGGGACCCCTCGAGGGACTCCTTGATGACGTCGGTCAGCGTGGCCTGCTGGGAGAGGAAGCGCTGGGCGGCACGCCGCACGCCCTCCTCGTCGCCGCGGACCTTGAAGTTGATGGACGCCTTGATGGCGAGCTTGATGCGGTTGCGGTCGACGCCCTCGACAGTGATGCCGATCTGGCGCTGCTCGAGCGAGATCGGGAAGCCCTGCTGCAGCACCGGCCACACGAACACCCGGCCGCCGACGATGACCCGCTGGCCGCCCTCGGGGGTCGCCGCGTTCCGGCCCGCCCCGCGGCCCACGATGATCAGGGCCTCGTTCGGGGGCACGCGGCGGATCCGCTTGGTGATGAGGGCGATCACCGCGAAGAACGCGATGACGAGGGCGGCGACCGCGATGACGGCCGCACCACCCGAGAAGAAGTCATTCATGATGATCCCCGGCGAGCCGGGGCTCCTTTCGTCGGTGCGGACGGGGTCGGTGCTGCGGTGGAGCTACGGCGCGGGGTGCTCAGGCGCCCCGGCGCCGGTCAGGCCTTGGTCACGCGCACGCGCGATCCGGAGACGCCGATCACGACGACGCGCTGACCTGCGTCAAGGACGTCGTCGGACCACGCCAGGCGGCTCTCCAGGTCACGGACCCCCTCGAGCCGCACCTCGCCGCCATCCGGCCCGGTGGTCGCGGTGAGCACGCCGAAGGCGCCCTCGAGCGCCGGTGGCGGGGCGTCCTCGCCGTCGGCGAGCCGGTTGATCATCACCTGGGCGACTGCCGCGGAGATGGCCGCGAAGAGCACCGCGAAGGCGTAGGTCCACACCGTGGGGAGGTCGTTCGCGACGGCGATGACGCCGCTGGCCCCGAACACGACGGCGCCGATGCCGACCGCGGAGCCGGACAGCCCGACGTCACCGAAGCTCAGCTCGCCGAAGACCTCGCCGAGCACAAGCGAGACGACCAGGAGCAGGAGGCCGATGCCTCCGATAATGGAGAAGAGGAGCACGGGGGCCGCTTTCGACACTGGGGGGCGGGTGCCGCCAGTATGACGGCTCCAGCCCCGCCGGGGGTTGACCCGTTCAGGTCATGTGCGCCTGCGCGCGCCCCGGCAGGGCTGGGGGGTGGACAGCCAGGTCAGAGGCCGACCTCGCAGGCGATGGCGAGACGGTCGGCTGCGGCGCTGCCCTCGGTGAGCGCAGTGGTCATCTCGGGCTCGGCCAGCTCGTAGGTCGCCGGCTGGAAGATCGCCAGCAGCGCGTTGGCGTCTGCCTCGTGCTCGGCGCCCAGGTCGGCCTTCGCGGCCTCCATGAGCTGGGTCACCGTGAGCAGCATCGCGTCGTCCGCCTGCTCGCCGGCAGAGGTGACGATCGCGAACAGGCTGTTCGGGTCGTCGGCGAAGAGGATCTCGCAGCCGCGCTCCTTGCCGGTCAGACCCGCCACCGACCCGGGCAGCACCAGCGAGCCCTCGACGACGGGCGGCAGCGCCACCGCAGGAGCCTCGCTCTCAGCGGCGGCAGCGGCGGCCGCGGCCTCCTCAGCAGCCTCGAGATCGGCGGCGGCCTCTGCGGCATCGACGGCCTCGGCTGCCGCGGCGACCCGCTCCTCCTCCGCCTCCACCAGGGCGATCCCCGCGGTCACGAGGATGATCGTCGAGACCACCGTCGCGACGAAGGCCAGCGTCGAGACGACGATGCCGGCGATCGCCAGGCCCTTGCCAGGCCGGCCGCTGCGACGGGTCCGCACCAGCGCCGCGATCGACAGGCCCAGGCCCACGGGCCAGACCAGGAACGCCAGGACCAGCCCCGCGATGGCCAGGCCGTCGGTGCCGGTCGGGGCGGGGGCGCCCTGGGCGGCCAGCGGCGTGCCGTATGGCGGCGGCTCGGTGGCCAGCGCGGCGTCGACAGGCACCGTCGCCGCGGGGACGTCAGAGGCATCGACCACGTCGGGGACGTCAGTGGCGTCCGCGGGCTCGACCACTGCGTCGTCCTCCACCACAGGCGTCTCCGCGTTCGCGTCAGCCTCTACCTCGACGTCCGGGTCCACGTCTGCCTCCGACTCCGACTCCTGCTCGGGCGCGGCCTCCACCACGAGGACGCTGCCCTCGGCGGCGGCCTCGCCTTGCGGGGTCGCGGACTCATCGGCGGCCGGCGCGACGCCCTCGGGCTGGGCGGGGATCGGCCGCGTGGGGTCGGTCGTTTCCTGGGGGTCAGACACGATGTCTCCGGGGGGATTCGGGGGATTCCCGCTGCTCGATCGAGTGCGGGCAGTCGCCTGGCGGCGCCACCCAAGCAGGTCGTCGGCCCGTGTGAAGCCGCTGTCCACCAGGTGGTCGCTTTCATCCCGTTCGCACGGTTGATCCGCTTCGCCCGTCCGCCTGGCGAGCCAGGGGGAATCCCGTTCGCGCGGATCGGCGTCGGGGAGGCACGCTGACCTCCTGGAGTCGCGCTCGCGCGGCCACCCGGCCTCTCAGCACGTCAACCCCGCACCGCATCTGGAGTGACAGTGACCGCGCCCTCGGGCACCACGCCGCCCTCGGGCGCCACCTCCGCCTCAGCCAGCCCGTGGCGGGGCAGCCACCGCATCGTGACGATCGGGCTCGTGGCCCTCGCCAGTCTGTCGGCCTTCGAGGCGTTGGCCGTCTCGACCGCGATGCCGACCGTCGCCACGGCCCTCGACGGGTTCCACCTCTATGCGATGGCCTTCGCGGCGCCCATCGCGTCGAGCGTGGTCGGGATGACGATGGCCGGCCGCTGGTCGGATCGGCGCGGGCCGGGCCCGGTGCTGGTGTGGGGCGTGGCGCTGTTCGTCCTCGGCGTGCTGGTCGCCGGGCTCGCGGTGAGCATGGAGATGCTGGTCGTGGGCCGCGTGGTGCAGGGCGTCGGCTCGGGCCTGGAGATCGTCGCGATGTACGTCGTCGTCGCGCGGGCATATCCCGCGCTGGTGCGACCACGGGTGTTCGCCGCGTTCGCCGCCGCCTGGGTGATCCCCGGCGTGGTGGGGCCGCTGATCGCAGGCCTGATCGTGGAGCACGTGGGCTGGCGGTGGGTGTTCCTGGCGGTGCCTGCCCTGGCGATCCCCGCGCTGCTCGCCGTGCGGCCGGCGACGGCCGGGCTCGGGCCGCAGGACGACGGGGCCACCGGCGGGGCCGCCTCGGGCCGCACCGCTCAGCGCCTGCTGCCGTTGTCGCTGCTCGCGGCGGTGGCCGTCCTCGCGCTGCACCACGGCGGCCAGCAGAAGGGGGTCTCCGCGGCGGTGTGGATCGTCCTCGCTGGCGCGGCCCTCGCGGTGAGCCTGCCGCCGCTGCTGCCTGCGGGCACGCTGCGCTCGAGGCAGGGCCTGCCCACGGTGATCCTGCTGCGCGGCCTGATGAGCGCGGCGTTCTTCGGTGGCGAGGTGTTCCTGCCATTGCTGCTGCAGAGCAGGCATGGCCTCAGCCCGTCCGGGGCTGGTGCGGTGCTCACGCTGGCGGCGGTCACCTGGTCGGTGGGCTCGTCGGTGCGGGGCCGGGTCACCACCCTGCGGGACACCGTGTTCCTGCGGGGCGGCACGCTGGTGATGGCTGTCGGCACGGCGATGGCCGCGCTGCTCGTGGCGCCGGCCACCCCGGTGCTGATCGGGTATGCGGGCTGGGCGCTGACCGGCTTCGGCATCGGGCTGGCGATGCCCACCACCTCGGTGCTCACGCTGCAGCTCTCCACCCCGGCTGAGCAGGGCGCCAACAGCTCTGCCCTGCAGACGATGGACGCGATCGCGACGGCCCTCGCGCTGGCGCTCGCCGGGTCGCTGTTCAGCGCGCTGGGCGGGACGTCGTCGGACTCGGCGTTCATGGCGGGATTCGGTGCGGCCGGGGTGATCGCGCTGGTGGCCATGGCGCTGTCGGGCCGGGTCGTCGCCTCCCGCCGCGCCAACGACGGGACTGGCCCGGCCACGCCCGCGAGCGCCCTGTCCGACGCCACCGCAATCGCCGCCCCCACCCCCACTCCCACCGCCGAGCCGACCACATAGGCCTGTCCGCTCTGTCCACGATGTGAGCAACGGGAAGAATCGTCGGCCTCGGCGCGGTTCCCCTCCTCATGGACCTCCCACGCGCCCAGGCCGCCGCGCCCGCACGCACGCGCATCAGCCTCGGCCTCGTGCTGCTGCTCTCTGCCCTCACGGCGGTGGGGCCGTTCACCTTCGACACCTACCTCGCGGCGTTCCCCGAGATCGCCGATGACCTGGGCGCCACGCCGGCGGCCGTCCAGCTCACCCTCACGGCATCGCTCGCGGGCCTGGCCGCGGGGCAGTTGCTGATCGGGTCGTTGTCGGACGCGTTCGGGCGGCGCCGCCCACTGATCGTGGCGTTGGGGCTGTACGCGGTGACGTCGGCGGCGATGCTGCTGGTGCAGACCATCGAGCTCTTCACGGCGCTGCGGGTGCTGCAGGGCTTCTCCGCGGCGGCGGGCATGGTGCTGTCGATGGCGATGGTGCGCGACAGGTTCTCGGGCGATGCGGTGTCCAAGGTGATGGCGCGGCTGATGCTGGTGGTGGGCGTGGCGCCGGTGCTGGCCCCGACCATTGGCGCGCAGCTGCTGCGGCTCGGGTCGTGGCGGCTGATCTTCGCCTTCCTCACGGCCGTCGGCGTCGCGCTGCTGATCCTCGCTGTGACGGCGCTGCGCGAGACGCTGCCCGTGGAGCGGCGCCGCACCGGGGGCACCATCGCGGCGTTGCGCTCCTACCGCGAGCTGCTGATGGACCGCGGGTTCCTGGGGTTGGCGCTGCTATCCGCGTTCTACCTGTCGGCGATGTTCACCTACGTGTCCTCGTCCACATTCGTCTTCCAGGACGGCTACGGGCTGACGGCGCAGGAGTTCGGCTGGGTGTTCGCGGGCGGCGCCGTGTCGATCACCGCCGGGACGCAGATCGCGGGCGCACTGGTGGGGCGGTTCCGGCCGCAGCAGGTCCTGGCGGGCGGCATGGTCGGCGGGGTGGCCGCGTCGCTCGCGCTGGTGGCCGTGGCGGCGGCGGGCGCGTCGTTCTGGCCGCTGACGCTGCTGATGATGCTGACCCTCGGCACCGCCGGGCTGGTGATGCCCTCGGCGCCGGCGATCGCCCTGGAGGCGAACCCGCATCGGGCAGGCTCCGCCGCAGCCCTTCTGGGCGCTCTGCAGTTCGGGCTCGGGGCGGTCATCGCGCCGCTGACGGGGATCGGCGGCCCGCCGAGCGCGCTGGTCATGGCGGTGTTCATGTGCGGGACGATCCTCGTCTCGGCGCTCCTGCTGCTCACCCTGCGCCGCACGTGGCGGCGGGCCCAGAGCACCGTCCTGGCGCAGGAGCACACCCGGCAGCCGGAGCGCCCGGCGGTGGGAGTGCCACTCGCCACAGACTGACGTCTCACCGCGCGAGCCGCCCGGGATGCCGGTAGGAATGTCCGGCATGACAACCATCGGGCTCCACGCCTCGCACGAGCAGGTCCACCCGACCGCGCTGCTCAGCGCGGTCCGACGCGCCCAAGACGCCGGCTTCGGGGCGGCGATGTGCTCCGACCACTTCGCCCCGTGGAGTGAGCGCCAGGGCCACTCCGGGTTCGCCTGGTCGTGGCTGGGCGCCGCGCTGGCCACCACCGACTTGCCGATGGGCGTGGTCAACGCCCCTGGCCAGCGCTACCACCCGGCGATCATCGCGCAGGCCTCGGCGACACTGGCCGCGATGTTCCCCGGCCGGTTCTGGGTGGCACTCGGCTCCGGTGAGAACGCGAACGAGCACATCACCGGCGACAGGTGGCCGGACAAGCCGACGCGTGACGCCCGCCTGCGCGAATGCGTGGACGTCATCCGCGCGCTGCACGCCGGCGAGGAGGTCACCCACCACGGCCTGGTCACGGTGGACCGGGCCCGGGTGTGGACGCTGCCGGAGATCCCGCCGCTGCTCATCGGCCCGGCGGTGTCCGTCGAGACCGCCCGCGCGCATGCCGACTGGGCGGACGGGCTGATCACCACCAACCAGCCGATCGAGAAGCTGCGCGCCCTCGCGGGCGCCTACCGGGACGCCGGCGGGCAGGGCGACCTCGCGTTGCAGGTGCACCTGTCGTGGGCGCCGGACGAGGAGGCCGCGATGGCCATCGCCCGCGACCAGTGGCGGACGAACACCTTCGCGCCCCCGGTGTGCTGGGACGTGGACACCCCGCAGGCCTTCGACATCATCGGCGAGCACGTGCCCGACTCCCAGGTGCGGGGCACCGTGCTGGTGGGCTCCGACCTGGGGCGGCTCACGGACCAGATCGCCGAGCTGGCGGACGTCGGCTTCGAGCAGGTGTACCTGCACCATGTGGGCCAGCACCTGGAGGGGTTCGTGGACGCGTTCGGCGAGCACGTGCTCCCGCAGCTCAGCGGCGTGGGGGTGGCGGCATGAGGATCACCGACACCGGCGACCTGTGGTGGAAGAACGCCGTCGTCTACTGCCTCGACGTCGAGACCTTCATGGATTGGAACGGCGACGGGATCGGCGACTTCGCGGGCCTGACCCAACGACTCGACCACCTGGCCGACCTGGGCGTCACCTGCCTGTGGCTGATGCCGTTCTACCCGACGGCCGAGAAGGACGACGGCTACGACATCACCGACTTCTACGGCGTGGACCCGCGCCTGGGCACCCACGGCGACGTGGTGGAGATGATCCGCACCGCCCGCGACCGTGGCATACGCGTCATCGCCGACCTGGTGGTCAACCACACGTCCGACAAGCACCCGTGGTTCAAGGCCGCCCGGTCCAGCAAGGACAACCCCTACCGCGACTTCTACGTGTGGCGCTCCGACGCGCCGCCGCCCACGCAGCACGAGGTGGTGTTCCCCGACCAGGAGACCTCCATCTGGGAGTTCGACGAGAAGACCGGCGAGTACTACCTGCACCGCTTCTACAAGCACCAGCCCGACCTCAACGTGTCCAACCCGAAGGTGCGGGACGAGATTGCCAAGGTCATGGGGTTCTGGCTCGAGGTGGGGCTATCGGGGTTCCGCGTGGACGCCGTGCCGTTCCTGCTCGAAGGCGCCGAGGTGGAGCCGGGCGCCGAGGACGGCGACCCGCACTCCTACCTGCGCGCGCTGCGCTCGTTCCTGGGCCGGCGCTCCGGCGACGCGATCCTGCTGGGCGAGGTGAACCTGCCGCATGCCGAGCAGGTGAAGTTCTTCGGTAGCAGCGACGGCGACGAGCTGACCATGATGTTCGACTTCGTCGGCATGCAGAGCCTCTACCTGGCGATGGCGCGCACCGACGCGGCGCCGCTCGAGAAGGCACTGCAAGACCGGCCGCCGATCCCCCGCGACGCCCAGTGGGCCACGTTCGTGCGCAACCACGACGAGCTGACCCTCGACAAGCTCACCGAGGGCGAGCGCCAGGAGGTGTTCGCGGCGTTCGGGCCCGAGGAGGACATGCAGGTCTTCGGCCGAGGGCTGCGCCGACGGCTGCCCCCGATGCTCGACGGCGACCCGCGCCGCGTGCGCATGGCCTACTCGCTGCTGTTCTCGCTGCCCGGCACCCCGGTGCTCTTCTACGGCGAGGAGATCGGCATGGGCGAGAACCTCGACCTCGACGGGCGGATGGCCGTCCGCACCCCGATGCAGTGGACCTCAGGGAAGAACGGCGGCTTCTCCACCGCCGCCCGCCGCCGCCTGCCCGGGGGCGTGGTGGAGGGCGGGTTCGCGCCCGAGCACGTCAACGTGGCCGACCAGCGCCACGACCCCGACTCGCTGCTCGCGTTCGTCCAGCAGCTCGTGCGCCGCTACCGGGAGTCCCCGGAGCTCGGCTGGAGCGAGGTCGAGGTGCTCGACCAGCCCCACGCGGCAGTCTTCGCGCACCGCGCCACGTGGGACGACGGCTCCCTCGTCGCGCTGCACAACCTGGGCCCCGAGCCGCTGACCGTGCCGCTGCGGCTGCCCGACCTCGACACGGAGGTCGAACTCGTGGACCTGCTGGGCCAGGGCACGGTGACCTGCGACGAGCACGGCGCCGTGGAGGTCGCGCTGGACGGCTACGGCTACCGGTGGCTGCGCGTCGTGGCACCGGGGGTGCGGCGGCTGGTCTGACGGCTACTCGTAGCTGACCGCGTCGAGCACCGGCAGCCGGGCGGCGCGCACCCCCGGCCACACGGCGGCGAGCACGCCGACGACGATGGCAAGCAGCACCATGCCGAGCAGGCTGGCCCACGGGACGGCGAGGTCGGTGAGCCCGTCGGCGGCGAACACCGTGGGCATCGTGGAGGCGAGCGCGACGCCGACGGCCAGCCCGACGACGGTGCCGAACACGGCGGTGAGGATCGATTCCACGGTGACAGTGCCGGCGAGTTGGAGCCGCCCGAGGCCGACGGCGCGCAGCAACCCGATCTCCCGGGTCCGCTCGATCACCGACAACGCCAGGGTGTTGACGATGCCCAGCACCGCGATGACGATCGACAGCCCCAGCAGCGCGTACAGGATCACCAGCACCTGGTTCACCTGGTCGGCGAGCCCGGCGACGAACTGCTCGGTGTCCAGCACGGAGACGATGACGTAGGGCCGCACGGCTTGGGTGAGCTGGTCGCGGAGCTCGCCGAGGTCGGTTCCGGGGGTAGCGGTGACGAACACCGTCGGGATGGTGCGCTCGACGCTGGGCACGAGCGCGTCGAAGACGTCGGGCGACACGACGAGCGGCGCGGGGATCGCGGACGAGTCGATGATCGCGCCGACGCGCAGCTCCAGGGCTCCGGAGCCGCCGGTGAGCGTGAGGCGGTCGCCCACCTCCCAACCCTCGTCCTTGGCGGCCCCACGTTGTACGGCCACCTCACCGTCCTCGAGCGTCGTGCGGAGGTCCCCGTCGACCTCCTCGACCTGCAGGCTGCGGCCGATGGTCGCAGGGTCGATCCCGGCGAGCAGCACCGACGACTGGTCTCCCGCGTTGCCACCCGGCCCGCCGACCAGCACCTGGCCGGCGTAGAACGCGTCCGCGGCGGCGACGTCCGGCAGCGCGCGCACGGCGGTAACGGCGTCCGCGGGGATCGAGCCGGAGGCGGGCGTGCTGAGGATGTAGTCGGTTCTGGCCTCGCGCGCGACGATCGCCTGGGTGGAGGCCGTGGTCGACGCGGCGATGACAGCGGCCGCCCCGACCAGCGCCATGCCGATCATCAGGGCGCCTGCCGTGCTGGCGGTGCGGCGCGGGTTGCGCACCACGTTGCCGCGCGCGAGCCTGCCCACCGGCTTGATCCATGCCACGAAGGGCGCCGCGAGGACCCCGATGCTCGCGCGGGCGATCACCGGGGACAGCAGCAGCACGCCGATCACCACCCCCGCGGCGCCGTAGCCCAGGAGCTGCGGAGCCCGGTCCGCCTCGGGCCGCCACACGGCCACGAGCACCCCTACGGCGCCCAGCAACCCGAGGCCCGCGCCGATGGCGGCCCGCAGCCGCAACGGCCGCTCGGGCGCCGTCGTCTCATCGCGCATCGCCTCCACGGGTGGCACCAACGCCGCCCGCCGGGCTGGCACGAACGCCGCGACGAGGCTGACCAGCGTGCCCACCACCAGCGAGATCGCGACTGTCGAGGCGTTGAGCGGGATGCTGCCCGTGAGCGTCATCCCCATCGACTCCAACACCCGGCGCAGCACCTCGACCAGCGCGAGCCCTCCGGCGATGCCCAGCGCCGAGCCGATCAGCCCGATGACGGCGGCCTGCACCAGGATCGACAGGAGCACCTGCAGCGGCGAGGCGCCCACCGCGCGCAGCAGCGCGAACTCCCGCGTGCGCTGCCGCACGGACATGGAGAACGTGTTGGCGATGATGAACGCACCCACGAACAGCGAGATGCCGGCGAAGACCAGCAGGAACGTGAGGATGAACCCGAGGATCGCCTCGATGGCGGCGCGGCTCTCAGCGCGCGCGTCGTCACCGGTGACGGCCTGCGCGGGGGTGGCCGCGGGCGCCGCGTCCCGGACCACGGGCTCCACCCGGTCGACGAGCGACGACTCACTCAGCCCCTGCTCGCCGTACACGGCGATGGTGGACACCATGCCGTCGGGGGCGAACAGCGCGCGCCCGGTGGCCGGGTCCAGGTAGACGAGCGTGGCGCCGGCGGTGGGGGCCACAGCGTCCACGTCGCCGACGATCACGACGTCCAGCAGCTCGCCGCCCAGCACGATCTGGGTGGCGTCCCCCACCTCGAGCCCCGAGGCGTCGAGGCTGGAGTGCTCCAGCGCGATCTCCCCGGCGCCGTCCGGCAGCCGCCCGTCGATCACGTCCACTCCCCGCGTCTGCGGGTACAGCACCAGGGCGATGCTGGGCGCCTGCGTGCTCTGCACCGCTGTGCCGTCGGCGCCGACGAGCACCACCGGGCCGGACAGGTCGGGCAGCGCGGCGGTGACGCCGTCCACCCCGGCCACGACGTCGGCGAGCCCGATCGGCACCTGGTTGCGCGCGTCGGACGCCTCCCCGCCGACGGTGGACTCCCCCGGCGCGCGATCGGCGCCGCGCACGTACGCGTCGCCCAGCATCGACGTCTCGACGATGTCGGTGAACGTCGAGGACAGCATGGTGCGCAGCGCGAACGTGCCCGCGACGAACGCGATGCCCAGCGCGACGGCCAGCATCGTCAGCAGGAACCGCACGGGGTGGGCGCCGATGCCCCGCAGCGCGACCCGCAGCATCAGGGGGCCTGGTGGCGTGCGCCGAGCGCCTCGAGCACCGTGGCGGGGGTCGGGTCGACGAGCTCGCCGACCAGCCGGCCGTCGGCGAGGAACAGCACACGGTGCGCGTAGGACGCGGCGGTCGGCTCATGCGTGACCATCACCACCGACTGGCCAAGGTCGTCCACCGACCGGCGCAGGAAGCCCAGCACCTCCGCGGAGGACTCCGAGTCGAGGTTGCCCGTCGGCTCGTCCGCGAAGACGACCGCCGGGCGGGACATGAGGGCCCGCGCGCAGGCGACCCGTTGCTGCTGCCCGCCGGAGAGCTCGGAGGGCTTGTGGTGCAGCCGGTCGCGCAGCCGCACCGCGTCCACGACGGTGTCGAAGAAGTCGCGGTCGATGGGCTGGCGCGCGATGTCGAGCGGCAGCGTGATGTTCTCCGCCGCGGTCAGCGTCGGCACCAGGTTGTACGCCTGGAACACGAAGCCCAGGCGGGTGCGGCGCAGCTTGGTGAGCCGGCGCTCGCTCAGGCGGCTGACCTCGACGCCGTCCACCTCCACGGCGCCGGCGGTGGGGCGGTCCAGGCCCGCCATGCAGTGCATGAGCGTCGACTTGCCCGATCCGGACGGGCCCATGATCGCCGTCAGCTCACCTCGGCCGAAGTCCACGTCGATGCCGTCCAGCGCCTTGACGGCCGTGTCGCCCGAGCCGTAGGTCTTCACGAGCCCGCGAGCGCGGGCGATCGGGCCGGTGGCGGTGTCCGCGCTCGAGCGGGCGGGCTCGGCGGGTGGGGCGTGACTCATGTGGCCTCCGCGCGGGGCGTCCCGGCGCGCGCCGCCGATCCCCCTCGTCAGCGTAGGAGCACCCCGGACATGACGCCGCCGGGGGCGCCTGATGGCGTGCCCCGGCGGCGTCTCCCAGTGTCGGGCTACTCGTAGCTGACAGCCTCCAGCACCGGCATCCGCGCGGCGCGCAGCCCGGGCCACAGCGCGGCCAGCACCCCCACCACCAGCGCGAGCACCAGCATCGACCCGAGGCTGCCCCACGGGACCGAGAGGATCGTCAGGCCGTCATCGGTGAACACCCGCTGCATCGCGGCGGCGAGCCCCACCCCTACGACCAGCCCCACCACGGTGCCGAACAGCGCGGTGAGCACCGACTCGATGGTCACCGTGCCGGAGAGCTGGAGCCGCCCGAGGCCGACGGCGCGCAGCAGCCCGATCTCCCGGGTCCGCTCGATCACCGACAACGCCAGGGTGTTGACGATGCCCAGCACCGCGATGACGATCGACAGCCCCAGCAGCGCGTACAGGATCACCAGCACCTGGTTCACCTGGTCGGCGATGCCCGCGACGAACTCGTCCTTGTCGAGCAGCGAGATCACCACATACGGCGACAGCGTCTCGGTGAGCGCCTCACGGGCGTCCTCGAGGCCCACGCCGTCGGCGGTGGAGATGAACACGTTCGCGACGTGGCGCTCGGACGGCACGATCATCTGGTCGTACATGTCCAGTGACATCGCGGAGGCCACGCCCAGCGCGTTGGACGAGAAGATGGCGCCGACGGTCACGTCCTGCTGCCCGCCGCTGCCCAGGAACGTCAGCTCGTCGCCGACCTTCCAGCCCTTCTCCTCGGCGACGCTCTCCTGCAGGGCGATCCGCCCGTCGGCGAGCACCTGCGTCAGATCGCCCTCCACCTCCTCGATGTCGAGGCTGCGGCCGAACGCCAACGGGTCGATGCCGGTGGTGCTCAGCAGCTGGTCGGCCGCCGGGGTCGTGCCGGCTCGGTCGGCCAGGAACACCCCGAAGTACAGCGCGTCGGCGGTGTCGACCTCGGGCAGTGCCCGCATCTCCTCGACCGCCTGCTCCGGGATGGAGCCGCTGGTGGCGGCGGCCGTGATGAAGTCCGCCACTGCCTCCTTCCGCACCACGCTGCCCAGCGAGGCCTGCGTGGTCGCCGCGATGACGGTGGCCGCGCCGACCAGCGCCATGCCGATCATCAGGGCGCCAGCGGTGTTGGCCGTGCGGCGCGGGTTGCGGACCACGTTGCCGCGCGCGAGCCGCCCGATGGGCTTGACCAGCGCCACGAACGGCGCGGCCAGGACGCCCAGGGCCCCGCGGGCGATCACCGGCGCCAGCAGCAGCATGCCGATCACGACAGCCGCGGCGCCGAAGCCGATGAGCATCTCGCCGCTCTCCAGCTCGGGCTTGAGCGCGGCGACCACGACGCCGACGACACCGAGGCCGCCGACAGCAGCGCCGATGATCGCGCGCACCTTCAGCGAGCGCTCAGCGCTGACCACGTCGTCCCGCATCGCCTCGACGGGCGGGATCATCGCGGCGCGGCGGGCCGGCAGGAACGCGGCCCCCACGCTGACGAGCGTGCCCACCAGCACCGAGATGACCACAGTCGTCGGGTCGAGCGGGATGTCGCCCGCCAGGCTCATGCCCATGGACTCGAAGGCCACGCGCAGCACGGAGACCAGCCCCACGCCACCGGCAACACCGATCAGCGACCCGATGACGCCGACCACCGCGGCCTGGACCAGGATCGACGTGAGGACCTGTGTGGGCGAGGCGCCCACGGCCCGCAGCAGCGCGAACTCCCGCATGCGCTGCCGCACCGACATCGAGAACGTGTTGGCGATGATGAACGCGCCCACGAAGAGCGAGATGCCGGCGAAGACGAGCAGGAACGTCGAGATGAAGCCGAGCTGGCCCTCGATGTCCGCGCGGGCCTCGACCCGCATCTCGGCGCCGCCGACCACCTCGGCGGAGGAGTCGGAGCCGGCGATCACGGCGTTGACGCCGTCGACGATCTCCTGCTCCGGCACGCCGTCCTCGCCGTAGACGGCGATCGTGGCGACCTGGCCGTCGGGGGCGAAGTCGGCGATGGCCGTGTCGACGTCGACGTAGATGATCGTGGCGCCGGCCATCGGGCCGCCGGGGTCGATCTCGCCGACCACCTCGACCTTGCGGATCTCGCCAGCGACGACCACGTTCGTGGTGTCGCCGAGCTCCAGCCCCGAGCTGGCCAGGGTCGCCATCTCCAGGGCGACCTCGTCGATCCCCTCCGGCGCACGGCCGTCGACGATCGTGCTGGTGCGGTCGTCGGGGCTGTACATCACGGCGAAGCTCGGCGCCTGCGTGGACTGCACGGCGGTGCCATCGGCGCCCACGAGCACCATCGGGCCGGAGACGTCGGGGAGCGCGGCCTGGACGCCGTCGACCTCGGAGAGCTCGTCGGCCAGGGAGATCGGGATGCGGTTGCGCGTGTCGCCGACCTCGGTGCCGACGTCGGCGGTGCGGATCGACGCGTCAGTGCCGCGCACATACGCGTCGCCCAGCATCGTGGCGTCGACGATCCCCGTGAACGTCGACGAGAGCATCCCGTTGAGCGAGAACGTGCCGGCGACGAACGAGATGCCCAGCGCGACAGCCAGCAACGACATCAAGAAGCGGACCAGATGCGCGCGGATCGCGCGCAGTGCCACCCGCCCCATCAGACGGCGGCCGAAGTCGTGGCCTGGCGCGCGCGGGCAGCGACGGAGCCGAGCATCTCGAGCACCGACGCGGGGGTCGGGTCCAGGAGCTCGCCGACCAGGCGGCCGTCAGCCAGGAACAGCACGCGGTGCGCGTAGGACGCGGCCGTCGGGTCGTGCGTAACCATCACGATGGACTGGCCCAGCTCGTCGACCGAGCGGCGCAGGAAGCCGAGCACCTCGGCAGCGGAGGCGGAGTCGAGGTTGCCGGTGGGCTCGTCGGCGAACACGACCGCCGGGCGGGAGACCAGGGCCCGCGCGCACGCCACCCGCTGCTGCTGCCCGCCGGACAGCTCGTTCGGCTTGTGCCCCAGCCGGTCGCCGAGCCCGACGGCCGCGACCACAGCGTCGAAGTGCGCCTTGTCGACGGGACGCCGGGCGATGTCCAGGGGCAGCGTGATGTTCTCCGCCGCGGTCAGCGTCGGCACCAGGTTGAACGCCTGGAACACGAAGCCCAGCCGGGTGCGCCGCAGCTTGGTGAGCTGGCGCTCGTTCATCTGGCCGACCTGGTCGCCGTCCACCTCGATCGAGCCCTCGGTGGGGCGGTCCAGGCCCGCCATGCAGTGCATGAGCGTCGACTTGCCCGAGCCCGACGGGCCCATGATGGCGGTGAGCTGACCGCGCCCGAACTCCACGTCGACGCCCGCGAGCGCGTGCACCGCCGTCTCGCCCGAGCCGTACGTCTTGACCAGGCCGCGTGCGGTGGCGATCGGCCGGGCTGCGTCATCGTGCGTGACGCTGGCCGTGGCGCCTGTCGGGGCGGAGCTCATGTGACTTCCCATCGTGAGGCTGAAAGGTGTGTGCCATGGGACATCCTTGCTGGTCGCAGGCTTGCGAGGCGATCAGTTATCGCCCTGATCGCACCCCGAGTCGCCTCGGGGGCGAGTGAGGGTCGCCCCTTGGTCCCCTACGTCGGATTCGGGGCCCGCGTGTGGCCCATCTGGCCGAGCGTGCCTAGCCTGAGAGGACACGACGATGTGGCTTTCGCTGGTCTCGGGTAAGAGGTAGCGCTGATGCCGTGGTCGCTTCTGGTCGTCCTCCTGGTCCCCGCAGCGTTCTTCTGCGTGCTGTGGGCCGTGTTCCCCAGCCCTGACGAGCCGCCGCGCTGGCGCAGGCGACTCGGGGCCGCACTGGGACGGATCGGTGAGCGGCTCCATCCACGCCGTCGTCGCGCCCGGCGCCGGGCGCGACGCCTCGCCGCCGAGGTGCGGCTCGACGACGTGGGCGACGGGAAGGTCGCCGTGCCGGACCCGTTCCTCGCGCTGCGCGTGCAGACCCGGTTGGGCAAGGTCGCGGAGCTGGCCCGCACGATCGAGGACGAGCCGCGCTCGATGGCGCGGGCCGAGCGCCTCATCGCCACCCAGCTCGCCTACGACGACCTGCTCGCGGAGGCCTGCGAGCTGGCCGGGGTGCAGCTCCGCAACCGGGCCAAGGGCGACCCGCAGGAGCGTTTCCGCAAGGAGGTCGAGCTCGCCGAGCGCGGCTGGACCTGGTGACGCGCCGCCCACCGCATGCGCCAGGTCCAGCCGTTCCCCCGCTCAGAGGGCGATCGCGCTCACCAGAGGCGGTCGCGCACCAGGTCGCGGTCGGGGCCGGTGAGCCAGGACGCCTCGAGTGCGGCCCGGTTCTGCGCCGTGAAGTCCGCGAGGGTGAACCCGAGCGCGTCGGCGACGGCGACGTAGTCCCCGGCCAGGTCGGTGCCGCCCATGGCCGGGTCGTCGCTGCCCATCGACAGGGACAGCCCCGCATCGCGCAGCAGGCGGAACGGGTGCTCGGCCATCGGGCCGTGGAAGTTGTACGTCGTGGACAACCACGCGTAGGTGACGTGGATGCCCTCGGCCTTGACCCGGGCCGCGAGGCCGGGGTCCCGGGTCAGGGCATACCCGTGGTCCAGCCGGGTGCAGCCCAGCAGGTCCAGGCAGTCGGCGACCTCCTGCGCGTCGAACCGCTCCCCCGCGTGGGCGGTGACGTGCAGCCCGCCGTCCCGGGCGATGGCGTAGGCCTCGACGAAGTCCGCCGGGGGCCCGGCCAGCTCGTCGCCGTCCATGCCGAGCCCGACCACCAGGTCGCGCGGGCCGGCCACGACGTCCCGCGCCATCGCCGCCGCCTGCGCCGGGCTGTGCGCCCGGTACACCGAGGGGATGAGGCGCGCGACGATCCCGGTGTCCGCGCGCGCGTCGTGGACGCCGGCCGTCAACCCGTCCAGCAGCTCGGGGTAGGTGAGCGTGGGGTGCAGGGTCGGGTTGACGAACATCTCCCGGTAGACGACGTTCGAGCCGCGTGCGGCGTCGACGAGCGCCTCGTAGGTGATCCGGGCGACGTCGTCACGGGTCACCACGGCGGCGCACAGGCGCTCGAAGACCTCCATGAAGCTGGCCATGTCGTGTTACGCGTACACCTGGGCCGGATCGTCGGAGGGCAGGTCCACGCCGTGGCGCCGGGCCAGGTCGATGAACGTCTCCGGGCGGACGCAGCCCTCCAGGTGGCAGTGCAGCTCCACCTTGGGCATCTCCCGGAGTTGGCGTGCGAGGACCGCGGCGCTCATCCGGCGAGCCAGGTGACGAGGCGGTCCCACAGCTCGGCGTACCCGTCCCAGTCGAGGAACTCCGGCGGCGCCCAGTGCGGGGCGATGTCGGAGGTGAACGCGCCGGTGCGACCGGCGCCGTAGCCGCCGACGACGAGCAGCGGGTGCTCGGCGCAGGTCGCCAGCACCTGCGCGTCGTCCTTGGCGACGACCTCGTTGAGGCCGAGTAGCACGGGCCAGGTGGGCGCGAGGCCGGCCACGACGTCGTGCTCGGCGATGACCCGGGGCTGCGCGCCGTAGGGCAGCTCGACCCGGTCGTCGCGGTCCAGCACGCTCACGGGCAGCGCCTCGCCCAGCGGCGATCTGCCCCAGCGGGCCTTCGCGTCGATCCCGCTGAACGTCATGTACCCGCCCACCATGAGCAGTCCGGCGCCGCGCTCGACGTGCGCGCGCACCAGCTCCGACTTGTCGGGGGACGGCACGGAGGCCGAGAACGTCTGCGGCGGGAGCTGGAAGCTGTTCGCGCCGACGTCGGAGATGACCACCACGTCGTACGGCGCGTAGCCCTCGACGGTCACGGGCAGCCGCTCGTGGATGGTGTGCGACGGCACGTACGTCACCTCGTGGCCGCGCTCGCGCAGGGCGGCGAGGAAGGCCCCGCCGCCCTCCTCGTACTCGGAGGTGGTGAAGGTGTCGAAGCCCTTCTGGTGGATGGAGTGGACGAACCAGGACTCTCCGATGACGAGCACGTGGGACATGGGGGCCTCTCAGGACGGGACTGTGGACGTGGACCCGCCGACGACGAGCTCGCCGGCCAGGCTCAGGACATGCGGGGCGGAGCGGCTGCGGGGCAGCGGGCTGCCGCTGTCGACGGCGTCGAGCACCAGGGTCACCGCCCGCTGGGCGATCTCCGCGATGGGCTGCGCGTACGTGGTCAGGGTGGGGTGCAGGTAGCGGCCGAGGCGGATGCCGTCGAAGCCGGCCACGCTGATCTCCTCGGGCACGCGCACGCCACGGGCGCGGAACGCGGCGAGCGCGCCGATCGCCATCAGGTCATTCGCCGCGAAGACGGCGGTGGGCCGCTCGGGGCCGTCGAGCAGGCGCAGCGCGGCGGCGTACCCGGACTCCTCGCTGAAGTCGCCCTCGACCTCGAGGCGGGCGTCGAGCCCGAGCTCGAGCAGCGCCCGACGATGGCCGCGGGCGCGCTGGTCGGCGACGTCGAGCCCCCGGGGGCCGCGCAGGTGCGCGATGTGCCGGTGCCCCAGCCCCGCGAGGTGCGTGACGACGGCCCGGGCGCCCGCCGCGTTGTCGCACTGCACCACTGTGGTGCGCAGCGAGGCGGCGGCCCGGTCGAAGGCCACGACGGGGAGGTCCAGATGCGGTGTGCGCTGCCGGGCGCCGCTCCGCTCCATCGCGCCGACCAGCAGGATGCCGTCGGCGAGCCGCGACTGCGCGACCCGCGTCGCCTCGCCCTCCGGGTCGTCGGTGCTGAGCAGCAGCAGCAATGACCCGCGGCGGGTGATCTCCGGGGCCACCCCGGCCACGAGCTCGGGGAAGAACGGGTTGGTGATCGTCGGGACCACGAGGGCGATGTTGCGGGTGCGCTGCTGGCGGAGGTTCTGCGCGGCGGGGGTGGGGCGGAAGCCCAGCTCATCGATGGCGTGCTGCACCCGGTCGAGCGTCTCCTGGGCGACGCGGGCCGTGCCGTTGACCGCACGCGAGACGGTGGCCGTGGAGACGCCCGCGCGCCGCGCCACGTCCTCGACGGTCACCCGACCTGCGGGGAAAAGTCCTGCTGACACCGTGCGACCTCCTTGTCGCCGTGGGATGTAAAGGTTTACATCCCACGGCGCTGTGTCTAGCAGCAGTCGAAAGCCCAGGTCAACGCACACGGAGCGGCGCGTTGCGTACATGGCCTTACATGCCTACGAACTGCACATGGCACAGAAGATGATCATCGACACCGACACTGCCTCCGACGACGCCGTCGCTCTCGTCCTCGCGCTCACCGATGCGCGCGTGGACGTCCTGGCGATCACCGTCGTCTCCGGCAACGTCCCCCTCGACATGGGCGTGCAGAACGCCCTCTACACCCTCGAGCAGTGCGGCTCGAGCGTCCCCGTCCACCTCGGCGCCGACCGGCCGCTGATCCGCGAGCACGTGTTCGCGCACAACGTCCACGGCGCCGACGGCATGGGCGACATCGGGCTGCCCCTTACCGGCCGCACCCCCGCCGACGGCCACGCCGTGGACCGCATCATCGAGCTGGCTCGCCAGAACCCCGGCGAGATCACCCTGGTGACCCTCGGACCGCTGACGAACATCGCACTCGCGCTGCGCAAGGCCCCGGACATCGCCGGGCTCTTCCACCGCGTCGTGATGATGGCGGGCACCGGCGACCACACCGGCAACGTCACCCCCACCGCGGAGTTCAACATCTACGTCGACCCCGACGCCGCGGACATCGTCTTCACCTCCGGCATGCCGCTGGAGATGGTGGGCTGGGATGTGTCCCGCAACGACGCCACGATCACCCCGGCCGACTCGGCGCGGCTCGCGGCGACGGGCCCGCTCGGCGAGTTCTGCACCAGCATCCAGCGCCAGCTCGTGGAGTTCTGCCGCGACGTCACCCACATCGACGGCTTCGACCTGCCGGACCCGGTCACGGTGGCGGTGGCGATCGACCCGACGATCGGCACCCGCTCGATCGACGCCTATGTGCGCGTCGAGACCACCGGCACGCAGACGCTGGGGATGACAGTCGTCGACCACCTCGGCGTCACGCGGCAGCCGGCCAACACGAAGGTGGTGCTGGCCGCCGATCGCGAGCGGTTCGTCGAGATGCTGCTCACGGCCTGCGCCGGCTGACGCGGCGAGGGACGGGCGCCGTGCCGGGAGCGGCTCGGCGCCCGTCAGCGCACGTCAGCGCCCGGTGGACTCCCGCACCACGAGCGACGGCATGAAGATGCTCTTGCGCACCGGCGCGTCGGTCCGGCCGGAGCGGTCGTCGAGCAGCCGCACCGCCTCGGCGGCCATCGCGTCGATGGGCTGGCGCACAGAGGACAACCGCGGCATGGTCAGCCGTCCCAGGAACGAGTCGTCATAGCTGACGACCTTCACCTGGTCGGGAACGACCACTCCGGCCTCGCGCAACGTGCTGAGCACCCCGACGGCGATGATGTCGGCGCCGCAGACGATGCCGTGCGGCAGCACGTCGCCGGCCAGGAGTTGGCGGGTGGCCTCCACGCCCCACTCGAAGCTGAACTCGCCGAGCAGCGCGGACCCGTGGACGCCGGGGCCGTCCGCGCCGCTATCGGGCTCCATGAGCTCGCGGAACGCCTTGTGCCGCTCGTAGGCGGTGCTGGTGCGGGGCTGGGCGCCCACGTAGACGATCGACGAGCAGCCCTGCTCGCGCAGGTGGACGACGCATTGGCGCAGCCCGTCGGCGTTGTCGCCGCCCACGTAGTCCGCCCCGGCGGCGTCCGCCCAGCGGTCGAGGAGCACCACGGGACCCTGTTGGACGGCCTGCTCGATGGCCGGCACGGAGTCGAACGCGGTCACGGGCACCACGATGAGGCCGTCGACCATGCGCTGGACGAGCAGCTCGATGCGCTGGGCCTCGGTCTCCACGGACTCGCGCGCGTCGCACAGGATGAGCGAGCGCCCGCTGTCGGCGAGCTCCTTCTCGACGGCCTCGACGGCCGCGGTGAAGTAGTCGTTGTTGATGGAGGGGACCACCATGCCGATGGTGTCGGTGCGCTGGGTCCGCAGCGCGCGGGCGAAGACGTTGGCGCTGTAGCCGAGGTCGCTGCTGGCCTTGAGCACGCGCCGGGCCATCTCGGGGTTCACGGACGGGCTGTGGGTCAGGGCGCGCGAGGCGGTCGCTGTGGAGACGCCCGCGGCTGCCGCGACGTCGCGCACGGTGACCTTGCGTGCCATCAGCGTTCCTCGTCCCTGCGTGTGGCCGCTTGTGATGCCGGGAATGCTACCGGCGCCGCGTTCGCGGTCTTTCGCCCCTCCGAGGGCGGTCCGGGTGGTGGCATCACTCTCAGTAATGGATTACTGAGACGGAACTGTAACCAGGCCGAGATCGCGGCGCAATGGCGGGAGCGGTCCCACGAGGGAGGCTTGACAAAGGCGAACACAGGGCCTTTGATCAAGCCCACATCGAGAGAACGATCTCTCGTGTGACTCCGAAGTAAAGGGTCGAGGCAATGAAGCCTGAGCGGTTCGACGTCACAGTCGTCGGGAGCGTCAACATCGACCTTGTCGCGTCCGTCGACGACCTCCCCCGACCCGGCGAGACCGTCTCCGCCACCGGCTACGCGCAGTTCCTCGGCGGCAAGGGCAGCAACCAGGCCATCGCCGCCGCCCGCCTCGGTCGTCGCGTCGCCTTCGTCGGCCTCACGGGCGACGACGCGGAGGCCGCAGAGGTCCGCACCGCGATGAGCCGCGAGGGCATCGACACCCGCCACCTCGGCGCCGCGTCCGAGACCCCCACCGGCCGCGCGCTGGTGCTGGTCGACTCCGCCGCCGAGAACAGCATCGTCGTGGTGGCCGGCGCCAACGGGCATGTCTCCGCGCGGCACGTCGAGGACGCCGGGGACACCGTCGCCGACGCCGCAGTCGTCGTCGCCCAGCTCGAGATCCCGCTCGCCGCGGTGCTCGCTGCCAGCCGGGCCGCGCGTGGCGCCTTCGTCCTCAACCCGGCGCCCGCACAAGCCCTCCCGGCCGAGATCCTCGACCAGGTCGACGTGCTCGTCGTCAACGAGATCGAGTACGAGGCCGTCACGGGGCGCCCGCTGCCCGCTGACATCGACGCCCTCGCCCGCGAGCTCGCCGCCGACACGACCCTCACCGCGTCCGTCGTGGTGACCGTCGGCGAGCGCGGCGCTTTCGTCTGGGACGGCCACGAGCTGACCCACGTGACAGCGCCCCGCGTCGCGGTCGTCGACACGACAGGCGCCGGCGACACGTTCATCGGGGCCCTCGCCGACGCGCTCAGCCGCGGCGAGGACCTCGTCACCGCGGCCCGCTGGGCCGCCCACGCTGGCGCGGTCTCGGTGGGATCCCTCGGGGCCACCACCGGGATGCCGCGACCCGAGGCGGTCCACGCCTCGCTCAGCCAGAGCGCGGAGCCGCCCAGCCCGCCGTCCGAGGCGCCCTGAACCACCCGTAATTCCCCCGCAATGAACACCAGTGCAAAGGAGCACGACATGAAGCAGCGACTGATAAGCGGGGTGGCGATCGCCGCAGCGGCCACCCTCACCCTCGCAGCGTGCGGAGGCGGAGGCGAAGCCGCCGAGGAAGGCTCGGGCGGCGTCGACGGCGCGCTTTCCGTGGTGAACGTCATCAACGGCCCCCTGGGCGACCAGGGGTTCTTCGACGACGCCGCCCGTGGCATGGCTGCCATGGAGAAGGCCGGCAGCAAGATCCAGAACATCCAGAGCGACGCCGAGAACCCCGCGCAGTGGCGGTCCAACCTCGAGTCGGTCTCCGGTGGCGACTGGGACGTCGTGATCGTCGGCACCTCGCAGTTCATCGACATCCTGGACGAGACGGCCCCGAAGTACCCCGAGCAGAAGTTCCTCATCTACGACTCCGTCGTGGAGCAGCCGAACGTCGCCTCGATCGTCTACCGCCAGAACGAGGGCGCGTTCCTCGCCGGCGTGCTCGCCGCGCAGGCCACGGTCAACCCGGACAAGTTCCCGCTCGCCACCGGCAGCAAGAAGGTCGGCATCGTCGGCGGCATGGACATCCCGGTGATCAACGACTTCGTCGTCGGGTTCAAGAAGGGCGCGGAGTCCGTGGACCCGGCCATCGAGGTGCTGGTCTCCTACGTTGGCGACTTCGTGGACTCGAACCGCGGATTCGACCAGGCCACCGCCATGTACGAGCAGGGCGCTGACGTCGTGTTCCAGGTCGCGGGCGGCGCCGGCATCGGCGTGCTGCGCGCAGCCGAGGACAGCGGCCGTTACGCCATCGGCGTGGACTCGAACCAGAACCCGCTGCACAAGGGCCACATCCTCGGCTCGATGCTGAAGAACATCGGCGTCTCGCTGCAGGGCGCCGTGGACGCCCACGCGGCCGGCACGCTCAAGTTCGGGGAGACCACCGAGTACGGCCTGCACAACGACGGTGTCAGCCTCACCTTCGAGGACAACGGCGACATCGTCCCGAAGGACATCCAGGACGAGATCGCGGCGTACTCGAAGAAGGTCGTCGACGGCGAGATCAAGGTCCCCACGGCGTACTGACGCCCCCACGGTGGCCGCCGCCCCGCCCCCTGTGGGCGGCGGCCACCGCACCTCCTTGAAGGCCACGACCCGAAGAGAGACGTCCCCCTCATGGCCACACCCCTGCTGGAGCTCCGCCACATCACCAAGGCCTTCGGGCCCAAGGTGGCGAACGATGACATCTCCTTGTCCGTGCTCCCCGGGCGGATTCACGCCCTCGTCGGCGAGAACGGCGCCGGCAAGACGACACTCATGACGATGATCGCGGGGACGGCCCAGCCCGACTCCGGCTCGATCCTGTTCGACGGCCGCGAGGTGCGGATCACCAGCCCCCAGAAGGCCTCCGCCCTGGGCATCGGCATGGTGCACCAGCACTTCAAGCTCGTGCCGTCCCTCACGGTCGCCGCCAACGTCTTCCTCGGGCGCGAGCTGCGCAGCAAGAGCGGCACCCTCGACGCGAAGCGCATGGAGGCCGAGGTCGCCGCGCTGAGCGAGCGCTTCGGGCTGGAGATCGACCCGCAGGCGAAGGTGTCGACGCTGTCCGTCGGGCTGCGCCAGCGGGTCGAGGTCCTCAAGGCGCTCAGCCACGACACCCGGCTGCTCATCCTCGACGAGCCCACCGCCGTGCTCACCCCCGGTGAGTCGGAGGAGATGTTCGCCGTCATCCGGTCGCTGGCCCAGAAGGGCTGCGCCGTCCTGTTCATCTCGCACAAGCTGGGCGAGGTGCTGGAGATCGCGGACACCATCACCGTGATCCGCGACGGCCGGTCCATCGACACCCGCCCGGCGGCGGGGCTCTCCCAGGCCGACATCGCGCAGATGATGGTGGGCCGTGAGGTGCTGCTGCGCATCGCGCACACCCCCGCGAATCCCGGCGCCACAGTGCTGGGCGTCGACGGGCTCACCGTCGTGGACGACCGCGGCGTCACCGTCATCGACGGCCTGTCGCTGCAGGTCCGCTCCGGCGAGATCGTCGGCATCGCCGGCGTGGAGGGCAACGGGCAGTCCGAGCTCGCCGCCGCCGTCGCCGGCATGCAGGGCATCGACGCGGGCCGCATCGCGCTGGCCGGCAAGGACGTCTCCGGCGCCACGGTCGCCGCCCGACGCGCCGCCGGCCTCGCCTACATCCCCGAGGACCGCCACGAGGTCGGCACCGGCCCCTCGTTGTCGGTCACCGAGAACCTCATCCCCACCCACCTCACCGCGCCGGTCGCCACGCACGGCTGGGTCAGCGCCAGCCGGTCCAACGCGTTCGCGCGGCGCATGATCGCCAACTTCGACGTGCGCGGCGCCCAGCCGTCCACGCCGATCCAGACGCTGTCCGGCGGGAACATCCAGAAGGTCGTCATCGCACGCGAGTTCGAGAGCGACCCGAAGCTGCTGATGGTCAGCCAGCCGACCCGCGGCGTCGACGTCGGCGCCATGGAGTTCGTGCACAACGCGATCGTGTCGCAGCGCGACCAGGGCGCCGGCGTGCTGCTGCTGTCCGCCGACCTCAACGAGGTCATGTCGCTGTCCGACCGCCTGCTGGTGATGTTCCGCGGCCAGATCGTCGCGGAGTTCACGCAGGAGAACATGAGCGAGGCGGCGGTGGGCCTCGCGATGGCGGGCATCGCCCCCGACCCGCAGGACATGGCCCGCGCGGAGGCGTCGCATGCCGCGATCGCCGCCGAGCGCGCCCAGGCCGACGCGGCAGCCACCGCGGCACTGGCCGCCGGCGGCGACGCCCCCGCGGCGCCGCATGAGGCGGCGCCCGCGGAGCAGGCTCCGGAGAGCCTCCAGCAGCGCCTGGCCCGAGCGGGCGGGGCAGCCCTGCGGGGATCGGCCCAGCCCGTGATGGCCATCGTGTTGTCGCTGCTCATCGGCGCCATCGTCATCTTGGCGCTCGGGCAGAACCCGATCGCCGCCTACAACGAGCTGTTCTTCTCGAACTTCCGCGCCCCGTTCGGGGTGGCCTCGTTGATCTCGCAGTTCATCCCGCTGGCCGTGCTCTCGGCGGCGGTGATCATCTCGTTCCGCGCCGGCTTCTTCAACATCGGCGGCGAGGGCCAGCTCTTCATCGGCGCGTTCTGCGGCGCCTGGGCGGGCTTCACGTTCACGGACCTGCCGGCGCCGCTGCTCACCGTGGTGATGATGGTGTGCGGGATGCTCGGCGCGATGATCTGGGGCGCGATCCCCGGCGCGCTGCTCGCCTTCTGGCGGGTGGACATCATCGTCACGACGCTCATGATGAGCACCATCGCGACGCTGCTCACCGCCTACCTGGTGACCGGCCCGTTCCGGGACCCGGGCGCCGGCCTGGCCGCCTCGCCGAAGATCCTCCCGGGCGCGCGATTGCCCATGTTCAGCGCGCCGTACGGGCTGGGCATGGACCTCGTGGTGGCGATGCTCATCGTGGTCGCCCTGGGCCTGGTGCTCACGCGCTCGGTGTGGGGCCTGCGGGTCCGCCAGCTCGGCGAGATGAACCGCTTCGCGGAGTACACGGGCGTCAACCCGAAGATGATGAGCATCCAGGTGATGGCCATCTCCGGCGCCGTCGCCGGGCTCGCCGGGACGCTGTTCGTGCTCGGCCCCAACGGCGGCCGGTTCCTGCAGACGTTCTCCCCCGGCTACGGGTTCCTCGGCATCACCGTGGCGCTGCTCGCCCGCCTCAACCCGTGGGCGGCCGTCCTGGCGGCGGCTTTCTACGCCAACATGATGGCCGGCTCGAACGCGATGCAGATCAACACCTCAGTGCCGTTCCCGCTGGTCAACGTCCTGCAGGGCCTGATCATCCTGTCGATCACCGCCGTGTTCCTGGTGGACCGCCGCACCCGTGACCGGATCCTGGCGATGCTGCCGGGCCGCCGCCGCGCGGCCGTGGCCACCGCCGGGGCCGGCTCCGCCGCCGTCGACACGGCCCCGCACAAGGAGCCCGTGCTGGCTGGCAGCCCCAGCGGCGCCACACCGCCAGACCCTGGTGGCACACCCCCCACGTCGCACCGCGGCGCCGACGCCGAGTCCCGAGGAGACCTCTGATGGACGTCCTGGAGCAGATCTTCACCGCGTCCATGCTCTTCGTCATCCTGATGAAGGTGGCCCCGCTGCTGCTCGCCGCGATCGGCGGCGCGTTCACCCAGCAGGGCAACATCCTCAACATCGGGCTCGAGGGCATGATGCTGATCGGCGCGTTCACGTCGATCGCCGTGGGCTCCGCCACGGGCAGCGCCCTGGTCGGGGTCGGCGCGGCAGTGGCCGCCGCACTCGTGCTGGCCATGATCTACGCAGGGGCGACCCTGTGGCTCAAGGCCGACTTCATCGTGGTCGGCATCGGTGTGAACCTGCTGGCCGCGGGTCTGTCGGTGTTCTTGCTGCAGGTCTTCTACGGCAACCCGGGCGTCACGCCGCCGCATGCCAGCATCCGGCTGCCGCGCATCTCCCTTGGCCCGCTCGCGGAGATCCCGGTGCTCGGCCCCGCGCTGCACAACCAGACAGCGCTCGTGTGGTTCGCGCTGCTGGTGGTGCCGATCGCCTCGATCGTGCTGTACCGCACCAAGTACGGCGTGCACCTGCGGGCGGTGGGCGAGGACGAGGCCGCCGCCGAGGCCGCCGGCATCGGGGTCCGCAAGGTCCGGTTCCAGAGCATCCTCATCTCGGGTGTCCTGTGCGGCATCGCCGGCGCACAGCTCGCGATGGCGACGCTCGGCTCGTTCACCGCGAACATGACCTCGGGCCGCGGGTTCATCGCGGTCGCGGCCCTCACCTTCGGACTGGGCAAGCCGGTGCGGACGATGGTCGCGGCGTTCATCTTCGGCGCGGCAGACGCCATCGCCGACCAGCTCGGCATCGCCGGGTTCAACTCCAACCTCGCGTTGATGACGCCGTACGTCATCACGATCATCGCGCTGGTCCTCGTGGGCATCCGGTTCCACAAGGTCCGCACCAAGGCGCCGTCAGCGACGCCGGCCCCGCAAACCGCCTGACCCCACCCCTCGCACCGCACGTCCCCACGGCGACGGCACGGCAGACGCCGTCGCTGTGGGCCCGTGCGCCCAGATCGCGCAAGGAGCACCACCATGACCGAACGCATCATCCTCGACTGCGACCCCGGGCACGACGACGCCCTGGCGATGATCCTCGCGGCGGGCAACCCCGGCATCGAGCTGATCGCCGTGACGACCTGCGCCGGGAACCAGACGCTGGCGAAGGTCACCCGCAACGCCCTGTCGGTGTGCGCCATCGCGGGCATCGACGTGCCCGTCGCGGCCGGCTGCCAGGGCCCGATGGTGCGCCCGCAGATGGTGGCGCCCGACATCCACGGCGACTCGGGCCTCGACGGCCCGGTGCTCCCCGCGCCGGTCCGCGAGCTGGACCCCCGGCACGCGGTGGACCTCATCATCGACGAGGTGATGGCCGCCGAGCCCGGCACCATCACGCTGGTCCCCACGGGCCCGCTGACCAACATCGCCCTGGCGATGAACAAGGAGCCGCGCATCGTCGAGCGGGTCAAGCAGGTCGTCCTCATGGGCGGCGGCTACACCCGGGGCAACCGCACCCCGGCGGCGGAGTTCAACATCATCGCCGACCCGGAGGCCGCACAGGCCGTGTTCGCCGGGGCCTGGAAGGTCGTCATGGTGGGGCTGGACCTCACGCACCAGGCGACCGCCGACGCGGAGGTCGTGGAGCGGATCGCGGCCATCGGCTCGCCGCTCTCGGAGTTCGTGGTGGAGATCCTCAAGTTCTTCGGCAAGACGTACCGCGAGCACCAGGGCTTCGACGCCCCGCCCGTGCACGACCTGTGCTGTGTGGCCTGGCTCGTGGACCCGAACGTGTTCACCACCCGCAGCGCGTTCGTCGCCGTGGAGCTCACCGGGACGTGGACCACCGGTATGACGGTCACCGACTTCGAGTTCCTGCTGGGCCAGGCGCACAACACCGACGTGGCCGTCCAGCTCGACAAGCCGCTGCTGTGGGACATGACCGTCGACGCCATCGCCACGCTCTCCGCCCAGAAGGCCGGCTGACCATGACCGAGATCATCTTCGACTGCGACACCGGCGTCGACGACGCCATGGCGATCATGTACGGCGCCGGCAACGGCGCGCAGTTCGTCGCGTGCACCGTCACGCACGGCAACGTGCCCGTGCACGTGGGCGCCCGCAACACGCTGACCATCCTCGACGCGGTGGGCCTCACCGACGTGCCGGTGCACCAGGGGGCCGCGCGCCCGATGGCGCAGCCGCTGCTCACCGCCGAGTTCGTGCACGGCCACGACGGACTGGGCGACGCCGGGCACCCGCAGTCGTCACGCGAGCTGGCGGGCACGCTGGCCGCCGCGGAGATCGTCCGGCTGGCCCGCAGCCGCCCCGGCGAGCTCACGCTCGTGGCCGTCGGCCCGCTCACCAACATCGGGCTGGCGCTGCTGCTTGAGCCCGAGCTGCCGCGCCTGATCCGCCGCGTGGTGGTGATGGGCGGCGCCGCCGGGGTGCCCGGGAACGCGTCGGAGACCGGCGAGGCGAACATCTGGCACGACCCGGAGGCCGCGCAGCTCGTCCTCGACGCGCCGTGGGACCTGGTGCTGGTGGGCCTCGAGATCACGATGAGCACCGCCATGCCGCCCGAGGTCGTGGCCCGGCTGGAGGCCGTCGACACCCCGCACGGCCGGATGCTGTGGCAGTCGATGCAGCACTACATCGACGTGTACGAGCCGCTGGTGGGCATGCGGACGTGTGTGCTGCACGACCCGCTGGCCATGGCCCTGGCCCTGGACCCGGACCTGGCGACGTACCGCCTGGTGCGGGCCAGCATCGAGCTGCGCGGCGAGAAGACCCGCGGCCAGGTCGTCGCGGACCTGCGCGGCTACGAGGCCGACCCGGTCGACCCGCTTGAGCCCGGCGTGGTGCGCCTCGTCGACACGCTCGACCTCCCCGCCTTCCACGAGAAGTTCCTGCGCGCGCTCGGCGCCTGACCCGCCGACCGCCTGACCGCCTGACCGGCCTCACCGCCGAGACGAAGGAGTGACCATGGCCATCCCCGTCATCATCGACACGGACCCGGGCATCGACGACGCCCTGGCCCTCATGCTCGCCGTGGCGAGCCCCGAGCTGGACCTGCGGGCGGTCACCACCGTCGGCGGCAACACCGGCCTGGCCCACACCACCGAGAACGCGCTGCGGCTCATGCACCTGCTCGGCCGGGACGACGTGCCGGTGGCCGCGGGCGCCGATGTGCCGCTCGTGCGCCGCGACTCCGCCCCCGACCCGAACACCCACGGCGAGGACGGGTTCGGCGGCGTGCGGCTGGCTCCCGCGCCGCGCGGCGTGGACGCCCGATCGGCCGTGCAGCTCATGGTCGACGTGATCGAGGGCTCGGCGGAGCAGGTGACGCTCATCGCGCTGGGCCCGCTGACGAACGTCGCGGTGCTGATCGCCGCGTTCCCGGACGTCGCCGCGAAGCTCGAGCGCATCGTCCTCATGGGCGGCGGCGCCCGGGTGATCGGCAACATGACGCCCGCCGCCGAGTTCAACATCTGGTACGACCCGGACGCCGCGGCGCGGGTCTTCGCTGCGGGCATCCCCGTGACGATGGTCGGCCTGGACGTCACGCACTTCGCGCTCACCGCCCCCGAGGACTGGGACGGCCTGCGCGGCGGCGGGCCCGTCGCCCAGGCGGTGCTGGGGATGGTCGAGTTCTACACCGCCTACCACCTGGCGATGTCGGGCAACCCGTCCACGGCGCAGCACGACTCGCTGGCGGTGGCGGCGGTCATCCAGCCGAGCCTGGTGACGACTCGCAGCCTCTACGTCGATGTGGAGTGCGCCGGGGCCCTCACGCGCGGCATGACGGTCGTGGACGTGGACAACGTCGCCAAGGCCGCCCCCAACGCCGACGTGGCCCTCGAGGTGGACGCCGACGCCTTCAACCGGCTGTTGGTCTCCCGCGTCGTCGAGCTCGACGCCCGCCTGCGCTGACGCCCGGACCAGCACCACCAGCACGACAGGAGAGCACCACATGGCACTGAAGATGATCCTCGACTGCGACACGGGCGTCGACGACACCCTCGCGATCCTCTACGCGTCGCTGCACCCCGAGATCGACCTGATCGGCCTCGGCTCGGTGTGGGGCAACGTCGACGTGGCGACCGCCACCCGCAACTGCCTGCACACCGTGCACATGGCGGGCCGCCCGGACGTTCCCGTGGCCGCCGGCGCCGCGGGCCCCATCGCGGGCGGCGAGGCCGTGTTCGCGTACCACGTGCACGGCGACGACGGCCAGGGCAACGCGGGCTCCGGCCGTGAGGTCGGCGCCGTCGTCCCCGGCAGCGCCGCCGAGCAGATCGTGCGGCTCGTCACCGCGAACCCGGGCGAGGTGGAGATCGTCGCGGTGGGCCCGCTCACCAACCTGGCGATCGCCCTGGGCCTGTGCCCCGAGCTGCCGAGCCTGGTGCGGGGCGTGACCATCATGGGCGGCGCCGCCGACGCCCCCGGCAACGTCACCGAGGTGGCCGAGGCCAACATCTGGTGCGACCCGGAGGCCGCCGCTGCCGTCTTCCACGCCCCGTGGCGGCTGACGATGGTGGGCCTGGACGTCACGATGCGCACCACGCTCGACGACTCGCACCGCGCGCGGCTCGACGCGGGCGGCACCCTCGGCCAGTACGTGTCGCGGATCCTCGACTTCTACTTCGAGTTCTTCGCCGGGGCGGCGTTCGGCGAGCGCCGCAGCTGCATGCACGACGCGCTGGCCGTGGCCATCGCCGCCGGCACGCTCGTGCCGGACCTCGCCCCCACCGTGAACGCCTACGTCGTCACCGGCGACGGCCCCACCCGTGGGCAGACCGTCTGCGACACGCGCGGCAAGTACATGGGCTTCCCCGCCCAGGAGGGCGCGCACTGCCAGGTGGTGCTGGAGAGCGACCCGCACTTCGGCGACCAGGTCGTCGCCCTTATCGCCGCCGCCGGCGACTCCGCCATCCCGCTCGACAAGGAGACCTCCCAGTGATCGATCTGACAGACCAGGTGGCGCTCGTCACCGGAGCCGGCCGGGGCATCGGCCGGTCCATCGCGGTCTCGCTCGCGGAGGCGGGGGCGGCTGTCGTCGTCACCGACCTCGGGCGCCCCGTCGAGGGCCTCACCTATGACCTGGCCTCGAACGACGACCTCGCCGAGACGGTCCGGCTCATCTGCGACGCGGGCGGCCGGGCGGAGAGCGTCTACGCCGATGTCCGCGACCACGCGGCGCTCGAGGCGGCGGTGCGCACGGCCACGGACTCCTACGGGCGGCTCGACCTGGTCGTCGCCAACGCCGGGGTCGCGAGCTGGCCCGAGCTGACGTGGAAGGCCACCCCCGAGCAGTGGCAGACGATGATCGACGTCGTCCTCACCGGCACCTGGAACACCGTGCGGGCCGCCGTCCCGGCGATCCTCGAGGGCGGGCGCGGCGGGTCCCTCGTCTTCGTCGGCTCCACAGCCGCCGTGAAGCCGCTGCCCACCATCGGGCATTACGCGGCGGCGAAGTACGGGACGGTGGGCCTGCTCAAGAGCCTCGCGCTCGAGCTCGCGGGCGACAGCATCCGGGTCAACGCCGTCCACCCGGGCGGCACCGGCACCGACATGACGCAGAACCCGGCGGCCGAGCACTGGCAGGCCACCGCCAAGGGCGTTGGCGGCGCCCTGGAGCTGCCGCTGCCCATCCACCGCATGGAGCCCGTCGACGTGGCGCACGCCGTCCGGTGGCTGTGCTCCTCGGAGGCCAGGTACATGACCGGCGCCGAGCTGGTGCTGGACGCCGGGGCGACGCTGCGTTGAGCCACCACGACAGCGAGCGGCCAGCCCGTCGCGCCGGACCCCGCCACCCGGGGCCACGGCGTGACGGGTTGACCCTCGCTGTCTTCGTGCTCGTCCTGGTCAGCGCGCTGCTGCAGGGCAGCCTGGGCGGCCTGATGCCGTTCCTCCAGGCGGACATCCCGATGTCGCACACCATCGGGAGCCTGCACATCACGGCGCTGGCCGTGGGCGGGCTGCTCGCGGCGACCGTCGCCGAGCGGGTCCGACGACGGCACGGGCGGATGCCGATCCTCATCGGCGCGGCAGTGCTCGGCGCCACGGGGGCCGCGCTGATCTCCACCGCGCAGACCGCCGTGATGAGCGTGGGCGCGCTCGTGCTGGTCGGGTTCGCCATGAGCTCCACCCTCATCGCGGGCCAGGCGCTGCTGGTCGCCCTGCACGGGCGGCATGGCGCGCAGATGATCGGCGAGCTCAACGTGGCCTACAGCATCGGGGCCGTGGCCGCCGCCGCCGCCCTCCCGGTGGTGGCGGCCACGGCCCTGGGCTGGCGCGGGTTCCCCGCTGTGCAGGCCGCGCTGCTGCTCGTGGTGGTGGTGCCCCTGCTGCTGCGGGGGCGCGCCGCCATGGACGCCGACTCCACCGGGGCCGCCGGTCGCCAGGCGGCGTCCACCCTGCGCCGGCCCCGGGCCGCCTACGCGGCCATGTGCCTGAGCGTGGCCGTGGAGTGGTCCTTCATCTTCTGGACGGCCACCCACCTGGTGGACGTCGGCGGCTTCTCGGCGCCCACCGCCGCCGGGGCCGCGTCGGTGATGTGGGCGGCCATCGTGGCCGGCCGCGTGCTCGGCAGCAGGCTCGTCGGGGTGCTCGGCGCGCCGCCTGTGCTGGTGGCCTCGCTGCTGGTGGGCCTGGCGGCAGTCGCCGTCCTCACCTTCGCGACCACCCCGTTCCTCGCCGTGCTCGCCGCCGGCCTGGGCGGGCTCGCCGCCGCCAACCTCTACCCGGCGTCGATCGCCCTGGTCGTCAGCGGATTCCCCCACCGGCCCGATGCGGCCGTCGCGCGGGCCTCGCTGCTCACCTCGGCCACCTCGATCGCCTTCCCGCTGATGCTCGGCGCCCTCGCCGACGTCGCGGGCCTCCAACTCGCGTTCATGGCCGTCCCCGTGACGGCCCTGCTCGCGCTCGGCGCCATCCGGATCGCCGGACCGGCGCCCACCGCGAAACCGAATGTCGCGGCTTCCGACCAGACCGACCAGAACTACCAAGGAGCCACCACATGAGCACCACCCCTGTCGTCCTGTCCGAAGCCGTCGCCGACGCCCTCGCCGAGGGCCGCCCGGTTGTCGCCCTCGAGTCGACGATCATCAGCCACGGCTTCCCGCGCCCGCGGAACCTCGGCGCCGCCCGCCACTTCGAGCAGCTGCTCGTCGACGACGGCGTCACCCCCGCCACCATCGCCGTGATCGACGGCGTGCTGCGGGTGGGCCTCGAGGACGAGCACATCGTCCGCATCGCCGAGGACACCTCCGTCATCAAGGTGTCCAGCCGCGACCTCGGCATCGCCATGGTCAAGAAGGTCACCGGCGCCACCACCGTCGCGGCGACGGCCCTGCTCGCACACGCCGCGGGCATCCGGGTCTTCTCCACCGGCGGCCTGGGCGGCGTGCACCGCGGCGCCCAGGAGTCCTTCGACGAGTCGGCCGACCTGACCATGCTGTCGAAGCTGCCGATCACCGTGATCTCCGCGGGCGCCAAGTCGATCCTCGACATCCCGGCGACCCTCGAGCGGCTCGAGTCCCTCGGCGTCACGGTGCTCGGGTACCGCACCCAGCGGTACCCGGGCTTCTACCTGACCGACTCGGGACACTCCATCGACTGGCAGGTCGAGACCCCGGAGGAGATCGCGGGCGTCATGGCCGCGCACGACTCGATTGGCTCGACGCACGCCGTCCTCGTGGCCAATCCGCTGCCCGTCAGCCAGCAGCTCGACCCCGAGCTGCACGACCGCGTCCTCGCCGCCGCGTTCGAGGCCGCCGAGGCGCAAGGTGTGGGCGGCAAGGAGGTCACCCCGTTCCTCCTCGCGTACCTGGTGCAGCACACCGAGGGCAAGAGCCTGGACGTCAACATCGACATCGCCAGCAACAACATCACCCTCGGTGGCCAGATCGCGACCGCGTGGGCCGGTCGTGGCGCCGCGCAGCGCTGACGGCGCCCCGACGGGCGGGCCGGGAGGTGTCCTCGTCGTCGGGGACGTCATCAACGACATCCTGGTCCGCCCGCTCGCCGGGGTGACGGTCGACTCCGACACGCGTGCGGAGATCGTCCGGAGCCCCGGCGGGTCCGCCGCCAACCAGGCGTGCTGGCTGGGGCGCCTGGGCAACCAGGTCACGTTCGTGGGCCGTGTCGGGGCGTTCGACCACGCGTTCCACACGGACTTCCTGGCGGGGTTCGGGGTCGACGCGCGGCTCGCTGTCGACACAGCAGCCGAGACGGGGACCATCGTCATCATGGTCGACCCCGAGGGCCGGCGGACGATGCTCACGGACCGCGCGGCGAACCTCAACCTCACCGCGGACGACGTCCCCGCCGATCTGCTCGGCTCGGCGTCGATGCTGCATCTCACCGGATACTCGTACTTCGAGACCGGGGTGCGCGGCGCCGCGATGACCCTCATGGACCGGGCCCGGATCCTGGGCACCCCGGTGTCCGTGGACCCGAGCTCGGTGTCGTTCCTGCGCGAGGTGGGGGCGGAGCAGTTCCTGCGCTGGACGGCGGGGGCGCAACTCTGCTTCCCGAACCGGGACGAGGCGGAGGCCCTCACGGGGACTTCCGACCCGATGCTCGGCGCGGCCCGGCTCACTGAGCACTATGGGACGGCGGTGGTCACCCTCGACGGCGACGGCTGCGTCGGGGCGAGCGCCGGGTCCGAGCCGGTGCACGTCCCGGCGGACCGGGTCGCCGCCGTGGACACCACCGGCGCCGGCGACGCGTTCTGCGCCGGGTTCCTGGACCACTGGTCCCGGGAGCCGGAGCCGGTTGAGGCTGCCCGGGCGGGGGCCCGGGTGGCGCGGGAGGCGGTCGCCAAGATGGGCGCCCGTCCGTCCCGCGTCGAGGTCAGCGGCTCCACGCCATAGCCGTTGACCAGACGCCGGGCCGGCCCTGCGGGGGTCGGCCCGGCGTCACGTCATCGGTCACACCGTCCCCCGAGGGCGCTGTCAGCCCGCGCGCACCGACAGCGTGCTGGCGCCGTCGGGCAGCCGCCGCACCTCGATCCGCTCCGCGATGGACGCCTTGAGCGCCTCGACGTGCGAGACCACGCCCACCACCCGGCCACCGGCGCGCAGCCGGCCCAGCTCGGCGAGCACCGCGTCGAGGGTGTGCGGGTCCAGTGAGCCGAAGCCCTCGTCGACGAACAGCGTCCCCAGGTCGATGCCGCCCGCCTCGGCGGTGACCACGTCGGCCATGCCCAGGGCCAGGCACAACGACACGTAGAACGTCTCCCCTCCGGAGAGCGTCCGCGGGTCGCGCGTCGTCTCGGTGCGGTGGTCGATCACGCGCATCGACAGGCCGGTGCGCCGGGTGCGGACGTCCTCGCGCTCGTCGCTGCGCACCAGCTCGAACCGGCCGTCGGACATCACGGCCAGGCGGTCGTTCGCCGCCGCCACCACATCCTCGAATCGTCGGACCAGCACGAACGTCGCCAGGGTGAGCGCCCGGGCGTTGTCCCCGCCCGATGCGGCGGCGAGGCCGGCCACCCGGGTCACGGGCGCCGCGCCGGCCAGCGCGCCCTCCAGCGCCTTCGACGCCTCCGCCACCTGCGCCAGCGACGTCCGCGCCGCCGCGGCACGCTCGGCGGCGAGCGCGGCGGCGCCCGCCAGGCGGGTGGCCTCGGCGGCGCGGGCGGTGTGCTCGGCGCGGGCCGCGGCGACCCGGGCCTCCAACTCGGCCGGGTCGGGGCCGGGATCGGGCAGGCTCGCGAGGGCCGGGTCCGCGAGCTCGGCGCGCACGCGCTCGACGGCCGCCTCATGCTGGCGCACGGCCTCCTCCAGCGCGGTCAGCGCCTCCGGGGCCAGCAACGAAGCCCGTGCGTCCTCCGCGTCGAGGAAGCCGTGCTCGGCGAGTCCCTGCTCGAGCTCGGCGGTGCGCGTCAGGCGGTCACGGGTGGCCCGCTCCACGTCTCCGAGGGCGTCCAGGACGGCGGTGGCCGCCGTGATCCTGGCCCGGAGCGCGTCCTGCCGGGCCTGGACCGTGGGGCTGCCGGCGCGGGCCTCGTCGACGTCCCGCTCATCGCGAACCAGTGCCGCGTCGAGCGCTGTGGCCCGCGCCTGCTCCGCGGCGCAGAGCTGCTCGAGCTCGCCGCGGCGGCCGCGCGCGATCTCCGTCTCCTCGTCATGCGCGGCCAGGGCCGCCTGCGCGGCCAAGCGGTCCGCCTCGCCCGACTCCGCCATGCCCACGAGCATCTGCGCCTGGGCCAGCCTGCCCTTGGCCTGCTCGACGCTGAGCCCCTCGGCTGCCTCCTGCGCGGCGGCGAGGCGCTCGGTCAGCGCGGCCACCTCGGCGGCCTGCTCGGCGAGGACCGTCTCGGCATGGGCCCGCTCCTGTGACGCGCGCTCGACGTCCTCGGCGGTGATGCCCGCCGCGTCGACCGGCGCCTTGGCGGGGTGCTCGCGCGCCCCGCACACCGGGCACGGATCCCCCGAGGCCAGCCCACCGGCCAGCTCCCCGGCGATCCCGGCGATGCGCGCGTCACGCGCCTGCGCCTCATGCTCCACCGCCCGGTGCGCGGCGATGGCCGCCGCGCCCTGGATCCGGGTCGCCTCGTCGAGCTCCTGGGCGGTGCGCTCCGCCACGCCCGCCGCCGCCAGCAGAGCCTCGGCGGCCTTCTCCTCGGCGCGGCGCCCGCTGAGCTCGCTCATCAGCTCGGTGGCCGTCGCGAGCTGGGACACGATCTCCGCCCGCTCGGCTGGCCGCGTGGTGAGCACGTCCGCGAGCCGGTCCGCCTCGCTGCGCGCGGTGGCCAGCGACGTGTGCAGGTCCCGCGCCTCGCGGCGCCGCTCCGGCAGATCTGCCTCGAGCGCGACCAGGCGGGTCAGGGTCGCCGCCGTCTGCTCGTCCCGACGGCGGGGGGCGTCCGGCGCGGCGGTGAGCTGCGCGACCAGGTGCGTCGGGTCCACGGGCTCGTCGCCGGGCAACTCCTGCGGATGCCGCCCCAGCAGCCCGAACACGCGCGAGGTGGCCGGCAACAGCCCTGTTGGCGCCGCGGCGACGGCGGCGTGCACGGCGGACTCGGCGCTGGCCTGCGCGCGCACGGCGCCGTCCAGGCCGTTCATCAACGAGCGGACGGCAAGCGCCCGGCGCCCCCGGTCGCGGCGCTCCACGTCCTGCGCGTGGGCGCCGGCCAGGGCCTCCAGCTCGTCCCGCTCGGCGCGCAGACGGCTGCGGCGGGCCAGCGCGGCAGCCACCGTGGTGAGGCTGTCGAGCGTCGCGGCCGCCTCCGTGGCGCCGAGCTCACCCCGCGCCTGGTCGGCCTGGGCCTGCCGGGAGTGCTCCATCAGCCGCTCCACGTGGCCCTGGGCGAGCGCCACCGCCTGCCCGGCCTCATCGGCGGCGGCGACCTCGAGCTCGTGGGCGGCCGCGTCGTCGAGGGCCGCCGCGCCGGCGAAATGCGCGGCGGCGCTGCGCAGCGATCCCCGGGCCTCGGTGACGGCCCGCTGCGCCTCCCGGCGCATCTCCTCGAGCCGCTGCTGCATCTTCTCGTACACCTCGGTGCCGAAGATCTTCTGCAGCAGGCTGCGCCGATGCTCCGGGTCAGCGCGCAGGAAGCTCGCGAACTCACCCTGCGGCAGCACGATCGTCTGGACGAACTGCGCCCGGTCCAACCCGATGATCCGCTGCAACTCGGCCCCGGCCTCGTCGAGCCGGGTCGAGAGGATCTCGCCGTCGGACGCGTCCGCGTCGTCCAGGACCTCCACCGGCAGCCGCCACAACTTCACCGTCGACTGCTGCCGCGCGGTGCCCGTCCCCCGCTTCTTGGGCCGGTCATAGGCCGGGGTGCGGCGCACCCGGAAGACGCCCGCGCCGGTCTCGAAGACCAGGTCGACCACGCTCTCCACGTCCTCGGCGGCGAACGCCGAGCGCAGACGCTCCTCACTGGCGGCCGGTGAGGCGACCTTGCCGTACAGCGCGAACACGATCGCGTCGATGATCGTCGACTTGCCGGCGCCCGTGGGGCCCTCCAACAGGAACAGCCCGGAGGCGCCCACCGCCGTGAAGTCGATGACATGCCGGCCCGCGAACGGCCCGATGGCCTGGAGCTCGAGTGTGCGCAGATACATCAGGCGCTCCGCTCGGCGGCCGTGACCTGCTCATACGCCTGGCGCAGCACCGCGGCCTCGGCCACCGTGGGCGCCTGCCCGCTGACATGCTCGACGAACTCCGCCGCGACCTCCAGCACGTCATGCGCCTGCGTGACGGCCCCGGCGCGCACGGCGCCGCCCACCCGCTCGGGCGGGCGGTGCTGGATCACCAGGGCGTGCGGGAACCGGTCCTTGACCCGGCGGTACAGATCCTCGGGCCGATGCGCGTCGGTCACTGTCACCCGCAGCCAGTCGTCGGTGTGGCCCTCGCCCGCGGCGCCCAGCAGCTCGTCGATCGGCCCGGTGAGCTCGGCCAGGCGGCGCGGCACCGGCGCCGGGATGAGCCGCGCGGCGGAGGCGTCGGGCAGGGCGTCCACGTCGAGCAACACCGTGGACTTGACCTGCCGCAGCTCGGAGAACGAGTAGGCCAGCGGGGAGCCGGAGTACCGCAGCAGCGGGCTCGGCCCGGGGCTGGCAGCAGCCTCAAGGCCGGGATCGGCCCCGACGCGCTGCGCCCCGTGCAGGTGCCCCAGCGCCACGTAGTCGACCCCCCGGAACACGCCCGAGGGCACCACGTCCACGCCGCCCACCCGGATGTCCCGCTCGGAGTCGCTCGGCAGCCCGCCCACCACGAAGGCGTGCGCGACCACGACCGCGCGCGGCCGCGGGGACCCGGCGCGCGCGGCGTCCGCGACCCGTCGGGCTAGATCGGCCCGCACGCGGTCCATCGCCGCGCCCATCACCGCCTCATGCGATCGCGCCAACGGCTCGGCGGCGCCGTCCTCCGCGAGGTCGCGGCGCACCACGTCGGGGTCCAGGTACGGCAGCGCGTACACGAGCACGTCCCCGCGCTCGTCGGGCAGCATGACCGGCTCGGCCAGGCCCGACACGCGGCTGCGGACCCGCACGCGCTCCCGCATGAGTGCCGCCCCGAAGCCCAGCCGGGCCGCGGAGTCGTGGTTGCCGGGGGTGAGGATGACAGTGGTGTGCTCGGCGAGGCGCGCGAGCGTCTCGGACAGGAGCATCACGGCCTCGACGGGCGGCACGGCGCGGTCGTACACGTCGCCGGCGACGAGCACCGCGTCGACCTGCTCATCCCGGGCGACCTCGACGAGGTGGTCGAGGTGGGCCGCCTGATGGTCGAGCAGGTCCACCCCGTGCAGGGTGCGGCCCAGATGCCAGTCAGAGGTGTGCAGGAGCCGCATGTCGCGAACCTAGTCGAGACCTCCGACGGGTGCGGAACCAGGCGTGGCCCTCAGGGCTCAGGCGCTGACGGACTCGTCCTCGAGGTCGAGCTCCCCGCCCATGCCGATCATGTCCAGCAGGCCTGTGACCGTGCGGTTCGGATCCCGCAACGTGACCCGTCGGCCCTGCTCGCCCGCCGCGAGGTGCACCTGCAGGATGAACGCGAGCCCCGTGGAGTCGATGAACGTGACGTCCGTGGCATCGACCACCACCCGGGCTGGGCTGGTGAGGGTGTGGGCCATCGACTGGCTCGCCTGCTCCCGCAGTGCCGCGTCGACCTCGCCCCAGAGTCGTACCGTGACGACTCCGTCGGCCTCAGCAACCTCGATCCCGCCCGCTGCGGCGGTCTTCTCGATCAGGTACATCTCTCCCCAGCCATGTCTCTCGCCCACCCCCGGCGCGCCGGAGGTCTGTGGGCCCGCACGGACCGGTCCATCACATTACCGAGCAGGTCCGACGCGCGCTCGTCCGGCGGCGGGTTCTCACCCCGCGGGCTCGGGGTCCGTCACGTCGGCCACCTGCGCGCCCAGCGCCTCCACCAGCGCGTTCCCGTCCACCGTGGCGCCGACGCCGTGGCCACCGGCGCCGATGGACACCTCGTGCCCCAGCACATGCTCGTCGGCCACCACCGGCCAGGCGCGCAGCGAGCCGAACGGCGTGATGGTGCCGCGCTCGTAGCCGGTGACGTCCTTGGCAGTGGCCGCGTCGGGCATCGACAACCGGTTCACGCCCAGCAGGGCGCGCAGCTTGGGCCAGGAGATCGCCCGCCCGCCGGGGACGAGGACGAACAGGTAGTCGCCCTCGCCGCGCCGCACCACGATCGTCTTGATGAGGGCCCCGGGCTCGACCCCGCGGGCCGCCGCGGCCTCCACCAGGGAGGACACCCGGCCGTGCCGGACGATGACGTGGTCGATCCCCGAGGCCGCGAGCGCCTGGGCGGCCCGCTCCTCGCCTGACACGTCGACAGGTCCGGGCTGCGCGTCTGTGTCGCTCATGGCGCCAGCGTCACACATGTCCCTGTCGAGGGGCGCCCTCGGGCGCCGTGACCGCGAACAGGTCGCCCGGCTGGCAGTCGAGCGCGTCGCAGATCGCGGTGAGGGTGCTGAACCTCACGGCCCGCGCCCGGTCGTTCTTCAGCACCGACAGGTTCGCCACCGTCACGCCGGTCAGGGCGGCGAGCTGGACCAGGGTCAGGCTGCGCGCGTCGAGCAGGTCGCCGAGGCGGCAGGTGACGCGGTGGGCTGCGGCGTCGTCGGTCACACGAGGCCTTCGACGTCGGCGGCCAGGCGCGCGCCCCGCTGGGTGGCGGCGGCGAGGACGGCGAGGAGTGCGGCGATGACCACTGGCCACCAGGCGACCTGGAGTGCCGGCTCGAGCCAACCGTCGGGCATGTCGAAGGCGCCGTGGGCGGAGGGGATCGTCAGGGCCTCGATCGCGGCGATGGCGCTGGGCGCCGCCAGCATCGGCCCCGCGGTGGCAAGCAGGCCGCCCACCAGGGCGAGCGCGGCGGCAACGGCCAGCCCGCGCGCGTTGCCGCGGGCGAAGGGGCGACCGTGGGCGGTCGCGCGCAGCACCGGGATCAGCACGAGTCCCATCGCGCCCCCGACGACGAAGCCCACCCACATCGGCATCGCGCCCAGGAGCGAGGCCGTCGCGCCGAGGTCGTGCGTCTCGGCCAGGAGGCCGCCAGCGCTGCGCACCGGGAGGGCGGCGCCACCGTGCCACTGCTCGGGCGACGCTGCTGGACCGCAACTTCCGCCATCCAGGGCCCACCCCTCGACGCAGGGCAGGACGACGTCCTGGTGCGCGGGCGCCTCGGCGGTGAGGCGCACCGGCACAGGGGTGCTCACGCTGCCGCCCATCGACATGAACGCCAGGACCACGCCCACGGTGATGGCCAGCCACGCGGCCACCGTCAGGGCGCCCACCCCGAGGGCCGATGTGAGCGTCCGCGTCCTGCGCGGTGGCGCGTCCAGTGCTGTCGTCATCGACCTGCTCCGTCTCGATCGTCGGGGCACTGCTTCCTGGAGGGGCATATCGACAATCGAGATGCCCACCTTGAGCGCCTCCGTCAGAACGGCATCGTGACGGTCCGCTCCGGACCTCGCACGACGCCCATCGCGTTCATCGCGACCACGCGGTAGGCATACGTCGTCCCGGGGCGCAGGCCACGTAGCGATACCGACACCGACTTCTCGAACATCGCGTCGACCTGCGTCCACCCCGACCAGGCGGGCCACTGGCCCGTCGGAGCCCACTCGAACCACACCTGCGTGGGCAGCCGGTGCGGATGCACCAGCGCCCGCAGCGTGATCGAGGTCGAGGTGCGGTCCTCCCACCAGGTCGAGGACGTGGTCGGAGGGCCGGCCGTGCCGAACGCCCGGCTCAGCGTCGAGGTCCCAGCCTCCGTCGACGCCGTCACCGTCCACGTGTACGACGTGCCCGGCAGCAGGTCGACGAGGCTGTGGGTGAGCGCCCGCGAGTACGTGACAGGTGGGACGGTCAGCCAGGCCTCCCCCGTCCCGCCCGGGCCGCCGTCCCCGCCAGCGGTGGGCGCCCACGCGATGCGCACCGTCGCCTCATACCCCTGCGGCGACACCCACGCCTTAAGTTCCGCGCTCGTGGCGTCGACGACGCCCTCGGCCATGCTCACCTTCGGCTCGGGCGCCGAGGTCACGGTGAGGACGTCGGAGGCCATCGCGCCGCTGGCGTCCATGACCGTCAGACGCGCCTCGAAGCTCCCCGCGGCATAGGTGTGCGCGTGCGCCGCAGGAGGGGCGCCGACACCCTGGACGACAGGCGAGCCGTCACCCGGGTCCAGGCTCCACGACGTGATCCCGGCGCCGCTCACCGACCCCGAGCCGGTGCTGCGCGAGCCGTCGAACGTGACGCCCAGCGGCGCCGAGCCGTGGGTGGTGGACGGCATGAGCCACGCCGACGGGCGCCCGTGGGTCTCTGCCGCCCGGACCGCCTGCAAGTACCCCGCGAGCGACTCGGCCGACGAGTCCACCCACCACGCGCACGTGCCGTGCTGGTGGAAGATCGACACCGCCTTGACCTCCGGCCACGTGCCCAGCGTCTGGAGCGCCTCCGTGTACCAGCGGGCCTTGCGCGTGGGATCGGCCGGGTCCTCGACCGAGCCCCACTCCGCAAGCATCAGCGGCTTGCCGTGGTCCTGGGACCAGCGGCGGAACGGGCCCGCCACGTCGGCGAGGGTGCGCCACGCGGGCGGCTTCGACGGCGCGCAGCCATGCCAGTTATACGGGTCGAGGGCCAGCCAGTCGACCACGTCGTCACCCGGGTAGAACGCGTCGGCCCCCGCCGTCGACGGCGCCGACCCGAAACTGCCCGGCGTCACCACCCACGTCCACGCCACGTTCGTCACCCCGGCGTCCCTCATCACGCCGACGTAGTGCCGCCACGCCGCCCGGAACTCCGCAGGCGAGCCATGCCCCGTGGCGATATCCGCCTCGTGGTGGAACACCAGGAAGAGTGGCTCGGCCAACCCGGCGATCCCCGCCGCCCGCGCCGCGATCTCCCCGTCATGCTCACCCGCCGCGATCGACGACCACGAGATCTTGCCGCCGTCGAGCCGTCGCGGCTCGATCGACAACACCGGCGTCCGCCCCCGCCGCAGCGTCGTCACCACCTGCGCGGGCGGCATCGGCTCATCCCACCGCGCGAACCAGCGCTGCAGGTCCAACTTGCGGCCCGTCGCCTCCTCGAACGCCGACACCGCGGCCTCCGAGCCCCGGTCGTCACGCGGCTGCACGAACGCGCCCACCAGCATCCCGGTCGCGGGGGTGAGCAGTTCCGAGGCGGTGGCCGCGCGCTCGACAGCAGGCGTCGGGGCCTCCGCGGCGCTGCCCACCCCCAGCGTCAGGCAGGCCGCGACCAGCACGGCGGGCAGGGGGATCGAGGTGCGGCGACGATGCAGCGGCATGACGGCTCCCGGGGGGTGGAGACTCCTACCCTCCCGGTCGGCAGCCCAACGCGCACATGAAGGAAACAGGGACGCCGTGTCGATATCGACCCGGCCGTCACCGCGGACGACACGTCGTTGTGCGCGCGGCCCTCTGGTCAGCTAGCGAGCCGGGACATCACGAGGCGATTGAGTGAGACGCCCTGCTCGGCAGCTTCCGTCACCAGCCTGCGGTGCACCTCGGGGGGAACCCGAACCTGGAAGCGGCCAGAGTACGAGCGATCCGCAAGGGGCGGCGGTACCGCTTCACCGTTGGCGCGCAGATCGTTCAGCACGCTGCTCAGAAGCGCCTCGACACCGTGCAGCGCACCCTCACGGTCGCTGTCGAGCCATGACAACGAAGGAAACTCGACGACGGTCGCGACGTAGGCGTCATCCTCGCCGGACCATGTGATGCGTACGTGTAGTGAGAACGAGGTGCCGACGATCGGCTCGTCTAGTGCGGGCTGCCAGCGGTCAGCGCACCAGGCGCCCATCTTCGATGGCCACGGTGTCGGCGTCCCAGCCGCGCCGCAGCCACCGGTCGTGGGTGGCGACGACCACCGCCCCGGGCCAGGCGCCCAGCGCGTCGGCGAGCTCCTCGGCGAGGGTCAGCGAGATGTGGTTCGTGGGCTCGTCGAGCAGCAGCACCCCGGGCGCCCGGGCCACCAGCAGCGCGAGCACGACGCGTCGACGCTGCCCGACGCTGAGCTCCCGCAGCGGCCGGTCGAGGTCGCGCGGCGCCACCAGCCCCAGGTCGGTGAGCGGCGGGGCGCCCGGCAGGTCGGCTGTCACGAGCTCGTAGACCTGGCGGGGCGTCCGGGCGTCGTCGGCCAGCCCGACGTCCTGCTCCAGCAGGGCGACCTCCACGCCGCGCGCCCGGTGGACTGCGCCCTCGGCCGGGTTCAGGTCGCCGGCCAGCAGGTGCAGCAGCGTGGACTTGCCGGACCCGTTGGCCCCGGTCACCAAGAGCCGCGCGTCGGACGCCAGGTCCAACGCGTCGACACGCAACCGACCGGGCACCACGGCGCCGCGCACCTGGACGGCGAGCGATCCGCCGCCAGCGCCATCGGGCCGGCGGGGCATGGCAAGCCGCAGCGGTGTCGGCGGCCGTCGCACCTGCGAGGCCTCCAACTCGTCGAGCCGGCGTTGCGCGTCGCGGACCCGGCGGGCCACCTGCTGCTCCACGCGGTCGCCGATCATGCCGAAGGACATCTTGTTGTTGTCCCGCCGGGGCGCGTGGTGCCCGACGGCGCGGGACGTCACGCGCACCGACTGCCGCAGCGCGGCGCGCTCCTCCCGCTCGGCCAGCCAGCGCTCCTCCCACCGCTCGCGCTCGATCCGCCGGGCGTCGAGGTAGTTGCTGTACGTGCCGCCGTACAGCGTCGGCCCGTCGATCGAGGGGTCGAGGTCGAAGATCTCAGTGCACACCTCATCGAGGAACACGCGGTCGTGGCTCGCGAGCACCACGGCGCCGGGCAGGTCCCGCAGCGCGGCGGCCAGGAACTCCGCGGCCTCGTCGTCCAGGTGGTTCGTGGGCTCGTCCAGCACCACCGCGGACGGTCGCCGCACCAGCACCGCCGCAAGCGCGAGCCGGCTCCGCTGACCGCCCGACATCCGCCCGGACGCCCGGTCCCGTGGCACCTCGGCCAGTCCTAGCCCGGCGAGCACCACCTCGGCCCGCCGATCGGCGCCCCACACGTCCACGGCCTCAGCGCGGGCCAGGGCGCGCTCGTAGGCCCGGGCGCCCACACCATCGGGATCGTCGGCGAGCGCGGCGGCGGCCGCTTCGAGCTCCGCCTCCACCGCTCGCACGTCGGCCAGGGCGTCAGCCATCACCTCCACCACGGTCGCGGACGGGCCGAATGACGACTCCTGCCCCAGGAACACCAGGTCGGGCGGGCGGGAGACGGACCCTGAGTCGGGCTCCTCCACCCCGGCCAGCAGCCGCAGCAGCGTGGACTTGCCGATGCCGTTCTCGCCGACGACGCCGACTCGGCGCCCGGGATCGACGGACAGGCTCACACCGTCCAGCACGCGATGCGCGCCGTAGAAACGGGTCAGGGACTCGGCCCGCAGCACGGGGCCGGAGAGCCCAGCGGGACCGGAGAACACAGCGGGACCGGAGAACACAGCGGGGAAGGACGCAGAAGACAAGTGATCACCACCAGCGCGCCGCGGCCGGGGCGGGCGCGACGCAGAGAGTCGGGAACGGACTCGGGGCGGATCACAGGCGCATGTCGAGGACCTTAAGCAGGCCGCGCCTCCGGCGTCCAGGCGTTTTCCCTCACGCGGGCAGCGGCCGGAGCCAGCCTCTGAGCGTCTCGGCGAGCTTCGCGACATCGTCGAGCTCCCCGGCGGCGATGCTCAGCACCAGGTCGATCGCCTCGGCATGGGGCGCCTCGATGAGGCGCCCGTTCATCTCGTAGAAGACTGCCGTCGACACCCAGCCGAGCCGCTTGTTGCCATCGACCAGCCCGTGGTTGTGCACGACCGAGAGCAGCAGGGCGGCCGCCTTCTCGTCGAGAGTCGCGTACGCGTCCTCTCCGAACACTGTGGCCCGGGGGCGCGCGAGCGCCGACTCCAGGAGCCCGTAGTCCCGCACCTCGGGGTCGTGCCCGAGGATCGCCGCCCCGAAGAGCAGGAGATCCTGCAGCTCGAGGTAGGTCGGGATCACGCGAGGGCGTCCAGGATCGCCTTGTCGCGCTCGAGCACCCGCGCGAGGGCGGCGTCACGACGTCGGTCCCGGTCGGACGTGTACCGCTCGACCGCCTCGACGATCACCGCGTGCTCGGAACGGTGCTCCCGGGCAGCGGTCTCCTTGACGCGCGCCTGGAGCTCGGGCGAGAGACGGAGCGTGGTAGCCATCCCCACATGCTACCGACCGACATCACGCGGTAGCACACACGGAGGGTCACGCACGCGAGGACCCATGTCCCGCCGGGCGCTCAGGCCCCGCCGCTACCGTCGAGCCGTGCCCACCATCGATCGCGCCCGCCCTGCGCCCCGATCCCGCCGCCGGTCGCCGGGATGGGTCCCGAACCAGCACGGCGCGTGGGCGATGCTGCTCGTGCCGTTCGTCGTGGGCGCCCTGCACTCTGGCATCGCGTGGCGGCAGCTCCCGCTGCTGGGGGTGTGGCTCGTCGGGTACTTCGCGTTCTTCGCGGCAGGGCTGTGGCTGAAGTCCCGGCGCAAGGCCCGCTACCTGCCGCCTGTGCGCGCCTACGGCATCGCGACTGCGGCGCTCGGCCTGCTGGTGGTGGCGGTCGCGCCCGAGCTGCTGCGCTGGGTCCCGGTGTACGCGCCGCTGATGGCGGTCAGCCTGTGGTGCTCCTGGCGGCGCCAGGACCGCTCGTACCTGAACGACGGCGTCACGATCGTCGCGGCCTGCCTGATGACCGTCGTCGCGGCGGGCGTCGGCGCCAACGCGGGAGGCAGTGACGCGTGGCTGCCGGGGGCCGATCAGCCGGGGATCTGGCTGCTCACCGCGCTGCTGCTCGCGTACTTCGGCGGGACGGTGCTGTACGTGAAGTCGCTGATCCGCGAGCGCGGCAACCGGGCCGTCTACGCCGCGTCCGTCGGGTATCACGCGCTGGCCACCGTGGCGGCGGCTGTCGCGCAGCCGTGGCTCGGCCTGGTGTTCGCGCTGTTCACCGTCCGGGCGGCGCTGGTGCCGCGGCTGTGGCCCGGCGTCACGGCCCGATGGATCGGCATCGGCGAGGTCGTCGCCAGCCTCGTCCTGACGACGGCGTTGCTGGCGCTCGTCTGACCGCTGGACCGCCCGACGCCGCCACCGAGAGTGCCGCCGATCGCAGCCCGTCTTCTCAGGGAGTCGGGCTCATGCTCGCCGGCGTGCCGCCCGGAGAGATCGGCAGGGCCTCCCCCGCGAGGAGCTTCTCTCCGCCGGCCACCTTGGCCTCCCACGGCTCGTTGTCCCACAACGCGGCGAGCACCTCCGCGTCCTCATATCCGTAGCCCGCGTCGGAGAAGGCGTTGGCCGCCTGGACCTCAGGCTCGAGGGGCACGGGATCCTGCATGGGCGGCGGCACGATCTCACCGTCCAGGACCTTCTGGCCGATCAGCGCCTTGGTCTCGGTGACGTCTGTGCCCCAGAGCTCGCCGATCTGCTCGGCGTCGGTGAAGGTGTAGCCCGCCCCCGCGAAGGCCTCCCACTGCGCCCGGCTGAACCCGTCGGGCATGGGCGACCAGTTGACCCCGACCGCCTGCACGGCGTTCTCGACCACCCGCGCGACGTTCGAGTAGGGATCGGCGGCGGCCGCGGCGCCCGCGCCCACCACGGCCAGCGTCGAGGTCACGACGCCCGCGACGACGATCTTGGCGCCGCGACGAGCGGTGTCGCCGGTGGGCCGGGTGGTGGCGAGCCGGTCCTCGATGCGCGCGGCCACAACAGCGGCATCGGGTGCCGCGACCTCGCGTGAGCGCAGGGCCCGGTCGATCCGATCCATCAAGTCGGCGTCCGGTCCGAGTGGGCTCTGGGGGACGTCACCGTCGTCTGAGCCATCGATGGCTCGCAGGTGGGTGCTCATGGCTGCTCCGTGGTGGTCGAGTGATCGGTGGCGCGCAGGGTGGCCAACGCCCGGGAGGCGTGCGAGCGGACGGTGGCGGCGGAGGTGCCCAGGACCCTGGCGATCTCCAGGTCGGCGAGGCCCTCGTAGAAGCGGAGCACGAGCACTGCGCGCTGGCGCGGGGGCAGCGCGGCCAGGCGCCTCCACATCGCGTCGTCCTCAACCACGCGCCGGGCGTGATCCTGCGCCGGGTCGGCGTGGGCTGCGAGGACGTCGTCGGCCGCGACGTGAATGGTGCGCACGTGCCAGCGGCGACGCCAGGACAGATGCTCGTTGGTGACCATCCGTCGCAGGTACAGGTCGGGGCGGTCCATCATCGCGATGCGGTTCCACCGGACGTGGGCGCGCAGCAGCACCTCCTGCACCAGGTCGGCGGCGGTGTGGCCGTCTCCGGTGAGCACCGTGGCGTAACGGAGCAGCCCAGGGAGGTGGGCGTGCACCACGTCGTCGAGCCGCTGTCCGGAGCTCGCCGCGCCATGTCCGTCGTCACCCTCGACGGGCTCCTCCCGCATGGACCGCCACGGCAGCACACGGGGGATCGCCGCACTGTCTGGCCGGGCCGATTGAGTCCACGTGCTCATCGGCGCACCCCCAGAAGGTCGTCGAGCGCGCCCTGCGGGTCGCGCGCTGCCGAGCGGTCCGGGCGCGGGATCGGGCGGGGGTCGAGGCACCGGGTCAGCAGCGCCTCCACCAGGGCCGCGCGCCGCACGATGGAGTGGCCGTCCAGGTCACCGGGCAGGATGCGCACCTCCAGGGTGTCGCGCACTGGCCGGTCGGTCAGCAGCTGCTTGAGGTTCACGTCGGCGAACTTGGTCACGCCCGCCCCCTGCGCCGCGTCCCGCATGAGAGCCCACGCGCTGCGATCGCCCGCCTCCTGCCACGGGAGCTCGACCAGGTCCACCAGCTCCTGCGTCAGCGGCGCCACCCGGCGGCAGTCGGGGTTCGCGCCAAGCGCCGTCCACAGCTCTTCGCGCCAGTGGCCGAACAGGCGCACCACGTTGGCGAACGACTCCGGGCGCCGGAAGGGCGCGCCGTCCACATGCAGGTGCACCGCGGCCTCGCGCGGGACGGTGAAGCCGAGCTCGCGCGCGGGGCCGAGCAGCCGCTCCAGCGACAAGGCGTGGTGGGACTCGAGCGGTGGCGTGACGATCTCGCAGGGGCGCTCGCGCCCTGGCGGCAGGGTCATGGCCACCGCCACGGTGGCGCCGGCGGAGTCGTTCACGCGGGCCGCCCCGGGGAGCCCGTCCACGCGGGCGCCGAACAGCTCGGCCAGCGGTTCGAGCACTGTGGCCAGCGGCGCGTATGGGTCGGTGTGCCGCTCGATCAAGCGCAGCAGACGCCCCTCGTCGCACAGGATGCGGTACCAGTCCCGACGCCCGGGCGCCCCCGGATGCCCGGGCGTCGGAACGAGGTCCCGCTGGATGGTGATGTCGTCCACCAGGCGCGCGACCGGGCCGCCGCGCTCGTCGACCACGTCGAACGCCGGGGACAGGTGCCGGAACACCCCCACGCCCGGCACCGCTGACGGCTCGCTGTCGACGTGGAAGGACCGCCGCACCCGCCCAGCGCACCGCGCCGCGAGCTCATCCGCCAACGTCTGCCGGTCGGCCCCGGCGGGCGCCAGCAGCTCGATCTCGAAGCCTGTGCGCAACAGCAGTTCTTCCACGTCGATGTCATCTCCTCGCGAGCAGTTCAGGGGCGCCGGGGTGGGTCAGGAGGTTGCGGTCACTCCGCGACGCCCGGCTGCCCGCTGGGCGGCACGGGCAGGGTCTCGCCCGCGAGGAGCTTCTCGCCCGCGGCGACCTTGGCCTCGTAGGTGTCCTCCGAGCTCCACAGCGCGGCGAGCTCCTCAGCGTCCTCGTAGGTGTAGCCGGCATCCCAGAACGCGGCGGCCGCTGTGGTCGCCGGGTCCTCGACCTCGGGGGTCGGGGCGCCCAGCTCCGCCTGCTTGCCGTCCAGGATCAACTGGCCCGCCCGGGCCTTGACCTCGAACGTGTCCTCGAGCTGCCACAGGTCGCCGAGCCTCGCGAGGTCCGTCGTGGAGTAGCCCGCGGCCCAGAACGCGTCGGCGGCCGCGGAGCGGTCGTCCTCGAGAGTCGAGGCTGCCGCGATGTCCTGCTCGCCGGCGACCTCCTCGCTGATGACCGTCTCGCCGCCAGGCTGGGCGCCGCCGCCCGAGTTCAGCCCGGCGGCCATCGCGACGCCGCCTCCGGCGAGCGACAGGCCAGCGGCGACGACACCAACGGTCATCCAGCGGCGGCGCGGGCGGGCCTCGCCCTCGGCAAGGGCGGGCGTCGGGGTCGTGGTGGTGTCGTTCATCGATCCTCCAGGTGTGTCGCGAACGTGCTGACCCTCTGAAGACGCGGCTCGACGCCCAGGTGTGCAGTCCTCTTCGCACGTCTTGCGATCGGCCAATGTACGAGGCTCGCATCCCGCGAGGTGGGGCGATCCGGGCATAGCGTCTCGGCATGGCCACGTCGATCGGGTCCGCGCACGACATCCGGCTGCGCGACGGGCGGACCCTGCGCGCCTATGACGCGGCGTCTGGCCACCCCGATCACTCCGACCGCGTGACAGTGGTCTGGCACCACGGCTCACCACAGAGCGGCGAGCTGCTCGGGCCGCTCGTGACCACGGCGGCAACCCTCGGCGTCCGGCTCGTGTCCTACGCCCGCCCCGGGTACGGCGGGTCCACCCCCGCTCCAGGCCGGGACGTCGCCGCGGCGGCCGATGACGTGGCACAGCTCGCCGACGCGCTCGGCGTCGAGCGGTTCGCGGTGATGGGCGCCTCGGGTGGCGGCCCGCATGCGCTGGCCTGTGCGGCGCTGCTGCCGGAGCGGGTCACCGCCGTCGCCTGCCTCGCCGCCATCGCCCCGCCGACCGGGGGCGAGGCCTGGTACGCAGGGATGGCGAGCCCGGAGGGCCTCCGGGCGGCCGCCGCTGGAGGCCGGGAGGCCCGCGCGCGGCATGCGGAGGATGCGGAGTTCGACCCGGCGTCCTTCACCGACGCCGACTGGGCCGCACTAGCCGGGGAGTGGGCGGCACTGGGTGACGACGCCGCGCATGCCGGCCAGGCATGGCCGGGCGGCCTGGTGGACGACGACGTGGCGTTCGCGCGGCCCTGGGGGTTCGACGCGGCGCAGGTCCGTGCGCCCGTGCTCCTGGTGCAGGGCGGCCGGGACCGCGTGGTCCCCACCCGGCACGTCGACCTCCTCGCGGCCGCGCTGCCCGCTGCCGAGGTCTGGCGGCGGCCCGACGACGGCCACATCTCGGTGCTCGGCGCCTGCCCGGACGCCATGGCCTGGCTCGTGGCGCGGACCTGACACCGGCGGCGCATTCATGGGCCGAATATGTTCTGCATCAACCGAGGCGATATTCATCCCCTGACTTTTCCATCCGTTGACGAATGGCCGCGCATTTCCGTCGGCGCTCCCGGCGCAGACAGCACAATGCCCAGCAGTCTTCGCGGACTGCTGGGCAGAGGTGGTCTCGTTCGGGCCGCCAGACGGCCCCGCGCATCAGCGCACCAGCGGCGTCATCCCTGAGAGGGCGATCAGATGGGCCATGTCGCGGCGTTGCGCGGCGGTGAGAGCCCGGCTCGAAGGGACGGATGGACGGCGGCGTGCGCGGCGGACAGGGGTGGCGTCCGACTTTCGCGAGGTGAGGGTGTTCACGCTCCGAACAATACTGATTCCCCACCCTGCCGGCGATTGTATTTCTTCTTCCCGAATGTGTTCTCGGGCACATTCGCTACGGGCGCCGGTGGCGCATGGGCGGCGCGGCCCCCGACCAATGACAGTCCCGCACCGGGCTGCGCGTGGCCCAGCTCGCCGTGAGGCCCGCGCACGCGAACCCCGTCACGGGCACGCGCCGGAGATATGTGGGCGACGGCCCGCAGGTTCACCTGGGAGAATGGGTCGTCGTGAGCACCGCCGGAGAGGACCAGCCGAGGCCTGAGGGCGCCGACCCCGGTTCCCGCCCGGCTCGGCGGCGTCGCCCTCCCCGTCGGCGGCCCGGCTCCGACAAGCGCACCGCTGTAGCCGAGGGCCACACCCCGCAGGCAGGCGCTCGCACCGATCGGCCTCGGCGCACCGACACGTCCCGCGACGACACGCACCGTCGCGAGCGCCGCGCCGCCGCCCGACGCGCCGCCGTCGTCCCGCCCATCAAGTACCCCGAGCAACTCCCGGTCTCGGCACGCCGCGAGGACATCGCGGCGGCGATCCGCGACCACCAGGTGGTGATCGTCGCGGGCGAGACCGGCTCGGGGAAGACGACGCAGCTGCCGAAGATCGTGCTCGACCTGGGTCGGGGCCGCGAGGGGCAGATCGGGCACACGCAGCCGCGGCGGATCGCGGCGCGCACTGTCGCGGAGCGCATCGCCGACGAGTTGGGCACGTCGATCGGCGAGCTCGTGGGCTACCAGGTGCGGTTCACCGACGAGTCGAGCGAGCGGACGCTCGTCAAGGTGATGACGGACGGCATCCTGCTGGCGCAGATCCAACGGGACCCGATGCTGCGCGGCTACGACACGCTGATCATCGACGAGGCGCATGAGCGCTCGCTCAACATCGACTTCCTGTTGGGGTATCTGACGCGGCTGCTGCCGCAGCGCCCGGACCTCAAGCTCATCATCACGTCGGCGACGATCGACTCGGAGCGGTTCGCGCGGCACTTCGCCGGCCCGCCGACTCCCGAGCACCCGGAGGGCGTGCCGGCCCCGGTCATCGAGGTCACGGGCCGCACCTACCCGGTGGAGGTCCGCTACCGCCCGCTGACGCCTGACCCCGAGCCGGAGCCGGAGCCTGGGGCGTCGGGTGCGCTCAAGGCAGCGCCCCGTGGCGCCAAGAAGCGCGAGGTCGAGGACCGCGACCCGCTCACCGCCATCTGCGAGGCCTTCGACGAGCTTGCCGCCGAGGGCCCGGGCGACATCCTGGTGTTCTTCTCAGGCGAGCGCGAGATCCGCGACGCGGAGGAGGCGCTGCGCTCGCACCTGGGCGAGCGGGCCACCGACCTGCGCCGGCCCGACGCCGTGGAGATCCTGCCGCTGTACGGGCGGCTGTCGGCGGCCGAGCAGCACCGGGTGTTCCAGCCGCACGGCAACCGCCGCGTGGTGCTGGCCACCAACGTCGCCGAGACGTCGCTGACCGTGCCGGGCATCCGGTACGTGATCGACCCGGGCACGGCGCGCATCTCGCGGTACTCGAAGGCCACGAAGGTGCAGCGGCTGCCCATCGAGCCGATCTCGCAGGCGTCGGCGAACCAGCGCTCGGGCCGGTGCGGGCGCGTCGCGGACGGCATCGCGATCCGGCTGTACTCGCATGAGGACTTCGAGTCGCGGCCGGAGTTCACCGAGCCGGAGATCCTGCGCACGTCGCTCGCGTCGGTGATCCTGCAGATGATCGCGGTGGGTGTGGCGACCACGCCCGACGACATCGCGAAGTTCCCGTTCGTGGACCCGCCGGACACGCGCGCCGTGCGCGACGGCACGCAGCTCCTCACCGAGCTCGGGGCTCTCGGCGCGGACGACGAGGTGGGCAAGGGGCTCACGAAGGTGGGCCGCGACCTGGCCCAGTTGCCGATGGACCCGCGCCTGGGCCGGATGATCGTCGAGGCGGGCCGCCGCGGGGTCGCCCGCGAGGTCATGATCATCGCCGCGGCGCTGTCCATTCAGGACCCGCGCGAGCGCCCGATGGAGCAGCGCGCCCAGGCCGACCAGCAGCATGCGCGATTCGCCGACCCCACGTCGGACTTCCTCACGTACCTGAACCTGTGGCAGTACCTCAAGGAGCAGCAGCGCGAGCTGTCCGGCTCGGCGTTCCGCCGCATGTGCAAGGCCGAGCACCTCAACTACCTGCGCATCCGCGAGTGGCAGGACGTGGTGACGCAGCTCCGCGAGCTGGCCAAGCCGCTGGGCATCGTGGTGAACCCGCCGCCGCAGCGCACCCCGCCGCCAGCCGCCGCGGCATCGGGCATGGCCGCTGCCGCCGCTGGACCCCGACGTCGCACCGCCCCCGGCGCGGCCCAGACGGTGCTCGACTCCGACACCGCCGACGGCCCCGGCACGCTGCGCCTCGACTGGGATGCCGACCGGATCCACATGAGCCTGCTCGCGGGCCTGCTCAGCCAGATCGGCATGCAGGAGGCCACTGAGGTCCCCCCGCCCGCCGCCCAGCGCGGCAGGAAGCCCGCCGGCCGCCCGGACCGCCGGGGCCGCAACGAGTACATCGGCGCGCGCGGCGCCCGGTTCGCCATCTTCCCGGGATCGGCCCTGGCCAAGCGCCCCCCGGCGTGGATCATGGCCGGCGAGCTCGTGGAGACGTCCCGGTTGTGGGCCCGCGACGCGGCGCGCATCCAGCCCGAGTGGGCCGAGGAGCTCGCCTCGCACCTGGTCAAGCGCGTGTACTCCGAGCCGTCGTGGTCCACGAAGCAGGGCGCGGCGATGGCGATGGAGCGCGTGCTGCTCTACGGCGTGCCGATCGTGGCCGGGCGCCGGGTGCTGTACGCGAAGCACGACCCCGAGCACGCGCGCGAGCTGTTCATCCGGCACGCGCTGGTCGAGGGCGAGTGGACCACGCACCACGAGTTCTTCCACGAGAACCGCCGCCTGCTCAAGGAGGCGGAGAGCCTCGAGGCCCGGGCCCGCCGCCGTGACCTGGTGGTGGACGACGAGGTGCTGTTCGCCTTCTACGACGAGCGGATCCCCGCTGACGTGGTCTCCGCCCGGCACTTCGACACCTGGTGGAAGACGGCCCGGCGCACCGACCCCGATCTGCTGACCTTCACCCGTGAGCTGCTCGTCGCCGACGACGGCGCCGTGGTGAGCGAGGCGGACTTCCCCGCGACGTGGCCGCAGGGCGACCTGGAGTTGCCGCTGACCTACCAGTTCGAGCCCGGCACGGACGCGGATGGCGTCACCGTCCACATCCCGCTGGTGCTGCTGGCCCGCGTGCGGCCCGACGGCTTCGGCTGGATGGTGCCGGGCCTGCGCGAGGGGCTGGTGACGGCCACGATCCGCGCCCTGCCGAAGCCGGTGCGCGTGCAGCTGGTGCCGGCGCCAGACGTCGCGCGCGGTGTGGTCGCGTGGTTCGACGAGCATCTGGCGAGCTGGGAGGACACGGTCCGCGCCGCCGACCTGGCGCCGTCCTTCCATGAGGCGTTCGCCCAGGCGGTCCGCGCGTTGCGCGACGTCGAGGTGCCCGAGGACGCGTTCGACGACGAGCGGCTGCCCGCCCATCTGCGCATGACGTTCCGGGTGGAGGCGGAGCGCGGGCAGGTGGTCGAGGAGGGCAAGGACCTCATCGGGTTGCAGCGCCGGTTGGCGCACCGCACCCAGGACGCGGTGAGCAGCGCCGTGCGCACCGCGGTGCGCGATGCGATGCGCGAGGTGGGCGGGGCCGGGCGCCGGGGCGCGAAGGGCGCCGCGTCGGCCGACAGCGCGATGTCCGACACCGCAGCCATCGGCGGCGGCCGTGCGCCTGCCGCACCCGGCTCCACTGCTGGGGCGCCCGCGACCCCGGCCGCCCCGCTCTCCCCGGGCATTCCGGAGCGCACGGGCCTGACGACCTGGCCCGACGACCTGCCCAACGGCGCCCTGCCGCTGACCGTCGAGACGTCCGGCCCCGGCGGCCTGCGCGTGCGCGGCTATCCGGCGCTGGTCGAGGAGCCCGGCGGCGGCGTGGCGCTGCGCGTCATGGCCGATCCGGCCACCCAGGTCGTCGAGCACCGCCGTGGCCTGCGGCGGCTCCTGCTGCGCGAGGTCGGGCTGGCGACGCCCCGCGTGACCACGCGCTGGTCGGGGCAGCAGGCGCTCACCCTGGCCGCGAGCCCGTATCCGAGCACGGAGGCGCTGGTGGCGGATGTGCAGCTCGCCGCCGTCGACCATCTCCTGGCCGAGCATCTGGCCGGGCGGCCCGCCACGGAGATCCGCACGTCAGACGCGTATGCCGCGCTGCGGGCGTTCGTGCGGGACCGGCTCGAGGACACGGTGCACCGGATCGTCACCGACCTGGTGGCGGTGCTGGGCGCGTCGCGTGAGCTCGACGCGGAGGTCCGCGCGTCGACGAGCATGGCCCTGCTGGCCACGTTGCAGGACGTCCGCGAGCAGGCGGCCCGGCTGGTGCACGTCGGCTTCGTCTCCGAGGTGGGAGCCTCGCGGCTGCCGCATCTGGCCCGGTACCTGCGCGCGGCCCGGCACCGGCTCACCAAGGCCGCCGCCAACCCGGACCGTGACGCGTCCATGGCGTGGACGGTCGCCGAGCTGACCCGCGAGCACGCGACGGCCGTGGCGCGGGCCGAGGCGACGGCGACCCACGCCCAGGCCGTCGACCCCGATCAGCGCGCGGCGCTGGACGCGGTGCGCTGGATGATCGAGGAGCTGCGCGTGTCCCTGTTCGCGCAGCAACTCGGCACCGACGGCCCCGTCAGCGAGAAGCGCATCCGCAAGGCCCTCGCCGAAGCCTGACGGGCCCGTTCGGGCGGCCGTGCCACGCCACCGGGCGCACCGCGCCACGCCACCGGGCGAAACTCGGCGACACACCGGGTGAGGTTGCGTGGTGGCGCTCCCACGCCTGTGGGCCCCGCACTACAGTGCCCGCATGAACACCCGGCCCGACCGCGACGACGCGGACCGCGAGGCGATCGACGGCGCCACCGGGGCGAGCTCTGCGCCGCCCACGGAGGAGATCCTCATCGCGGTGCACCAGGGCCTGGCCAGCGTCCCGGCGGGCTCGCCGCACTCGTGGTTCGAGGTCCCGCGCCAGCGCACACCTGCTGCCGCACCGAAGATCGGCCGTCGCCGCACCTCGTGAGCGAGGCGCCGCGGTGAGGGCCGGCATGTCAGCCGACGGCAGCACAATGACCCCATGCCGTCCGACGCCGAAGCCGCCCCACTGACAGCCGCACCCCTCGCACCGGCTGACGCGCGCTGCTTCGGTGACGGGAACCCGTTGTATGAGGAGTACCACGACACCGAGTGGGGCCGCCCGGTGCACGGCGAGCGCGACCTGTTCGAGCGGATCGCCCTCGAGAGCTTCCAGTCCGGCTTGGCGTGGATCACGGTGCTGCGCAAGCGTCCGGCGTTCCGGGCGGCGTTCGCCGACTTCGACGCGGCTGCTGTGGCCAGGTACGACGAGTCCGATGTGGCGCGGCTGCTCGCCGACGCGGGGATCATCCGGAACCGGGCCAAGGTCGAGGCGACCATCGCCAACGCGCGGGCGGTCCTGGACCTCGCGGAGCAGGGTCGGTCCCTCGACGAGGTCTTCTGGTCCCACGCCCCGGATCGCGCCGCGCATGTGCGGCCTGCCACCTGGGCGGACGTCCCCGCGGTGACGCCTGAGTCGCGCGCCCTGGCCCGGGAGCTCAAGTCGCTGGGCTTCCGCTTCATCGGCCCGACCACCGCCTACGCGGCGATGCAGGCGTGCGGCCTGGTGGACGACCACCTGGCGACCTGCCCGGTGGTGCTGGCCTCGTAGGCCGTCAGCGCACCGGCTCGACGCCCAGCTCGTCGAGCAGCGTGAGCACGCGCGCGCGGATCTCGTCGCGGATGGGGCGCACCGCCTCGATGCCCTGGCCGGCCGGGTCCGCCAGCGCCCAGTCCTCGTAGCGCTTGCCGGGGAAGATCGGGCACGCGTCGCCGCAGCCCATGGTGATGACGACGTCGGAGGCCTGCACCGCGTCGGTGGTGAGCACCTTGGGCTGCTCGGAGCGGATGTCGACGCCGTCTTCGAGCATGGCCTCGACGGCCACGGCGTTGATCTGGTCCGCCGGCGCGGATCCCGCGGAGCGGACTTCCACCGCCCCGCCCGACAGCGCGCGCAGGTATCCGGCGGCCATCTGGGAGCGGCCGGCGTTGTGCACGCACACGAACAGGGCGGAGGGACGTATCGACATGGCTCTATGTTCGCGCCGGTCAGCGCGCAGGCACAAGGCGCGCATCGATCCTGGTCGATTCCACAGACCTGCCGCGAAGCCGGATGGCGCGCGATAATCAGGAGGTAGTGGGACGACTCATCCGAAGCGGCCGCTCCACGAACGGCAGAATCTCGACCCGTGAGAACTGTTGCCCATATGGCGATATGGGCCTAGCATTGCGTCACCATCCAGAGCGGCCGAGAGACCTGGCTCGACGACGCCGCAGCAACCCCCCTCGTTCAACGCGGGTGTGGGTGCTTCCGCCAGGGTCGATGGAGCTGACCATGACCTGCATGGATCGTCGTCGTCCCGCGGCTGCGCCGCGCCCGGGCTGTCGAGCGCCCCGATGAGCGCCGCAGCGGAGAGCTGGCATGACGACATCGAGGTCGCCACGCGGGAGCACCTCGCGCTCATGGACCGCCCCACCGTGTCCTTCGAGCTCTACCCACCGCGCAACCCCGACGCCGCGCCCCGGCTCTGGGAGACCATCCAGGCGCTGAGCTCGGCCCGCCCCGACTTCGTCTCGGTGACCTACGGCGTCGAGGGCAAGACCCGTGACACCACACGCCGGCTCGTGCGCCGACTGCTGCGCGAGACGGCCCTGAACCCCATCGCGCATCTGACCTGCGTCGGAACTTCCCGGGCGGAGGTCGTCGAGGTCGTCGAGGAGTTCCTCGACGAGGGCGTGCGCTCCTTCCTCGCCCTGCGCGGCGACCCGCCGGCCGACCAGTCCGGCTGGCATCCCCACCCCGACGGGCTGCGCACCGCGGCCGAGCTGGTCGCGCTGCTGCGGCAGATCGAGGCCCGGCGCCGCGCGCAGAGCCCCGCGCAGGCCGTGCGGGCCACCGTCCGCCCGCTGTCGGTGGCGGTCGCGGCGTTCCCCCGTGGCAACGCGCCCGTGGGCAGCACCCGCGAGCAGGACATCGCCGCGCTGCTCGACAAGCAGTGCGCCGGCGCCGACTTCGCCATCTCGCAGGTCTTCTACGACCCGGCGTCCTACCTGGGCATGGTCGCGGAGGCCCGACGGGCCGGCGTCACCATCCCGATCATCCCGGGCATCATCCCCGCCACCGACCCGGGCCGCCTGCTCCGGCTCGAGTCGCTCACGGGCGTGCAGGTCCCGCGTGACCTGCTGGCCCGCCTGGAGTCCGTGGACGACGAGGTGGCGCGCCACCGGATCGGCATCCGAGCGGGCGTCGACCTGGTGAACGCCGTGCTCGACGGCGGGGCTCCGGGCGTCCACATCTACACGTTCAACACCCACCACGCCGCACTCGACCTGCTCGAGGGCGCACACCTCGGCGGCGGGGCCAGCACCGGCCCCCTCGCCCGACCGGCTGCCGGCGCGCCGCAGGTCACCCCCACCCAAGCCGATCACCAGACCTCGAGGGGCTGAGCATGACCACGAATGACACGACCGCCACGCCGGAGTTCCCGGCAGGCACCGTTCTCGGCTACCCGCGCATCGGGCCGCGCCGCGAGCTCAAGAAGGCCATCGAGGGCTTCTGGGCCGGACGCTCCGACGCCGCCGAGGTCGAGGCCGTCGCGGCCGACCTACGCCGTCGCACCCGCACCCGCCTGGCCGAGCTGGGCCTGCGCACCGACGTGCCCGCGATCCCATCCGCCTTCTCGTTCTACGACCAAGTGCTCGACGCGACGGCCCTGCTGGGCGCCGTGCCGGCCCGGTTCGCGGACCTGGCCGACGCCGACGGGCGCCTCGACCTGGCCGGGTACTCGACGGTCGCACGCGGCCGCGGCGAGGACCTGCCGCTCGAGATGACCAAGTGGTTCGACACGAACTACCACTACCTGGTGCCCGAGATCGGCCCCGAGACGGAGTTCCGCTACGCGAGCGACCGCCCGGTGCGCGAGTTCGCCGAGGGCCTCGCCGACGGCGTGCTGACCCGGCCCGTCATCGTCGGCCCGGTGACCTACCTGGCGCTGGCGAAGGCGACCGAGGGCTCCCCGGAGGGCTTCTCCCCCATCGACCGGCTCGCCGATGTGCTGCCCGTGTACGCCACGCTGCTGCGCGAGCTGCGCGCGGCCGGCGCCACCTGGGTGCAGCTCGACGAGCCCGCCCTCGTCTCCGACTCCGTGGACGTCCCCACCGAGCGGCTGCACGCGGCGGTCGCCGAGGCGTACCGCACGCTGGCCACGCAGATCCCCGCCGACGAGCGCCCCGCGATCCTCGTGGCCGCGCCCTACGGCGACCTCGACGAGGCGCTGCCGCTGCTGGCCGCCACGGATGTCGACGGCATCGCGCTCGACCTGGTGCGCGGCGGGCTCCCCGCCGAGGACGTGCCAGGCCTGGCGGGCAAGGTCGTCGTCGGCGGCGTCATCGACGGCCACAACGTGTGGCGCGCCGACCTGGGCGCCGCCCTCGACCGCCTCGAGGCGCTGCGCGTGGCCGTCGGCCCGGAGGCCACCGTCGCCGCCGGCACGTCGACGTCGCTGTTCCACGTGCCGCATGACGTCGAGGACGAGCCGGCGCTCGACCCGACGCTGCGCTCGTGGCTCGCCTTCGCCGACCAGAAGGTCAGCGAGATCGCGACGCTCGCCACCGGCCTCACCGAGGGCGGCCTCGCGGTGAAGGACCAGATCCTCGCCGCCGACGCCGCGCTCGCCACCCGGCGCAACGCCCCCGGCGTCGTCCGCCCCGAGGTCCGCGAGCGCGTGGCGGCCCTCGACGAGGACGCGTTCCGCCGTGGCGACTTCGCCGACCGCAAGGCCGCCCAGGCGGATCGCCTGCAGCTCCCGCCGCTGCCCACCACGACCATCGGCTCGTTCCCGCAGACCCCCGACATCCGCAAGGCCCGCGCGGCGCACGACCGCGGGGACCTCAGCACCGAGCAGTACGAGGAGGAGATGCGCGCGGAGATCCGCCGCGTCGTCGAGCTGCAGGAGTCCATCGGCCTGGACGTGCTGGTGCACGGCGAGCCCGAGCGCAACGACATGGTGCAGTACTTCGCGGAGAACCTCGACGGGTTCGCGGTGACGCAGAACGGCTGGGTGCAGTCCTACGGATCACGCTGCACGCGCCCGTCGATCCTGTGGGGCGACGTGTCGCGCCCGGCGCCCATCACGGTGGGCTGGACGCAGTACACGCAGTCGCTCACGAGCAAGCCGGTCAAGGGCATGCTCACCGGCCCGGTGACGATCCTCGCGTGGTCGTTCGTGCGGGACGACCAGCCGCTGGGCGACACGGCCAACCAGGTCGCGCTGGCCCTGCGGGACGAGATCGCGGACCTGGAGTCGGCGGGCATCGCCATCGTGCAGGTCGACGAGCCGGCGCTGCGCGAGCTGCTCCCGCTGCGCGCGGCCGACCACGCCGCGTACCTCGACTGGTCGGTGCGCTCGTTCCGGCTCGCGACCTCGGGGGTGCGCCCGGACACGCAGATCCACACGCACCTGTGCTACTCGGAGTTCGGCGAGGTCATCGGCGCCATCGACGGCCTGGACGCCGACGTGACGTCCATCGAGGCCGCCCGCTCGAAGATGGAGATCCTGGCCGACATCGCCGACGCCGGCTACCCGCGCGCGGTGGGCCCGGGCGTCTACGACATCCACTCGCCGCGGGTTCCCGGCGAGGCCGAGGTCACCGAGCTGCTGGAGGCGGCGGTCAAGTCCATCGCCGTCGACCAGTTGTGGGTCAACCCGGACTGCGGCCTCAAGACCCGCCGCTACGCCGAGGTCACGCCCTCCCTGGAGAGCATCCTCGCTGCGACCCGGACGGTGCGCGCGACGCTCTGACCTCCGCATGACATGAGCGTGGGCCCCAGTCACCGACCGGGGCCCACGCTCATGCGCGCGTCATTCAGCGCTGCCGGACGTGCCCTCCTGTGACGACGGGTACTGGCTCCCCGGGGACGACGACGGGTACTGGCCGCCCGAGGAGGACGACGGGTACTGGCCGCCCGAGGAGGACGTCGAGCCCGAGGTGGTCGCGGCATGCTCGCCCTGCGCCGACGAGCCCGCCGAGCCACTGCTGCTGCCCGAGGTCTCGATCGTCGGGTGGGACTCGTGGGAGCCCCGCTGCACCTCGACACGGCGCGGCTTGGCCGACTCCGCCACCGGGATGGTGAGCGCGAGCACGCCATCGGCGTAGGTCGCCGCGATGTTCTGCAGGTCGAGGCCCCGGCTGACCGTGAGCTGGCGCGCATAGGTGCCGCTGGGCCGCTCGCGGGCGAGCCACTGCACGTCCGTGTCGGTGCGGGGCGTGCGCTGAGCCCGGATGGTCAACGTCCGGTCCTCCACGCTGACGTCGATGGTGCCCGGGTCGGCGCCCGGCAGGTCGACGAGCAGCACGTAGTGGTCGCCGGATCGGTAGAGATCCATCGGCATCGTCGCCGCCGCTCGGGCACTGCCGAACATCTGGCCGACGAGCCTGTCCATCTCTTGGAACGGGTCGTATGCAGTCACCACAGCCGAACACCCCCTCGTCACGAGGCCCTGGACCGCCCGGGGCCTGGCGCCCGCATCCGCCACCGTGTCCGGGGGTCGGACGAGGCACTCTTCGACAGTGACCCCGCAGGGGCCGCTGCGCCACGGGAAGGGCTCCGGTTCGCGGAGGGAGGAACCTCGGGGCCGATCAGAGGCCGATCAGACCCGGGTGACTGCCGACATCAGCGACTTCACGATGTGGACATCGGCGTCCAGCCACGGGACGGACAGCCATTGCCCGACGGGCAGCCAGCGCAACTCGTCATGCTCGACCAGCGGCTCGGGGGTGCCGTGCGTGACCTCGGCGAGCCACAACCGCATCGCGTAGGTGGGCGACAGCGTCCAGGCGCCGTCATTCGGCCCGGGGACCTCGGGGCCCAGCTCGACCCGCACTCCGAGCTCTTCGCGCAGCTCGCGGTGCAAGCCGTCCTCGGGGGACTCCCCGGGCTCGACCTTGCCGCCGGGGAACTCCCAGCGTCCGGCGAGGCTCGCGGGCACCGCCCGGCGCGCGGCGAGGAGGCGCCGCGGCGAGTCGAGGTCGTCGACGATGGCCGCGGCGACGACGAGCGCGGGTGAGGTCATGCGGGAATTCTGCCAGCCCGCGTCCCGTGCCCGCGCAGCGAGCGGCCTGCCTGGCGCCTCGCACGCCCCTGGCCTGCGCCTGCGCTCAGCCGATGAGCAGCAGGCCGCCCAGGCTCACGGACATCGCGATCGCCGTGGCGACGCCGCCGAGGGCCAGCGCCCTGCCGCCGCCGCGTACCAACTTGCCCACCCGCACCTGGCTGCCGAGCGCCACCATGGCCGCCCCGAGCGCGAGGGTGGTCGCGGTGCGGGCCATCGACGACACCGCGTCGGGCAGGAGCCCGGAGGTCCGGATCAGGACGGCGGCCAGGAAGCCCACCACGAACAGGGGCACGATCGGCGGGCGCTTGCCGGTGGTGTCGGCGCCGCTGCGCCGGTGCTGCAGGCCCACCACCGCGACGAGCGGGGCGAGCAGCACCACGCGGGCCAGCTTGGCGACCACTGCCACGGTGAGCGCCACCGCGGAGATGGCGCCCGCCGCCGCCACCACCTGCGCGACCTCGTGCACGGACATGCCCGCCCACAGCCCCGCCGTCCTCTCGTCCAGGCCCACCAGGTGGGAGAGCACGGGGATCAGCACGATCGCGAGGCTGCCGTAGAGGGTCACCAGCGCGACGGCGGTGGCGACGTCGTCCTCATCCGCGTCGGCCACGGGGCTCATCGCGGCGACGGCCGCGGCGCCGCAGATGGAGAAGCCGGTGGCGATCAGCAGGCTCAGCGCTCGCCCCACGCCCAGTCGCCGCCCGAGCCAGCGGGTCGCGCTGAACGTGACGGCCACCGTCACCCCCAGCACCAGCAACTCGCCCACGCCCAGCGACAGCACCTCCGCGCCGGAGACCTGCAGGCCGAGCGGCACGACGCCGGCGCGCAGCACGTGCCGCGCGGTCCAGGCCAGGCCCGGCTCGAGCACCGGGTGCACCAGGTGCAGCATCCGTGCGAGGAGCCCGGCGCCGATGGCGACGAGCAGCACCGGGAACGTCGGCGACCAGGCGGTGAACGCCAGGCAGAGGGCCGACACGGCCATCGCGACGAGGGCGCCCGGCAGGACGGCCCGCAGCCCGGCAGGGGGTGCGGCGGGCCGCGGGGAGGGCCGGGCGGGGGCCCGCCTCTTATACACACCCGACGCCGCCGGCGCGCCTACGCGGGCGATAGCCAGTGGGGTGGACGTGCTGGTGGTTCACGGTCCTACGGTGCCGTGCCAGGCGCGCGCCGCAGAAGGCCGTCCTGGCTAGGGGGACCTAGCCTGAGGCTATGGCCCCGGATCTCATCGGCAGCGCGCGGACACCACTCGGACCGCTCGAGCTGCTCGTCGCCGTCGATGAGCATGGGTCGATCTCCGCTGCGGCCCGCGCCCTCGCGCTCGCTCAGCCGTCCGTCAGCGCGGGCCTGCGCCGGCTCGAACGACAGACCGGGCTCGGCCTGGTGGTGCGGTCCCACGGCGGCACCACACTCACCGACGCGGGTCGCGCGCTCGTCGGGCGGGCCCGTGACGTGCTCGCCGCCTCCGACGCCTTCGACCACGAGGTCGCCGCCATGCGCGCTGAGCGCGGTGGCCGGCTGTCCGTCGCCGCGAGCCTCACCATCGCCGAGTACCTGGTCCCCCGCTGGCTCGCCGCCCGGCCCGCCGGGGCTGCTGTCCTCGACCTGCACGTCGCGAACTCGCGCGACGTCATGCAGGCCGTGCTGCACGGGCGCGCCGACCTCGGGTTCGTCGAGGGGCCCGACGTCGACAGCGGCCTGCACGCGCGCGCCATCGGGCATGACGAGCTGTTGGCCGTCGTGGCGCCCGAGCACCCCTGGGCAGCGCTGAACCGCCCTGTCACCGCGGCCGAGCTGGCCGCTGGCCCGCTCGCGCTCCGCGAGGCGGGATCCGGCACGCGCGCCACCCTGGAGCAGGCGCTCGAGGCCGCCGGGCACCCGCTGGCCAGCGCCCCCGCGCAACTCGGCTCGACGGCAGCCGTCAAGAACGTGGTGCGGGGCGGGCGGACAGCCGCGGTGCTGTCCGCCCTGACCGTGCAGGACGAGCTCGACAGGGGAACGCTGCGCCGCGTCCGCATCGACGGTGTCGACCTGCGCCGGGAACTGCGCATGGTGTGGTCACGGGGGCGCGAGCCCGCCGCCGTGGCCCGTGAGTTCGCGGCGACGGTGGTCGCCGCGACCAAGGAGCAACGTCAGCGCAAGCCCGCGGCCTCAGCCCAGGCCACGGCCTCAGCCCGCGTCGAGACGCCGATCTTGCGGTAGACCGAGCGCACCTGGGACTTCACGGTGTTGCGCGTGACGAAGAGCCGCGTGGCGATCTCCTCCAGGGTGACGTCCTCCGCCAGCTCTCCGAGCACGACACGCTCACGGCGCGTCAGCGGCTCCGCGAGCTGAGCTGCGGGACGTGCGATCTCGATCGTGCTCATCTCGTCCTCCTGGAGTACTGCGGCGCCCCGGGCTGGCCGGTGCGGTGATGCGGGCTGTCACTGATGAGATCGGCAACTTGCGCACTGATGACGCAGAAATCACCCATCAATCACCCGCGTCGCCGCCCGCTCCCCGTCACCAACCCTCCAAGTTGGACAAACGTGCAGGTCAGGCCGTTACGCGCGATACGACCGTATTTTTAGGTTCATCCGAAAGAGGTCATCCGGACGGCCTAACCCGCAACGCCGCTCAGGGGGCGGTGAGCGCCTGGTACTCGGCCGCCGTGAGCAGCGGGCCGGCTCCCGTGACCTCGACCTTGAGCAGCCAGCCCTCGCCATACGGGTCGGAGTTCACCACGGACGGGTCAGCCACAGCTGCGTCGTTCACCGCGATGACCGTCCCGGAGACCGGGGAGTACAACTCGGACACGGACTTGGTGGACTCGATCTCCCCCACCACAGTGCCCGCGCTCAGCACGTCGCCGACGGCCGGGAGCTCCAGGTAGACGACATCGCCGAGCGCGTCGGCAGCCGTCGCGGTGACGCCCACCGTGGACGGGTCGCCCTCCAGCACCCACTCGTGCTCGGCGGTGTACTTCAGGTTCTCGGGAATGCTCGACATGGGTGTCTCCTGGGGTCGCTCGGGCCGGACGGCTCGGGTGGGCGGTCGGTGCTGCTCGCGTGCTGGCGGTGAGGCTGGTCTACCGCGCGCGACGGTAGAAGGGAAGCGCCACGACGCGCACGGGCTCACGGCGCCCGCGCACATCCACGGCCAGCTCCGTGCCCTCGGCGCTGAGCTCGGGGGTCACGTACGCCATCGCGATCGGGTGGCCGAGCGTCGGCGACGGGGCTCCCGAGGTCACGTGGCCCACCACCGGGCTGTCGGGCGCCGTGCTGGCGAGCACGTCGTAGCCATGGCGCGCGGCGCGGCGCCCCTCGGTGGCGAGGCCCACCAGCACCCGCGCCGGCGGTGACGCCTTGCGGGCCGCGAGCGCCGCGCGGCCGACGAACGGCAGCGGCTCGCCATCGGGCAGGGTCTTGTCGAGCCGGACCACACGGCCCAGCCCGGCCTCATACGGGGTGGTGGTCCGGTCCAGCTCGTTGCCGTACAGCGGCATCCCGGCCTCCAGGCGCAGGCTGTCCCGCGCCGAGAGCCCGGCCGGGACCAGCCCGTGCGGGGCGCCGGCGTCGAGCAACGCACGCCACAGCGCCGGCGCGTCGTCCGACGGCACGAACAACTCGAAGCCGTCCTCCCCCGTGTAGCCGGTGCGGGCCACCAGCGCGGGCAGCCCGGCCACCGTGGCCTCCACCGAGGCGTAGTACTTGAGCCCGATCACCGCGTCCACGTCCTGCGGGGCGGTGAGCGAGCTGACGATCTTCTCCGCCGCAGGGCCCTGCACGGCGACCAGGGCGGTGGCGAGCGAGAGGTCCGCGAGTCCCGCGTCGAATCCGTCGAGCCGCTCGACCAGCGCGTCCCGCACCACCTCGACATTCGAGGCGTTGGCGACCACAAGGAACCGCTCCTCCGCGAGCCGGTAGACGACCAGGTCGTCGAGCACGCTGCCGTCCTCGGCGGTGAGCATCGTGTACCGGGCGCGCCCCACTGCCAGCGCGGTCAGGTCGCCGACCAGCGCGTGGTCGAGGGCCGTCGCAGCCTGCGGGCCGGTGATCTCGAGCTCGCCCATGTGGGACAGGTCGAACAGCCCCGCCGCCGATCGCACCGCCTGGTGCTCGGCGAGGTCCGAGGTGTACCGCAGCGGCATCTGCCAGCCCGCGAAGGAGGTGAGGGCGGCGCCGAGCGCGACGTGCTCGGCGTGCAGCGGGGACAGGATGTCGTCGGCCATCAGAGGGCGCCTTCCGTGGGGGTGAACGACTCGTCGAAGGCCTCCGGCGGGGGGCAGGAGCAGACGAGGTGGCGGTCGCCATGAGCGTTGTCGATGCGCCGCACCGGCGGCCAGTACTTGTCGGCCCGCAGGCTCGGCAGCGGGTACGCGGCCCGCTCACGGCCGTAAGGCGCGTCCCATGTGTCGGCGGTGACCGATGCCGCGGTGTGCGGGGCGTTGCGCAGCGGCGACTCGGCCAGCGGCCACGTCCCCGCGGCGACCTCGTCGATCTCCCGGCGGATCGCCACCATCGCGTCGACGAACCGGTCCAGCTCGCCGAGGTCCTCGCTCTCGGTGGGCTCCACCATGAGGGTGCCCGCCACCGGGAAGGACAGCGTCGGGGCGTGGAACCCGTAGTCCTGGAGCCGCTTCGCGACGTCCTCCGCGGTGACGCCCGTCTGCTTGGTGAGCTCGCGCAAGTCGAGGATGCACTCATGCGCGACGAGCCCTGCCGGGCCCGTGTACAACACCGGGAAGTGCTCGTTCAGGCGCGCGGCCAGGTAGTTCGCGCTCAGCACCGCCGTCTCGGTGGCCCGGCGCAGGCCCTCGCCGCCCATCAGCGCCACATACGCCCAGGAGATCGGCAGGATGCCCGCCGAGCCGAACGGCGCCGCCGACACCGGCGCCGTCACGTGCTCGCCGTCCGTCGTTCCGCTGGGGCCGGTGAGCCGCGGGTCGGTGGGGTCGCCCGGCAGGAATGGCAGCAGGTGCTCCCCCACGCCGATCGGGCCGACGCCCGGGCCGCCACCGCCATGCGGGATGCAGAACGTCTTGTGCAGGTTGAGGTGTGAGACGTCGCCGCCGAACTCGCCGGGCCGCGCCAGGCCGACCAGCGCGTTGAGGTTCGCGCCGTCGATGTACACCTGCCCGCCGGCCGCATGCACCAGGTCGCACACCGTGCGCACCTGCTCCTCGTAGACGCCATGCGTCGAGGGGTACGTGATCATGATCGCCGCGACCTGCGGGCCGTGCGTCTCGAGCTTGGCGCGCAGGTCGTCGAGGTTCACCGACCCGTCCTCGGCCGTCGCCACGACCACCACGCGCATGCCCGCGAGTGCCGCCGACGCCGCGTTCGTGCCGTGCGCCGAGGCCGGGATGAGGCAGACGTCGCGCACCGGGTCGCCCTCGGCGCGGCGGCTCGCGTGGAAGTCGCGGATGGCCAGCAGCCCCGCGAGCTCGCCCTGCGACCCGGCGTTCGGCTGCACCGAGACGCCCGCGTAGCCGGTCACCTCTCCGAGCCAGGCCTGCAGCGTGTCGATCAGCTCGGTGTACCCGGCGGCCTGCTCGCGTGGCACGAACGGGTGCAGCCCGGCGAACTCCGGCCAGGAGATCGGTTCCATCTCGACCGTCGCGTTGAGCTTCATGGTGCAGGAGCCCAGCGGGATCATCGTGCGGTCCAGCGCGAGGTCCTTGTCGGAGAGCCGGCGCAGGTAGCGCAGCATCGCCGTCTCCGAACGATTCACGTGAAACACCGGGTGCGTCAGGTAGTCGCTGGTGCGGAGCAGGGCGGCGGGGAGCAGTGCGATGGGGAGCGCCGACGCGCTGGCGTCCGGGGCCCGGCCGTCGTGGGCCGCGGACGGGAGGTCCAGCGCCGCCACGAATGCCGAGAGCACCCGCTCGAGGTCCTCGGGCGTCGTGGTCTCGTCACAGGCGGCCTGCACGTGGTCCGCGTCAGGCGCCCAGAGGTTGACGCCCCGCTCCGCGGCCGCCGCGACAACCGCGTGAGCCGCGCCCGGGACAACGGCCCGCACCGTGTCGAAGAACGCGTCGTGCTCCACGCCGACGCCCATCGCGCGCAACCCGTCGGCAAGCCCCACCGCCCGGGAGTGCACCCGCTCCGCGATCTCCCGCAGCCCATCGGGCCCGTGGTAGACCGCGTACATCGACGCGACGATCGCCAGTAGCGCCTGCGCCGTGCAGATGTTGCTCGTCGCCTTCTCGCGGCGGATGTGCTGCTCACGGGTCTGCAGCGCGAGCCGGTACGCCGGGGCGCCATCGGCGTCCACCGACACCCCCACCAGGCGGCCCGGCAGCATCCGCTCCAGGCCCGGGCGCACTGCCATGTACGCGGCGTGCGGGCCGCCGTAGAACAACGGCACCCCGAACCGCTGCGACGAGCCGACGGCGATGTCCGCCCGGAGCTCCCCGGGCGGCGTCAGCAGCGTCAACGACAGCAGGTCCGCGGCGACCGTCACCAGGGCGCCCGCGTCCTTCGCCGCGGCGATCAGCGGAGCCAGGTCACGCACCACGCCCGACGCCCCCGGCGCCTGCAGCACCACGCCCACCAGGTCCGCGCCGCCCAGGTCCGGCAGCCCCTCGCCCAGGTCCGCCACCACGATCGGCAGGCCCATCGCCTCCGCGCGACCCCGGGTCACCGCGATCGACTGCGGGAAGCACTCGGCGTCGAGCACCACCACCCCGTCGTCCTTGCCGCGCACCGCCCGGCGCATCAACGCCACCGCCTCCGCCACCGCCGTCGCCTCGTCCAGCAGCGACGCGTTGGCCGTGGGCAGCGCCGTGAGGTCGGCGATCACAGTCTGGAAGTTCAGCAGCGCCTCGAGCCGGCCCTGCGAGATCTCCGGCTGATACGGCGTGTACGCGGTGTACCAGGCCGGCGACTCGAGCACGTTGCGGCGGATCACCGCCGGGGTGACCGTGTCCGAGTAGCCCTGCCCGATCATCTGCGTGAGCACGGTGTTCTTCGCCGCGATGGCGCGCAGGTCGGCCAGGACCTCCTCCTCGCTGCGGGCGGCCGGGAGGGCCAGCGGGCGGTCCGTGCGGATCGACTGCGGCACCGCCGCGTCGATCAGCGCGTCGAGGGAGTCGTAGCCGAGGGTGGCGAGCATCGTCGCCAGCGCCGACGCGCGAGGCCCGACATGCCGGTCCGCGAAGTCGCGGGCGGCGTCAGTGCGGTGCGCGAGGTCGTCGCGGGTCAGGGATGTCTGCGCAGTCTGGGCGCTGGCCTGCTCGGCATGCGCTGTCACTGCGTCGTGGAGATCGGTCACGGTGGCTCCTCCGGGGGCGCCCGGCGATGCCGGGACGGGCGGTTGGCCTCCCCGCTCTGTCATCCGACGCGCACCACCCGAAGATGGGGTCGCCGACCTGAGAGTTTTGCCGGTCCGCCAGCGGGTCACGCCACCCGAAGATGGTCGGACCCCGGGGCGCGCCGACTTGCACCGTCGGTGAGCCGCCCTCGCGGGCGGCTGCTTTCCAGAGTTGCCTCGCCGCGGCGGTACAGGGGCCTGAGAGTTTCCCGGGGAGGGTTTGCTCCTTCGGCGCCTCGACGCTGACGCGGGAGGACTCTCCCGCCACGGTTCGAGCAGCGTGTTCAGTTGTCGTGCTCCCGTCAGCCTAAGGGCATGTGGCCGCCGTCACGCAGGCATCTCACCGATCCGCGACGCGGAGCCATTCGGGTGCTTCAGGTCCACGGACACTCAAGTCCACGTCCCACGCCACCGATCCCCCGGCATGTCAGACGCCGCGCCGCAGACTCCCGCTGCCGAGCTCGTCCGCCGCGCCACCAGCGCGGCGCCTCTGACCGTGACGGGTCTGCTCGCCGCAACGGGAGCCGGGCTGTCCGCAGCCCAGTGGCATGCGCACCTGTGGCAGGACTACCGCACGAGCCTCGAGATGTTCTCCACGATGCGGGCGCGGGCTGCCGAACTCGGACTCCCCGTGCTCGACGCGTCATTCACCCCGACCCCACCCGGCGTGTGGGGATCGACAGTCAGTGGGCTCTCCGACGCGCTGGTGATGGCCGCGGTCGCCCTGCTCGGCGTCGCACTCGTCACCGCGGGCCACCGGCTCTGGGGGCTCACCGTCCCGATGCTGCTCAACGTGTTGCCACTCTGGGCCGGCTGGCCCCTCCTCAGCGCAGTGGCGCTTCCCGGCGCGAACGATCCGTCCACCGGACCCCTGCTGTGGTGGGCAAGCTCGCTCCTGATCGGCGTGGCGATGACGTTGCCCGCGGCCATCGCCGCACGTGGCCCCGCTGCCGAGGTGGTCGCCCGCGTCCCCAGCCGCACAGCGCTGCTGCGCTCGGGCGCCGTCGCGGTGATCGCCCTCGGGGGCGCCCTCCTCTGGACGTGGTCGCTGTACCCAGGGTCACTGTCCTGGAGTGAGGCCCTCGCCGAGCACGGGAGCGCCGCGCTCCTCATCCTCGCGACGGGGCAGATCGCCGCGACACTGCCCCTCGTGCGGCTGCGTCGTTGGGCTGCTGTGGCGGCACTGCTCCTGGTCCTCGACATCACTCTGACGAGCGGGGCGCTGATCCCCGGGCACATGCTGTGGCTTCCCGTGTCGGAGTCGCTGCTCCGCGCCGGGACGCTCGTGATCGGTCCACTCGCAGTGCTCGCCACACCGGCCGCAGGACGGGCATGGCACGTCGCGTTTCGTCGAACCCGGCCCGACGGCGCCCGCGAGACGCTCGCCCCGGTCTAGACCGCGACGGCTGCCCGATACGCGCGTTCAGGCGCTCAACACCACCGTCGCCGTGGCCAGCGCGCCTTGCTCCCGGGCCCGCAGCACGACGGCGCCGATGTCGGCGAGTGATCCCTCGACGAGCACCGGCTGCCCGGCGGCCGAGTCGCCGGACCAGCGCACGGCGACGGTCGGCGGTGGCGCGAACGGGACGCCGGGCGGCATCTGCACCACCCCGGCGGCGCGCACGCGAGGGTCGGATGCGGGGCGGACGACCACCGACTGCACAGCGGACAGCCGCTCGACGGTCCGCACGAGGTGCTGCTGGCGGCGCAGCGACGCGTGGAACGTCACGGCGATGCTGCCTGATCCGCCGTCCACGGCGCCGGTCGCCAGGGAGTCGAAGCTGACGCCTCGCGTGGAGAACACGCTGGTCAGCGCGGTGAGGGTGCCGGGGCGATCGGCGCCGCGCACCAGCGCGACCCAGCGCGGGTCGGCGGTCATGCGGCGCCGCCGGCGAGTGCGGAGCCGGTGACCGCAGCGCCCTCGGGAGGTGGCCCGTCGGCGGCCACGCTGCGGGTGGGCGCCACGTCGGGCGTCGGGCCGTCCGCTGATGCCATGTCTCCACCGGCGCGGCCGAACCCGACGTGGGCGAGTGTCGTGTCGATGCGGTCGCGGCAGGCCAGCAGCCGTCGTTCCTCGTCGGGCGCGAGCTCGTCCAGCAGCACACGGGTCCATCCCTCGGGTCCGAGCACGACGGGGACCCCGAGCACACCGTCGAGGGGCGCGCCGGTGACCGTCACCTCGCCGTCGAGCGCGACCTGCGCGGCGACGACCGTGTCGCGGCCGTCGAGCAGGGTGTCGACGAGGCTGACCGTCGCGTTCGCGGTGCCATTCGCCGTCTTGGCGCCACTGGTGTGCGTCATCCACGGCCGGGCCACCACGCGCAGGTCCGGGGGCCAGGAGCCGATGAGGTCGAACGCCGCGCCGGTGTCGTCGGCCGCCACCTGGGTGAGCAGCTCCTGCGCGCGGACGATCTCGTCGGAGAACGTGTCGAGCGTCCTGCCGCGCCGCAGACCCGCTAGTGCGTTGCGGCGCTCATCGGCGTCGAGCCCGCTGATCCGCACGGTCGACCACAGCGGCACCAGGTCCTCGCCGTGCTGCCCGGCCACGAATCCGCCGATGCGATGACGCCGGAGGCCCAACGACACCGCGAGCTCCCGGCGGAACCGCAGCGTGTCGAGCCAGGCGCCCATGCCGATCACCCGATGCCGGCCAAGCGCCCGCGCCATGACCGCCACCCCCAACTCCACCGGGTTGGACACCACGATCACGACCTCATGCCCCGATCCGCGCTCCGCGATCGCCCGGGCGTACGACTCGAAGACCGGCAGGTTGTCCGCCGCGAGCTGGGTGCGCGGCGTCGCGGCCCCCGGCCGCGCGGGGGTGGTCCGGCCAGCCGCGACGACGATGACATCCGCGACGACATCGTCGGGGCTCAACGCGACGTCGAGCAGCGGGGCGTGCTCGTCGTACGCGTCGATCAGGTCCGCGCGCAGGCCATGGGTCGCCCGCGCGGACTCCCCGTCAGCCCGGCCGACAAGTTGGAGGCGTGACGACGTGGGGAGCACCCGCCGCTCGATGAGCTGCGTGCACACCTGTCGCCCGACATCTCCGGCTGCCCCCAGCACCGCCACGTCCATCTTCGGAGACTAGGGGTCCCACGTGAACCCGGCGTTTCGGACGAGTGCCGATGCCCGATAGCGTCCCCCCGTGAGCACTCACCTCGACAGCCCCGGGTCCGTCCTCGCAGTGAGCCGCAGCCCACTGCACGCGTTCAGCAAGGTCAACCAGCCCGAGGTCCGGCTCGCCGCAGGCGTCGGCATCGAGGGTGACGCACATGCCGGCAAGGACGTCCAACACCTCTCTCGCCGGGCGGATGTGCCGCCGCCGAACCTCCGCCAGGTCCACCTGATCCACGCCGAGCTGTTCGACGAGCTGGCACCCGCGGGATTCACCGTCCACCCCGGCGAGCTTGGCGAGAACGTCACCACCCGCGGCGTGGACCTGCTGTCGCTGCCGCGCGGCGCCCGGCTGCACCTCGGAGAGCGTGCCGTCGTCGAGCTCACCGGCCTGCGCAATCCGTGCAAGCAGATCGACGGCTTCCAGAGCGGCCTGATGCGCCTGCTGGTCGGGCGGGCCGCCGACGGCACGATCGTCCGCAAGGCCGGCGTGATGAGCATCGTGCTGGTCAGCGGCATCGTGCGCCCCGACGACGTGATCGGCGTGGAACTGCCCCTCGGCGCCCACGAGGCACTCGCCCCGGTGTGACCTAAAGCCTCGTTCGGCGCCCCCTGTCCACAGCGAGAGACCGCACAGTGACCGAGATGTGCTGTTCTCGCTAGGTTCATCCGCATGCTCCCGCCGCTGCGCCCACTCCACGCCGCCCGCGCCATGCATCGGCGCCGACCTCGGGGCTCGTGGGCGGCGGGGATCGCACTGGTACTGACGGCATCACTCGCCCTGACCGCCTGCACTGGAAGCGGCGGCGGTGACCCGTCGCCCGGCCCCACGGCGACCGACGTCGTCGCCACCCCGAGCCCGACGCCCACACCGAGTCCCACCCGGTCACCCAAGCCCGAACGCCCTGCCGCGATGGACGATGTCAGCATCGACGGCGCGATTGCCGTCGCGACGTACTTCATTTCGCTCTACCCGTACGTCTACAGCACCGGCGACCTCGCCGAGTGGACTGCGCTCAGCCACCCCGAGTGCCTGTTCTGCACGAGCGTCATCGACGGAGTAACGCAGATGCAATCGTCAGGGCATCGCGTGGAGGGCGCATTTGCCACAGTGATCTCATCGACGGGCGTGGATATCACTCCCGGATACTGGTACAGCGTCGAGCTCGAAGTCAGACAGGGGTCAGGCGTCCGGGTTAGCGACGCGAGCTCCCCTTCGCAGAGCGAATCGACCGACAAGCAGTACGAGATCGCTTTCGTGGTGCTGCACGAAGAAGGCGCGTGGCGAATCCGGGGGGTGGAGCCCCATGAGATCAGTGAGTAAGCGGCGGTTTCTGAGGTTGACGTCCAAGGCGCTGATCATCCTGGTGACCTCTTTCGCCGCGTCCACGGGGGGCGAGGGCGCCGGTGTCGAGATCGGATCTGAAGCGAAGGACAGCGCGCTTCACTTGACGGGTACGCAACTGAACAAGGCGCTCGAGGCTCTGGCCGCCGCGAGCGCGGCCGGCGATCCGGCTGCGAAGCTGGTGGAGTACAAGCGCATGGAGCAGTGCGAGTCCGCCGCCGGGCAGGCCTACCCCGCCGAGGGCACACCCTGCCCCCCAGCAGACGGCACAGTCCCCCTACCCGACTGCGGCGGATACCCACCGCTGCTGCACCTGTGGCGCCACACACGCCCCACCGCCGACCCCAACTCGGCACCTTCACCATCACCCTCACCACCACCTGGTCAGGTCAGTACCAAATCGCCGGAACCACCACCTGGCACCCCATCACCGGCACCGCCACCACCACCACCAGCCACCCACCCGTCACCATCCACGAATCCCGCTCCCACCTCGTCGCCGACACCTGCCACGACAACCCCACAGCACCCGGCTGCTGAGGACGGCACTCTCGGGGTTCGAGAGCCCTAGAGCCGTGCCTGCCAGGCGATGATCCGGTTGACCGCCTCGTCGACGACCTCCAGGGAGGACGCGAAGGACAGTCGCACCCAGTCGTGGCCGTCGACGGCGTCGAAATCGACTCCGGGGGTGAGGGCCACGTCGGCCTCGTCGAGCAGGCGAGCGCACCAGGTGGTGGAGTCGAGCCCCGAGTCGGAGATGTCGGCGTAGAGGTAGAAGGCACCGTCGGCGGGCGCGACGCGGGTCCAGCCGAGCTCGGGCAGCCGGGAGAGCAGGAGCGATCGGGCGGCGGCGTAGCGCTCGACGTTCGACGCGGCGGCGGCGTAGCCCTCGGGGCTGAACGCGGCGATGCCGGCGTGCTGGGCGAGCGCCGGAGGGCAGAGCGAGACGTTGGAGGCGAGGGCGTCGGCGGGGGCGAGCAGGTCGTCGGGCAGCACGAGCCACCCGAGGCGCCAACCGGTCATCGCCCAGTACTTGGAGAAGGAGTTCACCACCACGGCGCCTTGGTCGCGGTACTGGGCCGCGGTGGCGACCTGCGCGTCCGCGTAGGTGATGCCGTGGTAAATCTCGTCGCTGATCAGGCGCACCCCGTGGTCGGCGCACCAGCCTGCGAGGTCCGCGAGCGCGTCGGCCTCGATCATGGTGCCGGTGGGATTGGCGGGGCTCGCGACGACGAGGCCGGCGATGGGCTCGTCCAGGGCCTCGAGTTGGGCGACGGTCGGCTGGTAGCGGGTCTCGGGCCCGCAGGGCAGTTCGACGACGTCGCAGCCCAGCGACGTGAGGATGTTCTTGTACGCGGGGTACCCGGGCCTGGCCAGGGCCACCCGGTCGCCGACGTCGAACGCGGCGAGGAACGCGACCATGAATCCGCCGGAGGATCCGGTGGTGACGGCCACCTGCCCGGGGTGGAGGTCGAGCCCATACCAACGGCCGTAATGCGTGGCGATCTCGGCGCGCAGGGCTGGCGCCCCGAGCGACTCGGTGTAGCCGAGGTCTCCGGCCTCGAGCATCCGGGCGGCGCGCTCCCGCACGACGTCAGACGCCCCGGTGGACGGCTCACCGGCACACAGGTTGAGGACAGGCCGCCCGGCGGCTCGCCGCGCGTTAGCTGCGGCGATGATCTCCATCACGGCGAACGCGGGGACCTGGGACCGGCGCGAGACCTTCATGACGCCATCCTGCCGCTCAGCGCGGCTCCGACCCAGCACTTGGGTCGGGGCGATCAGGCGCGGTCAGTCGGGTCGGCCGCTGACGGCTCGGTCGGCCACCTGGTCGCGCACGTGGGCGACGATCGTGTCGGCGGCGAGCTCGATCATCGCGAGGCACTCCTCGAATCCGCGCATGTCCCCGTACCAGGGATCGGCCACGTCGAGCTCGCGGTCTGGCGCCTGGGGTGACACGGTCGGGTCGAACTCGCGGTAGCGGTGGATACGGCGGGCAACGTCGCTGGCCCCGGCGAGCCGCCGCAGCGACCGCTCGTGCACCGAGGTCATCGCGAGCACGAGGTCGCGTTCGCGCAGGTCGGCGGCGGTCACCTGCCGAGCTCGCCGGTTAGGGACCTCGTACCCGTGGGCGGCGAGCACGGTGGCGGCGCGGCGGTCGATGGGGTTGCCGTGCTCCTCGTCGCTGATGCCCGTGGAGTCGATGACCACCCTGTCCCCGAGCCCGGCATCCTCGAAGCGCTGACGCAGCACGACCTCCGCCATCGGGGACCGGCAGATGTTGCCGGTGCAGACCGTCATGATCCGGTACGGGGTGCTCACCGATCCATCATCGCCGACGGATGACCGCTGTGCCTGAGGTTCGCTGGTGGGCGCGGGAGCCGGAACGGTGGCCTCGGCGTCCGGTCGTAGGGTGGACGTCATGGCAACTGGCAGCGGCTCGGCGGAAGAGGCCGACGCTGGCGGCGGCTGCGGGGCGCCGCGTCCGGGGTTGCGTGCTGACGCGGAGCGCAACCGGCAGGCCATCGTGTGCGCTGCGGCGTCGAGCTTCGCCGAGCAGGGGTCGGATGTGCCGATGGAGGAGGTCGCGCGCCGCGCGGGTGTCGGCGTCGCGACGTTGTATCGCCGTTTCCCCAGCCGCGACGAGCTCATCGAGGCGGTGCTCGCGGCGAAGATGCGCGAGTTCGCCGATCGGGCGGAGGCTGCTGCGGAGCGTGCGCTCGTCGATCCGTGGGGTGGGCTCAGCGCGCATGTGAGGCAGGTCATGGAGATGCAGGCCGGTGATCCTGCCCTCGCGGACGCGCTCATCGGGCCGGTGGCTGGTTCGACGTTGTTCGCGGCTGAGCACCGCCGGGCGATCGACGCCACGGTGGTGCTGGTCGACCGGGCGAAGGCCGCGGGTGTGGTGCGGCCTGATCTCGACCACTCGGACCTGTTCCTGTTGGCGGTGGCGAACGCGGGCTTGGTGCATCTCGCCCGGACGGCCGCCCCGGAGGGCTCACGCCGGCTGGGCGCCTTGTTCCTGGACGCGATCCGCCCGCTCGAGGGCCGTGAGCCCCTCCCCCGGGTCCCCGCGGAGTGGGCCCGGATCGGCGGCCCCTGCAATAACCGGAATACACCCTCCACTTAGACGGTTGGGCCTCCGGGCGCGGTGATCCGCCCCGGTCGTTGCGATCCGCAGCCTGCGGACCGGCCGCACTGAGAGGGATGTCAACCGTGAATGTCTTCCTGTGGATCGTCCAGGGCCTCCTCGCCGCCATGTTCGTCATGGCCGGCCTGATGAAGGCCAGCCAGCCGAAGGAGAAGCTGGCCGCGTCCCTCCCCTGGGTCGAGAGCTTCCCGCTCGGCGTCGTCCGCTTCATCGGCGTGGCCGAGCTGCTCGGCGGCATCGGCCTCATCCTGCCCGCCGTCACCGGCACCGCCCCGATCCTCACGCCCGTCGCCGCCGTCGGGCTCGCGGTGACGATGGCACTCGCCGCGGTGTGGCACGGGCGCCGCAAGGAGTTCAGCTCGATCGGCATCAACGCGGTGCTGCTGATCCTGTCCCTCGTCGTCGCCTGGGGCCGATTCGGGCCGCACGCGTTCTGACCGCCGCCCGCGCCTGGTCGCCGCGGCCCACCCCGGCGCGTACGTTCGGCAGATGGCGACTCTCTTCGGCATCACCGGCGCGACGGGGCTGCTCGGCGGCCGGGTCGCGGAACGGCTCGCGGCGGCGGGCGCGGAGCAGCGACTCCTGGTCCGCGACGCCGCGCACGCCCCCGCCCTGCCCGGCGCCCAGGTGGCGGCGATCCAGGGCTACGACGACGACGCGGGTATGCGCGCGGCGCTGACCGGCGTGGACACCTTGTTCCTGGTGTCCGGCCGGGAGGCGCCGAACCGCGTCGCCCAGCACCTCGCGGCTGTGGACAGCGCCGTCGCGGCCGGGTGAGCCGCATCGTGTACGTCTCGTTCGTGGGCGCCGCGCCCGACGCGACGTTCACGTTCGCGCGGGACCACTGGGCCACTGAGGAGCACATCCGTGCGACAGGGCTGCGCAGCACGTTCCTGCGGGACAACCTCTACGACGTGATGCTCCCCCGGCTCGTCGGGGACGACGGCGTCCTCCGCGGCCCGGCGGGCGAGGGCCGAGTCGGCTGCGTGGCGCATGACGACGTCGCCGACGCCGCGGCCGCCGTGCTGCTCGACACCCGCCCGGACATCGACGCCGATCAGGTCTACGACCTCACCGGGCCCGAGGCGATCTCATTGGCCGAGGCCGCCGCCCAGATGTCCCGCGCCGCCGGGCGGTCGATCGTCTACGTCCCCGAGACCATCGAGGAGGCCTATGCCTCGCGCGAGTCGTTCGGCGCGCCGCAGTTCGAGGTGGACGGGTGGGTGACGTCGTACACCGCGATTGCGAACGGGGACCTCGAGGTGGTGTCCTCCGCGGTCCATCGGCTCACCGGCCACCCCGCGCAGACCTTCGCCGAGTGGCTGGCCGCGAACCCGGCCGCGTGGGAGAGGCTTCGCGGCCTGCCGTGACCCCGGTGGCGGGCCTGCGACGTCCGGGCAAGGATGGGCGAACGGGGACGAAGCAGTTCCCGACGGCTCGGGGGGCACGAGTGATCCACGTACGCACTGTCTATGACGCACCGGCCTGGCGGAACATGGTCGACGGGCTGCAGCAGGGCATCACCTACAGCAGCTTCGTCGCCGCGAAGGCCGCGGGGCGTGCCATCGCCATCGACCTGGGCGGGTCCCACGAGGTGCAGGACACCGACGGGTCGGTGCTGGAGCACCACGTGTACGGGTCGAGCACCGACACCTTCGGGCGGGCTCCGGGCTTCTACCTGCCCTGAGCGCCGTCGCGGGCGGTCAGCACCACGGGGCCGTCCTTGGTGATGGCGATGGTGTGCTCGGCGTGCGCGGCGAGGGAGCCGTCGGCGGTGCGGATCGTCCAGCCGTCGGAGTCGATGAGGTACTCGTCGCCGCCCGCCATGAACCACGGCCCGATGGCGATGACCAGGCCCGGCTTGAGCCGCATCCCGGTGCCCGCGCGGCCCAGGTTCGGCACATGCGGGTCCTCGTGCATCGTGCGGCCAACCCCGTGCCCGCCGAAGTCGGCGTTGATGCCGTACCCCGCGGCCCGGCCCACGGCGCCGATGGCCGCCGAGATGTCACCCATCCGATTGCCCGGCCGTGCCGCCGCGATCCCGGCGGCCAGCGCCCGCTCGGTGGTCTCGATGAGCTGGGTCGCGGCCGGGCTGGGCGTGCCGACCTGGAACGTGTTCGCGGAGTCCGCGACCCACCCCTCGACCTGGGCGGCGAAGTCGATGCTCAGCACGTCCCCGTCGACGAGCACATAGTCGGACGGCAGCCCGTGCAGGGCGGCGTCGTTGACCGACGTGCACAGCACCCCCGGGTACGGGATGGCGCCGAACGACGGGTGGTAGCCGAGGTACACGGAGTGCGCGCCCGCCTCGTCGATGAGCCGGTGGGCGTGGGCGTCCAGATCACGCAGGCTCACCCCGACCTTCGCGGCGTCGCGCAGCGAGGTGAGCACGCGGGCCACGAACTTGCCGGCGGGGCGCATCGCGGTGATCTCGGCGGGGGTCTTGAGCTGAGGCATGCGTCCATCTTCCCGCCCCGCGCCGTGTGCGGGGGACCTTCCCGCCTGTGAACCGCGCCGAGGACGGGCGGCCTCCGGGCAGGGAACAGCCCGTGGGCTGGACCCCTGACAGGGGCCCTGCCGCGAAGGACGAGGTCGCGGCTCCCACGGGCTGCGGTGACTGCCGGAGATTCGCTCGCCGCCCAGCCGGGTGGACCGGCAGGCCAGCGGGCGGATCAGCAATCCGTCCGACTGATCGGGCGACTAGCGGACAGTCACCTCACGCGTCCGAAGAGAATTCACTTCAGGACCACCTCCTCTCCCGTGTGTGAGACGACGCTACGACTGTCACCTGGGGGCAGTCCAGGGGTTTATCGGCCCACGCCGGCAGCCTCGGTCACTGCCTGCGGCCACGGCGCGCGAGGTGCTGCGCGTACGTGATCCGACCCTCCGCATGGTCCGACGTCAGGTGGCCCCCCGAGCGGAACGCGGAGGCCGTCTCGCCCGGGAACGGCACCGCCCACACCGCGCCGCGCCGGCCCAGCGCGTCGTTCCGCTGCCGCGCGATGTCGGCGATGTCGAGCACTTCGGGCCCGCCCAGGTCGGGGACCCGCCCCGACGGCCCGGCGCGCACGAGCTCCACCAGGCGCGCGGCGACCTCGCGCACGTCAATCGGCTGGTCGCTGGTGCGGGCCGGGACCACTGTCACCGGGCCGAGGGTCAGCGCCCCGAGCATCATGTCCACCAGGTCGTGGAACTGCGTCGCGCGCAGGATGGTCCAGGGCACGCCGCCGTGCTCGATGAGGTCCTCGACCTGCAGTTTCGTCTTGTAGTACGGGAAGGGCACCTGGTCGACGCCGACAATGGAGATGTAGACCAGATGCGGGACCTGCGCCGTGCGGGCCGCCATCAGCAGCCGGGCGGCCGCCTCGACGTCGCGGCCCTGGCGCGGGTCGGTCGCGCAGTGCACCACCGCCGAGACGCCAGCGAACGCGTCGTCCAGGCCCTCGCCGGTGAGCAGGTCGCCGAGGGCCCACTCGACCTCCGCCGGGACATGCGGGGACGGCGGCCGACGGCTGAGCACCCGCACCGGCAGGCCGGCGTCGAGCAGCGTGTGGACGACGGCGCGCCCGAGCGTTCCGGTGCCGCCGGTGACCAGGACGGGGTGTGAGTCGGCCATGAGCCCATCCTGGCCGGGCGGCGCCGACCCGACAATCGGGACGGCGCCGCCCGCCGGGCGCGCGGGTCAGGGACGCGCGACGAGGAACTGCGTGTACGCCGGGACGGTGAGGAACGTCGGGTACTCGTCTGCGAGCGCGACCTGCTGGAACAGGTCCGCCGCGTCGTCATACCTGTCGCCCTCGAAGCGCGCGAGCTCCGCGAGCACATCGCGCAGCACCTCGGTGACGTGGCCGCGCGTGACGACGGCCCCCTCGGCGGTGACAGTCCCCTGGTGCGCCCACTGCCAGATCTGCGAGCGGGAGATCTCGGCGGTGGCGGCGTCCTCCATGAGGTTGTCGATGGCCACGGCCCCCGATCCGCGCAGCCACGCCTCGAGGTACCGCAGCCCGACGGAGACGTTCCCCCGCAGCCCGGCGTCGGTCACGGCCCCCGGCTCGCCGCCCCCGGCCGACGTGATGTCGAGCAGCTCGGCGGCGGTGACGCGGACATCCTCGCGGAGCCGGTGGCGCTGGTCCGGACGCGAGCCGAGGGCCTCGTCGAAGACCGCGCGGGCGACGGGCACCAAGTCGGGGTGGGCCACCCACGTGCCGTCGTACCCCTGCCCGGCCTCACGCTCCTTGTCGGCGCGGACCTGCTCCAGCGCGCGCTCGGTGACCTCCGGGTCGCGGCGGTTGGGGATGAACGCCGACATGCCGCCGATGGCATGCGCCCCGCGCCGGTGGCACGTCGCGACGAGCAGCTCGGTGTAGGCGCGCATGAACGGGACGGTCATGGTGACCTTCGCGCGATCGGGCAGCACGAACCGGCTACCCCGGGACCGGAAGTTCTTGATGATGCTGAAGATGTAGTCCCACCGGCCGGCGTTGAGCCCCGCGCAGTGCTCGCGCAACTCGTAGAGGATCTCCTCCATCTCGAAGGCCGCCGTGATGGTCTCGATGAGCACCGTCGCGCGGATCGTGCCGCGCGGGATGTCGAGCCGGTCCTCGGTGAACAGGAACACTTCGTTCCACAGGCGCGCCTCGAGGTAGCCCTCGATCTTCGGCAGGTACAGGTACGGCCCGCGCCCGGCGTCGATGAGCGCCTGCGCGTTGTGGAACAGGTACAGCCCGGCGTCGACCAGGCTCGCCGACGCCGATGAGCGCTGCCCGGATCCGTCGGTGAGCTGCACGTGCCGCTCGGCGAGGTGCCAGCCACGCGGCCGCATGACGATGGTCGGCGTCGTCTCCCCCACCGTGTACTCGCGGCCGTCCTCAGCGGTGAAGTCCGCGCGGCCGCGGATCGCGTTCGCCAGGCTGAGCTGGCCGCCCACGATGTTCTCCCAGGTGGGCGACGTGGCGTCCTCCAGGTCGGCGAGCCACACCTTCGCGCCGGAGTTCAGCGCGTTGACGGTCATCTTGCGGTCGGTGGGGCCGGTGATCTCCACGCGGCGGTCCTCCAGGCCCGGGCCGGGGCCGGCGACGCGCCACGTCGGGTCATCGCGGATGTGCGCGGTCTCGGGCCGGAAGTCGGGGTCCAGGCCGTTGGCGAACCGCTCGCGCCGGCGCTGGCGGGCCAGCAGCAGGTCGTGGCGGGGCCCGGCGAACCGGGTGTGCAGCGCGGCGACGAAGTCGAGGGCCTCGGGCGTGAGGACCTGCTCGCCGCCCACCACTGCGGGTCCGGTGATCTCGAGCGTCGGGTTCGCGGCCGGGGCCAGGATGGTCATGACGTGCTCCTCTCGGGGGTCGTGCTCGGGCGTCGTGCGTGGGACGTTGTTGCTGGTCAGTGCGTCGCGTGGAACTGCGCGGCCTCGGTGGACCCGGCCAGCGCGAGCGTCGCGCTGTTCGGGTTGAGCGCCGTGGCGACCTTGTCGAAGTAGCCGGTGCCGACCTCGCGCTGGTGGCGGGTGGCGGTGTACCCGGCGGCCTCGGAGGCGAACTCGGCCTCCTGCAGCTCGACGTAGGCGGTCATGCCGTGCTCGGCGTAGCCGCGGGCCAGCGTGAACATCGAGTGGTTGAGCGCGTGGAAGCCGGCCAGGGTGATGAACTGGAACGCGTAGCCCAGGCCCGCGAGCTCCCTCTGGAATCGCGCGATCTGCGCGTCGTCCAGGGCCGCGCGCCAGTTGAAGGACGGCGAGCAGTTGTAGGCCAGCAGCTTGCCGGGGTGCGTGGCGTGGATCCGCTCGGCGAACTCGGCGGCGAGGCCGAGGTCCGGGGTGGACGTCTCGACCCAGATGAGGTCCGCGTAGTCGGCGTACGCCTCGGCGCGCGCGACGACGGCGTCCAGGCCGGGCCGCACCCGGTGGTAGCCCTCGACGGTGCGCTCCCCGGTGAGGAACTCGGCGTCGCGCGGATCGGCGTCGGAGGTGAGCAGATCGGCCGCGAGCGCGTCGGTGCGGGCGATGATGATCGTCGGGATGCCCGCGACGTCCGCGGCGAGGCGCGCGGCGGACAGGGTGCGCACGTGCTGGCTGGTGGGCACCAGCACCTTGCCGCCCAGGTGGCCGCACTTCTTCTCGGCGGCAAGCTGGTCCTCCCAGTGCACTCCCGCGGCGCCCGAGGCGATCATCGAGGCCATCAGCTCGTAGGCATTGAGCGGGCCGCCGAACCCGGCCTCGGCGTCTGCGACGATCGGCGCGAGCCACTCCCGGGTGCGCTGGCCACCGTTCTCGGAGGACTCGACCTGGTCGGCGCGCAGCAGCGCGTTGTTGATGCGGCGCACCACGGCGGGCACGGAGTTCGCCGGGTAGAGGCTCTGGTCCGGGTACGTCTGGCCGGAGAGGTTGGCGTCGGCGGCCACCTGCCAGCCGGACAGGTAGATCGCCTCGAGGCCGGCCTTGACCTGCTGGACGGCCTGGTTGCCGGTGAGGGCGCCCAGCGCGGGGACCCACTCGCGGCTGTGCAGCAGCTCCCACAGACGCTCGGCCCCCCTGCGGGCGAGCGTGTGCTCCTCGCGGACCGACCCGCGCAGCGTGATGACGTCCTGCGCGGTGTGGTCGCGGCAGATGCCGGCCCAGCGCGGGTCGGTGGCCCACTCCTGCTCCAGCTCGGCGGCCGTCTGGGTCTGGTCGCCCGGCGCAAGCGCGGCCGTGGCAGTGGTCCGTGTCGTCGTCGTCTCGGTGCTCACGATGCTCCTCCGGTGGATCTGTCGGGTGCCGATGACTCCACTTTCCGGGAAGGACAACCCCTCTTCACCGCCGGACGAAGCAGAAGAATCGGGATACTTCTGCTCGACAGAAGCAATGGCGTGCTGGGACGGTGGGGCGATGACGACGACGCCTCCGCAGGCCGCCGATGACGGGCTCGACACGCTCGTCCTGGGCCGTCGCATCCGCCATCTGCGCACCGCCCGAGGGCTCACCCTCGACGAGCTCGGCGCCGCCATCGGCCGCGCCGCGTCCCAGGTGTCCATGCTGGAGAACGGCCACCGCGAGCCGAAGCTGTCCCTGCTCCAGCAGGTCGCCACCGCGCTGGGCGTCCCGCTCGCCGAGCTGCTGCGCGACGAGCCGCCCACCCGCCGCGCCGCCCTCGAGGTCGAGCTCGAGCGCGCCCAACGCGGCCCGCTGTTCGCGTCGCTGCACGTGCCGACGGTCAAGGTCGGCCGGTCGCTGCCGAGCGACGCCCTCGAGGCGCTCGTCCGCCTGCAGGCCGAGGTGCAGCGCCTCCTCACCGAGAAGGCCGCCACCCCCGAGGAGGCCCGCCGCGCCAACGCCGAGCTGCGCGACACCATGCGCGCCCAGGACAACTACTTCCCCGACCTCGAGGAGCACGCGCGAGTGCTGCTGCGCGCCATCGACCATCAGGGCGGCCCGCTGTCACAGCGCGCCACCGCGGACATCGCCGCGCACCTGGGCTTCACGCTGCACTACGTCCACGACCTGCCGCACTCCACCCGGTCCGTGACTGACCTGGCGCACGGCCGCATCTACCTGCCGCACGGCCTTACCGCCACCAGCGACCCCCGGTCCACGCTGCTGCAGGCCCTGGCCAGCCACGTGCTGGGGCACACCGAGCCGCGCGACTACGGCGATTTCCTGCGCCAGCGGGTCGAGGCGAACTACCTGGCCGCCGCGCTGATGCTCCCCGAGGAGGGCGCCGTGGCACTGCTGCGCGAGGCCAAGGCGGAGCGGCGGGTCTCCATCGAGGACCTGCGGGACGCGTTCGCCGTCACCTACGAGACGGCCGCGCACCGGTTCACGAACCTCGCGACCCGCCACCTCGACGTGCCGGTGCACTTCATGAAGGTCCACGAGGGCGGCACGCTGCACAAGGCGTACGAGAACGACGGGGTGCGGTTCCCCTCCGACCCGCTCGGCGCCATCGAGGGGCAGCCCGTCTGCAAGCAGTGGACCGCCTGGACGGTGTTCACGATCCCCGACCGGTTCAGCCCGTATTACCAGTACACGGACACATCGTCGGGCACGTACTGGTGCACCTCACGCGTGCACGGCTCACCCGAGGGCGAGTACTCGGTGTCCGTCGGGGTGCCGTTCCAGCATGTGCGCTGGTTCCGGGGACGGGAGACGTCCGAGCGCGCGGTGTCGCGATGCCCCGACCCGGCATGCTGCCGGCAGCCGCCCGAGGCGCTGACGCTGCGCTGGGCCGACAAGTCCTGGCCGAGCGCGCGCCCGCACGCGAGCATGCTCGCCGCGCTCCCGTCCGGGGCGTTCCCCGGAGTGGACTCGACCGAGGTCTACTCGTTCCTCGACCGGCACGCGCCAGCCCCCCCCGCCGCCGCCGGCACCGCCTAGAAGCCCGCCCCGACGTAGGTGCCCAGGTTCCACGCGTTGCCCTCAGGGTCGAGGAACGTGAACCCCACGGCTCCGTACCCGGTGTCCGCGGGCGGCTGGCTGATCGTCCAGCCGGCGCCCGCCACCCGTCCGGCGACATCGGCCACCGTGGCCACCGGCGCCGCCAGGTAGGCGGTGGAGGTGCCAGGCCCGCCCACGTCACCCGACCACCGGCCATCCGCCTGATCGGTGCCGAGCATGATGCCGCCGCCATACGGCCACAGCAGCTCGGCGTGCTGCACGGGCCGATCCTTGTCGCCGCGCTCCACCACGCTGACCACGAACCCCACCACGTCCACGAGGTACGAGATCGCGGCCTCGGCGTCGCGATAGCTCAGGGTGGGCCACACACCAGGGGCGGGACGGAAGTCGTCGTCGTCGACAGGGCTCTCCGTCGCCTTCGCTTCTTCGCTCATGACACAGAGTGTGCCCCGTTTTGCGGCATTCGTCCTGCACGGAGTGGCCCTTGGTCCCACATCTCGGCGGGATGGCGCGGCGATGCTGGAAGACGCCCACCGATGGGCCCCGGTCAAGCCTCGGAGGAGAGCATGCCCCCCATGTCGACGCCACTCCCGATCGTCCCGCTGGGCCGACCCGGCGACGCTCCCGCCCGTTCGGGCTGCGGAGGCGGGGGCGGAGGGGGCCGAGGCCGTGGCGGCAAGGGCTGCGGCTGCGGCCAGCAGGGCCAGTCCGCCCAGCCCGAGGCAGCCGCCCATGAGCACGGCCAGCCCGACGCCGCCTCCGGCGAGATGGTGCTCGACGTCCGCAACATCCCGCTCGGCATCCGCGCCTCCACGGCACTCGCGGTGTTCGGCTCCGTGCCCGCCGACGGGAGCCTCGTCATCGTGACGTCCGGCGAGCCCATCAACCTGCTGCACCAGCTCGACACCGAGGCGCGGGGGGCGCTCGACGTGGAGTACCTCGACGACACCCCCGGCTCCTGGCGGGTGCGCGTCACCCGGCGGTAGGCGCTCTGTGACATGTGACGCGCCAGGTCTGGCCACGGTCGTCGTCGAGCGCGGCGCCGCCGAGCTGACGGTCAGCGGCCGAGCCGACACCGTGACCGGGTCGGCCGTCACCGAGCAGTCGGTCTTCCACGCCTGCTCCATGGCCAAGACCGTCACAGCGGTCGGGGTGCTCCGGCTCGCCCAGGCGGGGATGCTCGACCTCGACGCCGAGATCGACGCGTTCGCCCCCGTCGAGAACGACGGTTTCCCCTGCCCGACGATCCGTCAGCTGCTCGCGCACCGTGGCGGAGTGGTGGACCCGCCGGGCTCCTTCACGCCCCGACCACAGCCGGCGACGCCGCTGGCCGACATCTTGGCGGGCGCGAGCCCCGACCATGACGGGCCGATCCGGGTCTCTCGCGCCCCGGGTCAGGCCTTCGAGTACTCCGATGCCGGCTACTGCCTCCTGGAGGCGGTGATCGAGTCGGTCACAGGCGCCGCGTTCGCGCGGGCGATGGACGATCTGGTCATCCGGCCGCTCGGCCTGCGGAGCACTGCGTTCTGGGCTGGCGATGCGCCTGGCCCTTTCCAGGAGCCCGTGTCGGGCCATCATGCCGACGGGTCGCGTGTCGCGGGCAAGCGCATGCACTACGGCGGCCTGGCCGCCTCCGGCTTGTGGGCGACGCCGTCCGACCTCGCGCATCTGCTCGGCGACCTGGGACGCGCCTGGTCGGGGTCAGGCCCCTCCACCCTGCTGGAGCCCGAGTTCGCGGCCCAGATGCTCGCCTCGGACGAGCCCGGCGTCGGACTTGGGGTGTTCCTGGTCGGCGACCTCTCCACTCTGTGGGTGATGACCCAGGGGTGGGGCGTCGGCTTCCAGTGCCAGGCGCGTATCGATCCGCGCACCGGGAAGACGGTCCTGGTGATGATGAACGCCGACCCGGGCGTCCCGCAGGCAGAGTCAGCCGTCGGGGCGGCCATGCGTCGTCTCGCGGCGCCCTGACCGGCGCCGTGCGAGCCGCTCGAGCGGGTCGGAGAGGAAGAGCAGGAACAGCCAGAACAGGCCCACGGCGGGCGCGACGACCACGAGCACGAGCGCGATCAGCAACAGCACGAGCGCCAGGGCGGCTCCACGGACCTCGAGCGTGCCGCGGACCTCGGCGCGCTGGAGCTGGGGGTCACGCACGGCCAGCCACTCGATGAGCAGCAGGCTGCCGGTGGTGACGATCATGGTGGAGATGTACAGGGCGTTGACCGCGGGGTCATTCGTGCCCTGCTCGGCCAGGAGCTGCGTGGTGAACGGGATGAGCACGATGCTCGCGAGCCACAGGAAGTTGGCCCACAGCATCGCCCGCGAGTAGTCGCTCAGGTGCTCGAAGACCCGGTGGTGCCCCTCCCAGAAGTTCGCGATGACGACGTAGCTGATGGCGAACGCCAAGAAGGTCTGGCCGCCGTCATTCAGGAGCGAGGAGACCGAGTGCTCCGAGCCGTCCGTGAGCAGGTCGACGAGCGGCAGCACGAGCAGCGTGATCGCGATCGCGACGGCTGCGTCGGAAAAGTTGACGAGCCGGTCCAGGCCTCGTTCCGTGCGGATCACCGCCATCGACGCCCCCCTGCATCGGTCCCAGCCTAGAAACGGGTTGGCCGTCCGGCGAGGGCTCCACCGAGCTCGGTTGAGCGGACTAGATAGACAGCCAGACTAGATAGCCCTACTGTCTAGCGCGTGTCCACGTCTCCCTGGCCCAGCGAATGGCTGCGCGGCGCTCTCGAGGTATGCGTGCTCGCCGTGCTCTCCGAGGGACCCACCTACGGCTACGCGATCACCGCGCGGCTCGAGGCGCTCGGGCTCGGCACCGTCAAGGGCGGGACGCTCTACCCGCTGCTCGCGCGCCTCGAACAGGCCGGCCACGTCAGCGTCGAATGGCGCGCCGGCGAAGGCGGCCCGGGCCGCAAGTACTTCGAGCTGACCGAGGCGGGAAGGCTCGCCCGAGCGGAGCAGGCCGAGCACTGGCGCGCGTTCACCGCCCTGACCACCGCCATCACCTCGGGCGCCGCCACGAACGAGACGACCCCGGACCGAGAGGACACACCGTGACCGCGCAGCAGCTCGTTCCGCGCCAGTGGCGAGACGACTTCATCCTGACCCTGCGGCACAGGGACGCCACCGGGGCGCAGATCGGCGACGCGCTCGCTCAGGTGGAGTCCTACTGCGCCGAGTCGAACGAGACCGCCGGCGAGGCATTCGGCGACGCCCGCGAGTACGCGCAGTCCCTCCCGTTCCCGCCCTCCACCGAGTCCGGGACGAACATGTCCCGGGCACAACTGCTGCGACTCGGCGCCTCGCTGGCCGGGATGCTGGTGACGATCACCGCGGCATCCGGCTGGGCGTCGGGCACGAACCCCAGCCTCACGCTCGGGCTCGCGGTCAGCATCCCCCTCGTGCTGGGGCTCGCGGCGGCGATCGTCCGCATGGTCGACGCGCCGCACCGCTCCACCTGGCGCTTGGCAGCCACGCTCATGGCGGCGTTCGCGGCGGTGGGCGCGGCCCAGATCGCCCTCGACCAGACGCTCGTGACCGTGCCCGCGGCGCCGCTGCTCGCCGCCGGCCTAGCGCTGCTCCTGACGCCGCCCTGCTGGGAGGCCATCCGAGGTGGGCGCGTCGAGCCCGACGTGATCACGGGCCCCTTCGACGACCCTGAGGACGTGCGCCGCAGGAATGCCCGCGCCGCCGCGCTGATCCCGTGGATCCTGCCGGCGATGACCGTTCCCGCAGTCGCGATGGCCCTGGTCGTCGCCACGCTCGGCTGACTAGCCGCCCCCGCAGGTCATGCGGAGAGGCCGCTGACGTGGTCGAGGAGCGCGATGAAGTCGTCGACGGCCCACGCGGCTCGGCCGACGAAGAGCCCGTCGACAGCGGGCACCTTCAAGGTCTGCGCGGCGTTGCCCAAGGTCACAGACCCGCCGTAGAGCAGCCCCTCGACGGCTGATCCGAACTCTGCGCGCAGGGCCGCGAAGACCTCGGCGATGTCCTCTGGCCTGGCGGACCGGCCGCCGGCCCCGATGGCCCACACCGGCTCATACGCGATGAGCACCTGGGACGGGTCCCCGACACCGGCGAGCGCGGCGCGGGCCTGGCGTCGGACATGTTCGACAGAACCGCCCGAGCGGAAGACCTGGTCGGACTCTCCAACGCACACCAACGGGCGCACGCCGTGCCGCAGCGCCGCGCGCACCTTGAGGTTGACGGTGTGGTCCGTCTCGCCGAAGTGCTCACGCCGTTCCGAATGGCCGATCTCGACCAGTCGGGCCCCCGCGTCCGCGACCTGCGGGACAGAGAGCTCCCCGGTCCACGCCCCGGCGTCCTCCCAATGCGCGTTCTGGGCGCCGAGAAGCACCTGGCTCTGATGGCCGAGCGTGTCACGCACCGCCGCGAGCGCGGTGGCCGGAGGGATGATGAACGGCTGGGTCCCCGCCCACCGCGACGAGTCCACAGCCGCGAGCGCCCGCGCGTAGGCGACCGACTCGGCCAGGGTCTTCGTCATCTTCCAACTCGTGCCCACCCACGTGGCGCCCGCCGCCACCTCAGCGCTTCCGATCGGCGTCGTAGGAGTCGATCGCCGCGACCTTGTCCGCGGACCGCGACGTGCTGTCGAAGACGTGCCCGAGCCACTCACCGGCGAGTTTGCGCGCCAGTTCGAGCCCGATCACCCGCTGTCCGAAGGTGAGCACCTGCGCATTGTTGGACAGCACGGAACGCTCGACCGAGTAGGAGTCATGCGCGGTGACGGCGCGGATCCCGGCGACCTTGTTCGCGGCGATCGCCACGCCGAGCCCGGTCCCGCACACGAGCAGCGCGCGGTCAGCCTCGCCTGCCGCGACAACGCGGGCGGCTCGCACGGCGACGTGCGGGTAGTCGGTGTCGGCGTGGGCGTCCACCCCGACGTCGAGGACTTCAGTGACTCGCGGATCGGCCTCGAGGTCCTTCTTGAGGGCTTCCTTGTACTCGAACCCCGCACTGTCCGAGCCGACGACGATGCGGAAGGTCATGGCAGTTCTCCTGTGGGTGAGTCGATGGTGAGGGCCTCGCCGATGGCTGACATGAGCAGCGCGAAGGAGGTCGCGCCCGGATCGGGGTGGCCCAGGCTGCTTGTCCCGTGGGTGCGGGCACGGCCTCGGCGTGCGGCGAGATCCGCTGTGGCCTGCGCGGCCTGGGTGGCCGAGGAGGCGGCGGCGCACCACGCGTGCGGCAGGTGGACGCCGGCCCGATGCGCTGCCTCGAGGCCCTCCACGAAGGGGAGCAGGGCGTCGACCATGGTCTTGTCGCCCCGGACGGCGCCACCCAGGCGAGTGACTGCCTGCCCGCCGGCACGGGTCGCTGCGACGACCCGCGCGCTGCTCGCCGCCGCGCTGTCATCCAGGGCTCCCCCCACGGCGGTCAACGCCGCGCCCCAGAGGGCGCCGGAGGTCCCACCCGCGGCATCCGACCAACCCGCGCCGGCCTCGATCAGCACCGTGCGGGCCCCTGCGCCGGCCGCGTGGGCCCGTCGCGCCGCGCGCAGGCCGCCGTTGGCCCCGAGGACCATCCCTTGGCCGTGGTCGCCGTCCCCTGCGATGGAGTCCAGGGCGCCGAGCTGTTCCTCATGCGCCAGGGCGCACTGCGCCATGACCTCGAGGAGGCCGACGAGTCGACCTGCCCACTCGTGCGACTCGCTCGTTCCCGGCACGGTCGCCGCGTCGGCAGCCTGCTCCACGAGCTCCCGCCGCCGCGGCTCCTGTGCGGCGACGCGACGGAGCGCCGGGGTGTCCGCCGGCGCGGTCCACCATCGCTCGAGCTCGTCGTCCAGGAACATGAGCGACAGGGACAGCCCTGCCATGTCGAGGCTGGTGACGTGCTCCCCCACCTCGGGCGCCACGACTGTCAGCCCAGCCTGTGCGAGCCGTTCGACGACTCGGCCGAAGACGACGAAGAGCTCTTCGTGCTTGGTGGCCCCCAGACCGTTGAGCAGCAACGCGACCCGCCCGTGATAGCCGCCCTCCGCCCGCGGCGGCTCCTCGGCGAGCACGGCGTCGACGAGGAGGTCCGCGGTCGCGTCCGCGGTGCCGAGCGGCACGTCGCGGATCCCGGGCTCGCCGTGGATGCCCAGCCCGAGGGCCGTGACGTCCGACGGCACGGTGAACAGGGGCGCCGTCGCGCCGGGCAAGGTGCAGCCCGAGAAGGCCGCCCCCATCGAACGGGTCCGCTCGTTCGCGCGTCGTGCAGCCTGCTCCACGGCATCGAGGTCGAGGCCGTCCGCCGCGGCAGCGCCCGCGACTTTGAAGACCAAGAGGTCGCCGGCGATCCCCCTGCGAAGCCCTGTCATGTCGGCGGGAGCCGACGCGACGTCGTCGGTGACGGGCAGGACGCGCACATCGATCCCCTCGGCCCGCAGCCGTTCGGCGGCCTGCCCGAAGTGCAGCACGTCGCCCGCATAGTTACCGAACCCGAGCAGGACGCCACCGCCGTTATCCGCCGCGCGCACCACCGAGTAGACCTGCGAGGCGGACGGCGACGCAAAGACGTTGCCGCAGACGGCGCCGTGCGCCATGCCCTCTCCCACCCAGCCCGCGAAGGCTGGATAGTGCCCGGAGCCGCCACCCAGGACGATGGCGACCTGTCCCTGGTCTCCGGCGCTCGCCCGGACGACCCCGCCCGGCGTGGCCATGACCCTGTCGGCGTGTGCCGCGACGAAGCCGTGCAACGCGTCCGCCGCGAACCGCCGTGGATCGTTGACCAGCCGCGTCATCTCAACGCTCCAGCTTGGCCCGCAGGATGCGGCGCAGGTACTCACGGTTGGTGGCAGCCACGCTCAGGCCATCGCCCCCGTAGTGCTCGACGCACAACGGGCCGCGGAAGCCCGCGTCGAGCGCCATCGCGATGGCCGTGCGGTAGTCGATGAACCCCTGCTCGAGCGGGGCGGGGGCGGAGAAGTACGCGCCGGTGGCCGGATCGTGGTCGCGCAGGTAGTTCTTCACCTGCCAGTAGTTGGTGTGCGGCAGCACCCGCTCGAGCATCGTGCGCCAGTCCTCCACAGGACGGTGCAGGCGGACGATGTTCGCGATGTCGGGGCACAGGCCCACGTTCGCCAGACCGATCTCGCGGACAAGGTCGACGGCGCCCTGGGAAGTCCCCAGATAGGTGCCCTCGTACATCTCGAGCGACACCTCGACGCCGGCCTGTGCGGCGTGCTCGCCGATCCGCGCGAACCGTTCGACCGCCAGGTCGCGCACGGCGGGGTCGTCGGGGTCCTCGGCGCCGGGCACGAGCCAGAACCAGTGGGCGTCCTTCTGCGCGGGGGTCAAGGGCTGATGCAGGCCCAGGCACAGGGTGCCGACTCCCAGCTCCGCCGCCGCGTCCACCGTGCGCAGGGCGTACTCGACGTTGCGTGCCGCGACCTCGGGATCGGGGTCGATGACGCTTTGCCGTGTCACCGAGATCGCACTGAACGCCAGGCCCTGGTCCGCTGCCACAGCGGTGAGGTCGCGCAGCCCCGCGGGAGGCAGGTCGCCCGGACGCACCCATGAGTCGGTCAGGTCGACATGCTCGAAGCCGGCCAGGGCCACCTCGCGCAGTGCGGGACGCCATGCCGATGGCCCGGCGTCGGTGACGCGGGACCCGTCGGGCATCACGCCCGGGAACTGCAGCATGGCGGCTCCCACCGGCCAACTCATCGCGTCGTAGGGCGGGGTCTGGGCAGACTCAGGTTGGGACGTCATCGTGCTCTCCTGGGGTGGGTTTCTGGGTCGGTCAGGCGACTGGGGAGGGGCCAAGGTCGTGCAGCAGCGCAGCCATGCGCGCGTAGGCCTCGCTGCGATACGCGACGAGGGCCTCGACCTCCTCGGGCGTGTAGTCACGGGTCAGGCCAGCGCCGTTCTTGGTCCCGTGCCGACCGGCGTCGACGGTCGTCCGCAAGAGCCCCGGGATCGCCATGCGGGGGCCGAAGGCCTCCTCGAACGTCGCGAAGCCGTTCGCGTAGACGTCCAGGCCCGCCATGTCGGCGATCGCGAAGGGCCCGAAGAACGGCAGCCGGAAGCCGAAGGTGGACCGGACGATCGTGTCGACGTCCCCCGGCGTTGCGACGCCCTCCTCGACGATCGACATCGCTTCCTTGAGGAGCACGTACTGGAGCCTGTTGAGGACGAACCCGGGGACGTCCGCCACCTGGGCGCTCTGCCGTCCCGCTCGCGTGAGCATGTCCTTGACCAGCGGGATGACCGCCGGGTCGGTGTCGGCGCCCGCGACGATCTCGATGCCCGGGATGAATGGCGCGGGGTTGCTCCAGTGCACCGTGAGGAAGCGCTCCGGACGGCTCACCGCCACGGCCATCACGCTCACCGGGATGGTCGAGGTGTTGCTGCCGATGATCGCGTCGGGCCGGGCGGCGGCAGCGATCCTGGCCAACACCTCGTGCTTGACGGTCGGCACCTCGCTCACGGCCTCTTCGATGAAGTCCACTCCGGCGACGGCGTCCTCGATGGAGTCGGCGGCGCGGAGGTTGCGCCGCACCTCGGCCGCGCTCCCAGGGGCGAACAGCCCTTGGGCCTCGAACTGCTCCGCCTCGCCCAGGATCCTGTCCAAGTGCGTGCGAGCAACCTCCGCCGACACGTCAGCGATCGTCACCTCGAACCCGCTCTGGGCCAGGGAATGGGCGATGCCGCCGCCCATGTACCCCGCGCCGACCACCGCAACCGTGCGAATCTGCTCGATCATGATCTGTTGCCAGCTCCTTGTGCTGTGGGACTTCGGATCAGCGCCCGCTCAGGGCGTGACGGGATGGCCCGACGGCGTGGATCGCCTTCGGTTCAGGGGGTGAGTGCGAGCCCGCCGTGTCAGTGAGAGAGGACGTCGACGCGAGGCGTCCACACGCGCATCGTGGACTTGCCGCGGTTGGCCCACCGGAAGTACGGCACGAGGGTCAGGTCCGTCGCCGTCGAGGAGGCCGGCGGCGCCTGCTCCCCATACGGCCACGTCGCGGCCGAGACGGCATGGGCGACGCCCTTGACCGTCACCGGCGTCACGCCGTCGATTCCCACGGACGCGGTGCTGTCCACCGGCGCGTGCGCGACGTCGATGGCGACGAGGTCCAGGTCCAGGCCCGGCTGGTCGACCGACTCGATCGCGTACACCAGCGGCCCCCGCTCCACGGCCACGCAGCCACGCACGTGGTCGATGCGGGGGTCGGGGTGCACGAACCGCGGGCTGACGTCGAGCTCGAGGCGCACCTCGTCGCCCACCGCCCACGCGCGGCTGATCGTGACCTCGCCGTGTGGGACGGCGCGCGCCTCGCCATCGACGATCAGCGTCGAGGCGCGGGACCATGCCGGCACCCGCAGGCTGAGGTCCCACTCGCCGCCGTCCGTCTCGTCGACGCAGACGGTGATCGCCCCGTCATGGGGGTAGGAGGTCGTGACGGACAGTCGCACCCGGCGGCCTGCGCCGAACGTCGTCTCGAGGGAGCCCTCGGCGTACTGGTGCAGGTGGACCCCCGTGGCGTCGACGGAGGCCACGTACGCGCTCAGGCTGGACATCAGGCGGGCGATGTTCGTGGGGCAGCAGGACGTCGTGAACCAGGGGGCCCGGGTGCCGTCGGTGCGCCGCAGGCTCGGGACACCCGGCTCGGGGTCGATGCCCGGCGCACGGCGCTGCAGCGCGTTGACGTAGAAGAAGCTGCGACCGTCGACCGACGGCGACGACACCACGGAGTTGTAGAGCGTCCGCTCAATCACGTCGGCGTACCGAGCGTCGCCGGTAGCTAGCAGCAAGCGCCACGCGACGTGCACCGAGGCGACCGAGGCGCACGTCTCGGCGTACGCGCGCTCGCTCGGCAGCTCGAAGTCGTCGCCGTAGGTCTCGCCGTGATGGTTCGATCCCATGGCGCCGGTCAGGTAGGTGCGACGCTCCAGGGTGCGGTCGTACTGGGCCCTCACCGCCGTGAACAGCTCGTCGTCGCCCGTCTCGACGGCCACGTCGAGCGCGCCGGCCGCGAGGTAGAGGGCGCGCACGGAGTGGCCCACGAGCACCTCGGCTGTGCGGACTGGCTCATTGTCCTGGTAGTAGTCGCGCCCCTTGTACATCGTGTCGGCGAGGATCTGATGGCCGCGCCGCTCGACGAACAACGCCGCCTGGTCGAGGTAGCGGCGCTCCCCCGTGGCCCGGTACAGCTCGACGAGCGCCGTCTCGATCTCCGGGTGCCCGCAGAGGCTCTCGTGCCGGCCCGGCCCGAACTGGTCGCAGATGTGGTCGGCCAATCGGCGGGCCACGTCGACCAGCACCTCGGGGCCGTCGGTCCGCATCACCGCGACAGCCGCCTGCAGCAGGTGGCCCGCGCAGTAGAGCTCATGGCCCCACTCCATGTCGGAGTACCTCTCGGGCCCTCCGTCGTAGCCGTAGAACGTGTTGAGGTAGCCGTCCTCGGCCTGGACGCGGGCCAGCAGGTCGGCGTGCTCCGCCAGCCGGGCGACGAGATCGGGGGCGGCCTCGCGGGCGTTCTCCCAGGCCATCGCCTCCATCGTCTTGTAGAGCTCGGAGTCGGTGAAGAGCCGGCCCACGCGCTCCGTCGCGAGTGTGCCGCGCTCGGCCGCGCGGAAGTTCCCCACCCAGCCGACCCGCTCCAGCGACTCGTCGCAGTGCGGGATGATTGCGTCCCGGTTGAGCCGCTGGAAGTCGGCCCAGAACCCGGAGGTGATCCTGTAGTCGGTCAACGAGATCGGCGCCTGGGCGCCATGCCCGGGCGAGCTGGGCCGGGGCGCCACGGGGGCGACGTGCTGCGTGGTCATCGGGGAACTCCTTCGTTCGAGGCGGGTCAGCCGCGGACCGCGCCGGCCGTGAAGCCACGCACGTAGTGCCGCTGGAGCAGGGTGAACATGAGCAGGCAGGGGATCGCCGCGACGACGATGCCGGCCTGCAGCGCGCCGAGGTCGACGGTTCCCATCTCCCCGCTGCGCAGGCTGACCAGGGCGATCGGCAACGTGAAGTTGCGGCCCTCGGTCAGGAAGATCAGTGGGGTGAGGAACTCGTTCCATGAGGCGAGGAAGGCGAACATCCCCACCGTGACCATCGCCGGGGTGACAGCGGGCAGGAGCACCCGCCGCAGGGCGCCCAGGTTGCCGCAGCCGTCGAGCAGCGCGGCCTCCTCCAACTCCTTGGGGAGGGCCTCGAACGCGTTGCGCATCATGAACAGGCCGAACGGGAGCTGGAACATCACCAGCACCAGCGCGACGCTGACGAGCGAGTTCTGCAGGCCGACCCAGTTGAGCATCGTGTACAGCGGAACCAGGATCGTCGGGTGCGGCACCATGAGGATGGCCAGCGCCCCGATGAACAGCAGGTTCTTGCCCGGGAACTGGAACCTGGCCAGCGCGTAGCCGCCGAGGACTGTGACGAGCAGCGTGCCGATCACCGTCAGCACGGTGACGACCGAGGTGTTCCAGGTGTACCGGCCCAGGCCCGCGCCGTACTCGGCCAGGCGGATGTAGTTGTCCGGGCCGAACCCGCCCTTCCCGCCTGTGGCCCGGGGGCCGTGCACCGACGAGTAGAACGACCAGACCAGGGGGCTGAGGAAGAGCACCGCGAGCACCACGTTGGTGCTGTAGAAGCTCACCCCCCGCAGCCTCTTCACCAGGTTGCCTGTCATGCCCGGGGCCCTCACTTCTTGTCCTTGTCACGGAAGGCGTACATCTGCCCGAGGTTGATCGCGACGAGGGCCACGAGGATGACCATCGCGATGGCGGCCGCGCTCCCCAGGTCGAACAGGGTGAAGGCCTCGCGGAACATCGCGATCACCATCGTCACGGTGCTGTTGCTGGGGCCGCCCGCGGTGAGCACGTAGAACGGCTCGAAGGCCAGCAGGGACCCTGTGACGCTCAGGACGAGCACCAGCAGGATCGTCGGCTTGAGCAGCGGCAGGGTGATCAGCCGCAGGGTCTGCCACCAGCTCGCGCCGTCCATCCGGGAGGCCTCGTACACCTCGACGGGAATGGCTTGCAGGCCGGTGAGCAGGACGATCATGTAGAAGCCCGCGAACCGCCACGTCACCATGAGCACGGTGGAGGCGAAGGCCGCATTCGGCGTGCCGAGGAAGTCAGCGTCACCGCTGATGAGGCCCAGCGCGCGCAGCACGTCGTCGAGCGGGCCGTAGTCGTTGTTGTACATCGCGTAGAAGAGCAGCGCGGAGGACGCAACGCCCACGGCGGCGGGCAGCAGGAAGGCCGTGCGGAACAGCCCGACGCCGGGTCGGGTGCTCTGCACGAGCAGCGCCAACCCGAGCGCCACCGCCAAGAAGATCACCGTGACCACGGCGGTGTACTTGAGCGTGAAGAGCACGGAGTCCATGAACAGCTTGTTGTTGCTGATCGCCACGTAGTTGTCGGGGGCGTTGAAGCTCGGGTCGCCGATCAGCGGCCAGTCGTTCAGCGACATCCAGGCGGCCAGGACGAGCGGCACGATGAACAGGACCACGACGAACAAGATCGCGGGCAGCGAGAACAGAAGCCCTGATGTCGCCTCGGTCCTCGCCCGTCTACGCGCGCCGTCCGATCGCCTTGATCGTGGGGCCGACGTGATGGTCGACATGGTCCGTTCTCCTCGCGGTGAGGTGGGCCCGGGTTGCCCGGGCGGGGCGTTGGCTGGGCGCGCGGGGCGCCCCGTGGGGTCCCGCCCGTCCGGGTGCGGACGGGCGGGACCGTCGGACGGCGCGGAGCCGCCCTCCTGGTGGGTCAGCCGCCGAGCGAGCTGGTGATCGCGTCGTTGCCCGCGTCGAGGGCGGTCTTCGCGTCCGCGCCGAACATCGCGTCACGCAGGACGGCGAGTGCCGGGCCGTTCGGGTCGTTGAACGTCTGGCCGTAGTTGAGCGCCTTGGGCGTGTCGCCCAGGCCGACGAGCTCGTTGAGGCGCACGACGCGCGGGTCGGCCTGGGCGAACTCGTTCTCGGCCAGGTCGCTACGGACGGTGAGCTGGTTCATCTGGGCGTAGACGCCGACCTGGGCCTCCTCGCTCAGCGTCCAGGACAGGAACTCCCAGGCCGCGTCCACGTCGCCGCAGGAGACGGTGATCCCGATGGAGTCGCCGCCCACGTAGCCGCTGACACCGCCGCCGACGCCGGGGATGCCCTGCACCCCGATCTTGAGCCCGTCGGTCTCGGGGACCGTCTGGACCACCGAGTTGCTCGCGAGCACGTAGCCGACCTTGCCCGATCCGAACACCTCGTTGCGCGTGGCGCCGCTCTCGTTCCGGACGCTCGCGGGAGAGGCCCCGGTGCTGAACATCTTGTTGAAGACGTCGAAGACGGCGACCGACTCCTTCGAGTTGAGGAGCGACTCGGTCCCATCCGCCGAGATCGCCTGGCCGCCCGATGCCCAGATCGCCGGGAAGTGCGTGAAGGAAATGGAGCCGGCGTTGTTGCCGGTGTAGTAGAGCCCGTCGATGTCGTCGCCGAGCGCCGCGACCTTCGCCGCGTTCTCGGCGAGCTCCTCGAGGCTGCCCAACTCCTTGGCGGGGTCGATCCCCGCCTGCTCCAGGAGCACGTCGTTCTGGAAGATCGCCGAGACGGACACGTTGTGCGGCACGCCGTAGACGGCGTCCCCGTCGCTCGAGAGCCTGATGTGCCCCTGGGCGAGCGTGTCAGCGAAGCCGAGGGCCTCGATGCGCTCGGCGATGTCGACGTAGAGGTTCTTGTCGAGGAAGTTCGGCATGTAGATGACGTCGGACGCCATCAAGCACGGCAGGTCGTTGGAGCCGGCGGCGACGCCGACCTTCTGGAGGTAGTTGTCGGTGGGGACCACCGTGAGCTCGACCTTGCGGTCGTTCTCTGCGTTCCAGGCGTCGACGAGGGCTTGGCTCTGCGATGCCGTGGCTGCGCGCGCCCACATGGTGATGGGCTGCTGCGCGCCTCCCGTCGGAGTCTCTGAGGACTCGGCGGGGTCGGCGCTGCAGGCGGTCAGCGCGAGTGCGCCGAGCATCAGGCCCACCAGGTAGGTGCTGGGCCTGCGGGAAGGGTTACGCATCACGTCTCCGGTCCTCCGACGCGGCGACGTTGCCGGGTCGGGTCGCTGTGAGGCCGTCGCTTCGACATTGACGGCGAGTGGCCTCGGTCTGGCTGGTGAAGGTTTGCGGTTACTGCTGAGCGGTGACAGGAACGTACCTCTCATCTGATGAGTTGGGCAAGCACCATTGCCCTCGGTGTTCGCTTCTTCGAGCGAGAAGCGCGGAATAATGGGGATCTGCCGCGCGATCCCTCCGAAAACTCCGGATATGCGCCAGCAAACTCACCAGATGAATTGCGTGAGCGAGCGCTTCACATGCGACGAGAGGTCTGCCATGCTTCGCGTCATGGGCACCGTGGATCTTGAGGCCGAGCCAGGCGACGGCGGCGGCGACGGCGACGGCACACCGACGCGCGCCACCGGCGCCCGCGGACGCGACCGGCTCGCGACCGACACCGTGGTGCGGCATCTCGAGCAGATCATCTTCGGCGGCGAGGTCGAGCCCGGCGACTCGCTGCCCTCAGAGAGCGAGCTCTCCGCGGACCTCGGCGTCAGCCGACTCACCGTGCGCGAGGGCGTGCGGACGCTCCAGGCCCGCGCGCTGATCGAGGTCAGTCACGGCCGACGCCCCGTGGTGGCCCACCCCAACGCGGCGCCGCTCCATGACTTCTTCTCAGCGGCAGTGCGGCGCGACCCGCGCGGCCTCCTCGAGCTGCTAGAGGTCCGGCTCGCCATCGAGGTTCACACCGCCCAGCTCGCCGCACGGAACGCCACTCGGGCCGACATCTCCGCGCTCGAGGCAGCCCTGGAGGGCATGCGCCTCGGCGTTGACGACGAGGTGGCCTTCAACGCCGCAGACGTCCGCTTCCACGCGGCCATCGCCGCCGCCAGCGGGAACCGGATGCTCAGCTTCATCGTCGAGGGGATGGAGGAGCCCCTCCACACCAGCCGCATCGCGAGTATCCGCGGCTACCGGGCGCAATCCGCTGACCTCGGCGCGCTCATCCAACTGCACCAGGCGATCTTCGACTGCATCTCCGAGCGCGACACCGCAGGCGCCGCGGCGAGCATGCGCAAACACTTGATCGGCACGCGCAACGACCTGCGGGCCGCGTTCGCGCTCCAGCCGACGCCGATGGGACTGACCGACCCCTCGTGACCTGCCGGCGCTTGCGGACGTTCTGGGCGCGCCACCATTGACCCGGGCCAGGCCGTCGAAGTGTGCGTGCTCGCCGTGCTGGCCGAGGGACCCACCTACGGCTACACGATCACCGCGCGGCTCGCGCACCTCGACGTCCACCTCCGCTGATCGAGAGATGAGCCCGCGCCGGGGTTCACCCGGATGCCTCGGCCCAGTTCCTTGTCGCACGTCTCCGCAGCTGATGAGCTCACACCGTGAGCCCACGTCCCCGCACCGGCGGCCCCAGAGCATTGCGGTGAGCCGGTCCATCTGGAGCTGCCACTCCCGCGTCGCAGCCACGCCTGAGGACAGCTTGTACGGCGACGTCTTCGGCGGGCGGTACGAGTACGACTCCCATGTCATCAACCACCGCCAGGTCTCGGTGGGTGACTTGTTGGTGATCCGCGACCGCCACCTCATCCACGGGTACGGCGTCGTGGAGGACATCGCCATCCGGCCGGAAATCAAGCTCATGCAGCGATGTGTGAACGCGGAGTGCCGGTCGGCGGCGATTCAGCCCCGGAAGTCGCGCCTCCCCCGATTCCGCTGCAATGACTGCCACGCGGAGTTCGACGAGCCGGTCATCGAAGAGAAGGACGTCACGCTCTACTCGGCCTCGTACGAGACGTGGTGGCTGCCATTCGCGTCACCGGCACCCGTGCGCGCGCTCGACGGTGTCTACGCGGGACGTGACCGGCAGAACGCGATCCGCCGGCTCGACACGGCAGAGGCGCATGCAATGCTCCGGTTCCATGCCGGCCTCGACGCGGAGTTGCACCTGCAGCTCCTCGACCGGGCACAGCCCATCGTGGGTGGTCACGTCGACGCCTTGGTCAAGCGGCGAATCGGGCAGCAGCGCTTCCGCGAGCGCCTGCTCGACCGTTACGGGGCGACGTGCGCGGTGACGGGCAGCCAGCCGGATGCCGTGCTCGACGCCGCGCACCTCTACACGTATGCCGAGCGCCCGGTGCATGAGGAGGACGGCGGCCTGCTGCTCCGCGCCGACGTGCACCGGATGTTCGACCGTCTCCTGATCACCTTCGATCCGGCGACGTGGCGCTCCCGCGTGGCTCCCGGGCTCCTTGCCCGGCATGACCGGCTTCAGGTGATGGAAGACCAGCCCATCGTGGTGCCGGATCGGCTCCGGCCCTCCGTAGCGCTCGTCGAGCGGCATCATCGTGCCGCACGGGAGCGGTGGCGCGAGGACCGCTGACAGGGCGCAGGCGCAGTCCGGCGCCGAGGTCTCATGCGAAGGCGGCCACTCCGAGGATGGTCAGCGCGATGGACACCCAGGCGGCGGCTGGGATCCGCTCGGTCGTCGTCCAGGACCGCACCAGTGCGACGGTGGAGACGAGGAGCGCGACGCAGCCCGTGACGAGCGCGGTGGGCGCAACGCCAGGGCGGTACGAGGTCCAGGCCGCCAGCACCAAGAGCAGGCCGCCGAGGTCGCAGAAGAACGCGGCGGTCCGCCAGCGTTTGCCTCGGGTCGATGACCCCTTCACCGAGTTGATGTACTCCAGCGTCTGAGGCGTCGGAAGAGGAAGCGGGCCGACCGGACCTGACATGCTCACCCCCGAGGCGCATGCGTTCGTCGCTGACATCGAGCCTAATTCCGCTCGAGGACTGTCGTCCAGGGGGCCTAGAGCACCGGCAGGTACTCGAAGCGCTCCACGTGGGCGGTGGTCGACGTCGGGCGGGCGTTGCTGGTGGCGAAGACGCCGAGCCACAGCCCCAGGAACCCGCCGGTGGCGACGCTGTCGAGGGTGCGGCCGTCGGCCACGGCGACGGTGACGGGCTCCTCGCCGGGGGCGCCGACGAGGAGGCGGTAGTCCTGGCCGCGTGCGCTGACGGTCAGGGTGACGGGGCCCTGGTCGTCGAGCAGCCGCGCCTCGCCGAGCACGGTGTCGACGCCGCCCTGCCGGTGGACGGCGACGACTCGCCGGGCGCCGCCGGCGGCGGGGGCGTCGCGGGTGACGAACACCCGGACGTGGTCCTGCTCGGACTGCCGCACGGTGAGCCCGACGTCCTCGCCGACGCCAAGGTCGGCCTGAAAAGTGACGCGCACGTCGACGTCCATGTGCTGCTGCCGCACGCCGAGGAACGCGGGGGCGCCCGTGTCGGCGAGGGTGTCGGGTCGCAGCGGGAGGTCCCACCCGTCGCCGCGCGGGGTCGCGAGCTCTGCGGGGAGATGGCGCAGCGCCGTCCAGCGCGGGTCGTCGGGGCGGATGACGCCGCTCTCGTGGCCCTGGGCGATGCCGGGCTGCGCGTCCCCACGGGTCGGCACCTCGATCTGCGACGGGACGCGACCCTGCCCGGGGGCGAACACCGGCCACCCGTCTTCCCAGGTCACGGGCACCAGGAACGTCTCACGCCCGAGGTTGTAGTGGTAGCCGCCGTAGGGGCGCATGGCGAGCAGCACGGCCCACCAGGCGCCGTCGGCGTCCTGCACAAGGTCGGCGTGGCCGACGCCGACGACGTCGACCCCACGGCCCAGGTGCCGGTGCGTGAGGATCGGGTTGCCCTTGTTGCCGACGTAGGGGCCGGTGACGGACTCGGCGCGCGCCACGGAGATGGCGTGGTGGATCTCGGTGCCGCCCTCGGCGGCGAGCAGGTAGTAGGCGCCGTCCACCTTGTACAGGTGCGGCCCCTCCGCCCACACGGCGCCACGCACGGCGCCCGTCCACAGGATGTGCTCGGGCCCGGTCAGGGCCTTGGTCTGCGGGTCGAGCTCGCGCAGCCACACCTCGGTCTGGTGGAACCACTCGGGGTCGCGGGCCAGGCGCGTGCCATGCACCCACACCCGGCCGTCGTCGTCGAAAAAGATCGACGGGTCGATGCCGTCCACGTCGAGCCACACCGGGTCGGACCACGGCCCGGCAGGGTCCGTCGCCGTCATCAGGAAGTTCCCGCCACGCGACTCGTCCCGCTGGTCCACCAGCGTGCAGACCAGCCAGAACACCCCGTCGTGGTGCCGCAGCGTCGGGGCGTACAGCCCGCCCGACGACGCGATGCCGCTGTAGTCGAGCTGTCCGGCGCGGTCCACGACGTGGCCGATCTGCTCCCAGTGCGCCAGGTCCTTGCTGCGGAACACGGGCAGCCCGGGGAGGTACTCGAACGTCGAGGTCACCAGGTAGAAGTCGTCGCCGACCCGGCAGATCGACGGGTCCGGGTAGCAGCCGGGCAGCACCGGGTTCCGCACCACAGTCATGCCGTCACAACCTCCACATCGACGATGCGCGCGTCGGCGATCGTCACCGGGTGCACGTCGCCGACGATGCGGACCGTCGCGCGCGGGGTCGCGGCGCCGGGGATCTCCGTCTTCTCGATCGGCTTCTCGCTGACGATCGCGCCGCCCGTGGACTCCTCGACGGCGACGTCCGCCGCGGAGGCCGCCGCGTGCGAGCCGACCCACACCTCGACGTCGCCGGGCTCGACGACCTTGACCATGCGGCGGTCGGTGAACGCGAATCGGGTGGTGGGCACGCTGAACGTCACGCGCGCGGACTCGCCGGCCGCGAGCTCGACGCGCGTGTAGCCGAGGAGCTGGACGACCGGACGGGCGATCGAGCCCAGCACGTCATGCCCGTACAGCTGCACGACGTCCGATCCGGCCACCGAGCCGGTGTTGGACACCGTCACCGACGCTGCGAACGTGCCGTCGGACACGACCTCGCCGTCGACGGCCAGGTCGGAGTACTGGAACGACGTGTACGACAGGCCGAAGCCGAAGGGCCGCAACGGCGTCGGGTCGGTGGCCGTCACGTCGGACGGGCCGCCCAGGATCGGGTGCAGGTAGGAGTACGGCTGCGCGCCCGTGGAGCGCGGCATCGACACGGGCAGGCGCCCGGACGGGTTGACGGCGCCGGTGACGACGTCGGCGATGGCCAGGCCACCGCCCTCGCCGGGGAAGAACGCCTGCAGCACGGCGGCCGGGCGGGGCTGGTCGCCGTCGAGCGCCCAGCCGATGGCGTACGGGCGGCCGGTGAGCAGCACCATCACCACGGGCTTGCCGGTGGCGACCAGCGCCTCGACGAGCTCGCGCTGCACACCCGGCAGCTCGAGCGACTCCGAGTCGTTGCCCTCGCCCACGGTGCCGCGCCCGAACAGCCCGGCCTGGTCGCCGACCACCACGACCGTCACATCGGACCTCTGCGCGGCGTCGATCGCCGCCTGGAATCCGGAGGTGTCGGCGCCCTCGACGGTGCAGCCCTCGGCGAAGACGACCTCCGGCTGCGCGATCCCGGCGCCCGCGAAGGCGCCGCCCTGGAACGCCTCGAGCACCGTCGGGATGGAGAACCCGATCTCGTGGTCCGGGTACTGCCCGAGCACGTGGTTCGCGAACGAGTAGCAGCCCTGCAGGGCCTCGCTGCGATGGGCGTTGGGGCCGACGACCGCGACGCGCAGCGGCGCCGACTCCCGCCGGTTCAGGGGCAGCACGCCGTCGTTCGCGACCAGCACCACGGACTCCTCCGCGAGTCGGCGCGCGATGGCCTGGTGTCGCGGGGAGTCGAGGTCGATCTGCGTGGGGGGCTCGTCCTCGAACGCGTCGGCGTCGAGCAGGCCCAGCTCCTCCTTCTGCCGCAGCGCGCGCAGCACGGCCCGGTCCACGTAGGCCTCGTCGAACTCGCCGGCGCGGATGCGCTCCGCGAGCGGCTCGAGGTACGCGTCGCCGGTGGGCAGCTCGATGTCGATGCCGGCCTCGAGCGCCTGCGCGGCGGCCTCCCCGCGATCGGCGGCGATGGCGTGCATGACCTGCAGGAACGCGACGGCGAAGTAGTCAGCGACCACGACCCCGTCGAAGCCGAGCCGGCCGCGCAAGATGTCGGTGAGGTACTCGGCGCTGGACGCGATGGGCACGCCGTCCACGTCGGTGTACGAGTTCATGACGGACTTCGCGCCGCCGTCGACGATCGCCATCTCGAAGGGAGGCATGAGGATGTCGGCGATCTCACGGGGCCCGGCGGACACGGGCGCGTGGTTGCGGCCGGCCTTCGAGTCGGAGTAGCCGATGAAGTGCTTCAGGGTGGCGTGCACGCCGGACTCCTGGAGGCCGCGCACGTAGGCGGTGCCCACCGTGCCGACCAGGTAGGGGTCCTCGCCGATGCACTCCTCCACCCGGCCCCAGCGGGGGTCGCGGACCACGTCGAGCACCGGGGCCAGGCCCTGGTGGACGCCGAGCTGGCGCATGGACTCGCCGATCACCGCGCCCATCTCGTAGACGAGCTCGGGGTCGAACGCCGCGCCCCACGCGAGGGGCGTCGGGAAGGTCGCCGCCTTCCACGCGGCGAGGCCCGTCAGGCACTCCTCGTGGACCAGCGCGGGGATACCCAGGCGGGTCTCGCGCTTGAGCCGGCGCTGCTCGTTCCACAGCCAGGCCGCGCGCTCGACGGGCTCCACCGGGCGGGTGCCGTAGACCCGCGTGTAGTGGCCGAGCCCATGCTCGGTGATCTCGGCGACCGCGTCGGAGCCCTTCTGGCTGGCCCCCATCTCGCCCTGCATCGGGGCCACCACGTTGCCACCCTGGTCGAGCCAGTAGCCCACGATCTGGGCGAGCTTCTCCTCGAGGGTCATCTGGGCGTGCAGGGCGCGCACGCGCTCCGACACCTCGGGCATCGACGGGATGGATGCGGGGTTCGCGGTCACGGGGTCACTCCTAGTTACGCGGGTGTCATCGGGCAGCCCTGCCGCGAGGCTGCGGCAGGGCTGCCGAGGTGGTGCAGGGGGCGGGCTGCGGTCAGCCCTTGACGGCGCCTGTCAGGCCGCCGACGATCCGCCGCTCGAAGAGCGAGAAGAAGATCAGCGCGGGGATCATCGACAACGCCGTGAACGCGAGGACCCGGGCCGTGTCGACCGAGTACTGCGACGCGAACGACTGGACCCCGAGGGGCAGCGTGTACGACGACTCGTTGTTGAGCACGAACAGCGGCAGCATGTAGCTGTTCCAGGCGGAGATGAACGCCAGGATGCCCGTGGTCACGACACCCGGCATCGACAGCGGGACGACCATCCGGAAGAAGAACCCAAGGCGGCTCGTGCCGTCGATGGACGCCGCCTCCTCGAGCTCCTTGGGGATCGCCTGCAGGAACGGCACCAGGATGATGATCGTGGTCGGCAGGGCGAAGGCGATCTGCGGCAGGATGATGCCCGCCAGGTTGTTCGTCAGGCCCAGGTTCTTGATGAGGATGTACAGCGGCGTGATGGCCACCGTCATCGGGAACATCAGGCCAGCCGCGAACAGCGAGTACATCGCGCCACGGCCCACGAAGTTGTAGCGAGCGAGCACGTAGCTGGCCATCACGCCCAGGGTCACGACGCCCAGAGTCGTGCAGATCGCGGAGATCGCCGAGTTGCCGATCTGCTGCCAGAACACCGAGCTGCGCAGCACGTCGACGTAGTTGCCGATCTGCCACGGGCTGGGGAAGCCCGACGGGTCGGCGGTGATCTGCGCGTTCGTCCGGAAGCCGCCGATGATGATGTAGAGGACCGGGGCGATGCACAGGCCCACGAACGCGTACGCGATGACGTAGGTCATCGGGCCGGCGCGGCCGATCCTCGACTTCTTGACGTTGCCCGACTTCTTGCCCGACCGGCGGGCGGTCGCGGTGGCCGGGGCGGTGATCGTCGTCATCACTTCTTCCCTTCGGTGAGCGCGCCCTCGGTGTCCCGCCGGAGCACGTACCGCTGGTACACCAGCGCGATGATGAGCGAGATCAGGAACAGCACGACGGCGACCGCGTTGCCGTAGCCGTAGTTGCCGGCGTTACGGCCGTTGGCGACCATGTACGTCGCCATCGTCGAGGTGCCGGCCGTGGAGGCCACGTACTGGCCCCAGATGATGTAGACGAGGTCGAAGAGCTGCAACGAGCCGATGATCGACAAGAACGCCCAGATCCGCATGGTCGGGCCGAGCAGCGGCAGCGTGATGCTGCGCTGCATCTGCCAGTAGGAGGCGCCGTCGATCGACGCGGCCTCGTACAGCTCCTCGGGGATGGACTGCAGCCCTGCGAGGAAGAGGATCACGGCGAAGCCGACGTACTTCCAGCTGATGATGATCAGCAGCGACCAGATGGCCACATCCGGGTCGGAGAGCCAGTCGACCGCCCAGGTGGGCAACCCGATCTTGGCCAGCAGGTCGTTCACCGCGCCGGTGGTCTGGAGCATGAGGCCCCAGCCGGTGCCGACGATGACCTCGGAGACCACGTACGGCACGAAGATCATCACGCGGATGAACGAGCGCCCACGCATCTTCTGGTTGAGCAGCAGCGCCAGCACGATGGCGGCGGGGCCCTGGATCACCAGGGACATCACGACGATGAAGCCGTTGTGCATCAGGGCTTCGTGGAACGCGGTGTCCTTGAAGATGACCAGGTAGTTCTCGAATCCGACGAAGTCCGTCGGGACCCCGTAGCCCTTCCACTTGAAGAAGCCGTAGTACGCGGCCATCACCACGGGGAAGATCACGAACATCAGGAACATGACGATCGCGGGCCCGGAGAGGAGCGCGATCTCCATGCGCTTGCGCCAGTCAGCGCCTCCGCGTCGTCCGGTCCGGCGGGCCGGGGACGGCGCCGTGATGGCGCCGCCCCCTGCCGCCGAGCGACCCCGGGGCGGAGTCTGGGTGGCTAGCGAGCTCTCGCCCTGGGAGTCACTCATGGTTCCGCTACTCCTTGGCCGCGGCGTCAGCCAGTGACTTGACGATGCCGGCGGCGTCGCCCTTGCCCGCGAGCATGTCGACGACACCGGAGTTGAGGGCGTTGCCGATGTTCTGGCCGAACGTGGTGTCCATCCAGATCTCGACGTACGGCGCCTCGTTGTAGGCCTCGAGGATCGACTGGAGGGCCGGGTCGGTCACGACACCCTGGGCCTCCTTGCTAGCCGGCAGCGTGTGGAACGCCGTCGCGTAGCCCTCCTGGTACTCCTTCTGCATGAAGAAGTTGAGGAAGTCGGCGCACTCCTTGGGAGCGTCGGCCGAGCAGGAGAAGCCGTCGACGCCGCCCATCATCGCGCCGGGCTCACCCTCGCCGCCCTCGAGCTCGGGGAACGGGAACCAGCCGAGGTCGGCCAGCGGCTGCTCGTCCGGGGTGAGGGAGGCGATGACGCCGGTGTTCCAGGCGCCCATGAGCTCCATGCCCGCCTTGTGGTTGGCGATGAGGCCAGCGGACGAGCCAGCGCCCTGCTGAGCGGAGGTCGTGAGGAAGCCGTTGTTGAACGGGTTCGTCCCGGCGAACTCCTCGAGGTCCTCGCCAGCCTTGCTCCAGCACTCGTCGTCGAAGGACTTGGTGGTCCCGGCCTCGGTGATGGTGTCCTGCGAGCACTCGCGCAGCGCGAAGAAGTAGTACCAGTGCGCTGCGGGCCACGCGTCCTTGGCGCCGAGGGCGATCGGGTCGACGCCCGAGGCCTTGAGCGCGGTCACCGCGTCGTTGAGCTCGTCCATGGTCGTGGGGGTCGACGTGATGCCGGCCGCCGCGAACAGGTCCTTGCTGTAGTAGATGCCGCCGGGGAGGACCGCCGTCGGCATGCCGTAGATCTTGCCGTCGACGGTGAACGCGCTGAACGCGCCCTCGCCACCGAGGGCCGACATCGTCGCGTCGTCGATGGCGTCGGTGAGGTCCATGACCTGGCCGGCCTCGACCACGTCGGCGAGCTTGCCGCCACCGCGGGCCATGAAGATGTCCGGGGCGTCGCCAGAGTTGAGGGCGGTCTGGAGCTTGCCGTCCATGTCCTCGTTCTGGATGGCCTGGATCTCGATGGTGACGCCGGGGTTCGCCGCCTCGAAGTCGGCGACGGTGTCCTCCCAGAAGGCCTTGCCCTCACCGGTGGTGGAGTTGTGCCAGAAGGTCATGGCGGTGGAGCCGTCACTGGACCCGCCAGCGTCGCCGCCGGCACAGCCGGCGGCCAGGAGCGCGATCGTGGCGCTCAGCGCGACAGTGCCCGCCGCGCCGCGAAACTTCCTCGTCATCGTGGATTCCTTGTCATCTTTGACTACTCGACAGTTCGCCTGCCGCGCTCAGTTGTACGCGCGCACCCTGTGAGTGTCAAACGATATCGATACCGTTATCGAAATCGTGACCTGCGGGCATGCATCCGCTCCAGGGGTCGGTTTTGCCCATGACAAAGGGGTTGTTGCGACATGAACCGGGCTCGCCAGAATGTGCCCAAGTTGGAGGAAGTCCACAAACGTGAGGTAACGGGTCAACCACATCTCCCTGGGAGCCGCCTACCTCCCGCCTGGGGCCGTGACGGCCGGAATGAGAGCGGGGTGCGGGCCCGGCCATCGGCCAGTCCCGCACCCCGCTCACCTGCTCCCACCTGATGTCAGGGTCTCCACCGCTGCACCTGCCACCAAGGTCCTGCGCTCTGTCGCGGCTAGGCCGCCACCACGCTGACGGCGCGCCCGGCGAGCCAGCCCGCCAACCGGTCCGGGCGGTCCGTGATGATCGCGTCAACCCCCGCGGCCGTCGCCGCAGCCCACTGCTCGGGCTCGTTGAGCGTCCACACCATGACCACCACGCCCGCCTCGCGCAGCTCGTCCACCAGGCCCGGGTGGTCGCGCAGCAGCTGCCCATGCGGGTTGCACGCCACCACATCAAGTCCGCGGCACAGCCCGATCACGTCGTCATGGAGCTCCGCGATCAGGAGCCCCCGTCGCAGCGACGGGGCCGCCTCCCGCAAGGCCGCCACCGTGCCCGGCCAGAAGCTCTGCGCGATGGTGCGCGAGCCCAGGCCTGCGGCGGCCACGGCCTGCGTCACCGGGCGGACCTGCTCGGCCGTCCACTCCCCCTTGACCTCCAGCAGCAGGTCGAGGCCCGGGCGCTCGAGCATCAGGCCCAGCACCTCGTCGAACGTCGGCACCCGGTGCCCCGCGAACACCGGCGAGAACCACGAGCCGGCGTCCAGCCCGCGCACCTCGTCCCCCGTCATCGAGCGCACCTCGCCCGAGCCATCGGTGGTCGCGTCGACGGTGTCGTCGTGGATCACCACGACCTGGCCGTCGGCAGTGAGCTGCACGTCGATCTCGATCGCGTGGGCGCCCGCCCGCCACGCCGCCTCGAAGGCCGCGAGCGTGTTCTGAGGCGCCACCGAGGAGTTGCCCCGGTGCCCGATCACGACCGTCACAGGTATGGCTCCACATTCTCGCGGTACGCCGTCTCGAGCTGCGGGGTGATGCCCTCGAACGCCGTCTGCGGGTCCACGCCCTTGAGCACGATCTGCTCGATCGCCTCGGTGAGGATCTGGTCCGCGCCCGGCACGAACACCCGGATCCAGTCCTGCGAGCGGGCGCGGTCGGCGAGCTGGTCCACCGCCGTGCGGAACTGCGGGGTCGCCGCGTAGACCGCCTTCATGTCGTCGGACTCCACCGCCGACGTCCGCACCGGCATGTACCCGGTGTTCTGCGAGAAGTACGCCGTGGAGTCCGTGGACGTCAGGAACTTCAGGAACGTCGCCGCCGCGAGCTGGTTCTCCACCGGGCGCGACGACGGGATCGCCAGGCCGGTGCCGCCGGTGGGCGTGCCACCGCCATCCGGGCCCTGGGGCAGGTACGCCGTGCCGACCTCGAAGGACGCCGCGTCGAGGATGCCCTTGAGGCTGCCCGTCGAGCCGATCGTCGCGGCCACCACCCCCGCCGAGAAGTCCGCGTTCGCATCCGTCGAGACCGTCGCGACCTTGCTCCCGTGGAACAGGTCCCGCAGGAACTCACCGGCCTCCAGCGCCTCCGGGGAGGTCAGCGTCGTGTCCCACCCGTCGGAGTACTCGCCGCCGTGGCCCCAGATCATGTTCTCGAACCACCACGCCGCCCAGGACGTGCCGGTCGCCAGGCCCAGCGGCGCGCTGTCAGCGGGGACCTGCGCGTCGAGCTGGGCGCCCCACTGCGCGAACTCGGCCCACGTCTCCGGGCCACGATCGGGCAGCCCGGCGGCCGCCCACATGTCCTTGTTGTAGTAGAAGAGCGGTGTCGAGCGCGCGTACGGGGCCGCCCAGTGGGCGCCGTCGTACTCGTAGTCGCCGTACAGCGCCGGGTTGAAGTCCGCCGCGTCGGCGTCGATCGCCTCGAAGACCTCGTCGAGCGCCAGGATCTGGTCGTTCAGGTGGTACCGGAACCACCACACGTCCGACGCGATGACCAGGTCCGGCAGCTCGGAGGTCTGCGAGGCGGCCTGGAAGCGCTGCGCCACCTCGTCGTAGTTGGCGCCCGCCGTCACGAGCTTGACGGTGATGTCGGGGTTCTCCGCCTCGAACCGGCGGATGAGCTCCTCCTCGACCTTCTGGGAGGAGCCAGGGTGGTTGCTCCACCACGTGATCTCGCTGGCGGGGGTGACGCCGGACCAGTCGACCGCGTCGGCCGACGTCGTCCCGGCCGCCTCAGCCTGGATGCCCACGGTCGGCGTGGAGCAGGCCGCGGTCAGCGTCAGGGCGCCGGCAGCCGCCAGCGCGCCGAGGATGAGGGCAGGCCGACGACGCCGGCGCGCGAGGGGTTCGAACACGGGATTCTCCTAGGGGTGGGAGGTCGCACGGTGCTGCGGTCGCAGCCCGGACGTGTGAGGGGGCGCGTCACGTCAGCCGGTGACGGCGCCGGCGGTGAGGCCGGCCACGAGGCGGCGCTGCAACACCAGGAAGAGCAGCAGGACGGGCAGCGTCACCACGACGGTGGCCGCCAGCAGCACGCCCCAGTTGCTCATCCCGTCGATGTTCTGCAGCAGGGTCAGGCCCACGGGCAGCGTCATCTTCTGCGCGTCGTCGACCACCAGGAACGGCCACAGGTAGTCGTTCCACTCGGTGACCACGGACACCAGCCCGACAGCCGCCAGCGTGGGCGTGGACATCGGCAGCACCACCTGCCAGAGCCGCCGCAGATGCCCGGCGCCATCGAGCTCGGCCGCCTCGAGCACCGACGCGGGCAGCGACAGGAAGTGCTGGCGGAACAGGAACGTCCCGAACGCGCTGGCCAGGCCCGGCACGAGGATGCCCTGGTACGTGTTCAGCCAGCCCAGGCTCGCGACGAACGTGTAGTTGGGGATGATCGTGATCTGCGGCGGGATCATCAGCGTCGCCAGCACCAGCAGGAACACCGCCCGCTTGAACGGCACGTCGAGGAAGACGAGCGCGTACGCGCAGCACAGCCCGAGCAGCACCTTGAGCCCGGCGCCGGCGATCGTCAGGCCCACGCTGTTGAGCAGCAGCCGGCCCAGCGGGATCGTCTCGGCGGCCTGCGCGTAGTTCGACAGGTCGAACGAGCCGGGCAGCCACTGCAACGGCAGCCGGTACAGCTCGTCGGGCATCTTCAGGCTGGCCAGGCCCATCCACAGCAGCGGGGCGCCGATCACGACGGTCGCGGCGATCATCGCCAGGTAGCCGCCCGCGTCGAGCAGGCGCGGGCCGGAGGAGCGGCGGCCGGGCGGGGTCGGCTTGATGGCCGATGGCGTGCGGCGGGGTGGAACCCGGGTGGCGTCCGGGTCGATCACCGGGGCGGCATCGGGGCGCGTGTCGCGCACCACGACGTCGGCGACTGGGCGAGGGGCGATCGTGGTCATGCGTAGTGCACCTTCCGCTCGACGTAACGCATCTGGACCGCTGTGACGGCGAGCAGGACGAGGAAGAGGATCGTGGCCCCCGCCGACGCGTAGCCGGCCCGGCCGTTGACGAAGCCCTCCTGGTAGATCTGGTACATCAGCGTGGTGGTGCTGCCCAGCGGGCCGCCCTGCGTCATCGCCTTGATCACGTCGAAGGACTGCAACGAGCTGAGCATCATCGTCACGACCAGGAAGAACGTGGTCGGGGTGAGCAGCGGCAGCACCACCGAGCGCAGCGTCCGCGTCCGCGAGGCGCCATCGAGTGACGCCGCGTCGCGCAGGTCCTGCGGGATGGCCTGCAGGCCGGCCAAGTAGATGAGCGCGACGTACCCGACGTGCTTCCACAGGTAGACCACGGTGATCATCACCAACGGCCACGGCTCCGCGGTGTACCACTGCGGCGAGGACAGCCCCACCATGCGCAGCAGCGCGCCGATCAGCCCGTAGCGCGGATCGAACATGAACAGCCACAGCACGCCGACGGCGAACCCCGACAGCACGTACGGCGCGAAGGCCACGGTCCGCGCGAAGCCCCGGCCAGCCATCTTCCGGTTCAGCAGCAGCGCCAAGCCCAGGCCCAGCACCAGCGAGCCACCCACCGTCGCGACCGTGAACACCGCAGTGGTGGTGAGCACCTGCGCGGTGCCCGGGTCGGTGAACCACTCGCGGTAGTTGCCCAACCCCACGAACCGGGCCACCGGCGACCCGAGGTTCCACTGCATCGTCGAGAGGTAGAAGCTCTCCAGCAGCGGCCGGTACACGAACAGCAGCAGCAGGGCGATGTTGGGACCGGCCAGCAGCGCGAATGCCACCAGGTCACGTCGGCGGCGCCGGCTCGCGCGACGCTTCGGCCCGGGGGTGATCACCGTGGGCGGCGGGTGCAGGACTGTCGTCGACATGGCACTTCTCTTCGTGGGACTGGCGCTCCGAAGAGCTCGGCCACGACGAAGTTAAGGAGCCCTGTAGGGTGCCTGGCGCCAAAGCACAGAGAGTTGCCGGGCAGTTGGCGGAAGGTTCATATGCCGTCTCCCCAGTTCGCCGTCAGGCCTGGTTCTCGACACCCGCCGACTCCGGCGTTCGATGGCACTCCAGCGCAGGTCGGTACGATCGGGGCCGGTCAGCGCCGGGGGACGAGCCCCCAGCCATCGGACAACGGAGCGCGCAGCACGATGCAGCGGGGAAGTGTGGCGGCCGTTCTGGCCTGCTCAGCGGCGGCCCAGACGCCCGCCCAGCACGCCTGACACCCCTCATCGGGGGCGGTTGGCGGTGCTCGGCGGAGCGTGCCCTCCCGCCGCGGACAGCCGCCGGCGGGACCTGCCACCCGCGCCGTCACCCGAGAGCTGAGAACCATGAACCCCCTGACCGAGCAGCAGATCCGCGCGTCCTTCGTGAACTGCTCCCGTGGCGAGGCCACCCGCCTCAACCTCCCGCCCGACCTGGCCGACCTCGACTGGGACCGCCTCGACTACCTCGGCTGGATCGACCGCAAGGCCCCGCAGCGCGCGTGCGTCGTCCTCCCCGTCGACGACACGGTGGTGGGGCTGCTGCTCCGCTCCCCCGAGGGCGGCGCCAAGCGCCGACGCGCCCTGTGCGCCTGGTGCGAGGACGTCTACTCCAAGGACGAGGTGTCCCTCTACGTCGCTCGTCGCTCCGGCGCCGCGGGCCGCAACCTCAACTCGATCGGCACGCTGATCTGCACGCGGTTCGGGTGCTCGCGCAACGTGCGGCGACGGCCCACGATCATCGAGGCCGGCCAGGACCCCGAGGGCCTGGTGCAGCGCCGCATTGAGGGGCTGCGCGAGCGGTCCCAGCGCTTCGCCCGCGAGGTGCTGCAGGACGTGTGACCTCAGGCCCCGGGCGAGCACCACGTCTGTGCTGGCCCGGGGCCTCGTGTCCGTGCCCGGCGATGATATTCCTTGACAGGAATATTCACTGTGGAGAATCCTCGCGGGATGGATGCTCGCTTCGCCGCGCTGGCCGACCCCGTCCGATGGCGGCTCGTCACGCTCCTCGCCGAGCGGCCCCGGCCGGTCGGAGTGCTCGCCCGGCTCGCCGGCGCACGGCAACCCCAGACCACCAAGCACCTGCAGACCCTCGAGCGAGCCGGGGTGGTCGTGTCCCAGCGCTCCGGCCAGCGCCGGATCTACGCGCTGAACCCGGAGGCGCTGCGGGAGGCGTCGGCAGCACTGAGCGGCTTGGCGGACGACGCCGACCGAGCGGGCTCGCGCGAGGCCTTCGAGCGCTACGGGGTGGACCTCTCGCGGGAGCGGCTCGCCGCCCAGGAGCCAGGCTGGGCCGACGGGCGCTCCTTCGAGTTCTCTCGATCGCTCGCCGCGCGGCCCGAGGTGGCCTGGCGACACCTCACCGAGGCCCCCCTGCTCGCCCAGTGGTGGACGCCGGAGGAGCTACGCGTGTCCGAGCTCGTCTTCGAGGCACGCCCCGGCGGCAGGATCCTCCACGAGTACCGCGACGTCGAGGACGTGGACGGCTCGGACCCCGTCGCCGGGCGCGCACGGGGAGAGGTGGTCGAGGTGCGCCCCGGAGAGCGCTTGGCCTATCGGCTCTCCCCCGTCCTTCCCGACGACCAGGTCGCCTTCACCGCGCACGTCCGACTCGACCTGCGCGCCAGCGAGACCGGCGCCGACCTCGACGTCCATTTCCGGGTCGCCGACAGCACGGTCGAGTCTGCCGATTTCATCGCGGGCGTCGAGCTCGGCTTCGGGCAGAGCCTCGACAAGCTCGTGACGATCCTCTCCGCATCCCCCGACAGCGCCGACTCCCACCCGAGGAGCACCACATGACCGACCGCATCGTGACCGCGAACCTCGCCCTCACCCTCGACGGGCGCTACCACGGCCCCGGCGGCCGCGGAGACTTCGGCGCCTTCGCGCCCTACGTCGCCACCGACACCGCGCGCGACCACATGACCCGCATCTGGGAGAACGCGACAACGGCGGTCCTCGGCCGCGTCAACGCCGAGGGCTTCATGGGCTACTGGCCGTCCGTCGCCGACGACGAGAGCGCAGATCCTCGGGACCGCGGATACGCGAGGTGGCTGGTCACCACGGAGAAGGTCGTCTTCTCGACCACGTTGGCCGATGCGCCGTGGGAACGCACGCGCGTGGTGAACGCCCCCGCCGCTGACACCATCGCGGCGCTCAAGCACGCCGGTGACGGCGAGATCCTCGTCAACAGCAGCGCGAGCGTCATCACGTCGCTCCTGTCCGTCGACATGATCGACCGCCTCTACCTCATGATCGTGCCGGAGATCGCAGGCGGCGGACCGCGCCTGCTCGACGACGGCCTGCCCGGCACCCGATGGACGTTGACCCGGCACGAGGCCGGGGCATCCGGCGAGCTCGCGATGATCTACGACCGAGCCCGCTGAGGCAGCCGCGCCTGGTTGAGTGCCGCGCCCATCTCCGCGCCCGGCTAGCGAGAGTCGGCCATCATCTTCTGGGTGCCGATGGTCCCGAGGAACGCGAGCTTGCTCTCGGACTCGCTGCCCGGCTCAGCGGTGCACATCATGATCCGCAGGTCGTGGCGTTGCGTGATGAGGATGTCGCAGTCCAGGTCGAGGGTCCCGACCTCGGAGTGGACCACCCTTTTGATGGTCGGTCCGTGCTCGTCGATCTCGTGACGCGCCCACAATTCGCGGAACTGCGCGCTGGCCTGGTCCAGCCGTGCGACGAGCTGTCGCAGCTGGGGGTCGTCGGGGTAGCGCCCGGCGCTGCGTCGCAGGTCGGCGACGAGGGACGCGTCGAGGGACTCGGCACTTCCAGGGCCGTGCAGATGGCAGTCCGAAGCACCGGTGAAATGCAGCCAGACCAGGTTGCGATCGGATTCCCGCGAGGACGCGGGATCACCCATCAATGCCGCCCACATGGGGTTCCAGAGTAGAATGTTCCACATAGCGTCAAAAACCGCCTGAGGCCTTTCCCCGGTGCGTTCCACCAATCGGCGAATATTCGCCGGCACCATGCGGCTAATGCGCCCACCGCCGGTCGCGTGCCCGGCAAGCCGGAACAGATGCTCCTGCTCGGTGTCGCTGAGCTGCAACGCCTGGGCGAGCGCGACGCACACCTGCACCGACGGCGCCGCCGAGCGCCCCTGCTCCAGACGGACGATGTAGTCGACAGACACCGAGGCCAGCACCGCGAGCTCCTCACGCCGAAGGCCTGCGGTGCGCCTGGCGGCGCCCGACGGCAGCCCGGCCATGTGCGGAGCCAGGCGCTCGCGCCACACCCTCAGGATCGTTGCCAGCTCTCCTGGTTCACTCATGGCATTCACGACGCTCATCGTCGCAGTGAACCCTGGGAGACGGCCTGAATCCCCGAAGAATAGCCTGGTACTCCACTTCCTAGGATGCGTTTCCCCTGGCCCGGGCCGCTAGGAACGAGCCTCTCTGGATCGATCCCGTGATGCGCCATACGTTCATTCCATGGCCATCAGCCATGACCCGTGATCAGAAGGAACAGATTCATGATTGTCGTCACCGGAGCCACCGGTCAGCTCGGCCGCCAGGTCGTCCACCACCTGCTCGCCCAGGGCGTCCCCGCCGCCCAGATCATCGCCGTCGACCGCGATTCCGCCGACGCCAACGAGCTGTCCACCCTGGGTGTCGAGGTCCGCTTCGCCGACTACGACCTCCCCGAGACCCTGGCGCCCGCCTTCGCCGGCGCCGACAAGGTGCTGCTGGTGTCCTCCCCCGCAGGCACCGACGCCACGCGCGTCAAGCAGCACCAAGCCGTCATCGGCGCCGCCCTCGAGTCCGGTGTGCAGCTCCTCGCCTACACCTCGGTCACGCACGCACCGACCAACACGATGGGACTGGCGCCGGTGCACCGCGCCACCGAGCAGGCCATCGCCGCCTCCGGCCTGCCCGCTGTCATCCTGCGCAACGGCTGGTACGCGGAGAACCACACGGCAGCACTGCGCGGCGCCGTCACGTACGGCGCCCTCACCGGCAGCGCAGGCAATGGCCGGATGGCCGCGGTCAGCCGCGCAGACCTCGCCGAGGCCGCCGCCGTCGTGCTGACCCGCGAGGACCAGGCCGGAAAGACCTACGACCTGACCGGCGACACCACGTGGACCTTGTCCGATCTCGCAGCCGAGGCCGCCGCGCAGTCGGGCACGACGCTCACCTACACGGACCTTCCCGCCGAGCAGTACCGGCAAGTCCTGCAGCAGGCAGGGCTGCCCGAGCACATCGTCGAGCTCATCGTCGATGCTGATGTCGCGATCGCCGGTGGCACGCTGGACCACGTCACGAGCGACCTGAGCACGCTCCTGGGTCGCCCCACCACGCCGATGTCCGCCATCGTCGCCCAGGCTCTGCGCGCCTGAGGCCGCACCACGCGCCTCAGCCACTCGTGGTGCCGGAACACCTCAAGGGCGAACGCGTCGCCGGCGACGACTGCGCCGTGGAGGCCGCCGGGGACGGCGAAGTCCTCGTCAATAGCAGCGCCAGCGTCAGCGGACCCACGGATTCTGCCTCCGATGGGTCGATGTCTCCTCGTCCCTCGAGAGCGCGAGCCTCAGGCGCGAGACTCCATCGATCGCCCCGTCGATCGACTTCCACGACGCGTCCTTCGTCATGAGGCCGAGCATGTTGTTCAGATGCTCGCGATCCCGGGGCCCGGCGGTGTCGATGCGGTCGGACGGCCGGATCAAGGTGGTGAGCGTCGCGAAGTCATGCAGATGTCGAGAACTTCGCGGGTCGACCAGAATCCGCATCGCGGCTGCCTTCCCGACGAGCGCTCCCAGCAAGGTCGGGCGACGTACGCGGCCTTCCCGAGGCTCGACCGTGACACCGACCCCCTCGGCTCGGTCGACAGCCTTGCTGCGCGCCGAAGGTCTCAATGGTCGTTGCCCCGGTGACAGTCAGCCGCGCGGGACTGGCCTCTCGAAGGCCACGTGGAATGAGCACGTCGATCGCGGCGCGCTGTCGCACCCATCGATGCTGGTAGCCCTGTGGAGATGTCCCTGCTGGCTCGAATCCCAGTTCTCGAAGCACAGACGTGAAGGTGGCCAGTGCGCGGGGGTCGGCGCGAACGTCCACCGCCGTGTCAGCGTCGTTCGTCGGGCGGGTCGGCGCCACACCTCGTTCAGCGCAATGCAGGTGCACCATCTGGCCGCCTACGAGTGCCCAGCCGGTCGGCATCCTGTCGTGCAGGTCCATCAACGCATGCCAGGCGTCGCGCTGCGGGTCGGGCATCGGTGGGAGGACGATCACGGCGCAACCCGCCCCACGACGTCGTGGACCAACTCCCTCGCCCGCGACCGTTCGCGTGCCGAGCCGTGCTCGGCGAGGTCAGCCGCGACCTGCAGCCGCGTCGACGCCGCTGGCAGGTGCTCGGTCACGTGCAGCCAGACGTTCGGTCGGTTATCCGCCGGCTCGACGAGCAGGTGCCGGCGCATGACCTTGCGGAGGTCGTCGACGTGCACGTAGCCCTCAAATGAGGAGCCTGCCGAGAGGCCCGAGCGCTCGTCGCTGAGGCCTGAGACGACGACCTCGTCGTCTGCCGAGAGGCCTTGGGGCTCCGCGCCGTGAAGCGCGATCCGGTCGGCGCGGTTGACGACCAGTGCCTGGAGCAGAACCTCGGGCTCCGGGTCGACTCGCAGTCGCGCGAGGTGCTGGCGCAGCCGCGATCGCTCTGTGGGCGCCACCCACTCGACGGGCCTGCCGTCCGCGAAGAGGAGCAGGGCCCACGCCATGCGTGTGCTCATCGGCCGGCCGGATCGGCGTGGCAGCGCGGACAGCTCGGAGAGGTCGTCGATCACATGCTGGTGGCCGATGCGCCGCGACCGCACGCGGCCTGACCGCACGAGCGCGTCGACCCGCGACCGACTCAGCCCTAAAGCGTCCGCCGCTTGGGCCAGGCTCATGGCCGGCCCGACTCGCTCGGATGCGCTCATACACACAACCGTAGCGATGTAGCGATGATTGTGTATAGGGCTACAGGGAAGGCTCTAGGCCCCGAGCCCTGCCACCTGCGCCGCGGCCTCTGAGAGCAGCCGGTGGGCGCCGGAGCCCTCGGGCACGACCAGTTCGATGCGGGTGGCGCCGGCGCTCAGCGTGACCACCATGACGCCCAGGTAGTCGGGGTGTGGTGCGACGTCGATCCGGTCCGGGGCGTTGAGCGGGATGACCAGGCGCGACGCGGAGTGCATGGGCTTCTTGCCGCGCATCAGCCACTCGTGGCGCCCGAACACCTCCAGGGCGAACGAGTCGCCGGCGACGACGGCGCCGTGGAGGGTTGCCGGCGAGAGCGCGTGCCCGATGGCCTTGACCGGATCGGCGCCGCGCAGCGCGACCTGTCGTCGTCCGTGCCCCGACCACAAGGTCAGGCCGGGCAGGTGGCGGGACACGTCCTGGAAGTCCCCGAGCAGGGAGGCGTCCACTCGGCCGAGGTCCGGTGTGGCGCTGGCGTGCTGGGCGCCCGATTCGATCAGGGCGAACGCCAGGGGACGCGGGTAGCCCTCCGACGCGCTGGCCCGGAGCTCGTCGACGAGCGTCCTCATCGTGCTCCGGCCTGAGCCGTTGTACCGGACGGTGAGGTCGGAGCCGGTGCGCGTGTGCAGCGTCAGCGTGCCGTCGAGCAGGTTCATGACGTCACGGACCGCCACCACGTCCTCGAACGGGACGTCGCGCACGTCGAAGACGCCCGGCCCTGGCGCTCGCCGGGTCGCGTGGTCGTGCTCGGTGCGCCGTGACAGAACGGTGAGCCCGTCGTCGTCGAGCACGAGGAGGTGGTCGTACAGGTCCATGTCCGCCGTGGCGTCGCGGCGGGCGATGTTCCGGGGGACCTTGAGCACGAGGCGCGCGGCGTCGAGGTCGACCGGGTGTCCGCGGAACAGGCGGGGGATGTCCTCCGGGAGCCGTACCTCGTCGATCCACGGCCCGAAGCGGTCGTACTCGCTGGTTCCGGCCGCTGTGGTGTCCATGTCTCTCCGTCTGCCTCTCGGCGGGTCGCCCACTGCTGTGTGCTCAGACGGTGACGGCGCCCTCGCTCATCGTGGGGGGAATCTACTGGACCTCAGGGCGCGGCCTTGACCTTGACACCATGACAAGGTCTTGGCTGGGCTGCGGAGGTGGTGGAGATGGACACGCAGGTGATCGAGGCACTCGCGGCCGGGAACTCGTCCACGCGACTGCAGGCGGCACTCGCCGCAGGGACGCGGCCCGACCCGCGCCTTGTCGACGTGCTCGTGGAGCGCTGCGCCGTCGAGCCGGACTTCTACGTGCGGGACATGCTGACCTGGGCGCTCACCCGGGCGCCCGCCGAGCACACCGTGCCGCTGCTGCGCGCCGAGCTCCGGTCCGACCGGCCGCAGGCGAGGAGCCAGGCGCTGCACACGCTGTCCAAGATCGGCGACAGGTCCGTGTGGCCATCCGTCACCCGGTCCCTGCTGCACGACCCGGACGACGAGGTCGCCCGCAGTGCCTGGCGCGCCGCCGTCCTGCTCGTGCCCGCCGACGAGGAGGCCGCACTCGCCGCCGACCTCGTGACGCAACTCGGTCGAGGCGACCGCGAGGTGCAACTCAGCCTCAGCCGCGCCCTCGAAGCCCTCGGAGACGTCACCCGACCCGCCCTCGAGGCAGCGCGCACACATGCAGACGCGAGGGTGCGCGCCCACGCACGGGCCACCGAGCGGCTCCTCGACGACCCCGACGCGGGCTTCGACCTGGCGGTCAACGAGGCGAATCGGGCCTACGCGCTCGGCCCCGACCGGGCGCGCTGACGCATGCTCATCGGTGAGGCTGCCCGCCGCTCAGGGGTGAGCGCCCGCATGCTCCGGCACTACGACACCCTCGGCCTGGTCCGGCCGACGGGACGGACCGTCGGCGGCTACCGCGAGTACTCACCGCAGGACATCCGCAGAATCTTCCACGTCGAGAGCCTGCGGTCGCTCGGCCTGTCGCTGCGGGACATCGGACGGGCCCTCGACGACCCCGGCTTCACCCCGACCGCGCTCGTCGCCGATCTGGTCCAGCGCTCGGAGGAGCGCCTGCGACGCGAGCGGGAGCTCCTGGAGCGGCTGCGCGCCGTCGACTCCTCCGGGCCCGCCGAATGGGAGGACGTCCACCGGCTCGTCGAGCTGCTGCACGGCCTCGCGTCGCCCAGCCCTGCCCGCCGACAGCAGACGGCGCTGTCGTCGGAGGACACCCCCGCGACGGCCCGGATGCTCGCTGAGGCGCTCCTCGCCGAACCGGACACGAACGTCGCCGGGGCGCTGCGCTGGGCCCTTGCGCGTGCCGGTGGCGAGGGAGTGGCGGCGGGGGCCGCCGGGCTGGACTCCGACGACGTCGAAGTGCGCCGCCGTGCGGTCTTCACCCTCGCTGGAACCACAGGGGACGACGCTGCGGCGTCCCTCCTGCGGGCACTCGACGACCCCGACGTGGCGGTCCGCGAACACGCCGCCCTCGCATTGGGCGGCCGTGGCGAGCCGGCAGCCGTGCCAGTGCTCATCGCGATGGTGGTGGCGGGGACGAAGGACGTCGAGGCAGGCGAGGCGCTGGGCGTCGTGGCCCAGAAGACTGACGACACGGCGATCGTCGGCACGCTCGTCGACACCCTCGCCGCCCACACCGCCGACCCCGCGGTGCGGCTGCGTGTGGCGCAGGCCCTCGCCGAGGTGCCCGGCGCCGACGCCGCTGGGGTGCTCGCCGACCTCATGCGCGACCCCGATCGGGCGGTATCCCTCACGGCCACCGCTATCTCGCGAATGCGCGACCGCACCGGGCGCACCTCAGCCAACAATGCCAATGACCGGCTGGCACCCGGCCACTAGAGTCCCGCCTATGGGCTCCTGACCTGCGAAAACCCAGTGTGCCGCACCACCGCTGCGGCGCCTCCGCACGTCCTCTCGCACCAGGAGCACCCCATGCCCTCAGCCCTGCCCCGACCCGAGCCCTTCAGCGCCTTCACCACCCCCGAGTTCTGGGACGACGCGCACATCTCCGCCCGAATGCTGGCCCTGCATCTCGACCCCGAGGCGGCGCCGGCCTCCCGTCCCCACGCCTTCATCGATCGCTCAGTGGAGTGGCTGGTCGAGGCCCTAGTACTGCGCCGCGGAAGCCGGGTGCTCGACCTCGGGTGCGGGCCCGGCCTGTACGCCTGCCGCCTCGCCCGCCAGGGCATCGAGGTCACCGGGCTCGACGTGTCGCGTCGGTCGATCGCCCACGCCCGCTCGATTGCAGACGCCGAAGGGCTGCCCGCCGAGTTCCGCCGGGCCGACTACCTGCGAGACGACCTGGGCCACGGGTTCGACGCCGCGATCCTCATCTACGAGGACTTCTGCACCCTCAGCCCGGATCAGCGAGCGGGCCTGCTGCGTCGAACCCGGGAGGCGCTACGTCCTGGGGGCGCCCTCGTGATGGACGTGACCGCTGCCCCGCGCTTCGACCTCGAGAGCGCGGGAGTCGTGCGCGAACCCGACCTGATGGGAGGTTTCTGGGCTCGGTCGCCTTACATGGGAACTCATGAGACCTGGACGTACCCCGAGCTCCGGCTGGTGCTCGACCGCTACACAATCGACACCGGGTCCGAGGTCCGGCAGTTCTGGAACTGGCTGCACTGCCTGACACCAGCCCAGGTCACCGCGGAACTCACCGCCGCGGCCCTGACAGCGCCAGACCTGTTCGGCGACGTGACCGGCGCCCCGTTCGACCCGACCGCGCCGACGTTCGCCGTCCTCACTCGGGCTGCGCCACCCCAGCCCTGACTGCGATCAGGGCGCTCATCGACTCCCCCGCCCGACGGCGTCGAGCGAGCCCGTCGGGTGGTCAGCCGAGCGCTCGCTCCACCTGCTGCACCAGGTACAACGACCGCAGCAGCGACTCCGCCGGATCGATGCTCGGGTCCGGCTCGGCGAACACGGACAGGCCGACCGCTCGGGCGGCGGCATGGGCCCGCGCCAGCCGACGGTGGACCTCCCCCGGCACGGTCCCGCCGCACCCGCGCTGTGCGGCCTGCTCGACGACGGATCGCAAGGCCGCCACCGGGGCGGGGACCAGCCCGGCATCGTCGACCGGCGCGTCCGGTGGGGTCGGCCGGTCCGCGGCGCCGGCGGCCAGTAGTCCGGCCACGAGCGCAGACTCCGCGGTGGACCCGGGGTCGGGGTCGGGGTCGAAGTGCAGCGCGTCGATCGCACCCCGCTCGGGCAGCACAAGGCTGAGCGGCTCACCCACCAGCTGACCCCGCACTCGTTGGACACGTGCCACCACACCCGCGCCCTGCGGGAATGCCCCACCGAGCGCCTCGATGCGGCTGATCGCATGCGCGTGCAGCCGGGACCACGGCACCTCGAGCGTCAGGACGTCGCCGTCGCCGTCCAGCAGCGGCCAGCGCAGCGTCTGTGCCACGCCATCCCACTGCGCCGGCAGCGAGCCAGCCGCCCGCAGGACGGTCCACATCGAGGACTGATCGGCCGGGTCGCGCAGACCGGTGGCCCGGCGGACGGCCAGCTCGCCCCAGGACTCCCGCACCGGCAGCGCATCCAACAGGGCCGCTCCGCGCAGCTCGGTGACTGCGGCTGTCGTGGCCTCCACCCCGGACAGCCGCCCGTCCGGGCTGACCTGCGCATGCGTCAGGACGATCCGCCGGCCGGTCGCCGCCGCGGGTGTGGACAGGCCGGTCCACGGGCCAGGCTGCGTCCACCGCGCACGCGGGGCGAACCCCGGCAACGTGTCGGGGCGCGCGTCGGTCCACGTGAGCATCCGGGACCCCGCCGCATCCCAGAAGAGGCACGTCAGCCCTTGGTAGCCCGAGCCTGTGCGCCACGGACGCCCGCCAAGCCCCACCAGGTCGAGCCGGCGCACCTGGTCGTATGACGTGCGGGCCCTGCCGAGCAGGGCGGGCGGCTCCTCCCCGGCGGCGTTGTCGAGGGCGGCCACGAGGGCGTGCGCGACGGCCACCTCGTCGAGCAGGGCCAGGTCGTCCGCACGCGCCGAGCGGGCCAGCAGCAGTTCGACCTCGTCGGCGATCCGGCGCATCAGCAGGGCGAGCCGGTGGTACTCGACGCCCTGCGCCCACACGGCAGATGTCACCAGGCGCTCATGGATCGCGGGCGACAAGTGGGAGATGCCGACGCGGACCGTGTCGTGGAGAACGGCGGTGGCCGTGCCTCGCAGGCGCTGCCGGGACTCCACGCGCGACAGCGACTCCTCACTCGGCCGCGACTTCGGCGGTGGGGGTGGTGCCAGGACCAGGCCGTGCGCCCGCTGCCACGCGAGGACCACTGCCACCCGGAAGCGCTCGACGTGGGGCACCGCCTCGTCGAGCAGCAGGGCGTCGAGGCCCCCGCCCAGGTAGCGGGCCGTCAGGCCGCGGCGCGGGAACGTGACGCTCAGGTAGCCGTCACGCGTCAGCTCGGGTGGCTCGTCCGCGTCGTCCAGCGCCTGGCACGCCCACCGGTATCCGGGCAGCCCGGCGTACGCCGTCAGGGTCTCGACGTCGAACCCCATGAGCTCCGCGTGCAGGGCGTCCGTGGCGCCGCTCACTGACTCGTCCGTGTCCGGCGCGGCCGGCGCCACGGCTCCGGCGGCGAGCCACAGGCCGGCGGTGAGGATGTGCTGGCAGGTCACAGCGCTCGGGCAGGAGCACGTGGCCTGGCCAGGACCGGCCACCCCGATGCGCACCGTCGCCTCCCCGACGCCGACCTCGACGTCGGAGCCATGCTCCGCGACGACCCGCACGGTCGACGACTCGAGGTCCTTGCGGGCGCGCCGCAGCAGTCCACGGTTCGCCAGGGCCACCCACGCGTCCTCGTCGTACCGGGCCAGCACCGCTGCGACGTCGGCACTCCCACTCATCGTGCGGTCACCTCCGCGAGCCACTCGGCGAGCCGCCCCGGGGTCAGCGCGGAGACCGGCATCCCGACATCGGCGAGGTCCTGGGCCATCCGCTTGTCATAGGCCGGGTGCGCGGTCCCGTCGAGGGAGGCCAGGCCGATCGTCGTCACCCGCGCCTCGACGAGACGGCGGACGGCCGCGACAAGGTGGGACGGTGGCCCGCCCTCGCAGAAGTCGCTGACGAGCACCACGACGGCCTTGGCCGGGTTCTCGATGATCTGCTCGGCGTACGTGACCGCCTGGGCGATGTCGGTGCCGCCCCCGAGCTGAACTGTCATGAGGAGCTCGACGGGATCGCCGGCGAGGTCGGTCAGGTCGACGACGCTGGTGTCGAAGACGACCAGGCGCAATCGGTAGGCCGGCAGGCCGGCGAGGATGCCCGCCATCACGGCGCTGTGGATGACGGACCCGACCATCGACCCGCTCTGGTCGACGAGCAGGACGACCTCCCAGGGGATGCGGCGGGTGTCCCGCTGGAAGAACAGCGGCCGCTCGACGATGAGGCGCTGACTGTCCGCGTCCCAGTGCCGCAGGTTGGCCCGGATGGTGCCGCGGGGGTCGAAGTTCGCGGTGACGGCGAGCGGCGAGTGGCGGTGCTGGCTGAGCCGGCCCGTCAACGCCTGGCGGACCTCGTTCTCGAGCCGGCGTCGCAGATCGTCCACGACGGCGCGGACGATCCGGCGCACCTCGCCCAGCACGGTGGGGTCGAGGTGTCCTTTGAGGGACAGGAGGGTCTTGAGCAGCGCCTCGCTGGGCTCGATCCGGGCGAGCACCTCGGCGTCGCTCACGAGCTCTGTCAGGCCGTAGCGGTCCAGGGCGTGGCGCTCGATCGTCTCGACGGTCTCGCGCGGGAACAGCTCGCGCACCTCGCCAAGCCAGTCGACGATCGACGGTGCGGACGGGTCCAGGGAGCCGGGTGACAGGTCCCGGTCGGAGCCGTCCGTCCCGTCATCGGCGCGCCCGCCGCGGCCGGCGTACTCCCGCCCGTACAGGTACTCCAGGGCGGCCTCGTAGCGCAGCCCGTCGGAGTCCTGCGGGGCGGGGAGGCGCCCGTCGGCGTATCGCCCCAGGACGAGGCGCCATCGGTCCGTCGGCCTCATCGGTGCGACCGCCTCATGGGTGCGACCCGGTCGCGGCCCAGGCCCCGAGGCCGTCGCGCTCGAGCACCTCGACGAGGCTCTGGGACAACTCCGCGAGCGCCTGGACCGTGTGCTCGTCGACATCGCGCCGCAGCGGCACATCCGGCCGCGCGCCCCCGTGCAGTGCCGCGACAGCCCCGGCGACGCGGTCCGTCTCGCGAGGGGTGAGTCCAGCGAAGGCGAGCCGGAGGTCGGGCAGCGTGGACAGGAACGTGGGCTGGTCCCAGTCGACGAGTCGCGAGTCCAACGCTGAGACCACACCGGAGTCCTGCCACACCGTCTCCCGCGCCGTCGCGAAGAGGCCGCGCACGAACCCGACCGACTCGTGCGCGTCGATCGAGCCGGCGAGGTGCCCCGCGACGTCCCGCGCCAGGTCGTCGGCATCGAGCCGCCCGGCGGTGGACGCCAGCCCCGCCGACGCCCCCCGCACCAGCGCCCTCGTGTGCTCATGTCGCAGCCGTTCGACGAGCTCCCAGAACGGCGCCGCGTCCAGGTCCTGCCCCCCGGGCGAGGCGAGCAGCTCGCGCAGGCGCGCCAGCGCCGTCGCGACGTCTTCCGGGGGCTCCTCGTCGCCTCGCAGTTGTGCCCCCAAGTACAGGCAGCGCGCGTAGGAGTGCGCGACCAGCTCGGCGAGTCCTGCGAGGCGCCCGGACTCGACTGCCTCGCGGCCGTCTGCCAGGAGGGCCAACGCCCCCACCGCGTGCACCGCGTCCACAAAGGATGTCTCGGCCCCCAGCGCGTGCCGCACCAGCTCGACCACCGGCGCAGTCCTGTCATGCAGCCCCACGACTGCCCCCTGGGCGAGCAGGGAGACCGCGTCGACGCTCCTCGGCGTCCGGCCGTCCTCCGTGGCAGCGGCGACAAGGGACCCGAACCGCCCCTCCACGGCCTCGTCCAAAGTGGAGCCCAGCATCGACACCTCCGCGAGGCAGCCCTCGGTGGACGGTCCCCAGAGATAGGTCCACCGTTCCTGCAGACGGGTCAGGCCCCTCCCGCGCACGAAGTCCGGCCCCGCGACATGGGTGGCGAACGGCACGCCGAGCAGCGCCAAACCGTGCAGGGCCCGGCTCGTGCGGCGGTGCGGGGCGCTGCGGTACAGGTCCAAGGCCAGGGTGCGCGGCTCGATGGCGTCGGTGTCGAGGCGCAGCTCCCGCAGCCGGGCCAGGGTGTCCCGGACCAGCGGCGGTGTCCCGGCCCCGGGTGGCACGCGCCCCACCCGGTCGCCGGTGAGCATGCGACGGGTCGCGGTCGCCACGACGAGGCCCTCGACGTCGGCGTCGCCCTGCACCAGGCAACTGGTGATGGCGTCGACCAGGTCGCTGCGCAGCGGCGCCGGACGGCCTCGCAACTCGGCGAGCGTGAGCGCCTGCTGGTACGCCGCTGCCAGCGTCGGTGTCGCCACGGGCGACCCGTGGCGGCCCCTGAGCTCGGCCGCGAGGTCCAGCAGCGCCGTCAGTGTCGCGTTCACCCGAGCCGTGTCGGCGGCGGTGCCGCTGAGGTGCTCGTCCCAGACGCGTTGGTGCCATCCCGGCGATGTCATGCCGCTGTCGTAGCCGTTGAGCCGGTCGAGCCGGTCGAAGCCGTAGCGGACCAGCGCATGGCCGTCCTCGACGGCCCCGACGTCCACGTTGGGCCTGGCGGGTGCGGATGCGAGCAGGTCGGGCATGGCGACAGCGTGGAAGCCGCCGACGACGACCATCACCGGGCCGTCGCCCGGTTGCCGCGCGCGAAGCGCCTCCCGCACGTGCCACACCATCTCCGCCTCGCGCGGACGCGTCCCGTCACGGTCCAACTCGGCGTCGGTGCTGTCCCGCCGCGCGAGCACGCAGTACGCCGTCATCCGGTCCAGGTGGGCGTCCAGGCCGTCGTCGGCGCCAGCCTCGAACAGCAACTCCCACAGGTCTTCCTGGTCGCGGCAGCCGAGGCGCTCGGCGAGAGCGGCCAGCGACCGGCTGTGCGCGTACACGTCCTCGCGCAGCAGCGACCCGGCGCCGGGCAGCACCGTGCTCGACGCGGCCGCCGCTTGCTCCCCGACCTCGAGGTCGCAGAAGGCGACGGGCACGCCGGCCGCGTGGGCCAGCCGCGTGGCGACCAGCTCGGGTGAGTAGTCGCAGAACGGGTAGTACCCGCCATGCCCCTCCCCCGGCGCGGTGGACCGGCCAGCCGGTCGGGACCACGCGTACACGGCGAGCGGGAATCGCGCCTCGGGGTGGCAGAGCAGGTCGACCAGGCCGGTGAACGACCGCGGCCCCTCGATCAGCACACGTGACGGGGCATGCCGCTCGAACGCCGCGGTGACAGCGCGCGCGCACGCGGGGCTGTGGTGCCGCACGGGGATCACCACCACGTCGTCGCTGACGAGCCGGGCGGACAGCGCCCGCACGTCGTCGCCGGTCGGAAGCGGAAAGGTCAACGGTCGAGCTCTCCGCGGGTCTCCAGGACGGACTTCCAGCGTCGGTCCCGCTTCGCGCGGGGCCGCACGACGACGTCGAAGTAGTGCTGCAGCTTCTTCCCGTCCTCCGGGTTGTCCTTGAGCACGGTGCCGATGAGCTGCCGGGCGAGGTGTCCGCCGCCCACCTCGCCGTCGCCGAAGTAGTGGGCGTCCAGCGCCGCCGCGTACCCCACCGCGACGGCCTCGGCCGAGCTCATCACCGCGGTCGGCCTCTCGACGGCGATCCCGTCGGCCGTCACCCCGTCACGCAGATCGTGGAACGCCGTGACCAGCAGGTCCACGACATCCGGGGCGAGGCGGGTGTCGATGCCGCCCTGCGCGAGTAGCTCGGACGTCTGCTCCAGGATGAGGCGGCGCTCCAGGTCGCGGTCCCGGATCGGGCGCACCGTCTCGAAGTTGAACCGGCGCTTGAGGGCGCTCGACATCTCGTGGACGCCACGGTCGCGTAAGTTCGCCGTGGCGAGGACGTTGAAGCCCCGGGCCGCGAACACGACGCTCTCCGGCCCGGCGAGCTCGGGGACGTGGAGGACCTTGTCGGACATCACGCCGATCAGGACGTCCTGGATCTCCGGCTGGACGCGGGTGACCTCTTCGAACCGGCACACGGCGCCGTCGGTCATCGCCCGGTGCAGGGGCCCCCGCACGAGCGCGCGGGGTGTCGGGCCCTCCGCCAGCAGGAGCGCGTAGTTCCACGAGTACGTGATCTGGTCGCCGGTGGTGCCGGAGCTGCCCTGCACCGTGCAGGTCGAGTCGCCTGAGACCGCCGCGGCGAGCAACTCGGACAGCATCGACTTCGCCGTGCCGGGCTCACCGACCAGCAGCAGGCCGCGGCTGCTCATGAGCGTCACGACGCACCGGTCCACCAGGGCGTCGTCACCGTAGAACTTCCGGGTCACGCCGAGCCGTGGGTCGCCGACGATGAAGGCCCGCACCGCGCGGGGCGTCAGGCGCCAACCCGCCGGCCGGCTCCCCGCGTCGGCAGCGGCCAGGGCGGCCAGCTCGGCGGCGAACTCGACCTCGGCCGGGGCGCGCAGCACCCTGGTGGTCACGGGGTCAGCAGTCACTGTCAGTACTCCGCCTTCTTCTGCCAGTCCGGGTCGAACCCGCCGCCCTGTGCCGCCATCTGGCGCAGGTCATGCCAGCACTCGGACACGAGGACCGCTGGGACGTCGCCGAGGGTGAGCTGCTCGCGCTCGGGCGCGCCGGGCCGCACACGGTGGAATGACAGCGTGCGCAGGGCCACCAGGCGGTCCTCCTCGGGGAGCGTGTTCCCGGTGAACTCGACCTCCGCGACGATGCCGAGCGTCGGGAACCGCTTCGCGTAGGAGGTGAACCAGCCGCCGTCGCCGGGCGCACCGCGGGTGTAGCCCAGCCGGGTGGCGCGGCTCCGCAGCGCGTACGCCTGGAGCGTGTGCCCCTCGAAATCGTCCAGCGTGTGCCGCGAGCGGTCCTGCGCGGTGACGGCGTGCACGCCACGCCCGAGCTGCTGGAACAACGGGGAGATCTCGTAGTCGGCCAGGTGGGCGGTCCACGCCTCGACCTGGCCGGCCGTCAGGACGCTGTCATGCGCGAGCCGCACCCGTGCTGTCGCCGCCAGGGTCACCGGCTCGTCGTCGACGTCGGTGAGGCTCCCGTCGTCGAGGGGCCGGAACACGACCGGCTCGGCTCCCGCCCCGTCGGTCGCGACCCACACCAGCCGTCGGACGGCCGGTCCCACGACGGGGTGCGCGGCGAGGTAGCGCTGCCAGTCCTCGGCCGACCACGACCGCTCGGTGCACAGCGCCTCGTACAGCCGCCGCGACTGCAGGTCCGCGACCGTCTTGACGTCCTTCTTGGCCATGGTGAGCGCCTTCTTGGCGTCCTTGGCCTGCTCGGGGTCGTCGGACTGCCGCGGCGCCGGAAGGGCCTTGATCGGCTTGCCGTCGGGGTCGCGCAGGTCCACGGTCAGGCCGGGGAGCAACCGGGCGGTGAAGACCCGTGGCCCATAGGACAGCTCGAGCAGCCCGTCGTCGCCGAAGCCGCCCGTCGGGATGGTGCGGTCGGCCAGCTCGTCGACCGTCCACCCCTTGCGCTCGGCCAACGCCTGCGCCTGCGCCATGGCCTCCTCCTGGAAGCCCTTGGTGCGGAACCGGGAGCCGATGGCGAGCACGAGCTGCGTCGCGGACGGATGGTCCACCCAGGCCAGCATGGCGATGAGGGCCTTGCCCTGGGCTGCGCGCTGGCCGAACCACTCGCGCAGGTACCGCTCCGTGGGGGCGACAACGTCACGACCACCGCATGCGGCGATGACGGCGAGCACCCCCTTGCTGGAGATCGCCGATCCCGCTGGCTGTCGCAGATACACGGGCAGCAGCGCCGCAGTCAGCTGCTCGACAGTCATCCCGTGGAATGGGCTGTCCGCGTCACGCGTCCAGGGATGGCTGCTCACGGCGTCATTCCGGGCGTGTTCCTCCGCGACATCCGCGGGGATCGGGCGCACGTCAGCCTGCAGCCACCCGGTCAGCAGGTGGTGCGCGAGCCGCTGCCTGTCAGCGGGCGCGAACAGTGCCGCGTACTGCCGCAGCACAGCGTCCGGCTCGGGCGAGCGGGCCTTGACGGCAGTCGCGCACAGCCACTGCACGACCTCGCGCGGCACCCTCTCCCCCGAGGCGGCCCAAGCGATGTCCGGGAGCGCGTCCCAGTCGCACCAGTCCAGTGCGGAGGGCAACCCCTTGCTGACTGCCTTCGCCGCGTTCTGGCTGGTCGCCTGCGGGTCGAGGTAGGTCTCGGCGCGCTCACCCAGCGCGAGCAGGGCGTCGAGCAGGGCGCCCCGCACGACGTCGTTGCGTTCCTTGGCCCAGGCGGCCTGCAGCGCGGGAAGCGTCGCGGGGTCCGCGAGCCGGGTCAGCCACTGCGTCGCGACGAGGCGACGGTCGCTCTTCCCGTCCTGAAGCCCGGCGGCGGCGCGGGACGCGATCTGGGGGGCGCCGGCAAGCGCCTCCTGAGCGGGCCCACGCAGCGCCTTGCGGGACCCGAGCGCGAGCGGGACCAGTGCGTCGACAAGCCGCGCGGGCCGCGTCGGCAGCGTGGCGGTCGCTGCGAACAGCGCGAGCTCGTCGACCTCCCACCCGGTGCGGGACGGCTCGGCGAGAATCCAGTCCAGGTGCTCGGCGACGAACGGCCAGACGTCCGCGTCGTCCCAGCCACGGCCCAGCCGCGGACCGTAGGAGCCGGAGTAGGAGCCCCAGACCCGCGCACGGCCGTCCAGTCCCATCTCGTCGAACATGGCCTTGAGCGTGCGCAGATCAGGCTTCCCGGTGCGGCGGTACAGGTCGTCCAGGACGGCCACACCCCCGCCGTACCCGCCGCGCCTCTCGAGCATGTCGAGCACGGGGATGAGCTTCACCGCGCTGACCACGTCGAGGAGCCCCTCACCGGCCAGCTTGAGGAGCACTCGCGTGGTCGACCACGTCGGCGCCTCGAGCCACGCCTGCGTCGAGGGAGCCGCGTCGGAGACGAGCACGGCCACCAGGTCCCGGAACGTGCGCTCCGTCGGCAGGGGCATGACACGCCCGGCACCCTGGCCCGGCGAACGCGCCATGACGCTCTGGTTGTAGCCCTCGATGGCACTCGACAATTCCGCGACGAGGCGCCGCGCACACGCCTCCGCCGCCTGCCGGGGGACGGCCCAGCGGATCGGTGGCAAAGGCTCGGGCCGGTCGTCATCCTCCGGCGGGTCGACGAGCACCGCCGCGTCCCACTTCGTGACCAGAGCCTGGACGCTCGCGGCGCGGTCGGCCAGCGCCGTCTTCCGGGCCCATTCGAGCTCCTCGGGCCGGGCCGCGAGCAACTCGAGGGCGCGCCCGCGTACTTGAGGGCTGCCCTGGACCGCGGTGACTCGCGGCGCCGCCGCCGCTGGCCCAGCCCCGCGCCCCAGGGGGGCCTCGGCGTGCCCCCGCACCTGCCGGCTCGTCCCGGTAGCCGCCTCGACGAGCGGATCGACGACCGCCTCGAGCTCGTCGTCGGTGAGCGCGGCGCCGACGACGCCCAGCGCCGCGACCCGGGCGTCGACCGACTCCGCCGTCAGCATGGCCGCGACCCGGTCGGGGTGCGCGAGCAGGGCGTCGCCGAACCCGGGCAGCCGGGCCAGCTGCGCGCAGGTGTATCGCGGGCAGTAGTGCGACCGTGTCTCGATCGTCAGCATCGCGGTGACGAGCTCAGCAGGGCCCACCTCGTCCAGCGCGGCGATCCGCGCGATGTCGACGAAGCCGCCGGGCAGCGGCCCAGGCGCGGGGGTGGCGGCGACCATCTGGGCGATCATCAAGTCATGCCAGGACTTGCCGGCGATGGGCACCGCCGTCCTGCCCCAGACGCGCCGACCCTGGACGGCGTCGAGGACGTGCCCCCACCTGCGCAGGACGGAGGCATCGACAGTTCCGAGCCCGGCATACAGGGACCGCAAGGCCGGCAAGTCGGCCTTGCCTGTGTCGCCATTCCCCCTCGGGAGCCACGAGATATGGCTCGCGCTCATGAGGTTCGACAACACCCCCAAGAAAGCGGGGTCGCGTCCGGTCAGCACATAGTCGGCGACCCGGCGGGCTTCCGGAAGTGAGGAGGCGACCTTTTCCAGGTCCCGGACCCACCCCCGTGAGGGGCGTCCCACGGTGTCCGCACCACGTCGTCCGAGCCCGAACAGCGCCATCGCCATCTCCCTAGGGTCGATCCCGCCGCGAGCGTAGCGGCGTCCACCGACGCGAAGGATCGACCAGCCGCGGCCAAATGGGTGGCTCATCGCTCAACCGAGCCCGTATCGCCCCTGGGAGCTCCGCGCCCAGGTCAGAGCGCCAAAAGGCTCGTGATCAGCCGTCAACTCCGCTTCGAGATGGCGACCGCGGTCAGGGCGGCTGCGACGCATACCGGGTAGACCGCATTGGGCTGGGCCCACCGCTACGAGAAGGGAGTTCTCCGCATCGGAACCGTCGGGGCCTTGCTCACCGGGCGTTCGCGTCGAGGCGAGACGTGCGTTCGAGGCGGAGCGACGCGGTCCCGAGTGGAGGAGGAGCCGGTGCCAGCGCTGCCCTCTCGACAGCCATGCCGCCCATCCCGACGCCCAGAATGACGAAGAACCGGAGACCCTGAGGTCTCCGGCTCTTCATCGGCCTGGGACATCTCCCAGGCAACACGTGCGCGAGGGGGGATTTGAACCCCCACGCCCTTTCGGACACTGGCACCTGAAGCCAGCGCGTCTGCCGTTCCGCCACTCGCGCGTGCTGCAGAACATTATCACGATGCGGAGGGGGTCCCTCCCACCGCCCTGCGGCCCTCCGACCAGGCCTCCGGCTGCCCTCCGTCTCGATCTGTGGCGACCTCACCGGGTCGGGATCCACGTCGGCTGGGGGTGGCGCGCCCGGGGTGCAGGCGGCTCTCAGGTTGGGCAGTGATCCTTGTCGCATGGGACTGACGTGCAGGTCATCACGTCGCCGAACGGGACATAGGGGGACACCTGCGCCCAGCGCGCACCGCTCACCAGCGGGTTCTACCCCGCGACGCGGGCGCCAAGTGCCAGGCGAACGAGGGTTCTGGGCGGTGTCCGTGGATACGATCAAGCCCGACGACCAGCGTAGGAGCACCTGAAAGGAGGTGGAGGCGTGGGCATCCTCGACAAGTTCGAGCACTCTGTGGAGCGCGTGGTGAACAACGCCTTCGCCAAGGCGTTCCGTTCTGAGGTGAAGCCCGTCGAGCTCGCGAGCGCGTTGCGCCGTGAGGTGGACGATCGTGCCGCGGTGGTGGATCGCAACCGCACGGTCATCCCGAACGAGTTCACCATCGAGCTCTCCCCCGCGGATCACGAGCAGGTGGAGACGTGGGGCGCGGAGGCGCTGGCCGATGAGCTGGCGGCGAATGTCACGGAGCACGCGGCGAGCCAGCGGTACGCGTTCGTGGGCCCGGTGACTGTGACGTTCTTGGAGCATGAGGACCTGGAGACGGGCCGGTTCCGGGTGCGGAGCGCCACGATCCGCGGCGCGGTGGCCCCGGCGACCACGTCCTCGCCGAGCCCTCGTCATCCGCTGGTGGACATCGACGGCCAGCGGTATCTGCTGACGGGGCCGGTGACGGTGATCGGCCGTGGCTCCGAGGCGGACATCATCGTCGACGACCCGGGCGTCTCCCGCCGGCACCTGGAGATTCGGGTCACCCCGGACGGTGTGGTGGCCAGCGACTTGGGCTCGACGAATGGGTTGTTCGTGGAGGGCCATCAGGTTCCTGCCGCGACGCTCCTCGACGGCAACACCCTCACGATCGGCCGCACCCGCATCATGTTCTGGACGGGCGAGTCGTCCGATGAGCTGGACGAGTGATCGGCCCGCATGAGTGAGCTGACGGTCACGCTGCTGCGCGTGGGGTACTTGGTGCTCCTGTGGGTCTTCGTGCTGTCCGCGATCGGCGTGCTGCGCCGCGACCTGTACGGCACCAAGATCGTCGACCGCAGGGTCCGTTCCGGCCGTCAGCCCGCTGCTGTCAGCGCGGGCGGCGGCGATGCGCCTCGTGTGGTGACCCCGTCCCGCGGCCGTGGGTCGGCTGGCCCGACGCGGCTGGTGGTGACCGAGGGCCCGTTGCGCGGCACGACGCTGCCGTTGGGCACGTCGTCGGTGCTGATCGGCCGGGCGCCGTCGTGCACGCTCGTGCTGGACGACGACTACTCCTCATCGCGGCACGCCCGGATCTTCCCCCAGGGCGACCAGTGGTGGGTGGAGGACTTGGGCTCCACGAACGGCACTTTCCTTGGCGACCAGCGCGTCGACCAGCCCACTCCCGTGCCACCAGGTATGCAGGTGCGCGTGGGTCAGAGCGTGCTCGAGCTGCAGAGGTAGCCCCCGGTGTCCATCGCGCTGCGTTATGCGGCCAGGTCCGACGTCGGGCTGGTCCGCTCCAACAACCAGGACTCCGCCTATGCGGGCCCGCATCTGCTGGTGGTCGCGGACGGCATGGGCGGCCATGCCGGCGGCGATGTGGCGTCGTCGGTGGCCGTCGCGGCCCTGGCGCCCTTGGACGGCGAGTCGCATGGGCCCGACGACGCGCTCGACGAGCTGGAGCGCGCGTTGGAGGCGGCGCGGGACGAGATTGTGGCGCGCACGCACTCCGACCCCGATCTGGCCGGCATGGGCACCACCGTCACGGCGATCCTGCGGGCGGGCAACAAGCTGGCGATGGTGCACCTGGGCGACTCGCGCGGCTATCTGCTGCGTGATGGCGCGTTGTCGCAGGTCACCACGGACCACACCTTTGTGCAGCACCTGGTGAACACCGGCAAGATCACCGCCGAGGAGGCGGAGCACCACCCGCAGCGCTCGGTGGTCATGCGGGTGCTGGGCGACTTCGAGCCGGATGTCGCCCCCGACCTGTCGGTGCGCGAGGCGCGCCCGGGCGACCGCTGGCTGCTGTGCTCGGATGGCCTGTCGGGCTTCGTCAGCGCCGAGACCATCGCCGACACGATGCGCTCGCTCGAGGATGTCGACGCGTGCGCGGACCGCCTGGTCCAGCTCGCGCTGCGCGCCGGTGGCGGGGACAACGTGACGGTCATCGTCGCGGACGTCGTCGAGCTGGACGACGTGCCCGACGGCACCGGGCCCTCGACTGCGGCGAGCGTCGTCGGCTCCGCGGCCACGACCCGGCACCGCCCCACGGCGGCCGCCGACGGCCCCGCAGCGCGCGCGGCCACCCTCAGCAAGCAGGCGGCTGCGGCGGCCCGGGACGGCGATGAGGACCTGGCCGGCGCCGACCTCGACCCCGACGACGAGGACGCGCAGCACGACGACGAGCCTGTGGACCCGGTCCGCCGGCGTCGGCGTCGCGTGGTGGGAACCCTGTTCAGCGTGCTGCTGGTGGGCCTGCTCGCGGGCGCCGGGTACCTCGGGTACCGCTGGACGCAGACGCAGTACTACGTGGGCGTCACCGACGATGTCGTGACGATCTACCGGGGCATCCCGCAGACCATCGGCCCCATCAAGCTGTCCACCGCGCTGGAGAGCTCCTCGACGCACGTCAAGGAGTTGCCCGCGTACGTGCGCGACCGCCTGGACCAGACCATCCCCGCTGACTCGCTCGACGATGCGCGCGACCGTGTGCGCAAGCTCGAGGACGACGCCCGCACAGCCTCGGTGGCGACCGGCTGATGGCCACCGTCCAGCCGCACCGCGTCCGGCCGGGCAGGGGTATCGAGCTCGGCCTCCTCGCCCTCGCCCTCGCGATCGGCATCGCCGCGTATGCCCTGGTGGGCATCGGTGTGACGGGCGAGGTGCCGGCCGACGTCGTCGGGTACGGCATCGGCATGACGGTTCTGGGGCTCGGGCTGCATGTGGTGCTGCGGTGGCGCGCGCCGTATGCGGACCCGGTGATCATGCCGTCGGTGATCGCGCTCAACGGCATCGGCCTAGCGATGATCTACCGGCTCGACCTCGCCGAGGACACGTCGTTCGCGACCCGCCAGCTCGGCTGGACGGCCGTGTCGGTGGTGCTCGCGGGCGCGGTGATCGTGCTGCTGCGGGACCACCGCACGCTGCGCCGGTACACGTACACCGCGATGATCGTCGGCCTCGTGCTGGTGGTGCTGCCACTGGTCCCGGGCCTGGGCGCGCAGATCAACGGCGCGAACATCTGGATCCGCCTGGGCCCGTTCTCGCTGCAGCCCGCCGAGCTGGCCAAGATCGCGCTGGCGATCTTCTTCGCCGGGTACCTGGTGACCAACCGCGACACGTTGGCGCTGGCCGGCCCGAAGGCGCTGGGCCTGCAGCTCCCCCGCATCCGCGATCTGGGGCCCATCATCATCGCGTGGGCGGCGTCGCTGGCCGTGCTGATCTCCGAGCGCGACCTGGGCACGTCGCTGCTGTTCTTCGGGCTGTTCGTCGCGATGTTGTACGTCGCCACCGAGCGGCTGAGCTGGGTGATCATCGGCCTGAGCATGTTCGTCGTCGGCGCGGGCGTCGCCGCCACCACGTTCCCGCACGTCGGGGCGCGTTTCGACGTGTGGCTCAACGCCTTGGACAACGACATCTACAACCGGTTCCCCGGCGGTTCAGGGCAGCTCGTGGGCGGGCTGTTCGGCCTGGCCAGCGGGGGGCTGTTCGGCACCGGCTGGGGCGCGGGCCGCCCTGACCTGGTGCCCTATGCGGAGTCCGACTTCATCGTCGCGTCCCTCGGCGAGGAGCTGGGCCTGACGGGCGTCCTGGCGATCCTGCTGGTGTACCTGGTCCTCGCCGAGCGTGGCCTGCGCACCGCCATCGGCGTGCGGGACGGCTTCGGCAAGCTGCTGGCCGGCGGGCTGGCGTTCGTCGTCGCGTTCCAGTGCTTCGTGGTGGTCGGCGGGATCACCCGGATCATCCCGCTCACGGGCCTGACGACGCCGTTCCTCGCCTACGGTGGGTCGTCGTTGCTCGCCAACTGGATCATCGTCGCGCTGCTGCTGCGCATCTCGGACGACGCGCGTCGTCCGGCGGGGGTGGTGCGGGGACCGCAGGGCGGGTCACCCGCGACGCCGCCGCAGGGCTCTCCGGGGCCGATCCGTGTGGGTGGATCGGCCGCGGCGCCCACCCGGCCGCCGCGGTCCGCACGCGACACGGGCGCGCCCGGCGCGTCGGACACCCGGCCCACCGAACGGATCGACGAGATGCGAGGTGATGACGCATGAACACCCCTCTGCGACGTCTGTCGCTGGTCGTCGTGACCATGTTCCTCGCGTTGATGGTCGGCACCTCGTGGGTGCAGTTCGTCCAGGCCGACGCGTTGAACAACGACTCCCGCAACGTGCGGACCCTGTACCGCGAGTTCGGCAACCCGCGCGGCCCGATCATCGTGGCCGGCACGCCCATCGCGTGGTCGGAGCCGGTGGACGACGCGTTCGGGTACCAGCGCATCTACTCCCCCGGCGCGATGTACTCGAACGTCACGGGGTTCTACTCGATCGTCAACGGCCGCACCGGCATCGAGTCGGCCGAGAACGACGTGCTGACCGGCAGCTCCGACTCGCTGTTCCTCAGCCGCATCCAGGACCTCATCACCGGCAAGCAGCCGCAGGGCTCGTCGGTGGAGCTCACGCTGAACCCGGCGGCGCAGCAGGCCGCGTGGGACGCGCTGGGCGACCAGGTGGGCGCCGTGGTGGCCCTCGACCCGACCACAGGCGCCGTGCTGGCGCTCGTCTCCACGCCGGGCTTCGACCCGAACGCGCTGGCCACCCACGACACCGCCGCGGCGAGCGCCGCCTACCAAGAGCTCAACTCTGCGGCGAACGACCCCCTGGCGGACAAGGCGATCAAGGGCAAGACCTACCCCCCAGGCTCCACGTTCAAGCTGGTCACGGCCGCGGCGGCCCTGGAGAGCGGCCAGTACTCCGCCGACAGCGTGCTCGCGGCGCCCGACGTGCTGTCCCTGCCGCAGACCTCCGCCACGATCGGCAACTACGGTGGCGCGTCCTGCGGATCGGGCGGCCAGACGACCCTGTCCGACGCGCTGCGGGTGTCCTGCAACACCGCGTTCGCGCAGCTCGGCATGGACCTGGGCGCCGACGCGCTCCGCGAGCAGGCGGAGAAGTTCGGCTTCGGCGAGGCGCTGAGCATCCCGATGTCGGTGACGAAGAGCTACTTCCCCCCGAACGAGGACCTCGACCCCGCGAAGCTCGCGAAGTCCGCGATCGGCCAGCAGGACGTGCGGACCACCCCCATGCAGATGGCGATGGTCGCCGCGGGGATCGCCAACGGCGGCAAGGTCATGACCCCGTACACCGTGGCCACGGTCCGCACTGCCGACCTGGACGTCATCTCCGAGACCGAGCCCTCGGTGTTCTCCACGGCCATCTCCGCGGGGACCGCCTCGACGCTGCGCGACATGATGGTCTCCGTCGTGGACAGCGGCACCGGCACCGCCGCGAAGATCCCCGGGGTGCAGGTCGCGGGCAAGACGGGCACCGCCGAGACCACCAGCGAGCAGTCGCCGCATGCCTGGTTCACCGGGTTCGCCCCGGCGAACGACCCGAAGGTCGCCGTCGCGGTGATCGTGGAGCACGGCGGCAGCAGGGGCAACGAGGCCACGGGCGGCAAGGTGGCGGCCCCCATCGCCAAGGCCGTCATGCAGGCGGTGCTGGGCCAATGAGGCCGACAACGGGCACGATGCTCGGCGAGCGCTACCGCCTGGTGCGGGAGATCGCCGTCGGCGGGATGGGCGAGGTCTGGGTGGGGCATGACGACGCCCTGGCCCGCGACGTGGCCGTCAAGGTGCTGCGCGAGGAGTTCGCCGGCGACCCCGGATTCATCAAGCGGTTCCGCACCGAGGCCCGCAACTCCGCGTCGCTCTCCCACCAGAACATCGCCCAGCTCTACGACTACGGCGAGCAGGAGGGATCGGCATTCCTCATCATGGAGCTCGTCCTCGGCGAGCCCATGAGCGACCTGCTCGAGCGCGAGCCCGTGCTGCCCATGCAACGGCTGCTGCGGATCCTCGCGCAGACCTCCCGCGCGCTCCACGCCGCGCATGTGGCCGGTGTGGTGCACCGCGACGTGAAGCCGGGCAACATCCTGCTGGGCCGCGCAGGGCGCGTGAAGATCACCGACTTCGGGGTGTCGCTGGCCACCAACCAGGTGCCGATGACGGCCACCGGCATGGTCATGGGCACCGCGCAGTACCTCTCCCCCGAGCAGGCCGTCGGCAAGCCGGCCACCCCCGCCTCCGACCTGTACTCCCTGGGCATCGTGGCGTATGAGTCCCTCGCCGGGAACCGCCCGTTCACGGGCCCGACGGCTGTGGACATCGCCGTCGCGCACGTGAACTCGCCCGTCCCCCCACTGCCGGCCTCCGTCGACCCACGCCTCGCGGACATCGTCATGCGGCTGCTGTCGAAGGACCCCGCCGAGCGCCCGCGCTCCGCCGCGGCGCTGGCCCGCAGCCTCGACGCGATGGTCGAGAAGACGCCGCCCACCGGCATGTCCGTCGTCGTCGCCGATCCGGCTGCCCGACGCGCGGAGCCGGTGGCGTCCGCCATCGAGGTCGCCCCTCCCCCGCCCGGCGCGGACCCGGAGCCGGCGCTGCGCTCCCGCGCGGCCGCCCGCAAGGGGACCCACTGTCGAGGTCCGGCCGGCGGGCGAGATTTGAAAAGGAGCCGGCCCCGGGCGCGCCCCTGCCCCCCCGGCGCGCCCCCCCGAGGGGGGGGGGGGCCCCCCCCCCCCCGGCCCCCCCCCCCCCGCCGCGAGCTCCGCGACGGCGCCGAGGCCCGCCGGGCGAGCGGCTCGCACCGCGCCCAGTCGAAGCCCGCACGCCGCGGCCCCCTGTCCATGGGTGTCCGGGTCGGGCGGCTGACCTGGCCGTTAGTGGCCCTGTTCTTCCTGGTCGTCGCGGTCCTGGGGGCCGCCGTCGCAGATAGGCTCACGCGGGCCGAGCAGACGATCGGCTCAGATCAGCAGGTCACAGCGATGACGACCCTGCAGCCCGAGGTCGCCCCGGCGGTCAGGCTGCCCGGATACCCTTCTCCGGGCCCTGACGATGGGATGATCACCGAACGCGCGCCGACCGCCACCGCGGACAGCGCCGGAACGACGACAGCTAAGGACGTCTAGTGATGGACGACGGATCCCGGATCCTCGCCGGACGATACGAGGTCGGCGAGCTCATCGGGCGCGGCGGCATGGCCGAGGTGCACATCGGGCACGACACCCGGCTCGGACGCACGGTCGCCATCAAGGTGCTGCGCTCCGACCTGGCACGCGACCCGTCCTTCCAGGCACGGTTCCGCCGCGAGGCCCAGGCCGCGGCCTCTCTGAACCACCCGGCGATCGTCGCGGTGTACGACACCGGCGAGGACGTCGTCACGGAGGCGTCCGGCGTCGTCGCGCACGTGCCGTTCATCGTCATGGAGTACGTCGAGGGCCACACCGTCCGCGACATCCTCCGTGACGGCAACGCAGTGCCGATCGAGGAGGCCGCGGAGATCACCGCGGGCGTCCTCTCGGCGCTCGAGTACTCCCACCACGCGGGCATCGTGCACCGCGACATCAAGCCCGCGAACGTCATGCTCACGCCGACGGGCGCGGTCAAGGTGATGGACTTCGGCATCGCGCGCGCCGTGGCCGACTCCGCCGCGACGATGACGCAGACGCAGGCCGTGATCGGCACCGCGCAGTACCTCTCCCCCGAGCAGGCACGCGGCGAGACCGTGGACGCCCGCTCCGACCTCTACTCGACGGGCTGCCTGCTCTTCGAGCTGCTCACGGGCCGCCCGCCGTTCATCGGCGACTCCCCCGTGGCCGTGGCCTACCAGCACGTCCGCGAGGCCGCGCCGACGCCGAGCTCGATCGCCTCCGACATCCCCGAGACGTTCGACCGCATCACGCTCAAGGCCCTCGCGAAGGAGCGCGACTCGCGCTACTCCACCGCCGCGGAGTTCCGCTCCGACCTGGAGGCCGCCGTGCGCGGTGGCCACGTCAGCGCACCATCCGTCGGCGCGCTGATGGCCGCTGGCTCCGGCGACGCGACACAGGTGATGGGCGCCACCCCCGGCTCCACGCAGGTCATGCAGGGCGCGGCTGTCCCCGCCGCCGGGACGCCCCCGTGGGGCATGACCAGCCCCGGTGGGCCCGGCTCGGGCCAGCCCGAGCAGCCCGGGGCTGCCGCTGAGGACGAGGACGCGCCCAAGAAGCGCTGGCTCCTGTGGACGCTGATCGCGGTCGCCCTGGCCGCGGTGATCGGCATCGCCGCGGTGCTCATCGCGGGCAACCAAGAGGACCCGCCCGCGCTGGTCACCATCCCCACCACGCTGGTGGACACCCCCGCCGACGACGCGGTGGCGACGTTGAGCGGGCTGGGCCTCGTCCCGGTGGAAGTGGAACAGGCCAGCGACTCGATCGCCGAGGGCAACGTCATCGGCACCGACCCCAAGGGCGGCGAGCAGCTCGAGGAGGGCTCGGATGTCACCGTCTTCGTCTCCACGGGCTCCGACTCCGTCCAGCTCGAGTCCTTGGCAGGGCTCAGCCAGGAGGCGGCCCGTGCGCGCCTCACCGAGCTCGGCCTCACTGTGGGCGACGTGACTCCCGAGAACAGCGCCGAGCAGGCCGCTGGCGTCGTCACCAAGACCTCCCCGGCCGCAGGGGAGTCCGTCCCCAAGGGCTCGAAGGTCAACCTCTTCGTGGCCAGCGGCAACGTCGAGCTCCCGAACCTCGTCGGCCGGACGCAGGCCGAGGCGGAGGAGGTGCTGCTCTCGCTCAAGCTCACCCCGGTCGTCGAGTTCGAGGAGACGGAAGACGCCGCGGCTGGCACGGTCATCAGGCAGAACCGGCAGGAGGGCCTGGTCCAGCAGGGCGCGGCCGTGCGCATCACCGTGGCCGAGGCCCGCGACCTCCCGACCGTCCCGGACGGCCTGGTCGGCATGACCTACGACCAGGCAGCCGCGCGGCTCGAGGCGATCGGGCTGCGCGCCCAGCGCGAGAACGTCGACTCCGACCGGCCCAAGGACGAGGTGATCTCGACGAATCCCACCAAGGGCACCGCGCTCGAAGAGGGGTCCACGGTCAAGCTGAACGTGTCCAAGGGCCCGTCGGGCGGCAACAACGGCAACAACCCGAGTTCGTCGGCCACGCCCACGACCCCGGCGAACCCCTAGCGGTCAGCACCCACGCAGAGAGCCTGCGACCGGGGCGGAGCGAGCCGAGAGGCTCCCGCGCTGGTCGCAGGCTCTTCGTGTGCGTGGCCGCGGGTGGAGCGGCGCTCAGATCAGGCGCGCACCAGCGGGTGCAGCCCGGCGGACCGCCCCACCGCGTCCGCGTCGCCGCAGATCTCCAGCCAGTTGGCCAGCAGCCGGTGGCCGCCCTCGGTGAGCACCGACTCGGGGTGGAACTGCACGCCGTGCAGGGGCAGGGTCTTGTGCTGCAGGCCCATGATGATGGGCCCGTGCGCGGAGGCGACGGTGGCCGTCACCTCGAGCTCGTCCGGCGCCGTCTCACCGATCACGGCCAGCGAGTGGTACCGCGTCGCGGTGAACGGCGTCGGCAGGCCCGCAAGCACCCCGGCGCCCGCGTGCTCGACCTGGCTGGTCTTGCCGTGCATCAGCTCGGGGGCGTGCGCCACAGTGCCGCCGAAGACCTCCCCGAGGGCCTGGTGTCCCAGGCACACGCCGAGCATGGGGGTGCCGGACGCGGCGCAGTCGCGGATGACCTGCATGCTCGCCCCGGCCTCGGCGGGCGTGCCGGGCCCGGGGGAGATGAGCACCCCGTCGAACTCGGCGCGCTCGTCGGCAGGGGGCACGGCGTCGTTGCGGACCACGACGGTCTCGGCGCCGAGCTGCGCCAGGTAGCCCACGATCGTGTAGACGAACGAGTCGTAGTTGTCGACCACGAGGATCCGGGTCACGTCACTCCCCCACTGTCGTGTCACTGAACGGCATGTACGGCGCCACCGCGGGGAAGACCCACTGGAAGCACACCGCGAGCACGGCCACTGCCGCCACGGCGAGGATCAGGATCCGCACAGGCGCCGGCCCTGGCAGGTGTCGCCACAACCACGGGTACATCATGCGCCTCCGAGGAGCTCGGCAGGGGTGCCGTCCGTGACGGGCGCCCAGTAGTCCAGCACGCCGTGCACGATGTACCTCTCGCGCGCGGAGAACATCGGGTGGCAGGTGGTCAGCGTGATGATCCGCTCGGTCGGCTCGACGCCGGGCTGCCCGGGGGTGGGCGCGATCACGTCGACGTCCTGCGGGGTGACGACGGCGCTGGACGTCACCCGGTACACGTACCAGGTGTCCGCTGTGCGCACGACGATCGGGTCGCCGTCCTGCAGCTCGGCGATGCGGTTGAACGGCTTGCCGTAGGTGGTCCGATGGCCGGCGAGGGCGAAGTTGCCCACCGCGCCGGGCATCGCCGTCTCGGGGTAGTGCCCGATGCCCAGCACGTCCAACACTGTGGGCCGGTCGACGCCCTGGCTGACGGGCCGTTCGGGCTCGCCCTCCCAGCGCGGCACCTGCAGCGTGGCGAACATGACGGCGTGATCAGGCTCGGCCATGACGGGGGGCTCATCGCGGCGCGGCTCGGCGATGACGGGCCCGGTCTCGCCGGCGGCCGCCGTTGGCGGCGGGGCCCAGGGCAGGTTCTCGACGACCTCAGCCTGGGCGCGGTTCCCCTCGACGTCGGTCCACCAGAGCTGCCACACGAGGAATGCGAGCACGAGGACGCCGAGGGTGATGAGCAGCTCGCCGAGAATACCTACCGCGTGGTAGACGATGCCGGGCCCACCCGCTGCGCGTCGCGACGACCTGCTATGCCGGGGGACGAGTCCTGGCGAAGACGTCGTGGTCATCTGTCGTCCTCGTCGCTGGATCCACGGGGGAGCGCCGTCCTCGTGCGGGGAGCCGCGACGACATCCCGGGACAATACCTCGACGCCCTCGGGGACCGCGGCGTGCGCCAGGTCGGCCGGACCCTCGTACGCCGGCAGCTCAAGCGAGTCCTGGACGGCGACGGACCAGCCCAGGCCGTACGTGTCGACGTAGTCCTGGTACCTGTCGATGACGGGGTCCTTCGCGAGCGCGGCCTGCAGCCGGGCGGGGTCGCCGATGACCTCGATCGTGTAGGGCGGCGAGTACCGCAGCCCGTGCAGGTAGACCACGGCGCCGATGCAGCGCACAGCGCTCGTGGAGATCACGCGCTGGCCCATCAACGTCATGGCCTCGGCGCCGCCCGCCCACAGCGCGTTCATCACCGCCTGGATGTCCTGCTGGTGCACCACGAGGGAGTCGGCGTCGACACTGGCACTGGTCCGCACGGGCGCGTCGTCGAGCCGCACGGTCAGGCCGGTGCCGGTGACCGGCATCTTCGCTGCCGCGACCTGCTCCGCCACGCTGGCGGCCGGGAGCTGCAGTCCGGACGTGCTGGTCTGCGCGTCGAGCAGCTCGGCGACCTCTGCGCGGAGGATGACCGCCTCGTCGGTGAGGCGCTGGTTGCGGCTCTCCTCAAGGCGTGCAAGGTCGACCAAGTCGTGCGGGCGCCGCTCCTCGCTGTCCCTCGTCAGGCGGGCATTGGCGGCGAAGAGCGCGCCGGAGAGCGCCAGCACGAGGGCAACGGAGATCGTGCCCCGCGCGACCCGGCGCGGACGGCCGTGCGAATGCTCCGGCACGATGCTCCTCTCCCACGATGTCGCGCACTACGCTAGGCCACATCCTCGCGGGTCGGCTTCAGCATGCCCCCGGCTCGCCCCCACGCGTGACAGGAGCAACCGACGTGCCCGAGTCGAGGCCGCGGAAGAAGCCCGCATACACCCCACCCCCCGCCAAGGCGTCGGGCCCCAAGACGAACCCACGGTGGCTCGTCCCCGTGATGCTCGGCCTGATGCTGCTGGGCCTGGTGTGGATCGTGGTCACCTACATCTCCTCCTCGCAGTACCCGATCCCGGGGATCAGCCAGTGGAACCTCGCAATCGGTTTCGCCTTCGTGATCGCAGGTTTCGGCTTGACCACCCGGTGGCACTGAGCTGACCTGTTGACCGTCGCCCACACCGCTGCCCACAGGTGTGACGCAGCACGTCCTCCACAACATGTGCGCTGACCAGGGACGACACAGCCGTTGTCCCCAGCGGTGGACAGACCTGTGGATAACTACAGCGGTGTAATTCCACAGCTGTGAGTAAGTCTGGGGAAGCACGCAGAAGGCCCGGAACCTTCGCCAGGAGTGATCCTGAGCGAATGCTCCGGGCCTTCGTCGTACGTGTGGCGTGGGAGGAGCGCGGCGCGGTGATCAGACCGTCATGTAGCGCAGCACCGAGACGAGCACCAGCACAGCGGCCACCACCACGGTCACCCCGACGCCCACCATCCGTCGATGATCCCGTGGCGCATACGCGTAGGCAGCGCCCAGGACGGCGCCCACGGCGAGCCCGCCCAGATGCGCCTGCCAGGCGATCCCCGGCACCACGAACCCCATCACGACGTTCAGGGCCAGGATCACCAAGATCCCGCGCGCGTCCCGTCCGAGCCGGCGCAGCACCACCAGCACAGCGCCGAACAGCCCGAACACCGCCCCGGACGCCCCGACCACGCCGGTGTACCAGGAGAGGGCGTCCGGCGAGGCGAGGAGCAGCACGCCCACCGATCCGCCGATCGCGCTCAACAAGTACAGCGCCGCGAACCGGGCTCGGCCGAGCATCCCCTCGAGGTACGGGCCGATCATCCACAGCGCCACCATGTTGAACAGGATGTGGAACACCCCGCCGGTGGAGTGCAGGAACGCCGCCGTGAGGAACCGCCACGGCTCCACCTCGCCGATGAACGGCGCGAACGCCCAGCGGGACGTCCAGCCGGGCACCACCTGCTGCGCCACGAAGCTCGCGACACAGATCGCGATGAACGTGATCGTGACCACCGGCCGGCCCTGGCGCAGCGTGCCGCCGAGCGCCGTGCGGGTCGGACGCTGGGTCCGAGCCGCCGCCGCCACACAGTCGACGCACTGCACCCCGACCGCCGCCTGCCGCTGGCACTCCGGGCACGCCGGACGCCCGCAGCGCTGGCAGCGGACGTACGAGACGCGATCGGGGTGCCGCGGGCAGACGGGGGTGTCGACCGGCGGGGGAGTTCCGGTGCTCATGCGGGGCCGTTCAGCCTGGTCAGTCCTCGACGGTGATCGAGGAGATGACGACGTCCTCGACGGGACGGTCGCCGGGGCGGGTGGGGGTCGAGGCGATCGCGTCGACGACAGCGCGGCTCTCGTCGTCGGCGACCTTGCCGAAGATGGTGTGCTTGCCGGTGAGCCACGTGGTCGGGGCCACCGAGATGAAGAACTGCGAGCCGTTGGTGCCGGCCGGCTTGCCCGTGATCGGGTCACGGCGCAGGCCCGCGTTCGCCATCGCGAGCAGGTAGGGCTCGGTGAAGCCGAGCTCGGGGTGGATCTCGTCGTCGAAGTTGTAGCCCGGGCCACCGGTTCCGGTGCCCAGCGGGTCGCCGCCCTGGATCATGAAGTTGGGGATGACCCGGTGGAAGATGACGCCGTTGTACAGGGGGTCGGTGCGCTCGGCACCGGTCTTCGGGTCCTTCCACGCCTGGGTCCCGGTCGCCAGCCCGGTGAAGTTCTTCACCGTCTTGGGGGCGTGGTTCGGGAAGAGCTCGATCCGGATGTCACCGGCGGTCGTGTGCAGCGTCGCGAACATGGCGACATTCTCCCACGACAGATCGGGTGTGACCGGATGTCGACCCTGCGCCGCGGAGCACCTGGTGGCAGAGTGTGGGGTCAGCAAACCGTCAACCGTGATCGTTGGGGAGTGCAGCCATGAGCTTCAGCATCCGCCGTCCGAATCTCGAGTCGATCGACACAGGTCGGCTCAAGGGCCAGGCCGCCGACGTCGGCTCCTCCCTGTCTGACGCCGGGAGCCACGCCGCCGATCGCGCCACCGTGCTGGCCGCGCAGGCCGCCGACGCCGCCTCTCAGGCGATGGAGTGGACCACGCCGAGGGTGGAGGCCGCCATCGAGTGGCTGCGCCCGCGGGTCGAGCACCTCTACCAGGAGAGCGTCAAGGCCGCTGCCCCCCGCGTCGAGAAGGCCGCGGACAAGGCGGCACCGGCCATCGACACGGCGCATGACAAGCTCGTCGACGAGATCCTGCCGCGTCTGGTGGCCGCGGTGAACGAGGCCGCGGTCCGCGCGGGCGCCGCCGTCGAGAGCGCCGCCGACCAGGTCGCCGCTGCTCCTGCGGCCGTCTCCGCCGCGGCGGCGGCGAAGACCCACAAGAAGCACACCGGCGCCAAGGTCTTCTGGATCTTCGCGGCCATCGCCGGCGCGGGCGCCGCGTTCGCGGCCTGGAACAAGTCGCGCGTCACCACGGACCCGTGGGCCGAGCCGTGGGAGCCGACGTCGGAGCCGCTCTCCGGCACCGAGGCGCTGCGCGAGCGGGCGCATGAGGCGCGCGAGGAGATCAACGAGGCCGTGGGCGGCGCCGCCGAGGCGCTCGGCGAGGCCGCGGGGGTCACCGTGGCGAAGAGCCGCGAGGCCACCCGCAAGGCCGCCGACAAGGTCAGCGCCGCCGCCGATGACCTGCAGGAGCGGGCCGCCGAGGCGCGTGAGGCCACCAAGCGCGCCACGACGCGGCGCTCGGCCGCGAAGTCCACGGACGAGCCGGCCGCCGATGCCGCCGCCGAGGAGGACAAGCCCCGCGAGATCTGACCTCGGTCGTCACGCACCACAGGCCCGGCCCGAGCAGCTGCTCGGGCCGGGCCTGTTGCGTTCCCTAATCGATTCACTCGTTGACCCCGCAGGGCGCGCGTCTAGACGATGCGCGAGGCGGCCGGCCCCGACGGGGGACCGGGCGGGCGCACCGTCGCGCCCCGTCTCCCGCGCCGAAGAAGGGGTCCTTGATGCCACGTCCCACGTCGTCGGAAGGCCTGTCCCGACGCCCATTCCGCTCCCGGCGGCGCATCGTCGCGGGCGCCACCGCGCTCACCGTCGCCGCTGGCGCCGTGGTCGCCGGAGTGATCGCCCTGCCGGCGACCGCCGCGCCGGCGTACAACTACGCCGAGGCCCTGCAGAAGTCCCTGTTCTTCTACGAGGCGCAACGCGCAGGCGACCTCCCCGCGAGTAACCGGGTCTCCTGGCGCGGGGACTCCGCGCTGACGGACGGCGCCGATGTCGGCCTCGACCTCACCGGCGGCTGGTACGACGCGGGCGACCACGTGAAATTCGGCCTCCCGATGGCCTTCACGTCCACGATGCTCGCCTGGGGCGCCATCGAGAGCCCCGGCGGATACACCAAATCCGGCCAGATGGCCGCCCTGAAGGACAACCTGCGCTGGGTCAACGACTACTTCATCAAGGCGCACCCCTCGCCCAACGTGCTCTACGTGCAGGTGGGCGACGGCGAGGCCGACCACAAGTGGTGGGGCCCCGCCGAGGTCATGCCGATGGCCCGCCCGTCGTACAAGGTCGACGCGAGCTGCCCCGGAACCGACGTCGCGGGGGAGACGGCCGCGTCACTGGCCACCGCCTCCATCCTGTTCAAGACCGACGACCCGGCGTACTCCGCGAAGCTCCTCACCCACGCGAAGCAGCTCTACACGTTCGCCGACACGTACCGCGGCAAGTACTCGGACTGCGTCACGGCCGCCGCCTCGTACTACAAGTCCTGGTCCGGGTACCAGGACGAGCTCGTGTGGGGCGCGTATTGGCTCTACAAGGCCACCGGCGACGCCGCCTACCTGGCCAAGGCCGAGGCCGAGTACGACAAGCTCTCCGTCGAGAACCAGACCAGCACGCACTCCTACAAGTGGACCGTCGCCTGGGATGACAAGACCTTCGCCGCCTACCCGCTGCTCGCCATGGAGACCGGCAAGCAGAAGTACGTCGACGACGCGAACCGCTGGCTCGACTACTGGACCGTGGGCGTCAACGGGCAGCGTGTGCCCTACTCGCCAGGCGGCCAGGCCGTCCTCGACACGTGGGGGTCGCTGCGCTACGCGGCCAACACCGCCTTCGTCGCGCTCGTCTACTCCGACTGGCTCACCGACACGACCCGCAAGGCCAGGTACCACGACTTCGGCGTGCGGCAGATCAACTACGCCCTCGGCGACAACCCCCGCAACTCGAGCTACGTGATCGGCTTCGGGGCCAACCCGCCGCAGAACCCGCACCACCGCACCGCCCACGGGTCGTGGCTCGACTCGATGGCCAACCCCGAGAAGACCCGGCACGTGCTGTACGGCGCCCTCGTCGGCGGACCGGGATCGGCCAACGACGCCTACTCGGACAAGCGTGACGACTACGTGGCCAACGAGGTCGCCACCGACTACAACGCCGGCTTCACCAGCGCGCTCGCGCGGCTCGTCGACGAGTACGGCGGCACGCCGCTCGCCGGCTTCCCGGTGGCGGAGAAGGCCGACGGCCCCGAGATCTTCGTGGAGGCCATGCTCAACCAGCCGTCGAGCAGCGGGTTCACCGAGGTCAAGGCCATGATCCGCAACCAGTCCGCCTTCCCGGCCCGCGCGCTGAAGAACGGCTCGCTGCGGTACTGGTTCCGACTCGACCCGGGGGAGAGCGCCGCCAACCTCACCCTCACCTCGAACTACAGCGAGTGCGGCACGCAGACGGCCAAGCCGGTCTCCGCCGGCGGGGACCTCTACTACGCCGAGGTCAGCTGCGTCGGGCAGAACATCTACCCCGGCGGGCAGTCCGCCCACCGGCGGGAGATCCAGTTCCGCGTCTCCGGCGGCGGCGGATGGAACCCGGCGAACGACCCGTCGTTCACCGGGCTCAACGCCACAGCCCTGGCGGCGACCTCGAACATCACGCTGTACGACGCGGGGAAGCTCATCTGGGGCACTGAGCCGGGCACCGTCAACCCGACGCCCACCCCGACCCCGACGGTCACTCCCACGCCAACCCCGACGCGGTCACGGCGCCCGCCCCGGCCTGCGCCGTGACCTACTCGTCGAACGCCTGGTCCACCGGGCTGACCGGCTCGATCCGCGTCACCAACACCTCCACCGCCCCGCTGAGCTCATGGAAGCTGGTGTTCGCGTTCCCGTCCGGCCAGCAGCTCTCCCAGGGCTGGAGCGCCACCTGGGCGCAGACGGGCTCCACCGTGACCGCCCAGAACGCCGCGTGGAACGGCGCCCTGGCCGCAGGTGCCAGCACGGATATCGGGTTCAACGCCACTCACACCGGCACCAACACGAACCCGACTGCGTTCACCCTCAACGGAGTCGCCTGCACGGTCCGGTGACTCCGCCGCACTGACGCGCACCACCTCACGGGCCCTGTCCAGCCACGCCGGACGGGGCCCGTGTGGCGTCTTCGGCCCACTGGTGTGGCTGCGGCCTACCTCGAGGAGACCGTCACAGCGGGCGGAGACGAAAATGCCCCGGCCGAGACTTCGGACGGGGCATTTCTTGCAGTTCAGGTACTGATGATGTGGAGCCAAGGGGACTCGAACCCCTAACCCCCTGCTTGCAAAGCAGGTGCGCTACCAATTGCGCCATGGCCCCGCGCGGCGGGCGGCGGGCGGCCGACTTCGCCCGGCCCGACCGTGTGAGGCTCACTCGAAGGTGTCGGTGACCTCGGCCCACAGGTCGCGCTCATCGCGATCCTGGGAGTAACGCTGCCACACGACGTAACCGGCGGCCGCAGCTGCCAGCAGGAGCAGTACCTTCTTCATGCGTCCCTCGCAGTGGTCCGGGAGTGGGCCTAACAGGACTTGAACCTGTGACCTCTTCCTTATCAGGGAAGCGCTCTAACCGTCTGAGCTATAGGCCCGTGCGCGCACCGTCCGTGGACGACCGCGCCGGTTGAGACTACCTCAGCCTGGGCTGTGGTCCCAAACGCGGCGACTGCTCACTCGTCGGTGAGCGTGAGGTGCACGCCACCGACGAGCGACGCCGTGATGTTGTAGAGGAACGCGCCGATGGTCGACAGCGCCGTCAGCAGGAAGACGTCGACGACGGCGACGAGCGTCGCGGCGGAGATGATCCGCTGGAACTCCACGTACTGGAGGACGTTGACGTCGCTCTCCGCGCCGAGCACCTCCTTGACGAGGGTGTCGACCTGCGTGAAGACGTTGAGGCCGTCCAGGGTGAACCAGACGACGGCTGCGGCCACGACGATCATGATGCCGATCGCCACGGAGAGCAGGAACGACAGCTTCATGACGGACCAGGGGTCCACGCGCGAGACAGCGAGCCGCACACGACGCGGGGCCCCGGGCGCCGGGATGGTCGTCGGGCGGCCCACCGAGGGGCGCTGGGGAGTCGAGCGCGGCGCGTCGGCGGCCGCGTAGGCGCCGGTGTCGGGCTGGTCGTTGGCGGCGCTCGTGGTCGAGCTCATGGTGTCGTCCTTGGGGCGGGGGTGCGTCGCCGAGGAGAAGGCGGCGCTGGTCGCGGCCGCCGCCTTCTTCAGCGAGGCTGTCACGGAGTCAACCGCTACCTGCAACGGCGACGGGGGCTCTTCACTCTCATCCGGTCCGACTGCGCCCGTCCCAGAGTCGCGAGCCGACCCTGAGCCGTTGGAGCTGATCGGCTCACGTGTGGCGGTCGGCGCGTAGGCCGCTCCGGGGGCGGTCCCCACCGCGTCGGCCTCGGCCTTCGCCGCCGCCGGCCGGGGGGAGGAGGCCGCAGGCCGTGGCGCGTGGTCGCCGGCGGCCTGCCCGTTCGACGCGGAGGGCGTGGCGCCCTGCCTCGACCCCTCCGTCGCGTCGCCCGTCGGCCCAGCGCCCGTCGCGCCGCCCGCCGCCTTGGCGGGCGGGCGGTTGGAGGGCGTCACTGCTCGTTTGCGTGGCGGGATCGACGGCGGAACGGAATCGCTGCTCATTCGTCCTCCAGTGCGGATGACTCGGCGACGGCCGGCTCCACCGACTCGCCCTGCACGGAGGCCTCCGGCACGTCGTGTGTCTCGTCCGGCGACCCATTCTCGTCGCCCACGCTACCGGCATCCTCACCGAGGTGCCGCTCAATGTTGCGTGCGACGGCGATGATCCGATCGTTGTTGTCGGGCTTCGCGAAGATGACGCCCTGCGTGGTGCGTCCGGTCGCGTTGACCTCGGAGACGGCCGAGCGCACGATCTTGCCGCGCTCCATGATGACCATCACCTCGTCGTCGACGTCCACGACCAGCGCGCCCACCAGGTCGCCGTTCGCCTCGGGGAGGTTCGCGACCTTGATGCCCAGGCCGCCACGGCCCTGCACCCGGTAGTTGTCGACGGTCAGGGCGGTGCGCTTGGCGATGCCGCCCTCGGTGACGGTGAACAGGAACGCCTCCTCGCGGACCACGTCCATCGCGAGCAGCTCGTCGTCGCCGCGGAACTTCATGCCCGTGACACCCGACGTCGCACGGCCCATCGGGCGCATCGCCTCGTCAGTGGCGGTGAAGCGGATCGACTGGCCCTTGCGGGAGACCAGCATGAGGTCGTTGCCGGCGTCGACGGCGCAGGCGGAGACGAGCTCGTCGGGGTTGCCCTCGTCGTCCTCGCGCAGGTTGATGGCGATCAGGCCGCCGCTGCGGTTGGAGTCGTACTCCGAGAGCCGGGTCTTCTTCACCAGGCCCCGCTTGGTGGCGAGCACCAGGTACTCGGCGGCCTCGTAGTCGGGGATGTCGAGCACCTGGGCGATGCGCTCATCGGGCTGGAAGGCCAGCAGGTTCGCCACGTGCTGGCCCTTGGCGTCACGGCCGCCCTCGGGCAGCTCGTAGGCCTTCGCCCGGTACACCCGGCCCAGGTTGGTGAAGAACAGCAGCCAGTGGTGGGTGGTCGTCACGAAGAAGTGGTCGACGATGTCGTCCTCGCGCAGCTGCGCGCCTCGCACGCCCTTGCCGCCACGACGCTGCGCCCGGTAGTTGTCCGAGCGGGTGCGCTTGACGTAGCCGCCGCGGGTGATGGTGACGACCATCTCCTCCTCGGCGATCAGGTCCTCGATCGACACCTCGCCGTTGAACGGCAGGATCCGCGTGCGGCGCTCGTCGCCGTAGCGCTCGACGATCTCGGCGAGCTCCTCGCTGACGATCGTCCGCTGGAGCTGCGGGTCCGCGAGGATCGTCCGGAAGCCGGTGATCTCCGCCGCGAGCTTGTCGTGCGCCTCGATGATCTTCTGCCGCTCCAGGGCGGCCAGGCGGCGCAGCTGCATCGCCAGGATGGCGCCGGCCTGCACCTCGTCGATGCCGAGCAGCTCCTGCAGGCCGGTGTTGGCCTGCTCCGCGTCGGGGGAGCGGCGGATCAGCGCGATGACCTCGTCCAGCGCGTCGAGCGCCTTGAGGTAGCCGCGGTAGATGTGCATCTGCTCCTCGGCCTTGCGCAGCCGGTAGCTGGTGCGCCGCACGATGACCTCGAGCTGGTGCGTCACCCAGTGGCGGATGAACGCGTCGATGCTGAGTGTGCGGGGGACCCCGTCGACCAGCGCGAGCATGTTCGCGCCGAAGGTCTCCTGGAGCTGGGTGTGCTTGTACAGGTTGTTCAGCACGACCTTGGCGACGGCGTCGCGCTTGAGCACGATGACCAGGCGCTGGCCGGTGCGGCCCGACGTCTCGTCGCGGATGTCCGCGATGCCCGTGACGCGGTTGTCCTTGACCAGGTCCGCGATCTTCCGCGCCAGGTGGTCTGGGTTGACCTGGTACGGCAGCTCGGTGACGACCAGGCAGATGCGGCCCTGGATTTCCTCGACCTCGACGACCGCGCGCATCGTGATCGAGCCACGGCCCGTGCGGTACGCCTCCTCGATGCCCTTGTGGCCCAGGATCGTCGCGCCCGTGGGGAAGTCCGGGCCCTTGATGATGGTGAGCAGATCCTCGAGGAGCTCCTCCTTGCTGGCCTCGGGGTGGTCCAGGTACCACTGCACGCCCTGGGCGACCTCGCGCAGGTTGTGCGACGGGATGTTGGTGGCCATGCCGACGGCGATGCCCGCCGAGCCGTTGACCAGCAGGTTCGGGTAGCGCGCGGGGAGCACTGACGGCTCCTGCGTGCGGCCGTCGTAGTTGTCCTGGAAGTCGACGGTGTCCTCGTCGATGTCCCGGACCATCTCCATGGCCAGCGGCGCCATCCGGCACTCGGTGTATCGGGGGGCGGCGGCGGGGTCGTCGCCGGGGGAGCCGAAGTTCCCCTGCCCAGACACCAGCGGGTACCGCAGCGACCAGTCCTGCACGAGCCGCACGAGCGCGTCGTAGATCGACGTGTCGCCGTGCGGGTGGAACTTGCCCATGACGTCGCCGACCACGCGCGTGCACTTCGAGAACTGGCGGTCCGGCCGGTAGCCCCCGTCGTACATCGCGTACAGCACGCGCCGGTGCACGGGCTTGAGGCCGTCGCGCACGTCGGGCAGGGCACGCGTCACGATGACGGACATCGCGTAGTCCAGGAAGGACCGCTGCATCTCGAGCTGCAGGTCCACCTGCTCGATGTTGCCGTGCTCGATGTCGGTGTGGTTCTCAGTCACAGATCAGTCCTTGGTCTCGCGTGGGGGCGGATGCGCGCACTCCTCAGATGTCGAGGAAGCGCACGTCCTTCGCGTTGCGCTGGATGAACGAACGACGCTGCTCGACGTCTTCGCCCATGAGCACGGAGAACGTCTGGTCGGCCGCCGCGGCCTCGTCGAGCGTCACCTGGAGCAACGTGCGGTGCTCCGGGTCCATGGTCGTGTCCCAGAGCTCGGTGTAGTCCATCTCGCCGAGACCCTTGTAGCGCTGGATCGCGTTGTCCTTCGGGATCCGCTTGCCGTGCGCCTGCCCGTCGAGGAGCACGGCGTCGCGCTCCCGGTCGGAGTAGACGTAGTCGTGCGGCGCGTTCGTCCACTTGATCCGGTACAGCGGCGGCTGTGCCAGGTAGACGAATCCGCCCTTGATGAGCCCCGGCATGTACCGGAACAGCAGGGTGAGGAGCAGCGTGCGGATGTGCTGGCCGTCGACGTCCGCGTCGGCCATCAGCACGATCTTGTGGTACCTCAGCTTGGAGATGTCGAAGTCCTCGCCGATGCCGGTGCCGAACGCGGTGATCAGCGCCTGCACCTCCTGGTTGCCCAGGGCACGGTCCAGCCGCGCGCGCTCGACGTTGAGGATCTTGCCTCGGATCGGCAGGATCGCCTGCGTGCGCGGGTTGCGCCCACGGACGGCCGAGCCGCCTGCCGAGTCGCCCTCGACGATGTAGACCTCGCACTCCTCCGGGCGGTTCGACTGGCAGTCCTTGAGCTTGCCCGGCATGCCACCCGACTCGAGCAGGCCCTTGCGCCGCGTCGCCTCACGCGCCTTGCGGGCCGCCATGCGGGCCGCCGCGGCCTGCTGCGACTTGCGGATGACGTCGCGCGCCTCGTTCGGGTGGGAGTCCAGCCAGTCGCCGAGCTGCTCGTTGACCACGCGCTGCACGAACGTCTTGGCCTCGGTGTTGCCGAGCTTCGTCTTCGTCTGGCCCTCGAACTGCGGCTCGCCGAGCTTGATCGAGATGACAGCCGTGAGCCCCTCGCGGATGTCGTCGCCGGTGAGGTTCTCGTCCTTCTCCTTGAGCAGCCCCTTCTCGCGCGCGTAGCGGTTGATCAGGGACGTCATGGCCGCGCGGAAGCCCTCTTCGTGGGTTCCGCCCTCGGTCGTGGAGATGGTGTTCGCGTAGGTGTGCACCGACTCGGAGTACGCGGTGGTCCACTGCAGCGCGATCTCGACGGAGATGCGGCGCTCCACGTCCTCCGACTCGAAGTTGATGATGTCGGGGTGGACCAGCTCGACCTTCTTGATCGAATTCAGGTAGTGGACGTAGTCCACGAGGCCGCCGTCGTACTTGTAGGTGACGGTCCGCTGCTGCGGCGCCTCCGCCTCCTCCGTGACCTCGTCCTCGGTGCCGATGTGGCCCGGGCGCTCGTCGGTCAGCGTGATCTGCAGGCCCTTGTTGAGGAAGGCCATCTGCTGGAAGCGCGACCGCAGCGTCTCGAAGTCATACGTCGTCGTCTCGAAGATCTGGTCGTCGGCCCAGAACGTGACGACAGTGCCCTGCTCGTCCGTCATCTCGCCCTTGGCCAGCGGGGCCTGAGGCGCGCCGCGCATGTACTCCTGGCGGTAGACGTTGCCCTTGCGGACCTCGACCGCGAGCCGCTCGGAGAGCGCGTTCACCACTGAGACGCCGACCCCGTGCAGGCCACCCGAGACCGAGTACCCCGCGCCACCGAACTTGCCACCCGCGTGCAGCACCGTCAGCACGACCTCGACGGCCGGCTTGCCCTCGGACTGCACGATGTCGACGGGGATGCCACGACCGTTGTCGGTGACCCGGACGCCACCGTCCTCGAGCAGGCTCACCTCGATGTGATCGCAGTACCCCGCCATGGCCTCGTCCACGGAGTTGTCGACGACCTCGTAGACAAGGTGGTGCAGGCCACGCTCACCGGTGGAGCCGATGTACATGCCGGGACGCTTGCGGACAGCCTCGAGGCCTTCGAGGACCGTGATCGCGCTGGCGTCGTAGCCGCCGTTGGAAGATGCTGGGGGGGTGCCGTCAGTCGACGTCGAAGCTTCGTCGGTCAGGCTCTGGTCGGCCACTGGTTGCGGTGCTCCTCAAGGTCTCACACGCGGACGGGGCGATCCCAGAGAGCGGATCACCCCATGACGCTGGAGTTCTTGGCGCAGACGCGCCAAGAATGACCCTCACAGTCTACCTGGACATAGGTTCTGGACCCCCCTCGGGGGCGGCGCGGCGGGGGATGCCCTCAGGGTGGGCCCAGGTGATCCCCAGATCGACCCCTGGAAGCCTCAGCCGAAGGTGTCGCGGGGCCCGCGGCCCGGCACCGAGCGAGGCCCGCGCTTGAACCCCGGACCAGCCGGGCCGAGCACTCGCACCTCGCGCACCACGTCCTCGCCCACCACCGTCGCGATCTCGCGGAGCATCGCCGACGAGTACAGCCGGACGTTCGTCGCATACGCCGTCGAGTCGGCCCGGACCGTGAGGACCCCGTCCTCGACCGTCTCCGGGACGCAGTGATCGGCCCCGTCGCCGACGATCTCGCGCCACCGCCCCATCAGGCCGCCCACTGACAGCTTCTGCACCCAGCCCTGGTTGCGCACCAGCACCGGCAGCGTCGCGCCGATCATCTGCGGGTCTCGGCCGCCCGGCCCCGAGGTGCCGCGCGGAATGTCCAGGGGTGAGCGGCGGGGGGCCTGACCAGGGCGGATGCCCTTGGCACGGGCTGCCTCCTTGGCCCGCTCCAAGGCGGCCCGCGCGACCTGGGCAGGCGGGATCAGGTCGACGACCTCGCCTGCGGGGACACCATCGACCGCGGGCGCGGGAGCCGTCGGGACGTCAGGCTGCTCAGAGGACACGCTCCACCTCCCCGCCCATCACCTGCACGCGGGCGCCCGCGAGCTGCTCGGGGACGTCGCCGGGCACTGCCGCCGTGATGAGCACCTGCCGCGCGGGCGCCACGAGCTCCGCGAGCCGGTCCCGGCGCCGCACATCCAGCTCGGCGAACACGTCGTCCAGGATCAGCACGGGCTCGCCGTCCTCGCCCCAGTCGGCCATCCACAGATCGCCGTCCTGCGCCGCGCCGTCGATCTGGTCCGGCCCGCGCGTCAGCAACGTGTACGACGCGAGCCGCAGCGCGAGGGCGAAGGACCAGGACTCGCCATGGCTGGCGTACCCCTTGGCGGGCAGCCCGCCCAACGTCAGGGTCAGATCGTCGCGGTGCGGGCCCACCAGGCACACGCCCCGTTCGATCTCCTTCGCGCGCAGCGCGCCCATGGCCTCGAGGAGCTGGGCCTCGACGACAGCCGCCGGCGCTGGCCCGAGCCCTTCGCCGGCCAGGGGAGCCCCGTCGGATCGGCCGGCTCCCTGGAGTGCGGCGTCGAGCGACGCGCGGTAGGTGACCACAGCCTCGCCCTGCCCGGCGCTGACCTGCTCATACGCCCGCGCGACATGCGGGGCGAGGGCCGCCACGATGGCCCGGCGCGCCACGATCAGCTCCGCGCCGACCTGGGCCAGCTTCGCGTCCCAGACGTCCAACGTGCGCAGATCAGCGCCACCACGGGAGCCGCGCATCGCCTGCCCCGCCGACTTCAACAACGCGCTGCGCTGGCGCAACACCCGGTCGTAGTCGGCGATGACCCCGGCGAGCCGCGGTGTCACCAGCACCGCCAGCTCGTCGAGGAACCGCCGACGGCCATCCGGGTCGCCCTTGACCAACGCCAGGTCCTCCGGTGCGAACAGCACCGTGCGCAGCAGCCCGAGGATGTCGCGCGCCCGGCCCGGGGAGCCCCCGTTCACCCGGGAGCGGTTCGCCTTGCCCGGGGTGATCTCGACCTCGACCAGGCTGGTCCGCACGGAGTCCCGCTCGTCGGCGCGCTCACGCACCACCTTCGCCCTGACCACCGCCCGGTCCGCGCCGGCCCGCACCAGGGCGGCGTCCGACGGCACCCGGTGGCTGCCCAGGGTGGCGATATACCCCACCGCCTCGACCAGGTTCGTCTTGCCCTGCCCGTTGGGGCCCACCAACGCGGTCACCCCCGGGTCGAGCGGGAGCTCGATCTGCCGGTAGGAGCGGAAATCCGTCAAAGAGAGATAGGAGACATACATCTGTGCAGGTCAGGCCGGTGCCACGGGAGGAGCGGATGGGGACGACAGGCCGACGCCGCCAGTCGACGAAGACGACCCGGCCGGACGCACGGCATGCCCCCCGAACTGCTGGCGCAACGCGGCCACGGCCTTCATCGCCGGCGACTGGCCCTGCCGCGACGAGAACCTCGCGAACAGCGCCGCGGAGATCACGGGCAACGGGACCGCCAGCTCGATCGCCTCGTCCACAGTCCACCGGCCCTCGCCGGAGTCGTCGACCCAGTCCTCGATGGCCGAGAGGTCCTGGTCCTCCTCCAGCGCGGCGACCAGCAGGTCCAGCAGCCAGGAGCGCACCACGGTGCCGCGCGACCACGCCTTGAGGGTGCCGGGGACATCCGTGATGAGCCCCTTCGCCTCGAGGAGCTCATAACCCTCGGCGTAGGCCTGCATCAGGCCGTACTCGATCCCGTTGTGCACCATCTTGGCGTAGTGGCCGGCGCCCACCGGGCCCGCGTGCACGAAGCCCTCGTCGCGCGGGCCCTCGGGGCGCAGGGCGTCGAAGATCGGCATCGCGCGGGCCACATCGTCGGCCGCGCCGCCCACCATGAGCCCGTAGCCGTTCTCCACCCCCCAGATGCCACCCGAGACCCCGACGTCCAGGTAGCCGATCTGCCGTGCGGCGAACATCTCGCCGTGCCGCTCGTCGTCAGCGAAGTAGGAGTTGCCACCGTCCAGCACCAGGTCGCCCGGCGCCAACAGCTCGGAGAGCTCGGTCAGCACGGTGTGCGTCACCTCGCCGGCCGGGACCATCACCCAGATGATCCGCCCGCCCGAGGGCAGCGACCCTGCCAACTCGGCGAGGGTGGCCGTGTCCGACACGTCAGGACGCGGGTCGTAGCCGGACACCTCGATGCCCGCGGCACGGATACGGGTGCGCATGTTCGCGCCCATCCTGCCGAGTCCGACCAGACCGATGTGCATGACGTCGCCTTCCTTCCAGGGGCTCAACCTCGGCGACAGTGTCTCGCCACGTGCCCTCAGGCGCCTGTTCGCGCCGGTTGTCAGCTGGCGAACCGGATCGGCACCAGCAGGTACCGGTACTCCTGCAGGTCGTCACCCTCGAGGGAGTCTTGGCCGGTGAACTCCACCGGCTTGTTCGGGTGGGTGAACGACAGCCGCACGAACGGGGTCGTCAGGGCCCCGAGGCCGTCCAGCAGGAACTGCGGGTTGAAGGCCACCGAGATGTCCTCGCCCACCAGTGTCGCCTCGAGGGCCTCGGACGCCTGTGCGTCGTCACCCTGGCCGGCGTCGAGGACGACCTGGCCCTCGGTGAACGACAGCCGGATCGGGGTGTTGCGCTCGGCGACGAGTGCGACGCGCTTCGCGGCATCGGCGAGCGACTGCGTCAGCACCACCGCGTGAATGGGGGTCTCGTCGGGGAACAGACGGCGCACCGGCGGGTAGTCGCCGTCCACGAGCAGTGACGTGGTGTGACGGCCGTTCGCCTCGAAGCCGATGAGGTCGATGCCCTGCCCGGTCGACAGCGCGATGTTGACCGAGGAGCTCGAGCCGAGTGACTTCGCGGCGTCGGAGAGCGTCCGGGCGCGGACGAGCGCAGTGGTCGACAGGTCGGGGGAGGCCGGAGTCCAGGTGAGCTGACGCAGTGCGAGCCGGTAGCGGTCGGTGGCGAGGAGCGTGATCTTCTCGCCCTCGATCTCCATGCGGACACCGGTCAGCAGCGGGAGTGTGTCGTCACGGCTCGCGGCGACAGTCACCTGCGCGACGGCGTGCGCGAGCTCGTCGCCGTCGACGGTGCCGGTGACGTCGGGCATCACCGGGAGCGCCGGGTAGTCGTCGACGGGCATCGTCAGCAGCGTGAAGCGGCTGGCCCCACACGTGACTGTGACCTTGGTGCCGTCGAGGACGACATCGACGGGCTTGGCGGGAAGCGCCCGGGAGATCTCCGCGAGCAGCCGGCCAGAGACGAGCACGACGCCCGGCTCGCTGACGTCAGCGGGGATCTCAGATCGGGCCGAGACCTCGTAGTCGAAGCTGGAGAGCTGGATGACGCCTGTGGCATCGGCCTCGATGCGCACACCGGCGAGCACCGGCACAGGAGGACGCGTCGGCAGGCTACGTGCAGTCCACGTGACGGCATCTGCGAGAACGTCACGGTCGACGCGGAACTTCATGCCCCACCCTCTCGATCCCTGGCTCAGTGACCCGTGCACCGCGATGAGCCTGTCGGCCATCGGTCCGCGGCGCGGGCCGATGTGGCGAGGGCTGTGCCCGGGTCGGAGGGCAACACTACGCGAGAGCGTCCCGCGCCGGTACCGCGAGAGGTGTGTCAGAGCGGGTCTGTCGGCCAGGTTCGCCAGAACCTCCATGACGGTGTGCTGATTTCTTTCCTAGAGGGGACTCGTCGTAGTCATCGGGTCTGTGCATCGTGTGGATGACGTGCGTTCGCGCAGGTCAGCTCGGGTGGGCGGTTGTGCACGGATGGTGGGACGCAGCGGTGGATGAACAGCGGTTCTGTGGACGAGCACTTTCCCGTGGTTCTCTGTCCACCGACTAGCCCCTTCTCGTCCACATGTGTGGGGCCCTTGTCCACCGTCATCCACAGGTCTGTGCACAGGTGTGCACAATCGTCCTACCGATGCTTGGACATGAGGTTCGACCTTGGCCGCCCATCTAGCGCATACCGGGATGAACGGGGCGGGCGTGTCGTGCGGGCAGGGGCATGCGGGCAGGGGCATGCGGGCAGAGCCGATCCAGCCAGAGGTGATCGGCGTCGGGTTCGGGCGAGGCGCGCAGCCCGGCTGGGCCGCGCACCGGGGGTGTCAGCCCCGGTTCTGCTGCTTGATCCGGTTGGTGAGCTCGGTGACCTGGTTGTAGATCGAACGACGCTCAGCCATCAGCTCGCGGATCTTGCGGTTCGCGTGCATGACGGTGGTGTGGTCACGTCCGCCGAACGCCTGCCCGATCTTGGGCAGCGACAGGTCCGTGAGCTCCCGGCACAGGTACATGGCGATCTGACGGGCCGTGACGAGCACCCGGGACCTGGAGGAGCCGCACAGGTCCTCGATTGAGAGGCCGAAGTAGGCAGCCGTCTGCCCGATCACGGCGGTCGCGGTGATCTCGGCCGTCTGGTCGTCCGTGATGAGGTCCTTGAGGACGATCTCGGCGAGGGACAGGTCGACCTGCTGGCGGTTGAGGTTGGCGAAGGCCGTGACCCGGATGAGGGCGCCCTCGAGCTCGCGGATGTTGCTCGAGATCTTCGACGCGATGTACTCGAGCACGTCGTGCGGCGCCTGCAGCCGCTCGCTGCCGGCCTTCTTGCGAAGGATCGCGATGCGGGTCTCGAGGTCCGGCGGCTGGACATCGGTGATCAGGCCCCACTCGAAGCGGGACCGCATGCGGTCCTCGAACCCGTTGAGCTGCTTAGGCGGCAGGTCGGAGGTGAGCACGATCTGCTTGCTGGCGTTGTGCAGGGTGTTGAAGGTGTGGAAGAACTCCTCCATCGTCTGCTCTTTGCCCTGCAGGAACTGGATGTCGTCGATGAGCAGGACATCCACCTCGCGGTAGCGCCGCTGGAAGGCCCCCGCGCGGCCCTCGCCGATCGAGTTGATGAAGTCGTTCGTGAACTCCTCGGAGTTCACGTAGCGCACGCGCACGCTCGGGTAGAGGTTCTGCGCGTAGTGGCCGATGGCGTGGAGCAGGTGGGTCTTGCCCAGTCCTGAGTCGCCGTAGATGAACAGCGGGTTGTATGCCTTGGCCGGCGCCTCGGCCACAGCGACCGCGGCAGCGTGCGCGAATCGGTTCGAGGAGCCGATGACGAACGTCTCGAAGAGGTACTTCGGGTTGAGGCGCGCCGGCTCCGTGGGCGGGGTGCGCCGCGCGGTGCTCATCCGCACGGGCTCCTGGTCGAGCGGCGCGGCACTCGTCAGGTAGTCCTGCGGGTCAGAGGTGAGGGACTCAGCCGACGCGCCGCGCTGGGGAGTGGACGACGACGTCGCAGGCGTGTCAAGCGGGGCCAGGTCGGCGTCGACCGTGATGGCGAACCGGGCCTCACGCCCGAGTGCGGTGGTCAGCGCCTCGGTCACCTCGGCGCGCACCCGCGTCTCCAGGTACTCCTTGGTGAGGTCGTTGCCGACCGCCAGGAGCATCGTCCCGTCGAGGAGGCCGAGCGGCTGGGCGAGCTTGACGAACGCGAGCTGGCGCGGCGTGATGTCGGGGCTCGAGTCCAACTGGGAAAGGGCATGAGCCCAGACATGGGCCAGCTGCTCGTCCTGTGGTGACACGTCCTACCCTCGCTGCTGGTGAAAACTCGTGGTCGAGTGTCACACGCTAGCCGGTCATCCACACAGTTATCCACAACCTGTGTGTGACGGATCTCCGCGCTTCACCGCTCGGCAGCGAGGCTCGGTGGTGGCCTTGGCCCCGCTCGGCGCGGCGGCCCCAGGTTCGCCTGAGAAGATGAGGCGTACCCGTGGGGGAGACCCCACGGATCAGCTCGAGCATCATGGCCGTCTCGATCCGTCGAGCGGCCAGAATCGGCCGGGTGGAGGGACGCGATCTGCGCGGACACCTCTCGGCCACCGCCTGGTTTGACCCTCGGAGCGAGCCCGGCGTAGTGTTGACCAGCCCTTCCTGATGGCTCCTGCTGGCGCGCCTTGACGCCGGACGCGCACGTGCGTCGAATAACGGAGCAGTCGAGCTCGGCACACCTACCTGGTCGCGCGCGACACCGTGCGGGACCGTTGCCCCGAAGTACTTGGAGATCCTCGTGAGCAAGCGCACTTTCCAGCCGAACAACCGGCGTCGTGCCAAGACCCACGGCTTCCGTCTGCGCATGCGCACGCGTGCAGGCCGTGCGATCCTCGCTGCCCGTCGGCGCAAGGGTCGTACCGAGCTCTCGGCCTGACCCACATCCGGTGCTGCCCGCAGCGCACCGGATGCGCCGACCTGCGGAATTCGAGCAGGCGGTGCGGCGCGGTGCGCGCGGTGGACGGGAGTCGCTGGTGGTCCACCTCGTGACTCGGACCGACCCCGGACCTGGTCCGGTGGTCGGTTTCGTCGTGTCCAAGGGGGTCGGGAACGCCGTGGTGCGGAACAAGGTCAAGCGGCGGTTGCGCGCGTTGGTGCGCGAGCGCTTGACCACGATCCCCGCCGACAGCGGCATCGTGGTGCGTGCCCTCGCGCCCGCAGCAACCCGTGAGTACGCCTCGCTGGGCGCCGATCTGGACTCAGCGCTCGACGTCGCGCGAAGCCGCGCGCGTCGACGGTCCGAGGCCGTGGGATCGCGATGACGCGCCAGCGCCTGGTCACCATGCTGCGGTTCGTCGCGGCGCTGCCGGGGCGCGCTCTTCTGCTCCTGCTGCGCGGATACCAACTCTTCATCTCGCCGATGACAGGGCCGTCATGCCGGTACTACCCGTCGTGCTCCCAGTACGCGGTGATCGCGGTGCAGCGCCACGGCGCTGTCCGCGGCGCCCTGCTCGCCGGCTGGCGGCTGCTGCGCTGCAACCCCTGGAGCGCCGGCGGGATCGATGACGTGCCCCCTGCGCGGTCCCACAAGCACAGCCTGACGCACGTGGCTTCCCCCACGTCCTGACCCCCCACCGAGGAGCTCTGCCACATGTCGTGGTTCGACGGACTGCTATGGCCGATCATGGTCGTGGTCGCTTGGATCATGGTCCAGTTCCACAAGGTGCTCGCTTGGTTGGGAATGGACCCCGCCGGTGGCGTCGCCTGGACGCTGTCCATCGTCGGCCTGGTGATCGTGATCCGGATCATCCTGATCCCGCTCTTCTTCAAGCAGATCAGGGCTTCGCGCGGCATGCAGCTGCTGGCGCCCGAGATGCAGGCGATCCAGAAGAAGTACAAGGGGAAGCAGGACCCCGCGTCGCGTGAGGCCATGAGCCGCGAGACGATGGCGCTCTACAAGAAGCATGGGACGAATCCGTTCTCGTCGTGCCTGCCGATCCTGCTGCAGTCACCGATCTTCTTCGCGCTGTTCCGGGTGCTGTACTCCATGCCCCTGATCGCCGCGGGCACCTACGAGCGCAGCCCCAACATCGGCCCGATCACCCCTGCTGTGGCGCAGGAGTTCGAGTCGGCCACCATCTTCGGGGCCCCGTTGTCCGGCTACTTCCTGCAGCCTGGCGCGGACATCAACATCAAGATCGTCACGGTCATCCTGATCGTCGCGATGTCGGCCACGACGTTCTTCACGCAGCGCCAGCTCACGATGAAGAACATGCCGCCGTCGGCGCTGCAGGGTCCGATGGCCCAGCAGCAGAAGATGATGCTCTACGCGCTGCCGGTCATCTTCGCGATCTCGGGCGTCAACTTCCCGATCGGTGTGCTCATTTACTGGACCACGACCAACGTGTGGTCGATGGGCCAGCAGTTCTACACGATCCGCCGCATGCCGGCCCCCGGCTCCGCCGCCGAGAAGGCGTTCAAGGAGCGGAAGGCGCGCAAGGCCGCTGCCAAGGGCATCGTGATCGAAGAAGAGAAGCCCGTCATCGAGGAGAAGCCGCGCGGTCAGCGGCCGCAGCCGAAGCGCAAGGACCGCGCGAAGCCGCGTCCCGTGGACGGCACGTCGACAGGCGCCGAGGCGTCGAGCACGGCGGAGCCCAGCGAGACGTCTGTGGAGAAGCCGCGTCCGGCGGCTGGACAGCGTCCCAAGTCGTCCGGCGCGTCCGGTGCGTCCGGCGCCCGGAAGCCGTCCAGCGGCGCTAAGCCCGGCGCCGCGCGTCCGAAGCCTTCCCCCAAGAAGAAGCCCACGAAGTAACGCTCACCCGGCGCCGAGCCGACTGACGAGGAGCACCGATGACGTCTTCTGAAACACCCGCCGCGCCTGCCGAGGCGAGCCCGACCACGCGCCTCGAAGAAGAGGGCGAGATCGCCGCTGACTACCTCGAGGAGCTGCTGGACATCGCTGACCTCGACGGCGATATCGACATCGACGTGGATCATGGCCGCGCCGCGGTCGAGATCATCGGCGAGGAGGGCTCGGTGCGAGCCCTTCGCCGGCTCGTCGGTCGCGACGGCGAGGTGCTGGACTCGCTCCAGGAGCTGACGCGGCTGGCTGTGCAGGCGAAGACGGGGGAGCGGAGCCGGCTGATGCTCGACATCGCCGGGTTCCGCGCCGCTCGTCGACTCGAGCTGATCGAGATCGCCAACGAGGCCATCGCGCGGGTCAAGGCCGACGGCGCCGATGTGGCGCTCTCGCCGATGAACCCGTTCGAGCGGAAGGTCGTCCACGACGCCGTCGCGGCCGCCGGACTTGTCAGCGACTCTGACGGCGTGGAGCCGTCTCGCCACGTGGTGATCCGCTCCGCATAGCTCGACGCAGCGGCGGGCGTCGAGACTGGCGCCAATCGACGCGAGAACGGCCGGTCCTTGGGGCCGGCCGTTCTCGTTTCACGTGAAACGACGATCAGGATCCCGCGGCGCCACCCCCGTCGACCCTCTCGTGGAGCGGCATCGGATCAGCGTGGTGCGATGACTGCCGCGGTGTTCCACGTGAAACAGGAACTCGATCGTGAGGTGTCGTTTCACGTGGAACATGGGCACGGGTGGATGACGGAGTGGTGCCCGTGCGACACGTCGGCAGCGCGGTACGGTAGGGCAGCCCCAATGCCGGAGTTCTGGCGAGCGCGAACGGCTGAAACAGTGACCGCGCGACCAGTAAGCAAGCGTAGGGCTAGTACGTCACAGGACGTCGGACGGACGAGTGGTGCGCGATCTTCGCCCATAACGATTCGTAGTGAACATCGCAGCCCCGGCATTGCGGGTAGCACGAGGAGGGGACCAGCGTGTCGAGCGGCGAGCACAGTGCGGAGCAGTCGGAGATCGACCCGTGGCAGGGCGACACGCGGCTGGTCGATTTCTTCGGCCCTGCGTGGCCTGCCATCGAGGGATTCCATCGACTGTTGACCGATGAGGGCGTGCTGCGCGGTCTCGTGGGACCGCGTGAGGTCGGCCGACTCTGGGAACGGCACCTGTTGAACTCGGCCGCCGTCGTCCCGTTCCTTCCGGAGACCGGCAGGATCATCGACATCGGCTCCGGCGCAGGCCTTCCCGGCATCGTGGTCGCGGCGATGCGGCCCGATGCCGAGGTCGTGCTTCTCGAGCCGATGGAGCGTCGCATCGACTGGCTCACTGAGGTCGTCGACGAGCTGGGCCTGGCCAACGCTGTGGTCACGCGCGGACGAGCCGAGGATCTCCACGGTGAGCTGCGAGCGGATGCCGTGACGGCGCGCGCGGTGGCGCCCCTGGACCGGTTGTACCGCTGGGCTCTCCCGTTGCTGGGCAAGGGGGGAGTGCTCGTCGCCCTCAAGGGCGCCCGCGCACAGGAAGAGGTCGACGCCGGCGCCCGCTGGGCGAAGAAGCTCGGTGGGGGACCTGCGGAGGTCATCAGTGCGTCCACGATCGCAGGAGCCGAGCAGACGACCGTGGTCCGCGTCGTTCGGGAGGCTGAGCGCGGTGTTCGGTAGGAAGAAGCGACGACAGCGGGCCGCTGAGGAGGCTCAGGTCGCCGCTCCCACAGCGGACGCTGCGTGGACGCCCGGGCCAGGGGCGATGGAGCCAGGCGTCACGGCGAATGCCGCGGAGAGTGCGGGCATCGCCGCGGAGATGGCCGACGGACCAGGCGCGCCGGCCCCCGCGCTGGCTGTTTCACGCGAAACTGGTGCCCTGGCGGGTGGACCGGGGGGAGTCTCTGGCGCGGAATCGGCAGATCGACTCGTGACCGTGGCCTCGGCCTCAGATGCGCAGCCGTCGATGGAGCTGGGCGACTCCACGGCCGGGCTGCCCCAGCGAAGCCGTCGTTCCGCGTCCGAGAGCGTCGACCGAGAGCGCGAGATGGTCCCCGCACCCTTCGCCGGCCTCTCCGAGTCGGCTCAGGAGTTCCTCCAGGCAAGCTCGGCGCGTGCTGAGCCGTCACCCACCGTTGGGTCGGCCAGTGGGCAGGTCGCCGGCGCCCCGACGGCGGACGGCGACGGCAGCGCGAGCGCCGCTCGTGGTGTCGTTCTTGCCAGTGGCTCGGCAGCCACCGACGGCCTGGCGCCCGCCGAAGCCTCGGCGCCGGTTGTCGGCTCGGGGTCTGTTATCAGCTCAGGGTCCGTCAACGGCTCAGGGTCGGCCGATGGATCCGCATCCTCAGGCGCGTCGGCTCATTCCGGAGCTACGGCATCGGGTGCGGAGGCACTGGCCGATCACCCTGTTGCTCGGCGGCACTTCTGGGCACCCGTGGACAGTGGTCGCGAGGTCCCCGCGTATGACGAGTCAACGTCAAAGGACGCCGATGATCACGCGGTGGCGCCTGCCCGCCGAAGCCCTATCGGTGACGATGAGAACTCGACGCCACACGGAGCAGGGGCTGTCCGGAGTCCTGGCGACGCTGGTGGTGGGCTGCCCGCTGTTTCACGTGAAACGGAGCAGCCCTCTGACGATGCGCGCGATGCGCTGAGCCTCGAGGGCCTCGCCGTGCTGGAGGGGGGTCCTCCGTCACCGGTGGCAGAGGAGTCGGATGCCCCGGCCTCCGGTCCGGCCGAGAGTGTGGCGGATGACGCTGTCGATCCACTCACTTCGCCGCGGCTCGACGACCCGCGTTTCGACTCCCCGCCGCCGAACCACGGCACGGGTCAGACACCCGATGGCGAGCCCGTGGCCTTGCCGCCCTTGGTGGCGGGTGCCGCGCGGGAGGCCGCCGAGGCCGCCGAGAAGTACGCCTCGACGCGGCCGTCCGGTGGTGGCGGCTCCACCTATAGCAGCGAACACGCAGGTCAGAGGCTCGACGATCTCTCGTCATCGTCCTCTGCCAAGTCCAACCCGCCCACCGACTCCGATGAAGAAAGGCGTGCGGCGCTCGTCAAGAGCCTCCCGGACGCAGATGAGGACACACCGCTGATGGCCCAGATCCAGGAGGATGCGCGTCGGCGCATCGAGCTCCGTGGACGCAAGTTCCCACGTCCTGCCAAGACTCGCGTCATCACCGTCGCGAACCAGAAGGGTGGGGTCGGCAAGACGACCACCACTGTCAACATGGCTGCGGCGTTGGCCCAGGCCGGGCTGAATGTCCTCGTGCTCGACAACGACCCGCAGGGCAACGCCTCCACGGCGCTCGGCGTGGACCATCGCGCGGGCACTCCGTCCATCTACGAAGTCCTGGTCGAGGGCGCCCCGATGGCGGATGCCGTGCAGGAAAGCCCGGATACGCCGAACCTCTGGTGCCTCCCAGCCACGATCGATCTGTCGGGCGCCGAGATCGAGTTGGTGTCGATGGTCGCGCGCGAGACCCGCCTGCGCACCGCGCTCGACCAGTACCTCGAGGGCCGCATCGCCGCTGGTCAGGAGCCGATCGACTATGTCTTCGTCGACTGCCCGCCGAGCCTTGGCCTGCTCACGGTCAACGCGTTCGTGGTTGCTCGGGAGGTGCTCATCCCGATCCAGTGCGAGTACTACGCGCTGGAAGGGCTCACCCAGCTCCTCAAGACCATTCAGCTGATCCAGGCGCACCTCAACCCGCAGTTGCACGTCTCCACGATCCTCCTGACGATGTACGACGCTCGCACGAACCTCGCCCAGCAGGTCGCACAGGAGGTGCGCGAGCACTTCCCCGACGTGACGCTACGAACCGCGGTGCCGCGATCGGTGCGCATCTCCGAGGCTCCGAGTTATGGGCAGACGGTCATCACGTACGACGCCGGTTCGTCTGGCGCTCTGGCGTACCTGGAAGCAGCCCGGGAGTTCGCGGAGCGCGCTGAGCCGGCGGTCGGCGGTGGGGGAGCGATGTCCTCCACCGTGCAGCGCGCATGGCAGGCTGCCGACGCGATGGCCTCGGCGCACAACAGCACGTCGGCCCCCGCATCGAACGGTTCCGGCGATGACGCCGGCACCGCGACCCCCCAGCAGCAGGAGGAGTTGTGAGCGAGAAGCGTCGTGGTCTCGGGCGAGGTCTCGGGGCACTGATCCCGACTGGCCTCGATGGGCAGCGTTCCTCAGAGGGCCAGCGTCCGGTGGACGTCTTCTTCCCTGACAACCGCAAGGACGAGCGCGCATCGAATGAGGCTGCGGCGAAGGCGGCAGCGCAGGCTGAAGCTGTTTCACGTGAAACAGCGGCACCGACGACGACATCAGCGGCGACGGAGTCGTTGACCACCGAGGCGCCGGAGCAGGCTGGCAGCAACGGTGAAGCGGGCGCCGCTGCCGGACGTGGTGCCGAAGCCGACACTCCGACCGCGCAGCCGGTGGAGCAGGAAGCCGGGAAGGTGGCCAGTGCTGCCGTAACGGTTGGCGCGGACGCGCGGGTCGCGAACGGCACACTGTCGAATGGCGTCCCCGGTGCGGGGACTGGGGCTGGCGCCGAGGTCGCGGATGTGGCTCCCACGGCGACGGCGGCTCCCGCGGATGAGGGCGATGCGCTGCTCACCGTGCCGGGGGCCCGGTTCGCTGAGCTGCCCGTGGGATCCATTCGACCGAACCCTCGGCAGCCACGGACGGTCTTCCAGGAGGACGCCCTCGACGAGTTGATCGGGTCGATCCGGGAGATCGGCGTCCTGCAGCCGATTGTCGTGCGGCCCGACGGCGCCGACGGCTACGAGCTCATCATGGGCGAGCGCCGGTGGCGTGCGACGCAGGCTGCCGGGCTGGCCACCATCCCCGCGATCGTCCGGGACACCGAGGACAGCGACCTGCTGCGCGACGCGCTGCTGGAGAACCTGCACCGTTCGGAGCTCAACCCCCTCGAGGAGGCGGCTGCGTACCGCCAGCTCCTGGATGACTTCGGGTGCACGCATGAGGAGCTGGCCACGCGGATCCACCGCTCGCGCCCGCAGATCTCGAACACACTGCGACTGCTGCGCCTGCCTCCGCTGGTGCAGCGGCGGGTGGCCGCTGGAGTGCTCTCCGCCGGACACGCGCGGGCATTGCTCGGCCTCGAGGACGGCGCGGCGATCGAGCGTCTTGCCCAGCGCATTGTCTCGGAGGGCCTGTCGGTGCGCGCGGTCGAGGAGATCGTGTCCCTGGGGGGAGAGGCGGCGCCGGCACGGCGTCAGCCTCGCGCTGGTGAGCGGAACGAGGCGCTCGACGAGCTGGCGTCACGGCTCTCCGACCGGCTCGACACCCGGGTGAAGATCAACCTCGGCAAGTCCCGCGGCCGGCTGACCGTGGAGTTCGCCTCGGTGCAGGACCTCAATCGCATCCTGGAGAGCCTGACCCCGGATGAGCCGGGGTTCCTGCGCTCCTGAGCGAGCTACCCCACCCGGCGTTCCACGTGAAACGGCCAGCCAGATCACTCTGGCTGGCCGTTTCACGTGGAACATCGCGGTAGGCGCGGTGTGGACCTGATCCGGTTCAGTCGACGCGCGTCGCACGACGGGTGGCCGCCCCGCACGTCCGCGGCCAGAGCCTGGACGTCAGGGCTTTCGTGCGGCCTCGGCGAGCGCGCGGTAGAGCGTGCTGAGCTCGTGCCCCGCAGCCTCGGCGGCCTGGGGGAACAACGACGTCTCGGTCATGCCTGGTGCGACGTTGACCTCGAGGAAGTAGACGGTCCCGTCATCGCCGATGATGAGGTCGGTCCGCGACAGGTCCTGGAGGCCCAGTGCCCGGTGAGCCGCCACAGCGACCTGACCTGCGCGTTCGGCCAACTCCGGTGACAGCCGTGCGGGTGTGAAGTACTCAGTGCGGCCGGGGTTGTAGCGCGCGTCGTAGTCGTACGGGCCATCGGTGACGATCTCGACGGCGGGCAGCGGCTCGGGCCCGTTGCCGATGTCGATGACGCTCACGGCGACCTCGGTGCCGCTGATCGCCCGCTCGATGAGCGCGGTGTCGCCGTAGGCGAAGCAGTCCACCATCGCCCGCGGAAGCTCCCCGGCTTCCCGGACGAGGTTCACCCCAAGCGCCGAGCCGCCGGTGGCCGGCTTGACCACCAGGGGAAGCCCCAGCCTGTCGATGATGGCGTCCAGGACGCGGCTGGCCCCGAGCTCGCGGAAGAGGCTCTGGGGGAGCGTCACGAACTCCGGGGTGTCGATTCCCTCCCGCGCGATGACGGTCTTCGCGATCGGCTTGCTCCACGCGATCCGGCTGGCCCGCGGCCCGGTGCCGAGGTATGGCATGCCCAGCAGCTCCAGGACGTCGCGCACGGAGCCGTCCTCACCGCTGGCGCCGTGCAGCAGTGGCCAGACGATGTCGGGTGCGGTCTCGCGGAGGGCGGGGACGAGGTCGGCGTCGACGTCGTGCACGGTGACCTCGGCGCCTGAGGCGCGCAGCGCGTCGGCGACCCGTCGACCGGACCGGAGTGACACATCGCGCTCATGGGAGAGGCCACCGGCAAGGATGACGACGCGCAAGGGGGAGAGGCTGGTGGTGTCGGTCACGGGGGCGGACGCTCCGGGTTCTGCAAGGACGGTGCTCGAGCCGGGGTGGTCGAGCCGGGGGGTGCTCGGGTGGATCAGACGATCAGGTGAGGTCGGGGCCGGGCGCCTGGATCGTGCGGTTCGGGGCGCCGGGACCCGTGCCGAACAGCGAGACGAGCTCGGTCTCGCCGGCGACGACGCCTGCGAGCCGGCGCACGCCTTCGCGAATGCGCTCGGGGGTGGGGAAGCAGTACGAGAGTCGCATGTGGCTGGCTCCCTGCCCATCGGCGTAGAACGCGGTGCCGGGCACGTAGGCCACCCGCGAGGTGACAGCGCGCGGCAGCATCGCCTTCGCGTCGAGGCCGTCGGGGAGCTTCACCCAGGTGTAGAACCCGCCGTTCGGGACAGTCCAACTCGCATCGGGCAGGTGCTCGGCCAGGGAGCCGATCATGGCGTCGCGCCGTTCGCGGTAGAGCTCGCGGAACGACTTGACCTGCCCCTTCCAGTCACAGGTGGACAGGTAGGCGCTGATCGCGAGCTGGGACGCGTTCGACGGGCAGAGGATCGCGGACTCGCTGGCCAGGACGAGTTTCTCCCGGACGGCGTGGGGGGCCACCGCCCAGCCGACGCGGTAGCCAGGTGCGAACGTCTTCGAGAACGAGCCGAGGTAGATGACGCCCTCGTCGTCCATGGCGCGCATCGCGGGGAGGGGGTCGCCGTCGAAGCCGAGCAGGCCGTACGGGTTGTCCTCGAGCACGAGCACGCCGTGGCGGCGCGCGATCTCGAGGATCTGGGGTCGGCGCTCGGCGGAGAGCGTGACCCCGGCGGGGTTGTGGAAGTTCGGCACCGTGTACAGGAGCTTGACCCGCCGGCCCTCGCGCTCGAGGGAGGTGAGGGTCTCCTCGAGGGCGGCGGGGATGAGCCCGTCCGCGTCGAGCGGGACGTGCACGACGTCGGCCTGGTAGGCGCTGAAGACGCCGAGCGCGCCGACGTAAGAGGGCGCCTCGGCGACCACCACGTCGCCCGGGTCGATGAAGATGCGAGTCACAAGGTCGAGAGCTTGTTGAGAGCCGGTGGTGACCACCACGTCGTCGGGGTGTGCGGTGATCCCCTCGAGGCGCATCACCTCGAGGATCTGCTCACGCAGCCCTTCATCGCCCTGCCCGGACCCGTACTGGAGGGCTGTGGTGCCGCGGGTGGCGATGACACGCTGGGTCAGCTCGCCGAGGATATCGAGGGGCAGGCCCTCGAGGTACGGCATGCCACCGGCCAGCGACACGACCTCAGGCCGGTTGGCCACGGCGAACAGCGCGCGGATCTCGGAGGCCCGCATGCCCTGGGTGCGGGCGGCGTAGGACGACAACCAGGGGTCGAGCCTGGTGCCGGCAGCAGCCGCGTGCGGGGGGTTGCCCGACGCGGTGCCGCCGGGAGTCAGGTTCTCGTTCACCTTCCGAGTGTCGCACGCACCGACGCCGCCGACGTCCCGTCGTCCATCCGCCGCGCGCGCCGACACCGCTCCACCACCAACCCGCGCGCGGCCCGTCGCTCAGTGCCGCCTGGTCAGACGCCTGTCGCGGCCTCGGCGAGCACCGCGTCGAGCTCCTTGGCGATGGCCTGCTTGGGATGCGCCCCGATGAGGGTCCGTGCGAGCTCGCCACCCACGTAGAAGTTCAGCGTCGGGATGGACGCCACGCTGTAGCGCGCGGTGATGCCCGGGTTCTCGTCCGAGTTGACCTTGACGATCCTCGCGCGGCCGGCGTACTCGTCGGCGAGCTCCTCCAGCACGGGCGCCACCAATCGGCACGGACCGCACCAGGGCGCCCAGAAGTCGACGATGACCGGCAGCTCGGCGTCGAGGACCTCAGACTGGAAGGTGGCCTCGGTGACGTCGGGGGTGGTGCTCATACGGCCTTCTCCTCTTCCACGAGCGCCGCCGGGATCTCGGACGGGGACGCCGGGTCGACATGGGCGAGCGCGGCGAGGTAGTTCTGCGCGTCGATCGCCGCCGAGCAGCCCGTGCCGGCGGCGGTGATGGCCTGCCGGTACGTGTGGTCGACGACGTCGCCGCAGGCGAAGACGCCGGGCAGGTTCGTGGCAGTGGTGCGCCCGACAACCTCGATGTAGCCGTTCTCGTCGACGTCCACCTGGCCGACGACCAGCTCGGAGCGCGGGACGTGCCCGATGGCGACGAAGACGCCCGCAGCGCCCACCTCGCGCTCGGCTCCGGTGACGGTGTCGCGCAGGGTGACCCCGGTGACCTTGTCGGCGCCGTGGATGGCCACGACCTCGCTGTTCCACGCGAAGTTGATCTTCGGGTTGGCGCGGGCGCGGTCGGCCATGATCTTCGAGGCGCGCAGGTCGTCGCGGCGGTGCACGATCGTGACGCTCTTGCCGAAACGCGTCAGGAACGTGGCCTCCTCGACGGCGGAGTCGCCGCCGCCGATCACGAGGATGTCCTGGTCACGGAAGAAGAAGCCGTCGCAGGTGGCACACCAGGACACTCCACGGCCGGACAGGCGCTTCTCGTCGGGCAGCCCGAGCTCGCGGTACGCGGAGCCGGTGGACAGGATGACGGCGAGGGCGCGGAACACATCGCCGCTGCCGAGCTCGATGGTCTTCACGTCGCCCGTGAGGTCCATCTTCACGACGTCGTCCCAGAGGATCTCGGCGCCGAACTTCTCGGCCTGCTTCTGCAGGTTCTCCATGAGCTCGGGGCCCTGGATGCCGTCGGGGAAGCCGGGGAAGTTCTCAACCTCGGTGGTGTTCATCAGGGCGCCACCAGCGGTGACGGACCCGGCGACGACCAAGGGGGCCAGACCGGCGCGGGCCGCGTAGATCGCTGCGGTGTACCCGGCGGGGCCCGAGCCGACGATGATGAGGTCGCGCGGGAGGAGCTGCTCAGTCACTTGACGTCCTTGGCGGTCGCGGGTCGGTGTCGACAGCAGAACTGTCTGTCGATCTCTTCTGTCCCCCCGCCCGTGGGCGCCCGGTCGGGGGGGGAGTGATCGGCGGGGGCAGGGGAGGGGGATCTCCGTGAGCTCGATGAGGGACCCGCCGCTCGTTGCCGTGGGGGGCTCGGGGAACCAGATGACGAGGGAGTCGGTGGTGACCGGCTCGGAGAACTCGAGCACCGTGTTCGCCGACATGGCGCCGCTGGCGAGCACGGAACCGGACTCCGGGTCGGCGGCGGTGCCCTCGCGCACCTCGACCTGGCCGCCGGCGCCGTTGACGTTGAGCGTCACGCTGCTCACGGTGGTGGAGCCGTCCAAGGTGAGGACGATGCCGACCTTCGGCTTGCGTGGCCCGAGGAAGTTCGAGTTGTTGTAGGTGTGCGTCTTCCAGAAAGTCGCCGGGTCGCCGTCGAAGGCGCGCCCGATCATGTCCTCGTACTCGCCGTCGTCGTCGGACGGGTCGATCGTCGTCGCAGAGGCGACGACCGGCGCCGCGCCAGCCTCGGCGCCACGGCTCGGGCTGGGGGTCGCCGACGGCGTCTGCTGCTGCTCCGTCGTCGGGCTCTGCTCGGACTCGTCCTGGGTGCTGGAGGTCGAGGCCGGGGCGGCGCCCGCGTCGTCGTCTCTGCCGCCGATGGGGCTGAACAGCGAGGTCAGGGCGACGATGACGCCGATCACCAGGAGGATCCCGACGACGAGCAGGACGAGCTTCGTGGGGTCGAAGCGCCGCGTGGTGACCGTCTCGTCGTCATCTGCCGCCGACGAGAAGTCGAACGGGCTGGTGGGGAGGCTGGGCGGGACCGGCGGCGGCGCGGACGATGACGCGGCGGGGCCGCCGGGGATCGCGGCGGTGCGCTGGACGGTTCCCACGGGGATGGGCGCCACGGTGGGCCTGGCCTGCGCGAGTCCGGGCTGCGGTGCGCTGTGCTGCGTGCGGGCCGGCGGGGTGGCGTGCGTGGGGGCCGCAGGAGTGCCAGCGGCGGCCTCTGCGGGCCACCCGGCGGTGCCGGCGCTGTGGGCGCTGGACGGGAACGCCCCACGGCCGCGCGGAGTGGCGGGCGGAGGCGTGCCAGGACGCCCGGTGCCGGCGGACGGCGCGTCGTGGAACGCCGAGCGCACGGACTGCCGCTCAACCCGGCCGGGCATGGTCATCTGCGCCGTCGCCTCGGCGTCGGACTCGGCCGAGACGTCGCGGACCGGCTCCTGCAGCATGGTGCGCGCGGGATCCGCTGAGGCGTCGAGCGGGCCCAGGGTGCGGATCTCGCCCCAGGGCTCGAGCTCGCGGACGAGCTCGGCAGGGCTGCGGGGGCCGTCGTCGTGCGGGCCGAGGGTCACAGCGCACAGCGTGTCGAGGTCGGCGCGCACGTTCGCGGCGAGGTCCCCCGGCGCGCCCAGCACACCGTCGACCACCGGGGCAGCGGGCAGGCCTGAGGCGGGGACGTCGCCGTCGCCCTCGGGCCAGTGGCCGGTGAGGGCGGTGTAGAGCAGGCGCACGAGGCCGATGGTGTCGGAGCGGGTGGTCGCCGCCGCGTCGCCGAGGCCGTGGCCGAGCAGCGCGCCGTCCATGGCAAGCCCGCTGAGCAGCAGGCGGCCCTCGGGGGTGATGTGCACGACGGAGGGGCGCAGCGCGAGGTGGTGGACTCCGCGGCGGCGTGCGACCTCGAGCGCGGCGGCGGCCTCGCCGACCACGGAGCGCGCCTGGTCGGACGTCAGCGGGCCGCGGGCGACGAGCTCGGCAAGGGACGGCCCGGCCACGTGCTCGGTGACGACGTAGCCGACGCCCTCGTGATTGCCCACATCGAGGATGCGGACGAGGCGCGGGTCGGAGACGAGGGCGGCGCGGCGCGCGGCGTCGAGCGCCTGCGCGGCGTTCGCGGAGTCCAGGATGCGCACGTGGACGGCGCGGTCGAGGATCTGGTCGGTGGCCTTCCACGACGTCGATCCCTCGAGGTCGGAATCCATCGGTTGCAGGACTCGGTACCGTCCGGCCAGCACTGAGCCGCGTCCGACGACGTCCTCCACCGGGCCTCCCGCAGTTGTTCTTGTCCCGACTGTGTGCCGGTGCTCCATGCTAGGCGGTGCCGCTCAGCGCCGCCGACCCCTTGCCCTTCGGATCACCATCTGGACCAGGGCGTCGACCTCCCGCACCCGCAGGACCTTGAGCAGGAGCACGTAGACCAGGCCGATCGCGAGCCCGGCGGTGACGCAGGTCACGATCGCGCTGCCCATCCCGCTGACGGGTCCGAGCAGGTGGACCACCAGCAGGCCCACTGCCGCGGCCACGATCGCCGCCCCGACGGCCTTGGCGTGGACGATGGCCACCCTGCGGCCGTCGACCCCGTGCAGCCGGCGGCGCAGCACGATGAGCGCCACGATGGCGCCGACGACGTAGGACAGGCTGGACGCCAGGCCCGCGCCGGCAACCCACCAGGACGGCTCCAGGACGGCCTTCGCGAGGTACGTGCCGGCCACCACGACAACTGCCATGCCGACCTGCATGGGGAACATCGACCGGGCGTCCTCGTAGGCGTAGAACACCCGCTGGCACAGCGACCACGCGCCGAACGCGACGAGGCCGAGCACCATCGCCACGATCACGGGGGCCAGCGCCGACCACGCGTCATCCCCGCCGGACGGGAACATCACGCGTCCGATGGGGTAGGCCAGCACGGCGATGGCGGCGGTGGCCAGGACGGTGAACAGGCCCACGGTGCGCAGCCCGAGCGACAGGTCGGCGCGCACGCCGTCCACGTCGCCAGCCGCCGCGGTGGCGGACAGCCGCGTGAACAGGGCCGTCGCCAGCGACACCGTGACCAGCGAGTGGGGGAGCATGAACACCAGGAACGCGTAGTCCCACAGCGCGTTGCCGGCGTAGGCCGGGTCGAGGCTGCCGGCCCGGGAGGTCACGCGGCTGACCGCGAGGACCCCGAGCTGGCCGACGACGAGCGCGGCGAACGTCCAGCCGGCCACCCGGCCCGCCGAGCGCAGCCCCACGCCGCGGAAGCCCCAGCGGGGCCGGTACCGGAAGCCCGAGCGGTACAGCGGGATCAGGAGCACGAGGGCCTGCGCGGCCACGCCCACGGTCGCGGTGCAGGCGAGCAGCGCGACCTGGCCGCCGCCCCACGCGCTGGGATCCTCGAGGGCGGAGGTCTGGAACGAGCCGTTGACCAGCACGAACACCAGCAGGCCAGCCATCGACACGAGGTTGTTGACCACCGGGGCCCACATGTACGGGCCAAAGGACCCGCGCGCGTTGAGCACCTGGCCGAGCAGCGAGTACAGGCCGTAGAAGAAGATCTGCGGGATGCACCAGTAGGCGAGCAACACCGTCAGCGACTGCACGGCCGGGTCGCTGAAGTCCGTGTACAGCGCGGTCAGCAGCGGGGCGGCCAGCGTGAGCAGCAGGGCCAGTCCCAGCAGCATCGTGGCGCCGAGCGTGAGCAGCCGGTCGACGTACTGCTGGCCGTCGGCCCGGCGGTAGGCGCGGACCACCTGCGGGACGAGCACCGCGTTGAGGACGCCGCCCGCGATCAGCAGGTAGAGCACGTTGGGCAGTTTGTTGGCGGCGGCGAAGGCGTTCGCGGCGTCGCCCGTGGCTCCGATGGCCCACACCACCATCGCGGCGCGGACGAGGCCCAGGATGCGTGAGACGAGCGTGCCGGAGGCCATCAGCGCCGTCGAGCGACCCATGCCTGTGGCGTCGCCCGCGGGGGCCATCGGGACGGAGCCGACGCCCTCGGCCACGTCGGGCCCGAGCGTCGCCTCGGCCTCAGCGTCGACCGGGGGTGCGAGGGGCTCGGCGCCACCGTCGTGGGGTGGCACGGCCGAGCCGCTAGCGGTGCTCACCAACGTCCTCCTGAGTGTGGGGTGCCGGGTGCTCGTCCTGTCCGGCGGCCTCGGCGGCTGCGGCGGCCTCGGCGTCGGCCTGCGCCTGCGCGGCGAGCCGCGCGCCGCGGTGGGCCGTCTGGCCCCGGCGGACGGTGCGCACGATACCCGCGACGAGTCCGGCGGCGAGGATCGCGCCGACGATGCTCAGCCCGACGTCCTCGATCGAGGGTGTCACGCGCGCGCTGAACGCGACGGGCGCCGACAGGACCGTGCCATCCTCCGCGCGGAGCACGACGTCGACCATCACGTCGCAGGCCGAGGTCGCCCGGACGTCCACGGTGACGACCTCCTCGGAGGAGGCGGCCACCGTGGTGACCGGCGACGCGGTGGCCTTGAGGCAGGACTGCCGGGAGAGCATCTCGACCCGCACCGTCGCCGGCTGGTCGAGGGCGTTGCGCACGACGAGCCGGATCTGGCTCGAGCTGGCCGCCACGGTGACCTGCTCGCTGAGCAGCACGGTGAGCCCGCTGCGGCGTTGGGTCGCCTCGTCGAGCACGGTGTCGACGAACACCTTGCGCTCGGCGAGGTCGGAGCGCCATGCGACGGCGAGCGGCGCGATCAGCCTGCGGTCGAGGCCGTCGAGCAGGCGCTGCGGGTCGGGCACCGCCTGGGCGAAGGCCGCGACGTCGTCACGGGCGCCCCCGAGGGCGTTGACGTGGGCTGGGGAGAGCTCACTCGAGCTGTTGGCGGAGGCGGGCAGCGTCACGGTCTCGGCGTCCTGCGCCACCAGGTCGGACACGGAGGCGGACTCGACCCACGGCGCCGCTGTGAGCGCCTTGAGCTGGGCCTGCACCAGGGCCGCGTCAGGCTCCCAGTCGCGCGGCACGGTGATCAGCAGGCTGGTGCCCGAGAGGGACGCGGTGCGCGCCGCGACGGCAGTCTCCGCCAGGACCCGCTGGGCGACGGTCGCGGGCGTGGCGCCGGGCTGCACGGCGTCGGGCGTCGCGAGCAGCTTGTTGAGCGTCGCGTCGGGGACCAGCAGCGACGCTCGGCCGCCGGAGGTGTCGACGTCCACCCGGGAGGTCGCCTCGGGGAGGGCCGAGCTGCTGGCGGACGTGCTGGACGGCGCCCCCACGACCAGCGGGCCGGCGCCCGACCGTGCCGCGAGCTCCGCGGTCTCCTCGTCGACGGTGGCGTCGGCGGCCCACAGCAGCCGCGCGGGGGAGTCGCCGAGCACCTGCGAGGAGGCGGGCGACGTGATGCCCAGCGCGACGTCGAGGAGCTCGCTCTCCGACGCGTGCGCGATCGCCGCGAGGTCGGGGTCGGACCAGGGCAGCGCCATGACGTCGGTCCGGCCCGCCTCCGCCGCGAGGCGTTGCAGCCAGGCGCGCGCGGCGTCCCCTCCGACGGCGGCCTGGTCCAGCAGTCCGGGGTCGATGGCCCAGGTCACGGTCGACTGGCCGGCGGTGGCCTGCAGCAGGGTGTCGAGGCGGCCGCCGGTGGAGGTGAGCGCCTCGAGCGCGTCCCGGGAGCGCTCGGTCGAGGTGTCCACGGCGCCGTCGTCGGCCCCCTCCACCCCTTCCGCGCCCGACGTGTCGGCCGTGCCGGTCGCCGCGTCCGCGGAGGCGGCCTCCTCAGCGGACGCCAGCTCCAGGGCGTCGAGGTCCGCGGTGGTGAGCCCGTCGCCCACGACAGGCACCAGCACGTTCACCGCGACCTGGCTGAGGTCGGCCGGGTCGTCGGAGGGCGACCACAGCAGGAAGGTGCGCTCCAATCCCACACGGCGGGATTTGTCCGAGAGCTCGACGGAGAGCCCGCGCGGGCCCCAGGCCGAGGCGGAGCGGAGCAGCCCGACGGACGCGGCGGGGACCGTCAGCACCACCTCGGCGCTGGCGCCCGGCTCGAGGGGCGCGTCCAGGTCGATGGCCTGCACCGGGCTGCCGGCGTCGTCGCCGGGCGCGGAGCTCGTCCAGGCGGCCAGCCGCTCGCTGCTGGCGAGTCGGTAGCGGCTGATCCGCAGTGTCGCCCGCGGCTGCTCGATGGCGGTGTCGCCCGTGTTGCGCACCACCGCCTTGACGGTGAGGTCCTGGTCGACGGTCAGCACCTGCGGCTGGACGGCGGTCACCGACACGTCGACGGTCAGCCCGTCGGTCGCGGGGGCCGCGCTGGCCGTCCCGCCGGCGCCCGGGAGGGCGGGGAGCAGCACCGCTGCCAGCGCCAGGAGCATGGCGAGCATGACGAGCGGCCCGCGATGCGCGTGCCGCCGGAGCGTGGGGGTCGAAGGGATCAGGTTCATGCCTCGCCGACGAGGACCGCATGCGCGGCCTCTGCTAGTCGTCGCTCATTGGGGTAGGCGAGCCGGGCCGGCAGGTCGGTGAGCGCCACCCACTCGACGTCCTCGGCCTCACCGTCGGGATCGCCCTCGACGCTGAGCTCGCCGCCCACGGCGCCGAGCAGGAAGTGGTGGACGACCTTGTGCACGCGGCGATCATCCCCGGTGAACCAGTAGTCGATGACGCCGAGCCGCCGCACGATCTGGCCGACGATGCCCGTCTCCTCGGCGATCTCGCGGACCGCTGCCTCTTCTGGCGTCTCGGCGCCCTCGAGGTGGCCCTTCGGCAGGCACCACTCGAGGCGGCCGGCGCGGTTGCGGCGCGCGATGACCGCCGCATGCCGAATGCCGTCCATCGTGTGCACGACGAGCCCCCCGGCGGAGGTCTCATCGACCACCGGCAGGGTGTGCGGCAGCGTGCGCGCGGACGCGGCATCCGGGTCGATCCGGAGCGCGTGTCCCCCCGGCGGCGCCGGGACGCCACCCGGTCGCGCGGGATGCGCAGGGCTCGACATGTCGCCACTGTAACGACTTCTCCGTATCGGGCTTTCATGCCCAGCGGCGTCTGGCAGGCTTGGACGTTGTGCCGACCACCGACCAGACCGCCCTCCTCGCCCTCCAGCGGCGTGCTCTCACCGTCCTCGCCGACCTCGCGCCCGCGGCGATCGAGCTCGGCGAGGTGTTCCAGGCCGCCGGTCACGAGCTGGCCCTGGTGGGCGGGCCCGTCCGGGACGCGTTCCTGGGGCGGGTGAGCGCGGACCTCGACTTCACGACGTCGGCCTCCCCGGACGAGACCGAGGCGCTGCTGGCGCGGTGGGGCGACGCGCACTGGGACATCGGCCGGGAGTTCGGCACGATCGGCGCACGCCGGCACGCCCGGCGCACGGGTGGCGAGGACGTCGTGGTGGAGGTCACCACCTACCGCACGGACGCGTACGACCCCGCGTCACGCAAGCCCGAGGTGGTGTTCGGCGACACTCTGGAGGGGGACCTCTCCCGCCGTGACTTCACGGTGAACTCGATGGCGGTGCGGCTGCCCGAGCTCACGTTCGTCGACCCGTTCGACGGGCTGTCCGACCTCGCTGCCCGCAGGCTGCGGACGCCGGTGGCCGCGCGCCAGTCCTTCGACGACGACCCGCTGCGGATGATGCGCGCGGCCCGGTTCGCCGCGCAGCTCGGCTTCACGGTGGACGAGGACGCGTTGGCCGCCATCCGTGAGATGGCCGATCGGATCTCCATCGTCTCGGCCGAGCGTGTGCGGGACGAGTTGGTGAAGCTGCTGCTGGCGCCCGTGCCGCGTCCCGGGCTCGAGGTGCTCGTGGACACCGGCCTCGCCGATCACGTGCTGCCCGAGCTGCCCGCGCTGCGGCTCGAGATCGACGAGCACCACCGGCACAAGGACGTCTACCAGCATTCGCTCACGGTGCTGGAGCAGGCCATCGCGCTGGAGACCGGCCCCGACGGCGATGTCCCCGGGCCCGACCTGGTGCTGCGGCTCGCGGCGCTGCTGCACGACATCGGCAAGCCCGCGACGCGCCGGTTCGAGGACGGCGGCGGGGTGAGCTTCCACCACCACGAGGTGGTCGGGGCGAAGCTCGTGGCCCGCCGGCTCAAGGCGCTCCGGTTCGACAAGGCGACGGTGCAGGCCGTGTCCCGGCTCACGGAGCTGCACCTGCGGTTCCACGGCTACGGCGACGGCAGCTGGACCGACTCGGCGGTGCGGCGCTACGTGACCGACGCGGGGCCGCTGCTGGAGCGGCTGCACCGCCTGACCAGGTCCGACTGCACCACCCGCAACCGGCGCAAGGCGGAGCGGCTGTCCGGCGCGTACGACGACCTCGAGACCCGCATCGCCCAACTGCGCGAGCAGGAGGAGCTGGCCTCGATCCGCCCCGACCTCGACGGGCAGCAGATCATGGAGGTGCTCGGCATCGGCCCTGGCCGTGACGTGGGCGCCGCGTACCGGCACCTGCTGGAGCTGCGCATGGACCGGGGCCCGCTCGGCGAGGACGTCGCCCGGGCGGAGCTGCTCAGCTGGTGGCGGGGCCGGTAGGCCGGGCAGGCCTGACCACGGGCCTGCGGACGACGAGCACGCACACGTCGTCCTCCTGCTCGGAGCCCACGAAGCGGCCGACGAGCTGGTCGCGCACGTCCGCGGCGCAGGCGTCGTCGGAGACGGCCGACAGGGCGCGCACGAGCTCCGCGATGCCGTCGCGCAGCGACCGGTCACGGCGCTCGATGAGGCCGTCCGTGTAGACCACGAGCATCGCGCCCTGCGGCAGTTCCACCTCGGCCTGCGGGTCGGGCGTGTGGAGGTTGACGACGCCCACGGGGGTGGTCAGCGCCTGGTCCAGTGACAGGACCTCGCCGCCGCGCAGCCGGATCAGGGGCGGCGGGTGCCCCGCGCGGGAGTAGGTGAGGCGGTCCGGTGGGCGCGGGGCGGCTTCGACGTCGGCCGACCCGTCCGCGGGCTCCTCCGGGCGTTCGAGCCGCAGGTACACGCAGGTGGCGAGGTCGGCCATGCCCAGGCCGCGCACCAGCTCGTCGAGATGCGCGATGACGCGCCCGGCCCGGGCGCCGCTCCACGCGTGCGAGCGCAGCACCGAGCGGAGCTGGCCCATCGAGGCCGCCGCCGCCAGGTCGTGGCCCACGACGTCCCCCACGGCCAGCCCGATGGCGCCGTCGGGCAGCGGCATCACGTCGAACCAGTCGCCGCCGACCTCCGCGCGGTGCAGCGCCGGCAGGTAGGACGCGGCGACGTCCAGGCCGGGGACGGTGGGCACGTCGGGCAGCAGGCTGTGCTGGAGCGTCAGCGCCGCCGAGCGCTCCCGCAGGTAGAGCCGCACATTGTCCAGTGCGATGGCGGCGCGCTGGCCCACATGCCCGGCGGTCACCACGTCCTCGGCGGTGAAGCCGTCCACCGTGTCGTGCAGGAGGCACAGCGCGCCGATGAAGTGGTCGCGGGCGCGCAGCGGCACAGCCAGTGCGGCGCCCAGCCCCAGGCGGCGCAGCACCTCGAGGCGATGTCCGGGCACCTGCTGGGCGAGGGCCTCCAGGTCGATCGAGAACGGGCGCGCGTCGAACCGGCTGTCGTCGGTGCGGGCCAGCTCGAAGACGGCTGAGCGCATCACCCACGAGGGGTCGCCGCGCTCGAGGTCGTGCGCGTCCTGCGCGCGGACGGGGTGCCGGGCGGCCACATGCAGCCGTTCGAGCCGCCCCCGCTCGTTGGTGACGACGATGAACCCCCAGGTCGCCAGCCGGGAGACGGCGATCTCCGCGAGGGCCACCAGGGCATCGTCATAGTCGAGCCTGCGGGCGATCTCCTCGCTGACCTGTGCGAGCAGGTGCATGCGGGCCCGGGAGGCCTGGGCCTCGCCGAGCGCCGCGTCCCGCGCGCGCTCGGACTCGACGCGGGCGGTCACATCGGCCTGGATGCCCACGTGGTGCGTGAGGCGCCCGTCGGCGTCGTACACCGGGCTGATCACCACCTGGTTCCAGAACGGCGTGCCGTCCTTGCGGTAGTTCAGCAGGGTGTCCGCGACGGTGAGGCCCTGTGCGAGGGCCTGGTGGATCCGCGCCACGACGGTGCGGTCCGTGCGAGGACCCTGCAGCACGCGGCAGTTGCGGCCCAGCAGGTCGGCGGCGGCGTAGCCGGTGAGGCGCTCGAATGCGGGGTTCGCCCAGATGATCGGGTCGTCCGGCGAGTGCGGGTCGGAGATGGTGAACGAGAGGTCGCTGGCGATCACCGCCCGTGCGTGCAGGTCACCGCCGAGAACGGGCGCCCGGACGACCCCGTGGGGATCGGTCGCGGCCCCCGCCAACGCTGCCCGCAGCATGCCCGATGAGAGTTCACTCACCTTGGCGAGACTACGCACGATCCCCGGGGAGCGCGCCCCTGGGCGAGGAGTCCGTCAGCCGCCCTCGACGCCCTGCGCGCGTGGCGTCCGGGGCAGTGCCGCGGGACTCTCGGCATCGTGTGCGGCGACGGCGCGGGCCGTCGTGGCGCGGTAGCCCAGCGCAGCGGCGGCATAGCCCACCGCGAGGGCCACGAAGACCGGCCGCGACCAGCCGGTGTCCGGGAGGCTGACGGCCGCGAGGGCCGCGGCGCCGACGAACGCGGCGTTGTACATCACGTCGTACAGCGCGAACGCGCGGCCCCGGTACTCGTCGGCGGTGTCCCGCTGCACGATCGTGTCGACGGCGATCTTCGCGCCCTGCGCCGCGAGCCCCAGCGCCGCCGCGCACAGCAGCAGCGGGACCCGGGCCACGGTGACCGCCAGCACCGTCTGCGTGGCCGCGGCGAGCAGCAGGCACAGCACGATCCAGGTGTGCGGGCCGATGCGGGGCGTCAGCACGGGCGTGAGCACAGCCGCCAGGACGAAGCCCACAGCGGACGCGGTGAGCACCAGGGAGAACACCGCCAGGCCGGCCGCCGCATCGCTCGGGTCGGCCAGCAGGTTGCGGCTGATGAGGATGCTCGCGATGAACGCCACGCCATAGAGGAACCGCGACGCCGCCATGACGCTGAGCGCCGCGGCGGGCGTGCGCCGGGCGATCAGGTGCCGGGCGCCGTCGACAAGGCCGTGGCCCATCTCCCGGATCTGGGCGAGCACCTGCGACGAGCTGGCCACGGCGTCCGGGCCGAGCGCGTCCCGCCCGATGCGCAGCGCCAGGCAGCCGGCGGTGACGTACACCAGGCACGCGAGGACCACCGCCCCGGCGTCGCCCACCGGCCCGCTGGGCAGCACCAGGCCCAGCCCGAGCCCGATGGCGCCGCCGACCCCCACCGCGCCCGCGCCGAGCGTCGGGGTCAACGAGTTGGCCGTCAGCAGCAGCGGCCCGTCCACCACGCGGGGCAGCGACGCGGACAGCGCCGACAGCAGGAACCTGTTGACCGACAACGCGAGGAGCGCCAGCACGTACACCGCGGGGCCGACGCCCACCGTCACCATCAGCACAGCGATGACCAGCGCGATCACTGCCCGCACCAGGTTGCCCACCAGCAGCACCTGACGGCGCCGCCACCGGTCCAGCAACACGCCCGCCCACGGGCCCACGATGGTGAAAGGAAGCAGCAGGACGGCGAACGCGATGGCCACGTCACCGGCCGTCGACTGCTGCTCGGGGTTGAAGAAGAAGAGTGTCGCGAGGCCCACCTGGAACAGCCCGTCACCGGCCTGGCTGCTCAGTCGCACGACGAACAGCCGACGGAACCCCGGAAGGCGAAGGAGCTGCCGGAGCTCGCGGATGACACTCATCCCGCCAGGTTAACGACCTGCGGGAGCCCTCAGGCGCGGCGTCAGCCCGGGGGCATCCGCGCCGTCATCCGACGAAGGACGCCTTGGCCTGCTCGAGGGCTCCCCGGGTGAGTGCCGCGACGCCCCGGTAGAAGTCGGTGCGCGCGTGCTCGGCCACGAGGTCCAGGCACTCCGGCGCCCAGGCCAGCACGTGGTCGGTGAGGAACGTCGCGTGGGCCGCGAAGATCGAGTCGAGCATCGGCCCGTCGTCCTGGGACAGTGCGTCCAGGCCGCGCAGGCACAGGTTGCTGAGGAAGTTCAGCTCGAGGCCCAGGTGGTCGTCCGGCTCGCGGTTGAGGCGCGGGGCCTCCAACCCGAACGCGCGGTACGTCGCCCGGACCTGCAGCGTGGGCTCGTCGAACAGCAGGCGGTCCACCGTGCGGTACACCGACTCGTACGGCGTGGCGAGGAGATGGCCCGGGCCCACGAAGAGCGCCTGATAGTCCCGGTTCAGCGCGGTCGGGTCTGCCGTGGGCTCGATGCCCCCGGCCCCGACCGCGCTGCCGAGCAGACGCAAGCCCTCCGTCGTGGCGGCATCCCGCTCGAGCGGCCACTCGTCGAGCAGCCCCGGCTCAGTGAGGCGCGCGCAGAGATCAGCGTCCGCCGGGGCCAGGAACAGCCGGGAGAGGAAGCCGTACGCGGCCGCGAAGGAGTCGAGCCGTGCGCCGATCAGCCGGTTCCCGTCGAGGGTCGTGCTCATGAGATGCCGCCTTGCAGAGGGGGGGGAGTGGTTCACATGCCGATGCGGTCGAAGGAGGAGTAGAAGAGGAGGCGTCCGATGGTCTCGGAGGCGATGACGAGGGCGAAGGCTGTGGTGGCCAGGTAGACGAGGTGGCGTTCGGCGCCCTTGCCGGCGAAGCGGTAGAGGAAGAAGCCGAGGATGCCGGCGCCGGCGAAGACCAGGACGAGGCGCGCGATCAGGTAGGCGCCGCCGCCGGTCATGAGGAGGGCGGCGGAGGCCTTGGCGTTGGCGTTGCCGGTGGCGAGGTCCAGGGCGTAGATGGGCAGGACGATGAACTCGACGCCGAGCAGGACGATCGCGGAGGCGGCGATGCGGCGCAGCGAGGTGCGCAACAGTGCGGCGGTCTGCATGTCGTCGTCCTGGTGCTTGCGCTTGCGCAGGGTGTAGACGACGGCGAACGCGGCGCCGATGGCCAACGCCCCGAGCAGGAAGGTGGTGGTGAAGAACGTGACCGGGGTGGCCCAGTGGTTCCAGGCGGGGACGGTCGGGAGCATGTAGACCATCGACATGCAGTAGACCAGCGCCAGGCCCACCAGGGCGGTGACGCCGGCGAGGATCTGGCGCAGCATCGGGGTGAGCCAGTTGCGCCACTGCACGAGCGCGAAGGTCGCGCCGAGGCCCGCGAACGCGGATCCGAAGAGGATCTCCCGGCTGAGCCAGGAGGAGCCGAGGTGGTTGATCGCGTTGAGTGCGTTGAAGGGATCGCCCAGGTGGAGCATCGATCCGGCCAGGCCCAGGACCATGGCGGGCCCAATAGCGTAGAGGGCCGGGATCGAGAGCTTGTCGACCGCTTCTTGTCCGTGTGTGCGGACGAGGCTGAGTTGGACGAGGCCGAGGATCACGAAGGATCCGACGGACATTTGGGCGAGGATGGTGAAGGCCACCAGCGGCAGCTCGTGGACGTTCATCAGATCTCCTCGGGGTTGCCGATGGCGCCGGTGCCGTGGCCGGTGGGCTGGGCGTCGCGGTGGGGGGTGATGACCAGGTTGGGGCGGGTCATGGTGGGGGCGGGCATTTTGCACACCGATGGCTGCGGTGTCGCCGTACTTGGCGCGCAGCTCCTCGATCTCGCCGAATTCGAGTGCGCGGGAGGGGCAGGCGGCGACGCAGGCGGGTTGTTCGCCGGCGTTGACGCGGTCGATGCAGAGGTCGCATTTGGTCATGACGCCGGCGTTCTTGTCGTACTGGGGGGCGCCGTAGGGGCAGGCCCATTCGCAGTAGCGGCAGCCGACGCATTTGCCGTCGTCGATGGTGACGATGCCGTGCTCGTCCTTGTGCATGGCGGTGGTGGGGCAGACCTGGACGCAGGCGGGCTCGTCGCAGTGGTTGCAGGAGATGGAGGTGTAGTAGGTGAACACGTTGGGGGTGAAGGTGTCGCCTTCTTGTTGCCAGGTGCCGCCGGAGTATTCGGCGACGCGGCGCCAGGTGACGCCGACGGGCAGGTCGTTCTTGTCCTTGCATGCGACCTGGCAGGCTTTGCACCCGGTGCACAGGGTCTGGTCGAAATAGAAGCCCAGTTGCTTCGCCATGGTCAGGCCTTCTCAATCTGCACGAGGTTGGTGTGCTGCGGGTTGCCCTTCGCCAAGGGGGAGGGGCGCCAGGAGGTGAGGGTGTTGGTGCAACCGCCCTTGTCCACCCCGTCCTTGTCCGGGGCGTACCACGCGCCCTGCGGGACGGAGACCACTCCGGGCGCGATGCGCGCGGTCACGTGGGCGCGCAACTGGATGCGGCCGCGGTCGTTGAAGACCTGGACGACGTCATCGTTCTCGATGCCGAGCGACGTGGCGTCGAGCGTGTTGATCCACACCAGCTGCGGGTGCGCCTCCTGCATCCAGGCGACGTTCCCGTAGGTCGAGTGCGTCCTCGACTTGTAGTGGTGCCCGATCATCTGGAACGGGTACTTGCCCGTGCCGGCCAGCTCGGGGCCTTCCCACGTGGGGGTGTACTCAGGCAGCGGGGTGATGCGGTCGCCCTCGGGAAGCGTCCACTTGTCGCTCAGGTCCTGCAGCAGCGAGGAGTAGATCTCGATCTTCCCCGACGGCGTCTTCAGCGGGTTCGCCACCGGGTCCTGGCGGAACGCCTTGAGGCCGACGACGGTGCCCGCGGGGTTCTTCTTCTTGAAGATCCCCTTCTCGCGCAGCTCCTCGAAGCTGGGCAGGTCGGGCTCCTTGGCCTGGCTCTCGGCGTAGACCTTGCGCAGCCAGTCCTCCTGGGTCATCCCCTCGGTGAACTCGGCCTTCACGCCCAGCCGGTCCGCGATCTCCGTGCACATCTCGTACACGGTGCGGCACTCGAAGAGCGGCTCGATGACCTGGTCCGCGAAGATCAGGTAGCCCAGGTTGCCGGCGCTGCCCTGCGGGACGAGGTCCGGCTGCTCGCTGTTCGAGACATCCGGGAGCAGGATGTCGGCGAACTTGGCCGAGGCCGTCATCTGGTTCTCGATCACGACGATCATCTCGCAGAGCGAGTCGTCCTCGAGGAGCTTCGCCGTGCGGTTCGCGTCGGAGTGCTGGTTGATCAGCGCGTTGCCCGCGTAGTTCCAGATGAACTTGATGGGCACCTCGAGGCGGTCCTTGCCCTGGATGCCGTCGGCCGTCGCGGTCATCTCGGTGGCCCGCTCGATCGCGTCGGTCCACATGAACACGGGGATCGACGTCTTGACGGGGTTCTTCAGCGTCGGGAACGCGGAGAGCGAGAGCTGGTAGGAGCCCTCACGGGCGCCGGTGCCGCCGCCAGTGATGCCGACGTTGCCGGTCAGCGCCGCGAGCAGCATGACCGCGCGGGCGCTGTTCTCGCCGTTGGCGTGCCGCTGCGGCCCCCAGCCCTGCACGATGGCGCACGGCTTGGCCTGCGCGATGGTGCGCGCGAGCTGCACGATGCGCGCGACGGGAATGCCGGTGATCTTGGCGCCCCACTCGGGCGTCTTCTCCGTGGCGTCGGGGCCCAGGCCCATCACGTAGCTGTGGTACGAGCCGCCAGCCGGCGCGCCCTCGGGCAGGTGGGCCTCGTCGAAGCCGACGCAGTACGTGTCGAGGAACTCCTGGTCGTGGAGGTTCTCGGTGATCATCACGTGCGCGAGCGCCGCCACCAGTGCGGCGTCGGTGCCAGGGCGCAGGGGGACCCACTCGTCCGCGATCGTCACGGCGGTGTCCGTGTAGCGCGGGTCGATCACGATGACCTTGGTCCCACTGAGGCGCTTCGCCGTCTGCGTCACGAAGGTCTCGCCGCCGCCGCTCATGCGGGTCTCGTGGGGGTTGTTGCCCCACAGCACCACGAGCTTGCTGTTGACGATGTCGTCGAAGCTGTTGTTCCCGGCGCCGGCGCCGTAGGTGTACGGCGTCGCCGCGGCGATCTGCGCGGTGCTGTAGGTGCCGTAGTGGTTGAGGTAGCCGCCGACGCAGTTCATCAGGCGGGCGATGGGGCTCGAGGCGGGCGGCCAGCTCTTGGCGATGGTGCCGCCGAGGGCGCCCGTGCCGTAGTTCAGGTAGATGGCCTCGTTGCCGTACTTCTCGATCGTGGACTTCAGGGACGCGGCGATCGTGTCGTACGCCTCTTCCCAGGTGATCTGCTCGAACTCGCCGGAGCCGCGCTTGCCGACCCGCTTCATCGGGTGCTTGAGGCGGTCGGGGTTGTAGATGCGCTGGCGGATGGACCGGCCGCGCACGCACGCCCGGATCTGCTGGCTGCCCAGCTCGTCGTCGCCGGTGTCGTCCGGGTCCACGCGAACGATCTGGCCGTCCACGACCGTCATCAGCAGCGGGCAGCGAGAGCCGCAGTTGACGTTGCAGGAGCTCCAGACGACCTTCTCGCCGGCGCCGGCGTCTGCTGCCGGTTCTGCCGAGGCGGAGGTGAGCGGGAGCAGTCCGTAGTGCGCGCCGACGCCCACGGCGGCTGCCGCGCCGCCAGCGGCGGCGCTCCACTTCATGAAAGCGCGACGGGGAACGGGTGTTCCGAGAGGAGAGGGTCTCGTGGCCATGTCGGTCATCGTCATCGGTCCTTCCGGCAGGATGCCCGCCCAGCAGGTGAAGGGGGGCCCATCGTGCGTTTTGGTTGATTGTTTGGGCTGGTGGCGAGCGAGATTCAGGCCTTAGGTCCCTGACGGGACATTTGTTTCGAAATGCTCCGTATAAATGTGAGGCAAGCATTACCTCACCTCCGGGACCCCTTTCCCACGGCCTATTCCGGGACAATGCAAAGAACGGCGCCCCGGCCCTCGCGGGGTGCGAGGGCCGGGGCGCCGTGGTCGAGCAGCTGGTGCTCAGATGCCGATGCGGTCGAAGGAGGAGTAGAAGAGGAGGCGTCCGATGGTCTCGGAGGCGAGGACGAGGACGAAGGCACTGGTGGCCAGGTAGACGAGGCGGCGTTCGGCGCCCTTCCCCGCGAAGCGGTAGAGGAAGAAGCCGAGCAGCCCGGCGCCGGCGAAGACCAGGACGAGGCGCGCGATCAGGTACACCCCGCCGCCGGACATGAGGATCGCCGCCGACGCCTGGGCGTTGACATTGCCGTTCGCGAGGTCCAGCGCGTAGATGGGCAGGACGACGAACTCCACGCCCAGCATCACGATCGAGGCCGTGGCGATCCACCGCAGGCTCGAGCGCAGGAGGCTCGACGTCGCGGCGCCGTCGGCGTCGTCCGCCACGACGGCCGCGGCGGGGGCCTCGACCTCGGGCGTCTCACCGGCATCGGCATCGGCGCCGGCGGCGATGTCAGCGGTGACGAGCACCTTGGCCGTGGCCCGCTGGCGGTACTGGTAGGCGATGACGAGCGCGGCGCCCACGGCCAATGCGCCGAGCAGGAAGGTGGTGGTGAAGAACGTGACCGGGGTGGCCCAGTGGTTCCAGGCGGGGACGGTCGGGAGCATGTAGACCATCGACATGCAGTAGACCAGCGCCAGGCCCACCAGGGCGGTGAGCCCGGCGAGGACCTGCCGCAGCATCGGGGTGAGCCAGCGGCGCCACTGCACCACCGCGAAGGCCGCGCCCATGCACGCGAACGCCGAGCCGAAGAAGATCTCGCGGCTCAGCCAGCTCGACCCGAGGTGGTTGATCGCGTTGAGTGCGTTGAGCGGGTTGCCCAAGTGCAGCATGGACCCCGCCATGCCCAGCACGATCGCCGGGCCGATGGCGTACAGCGCGGGGTCCGACAACTTGTCGACGGCCGAATGGCCGTGCTTGCGGATCCCCGCGAGGTGGATGACGCCCAGCACGACGAAGGATCCGACGGACATTTGGGCGAGGATGGTGAAGGCCACCAGCGGCAGCTCGTGGACGTTCATCAGATCTCCTCGGGGTTGCCGATGGCGCCGGTGCCGTGGCCGGTGGGCTGGGCGTCGCGGTGGGGGGTGATGACCAGGTTGGGGCGGGTCATGGGGGGGGCGGGCATTTTGCACACCGATGGCTGCGGTGTCGCCGTACTTGGCGCGCAGCTCCTCGATCTCGCCGAATTCGAGTGCGCGGGAGGGGCAGGCGGCGACGCAGGCGGGTTGTTCGCCGGCGTTGGCGCGGTCGATGCAGAGGTCGCATTTGGTCATGACGCCGGCGTTCTTGTCGTACTGGGGGGCGCCGTAGGGGCAGGCCCATTCGCAGTAGCGGCAGCCGACGCATTTGCCGTCGTCGATGGTGACGATGCCGTGCTCGTCCTTGTGCATGGCGGTGGTGGGGCAGACCTGGACGCAGGCGGGCTCGTCGCAGTGGTTGCAGGAGATGGAGGTGTAGTAGGTGAACACGTTGGGGGTGAACGTGTCGCCTTCTTGCTGCCAGGTGCCGCCGGAGTATTCGGCGACGCGGCGCCAGGTGACGCCGACGGGCAGGTCGTTCTTGTCCTTGCATGCGACCTGGCAGGCTTTGCACCCGGTGCACAGGGTCTGGTCGAAATAGAAGCCCAGTTGCTTCGCCATGGTCAGGCCTTCTCAATCTGCACGAGGTTGGTGTGCTGCGGGTTGCCCTTGGACAGCGGCGACGGGCGCCAGGACGTCAGGGTGTTCGTGCTTCCGCCCTTGTCCACGCCCTTCTCGTCCGGGGAGTACCAGGCGCCCTGGGGGACCGAGAGGACCCCCGGCGCGATGCGGAGCGTCACGCGAGCCAGGAGCTCGATGCGCCCCCGGTCGTTGAAGACGTGCACCACGTCGTCGTTCTCGATGCCACGCGCCTCGGCGTCCACCGGGTTGACCCACACCACCTGCGGGTGGGCCTCCTTGAGCCACGCGACGTTCCCGTAGCTCGAGTGCGTCCTCGACTTGTAGTGGTGCCCGATCATCTGCAGCGGATACGTGCTGGTCAGCGGGTCGTCGTGACCCTCCCATGACGGGACGTACGCGGGGATCGCCGGGATCTCGCCGTCGACGCCCTCCCAGGTGTCCGCGATCTCCTGCAGGCGCTCGGAGTAGATCTCGATCTTGCCCGACGGCGTCTTCAGCGGGTTCGCCACGGGGTCAGCGCGGAACTTCTTCAGCCCGACGGTGAAGCCCGCCGGGTTGGCCTTGCGCCAGATCCCCATGGTGGCGAGCTCGTCGTAGCTCGGGAATCCCTCGACGGCCTTCTGGCTGTCGGCCACGAGCTGCTCAACCCACTCGTCGAGGGTCTTACCCTCGGTGAACTTGTCCTTGACGCCCATGCGGTCGGCGATCTCGGTGCAGATGTCATACGTCGAGCGGCACTCGAACAGCGGCTCGATCGCCTTCTGCGCGAGGATCGCGTATGCCAGGTCGCCCGAGTAGCCGCTGGGGATGAGGTCCGTCAGCTCGGCGTTCGAGACGTCCGGCAGCAGGATGTCGGCGAACTTCGCCGAGGCGCACAGCTGGTTGTCGATCACGACGATCATCTCGAGCAGCGAGTCGTCCTCGAGCAGCTTGGCCGTCCGGTTGATGTCCGAGTGCTGGTTGATCAGCGTGTTGCTCGCGTGGTTCCACAGGAACTTGATCGGGACGTCGAGCTTGTCCTTGCCGCGCACCCCGTCGGCGAGCTTGGTCATCTCCGGGCCGCGCTCGATCGCGTCGGTCCACGTGAAGCAGGAGATCTTCGTGGTGATGGGGTTCGTGCCCCCGGGGAAGCGCGCGGTCGCCATCGAGTAGTTGCCCTCGCGGGCGCCGAGGCCACCGCCCGAGAGCCCGACGTTGCCGGTGATCGCGGCCAACACGTAGATGGCCCGGACCGTCGCCTCGCCGTTCGCGTGGCGCTGCGGTCCCCAGCCCTGCACGATCGCGCAGGGCTTGGCCTGGGCGATCTCGCGGGCGAGCCGACGGATCGTCGCGGCCGGGATGCCGGTGATGGGCGCGGCCCATTCGGGGGTCTTCTCGACTCCGTCGGGGCCGTCTCCCAGCAGGTACGCCTTGTAGGAGCTGCCGGGCTTCGCGCTCTCCGGCAGGTGCTCCTCGTCGAAGCCGACGCAGTAGGTGTCGAGGAACGCCTGGTCGTGCATGTTCTCGGTGACCATGACGTGGGCCAGGCCGGCCACGAGGGCGCCGTCGGTGCCCGGGCGCAGCGGCACCCACTCGTCGGCCATCGTCACGGCGGTGTCGGACTGGCGCGGGTCGATCACGATGACCTTGGCGCCGCCGATCTCCTTGGCCTGCTGGGCGATGTAGAGCTCGCCGCCACCGCTCATGCGGGTCTCATGCGGGTTGTTGCCCCACAGCACGAGCAGCTTGGTGTTGACCGCGTCGTTGAAGGAGTTGTTCGTCTCGCGCTCGACGCCGTAGGTGTAGGGGGTGGCGGCGTTGATCTGCGAGGTGCTGTAGGTGCCGTAATAGCCGAGGCTCCCGCCGAGCAGGTTCATCAGCCGCGAGACCGAGGTGCCGCCAGAGGCGTTCGCCCCCGTCGTTCCCGAGCCGTAGTGCACGTAGACGGCCTCGTTGCCGTAGTCGTCGAGGGTCTTCTTGAGGGAGTCGGCGATCGTGTCGAAAGCCTCTTCCCAGGTGATCTGCTCGAACTCGCCCGCACCACGCTTGCCGACTCGCTTCATGGGGTGCTTCAGGCGGTCGGGGTTGTAGATGCGCTGGCGGATCGAACGGCCGCGCACGCAGGCCCGGATCTGCTGGCTGCCGAGTTCGTCGTCGCCCGTCGGGTCGGCGTCGATCCGGGTGATGGCGCCGTCGACGACAGTCATCAGCAGCGGGCAGCGCGAGCCGCAGTTGACGTTGCAGGAGTTCCAGACGACCTTCTCGCCGGCGCCGTCGGCGGCGGGCTCGGCGGAGGCTGTGGGGAGGGGGATCAGCCCGTAGTGGGCGCCGATGCCCACGGCTGTGGCGGCGCCGCCCGCGGCGGCGCTCCACTTCATGAAAGAGCGTCGGGGCACGGGCGCCCCGAGGAGTGTGGGCCTGGGGGTGGCCGTGTCGGGCATCGTCAAATCCTTCCGGCGGACGTCCACGTCAACGGGGGCGTCACTTTCGCGGCGTGCTCATGATGTGATGGTGGAAAGATTGTGATGGCGGAATGAATTATCCCGGGGGCCTAAAGTCCCCCCGGTGAATTGAGCAACGAGGTCATTGGCTAATTCTATTCGTGGGACGAATTCCTCTTTCTCGCACGGTATTCGCCGTGTGAATTCACCGCGCCCCGTTCGCGAGGCCGTCTGCCCGGGCAGGTCCTGGGCTCCTGAGGTCCCACAGCGCCCGGGGACTTCGTGCCTAGGCTGGGGCCATGACGCAGCACGACACGGTGGCCGAGCCCGGCCGTCCTGACCCGACCCAGGACCACCCCGCGCTCGCGCCCGACGCGCCCCCGGCGCCCGCGGAGCGCGACACCTCGCGCCTGCACCCCGCAGCACGCCGTGTCGTGCGGGCCGAGGTCACCGCGGCGCCGCTGAGCGTCGCCGCCCACGCCGACGCCGTGGCATGCGCACAGGCCGGCGCGGTCGTCACCTTCTCCGGGGACGTCCGCGACCACGACGGCGGGCGCGCGGTCACCTCGATCGAGTACGTCGCCCACCCGTCCGCTGGCGAGGTGCTCGCGCGGGTCGTCGCCGACGTCACCGCGCGCTGCGACGTCGACGCCGTGGCCGTCTCGCACCGCATCGGCGTCCTCGCCGTGGGGGAGTGCGCCCTGGCGGTGGCCGTGTCCTCCGCGCACCGCGCCGAGGCGTTCGCGGCGGCGGCGCTCCTCGTCGACGAGGTCAAGCACCACCTGCCGGTGTGGAAGCGCCAGGTGCTGGCCGACGGCGGCGACGAATGGGTCGCCTGCCCCTGAGGGCTCAGCCGCCTGCCCCTGAGCGCTGGCTCAGCCGCCGGCGAAGGGCGGCAGCACGTCGATGGACAGCCCGTCCCGCACCGGGTGGCTGCGCTCCCTGTCCGGCACGCCGTCGACGAGCACGCTGCTCGCCGCGATGACCCGGACCAGGTCGGGTCCACGCTGCTGGCCCACGAGGTCCAAGACGCCCGACACCAGCGCGCCGCCGTCGACCTCGACAACCTCCTCGTCGACCCTCGCGGCCGCTCCGGCCCCGGCGAAGTAGCGGACCTTCACCCGCACGGTCCCCGTCATGAGCTCACTCATCACTCATCCTCCGATCGCGCTCATCGGGCGGCGCGGCTGCACGAACCCGTCCGACTCGATGCCGTGCTGTGCGCTCTTGCCCCACATCGCGGTGCGCCACATGTCCGCCAGGCTCGCATCGTCGATCCCGGAGCGCACCAGCTCCAGCAGATTGGTCTCCCGCAGTGCGAACAGGCAGTTGCGCAGCCGGCCGTCCGAGGTCAGCCGCACCCGGTCGCAGGAGCCGCAGAACGGCTTCGTGACGGAGGCGACGATGCCCACGTCCCAGGAGCCGTCGGGCCCGCCACCGTCGACGGACCACGTCTGGGCGGGCGCCGCGCCGCGTGCCGCGCCAGGCAGCTCGGCCAGGTCGAACGCGCCGGTGAGCTTCTCGAGGATTTCCGCGGCGGTGACCATCTCGGCGCGGTCCCACGACTCGCGCGGCCCCAACGGCATCTGCTCGATGAACCGCAGGCGGTACCCGTTCTCGAGCGACCAGCGGAGCAGCGGCACCGCCTCGTCGTCGTTGACGCCGCGCATCAGCACGGTGTTGACCTTGATGGGCGCCAGGCCCGCGCGGTGGGCCGCCTCCAGCCCCGCGAGCACGGCGGGCAGGCGGTCGCGGCGCGTGATCGCGGCGTAGCGGGCCCGGTCCAGGGTGTCCAGGGACACGTTCGCGCGGGTGAGCCCGGCGGCGACGAGCCCCTCGGCGCGGTGCGCCAGTCCCAGGCCGTTGGTGGTGATCGAGGTCTCCGGGGTGTGCCCGTCGGCGTTGCGCAGGCTGGTCGTCGCGGAGATCAGCTGTTCCAGGCCGCGCCGCAGCAACGGCTCGCCACCGGTGAAGCGCACCTCCCGCACCCCCAGCCGCTCCACGGCGATGGTGATGAGGCGGATCATCTCGTCGTCGGTGAGCACGTGGCTGTCGGGGAGCCACTCCTGGCCCTCAGCCGGCATGCAGTAGGTGCAGCGCAGGTTGCAGCGGTCGGTGAGCGAGACCCGCAGGTCGGTGGCCACACGTCCGTGACGGTCCACCAGGCCGCCCGTCACGGGGCGCGCGTCAACTTGCTCAGCGAGTACCTGGCTCATGACGCGAGACTAAGCGGGACGCCCGTGCCGAACCCATGACCTTGGCCCCGGGGTCGGGCCAGAACGCGACGACTAGCCTCGGCGACGGGACGCGGCGAGGCCCGCGCCCTGTGACGAAGGGACCAGACATGACCGAGGACCGCACCCACCTGACCCACGTGGACTCCCGCGGCGCCGCCCGCATGGTCGACGTGAGCGCCAAGGAGGTCACGGTGCGCAGCGCCACGGCCAGCGGGTTCGTCCGCACCACGCCCACGGTGATCGGCCTGCTGCGCGGCGAGGGCGTCCCCAAGGGCGACGCGTTGGCCGTCGCCCGCATCGCCGGCATCCAGGCCGCCAAGCGCACCCCCGACCTGGTGCCGCTGTGCCACCCGATCGCCATCCACGGCGTCACCGTCGACCTCGAGGTCACCGACGAGGGCGTGGGCATCGTGGCGACGGTCCGCACCGCCGACCGCACGGGCGTCGAGATGGAGGCGCTGACCTGCGTGGCCGCCGCCGGGCTCGCGATGGTCGACATGGTCAAGGCCGTGGACCGCGGGGCCGTCATCACCGACATCCGGGTCGAGGAGAAGACCGGGGGCCGCAGCGGCACCTGGCGCCGCGCCTGACCGCCCGGTCAGTACCGCGGTTTCGCCGGCTCGACCTCGTCCACCCAGGCGAGCACCCCGCCGGTGAGCTGCATCGCGTCGTAGCCGGCCGCGAGCACCAGGCCCAGCACCTCCGCGGAGCGGGCGCCTGACTTGCAGTGCAGGACGAGCGGGCGATCGGCGGGCAGCTCGGCCAGCGCCGAGCCGTCGAGGAACCGCTGACGGGGGATCAGCCGCGCGCCGGGGATGGCGACGAGCTCATACTCGGCGGGCTCGCGGACATCGACCAGGTCGAAGTCGTCCTCGCCGAGGTCACGGGCCGCGAGCCGCTCCGCGAGCGTCCGCGCGCCGATGCTGGGCAGCCGCTCGGCGGAGTCGTCGGGCAGGGCGCACGCCGCGTCGAGGTCGGTCAGGGCCGTGACGGGCTCGCCGAGCGGGTCGGCCCCGACCGGCACCTCGCGCCAGCGGGCGGCCAGGGCGTCATGCACCAGCAGGCGGCCGAGCAGCGGCTCGCCGGTGCCGGTCACCAGCTTGACCACCTCGTTGGCCATCGCCGAGCCGATCGCCCCGCACAGCACCCCCAGCACGCCGCCCTCGGCGCAGGACGGCACGGTGCCGGGCGCCGGCGGGTTCGGGAAGACGTCGCGGTACCGCACCGCCGGGTAGCCGGAGGTGGTGGGCGGATCGGCCCAGAACACCGAGACCTGGCCGTCAAACCGGAAGATCGAGCCCCAGACGCACGGCAGGCCGAGCATCTCGCAGGCGTCGCCCACCAGGTAGCGGGTGGGGAAGTTGTCCGCGCCATCCACGACCAGGTCGTAGTCGCGCAGCACGTCCAGCGCGTTGGAGGCGTCCAGGCGCAGCTCATGGGTGCGCACGTGCACGTGCGGGTTCACGTCCAGCACGGCGGACCGGGCGCTCTCGACCTTGCTGCGACCCACGTCGCGGCCGCCGTGGATGACCTGCCGCTGCAGGTTGGAGGTCTCCACCACGTCGTGGTCGACGATGCCGATGGTGCCCACCCCGGCGGCGGCCAGGTACAGCAGCACGGGCGACCCGAGCCCTCCGGCGCCCACGACCAGCACCTTCGCGTTCTTCAGCCGGCGCTGGCCCTGGAGCCCGATGCCGGGCAGCACGGCGTGGCGCGAGTAGCGCTCCAACTCCGCGGTGGACAGCACGGGGGCGGGCTCGACGAGCGGGGGCAACGGCATGACGACCTCGACGATCAGCGGTGGGACGGGTGGCTCCTGGCCAACGTAGCCCGGACGCGTCTGGCGGGCCTGGGACGGAAGGCCGATCGGCGCCCAGCGGCCCGTGGTCGCGCCGGCGGAGGCGTGCCCAGGCAGGACGAAAGCCCCGGCGCGGGGGCGCCGGGGCTTTCGTCAGAGAGCAGTGCTCAGATCAGCAGAGATCAGCGCTCGACGTCGCCGCGGATGAAGGCCTCGAGCTGGGCACGGCCAGCCGTGTCCTCCATCTGCACCGGCGGCGACTTCATGAAGTACGTCGACGCGGAGAGGATGGGGCCGCCGACGCCGCGGTCCTTGGCGATCTTCGCGGCGCGCACGGCGTCGATGATGATGCCGGCCGAGTTGGGGGAGTCCCAGACCTCGAGCTTGTACTCGAGGTTCAGGGGCACCTCGCCGAACGCGCGACCCTCGAGGCGCACGTAGGCCCACTTGCGGTCGTCGAGCCAGGCGACGTAGTCCGACGGGCCGATGTGGACGTTGCGGTCTTCCTTCTTGCCGCCGAGCGGGCCCGACAGGTTGGAGGTGACGGCCTGCGTCTTGGAGAGCTTCTTGGACTCCAGGCGCTCGCGCTCGAGCATGTTCTTGAAGTCCATGTTGCCGCCGACGTTCAGCTGGTACGTGCGGTCCAGGATGACGCCGCGGTCCTCGAAGAGACGGGCGAGCACGCGGTGCGTGATGGTCGCGCCGACCTGCGACTTGATGTCGTCGCCGACGATCGGGACGCCGGCGGCCTCGAACTTCGCGGCCCACTCCGGGTCGGACGCGATGAACACGGGCAGCGCGTTGACGAAGGCGACGCCGGCGTCGATGGCGCACTGGGCGTAGAACTTCGCCGCGGCCTCGGAGCCGACGGGCAGGTAGCAGACGAGCACGTCGACGCGTGCCTCCTTGAGCGCCGCGACGATGTCGACGGGCGCCGCGTCCGACTCCTCGATGGTCTGGGAGTAGTACTTGCCCAGGCCGTCGAGCGTGTGGCCGCGCTGCACGGTCACGCCGAGCGGCGGGACGTCGGCGATCTTGATGGTGTTGTTCTCGCTGGCGAGGATGGCCTCGGAGAGGTCGAAGCCGACCTTCTTCGCGTCGACGTCGAACGCCGCCACGAACTCGAGGCTCGAGACGTGGTAGTCGCCGAACTGCACGTGCATGAGGCCGGGGACCGTGGTGTCCGGCGTGGCGTCGGCGTAGTAGTGCACGCCCTGGACGAGCGACGCGGCGCAGTTGCCGACGCCGACGATGGCTACGCGGATGGAGGTCATCCTCGCTCCTTCTCGGTTGTCTGTGCCGGGGTGCCGGTGGCGCCGTCGACAGCGGGGTGGGCGTCGGCCTGGTGGCCGGCGCCGAGGGGACGGGCGCGGCGTTGGCCGCGCTCGTTGTCAATGAGGCCGTCGAGCCAGCGGACCTCGCGCTCGACCTGTTCGAGGCCGTGGCGCTGGAGCTCGAGCGTGTACTCGTCCATGCGCTCGCGGGTGCGGTTGAACGACAGCCGGATGGTCTCGAGCCGTTCGGTGAGGCGGCTGCGGCGTCCTTCGAGGATGCGCAGGCGGGTGTCCGCGTCGGTCTGACCGAAGAACGCGAACCGGACGCCGAAGTTGTCGTCCTCCCAGGCGGCGGGGCCCGAGGAGGAGAGCACCTGCAGGAACTCCTCCTTGCCCTCGGCCGTGAGCTGGTACACGATGCGGGCCCGCTTGCCCGAGAGCGCGTGCTGCGGCGGGGCGGAGGGCGAGTCGATGCCGATGATCCAGCCGCGCGACACGAGCCGCTTGAGGCAGGGGTACAGCGACCCGTACGACAGGGCCCGGAAGGAGCCGAGCAGGAGGTTGAGCCGCTTGCGCAACTCGTAGCCGTGCATCGGCGTCTCGTGGAGCAGGCCGAGGATCGCCGGCTCGAGGACGTCAGCGCGTCCGCGCACCTGGCACCTCCTGACGGGCTCTGGACTGGATGGCTCTTGCGGGACTCGTGGCACCGAGCGGGCCGTCAGCGGGCTTCGTGTCCACGTTCGGGCAATGTCGATGTATCGAGTTGATACATCGACACTACGGCTATGCGGCGGTGCGCGGCAAGCGTCGATCTGTCGGGGGTCTGCAGCGCGGCGGCGCGGATCCGGTGACGATCATGTGAATCCAGAGCCCATACGCCGCTCTTCGTGCCTTCGCACAACCCGTTCCCCCATACTGAACCGGCGGTCCCCCCGGCGCGTGCTACTGCCTGCTGGGCGGGCTGCGGTCCGGTTGTCAGCAGGAAGGCAAGGTCTTGGCAGGCTCGAAACGACGGTCGACGACGTCTGCGCGCAGTCGCGCCGCCGGCGCGCGCAAGGCCTCCTCTCGCCGGCGCTTCTTCGACTACCCGCGCACGGGTTACCGAGGGCTGCACCGCTGGCTGCCGTCGTGGCGTTTCCTGCTCGGATCGGTGCTCGGCATCGGCTTCCTCGGGCTCGGCGCCCTGGTCGCCGCCTACGTCGTCATCGAGGTCCCCGACCCGGACGCCGAGATCCAGTCGGAGGCGTCGACGATCTACTTCGCCGACAACGCCGACGGCTCCCAGGGCGCCGAGATGGCCACCATCGCCGCGCAGAAGCGCGAGATCGTCCCCTACGACACGCTGCCCGATCACGTCGGCGACGCGGTCATCTCCTCCGAGGACCGCACGTTCTGGGAGAACCGCGGCGTCTCGATCAAGGGCACCGTCCGCGCGCTGCTCAACAACGTGAGCGGCGGCAAGCAGCAGGGCGCCTCGACCCTCACCCAGCAGTACGTCGAGCGCTACTACAACCTGCCGACCAAGTCGTACGTGGGCAAGGCCAAGGAAGCGCTGCTCGCCGTCAAGATCAACCAGACGGTCGACAAGAAGGACATCCTCGGCCGGTACCTCAACACGATCTACTTCGGCCGCGACTCCTACGGCATCCAGGTCGCCGCGAAGTCCTACTTCGGCGTCGAGGCCAAGGACCTCACGATCGCCCAGGCGGCGTTGCTGGCCGGGATCATCCCCTCGCCCAATAACTGGGACCCCGCGGTGGCCCCCGAGAAGGCCGAGCAGCGGTGGAACTCGGTGCTCGACAACATGGTCAAGGACGGCCACATCACCCAGGCCGAGCGCGACGCCCAGGTGTTCCCCGAGACGATCGTGTACGAGCGCAGCAGCGTCAACGGCGGGACGAACGGCTACCTCATCAAGCTCGTCAAGGACGAGCTCGCCGAAGAGGGCATCACCGAGGAGATGATCGCCACCAAGGGCTACAAGATCGTCACCACGATCCAGGAGCCCCTGCAGAACGCGGCCGTCGCCTCCGCCAACAGCCTCTTCGACGGCACGTTGGCCGGGGAGGTCCCCAACGAGCGGACCAAGGCCGGCCTCGTGTCCATCGACACCTCCGACGGCGCCATCGTCGCGCTCTACGGCGGCGCCGACTTCATCGCCGACCAGCGCAACCGGGTCACGTGGGACAAGATCCAGGCCGGATCGACGTTCAAGCCGTTCACGCTCATCGCCGCGCTGCAGCAGGGCATCAGCCTGGGCACCACCTACTCGGGCGCGAGCCCGATGAAGGACCTGCCCGGCTGGGGCGACAAGGCGGTGCAGAACTTCGGTGGGCAGCCCTATGGGGACATCGACCTCGTGAAGGCCACCGAGCAGTCGGTCAACACGGTCTACGCCCAGCTCAACAACGACGTCACACCCGCGAAGACCGCCGAGGTGGCGGGCGAGCTCGGCATCACGACCGAGGTCGGGGAAGTCGCGTCGAACGTGCTCGGCTCAGACCTCGTCCACCCGCTCGACATGGCGAGCGCGTACGCCACCATCGCCGCTGAGGGCTTCTACTCCGAGCCGTTCATCGTCCGCAAGGTCACGTACATCAGCGACAACTCCGAGGCCCTCATCCCCGAGCGGGTGCATGAGAAGCGATTCGAGGCGGACGTCATGGCGGACGCCACGTACGCCATGACCCAGGTGGTCGAGAAGGGCTCGGGCGCGAAGTACGTCAAGCCGCTGGGCCGGCCCATCGCCGGCAAGACGGGCACCTCGACGGAGAACAAGTCGGCGTGGTTCGTCGGCTACACCCCGCAGATCTCCACAGCCGTCGCGCTGAGCCAGGAGGCGGAGGACGGCAAGGGGCAGGACACCATCAGCCCGTTCGGCCGCGGTGTGACGGAGGTCACCGGCTCCACGTGGCCGGCGGCGCTGTGGGCCGAATACATGAAGACGGTGTTCACCGTCGAGCCGTACGCGCAGGTGCAGCAGTTCCCGGCGCGCGCCAACGTCGGGGGGAAGCCCACCGCGACGCCCACGGAGACGGAAACCGAGGAGCCGGTCGTCGAGGAGCCCGTCGTCGAGAACGTGTCGGTGCCCTCGGTGGAGGGGAAGCTCGAGGCGGACGCCGCGGCGGCCCTCTCCAACGCCGAGCTGCAGGTCGCGGTGCAGTCGCAGGCGTCCGAGACTGTCGCCAAGGGCCGCGTCATCAGCGCCAACCCCGGCGCCGGGACCAGCCTGCCGAAGGGCAGCACCGTGACGATCGTCGTCTCCTCGGGCGCTCCGCCCAAACCCACCCAGCCGCCGGTCACCGTCCCGCCGGTGGCGCCGGTCCCGACGCCGAGCCCCGAGCCGGTGGAGACGCCGGCTGCCAACCCACCGGCGGCGGGCGGGGCCGCGGGCGGGTGAGTGGATTTCGGCAGGGTGGTCGGGCGCGGTAGCCTGTCCCCTTGCTACGCCTGTCGTCGAGGTCGCAGATCGACCGCGCTCGACAGGCAGCACCACGGCCCAGGCCCTGGTGCAGCGACGCACGATGACCCTCCTGTCACGGACAGACCGTGACCGTTGAGACCAGAGGAGGTGGGTATGAGCCTGCGTCAGTACGAGATCATGATCATCCTCGACCCCGAGATCGAAGAGCGCACCGTCGCTCCTTCGCTCGACAAGTACCTGTCCGTCATCAAGACCGATGGCGGCACGGTCGACAAGGTCGACATCTGGGGACGGCGCCGTCTGGCGTACGACATCCAGAAGAAGTCCGAGGGCATTTACGCGGTCATCGACTTCACGGCGACGCCTGCGACCGCCAAGGAGCTCGACCGTCAGCTGGGCCTCAACGAGGTCGTCCTGCGTACCAAGGTCCTTCGCGCCAACGCCTGAGCGCGTCAGACCTGCTCTTCAGTACGCACTATCTGACTCACGACGAACAAGGAGGCCCGCATGGCTGGCGAGACCGTTATCACGGTGATCGGGAACCTGACCGGGGACCCGGAGCTGCGCTTCACCCCGTCGGGGGCTGCCGTCGCCAACTTCACGGTGGCCTCCACCCCGCGCACCTTCGACCGTCAGTCGAATGAGTGGAAGGACGGCGACACGCTGTTCCTCCGCTGCTCGATCTGGCGCGAGGCCGCGGAGAACGTCGCTGAGTCACTCACCAAGGGCACCCGCGTCATCGTGACCGGCCGGCTCGTGCAGCGCTCCTATGAGACCCGCGAGGGCGAGAAGCGCACGGTGTACGAGCTGCAGGTCGACGAGGTCGGCCCGTCCCTGCGCTACGCCAGCGCCAAGGTCACCCGGGCCCAGCGCTCGGGTGGCGGCGGTGGTGGCTTCGGCGGAGGCGGCGGTGGCGGCTTCTCCGGTGGCGGCAGCTCGAGCGGTGGCGGCGGCCAGCAGGACGACCCGTGGGCCACTCCGGCTCCCGGCGGCTCCGGCGGCGGCTCGTTCTCCGACGAGCCTCCGTTCTGATCGGCGCCCAGCACCACTGACACACCCATCCCGGGGTATGGCAACGCCCCGGGCTCCCGGACTTCATGACAAGGAGCACCGCGATGGCCAAGGCCGTTGTTCGCAAGCCCAAGAAGAAGCTGAACCCGCTCAAGGCGGCGAAGATCGATGTCGTCGACTACAAGGACACTGCGCTGCTGCGCAAGTTCATCTCGGACCGCGGAAAGATCCGCGCTCGCCGAGTGACCGGTGTGTCCACCCAGGAGCAGCGCGCGATCGCGCGTGCCGTCAAGAACGCACGCGAGATGGCGCTCCTGCCGTACTCGTCGTCCGCTCGCTGAGAAGGAGGTAGACCCATGGCCAAGCTCATCCTGACCCACGAGGTCACCGGTCTCGGTGCTCCGGGCGACGTGGTGGACGTGAAGGACGGGTACGCCCGGAACTTCCTCGTCCCCCGTGGCCTGGCCACCGGCTGGAGCAAGGGTGCTGAGAAGGAGATCGCCGCGATCCGCAAGGCCCGCAAGGCCCGCGAGATCGAGACGCTCGACGAGGCGAAGGCGACGCGTGACTCGCTGCAGTCCAAGCCCGTCGTCGTGTCGGCGAAGGCCGGCGAGTCCGGTCGTCTGTTCGGCGCCGTGACGACTGCCGAGATCGCTGACGCGGTCAAGGCTGCCGGTGGCCCGTCCGTCGACCGCCGCAAGATCGAGGTCGGTCAGCCGATCAAGGCTGTCGGCGAGTTCGAGGTCAAGGTCCGCCTTCACGCGGACGTCTCGGCGAAGGTGACCGTCAAGGTCGTCGCCGCCTGACCTGCTGCACCTGATCGTGCGAAGGCCCGGTCCCTCTTCGGAGGGGCCGGGCCTTCGTGCGTCCTCGCTGTGTGGCGGCGAGCCGGCGCTCATGCGCCGCTGACGGCCCAGCGCTCGCCGCGCGCCCGCAGGCCGGTGGTGACGGCGCGGGCGGCCATGAACACCCCGGCGAAGGCCGCCCAGAGCCACGCGAGGCCCTCCGCGCCCGGGGGAGCCCAGGCCCGCACCGCCAGGGCCACGGGGACGTAGACGGCCAGCGTCGCGAGCCCGGCCCAGGCGAGGAACGTGCCGTCACCCGCGCCGATGAGCACGCCGTCCAGCACGAACACCCAGCCCGCCAGCGGCATCGTGACGGCGGCGACCACCAGGCCCAGGGTGACCGCGTGCCGCACGTCGCCGGACTCGGAGAACGCGACGGCGATCAGCCCGCTGCCGAGCCCCACGAGCAGGCCGAGCACCGCGCCGGCCCCCACGCCCCACTGGAGGGTGCGCCGCAGCAGCGAGCGGGCCTGGTCCACGTCTCTGGCGCCCAAGGCGTGCCCCACGAGCGCCTGCGCGGCGATGGCGAGCGCGTCGAGCGCGAACGCGATGAGGCCCCATACGGCGTGCACCACCTGGTGGCCCGCCAGGGCGACGGTGCCCAGGCCGGTGGCGACCCACACGGTGAGCAGGATCGCGACGCGCAGCGACAGGGTCCGGATGAACAGGGGGAGGCCCGCGCGGGCGTGGCCGAGGATGCCGCCGAGGGCGGGGGAGAGTGTCGCCCCGGCGGCCCGGGCGCCGCGCACCACGACGGCGACGAGCGCCGCGCCCATCGCGAGCTGGGTGAGGGCGGTGCCGAATCCGGAGCCCGCGATGCCCATGCCCACGCCGTAGACGAGCGTGATGTTCAGGACGGCGTTGACCACGGCGCCCGAGGCGGCGACGACCAGCGGGGTGCGGGTGTCGAGCATGCCGCGCAGGGCGCCGGTGGCGGCGAGGACCAGCAGCATGCCGGGCAGACCGGGTGCTGACCAGCGCAGATAGGTGACGGCCTGGACCGCGACCTCGCCCTGCGCGCCGAGGAGCTCGACGGACCAGGGGGCGAGTGCCCAGGTGGTGACGGCGAGGACCACCCCGAGGCCGGTGGCCAGCCACAGGCCGTCGACGCCGAGCTGCAGGGCGCCCGCCCGGTCGCCAGCGCCGGTGCGGCGCGCGACGGCCGCGGTGGTGGCGTAGGCGAGGAACACGCACAGCCCGACGATGGTGAGCAGCACCGTCGAGGCCAGCGAGAGGCCCGCCAACTCGTCGGTGCCGAGACGCCCGACGACCGCCGAGTCGACCAGGACGAACAGGGGTTCTGCGACGAGGGCGCCGAGTGCCGGGATGGCGAGGGCGAGGATCTTGCGGTCGACGGTGGACACACGCTGTCCACGCCTCGGGATGTCGTTCAAGTTTCTCCTGTCCACACCAGGTGGATGACGTTCGCGCCGGTGAGGGGCACTCCGCCGCTCAGGGGAACCACCGTATCCACAGGGATGTCCACGGCCTGTGCATAACCCTGAGCGTGGGATCCACAACTGTCCACAGGCTGTCCCCAGGCCCTGTGGACAACGGGTTTGTGAACGAGCCCCACGCCGACCTAACCTCGCGAAGAGGCGGGGGCACGGGTGCCCACGACCGCCGACGGGGTTGGCGTGACGAACATGGTGACGGGCATGGTGTCGGACCCTCCTGATAGAACACCTGTTCGACCAACAAGCGCGAATCTGGGGATGAGTCTGTGACGATCGAGGAGCTCGAATACGGCGGCCCGCCCGACGCTGGGCCCGCACGCAGCACATTCGACAGGACGCCTCCGCAAGACGTCGCAGCCGAGCAGAGCGTGCTCGGCGGCATGATGATCTCCAAGGACGCCATCGCCGACGTCGTCGAGCAGCTCCGCGGCAACGACTTCTACCGGCCCGCCCACGAGGCCGTCTACGACGCGATCATCGACCTGTACGGCCGCGGCGAGCCCGCGGACGCCGTCACCGTCGCCGACGAGCTCACCAAGCGCGGCGACATGGGCCGCATCGGCGGGGCGCCGTACCTGCACACCCTCATCTCGATGGTGCCCACCGCCGCCAACGCCGGCTACTACGCCCGCATCGTGCGCGAGCGCGCCGTGCTGCGCCGCCTCGTCGAGGCCGGCACCCGCATCGTCCAGCTCGGCTACGCCACCGACGGCGGCGACGTCGACGAGATCGTCAACAACGCCCAGGCCGAGGTCTACGCGGTCACCGAGAAGCGGACCACCGAGGATTACCACATCCTCGGCGACGTCATCGGCGGCACCGTCGACGAGATCGAGGCCGCCGGCAACCGCGGCGACGGCATGATCGGCGTGCCCACCGGCTTCGCCGACCTCGACCGGCTGACCAACGGATTGCACCCCGGGCAGATGATTGTTCTGGCCGCGAGGCCTGCCATCGGCAAGGCGCTCGCCCTCGACACGCCCCTGCCCACCCCAACTGGGTGGACCACGATGGGCGAGGTCCAGGTCGGCGACGAGCTGCTCGCCGCCGACGGCACCCCGACGCTCGTCGTCGCCGCGACCCCGGTCATGACCGGGCGCCCCTGCTACCGCGTCACGTTCGACGACGGCACCACGATCGTCGCCGACGCGCAGCACGAGTGGGTGACGCGCACTCGCGCGGATCGTCGTCTGCCGGGCGGCGGTGGCGCCAGCCTCTGGAGCACGGAGGAGATCGCCGCGTCGGTCCGATGCTCCACGGCCGATGGTCGGGCGAACCACTCCATCGACACCGCTCGACCCCTCGACCTCCCAGACGCACCGCTGCCGCTCGCGCCGTACGCCCTCGGTGTGTGGCTCGGCGACGGCCACAGTGCCTCGGCCCGGTTCACCTCCGCCGATCCCGAGATCGCGATGCGCATCGAGGGGCTCGGGTTGGTGGCACGCCAGACGCACGCGACGTCCCAGGGCGAGGCGCGGCTCTACCAGCTGCAACTCCCCGCCGACGAGCCGATCGCCGCGCGTGAGTGCGTGGTCTGCGGTGCGGACTTCGTGCCGCGCACGAGCCAGGTGCGGACCTGTGGTCGGTCATGCGGGGGGCGGGCGAAGGTCGTGTCCCGCCCGGTTGCGGCCCCCACCTGCCCCGATTGCGGGGCCCTGAGCACGGGCCTTCGCCGGTGCCAGGAGTGCCGCGATCATCACGGCACCGTCGCGGGAATCCTGCGCTCGCTGGGTGTTCTCGGCGACAAGCACGTGCCGGAGATCTACCTGCGGGCCAGCGAAGCCCAGCGACGAGCGCTACTCGCCGGCCTGCTCGACACGGATGGGACGGTCAACCCGACCGGCAGCCCGCAGATCACCTTGACGAGTCGCCGGCTGGCCGAGGACGTCCGCGAGCTCGTGCACTCGCTCGGGTACCGCACGGGGTGGTCGACCCGCACTGTGCGCGGCCGGTCCGAGGCGTCGTCGACGGCCTTCACCGTGACGTTCACGACGGATGACGACGTGTTCGCGCTCGAGCGCAAGAAGCTCGTCCACAAGGAACGCCGCCGTCCATCGACCCCGCGGTTGCATCAGCGCTTCATCACGTCCGTTGAGCCGATCGACAGCGTGCCCGTGCGGTGCGTGCAGATCGACCACGACGAGCACCTGTACCTGGCCTCCCGGTCGATGATCCCCACGCACAACTCCACCCTGGGGATCGACATCGCACGGTCCGCCGCCATCCGGCACAACCAGGCCGCCGTTGTCTTCTCCCTCGAAATGGGGCGCAACGAGATCACGATGCGCCTGCTCTCCGCCGAGGCGCGCATCCACCTGCAGAAGATGCGCACCGGCCAGATGGGCGAGGACGACTGGCAGAAGCTCGCCGCCACCATGGGCAAGATCTCCGAGGCGCCGCTGTTCATCGACGACTCGCCGAACATGTCGCTCATGGAGATCCGGGCCAAGTGCCGACGGCTCAAGCAGAAGCACGACCTGAAACTCGTGGTCATCGACTACCTGCAGCTCATGTCCTCCGGCAAGCGCGTCGAGTCCCGCCAGCAGGAGGTCTCCGAGTTCTCCCGTGCGCTCAAGCTCCTCGCCAAGGAGCTCGAGGTCCCGGTCATCGCCATCTCGCAGCTGAACCGTGGCGCCGAGCAGCGCACCGACAAGCGCCCGCAGATGAGCGACCTTCGCGAATCTGGCAGCATCGAACAGGATGCCGATATTGTTATTCTGCTCCATCGCGAAGACGCCTATGAGAAGGAATCGCCTCGTGCTGGTGAGGCCGATCTGATTGTCGCTAAGCACCGTAATGGGCCTACCGACACGATCACCGTGGCGTTCCAGGGGCATTACTCGCGGTTCGTGGACATGCAGGCGTAGCTCTCATTGCCACGGTTCATCGAGTTCTGGAACTGGAAACGGCTCTAGGAATCCAGGTCCTTGTCCTTGGGTGGGATGGGCGGGGCTGTATCGAGCTTCGCCGCGGCAATCCTGAGTGACAGGAACACGGCGACGATGCTGAGACCGCCGGCTATGTACCACGCCGGCGTGTAGGCGCCGTAGTGGTCTCTTGTCATTCCGGCCGCCGTCGCGGCGATGGCTGCGCCGATCTGGTGGCAGGCGACGACCCAGCCGAAGACGAGCGGCGCCCTCATGCCGAAGTGGACCCGGCACAGCGCCACTGTGGGGGCGGGGGACTTCTCCCTGGCGTTCCTCGGCCGGCTCTCCGAGGGCGTGTACGACTACGAGCGCGAGTACGCCCAGAACCATCGGGGCGACGTCTGGGGGCTGCGCAGCGGCGACCCGTCGACCAGGTTCGTGGTCTACGGAGCCGACGGGCAGATCTTCCGTGACCCGATGGCCGGGATCATGAGCGCGCTCGGCAAGAGCCCGGCAGCCGCGCAGAACTTCTTCTCCGGGGGCGACCACGTCACCATCAAGGTCGACGGCGCCGACGTGGAGGTCTGGGAGCGGCTCTCCTACATGCTCGTGGGCCGCGATGGCCCGGCGACGAGCGACGCGGCGATCGGCAGCGCGGTGGAGTCCGCCACGACGCGGCTGCGCAACAAGAACGGCACGGGCCGCATCTCCGCTGAGCTCGCGGCGCAGACATTCGCCTTGGTCGGGCAGGAGACGCACAGCGGCGGAGGACTGCCCGACGGGATGCGGAGGTGAGTGGATCGTCACCGGCTACCAACGAGTCGACTCATGTTGAACGAGCCACGCCGATTCCCCGGCTGGCTCGCGGCAACTCTCGGTGTGATCACCTTCCTTTCGATGACAGGCGGCTGGGCGGCGCCCGCGGAGGCGGCGCCAGGCGGGTGCTGGCCATACTGCGGCGACCCTGCCCCTGAGCCTGGCTCGTCCACGGGTGGATCGGCGACGGACGGGTCGGTCGCGGTGCACGTCTCGCAGACCTCGACGTCGGGCGGATCCACAACGGTGACCACATCGCGCGCGGTGTGGGTGCCCCCGGTGTGCTCCTACCGGCGCCTGGGCTCGGGCGCGGAGTACTGGGACGCGTTGTCCAAGCACGGGTGGGATGCGGGGCTGCTGCGCCAGCTCCCGCCTGCCTGGCGGTTCACGACGCTGCCCGGGGCCGAGGAGCACGCCACGGACACGGAGGGCTCCTGGTACCTGGGCGGGTGCCGCTCCGCACTGTGGGCGGGCACCCCGGAGGAGTTGGCGGCCATGGCGGCAGCCTTCGATGTGGACCATCCGCCGGTGTATGTGATGCCCGGCGATCCGGTTCCCCAGGCGGTCGTCATCCCGCCGGAGGTCTTGGCGCAGGTGGCCTATGACGCGATGGAGCTGCCGGACGGGCGGGTGGACTGGAACCCGCGCCTGGTGGGCCTCGGGGCAACGGTCGTGGGCCTGGACACCTGGGTGTGGTTGACGGACGCTCCGGCAGCGGTGCAGGTGACCGCGGAGATCCCCGGCATGTGGGCCCGGGTGGACGCGGTGCTCGCCGGCATCGACATCGACGCGGAAGGGGCGGCGCCAGTGTCCTGCCTGGGCCCTGGCACGCCGTGGGCAGTGGGCGCCAGCGGCGCCCACTGCGGGGTGGAGTTCCTGCGCTCGAGCGCGAACCAGCCGCGAGCCCACGGACAGTCGGTCCCCACGTCGACGATGGAGGTCAGCGCCCGGTGGACGGCCTCGTGGGTGTCCTCGGCCGACCCGGCGCCGCGCGAACTGGACGGGCAGACGGTGAGCGTCGCGACAGAGATCCCCGTCGCCGAGGTCCAGGCGATCGTCACCACGAGTTGATCGTCGTTCGGCGAGATCAGTCAGGTCGGCCGACGCCGCGATCGGGCGCGCCCATATCTCCTGTGGTGGGAGTACCGTCGGCGAGCCCGTAGTGCAGGAACACGGTGCCCTTCGGGCTGGCGATGGGGGGTTCGAGGAGCGTGAGGTTGGTGGGAACCGCGCCGCCGTCGAACACCTTCTTGCCGACGCCGAGCACGACGGGGTGCACCCACAGGTTGAGGCGGTCGAAGAGCTTCTCGCGGAAGAGCGTCTGCACCAGGTTCAGGCTCCCGACGACCTTCACGTGCTGGTGCCGGTCGCGGACCTCGCGCACGGCGCCGGGCAGGTCGGGCCCGAGCTGGGTGGACCCGGACCACGAGAGGTCGGGAGTGCCGCGGGAGGCGACGTACTTGGGGACGCGGTTGAAGAGCGTGGCGATCTCGTTGTCCTCGCCGCCCTCCTGGTGCGGCCAGTACGCGGCGAAGATGTCGTACGTCCGCCGGCCCAGCAGCAGGGCGTCCGTGCCCTCGTAGGCCTGGGCGATCTGCGCGCCGGCGACCTCGTCCAGCAGGGGCGCCTGCCAGCCGCCGAACCCGAATCCCGCAGGGTCCTCGTCAGGGCCGCCGGGGGCTTGCGCGACTAGGTCGAGGGTGGCGAACAACTCAATCTCGATGAGGCCCACGGCTTGCTCCCGATGTCGTCGGTGACGTCTGCCCTGTGGTGCGACTCGCTGTTCTGACTATGCCGCACGGCGCATCGGGCGTCCATCGACACCGCCCTGACCTGGAAGAATGCGCGCTATGGCTGATGAGTGCTTCGGGGAGCCTCGGCTGGCGGCGATCTACGACCCGCTCGATCCCGACCGTGGCGACCTCGACGCCTACCTCCAGATGGTGGAGGAGTTCGGGGCGCGGACCGTGCTGGACGTCGGCTGCGGCACCGGCGTGTTCGCGCGGCGGCTCGCAGATCGCGGGATCGAGGTGGTGGGCGTCGATCCGGCCCGCGCGTCCCTGGATGTCGCCCGGGCCAAGCCGGGGAGCGAGCGGGTGCAGTGGATCTGCGGCGACGCCACGAGCCTCCCGCCGATGCAGGTCGACCTGGTGACGATGACGGCGAACGTCGCCCAGGCGATCGCCGACCCCGTGGCGTGGCAACAGACGCTGAAGGGCGCCTACGACGCGCTGTGCCCGGGCGGGCGCCTGGTCTTCGAGACTCGCGTGCCTGCCCGCCGTGTGTGGGAGGGGTGGACCCCGGAGTCCTCCCGCGAGGTCATCGAGATCCCGGGAGTTGGGGCCGTGGAGACCTGGGTGGAGGTCGTCGAGGTCGCGGAGCCACTGGTGACGTTCCGCGAGACCTTCGTCTTCGCCTCGGACGGCCAGGCGCTGACGTCGGAATCGACCCTGCGCTTCCGCGAGCGGGATGAGGTCGAGGCTGACCTAGCAGCGCATGGCTTCGCGGTCGAGGACGTGCGCGATGCGCCGGACCGCCCAGGCGCGGAGTTCGTCTTCGTGGCGCGGCGTCCCTGATCTCTGCCATCGAGCCTCCGCGAAAACCCGTTGGCTGGCCACGATGACCGGACCTAGCCTGAGGGGAGCCGTGCGAGAGGACGAGGAGGTGGTACCCGTGAACGCAATGTCGACATGGGTGCTCCTCTCCGGGGTCGCGGTCGGACGATAGGTCGTCCGGGAGTGCCGTTCCAGAACACTCCCGAAAGGCATGACCATGCGATTCACTGCTGAACGGCGCGTCGACGACGGCGTCCTCGAACGCGAGTTCCTCCTCGGCGAGATCCCCGGCTACCTGTGGACGGCTGGATCCGCGCCTGCCCCGCTGCTCCTGATCGGCCATCCCGGCGGGCTGCGCCTGATGCACCCCCGGCTGTCAGGCCGGGCGCGGTACTACGCGGCGGAGTACGGCTTCGCCGCCGCTGCCATCGAGCTCCCCGGGGGCGGTGACCGGCCACCTCTGCGGGCCATCGAGCAGGCTCGTGCCGACTTGCGCCGGGCGTTGGAGGCCGGCGAGCCGGTCGAGGAGGTCGTCGACGCGCTCGTCCTCCCGCTGGTCGAGAAGGCGGCGCCGGAATGGCAGGCCACCCTCGACGCCCTCCTCGCGCTGCCTGAGGTCGGTGGCCCGGTCGGGTTCGAGGGGGGAGTGATCTCCATCGGCATCCGGCTGGCGGTGGTGGAGCCGCGCATCTCGGCGGCGGTGCTCTTCGCCGGGAGCTTCGTGCCAGGCACGATGCTGGAGGAGGCCCGGAAGGTCGCGATTCCGCTGCAGGTCCTGCTGCAGTGGGACGACGAGGCGAACGACCGGCAACTGGCCCTGGACCTGTTCGACAGATTCGGCTCCCAGGAGAAGACGCTGCATGCCAATCTGGGCGGCCACTCCGGCGTCCCACGGTACGAGCTCGAGGCCGCGGGGCGGTTCTTCGCCCGGCACCTGACCTGAGCACAGGGCCACCGGGTCAGCACACTCCGGTTCTGCGGTATCCAGGACTCCGAATACCGCAGAACCGGATCGCCGCCGCGTGCGTCGGACGTCGCCTGCTCTGTCGTGTTCGCGACCGGTGACCGGGCAGCCCTCGCCAATGTCGGCCTGAGCCCTAGGGGATCTCGATACCGGACTGCGCCAGGTAGCTCCGAGACGCCGCCACAGCCCTCTCGACCGTCGCCCGGTAGGCGGCGACGTATGCGGGCGCGGAGTCCAGGTACTCCTGCTGGTTCACGGCGTCGATGTCGGCAAGCCGCTGCCGAAGCCCTGTGGACTCCTTGCAGTCGATGTCGACCATCCCGATCCTGAGCTGCTCCTGGGAGCTCATCCTCAGCACGCCGGCTGGCAGCAAGGAACCGGCTTCGTCTGGGCCCGCGACCCCCGCGGCGTCGAGACAGGCCGTCCACTCGTCGACGACGGCCTGTCCTTGCGACGTGTAGGTGGCTGCGGTCACGCCCTTCGCGGGTGCGACGGCGTCGAACGATGTGGGCTCGAAGATGAACCCCATCGGGCGGACCTGGTCCATGCACGTCTGCATCGCCGTCTCCGCCTGGGGCGACGAGGTCTTGATGCTGCTGCCCTCGAAGCGGTCGTCGACGGCAGTGTCGTACCCAGACCGTCGGAGGTCGTCCCGGTTCCAGATGCCGTAGTCGAGGGACGTGTCGCGCGGCGGGGTCCGGGTCGGCGCGAACACGAAGTCGGACGCGTAGCCGAGGTCGGCCATGCACTGGGATCGGGCCAGGTCCCAGGCGCTTCCCATGATGTCCAGCTCGCGCGAGGTGACGTGGAACGTCGTGAAAGGCGTGGTGATCGCGCCGGTGACCGGGTCGATCTGTGCACGCGCTGGGCTTGGCGGCGCCGTGGCGGGGGGCGCGGAAGGCGTCGAGGTCGTCGCGGGCAGCGCGGCGTCATGTGGGCTGGGCGCAGCGGAGATCGCAGCCGACATCAGCCCGGCGACGAGGGCGACGGACGCCGCGCCGATTCCGGCTCCCCGCGCGGCCCGTCGGCGACGGCCGATGGCCAGGACTCGGTCCCGATCCACAGAGATCGGTGGCGGGTCCGCCTCGAGCGAGCGCAGGTGCGCGGCGAAGGTGTCGTCGCGGCTCATCGGGTCTCCTCCGTGGTGAGGGCGTGGGAAGCGGCGAGGATCGTCCGGAGCTGGACGAGCCCTCGCGATGCGGTGGACTTCACGGTCCCGACCGAGATGCCCAGGTCGTCGGCGACCTCGCGCTCCGAGAGGTCCACGAGGTAGCGCAGGACGATGACCCGGCGGCGGCGCGGGCTGAGCTGCAGCAGCGCCCGCACCAGGACATCCCGGTCGGCTTGTGCGTGCGTGCCCGCACCCATCGCTGTCTCGGGCATGCCGTCCGGTGCCGTGAGCAGCTCGCGCCGGTGCTTGCGCCAGGTGTCGATGCGCAGGTTGGTCAGGGTCTTGCGGGCGTATGCGAGCGGATCGCCGGCTCGCGCGCGAGGCCACGCCACGTAGGTGCGGACAAGGGCCTGCTGGACCAATTCCTCGGCGCGATGCACATCGCCGCACAGCAGCCACGCCATCCGCCCGAGCAGCGGCTCCGCCTCGAGCATGAACGCCGAGAACTCCGTCGCGCGGTCGTCCCCCTCACGGGCGACGGCCAGGTCGATCACCTCGTCCGGCCCTACCAGTGGCCCGCTGATCGACGTCGTCATGCGCAGAACACGGTGCCGGCAGTCGTTTGGTTGCTCGGTCTGCCGAATCGGGCGCCCCGGGCTGCGCCGCTGCTGGGTCGCCGGTGAGGGCGGGACGGGGAGCACTCCTGCTCGGACACGACGCGGAGCGTAGCCAAGAGGGGCTGCGCTATCTCGGTGCCTGCCGACCAGAAGCCGAAGTCCTCGCCTGGCGGGACGAGCCTAGGCTGACGAGGACTACGGACGAGCGTGCCGCATGTGGTCGGCGAGCGCGGGGTTGCTGGCCTCGAGGTGGCCGATCACGTTCTGCGCGACGTCGTCGGGCTTGTTCTGGCTGAGCTTGGCCCGGGCGTCGAAGCGGTCGACGCGCAGCCGGAGCCCGACCGTGCCCTGCGCCGCACGGCGGGCGCCGGCCTCGTCCTCGCTGAGGCTGCGGCCACCGGGGCGGTGGTGCTCGAAGTGGTCGGTGAGGCGGGCGAGCATCGCGTAGTTCTCCTCGTCCGAGAGGATCTCGGGGGCGCCGTAGAGGTGTGCGGTGACGTGGTTCCACGCGGGCACGAGGTCGCCGGGGGCGTACCAGCTCGACGAGATGTAGTCGTGGGGGCCTTGGATGATGACGAGCACCTCATGCCGTCCGAGCTCGTGCTGGACCTCGTCGGGCCGTCCGAAGTGGCTGATGATCGTGATGCCTGTCGTGTCGGCCTCGTCGAGCAGCACCGGGTAGTGCGAGGCGACTAGCCCATCCGATGTCGCGGAGACGAATGTCGCCCAGGGGTGCTGCCGGATGAGGTCCTTGACCTGGTCAGGGTCGGTCATGACGTAGCGCGGGGTGTGGCGCATCAGCGGGCTCCGGTGCGGTCGAGGCGGGTGCGGACGGCGAGCCCGGCGCACAGGATGACGGCGACTCCTCCGGCGATCGTGGCCCAGGTGAGGTGCTCGTGCAGCAGGAGCGCGGCCCACAGGATGCTCAGCACCGGCTGGACGAGCTGCACCTGGCTGACCTGGGCCATCGGGCCGATCGCGAGGCCGCGGTACCACGCGAAGAACCCGAGGAACATGCTCACCACCCCCAGGTAGGCGAAGGCCGCCCATTGCGTCGCCGTCGCGGTGGGCGTCTGGTCGATCACCGAGGTGAACATGAGCGCGACCATCAGGGGCGAGGCGAGGACGAGCGCCCAGGACACGGTCTGCCAGGACCCGAGCTCGCGGGCGAGCAGGCCGCCCTCCGCGTAGCCGATCGCGGCCGCCACGACGGCGCCGAAGAGCAGCAGGTCGGACCAGGCCAGCGTGGCCGCGCCGCCCTCCATCCCCGCGAAGCCCAGCGCGGCGACGGCGCCGATGGCGGCGAAGACCCAGAACGACGTGGTGGGCCGTTCCTTGGTGCGCAGGACCACCATCACCGCTGTCGCCGCTGGCAGCAGCGCGATGACGACGGCGCCGTGGCTGGCCGGGGCGGTCTGGAGCGCGTAGGAGGTCAGCAGCGGGAAGCCGATGACGACCCCGCCGGCGACCACGGCCAACCGGGCCCACTGTGCCGGGTGCGGAAGGCTCTGCCGGGTGAGCGCCAGGGCGGTGACCGCGAGGATCGCGGCGACCACCGCGCGCGCCGATCCGATGAACAGGGGTGACAGGCTCTCGACGGCGACCTTCGTGAACGGCACCGTGAACGAGAAGGCCGCGACGCCGAGCAGGCCCCACCACAGGCCCGACGTGTCGGAAAGCACCTGAGGCGAATCGACAGTAGCGCTACTCTCTAACTCATGGCCAACGATAGCAGCGAGCGAATCACCGCAGCGCTCCGGGAGTGGGTCGCGAACGCCCCGCCCGGGGCCCGGCTGCCGTCGAGTCGCGCCCTGACCGCTGAGCACGGCGCCAGCCCGGTCACGGTGGCCAGGGCGATGCGGAACCTGGCCGCGCTGGGGCTCATCGAGACCAGGCCGGGTGTCGGCGCCTTCGTCCGGCACATCCACACGTCACGACCGGCCGATTACGGATGGCAGACCGCGGCGCTCGGCGCTCCGCACAGCCGCCTCTCGCTCCTGTCCTCGACGCAGCGGCCCATGGCGCCCGACGCGATCGGGCTGCACTCCGGCTACCCCGACCGCAAGCTCCTGCCCGAACGGCTCGTGCGCGCCGCAATCACCCGCGCCGCCCGCGCCGACATCGCCATGACCCGCGCGCCCGTCGCCGGGCTGCCGGAATTGCAAGCGTGGTTCGCGACCGAGCTCGCCGATGCCGCCCCGGTCGGCGTGGCGCCCGCCTCGGCGCGCGACGTGCTGATCCTGTCGGGCAGCCAGTCCGGCCTGAGCTCGATCTTCCGCGCCGTGGTCGGCGTGGGGCGCCCGCTCCTCATCGAGTCGCCGAGCTACTGGGGCGCGATCCTCGCCGCCGCCCAGGCCGGGGTCGAGCTCGTCCCTGTCCCGTCGGGGCCGGATGGACCGGACCCGGACGACGTCGCGCGCGCATTCGACGAGTCCGGCGCCCGCGCGTTCTACGCCCAGCCGACCTACGCCAACCCGACAGGGGCGCAGTGGTCCGAGCAGCGGGGCCACGACGTCCTCGACATCGTCCGCGACCGTGGCGCCTTCCTTATCGAGGACGACTGGGCGCATGACCTGGCCATCGACACCGATGTGCGCCCGATCGCCGCGCAGGACGACGACGGCCACGTGATCTACCTCCGCTCGCTCACCAAGAGCGTCTCGCCCTCGCTGCGGGTCGCGGCCGTCATCGCGCGTGGCCCCGCCCGCGACCGCATCCTCGCCGACCGGGGGGCGGAGTCGATGTACGTCAGCGGGCTGCTGCAGACCGCGGCCCTGGACGTCGTCACCCAGCCCGCATGGCGCGGGCACCTCCGCGGCCTGCGCGCCCAGCTCCGCAACCGCCGCGACCTGCTCGTCGAGGCCCTGCGCGAGCACGTCCCCGAAGCCCGCCTGGAGCACATCCCCGCCGGGGGCCTCAACCTGTGGCTGCGCCTCCCGGACGGGACCGACCTCGACCTGCTCGCCCGCGACTGCGAGGCCCGCGGCGTGCTCATCGCCCCCGGCGCCGAGTGGTTCCCCGCTGAGGCGCCTGGGCCGCACATCCGGCTGAACTACTCCGGCCCCGACCCTGAGCGCTTCCCCGAGGCGGCGCAGATCATCGGCGCAGCACTCCGGGCGCTTCGCTGACAGCGCGGGTGCGCGCGGCGAGGCGATTCCTCGCGCGTCCGGTGCGGGGGCTGGCAGGATCGCCGCAGCCGATCAGGGGAGGCGTCACATGCGGGCTCAGCACACGCGGCGCAGGGTGTTCGGCGCGGTCGCGCTCACCGTTGCGCTCGCGGCTTCGGTCATGTGGTCGTGGCAGCCCTCGACGCCCCTCGACACGGCGTCAACGGCCGTGACGGCTGGGCTGCGCGTTGGCGAGACGGTGGAGATGCCCGACGTCGGGGCGGGTGTCGCTGCTCGGGTCGACAGGGTCGAGCCGCTCTTCCGGTGCCCGGGTCGGTGGTGGCAGCCCCGGGGGACAGGGGTCCTGTTCAGCGGCCCGGTCACGCGGGTGACAGTGACAGTCCGTGGGATACCCGAGGTGGTCGGCGTGAGCCCGCGTCGCTCGTGGGCTGCGCTGAACGTGTTGGGTGACGCCTACACGGGGCCGACGGCGTGTGAGTGCGACGAGAGTTGCGAGGTGGAGCCGGTGACGACCGCGGACGGGCTGCGCTACACCGTGGTGTTCTTCACGGGTGGGACGTTCTCCGGCCTCGCGTTCACACCCGAGCCCGGCCAGCGCTTCGAATGGACGCTCTGACCCCGATGCCCGCCCTGCCCCCTACTGGGGCCGCGGCGCGTACATGATGACGGCGACGCCCGCGAGGCAGATGAGGGCGCCGATGACGTCCCACCGGTCGGGCTTGAATCCGTCGACCACCATCCCCCAGGCGAGCGCCCCGGCCACGAACCCCCCGCCGTAGGCCGCGAGGATCCGCCCGAAGTTCGCGTCCGGCTGCAGAGTCGCGAACCCCCCGTACACGCCGAGGGCGATGACACCGGCGCCGATCCACGCCCAGCCCCGGTGCTCGCGGATGCCCTGCCACACCAGCCAGGCGCCGCCGATCTCGAAGAGCGCGGCGGCGGCGAACAGCGAGATGGATCGGCCCATCGCCGGATCATGTCAGGCGGCGGGCCTGCCCGGTGTTCCCGTGATCGCACCTCAGCGGCCTCAATGTGACGCGGGTCACGCCGTGGGTCCAGCCGAAGTGACGGCGGCGGAAGTGGACTTCGGGTGGGATGCGGGGGCACGCGGGCCAGCAGCGGACCGCCGGATCTCATCTGGGGGATCGATGCCCGAGCTCGACGTCGAGGAACTCTGGATCGCGTGGGTGAACAGCGCCAACGAGATGGACGAGTTCGTGCTGGTCTCCGACCTGCTCGAATCGGCGGCGGCTCGCGGCCACGGGGACGGGATCGAGCTCGGGCGGGCGAGGGCCGCAATCCTCGCAGGGCGTCCTGCCCTGGCAGCAGGCCTCCTGGCAGACGTCGACCGCTCAGTCCTCACCAACAGTGAGCTCACATGGCGTGACGTCACCGCGATGGCGGCGTGGGCTGCGCTGGGTGATGTCGAGGCGCTCGAAGCGCTGGTCCGCGCGGGTCAGCACACCGACGGGCCGCGGAAGGCGAGCCACCTGTACCTCCTGGCCGCCGCAGCGGAGCAGGCAGGTCAGCTCGACCTGGCCGACGCCGTGTGGAGGGAGCTCTCGGAGACGACGAACCTGACGTCGGCCGTGCTCACGCCGAACATCGTCGCCGACATCCTCCAGCGCTCGACCACTGACCCTGGCCTGGCTGCTGGGACGCTCGGCAAGGCAGCGCGCGAGGTCATCGAGCTGATTCCGATGCCCGAGGACAGCCTGCGTCCGACACTCGACGTCGTGGCGCGGCTCGAGGCCCGTGGCGACCGTGCCGGGGCCTGGCTCCTGCTCGAGGCGATGTCCGCGCTGCGACCTGTCGCCAAGGGCCTGGGCCCCCTGCGTAAGGAGCGCTCGTCGGGTGGCGGGTGGTGGTGGGAGCGGCTCCCGGGGCTCATGGCGGTGGTGGCCGCGGCCGTGATCACCGTCGCTGGGACGTTGAGGGGGCTCCCCAACGGGTTCGCGCTCGGCAGCGTGCTCTTCGCGGTCGCGGTGTGGAAGCTGTGGCGCCTCCCGCAGGGGAGGGGCCTCTCCGGTGTCGACCCCGTCGTGCTGGCCGCGGTGCGCAGGCTCCTGCCGGACGTCGTGTCCGAGATCCCCGCGCGGATCCGGACCGTCGCGGCGCACATCACCGGCGGCGGGATCGGGCTCCTCTGGGCGATCCTCGTCGTGAGCCTGTGCACCGAGCTGCTGCTGACGGACCTCTACGACGCGAACCGCGAGACCAGCGACGCGATCATCTTCCCGTTCATCGCGCTGTGCACGGTGATCGGCGGCATCGTCGGACCCCGCCAGCTCCGGCGCCTGCAAATCGCGTCCGCGCGGCAGCTCGTGAACACGCGACGGGCCGCTCAGGTGATTCCCGCGGGCCAATGCGTGTGCGTGAGCTCGAGCCGTATGCGCGACATCAAGGCCGAGAGGTACCTCGCCGACCACCTGCGCGCCCCCCAGCCCGATGTCGCCGCGGCCGTGCCCGTCATCCCGTCGGCCACGCTCACGGCGCACCAGTGCCCCCTGTCGAAGACGCCGTGGCTCGAGGTGCGCCGGCCAGATAGAGAGGTGCTGCTGCTCAGGGGCGCCCTCGCCTACGTGTCGGACGAGAGCGAGGACACGGTGGGCGGCTACCTCTGAGGCGCGTGCCGGCGGCGGTCGCGGCCTGCTCAGCCCGGTTGCAGGTCGAGCACCACGTCGAGATCGGCGTCGTCGAACGGCAGCAGGCACGCCCGCAGGTTCGCGCGGTGCTCCTCATCGATGGGGAGCGTCGACGCGTAGGCGACCTTCCTCGCACGCTCGAAGTCCTCGGACTGCATCGCGTAGACCAGCAGCAGGCCGTCGCCGGTGTCGATGAGCGCGGCGGTCTCGTGGTCGATGCCCTCCTCGATGAGCGTGGCCTCGGCCTCGGCGCGACGCGGTCCCTGAACCTCGGCGAACCAGTCACGGAGCCGCTGCTCCTGGCCGGGCCTGACGCGGCGGATGGTCAGGTCGATCATCGGGTTCCTCCGGGCGGATGGCGTGGCGGAGCGAGCCCGCCACCCTAGCCACACGCCGACAACGGGGGACAGGCCTGCTGGCATCTCTCCGAGCGACGACCTGGCCCACCGGTGTGTCCACAGGATGGCGCGCCGGCAGATGAGGGATCGTGCTCCCGTGGTGTTCACCGAGCGCGACTACCTCGACCTGACCTTGGGTGATGCCCAACGTCAGTGGCAGGGCATCGCGGCGCGACGGGCGGTGCCGACGGGCAGCAGACAGGTGGCGTTCGTGCCCGTCGAGACACTGCTGTGTCTGGCGGCGATGTATGTGGTGGACCATTCGCGTTTCGGAAGCAGTTCGGCCCACCGCGCTCCCGATCCGATACAGCAGCTGGGCCGGCTCTTCAAGCGGCCGCCGTCCAGCATCCTCGCCAAGATGGCGAATTTGGACGGCAGCCGGGCGCATGGAGCTCGATTCGACCTCCTTGCCGGCGCGACACTGCGCTCGGACTCGGCTCGCATGGCCGAGGTCTACCGCACGATTCTCGCGGGCGCGCGATCTGCCGGGATCGGTGAGGAGCCCTTGCCCGACTTTCTGCACATCGAGCGCGGCGGCGTTCTTGAACTGCTCGGGCAGGAGGAGCTCGCCGACAGTTCCACCGAGGCATCGCTGGAACGCGAGCTCCAACAGTGGGTCGAACTGCAGGGTGACCTGCCGGAGTCGGTCACTGAGCGGCTCCTGTGGGCCCGCGTCCGAGTGGGGCAGCACCGCTTCGCCAAGGACGTGCTGACCAACTGCGGCAGTGCGTGCGTGTTCTGCGGCTTCGCGATGGGCGGTGCCGTGGGCCCGAGCCTGCTTCGCGCGAGCCACATCAAACCGTGGCGGGACTCCAACCATCGAGAGCGCCTCGAGGTGACGAACGGCATCGCTGCCTGCCCGACACATGACGCGGCGTTCGACGTCGGGCTCATCACCGTGGACAGCGATCTGACAGTGCATCGCTCTGGTCGGCTGCGATCGGCGATGGCACACAACGAGGCAGTGCGCCGCGCGTTCGAGCCGGGGGCAATGCGGGCCTCCATCGCGCTTCCCTCCGATGCTGTCGCCCCGGGGAGGGTCTTCGTCGACTGGCATCGCGCCAACGTCTTTGCGGCGTAGGCGGTCCGGGCCGTCCGCCCGCCCTGCGTGGATGCAGGCATTCGCACCTCGTGACGCTGGCAGGGCGGCAGTAACGTCAGCGGGAGCGTCCGATCCGCGAGGAGTCCGATGACCGCGCACCGTCGTCCCGCCCGGCTCGCCGTGACGCTCGCGGCTGGCGTGATCGCACTGCTCACCGCGTGCACCGGCGCGGGCGATCCGACTCCGTCGCCGTCGGATGCCAGCCCGCCTGCGACGGGCCCCACCACCGCTGGCCCGTCCACAGCATTGATGCCCACCGGCGTCCCGCAGCCCATCGCCACCGGCCTCGACACCCCGTGGTCCGTCGCGTTCCTCGAGGGGACGCCGTTGGTCAGCGAGCGGGACACCGCCCGGATCCTCGAGCTCGCGCAGGACGGCGCGGCGCGTGAGGTGGGGGTCGTCGAGGGAGTGGTGAGCCGGGGCGAGGCCGGGCTGCTGGGCCTGGCGGTCGATGATCAGCGGCGCCTGTACGTGTACTCGACGGCGGCCGACGGCAACCGCGTCCAGCGGTTCGACGTCTCAGGGGAGCCCGGCGCGCTGAGCCTCGGCGAGCCGACGACGCTCATCGACGGTCTGCCCGCCGCGGGCAACCACGACGGCGGGCGGCTCGCCTTCGGCCCCGACGGGATGCTCTACGCGACAGTCGGGGACGCGGGCCGCCCCGACAGCGCCCAGGACCTGGACTCGCTCGCGGGGAAGATCCTGCGGATGACCCCCGACGGCGACGTCCCCGCCGACAACCCCTTCGACGACTCCCTCGTGTACAGCTACGGGCATCGCAACCCGCAGGGCCTGGCATGGGCGCAGGACGGCACGATGTTCGCCACCGAGTTCGGGCAGGACACCTGGGACGAGCTGAACGTCATCACCGCTGGCGGCAACTACGGCTGGCCCGTCGTGGAGGGCATCGCCGGCGAGGAGGGCTACCTCGACCCGGTGCAGCAGTGGAACCCGGACGTCGCCAGCCCCAGCGGCATGGCGCACGTCGACGGGACGCTGTTCCTCGCCAACCTGCGCGGACGCGTGCTGCGGGCCGTCCCCGTGAGTGACCCCGGGACGTCGACGGACCTCTACTCCGGCGAGTACGGGCGCATCCGCGACGCGGTGCTGGCGCCCGATGGGCGGCTGTGGTTCGTCACCCAGAACACCGACGGGCGCGGCGATCCAGGGCCGGACGACGACCGCATCCTCGCGGTGGATCTCGCGGTGGCGCCCACGCCCTAGACGGCGATCGCACCACGCGGGAAATCACGGGTCAGGTGGGTGGCATTTCCGTTACGTTCCACGGGGTCGTGTCGTGCCGAGGCCCGGAGAGCACTCGCTGGCGGCGGCAACGCGTTCGGCCGCAGCCGTCAGCAACGAAGGAGCCCCTGTGAGCATCCGCGCCGAGGTTGACGCCTTCGAGCCCGCCCGCGGGCCCTGGTGGACCCGCATCCGCACCCGCCTGCGCGAGCGCCGGGTCGCCGGCGCACAGCTCCGCAGTCTGCTGCCCTACGCGGGGACCGGGCTCGTGGCCGGCACGCTCGCAGTGCACGCGCTGGCCGGCGCGGCGCCCGTGGCCTTCATGGTCGGCACCGGCCTGGCGCTCCAGTCGCTGATGGACGACGGCGCCATGGGATGGCTGGTGCTCGCGGTGGCGGCGTTCCTCTTGCAGCAGCTCTTGGCGCCTGTGCAGCTCGTGCTGTCGCGCAAGGTCGCGCGGCGGGTCGATGCCGCCTGCGTCGAACGGCTCACCGACTTCGCCCTGCGGGAGGCGACGCTCGCCGGGCTCGAGCGGCCCGACGTGGCGGACCGCCTGAGCCAGGCGGACGAGGCGTTCGAGCAGTGGATGTTCACCCCCGGCGCCGCCGTCGAGGGCGGTCTGGCGCTCGCGGCCCGCTACACGCAGCTCATCGGGTCGATCGCGGTGCTGGCCGTCGCCTTCGGGCCGTGGGCTGCGCTGGCCGGGGCGGCCGTCGCGCTCATCGCCCGGCTCGGCCAAACCGAGGCGTTCCACCGCTGGGGCCAGCTCATCCGGCGCTTCCGCCCGCTGCGCCGCCGCGTGAGCTACATCCGCGAGCTCGCCACGAGCACGCGCGCCGCCAAGGAGATCCGCACACTCGGGCTGGTCGACTGGCTGGACGGCAGGCTCCTCACGGAGAGCCGCGGGGTGCTCGACCCGATGTGGACGTGGCGCCGACGGGTGTACGGGCAGCCGTTCCTCGCGTACACGGCCGTCGCGCTGATCGGCTCGGTCATCGCGCTGCTGCTCGTCGCGCGGGCCGGGGCGGACGTCGGGGTGGCGGCGGTGAGCGTGGCGGTGCAGGCGATCCTGCTGTGCGGGCGGTTCGGCGTCATCTTCCCGGAGTCGGATGTGAAGCTCGTCTACGGGCGCAGCGCGTGGGAGGCGATGCTGGAGTTCGAGGCGATCACGCGGCGCACACCCGGCGGCCGCGTGCCCGACGGCCGCGTGAGCCCGGAGACGCCATGGGGAGGGGTGGCGCCCCTCGTGGCCAGTGACGCGATCCGCTTGGAGGGCGTCCACTTCGGCTACCCGGGCGGTCACCCGGTGCTCGACGGGCTCAACCTGGAGCTCGCGGCGGGCACGTCCACGGCGCTCATCGGCGTCAACGGCGCCGGCAAGACCACGCTCGTCAAGCTGCTCACCGGCATTTACGAGCCCGGCGCCGGCGCCGTGACCGTCGACGGCGTGGATCTGCGCGCCCTCGACGCCGACGTGTGGCAGCGCTCCTTCGCCGTCACGTTCCAGGACTATCTGCGCTACCAGATGCCGCTGCGGGAGAACGTCGCGATGGGTGCGATCGACCACCGCGAGGACGACGACGGCATCCGGTCCGAGCTGGTCCGCGTGGGCCTCGGCGACCTGCTCGACGACCTCCCGGCCGGGCTCGACACACCCCTGACCCGCGCGCTGCCCGGCGGCCGCGACCTGTCCGGCGGCCAGTGGCAGCGCATCGCCCTCGCGCGCTCGCTGTTCGCGGTGCGGCACGGCGCGTCCGTGCTGGTGCTCGACGAGCCCACCGCCCAGCTCGACGCGCGCGGCGAGGCCGAGTTCTACGACGCGTTCCTCGACCTGACCCGCGGTGTCACGAGCCTGGTGATCTCGCACAGGTTCTCCTCCGTGCGGCGCGCGGACCGGATCGTCGTGCTCGACGGCGGGCGGATCGAGGAGGCGGGCACCCATGACGAGCTCGTCGCGCTGGGCGGCCGGTACAGCCGCATGTTCGAGGTGCAGGCCCGCCGCTTCGGCGCGCCTGACGACGTACGCACGGAGGCCGCCCGATGAACGACGTCCTGTTCTGCCTGGGCCGGCTGTTCGCGATCGGATGGCGGCTCGACCGTCGGCGGCTCGTGGTCGGCGGGAGCCTGCTGCTGCTGGGCGCGGTCGCCACGCCGCTCGTCGCGCTCGGCGCCGGGCGCCTCGTGGACGGCGTGCTCGAGGGTGATGCCGGGCGGGCGACGGGCTGGGTGGTCGTCGTCGCGCTCGCGTTGACGGGCGAGCTCATGCTCGGGCACTTCGCGCACCTGTACTACTTCGAGCTCGCGGAGCTCACCGAGGAGGAGTTCAACCGGCAGCTGCTCCGGCTGGTCAACGGCCCGCGCCACCTCGACCGCGCCGACGATCCCGCGTTCGCGGACCGCGTCGACCTGCTGCGCCAGGACGTCATGCAGATGCGCACGACGGTGCACCTCGGGCTCCAGCTCGGCGCCACGTGCGTGCAGGTGCTGCTGACGGCCGTTGTGTTGGCGACCGTGTCGCCGTGGCTTCCGCTGCTCGCGGTCGTCGCGGTGCTGCCGGTGCTGGTCGGCCGTCGCGCCGAGACGGGGCTCCAGGCTGTGCGCGAGGAGCAGGCGCCTGTCACCCGGGCCATCCGCTCGCTGCGCGGGCTTGCGGCGAGCCCGGCGTCGCAGAAGGAGATCCGGCTCAGCGGCGGCGCGGACTTCATCGTGGAGCGGCAGCGGGCGCTGCTCACCTCCTATGGCTCCGCGATGTCGCGGGCCGACGTGCGGTACGCGTTGCTGCGCACCGGCGGGCAGCTCGCGTTCGGCGTCGCGTACGCGGGCGCTGTCGTCGGGGCGTTCGCGCTGGCCCGCGACGGGCGCGCGAGCGTCGGCGACGTGGTGCTGACGATCACGCTCGCCACGCAGCTCAGCGTGCAGATGTCCGCGGGCGTCGAGCTGCTCGGCTCGGTGCATCGCGCGTCGGCGGGCCTGCGGCGCTTCGTGGCTCTCGCCACCGAGGTCGCGGCCGATGACGAGGCGCCGGCCACCGACCCACTGCCCGCCGACACCGGCGACGGCATTCGGATTGAGGGCCTCACGTTCCGGTACCCGGGCTCCGAGCGCACCGTCCTCGACGGCGTCGACCTGCACCTGCCCGCGGGCGCGTCGGTGGCCCTCGTCGGTGAGAACGGCGCCGGCAAGAGCACGCTGCTCAAGCTCCTCGCCGGCCTGTACCGGCCGACGTCCGGGCGCATCCTGATCGGCGGCTCCGACCTCGCGGCCGTCGAGCCCGACCGGTGGCGCGAGCGCACCGCCGCCCTCTACCAGGACTTCGCGCGCGTCGAGCTCTCGCTCCAGCAGAGCATCGGCATCGGCCGCGTGGACTCCGTCGACGCCCCGGAGCCCGTCCGTGCGGCCCTCGCCCGCACCGGCGCCCCCCTCGCCGACGAGCTGGCGCTCGGCGACGTGCTCGGCATCGGCTACGACGACGGACGCGAGCTGTCGGGCGGGCAGTGGCAGAACATCGGCTTCGCGCGGTCGCTGATGCGCGACGACCCGCTGCTGCTCATCCTCGACGAGCCCGCGGCGGCCCTCGACGCGCTCGCGGAGCAGCGGCTCGTCGACGCCTACCAGTCCACAGCGGCAGAGGTCGCCGCGCGGGTCGGCGGCGTCACGCTGTTCGTCACCCACCGCATGTCGACGGTGCGGCTCGCGGATCGGATCGTCGTGCTCGACGGGGGGCGCGTCGTCGAGCACGGCACGCATCCCGAGCTGATCGCGGCCGACGGCCGGTACGCCGAGCTCTGGGCGCTGCAAGCACGGGCCTACGCGGAGTCCTGATCCACCGGGCGATGTGTACGCTCGTACACATGACGACGACTGACTACTTCGCGGGCGACGACCGGACCAACCACGAGCGCATGCTCGCCGGCGACCTGTACATCGCCGACGACCCGGCCATCGCCGAGAGCCAGAAGAAGGCCGTCCAGCTCGCCGCGCGGTTCCAGGCCGCCTACGACCAGGACCCCGACGCCGGCCAGCGCGTCGCGCGCGAGCTGTTCGGAAGCCTCGACGAGACCGCCTTCGTGCGGGCGCCCGTCTACGTCGACTACGGCGACCAGATCACCGTGGGCCCCCGCACGTTCATCAACATGGGCCTGACGGCGCTCGACGTGGCGCCCATCAGCATCGGCGCCGACTGCCAGATCGGCCCGCACGTGCAGCTCCTCACGCCCACGCACCCCGTGGAGCCGCAGCCCCGCCGCGACAAGCTCGAGGCCGCGCAGCCCATCACCATCGGCGACAACGTGTGGCTCGGGGGCGGCGTCATCGTGTGCCCCGGCGTGACGATCGGCGAGAACTCCGTGATCGGCGCCGGCTCGGTCGTCACCAAGGACATCCCCGCGAACGTCGTGGCCGTCGGCAACCCCGCGCGCGTCATCCGCGAGAACATCTGACGATGCCTCCCACGGAGGCCGCCCCCGACGCCCGCACCCGCCGCCACGACCCCGGGCGCCGGGACCGGATCATCGAGGCGTGCATCGAGGTGATCGCCGAGGACGGCGTCGACGGCACCTCCCACCGCCGCGTCGCCGCCCAGGCCGGCGTGCCGCTGGGCTCGATGACGTACCACTTCACCGGTCGGGACGAGCTGCTGCGCGAGGCGTTCACCCGATTCGCCACCGCCATGTCCGAGCGGTTCGCCGCGCGGCTCGGCCAGGTCGAGCCGGGGGACCGTGAGGGCGGCGCCCAGGCGGTCGTCGACATCATCTTGCGCGACGTGTTCCCCGACCGGCGCGAGCTCGTGCTCACCCACGAGCTGTACACCCTCGCGGCCCGTGACCCCGCCTACCGGGATCTGACGAACGCGTGGATGCGCCGTAGCCGCGCCGCCCTCGAGCGGTGCTTCGACCCGGCGACCGCGCGCATCGTCGACGCGCTCATCGAGGGGATGACCATCCACCGCGCCCTCGACACGCAGCCGCATGACGACGCCGACGTGGAGCTCGCGGTCCGGCGCATCACCGCGGCATGACGCGCACCCCTGCGGCGTTGCGTGCGGCCGCATCCGACGCCTACCCTCCGGATTCGCGCGCGCGAACCCGGAGGGGCTGAGTCCATGGCGACGATCGGTGAGGTGGCGCAGGCCGCCGGGGTCTCCCGCAGCACGGCGTCCAACGTGCTCTCCGGCAAGAAGGCGACCTCCCTGGAGATCCAGCGGCGCGTGCGCCGCGCCGTCGAGGAGCTCGGGTACACGCCCAACGCCGGGGCCCGCGCCCTCGCCACCTCGCAGACTCGCGTGATCGGGCTGCTCGCCCACTTCTTCGACGACGAGTTCGCCCCCGCGATGCTCCAGTACATCCTCGGGGTCTCGAACACCGCCCGGGAGCTCGGGTACGACATTCTGCTGGTCTCGGAGGCGGACGGCGCCCACGCGCTCAAGCGGATCACCGATTCGCTCATGGTGGACGGCGTCGTGCTGCTCAACGTCGCGGACCAAGACGACAGGCTCGACGTGCTGCGCGCGGCCAAGCGCCCCGGAGTGCTCGTCGGGCTGCCCGGGGACCCCACCGGCGTCGACGTCTTCGATCTCGACTTCGCCGAGGCCGGCCGCCTCATGGTCGAGCACCTGGCCCGGCTCGGGCACCGCGAGCTGCTGCTCGTGTCGCAGCCCGACCACGTCGTCGAGCGCGGCGGCGCCTATGTGTGGCGGCTGCGCGACGCCGCCCTGGCAGAGGCCCGGACACGTGGCCTCGCCCTGCACGCGGTGTCCGGCGCGTCGAGCCAGCCACAGGTCGGCGAGGACATGCGCGCGGCCCTCGACGCCCACCCTGGCGTCACCGGGCTGCTGGTGAACAACGAGGCCGCAGCCGCCGCCCTGCCATTCGTGCTGCGCGAGCGCGGCCTTGAGGCGCCCCGTGACATGTCGGTGATCGGCCGCTACTCCAACGAGTTCGCGCGCACCTTCTCGCTGCCCTTCAGCTCGATCGAGAGCGCGCCCGACCGGCTCGGCCAGCTCGCGGTGCGGCAGCTCGTGCGGCGCATCGAGTCACCGGACGCGCGGGAGGCCGCGCACGGGGTGTGGTTCATCTCCCCGGAGCTCGTGGACCGGGGCAGCACGGGTGCGCCGCGAAGCGTCCCCTCTGACTGACTGGCTGGACGTCAGCGCCGCTGGGGCGCCAACGCCTGCGCGATCCCGTCGACCAGGCGCGTCGCTGACGCGTCGTCCAGATCGTGGTCGGGGTTGTACTCCACGAGCGTGAGCCCGCTGAACCCCGGCTCGGCCACCAGCGGGGCGAGCAAGGCGACGAGGGTGTCGAGGGTCAGCCCACTGCCGTACTGGGGGATGTCGGGACCGGGCAGCAGCAGCGCATCGAGCACGTCCACATCGACGTGGACGACGAACCGCCGCGCTCCATCGGGGCCGGCGGCCACTGCGGCGACCGCCCGGGCGGCGGCCCCCGCCGGGTCCGCGGTCGCCTCGTCGGCGGGCACGCGCACGCTCGGCGCCAGCCCGTGCACGTCCTCGTCGTCGTCGGCGTACCCCAGGAAGCACACGGCACCCGGCGCCAGCAGCGGTTGCCGCGGCCCTCGGCCGGCTAGCTCGGCGACCGCGCCGGGCAGGTCGAGCAGGTGCGCGACGCCCATGGAGTCGAGGATCGGCTCATCCGGGTTGTCGGCGGGCAGGTGCAGGTCCTGGCCGCCGTCGATGTAGACGAGGCCGATGTCCCCGTGGACGCGCACCGCCGCGGCGACCAGCGCCAGGGCGACCGTGCACTCGCCGCCCAGCACGAGTGGCGTCTCGCCGCTGGCGATCACCTCCGCGATCGCGGGCTCGGCATCGTCCAGCACCTCCAGCACCCCGTCGACGTCATGCGGGCGGCCGGTGACGAGGGGGAGGGCGCGCCACCGCGCGATGGGCCGGTCGCCGTGGTCGGTGACGTGGAGGCCCGCTTGCTCGAGCGCCGCGATCAGCCCTGCGGCTCGGAGCGCCGCCGGTCCTTGCTCGAGTCCTGGCCAGTGCGCTGCACGGCTGGACGGCACGCCGAGGACTCCCCAGCGTCGGGCGGTGGCGGCCGGTGGTGTCATCACACGAACGTAGGGGGTGAAGGCCGCGGCGAGTGTGACGCAGGTCACTCTTCACTCCGGCGATGCGCCTGCGGCGACCAGCGGAATCCGCTGGGATGCGTGTACGCGAGCCAACGGCGGCCCGCCTGACGCACCGGACGGGACGATGTCGAAGATTGACCGGAATGAACTGCTCGACGGCTGGGCCACCAGTGCCGCCCGGATGGACGAGTTCGTCATCGTGTCCGACATCCGCGAAGCCGCTGCCGCAGGCGCCGGAGCCCACGACATGGACGCCGAGCGGGCGAGGGCGGCGATCTTGGCCAGGCGCCCCGCGCTCGCAGCAGGCCTGCTCGCGGATGTCGAGCGGTCCGTGCTCACCGCCACGAGCCACTCGTGGCGGGATGTCATCGCGATGGCCGCGTGGGCGGCCCTCGGCGACGCCGACGCGCTCTCCGCGCTGCACCGCGCCGGTCAGAACATCGACGGCCCCGCCATGGTCGTCCACCGGTACCTGCTCGCCTCAGCCGCGGATCAGGCGGGCCGGACCAAGCTCGCCGACAGCGTGTGGCAGGACCTGGCCGAGGTGACCGAGGCGACCATGCTGGTGACCCGACGGAAGATCGTCGCCGATGTGATCCGCAGGTCCACCTCGGACTCGGGCGCGGCGGGCGCGGTGATCGGACGGTCGGCGCGCGTGCTCATCGAGCTCCCTCCCCTCCCCGAGGACGACCTACGGCATGTGCGTGATGTCGTCACCCAGCTCGAGGCGCGGGACGATCACGCCGGGGCGCTGCTCATACTCGAGGCGATCGCCGCGCTGCGACCCGTCGCGAAGGAGGCCCGCCCCCTCCTCAAGGAACGGGCTCGTGGGGGCGGGTGGTGGCGTGAGCGCATCCTCGGGCTCGCCGCGGTGGTGGGCGCGACAGCACTGGCCATCGTCTGCACGCTGACGGGCCTGTCCCACTGGGTCTCGCTCGCAGGCGCCCTGGCGGCGTTCGCGGTCTGGCGCGAGTGCCGGCTTCCGCAGGGCCAGGGGCTGTCGCCGGTCGATGCTCGCGTGCTGGCCGAGGTGCGCGCGCTGATGCCCGACGTCGCGGGGAGCCTGCCCGATCTGGCCCGCAGGATCGGGGGCGTCATCACGGGTGGGACGCTTGCCTTCCTCGCGGGTGTCGCGTTGGCGACCCTCGTCACCGAGGTGCTCATCGTGGACGTCTACCGGGCGAACGTGGAGACGTCGGACGCGATCGCATGGCTGCTGATCTTGATGCTCACGGTGATGGGCGGCGCCGCGGGCCCGCACCTGCTGCGCGTGGCGCAGAGGCCCGCCGCGCGCAAGTACGTGGACCAGGTGCGGTCCACTCAATTCCAGCCCATCCGCGGCTGTGCGTGCCTCACCACCGTGGGCATCCGCGGCGCCGACGCCAAGCGGTACGCCTCGCGTCATCTGCGCGAGGCCGACCCGGAGGTCGCCGCGATGGTCCCCACGATCACGCGGGCCACCGTCAAGGCCCACCAGTGCCCCGACTCGCAGACGCCGTGGCTGGCGGTGCGGCTCCCCGGCCGGGAGGCGATGATCTTCCGGGGGACGCTCGTGCGCGTGGCGGACACGCAGGGCGACGCGGTGGGCGGCTACCTCTGAGGGCGCTCGGCGCTTGGGTCGGGTTTCGCGCCGCGGCTCCAGTGCTGGCACGGTTCGTCCGATGGTGACCACGTGACCTCTCCTCCTGACGACCTGCCGCGCTCGCCCACGGGCCGGGTGCCCCAGTGGGTCGTCGATGAGGCGAGGGGGGTCCGGGTCGATCCGGCGGGATGGCGCGCCCCGGAGCCGACTCGGAGGCGGAGGCCGGACCGGCGTGGGCGGGGGCGCGGCGTCGCGGTGGTCGTCAGCCTCGTGGCCCTGGTGCTCGCCGTCGCGTGGTGGCTGCAGAGCGGCGCGCCGGGGCTGCAGTACGGCGTGGGCAGGCTGCTCGACCCCGATCCCTCGCAGGGCGCCCCGGTGGAGCCGTCGGCCGAGGCCATCGCGTTCGCGCAGGAGGCGCACCTGACGGAGGAGGGGAGCCAGCTCTTCTACAACGCCCGCCCGGAGCTCCTCGGCGCGGCGGAGTTCGTGGGCCGTTGCGTCGACGACGTGGGGGTGCCACGGGTGCGGGCGGACGGGGCCGTGGGCTGCTACTCCAGCGGCGCCAACAGCATCGTCGTCTACGTGCCGGCGGATCCGCGCCTGCGCGGGTTCGCGGTGGAGACCGTGGCCCATGAGGCGTTGCACGCGGCCTGGGATCGGTTGGCGCAGGACGAGCGCGACCAGCTCACGCCCCTCCTCGAGGCCGAGCTGGCGGCCGTCGCCGCGGACGACATGATCCACCTGCAGCTCGCCGGCTCTGTGGGCGACCATCCCGAGAACCGCCCGACGGAGTTGTTCGCCTACCTGGGGACGCAGGTCTGGCATGACGGCGGCCTCCATCCCCGCGTCGAGGAGGTGTACGCGCGGTTCATCGCGGACCGACCAGCCCTCGTGGCAGTGCATGAGGGGTGGGGCGCGTTGCTCGACGGCCTCGGGGCGGAGGTCGACGCCGCGTCGCAGGCGCTCACCGCCCAGGAGGCGGCCAACGGCCAGGAGCGTGCACAGCTCACCGCCGACGCCGAGTCGGTGGAGTTCTACCGCCGCAGCCACCAGGAGAAGGTCGCCGAGCTCGCCGCGATGCGGGCGGAGCAGCGTGAGGGGCTGCGGTTGTCGTGGGAGTGGTGGGACGGCACGCCACTGCCGATGGCGGCCGCCGACAAGACGCTCGCCAAGGCCGCCGCGTTGCTGGCGCGGGACGACGTGGAGCTGCCGGCGCGGGACGCCGTGATCCGCGCCGCCGAGGAGGCCGCCGCTGCGGAGCGCCTCCGCGTCCAGGCGCTCGTCGACGACGTGAACGCGTTGCAGGCGCAGCTCGACCCGGCCTCGGTGGGGTAACCCGGTCAGGGGCGGAGCAGCACCTTGATGGCGCGGCGCTCGTCCATCGCCCGGTACGCCTCGGGGGCCTGGTCGAGCGGGAGCTCCAGGTCGAAGACCTGGCCAGGGTCGATGGCGCCGTCCCAGATGAGGTCGATCAGCCCGGGCAGGAACCGGCGCACCGGGGCGGGGCCGCCGTGCAGGTGGACGAGGGAGAAGAACAGCGGGCGGCCGCTCAGCTCGACGTCGTGGGAGACGCCGACGTAGCCGACATGGCCGCCGGGGCGCGTGGAGCGGATGGCCTGCAGCATCGCCTGCTGGGTGCCGACGGCCTCGACCACGCTGTGCGCCCCGAGCCCGTCCGTGAGGTCCAGGATCTCGGCCACGCCCTCGTCGCCGCGAGCTGTGACGATGTCCGTCGCCCCGAACGCCCGCGCGAGCCGTTGGCGGGACTCGTGGCGGCTCATCGCGACGACCCGATCGGCGCCGAGCTGCGTGGCGGCGAGCACGGCGAGCAGCCCCACGGCGCCATCGCCCACGACGACGACGGTCTTGCCCGGACCGGACTCGGCGGCCACGGCGCCGAACCAGCCGGTGCCGAGCACGTCGGACGCGGTCAGCAAGCTGGGCAGCAGGTGCTCGGGCGGCGCCTCGGGGGTGGGGACGAGGGTGCCGTCGGCGAGGGGGACGCGCAGGAGCTCGGCTTGGGCGCCGTGCACAGGCTGCCGGTGCACGCAGCCGGACTGGTAGCCGGCCAGGCAGATCTCACAGGTGTCGTCCGAGGCGATGAACGACCCGATCACCGTCTGGCCGGGCGCGACCGTCGTGACCGCGGCGCCGACCTCCTCGACGACGCCCACGTACTCGTGGCCCATGTGCCGGGGCTCGCCCACCGGCTCGATGCCGCGGAAGGGCCATAGGTCGGAGCCGCAGACACACGCCACGGTGATGCGGAGGATCGCGTCCGTGGGCTCCTGGATCGTGGGATCGGGCGCCTCCTCGACGCGGACGTCGCCGGGGGCGTGCAGGATGGTTGCGCGCATCGTGGCTCCTCTAGCGGTTCACGTAGCCCATGTGCCTGGCGTTGTAGCGGTCACCGTGCACACCGACGCGCGCGGCGACGGTGTCGAGGTCGGCGATGTCGTCAGCGGACAGTGCGACGCCCGGGGCGCCGGCGTTCTCCTCGACGCGGCTGATGCGGCGGGTGCCCGGGATCGGCACGATCCACGGCTGCTGGGCCAGGAGCCATGCCAGGGCCACCTGCCCGGGGGTGGCTCCCCGGCGCGCGGCGAGCTCGGCGACGTGCGTGACGAGGGCCTGGTTCGCGGCGCGGTTGTCCTCGCTGAACCGGGGGATGGTGGCGCGCACGTCGTCGGCGGCGAATGACGTCGTGGTGTCGACAGTCCCCGTGAGGAACCCCTTGCCCAGGGGGCTGAACGGCACGAGCCCGATGCCGAGCTCGGCGAGGGTGGGCAGCACCTCGGCCTCGGGGTCGCGGGTCCACAGCGAGTACTCGGACTGCAGGGCGGTGACGGGGAAGACGGCGTGGGCGCGGCGGATGGTCGCGGCGCTGGCCTCGGAGAGCCCGAAGTGACGGACCTTGCCAGCTTGCACGAGCTCGGCGACGGTTCCGGCCACGTCCTCGATCGGGACGTCGGGGTCCACGCGGTGCTGGTAGAAGAGATCGATCGTGTCGGTGCGCAGTCGGCGCAGCGACGCGTCGGCGACTCGCCGGATCTGCTCGGGGCGGCTGTCCAGCCCACCCGTGCCGCCCTCGATGTCCCAGCCGAACTTGGTGGCGATGACCACCTGGTCGCGCACCGGCTCGAGGGCCTCGCCGACGAGCTCCTCGTTGACGTAGGGGCCGTAGACCTCGGCGGTGTCGAAGAACGTGACGCCCCGCTCGACCGCGCCGCGCAGCACCCCGATCATGTCGTCGCGGTCGCCCGGGTTGGGCCCGTAGCTCTGCGACATGCCCATGCAGCCCAGGCCGATGGCAGACACCTTGAGGCCTTGGCCGAGCATGCGGGTGTGCATCGTGTGTCCTCATCTCCTCGGGGCGGGGCCGTTGATGGCTCGCGCCCCACACCTGAACCTAGGCCGGGCGCCCGTCAGTCGCGAGGCGTCAGTCGTCCACCCACTCGAGGAGGTCGCCGGGCTGGCACTCGAGCACCCGGCACATGGCGTCCAGGGTGCTGAAGCGCACGGCCTTGGCGCGGCCGTTCTTCAGCACCGCGACGTTGGCGGGGGTGAGGCCGACGCGCTCGGCGAACTCCCCGACGCTCATCTTCCGCTTGGCGAGCTCCACGTCGATGCGCACGACGATGGGCATCAGATCACCGCGTCCATGTCGGACCGCAGGCTGGCGGCCTGCCGCAGCAGGGTGCGCAGCACCACCATGAGCAGCACGAGCACCCCGCCGATCAGCACCATCCCGGCCAGCGCCATGGGGAGCCCCGGGTCGCGCAGCTCGGGGGTGGCGTAGATGGTGACGGAGGTCGCGACGGCCGCGCCGAGGAGCAGCAGCCAGGCGCCGGTGATGGCCCAGACGATCGCGTCGACCCAGGCGAAGGCGTCGGTGCTGAAGATGCGGTCGGCGGTGACCATCGTCAGCAGCCGCCACGTGGAGACGATCACGATCTCGACGCACAGCAGCGCCAGGATCGCGATCACCGTCAGCGGCCAGCGCAGGTGGGCGAGGTCCGGCTCCTCCTGGGCGAGGTGGGCGAACTGCCCGGGCCAGGACAGCGTCTGCCCGACGACCGAGGCGGCGAACAGGAGCACGAGCAGGACCCGGAGCAGTCCCACGGCCTTCCGCGTCAGGTTCATAGACTGAGTGTCAGCAGATATCTATCGACTGTCAATAGATCACGTGCTGTTCAAGGCAGCCAGCTTCTGTCGCAGCACCTCACGCTCCCGATCACTCGCGCACAGCCGGATGGCGAGCTCGATCTCGCGCCGCGCCTCGGCCGCCCGCCCCAAACGCCGCAGCAACTCGCCGCGCACACTCGGCAGCAGGTGGGAGCCGTCGAGCCGCCCGCCCGCGACCAGGTCGTCCACCACCAGCAGCGCCGCCGCCGGCCCACGCGCCATCGACAGGGCCACCGCGCGATTCAGCTCGACGACAGGGGAGGGGGCCAGCCGCCCCAACGCCTCGTACAGCACGACGATCCGCTGCCAATCCGTCTCGGCCACCGACGGCGCCACCGCATGGCACTCGGCGATCGCCGCCTGCAGCCCATACGCGCCCAGGCCCAGACCGCGGAGGGTGGTGGAAGGGGTAGATGGGGAGAAGAGAACGAAGCAGGGGGGCCGGCGGCGGGGGATTGCGCCGTGCCCAGCGCCGCCCGGCCCCGGCGGATCGCCGCCCGATCCCACCGCCGGCGGTCCTGGTCCTCGAGCAGCACAGGCGTGCCGTCCTCCCGCATCCGGGCGGGGAACCGCGCGGCCGTCAGCTCGAGCAACGCCAGCAAGCCATGCGCCGCCGCGTCCCGCGGCGCCAGCCGGGCCAGGATGCGGGACATCCGGATCGCCTCCCGGGCCAGGTCGGGCCGGATCCACTCCGCTCCCGAGCTCGCCGTGGAGCCCTCGGTGAAGATCAGGTAGATCACGTTGAGCACCGCGCCCAACCGCTCCCGGCGCTCCTCGGGCGACGGCGCCGCGAACGGCACCCGCGCCGCCGCCAACGTCTTCTTGGCCCGCGTGATCCGGGCCTGCATCGTGGCCGCAGGCGCCAAGAACGCCCGGGCGATCTCGGTGCTCGTGAGCCCGCCGACCACGCGCAGCGTGAGCGCCACCTGGGACTCGCGGGACAGCACCGGGTGGCAGGCGATGAACATCAGCGCGAGCACGTCGTCGTCGATCTGGTCGGGGTCCCACAGCAAGTCGGCGTTCGGGCCGCCTTGGGGCGACAGGGGGCCGCCGCCCTCGCCCAGATCGTGGGCGAGGGCGGCGTGCCTGTCGTCGAGCGCCGAGCGCCGCCGGAACGCGTCGATGGCGCGCCGGCGCCCCACGGTCAGCAGCCAGCCGGCCGGGTTCCGCGGCACGCCGTCACGCGGCCACGACACGAGAGCCTCCGCCAGCGACTCCTGGGCGACGTCCTCCGCAAGCGAGAAGTCGCCGGTGAACCGGGCCAACGTGGCGACGATGCGGGCGGACTCGATCCGCCACACCGCCTCGACGGCGTCCCGGCCACCGCCCGGACGGCTCAGAGCTGCCCGGTCGCCTCGCGCCACGCCCGTTCCTTCTGGATCCACACGTTGTCCTGCGGGAACTCGTCGATGCTCGCGACGCGGCGGATCTCCGTCTTCATGCCGGGGCCTGCCAGGGGCGCCCGGGAGGCCCATTCGACCGCCTCCTCCCTCGAGGCAACGTCGAGGATCCAGAAGCCGCCGAACAGCTCCTTGGTCTCCCCGTACGGGCCGTCGGTGACCACGGGCGGGACAGAGGAGTAGTCGACGACGACGCCCTCGCCCGCGTCGTCGAGCCCCTCGGCCGCCACCAGCACGCCGGCGGAGATCATCTCGTCGTTGAAGCGCCCCATCGTCTCGAGCATGAGCGCGGGGTCGACGTCCTCGAACGCCGCGAAGGCCTCGTCCGATGAACGCATGATCAGCATGTACTTCATGGTCGTCTCCTCATGAGCGCGGGGTCCCTCTTGGACCCTCTCACCCTTGAGTCGAACGAGGGAACCGCTGAATCGACATCGGCGCCACAGCACTTCACGCGCGCCCATGCGGGGTGGTCAGACGGAGCCGCCGAGCGCGCCCGAGAGGAACGCGACCATGCCGGCGGTGCCGAGCACCCCGCAGACGATGCCCACGATCGCCCGGCCCCGCCCGTGGCCGCCGTGCCGCGCGCGGGCCATCGCCCAGGCGCCGAGGCCGATCGCGAACGGGCCGAGCATCCAGATGCCGAGCGAGAGCAATCCGAGATACCCGGCGGTCACCGACTGCCACGAGCGGCCCACGGGGACGATCCAGTGCATGACTGAGCCGGGGCCGTGGTCCGGTCCGGGCGCTGCGTACTGATAGCCGCCGTCAGGCTGCTGCGCGCCGAACGGCTGCGCGGCGTAGGGCTGCGCGCTGAACGGCGCCGCGGCAGGGTCGGGCGTGGTGTGCGTGGTCCACTCGACGCCGTCGAACCAGCGGAGCGAGCCGTGCGTGACGCCGTCGGGGTACCAGCCGGGCGCAGCGGTCGGCGAGGTCGTCATGTGGCGCATATCGACGCGACCCGGGCCGGGCTTGAGCCTGCTGAACGGCCGTCACTCATTCGGTCGCGACCCTAGGATCGGCCCCATGGCCCTCCTCTACTCAGCACAGCTCCGCCCGACCAAGTTCGAGCTCCTGGCCGGGTGGCTCCCGGCGCAGCAGTGGTTCGCCCACGACCCGGGCGCGGAGCTGGGGCGGCTCGGCGCGTTCCGGCTCGACGACCCGGCCGGCGAGGTCGGCGTCGAGGTCCTGCTGGTCGAGGTCGAGGGCGAGGTGCTGCAGGTGCCGCTGGCCTACCGCGGGGCGCCGTTGCCGGGCGCGGAGCAGTGGCTGGTCGGCACGATGGAGCACTCGGTGCTGGGCTCGCGCTGGGTGTACGACGCATGCGCCGACCCCGTCTACGCGAACGTGCTGGCCGCCGTCATGCGCGGCGACGCGGCGCAGGCGGAGGAGGTGCTGGTGGGTGAGGACGGCGTCGCGCGCCCGCGTGCCGCGAGTGTCACGGTGGGCGCGACGGGTCCCGCGGCGACCCTCCCCGAGGTGGCTCCGCTGCCCGATGACAGCCCGGCGCCGTGCGCCACCTCGGGCTCCGTGACGGCCATCCGCCTCGGGGCCGTCGATCTCGCCGTGAGGCGCGTGCTGGACCTCGACGCCCGCGGCCAGGACCTGCCCGGCGTGGTGGCCACGTGGCCCGGCCAGGCGGACCCCGTGCTGCTCGTCGCCGCCAGCCCGGCCTGACCTCGGGCCGCAGCGCCCGTACCCGCATCACACCCAGGAAAAATGTGCGTGACCATGCGGATCGTAACGATACGATTCGGGGGCCACGACCAGAACGGCCATGGCGTCGCCGCTCCTGGCCGTTGTTCGTGAGGCTGTGCTGTGTCCAAGGTCTTGACCACGGGAAGCCCGTGGCGCGTCGTGCTCGCCTTCGCTGTGCCGTTGCTCATCGGCAACGTCGTCCAGCAGCTCTACCAGGTGGTCGACGCGATCGTCGTGGGCCGCGTGATCGGCGTCGACGCGCTCGCGGCCGTGGGCGCCACCGGGAGCTTCCTGTTCCTGCTGCTCGGCTTCGCCTGGGGCCTGACGAACGGCTTCGCGATCCCGACGGCACAGGCCTTCGGCGCCGGCGACGCGGCAGCCGTCCGTCGCTCCGTCGCGGCCGGCGCGGTGCTCACGGGCGCGACCAGCGTCGTCCTCACCGTGCTCGCCCCGATGCTCGCGGGGCCCGCGCTGCGCCTGCTGCGCACCCCCGAGGAGCTCGTCCCGGAGGCCACCACCTTCGCCGTCGTGAGCTTCCTCGGCGCGAGCACCATGATGTTCTTCAACTTCCTCGCCGCGATCATCCGGGCCATTGGCGACTCCCGCACCCCGCTCGTGTTCCTCGCGATCAGCTGCCTGCTCAACATCGGCCTCGTGCTGGCGTTCGTCGGGAGCCTCGGCCTCGGCGTCGGGGGAGCGGCGTGGGCGACTGTCGTCTCGCAGGGTGTCTCAGTGGCGCTGTGCCTGGCGTATGTGCGCCGCCGCGTCCCGGTGCTGCACGTGCGCCGCGAGGACTGGCGGGTCATCAGCCGCGCCGACCTGGGGCTGCACCTACGGCTCGGCCTGCCGATGGGCTTCCAGGCGTCGATCATCGCCATCGGCGCCATCGCCGTGCAGGTGCGCCTCAACGACCTGGGCTCCGACGCGGTGGCCTCGTACACCGCCGCCACGCGCGTCGACGGCCTCGCGGTGGCGCTGCTCGCGTCGCTGGGCCTGGCCATGTCGATGTTCGTCGCACAGAACCACGGAGCGGGCCGGCCCGATCGCATCCGCCAGGGCGTGGCGCAGGGCGTGTGGATCTCGGTGGCCGGCGCCGTGGTGCTCGGCGCCGTGCTCATTGCGGCCGGCGCCCCGATCGTCCGGCTCTTCGTCGGGCAGGGGGAGGAGGAGGTCGTCGCGGCGGCCACGACCTACCTGGTCGTCAACGGCGCCCTGTACGTGGTGCTCGGCGTCCTCTTCGTGCTGCGCGGCGCCCTGCAAGGGCTGGGACACACCTTCGTCCCGACGCTCACCGGCGCGGTCGAGCTGGTCATGCGCGTGGGCGCCGCGATCGTGCTGGGCGCGGCCTTCGGGTTCGCCGGTGTCGTGTGGGGCAACCCGCTCGCCTGGATCGGCGCCGTCGCGATCCTCATCCCGGCGTATCTGAGGGCGCGCCGCCGTCTCGCCGAGACCCCCATCACCGCGCCCGTCGGCGAGGACGTGGTGGCGGACGTGCTGGTGCTGGAGGGCCCGATCGAGGGCTCGTCGGTGGTCGACGCCGTCATCCCCACGCAGATGGGCCCGCGCGACGCCACGGACGCGACGCCAGCGCCCCTCGCCCGGCACTAGGGCCGATATAGGCCGTATGTCCCTGCCGTCCACGGCATGCGCGCCCGACGATGGTGGGGGTCGGACACCCACCGACGCCACCATCCGCCGCCCCACACCCCGGAGCGCACCATGAGCACCGTGACCCTGACCGTTCCTGCCCGCCGGACGCGTCCGGCCGATGCGCTGCGCCGGGCGCTGGAGTCCGCGCCGCCCCGCTGGGAGGCCGGCACCCGCGGACGCCTCGCCGGCTACGTCGTGGTGAGCGCTGCGGCGTGGACTGCCGTGGGGCTGCTGGGCGCCGCGGGTGTGAACCTGCTGCTCGAGTCACTGGTCGTGCTCGTCGGCTGACGTCTCTGCCGCCGAGGGGGTTAGCCCTCCGGCGCGGGTGACGCCGGGCGGCCCGGGCGGCGCTGCGGTCGGACATCGCGGGGGAGGCGCCCGGCGTCGGCCAGCGCGCGCCGCAGCAGCATCTCGATCTGGGCGTTGACGCTCCGCAGGTCGTCCGCCGCCCAGTGGGCGAGCGCGTCGTGCACGGAGGGGTCGAGCCGGAGCAGGACGGACTTGCGCGCCGCCGCCCGTGTGGGCGGCGGCGTCGCGGCTGGATCCGCAGCCCCCTGGGGATCCTCCGCCGTCATGAATACAGCGAGCCCGCGTTGATGACGGGGGTGGCGCGGGACTCACTGCACAGCACGACGAGCAGGTTCGACACCATGGAGGCGCGGCGCTCGTCGTCGAGGTTGACGATGCCGTCCTTCTCGAGGCGGCCCAGCGCGTCCTCGACCATGGACACCGCGCCCTCGACGATGCGCGAGCGGGCGGCGATGATCGCGCCGGCCTGCTGGCGCTGGAGCATGGCCTGGGCGATCTCCGGGGCGTAGGCGAGGTTGGAGATGCGCGCCTCGACGACCTCGATGCCGGCGATGACGACGCGGGCGGCGACCTCGGCGGCGATCTCGCCAGAGATGACGTCGGTGGCGCCGCGCAGGCTCTCCTCGCCCTCGTCGGCCTGGTCGTACGGGTGGGACATCGCGACGTGGCGCAGTGCCGACTCGGACTGCACCCGGACGAAGTCCGCGTAGTCCTCGACGGCGAAGCTGGCCCTGGCCGTGTCGGCCACCTGCCACACGACGATCGCCGCGATGTTGATCGGGTTGCCGTCGGCGTCGTTGACCTTGAGCTCGCTGGTCTCGAAGTTGCGGACCCGCACGGAGACCCGCTTGCGAGTGGTCAGCGGGACGGTGAAGACCAGGCCGGTGCGGCGGATGGTGCCGAGGTAGCGGCCGAAGAGCTGCACGACGAGGGTCTGCCCGGGGCTGATCACGGACAGGCCGGTCATCAGCAGGGAGCCCAGGACGATCAGGCCCACGCCTGATGTCCCGAGCAGGCCTCCGCCGGTGGTGGCGGCCTCGGCGGCGACGAACAGCGGGATCGAGGCGCCGAGCAGGGCGAGGGACACGAGGAGCATCAGCAGCGCGCCCCCGCTGCCCCAGGACCACGCGAGGCGTTCGGTGACGTCGACGCGGGTGCCGTCGTGCCCCACCGGGCGGCCCGCGGGCTCGCCTCCGACGGACTCCTGCGGGGGTGTGGTGGTCTCGCTCATCTCACGGTCCTCTCTGATGTCACGGGCGTCCCTGCCTCGCGTATAGCAAAGTGATATCACATTACGCGATCGACAGAAGCAGAAATCAGCCCGACGTCCCCCGCCGGCGCTGCCAGACTGGGCCGATGGCCGACAGGGCAGTGCTGGTGACGGGCGCGTCGCGGGGGATCGGAGCGGCGATCGCGCGGGCGTTCGCGGCGACGGGGGACCGGGTGGCCGTCCACCATGGCCGATCGACAGCGGCGGCGCAGGACGTGCTGGCCTCGCTCGACGGCGACGGCCACCTGCTCGTCCAAGCCGACCTGGCCGATCCGGTCGCCATCCTCGACATGGTCGACGCCGTCGCAGCGGAGTTCGGCCGGATCGACGTGCTGGTCAACAACGCCGGCGTCTTCATCCCGCACCCGATCACCGACACGTCCTACGAGCAATGGCAGAGCGCCTGGGCCGAGACCCTGGGCGTCAACCTCGTTGGCGCCGCCAACGCCACCTGGTGCGCCGTGCGGCACATGCCCGAGGGTGGCCGCATCGTCAACATCTCCTCGCGCGGCGCCTTCCGTGGCGAGCCGGGGCAGCCCGCCTACGGGGCGAGCAAGGCCGGGCTGATCGCCTTCGCGCAGTCGATGGCCCGCGCGCTGGGACCCCGCGGCATCGCGGTGACCACCGTCGCGCCCGGCTGGGTCGCCACCGACATGGCCGCCGCCCGGCTCGAGGGCCCCGAGGGCGATATCCGCCGCGCGGAGAGCCCGCTGGGCCGCGTCGCCACCCCGGAGGAGGTCGCCGCCGCGGTGCTCTACCTCGCGTCCCCCGAGGCCGAGCTGGCCAGCGGGACGGTGCTGGACCTCAACGGCGCCTCGCTCCTGCGGATGTAGCCGGCCTAGGCGCCCGCGTCCTCCGCCATGAGCGGCGCGAGGCCGTGGAAGACACCCTGCGGGTCGTGGCGGCGCTTCACCTCGGCCAGGCGCTCGTACGTGGCGCCCGGGTAGGCGTCCCGCGCCAAGTCCGGCCGGGGGTCCGAGGTGTACGCCGCGTAGACGCCGTCGAGGCGCGGCTCGACGGTCGACCACGCGTCACGCAGGTCGTCTTCCCGATCGGGCTTCGCCCACACCGCCACCAGCACCTCGGCGGTGCGGTGCGCGAACGCCATCGCGTCGGGGGCCACGTCGTTGATGGCGCCGCCCGTCGAGCGGAGCTCGATCTGCGCGATCACGCGGTGGTCGAGCAGGGCGGCGACGGCCTTGGCGTCGGACGCCGTCATGCGCGGGAGGTAGCCGTTGCGCATCTTGATCCGCTGCTGGCCGGTGTGCCGATTGTCGCTGGGCGCCACGAGGGCGGCGTAGGGGACGAGCTGCGCCTGCTGCTGGAGCAGGGGCCCGATGTCCAGCACCTCTTCGAGGGCGGCGGTCGCGGCGTCCACGTCATCGCCGGCCCACACGAGCAGCGCCTGGGCGACGTGCGGCTCGCCCCGACGACCGCGGTACACGTTGAGGAAGCTGGTCAGCTCGCGGGGCGCGGCGGCCAGGTGATCGGCCCAGCGCTCGATGACGCCCGCCGTGTCGCTCGCGTCGAAGAGGAGGTTCGCGAAGACGACGTTGCCGCTGGGCAGCGCGACGGCCTCGAGCTCCAGGGCCGTGACGATGCCGACGTGCGACCCGGCGCCGCGCACCGCCCAGAACAGGTCGGGGTGGTGGTCGGCGTCGACGCGCAGCTGGCTGCCGTCCGCGAGGACCAGCTCCGCGGCGGTGACGTGGTCGACGGTCATCCCGTGCTTGCGGGCCAGGTAGCCGAGCCCGCCGGCGGTGGCGAGCCCGCCGACGCCGGTGTCGCCGAAGTTGCCGGACGTCATGGTCCAGCCACGCTCGGACAGCCGCTCGGCGACGTTCCCCCAGGTGGCGCCCGGTCCGACGCGGAACCGCCGGGCGGCGGGGTCCAGCACCTCGTAGCCGTCGATCCGGGAGACGTCGATGATGATGCCGCCGTCATTCGTGGACAGCCCGGCGATGCCGTGCCCGCCGGACCGCACCGACAGCGGCACGTCCTGCGTTCGGGCGTAGAGGACTGCCGCGGAGACGTCGTCGGCGTCCTTGGCCATGATCACGAGCGCGGGCCGGCCGACGGCCATGTAGGTCGATCGGACGTCGTCATACCCGGCGTCGCGCGGCGTGAACGTCTTGCCCTCCAGGCTGTCTCTTAGCCCCATCTCACGCTGCCGACGTTCTGCCGCGTGTGCTCCCCCTACGTCGTCCGCCGCGGCCGCAGGTGGGGAAAAGGGGCCGGGGCCGGGGGGGGCCCCCCGCCCCGCCGCGGCCCGGCGCCACACGGATGACGGGCCGACCGCCTTCCGTGCCCGCCGCTGCGCGGTCCGCGGTGACGAGCTCGCGCAGCGCGGGGGCGACCTCCTGGCCGAACCTCGCGAGGTCGCGCGGGTTGTCGCTGCCGAGGATGAAGGTGGAGATCCCGTGGTCCAGCGCGACCACGGCGAGCTGCTCGACCCACTCCTCGGGCGGTCCGGAGAGCAGGCCGCCGCCGGCGGCGCCGAACTGGCCGTTGATGTTGAGCATGCGGCGGATCTCGGCGGGGTCGCGGCCCGCGTTCTGGGCGGCCTCGTCGATGACCGTGTTGCCAGCGGACAGGTCGGCGAGCGACTTCAGGTACCCGAGGGAGGGCAGCCAGCCGTCAGCCTTGGCGCCGGTGAGCCGCAGCATGCGCGGCTTGTAGGCGCCGAGCCACAGCTCGATGGGGTGCAGCGGGGCGGGGCCGCGCTTGGCGCCCTGGACGTGGTGGTGCGTGCCCCCGACGCGCAGCGGGCTGCGGTCCGAGGTGTCCCAGAGCCCGCGGAGGACGTCGATCGCCTCGCTGAGCGCGTCGACGGCCTGGCCGGGGGTCAGCCGCGTGGCGCCCATGGCCTCGATCGCGTCCCAGAACGATCCGGCGCCCAAACCGAGGTCGAGGCGCCCGCCGCTGAGCAGGTCGAGGCTGGCGGCGGCGCGGGCGAGCACGGCGGGCGGTCGCAGTGGCACGTTCAGCACGTTGGGCGCGAGGCGCACGCGCTCGGTGCGGGCGGCGACGTAGCTGAGCAGCGTCCAAGTGTCGAGGAATCCGGGCTGGTACGGGTGGTCTTGGAAGCTGACCAGGTCCAGGCCCGCGCGCTCGGACTCCTGCGCGAGGCGGACGACCTGCTCGGGGGCGTTGTTGGCCGGGGTGAGGAAGGAGCCGAAGGTCAGGTCGTGCCCGTAGTCAGTCATGTGGTGTGCGCCTCGCAGGATCGATGCCAGATCGTCTGGCATCCCGATCGTAGGCCTCAGTAGTTGAAACTGCAACCAAATGCGATGGGTGTTCGAATCGATTCGATGGAGAGGGCCACGGCGGGTACGGTGGGCGCGCAACTCCCCCGATGCCGTGAGAGGACACCCCCGTGACCGACCTTCTGCCCTACCTCGACAGCTCGCTCCCCGTCTCCGATCGGGTCGACGACCTGGTGGGCAGGATGACGCTGCCGGAGAAGGTCGGGCAGATGCTCCAGCTCAACGCCCAGGACGGCGTGCGGCGCCTGGTCGAGGACCTGCACGTCGGATCCATCCTCCACACCTCTCCCGAGAACGTCCTCGAGGCGGCCGCGCTCGTCGAGCAGACCCGGCTGCGCATCCCGCTGCTCGTCGCCGAGGACTGCATCCACGGCCACTCCTTCTGGGAGGGCGCCACGATCTACCCGACCCAGCTCGGCATGGCCGCCACCTGGGACACCGGCCTCGTCGAGCAGGCCGCCCGCGCCACCGCCGTCGAGGTCGCCGCCACCGGCATCCATTGGACGTTCTCCCCAGTGCTCTGCATCACCCGCGACCTGCGCTGGGGCCGCGTGAGCGAGACGTTCGGCGAGGACCCGCACCTCATCGGCGAGCTGGCCTCCGCGATGGTGCGCGGCTACCAGGGCGACGGGCTCGACGACCCCACCGCGATCCTCGCGTGCGCCAAGCACTTCGCCGGGTACTCCGAGACACAGGGCGGGCGCGACGCCAGCGAGGCGGACATCTCCCAGCGCAAGCTCCGGTCCTGGTTCCTGCCGCCGTTCGAGCGGGTCGCCCGGGAGGGCTGCCGCACGTTCATGCTCGGCTACCAGTCCACCGACGGCGTGCCCATCACCGTGAACGAATGGCTGCTGTCCGACGTGCTGCGCGGCGAGTGGGGCTACACCGGCACGCTCGTCACCGACTGGGACAACGTGGGCCGCATGGTCTGGGAGCAGCGCCTGTTCCCCGACATCGTGGAGGCCTCCGCAGCCGCCCTGCGCGCGGGCAACGACATGGTGATGACCACGCCGCAGTTCTTCGACGGCGCCCTGGAGGCCATCGCCCGCGGCCTGGTCACCGAGGCCCACGTCGACGCCGCCGTCCGCCGCATCCTCACGCTCAAGTTCGAGCTCGGCCTCTTCGAGAACCCGCGCCTGCCCGACCCCGGCCGGCAGGCCGAGGTCATCGGCTCCGCCGACCACGCCGCGCTCAACCTCGAGGTCGCCCGGCGCGCGCTGGTGCTGCTGGCCAACGACGGCACGCTCCCGCTCGCAGGCGGCCTCACCGCCGACGCCGACGGGCGCGCCGTGGGCGACGGGACGCCGCGCACGGTGGCCGTCGTCGGCCCCAACGCCGACGACGCGCAGACGCAGCTCGGCGACTGGGCCGGCGCCTCCGGGCAGGTCGACTGGATGACCGGCGGGATGCCCCGGCACATGACGCAGACCGTCCTCGACGGCTTCCGCGACCACGTGCCGTCCGACTGGACCGTGACGCATGCGCGCGGCGCCGAGATCCTCACCGTCGGCCCCGACCCCGACGGCGAGTTCTTCCCCGACGGCCAGCCCCGGCCCGAGATCGTCATCCCGGCCGAGCCCGACGACGCGCTGATCGCCGAGGCGGTCGCCACCGCGCAGGCCGCCGACTACGTCGTCGCCGTGGTGGGCGACCGCATCGAGCTGATCGGCGAGTGCCGGTCCACCGCGACCCTCGAGCTGGTCGGCCAGCAGGTCGCGCTGCTCGACGCCCTCGCTGAGACCGGGACGCCGATGATCGTGGTCCTCATCAGCTCCAAGCCGCTGGTGCTGCCGCCCTCGGCGATGGGCGCCGCCGCGATCGTCTACGCCGCCAACCCCGGCATGCGCGGCGGCCGCGCCGTGGCCGAGCTCGCCCTCGGCCTGATCGAGCCCACTGGCCGCCTGCCCATCTCGTTCGCGCGGCACGTCGGCCAGCAGCCCACCTACTACAACCAGATCCGCGGCCAGCACGGCACGCGGTACGCCGACCTCACCCAGAGCCCGGCGTTCGCGTTCGGCGAGGGCCTCGCCTACACGACGGTCGAGTACGCCGACCTGGAGGTGCTGACCCCCGAGGTCGGCGTCGGCGACACCGTCCGCGCCCGGGTCACCGTGCGCAACACGGGTTCACGGTCGGCGCGGGAGACCGTGCAGGTGTACGTCAGCGACACCGTCACCTCCGTCACCTGGGCGGACAAGGAGCTCAAGGCGCACCGCCAGGTCGACCTCCCGGCCGGTGAGAGCCGCGTCGTGGACCTCGAACTGCCGGTATCGGCCTGCACACTGGTCGACGCCGCCGGGCGTCGCGTGGTGGAGCCGGGTGGCTTCGAGCTGCTGGTCGGGCCGTCGTCACGCGACGAGGCGCTGCTGCGCGCGGGGTTCACCATCACGGGCTGACAGCTGGCGGCCCGGCGAGGGCGGCGCGGCGAGGGGCCGGCCCGGCGTGGGCGCTCAGCCCAGCCGGAGCTGCCACTCGCCGGAGCCGCCCGCCGCCCGGAAGCCCAGGGCCGCGTTGATGGCGAGCATGTGCGCGTTCTCCTCGGCGTTCCAGGTGCCCACCCGCCGCACCTCGGGCCGGGCCTGCGCCAGGCTCCGCAGGTTCACCGCCTTCACGAGCATGCCGAGCCGGTGGCCACGGTGCTCCGGCAGCACGAGGGTGTCGTCCTGGTCGACGTACTCCGGCGTGTGCGCCGGGCACTCGAACGAGGTGAACGCCACGAGCCGGCCCGAGGGCACATGCTCCGCAGCGGTCGCCCGGTACTGCCGGCGGCTGCGGAACAGCTCGTCCTGCATCGCCTGCACCCGGGCGGCGCCCCAGGCCTCCTCCTCGATCTCGAGACCGCCGCGCGGCGCGTCCGTGCTCATCTGGGCCAGCAGCGCCGCGAACTCACTGACCCAGCGCTCGGGGCACGACCCCTCCCACGAGATGGTGCGGTAGTCGGCGCCCGCCGCCGCCGCTGCCCCAGCCTCGAAGCCAGCGAGGGCTGACTCGTCGAGCGGCAGGTCGAGCACCGAGAACCGCCCCACCTGTTCGAGGGCGTAGTGGTGCTTCAGCGCGAGGCGGACGCCGGGCAGGCGCCGGTCCACGAGTCCCTGCCCGGTCGCGGGCACGAGCGACGTCGGGCCGGGGCCGGGCTCGACGCGCTGGTCGGTCGAGGCGATGACGTGTGTGCGCCCAGCGGCCCGCACCTGATCGAGCACGGCGGTGTGCAGGGCCGTGCCGATCCCGGCGCGTCGAGAGGGCGGCCGGACGGCCACGTCGACCTCCGCCGTGTGGGTGTTGTCCGTGAGGGGGAGGTGCAGGGTGGCGAATCCGAGGACGCGGGCCGGGTCGGGCATGCCGTCGGCGTCGTCTCGGACCGCGACGAGGCAGGCCTTCGCGGCGAACCGCTGATCGGCGAGCCACGCCCGATAGTCGTCCACTGTCTGCGTGTGGTCGGTATTGCCCCAGGTGTCGATACGGCTCTCGTTCAACGCCTCGACGCCGCCGCGCAGCAGCCAGTCGTCGGCGTCGAGCGCATCCGGGGTGGGCACGCCGCGCACGCTCCAGGGCGTCGTCCTCGCGGTCATCTTTCGAGGGTAAAACCAGGAGAGCGCCGCATGGGATGGCTCGTGTGGGCGCCCTGATCCACGATGAGAGGAGCTCAGCTCGTCTGCCCTGCACTCGACTGGAGGCGTCCCATGTCCGATGTTGTCGACCCGCCGTTGTCCGACACGGTGCTCGAGCTGCTGCGCTCCCGGGTGCGTGGTCCCGTGGTCGGCGCACTGGACGATGGTTGGGACACGTCCCGGCGCGCTTGGCACTCGGGCGTCGACCAGCAACCCGCGGCGGTGGCGCACGTCGCGGACGCCGCCGACGTCGAGGCTGTCGTGAGGTTCGCCGCCGAGCACGGGCTGAGAGTGGCCGCCCAGCCGCGCGGCCATGGCGCGACGCAGCACCTCGACGGCGCGGTGCTGGTGCGGACCGGCGACCTCGACGAGATCACCATCGACACCGCCGCCCGGACGGCGCGCGTGGGCGCCGGGGTCGCCTGGCAAGAGCTGTGCGACGCGCTCGACGGCACCGGGCTGGTCGCGCTCTCCGGCTCCAACCCGAGCGTCACCGTCGTGGGGCTCATGCTCGGCGGCGGGCTGTCCTGGTTCGGCCGGGCCTTCGGCACCCCCGCGAGCTCGCTGCTCGCCGTGGACCTGGTCGACGCCACCGGTGTGGCGCGCCGCGTGACCGCCGACTCCGACCCCGACCTGTTCTGGGCGTTGCGCGGCGGCGGCGGGGACTTCGGCGTCGTCACCGCCGTCGAGTTCGCGCTGCACCCGGCCCCCGCGCTCTACGGCGGCCGGATCTCCTTCCTCGGCGAGCACGCGCCGCAGGTCATGCCGGCCTGGGCGGAGCTGACCCGCACGGCGCCGCATGAGCTGTCGAGCTGGCTGCTGCTCGCCCACATGCCGGACCTGCCGCAGGTCCCGGAACCCCTGCGCGGCCGCTCGTTCGTCAACGTCGACCTGATGTTCGTCGGGTCCCCCGACGCGGCGGAGGCCCTGCTGGCCCCGCTCCGCGCCGCCGCGCCGGCGGTCCGCGAGACCGTGCGGGTGCTGCGCGAGCCCGAGATCGTCAGCATCGCCGAGGAGCCGACCGAGCCCGGACCGCCGATGCGCGCGGTGTCCCACCCGTTCGACGAGCTCACCGACGACGTGGTGGACCACGTGCTGGCCACTGCCGGGGTCGGCAGCGGCACCCCGATCATGGGCCTGCAGATGCGGCACCTGGGTGGCGCGCAGGCGGCCGCCGATCCGGCCACCGGGCCGGGCGCGCAGATCCGGCCCGGCTTCGTGCTCTCGGCCATGGCGCCCGTCTTCGACCCGGAGACGGCCGCGCTCGTGGACGAGGCGCTCGCCGCGCTGGTCGCCCCCGTGCCGCGCTCGGAGCACGGCCTGGGCCTCACCTTCCTCCAGGAGGAGCAGCCCATCGAGGACGCCTACGGCCCCGAGGCGCTGATCAGGCTGCGGGACGTGAAGCGGGCCGTGGACCCGGCGGGGGTGTTCCGCTCGAACCACCCCGTCGACACCGGGCCCGCGCAGGCCGGCCGGCCCTGACCTGGGAGGGTCAGGGCCGGCCGGGTGCGGACGCAGTGGGCCCGCTGTGGGTGGACAGATCGGTTAGGCGAGGGCGCAGGTGGCCGTCAGGTTCGTCGACCCGGTGCCCAGGAAGCCGGCGGTGGTCGAGGCCCCGGCTCCGAGGCTGCCGTTCCAGGAGGCGTTGGTGATCGTGTTGCCGCCGGACAGCGTGCCGTTCCACGCCTGCGTGATGGTGGCCCCGTTGACCGTGACCTTCCATCCGGTGATCGCGCTGGCGCCGGCGGTGACCGTCACCTGCGCCTGGTAGCCGCCGTTCCAGCTATTGCCGACGGTCACGGTGGCCGCGCAGGCGCCGGTGGGCGGCGTGGTCGGGGTGGGCGTCGGCGTCGGCGTCGTCATGGTGGGCGTCGGCGTCGGGGTGACGGTGGGCGAGACCGTCGGGGTGGGCGTGGGCGTCGTCGTGCCGCCGATGTTGACGTCGCTGCAGATGTAGTACGACTGGTCGAGGTGGCTGGCCTGCCAGATCGTGTAGATCACGGCCCGGCCACTGCGGCCGGACAGGTTGAGGTCCGTCTGGTACTGGCCGGCGGAGGCGTAGCGGCCCGTCTCCTTGAGGAGAGTCAGGTCACCCCAGCCGAGGCTCTGCGTGGTCGGGTCGAAGCCCGGCTTCGTGATGTAGACCTTCAGGTAGTCGGCGCCGTGCTGCGCGCCGTCGGTGAGCGTGAGCGTGAAGTTGGTGGGCACGTTCTTCGCGGTCCAGTTGCCCGGCGTGTCCATGGAGCGGTAGCGGCCGCCCTCCGTGAGGCCGCCGGAGCAGAGCTGGCCGTTGGGGATGACCTGCTCGTGGCGTCCCGCGACACCCTCGCGGAACAGGCCGTTCCAGTTCCACATCGCGGCCGGGTTGTCTTGGAAGGCGGCCCAGCACATCGGGTCCTGCTGCGCCATCTCGGGGGCCTGGTGCCGGTCGCCCCAGCGGTCCAGACAGCCCCAGTTGCGGCTGGGCGGGTCGGTGACCGACCCGTGGGCGGAGGCGGGTGCGGCGACGAGCGAGGTGGTGAGCGCCGCGGCGACGACGGCGAGGGGTAGGGCGAGGGCGATCTTGCGCAGATGCGCGCGTATGGACATGCGTTCTCCCGGTGGTCGACGTGGTGACTTCGTGGTCGCCCGCCAGTGCGGCGCACCCGCTCGGGAGGACGGCGATGTCACTCACGAGGGCCAGGACCACGACAGTCCGGTGCGCCTCCACCTTCGGACGCCCGATGGACGGACGACCAGGACGCGAATGGTTTAGGGCGCGATCTCGACCACGACCAGCTCGTTGCCGTCGCCGTCGCGGAACGTGAACATCGGCGGGGCGCCGGGCAGGGAGAGCAGGTCGTCCACATCAACCCCGCCGTCTGCGAGCGCCCTCCAGGCAGCGGCTGCGTCGGAGGTCGACAGCCGGATGCCGGTGTTCACCCCGGTGGGCAGGCCGCTGCCGCTCATCAGCCCGATGGTGGTGGCTGCGGCGTCGGCGTCGTGCGCGGCGACCTCGACCCAGTGCTGGCCCTCGCCGAACGGACTGTCCATCTGGACCTCGAAGCCGAGGGCGCCCGTCCAGAAGGCCAGCGCCTGGTCCATGTCCGCGACGGGCACCACGACGGTGTGGATGCCGGTGATCGACGAGAGGCCCGAGGTGTCGTCTGCGCTCATGGTCGCCCCCTGATTGGTCCTGCCCCGCAGGCGGGTCTCGGGCGAGGCCCGCCTTTCGGACCCTAGACCGCGGCTCAGGCGCCCACATCTCGGAGCGATGGCACGCCCTCCACGGATCAGGCCTGCGCTGGGGCGCGGGATGATGGACCCCGTGACAGTCGACCGGTGCCCCTGCCTGAGCGGCCTGCCCTATGACGAGTGCTGTGGGCGGTTCCACCGCGGCCAGGCGCAGGCGCCCACCGCCGAGGCGTTGATGCGGTCGAGGTTCAGCGCCTTCGCCGTCGGCGACGCCGACTATCTGCTGCGGACGTGGCACCCCAGCGCCCGTCCCGCTGTCCTCGACCTCGAGCCGGATGTCCGCTGGTACCGGCTCGACATCGTCGCCTGCTCGGCGGGTGGCCTGCTCGACGCGGAGGGGACCGTCGAGTTCCGCGCGTACTACCGATCGCCCGATGGCGCGGGGTCGCAGCATGAGGTCAGCAGGTTCGAGCGCGAGGACGGCGCCTGGGCGTACGTCTCGGGGGTGACGTCATGAGCGAGGAACTGCTGGACACGCTGCGCCGCGCCCCGGACTTGGAGGCGCCGAACCTGTTCGCCGTGGACGCCTCGGACCGGCTCATCCTCGACGAGGCCGCTCCCGAGCTGGAGCAGGCGCCGGCCGGCACGGTGGTCGTGATCGGCGACCATTACGGCGCGCTGACCCTGGGCGCCGCCGACCGCTTCGGCGCGACGGGCATCCGGACGCATCAGGACCGCCTCACGGGGGAGCTCGCGCTCGCGGCCAACGCCGAGCGCGTGGGCCTGACGGGCGCCTTCGTGTCGCTGCCACTCGGGCCGTCGCTGGTGGCGGGCGCCCGCGTGGTGCTGCTGCAGCTCCCGCGCTCGCTGGAGGCGCTCGACGAGATCGCCGGACTGATCGCGGAGCATGCCGACCCGGGTGTCGTGGTGGTGGCCGGTGGCCGGGTGAAGCACATGAGCCGCACGATGAACGACGTGCTCGGCCGGCATTTCTCCTCGGTGCAGGCCCGGCTCGCGCGGCAGAAGTCGCGGGTGCTGATCGCCTCTGACCCGTTCTCCGTGGAGCAGCAACCCGCGCCGCGCTGGCCCGCTGCGGAGCGCCATGAGGACCTGCCCGGCGGGCGCCACGTGACGGTGTGCGCGCATGGCGGCGCGTTCGCGGGCACGAGCGTGGACATCGGGACGCGGTTCCTGTTGGAGCACCTGGACCAGATGTCCCCGGATGCCGCCACGGCCCTTGACCTGGGCTGCGGCACGGGCGTGCTCGCGGTGGCACTGGCCCAGGCGCGGCCGGGCCTGCGGGTCACCGCGACGGATGAGTCGTTCGCGGCTGTCATGTCGGCCCGCGCCACTGCGGAGGCTAATGGCGTCGCCGACCGGGTGACGGTGCTCCGGGCGGACGCCGCGACGGACGTGCCGGACGCCAGCGTCGACCTGGTGGTGCTCAACCCGCCCTTCCACGTGGGCGCCGCGGTGCACCCCGGGCTGGCCCGACGGCTGTTCGCCGACGCGGCGCGGGTGCTGCGCCCGGGCGGCGAGCTGTGGGTGGTGTGGAACTCTCACCTGATGTACCGGCCGACGCTGGAGCAGGTGTCCGGCCCGACACGTCAGGTGGACCGCAACGCCAAGTTCACGGTGACGGTCTCGACTCGTCGCTGACCTCTCGCCCGGGATCGGGCAGGTAGGCCTTCGCCCACCGGCTGAGCTCTCTCAGGCCGGGCACGAGCGCCTGCCCGGATGCGGTCAACGAGTACCGGACGCTCACCGGCGGGCCGGCGTCGACGTCACGGGCGACGACGCCCGCGGCGGCGAGCTCAGCCAACCGCGCCGCCAGCACTGAGTCGCTGACCCCCACCGCGCGACGGAGCGCGGAGTAGCCGAGGGACCCGTCGGCCAGGCAGCCGAGGATCACCCCGTTCCACCGCTTCCCGAGCAACCCGAAGGCTCGCGCCAGGGCGCCGGCGCGCTCGGGGTCGGCGGTCATCTGTGTGAGACTACGGGAAGAGAAGTTGCTTCGAAAAGAGAAGTGGGTGGATCGTGGCGGACCTGTTGATCGGATGCCTCGTCGGGAGCCTCGCGCAGGGCTCGCTCAACCGGCTGCTGGCGGAGGCGCTGGCCTCCCGGGCGCCCGAGGGCGTCAAGATCGCGGAGATCCCCATCGGCGACCTGCCGCTGTTCAACCGCGACCTCGAAGTCGACTACCCGCAGGTCGCGCTCACGTTCAAGGAGGCGCTCGTCGCCTCCGACGCCCTGCTCTTCGTGACGCCGGAGCACAACCGCAGCATCCCGGCCGTGCTGAAGAACGCCATCGACTTCGCGAGCCACCCCCAGGGCACCAACGCCCTCGCGCACAAGCCCGCCGCCATCCTCGGCGCCTCGCCCGGCCCCATCGGGACCGCCGCCGCCCAGGCGCACCTGCGGTCGATACTGCCCACCCTCGACATGGTGCTCATGGGCCAGCCCGAGATGTACCTGCAGGTCACGCCCACATCCTTCGACGACACGGGAGCGCCGGAAGACGAGCTCGCCGCGCGGCTCGACCAGTTCCTCGAGAAGTTCGTCGCGTTCGCGCGCCGCCACCACGCATGAGCCCCGCCGTGGACCGGGGGCTCAAGCTCCGCAAGGCGATGGCCGTCGCCGCCGCGCTCGCCGTCTTCGCGAGCTCATTCGCCGCCGCGCAGTCCACCAGCCCGGTCCGCGCCTTCGCCACAGTGCTGCTCATCGCGCTGGCCGGCATCGCCGTGATCGGCGGGCTGATCCACCTCGCCACCCGCAACCGCCGGTAGCGCGGGGCTCAGCCCGCCGACCGGGCGAGCGCGTCCTCGACTCCGGGCTCATGCGGCCCCAGGTGCACGGGCTGGCGCCCGGGGACCGCGTCGAGGGCCGCGCGGACCGACGCCGGGACCTCGCGGAGCCGGTACATCGCGAGACTGCGCGGGTCCTGAGTCGTGGACGACGCCGCGACCCCCGTGGCGTCGATGCCCGCGTGGCCGCAGGAGAACAGCGCCCGGCGCAGGTGGTAGTCCTGCGTGATGACCACGGCGCGGTCGACCCCGAAGACCTCGTGCGCGCGCACGCAGGTGTCGTGGGTGTCGAAGCCCGCGTAGTCGAGCACCACGGCGTCGGCGGGGATGCCGTGCTCGACCAGCCAGGCCTGCATCGCGGTGGGCTCGCCGTGGCCGGCGCGGGAGTTGTCGCCCGAGACGAGGATCGCGCGCACACGGCCCTGGTCGTAGAGCTCGCGGGCGAGGTCGAGGCGTCGGCTGAGGAACGGCGACGGTGTGCCGTCGGGCCGCAGCCCGGCGCCCAGCACCAGCGCGACGGGAGCGTCGGGCACGTCCTCCACCGTGTGGACGCGGGACCCGGGGGAGAGTTGCACCCAGGCCGTGGGCGCGCCGACCAGCACCACAGCGGCGGCGACCACGGCGGCCGCGGCGGCCCTCCACGGGTGCGCGGTGACGCGGTCCCGCAGCGTCAGGGTCGAACCGGATGTCATCGGCTCATCATCGCCGCTGCGCGGAGTGCACGGCCGGGACCCGGCACTGCGCGGAGGAGTTCACCTGCCGGCGCCTACACCGCGGCGCGCAGCGAGTCGGGGAGGTCGACCGGCGCCGTCGACGCGATCCACCGGCTCACGTCAGTGCACCCCTCAGCGGCGTACGCGCCGCAGGCCGGGCAGCGCCAGATGGTGTGCCGGCGACGTGGCGTGCATGTGCAGCCGACGTTCCGCTCAGCAGGCCGGCTCGGTCCGCGCCGTCTCCACAGCGCCCCGCACAGCGGGCACTGGCGTGGCGGAACCCGCTCCCAACCGCCCTGCGGCACGCGGGCCCAGCGGGACCATTCGATCGACATGGCCTCACGGTAACTCGAACACCTGTTCGATCGAACCTTGGCCAACCGGGCCTGGGGGTGCGTGTGTGAGGTGGGACGGCTGGCGAGGCGTGAGTAATATGCTACTCGCGTGAGTGGTATTCCACTCACGTCAGTCTCCGTGCGGAAGGGGTGGCTTGTGGATGTGAGTGCGCCCATCCGGGCTGTGTTGCCCTCGTCCCACGGCCCCGTGCTGACCGTCCTCGCCCGGGCTGGCCAGCCTCTGACGGGGCGTCGCATCGCCGATCTCACGCATCCGTCGGTCTCGCAGAAGCAGACCTCGACAGTCCTCTCCTCCCTGGCCGCGCACGGGCTCGTCACCGTCACTCCCGCTGGCAGCAGCAACCTCTACTCGCTCAACCGCGATCACCTCGCGGCCGACGCGATCACCCAGCTCACCACGCTGCGCGAGCGCCTCTGGGATCGGATCCTGGGCCACGTCGCCACCTGGGCGCACCAACCCGACGCGCTCGTGGTGTTCGGCTCCACAGCCCGAGGAGACGGAGGAGTCGACAGTGACATCGACATCCTCGTGGTCCGACCTGAGGCCGTCCTGGACAGCGACAGCGCCTGGCAGGAAGATCTGACCCGGTTCGCCGCTCAGGTCACCACATGGACGGGGAACGGCGTCGATCTGCTCGACATGTCCCCAGCCGACCTCTCCGCGATGGCCGCGGCGGGGGAGGCGCTCCTGAGCAACATCCGCAGCGAGGGTCGGTTCCTCATCGGGGCGCCGCACGTCGTGCCTGTCCCCGAGGAGGGCTGATGCACCCATTGGCTGCTGCGAAGGCGCATCTGGCCAAGGCGCGGGAGTTCCTCACGGCCGCGGATGTCGAGCTCAGCGGCGAGCTGTACACCGCCGCGGCATCCTCATCCGTCCTAGCCGGGATCAACGCGAAGGACGCGATCTGTCTACGGACAGTGGGGGTCACTCGCAAGGCCGACGACCACGCGGCCGCGATCAACGAACTGGCGAGATCGGGGCCAGTTGGCAAATCTCTGGAGTCGACATTCCGTCGGCTGATGGAGATGAAGACCGTTGCGCAATACACCCACGCGCCGACTAGTGCGGCGGATGCGCGCAAGGCGCTCGACTGGGCAACCCGCATGGTGCGCAGTGCCTCGGACGTCGTGGACGCCTGAGCCCACGGCGAACTCCGGCCTGCTATCCGGGGACATCACCGCGCGTCCGTGCTCGATGGCGTGTGCCGCGATGATCAGCGTGTTCGTGTCGAGGATCAGTATGCGGGCCGCGTGTCGCTCTCTTCTGCTGTCAGCAGTGAGGTGGCTGCGGCGATGTCCGACGCGAGCTCGTCGTCCAGGCGGGGCGCGCCAGCGAGCGCGGCGCGCAGTGCGCGGCCGGTGGTGGCTGGCTGGACGGATCTCGGCGCCGACACGGCCAGCGCGGGTCACGTGGATGGTCTCGCCGCGCTCGACCGCGTCGAGCAGATCGGAGAAGCCGCGTGAGGCATGGGTGGCGGTGACGATCCTCATCTCTCGATCATTCTCCCGAAGCAGAGAGTCCGATAGATGGGAGAGGGTTGATCTGACGGGTGGACGTCGGCGGCCTGGGCTCTCGCGGGAGCGCTGCGGCGGGCAGAGGCGGTCTGTTGGAGGCCAACGCCAACCGCAACTCTCCACCATCGGTTGTCGCCGACGCGATCGGCAGGGCGGTCACCGGGCCCCGCCCCAAGACCCGCCACGTGGTCGGGTATGGCGCCAGGCCCCTCATCTCCGCACGCAGCATCCTCACCGACCGCCAGCTCGACTCGCTCATCACCCGGGCCACTGGATTGCCGCGAGGCTGACCCGGCCGGTGAGCCCTATTCCCGCGGATCGGGGCGTCTGTGCGACGTCGTTGGCGCTGAGGCCAGGGCTCAGGCAGGTTGGCGCGGGCGGAAGCGCTGGCCGATCGCCGCCACGAGAGCGACGCCTGCGACCGAGCCCAGGGCCACGAGTGCCGCGCCGATCGGCCACAGCCCGTCAGCGGTGGCATCAGTGGCGGCGTCCACCGCGAAGGCGAGCGTCAGGGTCACCGGGATCGCCACCAGCGCGGCCAGGAACCGGCCCGCGCGCCCGGCGATGAATGCCGCGCCCGCCAGCGCCACGACCAATGCCACGACCTGCCAGGCGTCATAGGGGCCGGTCTCGTTCTGGGTGACCGGGTCGAGGGTCTTGGCCTGGTCCCAACCGAGCAGCGCGAGGTAGGCGATCAGGGTCACGGCGGCGAGGCCGGCGACCCAGAGGAGGGTGCTGCCACGGGGTGTGGTCGGTGCGCTCATGGGGTCAGGCTCCCACGCGGCATTCCACCGGCACGGACAAATCAAGGGATGACTTGCGCGGATGTGCCGGGCGGCCTCGCGAGTGGATATCGCGTGGACGGGGCGCCGGGGCCGTGCGACGGTCGGGCCATGACCACAGGCGATGTGGCGGATCCCGCCCTCCCACCCCGACCCGAGCCCAGGACGCCGCCCGCGACGATCCACGCCCTGGCCGCCGGCGATCTCGACACCGCGAACCTGACCTCCCCGGCGCCGCTGACGGCGTACCTCGTCGAGCCCGACGCGAGGTACGTGTGGGGGCTCCGGAGCCGACAGGTCGACGCCGACCCGGCGACCGCGCAGTGGATCACGGGCGTCATCGTCGATGCGGGAAGTGGGGTGGTCGTGGGCCGTGCGGGGTTCCACGGGCCGCCCGACGCGCGGGGGATGGTGGAGGTCGGCTACTCCGTCGACCCGGACTACCGGCGTCGGGGATACGCCCGCGCGACCCTCCGCGCGATGCTCGACCGGGCCCGGCGGGACCCGTCGGTGCGGACCGTGCGCGCGACCATCAGCCCCGACAACATCGCCTCACGGGCGCTCGTGCTGCAGCACGGGTTCGTGGAGGTGGGCGAGCAGTGGGACGCCGAGGACGGCCTGGAGATCGTCTTCGAAGTGCCCGCCGAGTCCTGAGCAGATGGGCGCCGACGCGGCCCGGCCCCGAGGCCGACGGAGAGCGGACTCGGTGGGCTGACGTGCGACAGTGGCCGCATCAGCCGTCTGCCAGGACCAGGCACGGCGCCGCACGGACAGGACGCACATGACCCCGGATCCGAGCAGGGCGCCTGGGATCGGCGGCCCGATCGACCCCGGAGCACTGCGCGCGGACTGCGCACGGTGCGCCGGCCTCTGCTGCGTGGTCCCCGCGTTCTCCCGGTCGTCAGACTTCGCGATCGACAAGCCCGCCGGACGCCCCTGCCCGAACCTGCAGCGCGACTGCCGGTGCGGCATCCACAGCGAGTTGGAGGAGCGCGGGTTCCACGGCTGCACCGTCTTCGACTGCCTGGGCGCCGGCCAGAAGATCGTCCAGACGGTGTTCGCCGGACGCGACTGGCATGACGACCCCGACGCCGCGGCGCAGATGTTCGCCGTCTTCCCCGTCATGCGACGGCTCCACGAACTGTTGTGGCACGTCGCCGAGGCGCTCGCCCTGGACCTGCCCACGGCCCTGCGCGCCGACCTCGACCTCGCGGCGACGCGGATCGACGCGCTGACCCGGCAGACGCCCGAGGCGATCGCGGACGTGCGGCCCGACGACGAGTTCCAGGCCGTCAACCCGCTGCTCCAGCGGGCCAGCGAGCATGCGCGCTCGGGGGCCAGGGGCGCCGACCGGCGCGGCGCACAGCTCATGGGCGCCCGACTGCGGGGGGCGGATCTGCGCGGCTCGAGCCTGCGTGGCGCCCGCCTCGTCGGCGCGGACCTGCGCGGGGCCGACCTGCGCCTGGCCGATCTCACCGGCGCGGACCTGCGGGGCGCCGATCTGCGCGGCGCGGACCTCAGCACAGCGCTGTTCCTCTGCCAGTCGCAACTCGACGCCGCGCGCGGCGACACGAGCACACACATCCCGGCTGGCCGGGTGCCCCCTGCGCGCTGGACCAGGCCGGCCGTCGCCGTGCGGGTGGACCCGCCGCGGCGACGGCGGCGCTAGACCGACTGCTCCGCAGCGTCGTCCTTCTCGTCCTCGTCGAGGTCCTCCAGCACCTCGAATGGCGACTCGAGTTCGCCGCCCCACGCCTCCAGGCCCTCGCGCACGGCGAGGACGGCGACCACGAGCGCGGCGACCGAGTCGGCCCAGGCCCAGCCGAACAGGCTGTTCGCCAGCAGTCCCACCAGCACGGCGCCGGACAGGTAGCAGCACAGCAGGAGCTGCTTCGCGTCCGCCTGCACGGAGCGTGATCCGAGCTCGCGGCCGGTGCGGATCTCGAACCAGGCGAGCGCCGGCATGATCAGCAGGCTCGCCGTCGCGATGCCGATGCCGAGGGGGCTGTGGTCCACCTCGCCCACACCCGCCAGGCTCAGCACGGCGTCGATGCTCACGTAGGCGGCCAACGCGAAGAACGCGATCGCGATCACCTTGACGGTGGCCTTCTCCCACCGCTCGGGATCGGCCCGGGTGAACTGCCATGCCACCGCGGCGGCGGAGGCGACCTCGATGATGGAGTCCAGCCCGAACCCGATGAGCGCCGCCGAGGACGCCAGCGAGCCGGCGGTGATCGCCAGGGCCGCCTCGATCACGTTGTAGGTGATCGTGAACGCGACGATGGCGCGCACGCGGCGGTGCAGTGTGGCCCGTCGTGCGGCCGTGAGGGTGGCGTTGGCGCTCATCGGACGCAGCCTCCGTCGCAGCCGGCGGGGCATGCGGAGTCGGTGCACTCCGCGCCCTCGTCCACGGCGAGGGTGACGTCGAGGAGCAGCGACAGTGCTGCGGCGAGCCGGGGCTCGCTGATCTCGTACCGGGTCTGCCGCCCCTCGGGCTCGCCGACGACGATGCCGCAGTCGCGCAGGCACGTCAGGTGGTTCGAGACGTTCGACCTGGTCAGATCGAGGTCGCGTGCCAGCACCGCCGGGTAGTTGGGGCTCTCCAGCAGGCTCATCAGGATCCGCGAGCGGGTCGGATCGGCCATGGCCCGGCCCAGTCGGTTCATCACGTCGAGGCGCGAGGCAATGGTCAGCATGCGCTGACCATACAGCAACTACTGTACCGAGCCGCCATCCGGAGCCCGCCGAACTCCTCTTGACAGTCTTCACTCAGTGTGCGGACGGTTGAGCGTGAAGCGGCCGAGGGCGCGCGAGGTACAGGAGATCCCCGCGTCGGGCCGACCAGTGGCTTCCAGTGCCGCGGACGCCGCGCTGTCCCGACGATCCCTCACGACCAAGGAGCGGGACCCACATGCGCACGTTCGGCATCACCGCCTACAAGCAGCCCCTGACGCAGCTCGACGTCGCGGAGCCGGTCGTCGGACCGCACGACGTGCTGGTCGACGTCGAGGCCGCGGGGCTGAATCACCTGGATGAGAAGGTCCGCACCGGCGAGTTCAAGGCGATCCTGCCTGCGACGATGCCCCTGGTCCTGGGCTACGACCTGGCCGGGACCGTGCTGCGGGTCGGATCCGAGGTGCGGGGGTTCGCGACGGGCGACCGGGTGTACGCGCGCCCCGCCGCAGGTGGGACCTTCGCCGAGCGGGTAGCCGTTCCCGACCACGAGCTCGCGCACAGCCCTGGCTCGCTCAGCATGGCTCAGGCCGGCGGCATGCCCTTGGTCGCTCTGACCGCGTGGCAGGTGCTCGTGGAGCGCGGACACCTGCAGGCCGGGCAGAAGGTGCTGATCCACGCCGGCGCCGGCGCCGTCGGCTCGCTCGCGATCCAGCTCGCGAAGCACCTCGGCGCGTACGTGGCCACCACCGCCAGCGGCGCGGGCGCCGACCTGTTGCGCGAGCTCGGCGCGGACGTCGTGATCGACTACCGGACGCAGGACTTCGAGGCTGAGCTGTCGGGCTACGACTTGGTCCTGGACAGCCTCGGCGGGGAGAGCCTCACGAAGTCGCTACGGATCCTGCGCCCCGGGGGCAAGGTCGTCGGTATCGCCGGACCGCCCGATCCGGCCTTCGCCCGGCAGTCCGGTCTCAATCCCGCGCTGCGCCTGGCCATTGCGGTCCTGAGCAGCAAGGTCCGCCGCCAGGCGAAGAAGCTGGGCGTGACGTACGAGTTCCTGTTGATGCACGCTTCCGGCGAGCAGCTGCGCCAGATCACCACCCTGGTCGAGGGCGGCACGCTGCGTCCCCTGCCCGTCGAGGCTTTCCCCTTCGAACAGACCCCCGAGGCCCTTGCGGCCCTCGCGGCCGGTCGCATCCGGGGTAAGGCCGTCGTCGTCCGCTCGTGACCCGCCTATCGCCTCGAGGAGCACACTCATGAGTACCACCGGTGGTGAACCCGTCATCACGTCCTACGGCCACGCCCCCACGCGCACCGTCGCGACCGACGGCAACACCTTCGCCTACCGCGAGCTGGGCCCGAAGGGTGGTGTCCCGGTGGTGCTGTTCGCCCACCTCGCTGCGACCCTGGACAACTGGGATCCGCGCATCGTGGACCCGATCGCCGCGAGCCGGCGCGTCATCGCCTTCGACCAGCTCGGGGTCGGCGCCGCCAGCGGTCAAGTCCCGCCCACCATCGAGCAGGCCGCCGACGACGCCTACGCGTTCATCACGGCACTCGGCCACCACAGGATCGACGTCGTCGCGTTCTCGATGGGCGCGATGATCGCCCAGGACCTCGTCATCAAGCACCCCGACCTGGTCCGCAAGCTCGTCCTGACCGGCACAGGGCCGCGCGGCGGCAAGGGCATCGACAAGGTCGTGGGCACCACCTATTGGGACATCCTGCGCGCCACCGTGACCCGCTCGGACCCCAAGGAGTTCCTGTTCTTCAACCGGGACGCCGCCGGCAAGGCGGCCGGCAAGGCGTTCGTGAACCGCCTGAAGGAGCGAACTGCCGATCGTGACCAGCCGATCAGCACCAAGGCGTTCCGCACCCAGCTCAAGGCCATCCAGCGCTACGGGCGCTCGGAGCCGTCGGACCTGTCGCTGATCACTCAGCCCACGCTGATCGCGAACGGTGACAACGATCGGATGGTCCCCTCGGCCCTGTCCGAGGACCTGCATCGCCGGATCTCGGGATCCGAGCTGATCATCTACCCCGACTCCGGGCACGGCGGCATCTTCCAGTACCACGAGCAGTTCGCCCCTGTGGTCGTGGAGTTCCTCGACCGCTGATCTCTGCCTGGGCGCCCTCGGGTCCAGGCGCACATGGGGGCAGACCTGATCGATTCCAGTCTGAACCCGCGCGCGCAGAGTGGGCGGATGTGGTCAGCCCCAGCGACCTCGATCGGATCGTGCTTGACGACGGCCCGGCTAGGCGAACAGACGACTCTAGCCCAATGCGTGCCTGTGTGATCGTGGTTTGCGAAGTGATATTCGCCATGTTCGCACCCTGTCACAATGCACTTGCGATCATTGACTGGGTGCGTTGACGTCGATAACGTCAGCAGCGTCGAAACGGGCATCTCGGACATGTCTGCGACGCTGCAGAGCCTTTCGATCCGTCAATGACGCCGGTTTGGTGCCACGTCGATCTCAGTGTCAACGTTCCGTGCATCCAATTTCAAGAAAGAGGTGCTACACATGCGAAGACTCCGCAAGTTCGCTGCCGCGGCTGGTGCTGTGGCTGTCATGACGGTTGGCACCGTCGCAGTCGCCACCCCGGCGTCAGCGGGCGATGGGGCGTGCTCCCTGGGGTACGCCTGCGCCTGGCAGCACTCGAACTACGACGGGTCCCGGGTGACCTTCCAGAACTTCATCAACAACTTCGGGAGCCTCAGTTTCGACAACCAAGCGAGTTCCCTCCGCAACAACGGCCGCACCTCGAATGCGGCCTTTTATTTGGACGCCTACTTCCGTGGGTCCAGTGTCATTCTGAACCGCGGCTACCTGTGGTCCAACCTGCAGGGCACCGGGTTCCAGGACTCGATCTCGTCCGCAAGTTTCATCTGAGATGAGGACCCCGTGAGTCTCACGCGGCTCGCGGGCAGTGGGGTCCTCGCCGCCACGTTGTTGCTTTCCGGCTGCGCCGGGCAGCTCGACGATGGCGGCGATGGCCCCGCCGGCCGCTACCAGGATCCGCTTGGCCTTCCGCTGGAAGGCCGTTCCGTCGATTTCTTCCTCTACGGCGCAGCCGTCGACTCTTTCATGGCGGAATGCATGGCGCAGGCCGGCCATGAGTACACGGTCGCGACGTGGGATCTGAGCCTCCCGGCAGTCCCGGCGTACACCTCGCTCGGGTATCCGAACTTGGACGCTGAACTCGTCCGGAATTACGGATATCGCGCTCCACGAGACCCCCGGGAGATTATTCCACCGGCTCCGCTCGATTCCGCGATCGGCGTTGGCGAGGAGGAGGCGTACCTGCGCGCGCAGCAGGAGTGCACCGACGAGTCTCGCGGCGCGGTGCCCGACATCGCTGAGTCGGCGAACATCCTCAGGAGACTCGACTCTAAGAGTCGTGAGGGTGTTCTGAGCGATGGCGAGGTCGCCTCGAGTGTTGACCGGTGGCGAGCGTGCGTGACGCGCGCTGATCCACCACTTGGTGATCCGAGCGGCGGGCCGGACGACTTCCGAGTCTCCGTGCTGACAGCTGTTGACGCGCGGGACCATCCTGGACAGGTCGACACGATGACAGCAAAGGCGCCCGCAGATGAGATCGAGACTGCCATGATTGACGTCGAGTGCCGGAATGAGTCCGGTTATGACACCGCGTACTTCTCTGCTGTCGGCGAGGAGCAGGAGCGCCTGGTCTCCGAGTACAGCGACGCGCTTCAGGAAGTGGAGCAATCCATGCGCGGGATCCAGCAGGCGATCAACTTCTACGTGATCGAGGGGCAGGGCCGATGACGGCGGGGCGTCGTGGAGCATCCCGAGCGGCCGTCGCCGTCGGAGCGGTCGGGGTGGTGCTGCTGCTGGTCGGTTGCTCGTCGGACGACGGTGGCGTCGCCTCGCTGAAAGGCGAGGACGGCGGCGGTGAGGTCTCGGGCGGCTACGTCGACGAGAACACCGCGAACTACGCGGCGTGCCTGGAAGGCCTCGGACTGAGCGTGCACGCCGTCACCGGGTCCGGCCCTGTGAAGGGCTTCGCCGAGATCGAGAACGCCCGTCTCCTCGGCGACTCCGACACGTCCCCCATCGGCATCGACGGGGTGGATCGTGATGCGGACGTCAAGGGATGCCGCGCGACGTTCCCCGGAGCCAAGGACACGCTCGACACGTCCATCGTCATCGACGCGCCGCCGGCGACCACCGACGACGAGGTCGTCGAAGTGGGGCGGACGTGGGCGCAATGCGCACGCGACGCGGGCTTCGCCATGATCGCGGACCCGATCGTCGACACGGTCGTGATCCCCCAGGAGTTCACTCTCGACCAGGCAGCAGCACTCGGCACGGCGTGCTCTCAGCCGCTTCCTGCGCCAGATGCCGCCGCGCCGCGGTTCGAGTACCAAGCAGCAGTCAAGGACGCCGTCACCGGTGGCATGGACATCGCCCCGTATGCGCAGGCGATCGAAGGCCCGATCTACGCCCAGGCTGTCGGCGGGCCGTCTGCCAGCGCGGCGCCCTCGGACGGAAGCACCGGCACGCCGTGAGCGGTGCGATGAAGGTCGTCGCTGCGATGGGCATGCTCGTGGTGCTCGCTGTGGCGACGATCGGCGCGGTCCGTTTGACCACGTCGCGCGACGGCGAGACGACGCAGGCGGCAGACATGCGCACGGCGGTGGTCGAGCAGGGCGCGCTCGCAGCGGGGATGCGCCTGACCGGCACACTGACCCGCGGGCAGGTGACCCCGCTATCCGGCACGGGCGACGGGGTGCTCACCGCGCTCCCGGCGCCAGGAGCGCAGGTCGCGGCCGGTGAGGTGCTCTACGAGGTCGACGGCAGGCCGGTGTTCTTGCTCTCCGGCACGGCGCCGCTCTGGCGCTCCCTCGGGCTCGGTGACACGGGCAAGGACGTCCTCGCGCTCAAGGTGGCACTCGCAGCGCTCGGGCACGACGTCGGCGACGTGTCGACCGACGTGTTCGACGCCGCGACGTCGAATGCCGTGGCGGCCCTCTACGCGTCGGTTGGACAGGCGCCGCCCACGGAGACGACCGACGGCGCCAAGGCGATCACGGAGGCGCAGGCAGCGATCGACGCGGCGCAGAGGTCGGTCGTGGCCGCCCGGAAGGCGCTCGCAGACGCCGGCGCGGCCCCGGTCGCGCTCGTGGTCGCCCAGGCGGACGCGGCCGTCGCCGAGGCCGCCGCGGCGCTGGACGAGGCGAACGCCGCCGGGACGGGCGCCGCGCTGGCCCAGGCGCAGCTCGACGCGGCCAAGACGGCGCGCGCGGCGCTCGACGCGGCGCCGGACGTGACAGCGCAGCGTCAGGCTGTCGACGACGCGGTGAAGCAGCTCGCGGCGACGAAGACCGCCCTCGCCGTCGCCCGCGCTCAGTCAGTCGGACCGGAGCAGGTGACGATGCTGAACGCGTCGTCGATCCGTGTCGAGTCAGTGGTCGGTCGGCTCGGTGGCCCGGTGGGCGGCGAGATCGTGCGGTGGACGGGCATGACCACGTTCGTCGAGGCCCCGCTCACGGCGTCGCAGCACGCGGCACTCGCCATCGGCGCCACTGTCCAGGTCCTGCTCCCGTCCGGCGGCAGCGTCGAGGGGACGGTCGCGTCCGTCGGCAGCGCAGGAGCCGCCGACGGGCAGCCCGGCACGGACGACGGGCGCGCAGACAGGGCGGGTGCAGACGGGGCCGGTGTGGACAGTGCGGGAGCCGCGGAGGGCGGAGCCGCAACGGTGGTGAAGCCGGTGCTGCGCGTCGACATCGCCGACCAGGACGCCGTCGCGCCGCTCGCCGGGTCGGCCGTCACCATCGAGATGTCGACCGACGTCGTGCAGGACGCGCTCATCGTGCCGGTCACAGCGCTGCTCGCGCTCGCCGAGGGGGGCTACGCCGTCGAGCGCGTCACCGAAGCCGACGACGTCGAGCTCGTCGGGGTCGAGGTCGGGCTCATCGCCGAGGCACGCGTCCAGGTCACCGGCGCCGGTGTGAAGGCGGGCGACCGGGTGCGGATCCCGTGACCCAAGCGGTCGACGCGCCGGCCCTCGCGGTGCGGAACGTCTCCAAGGACTTCCCGAGCGGGGGTGGGACGCTCCGGGTGCTGCATGGCATCGACCTGGAGATCGGCCCGTCGGCGCAGGTCGCGATCGTCGGCCCGTCGGGCTCGGGGAAGTCCACGCTCCTGTCGATCATGGGGACCCTGGAGAACCCGACGACAGGAGACGTCGTCGTCGGCGGGGCCTCGACGGCGACGATGACGGACGGCGACAAGGCGGCGTTGCGGTCGCGCGCCTTCGGGTTCGTCTTTCAGCAGTTCCACCTCCTGGAGCACATCGACGCGACCCGCAACGTCGAGCTCGGCCTCCTCTACGCGGGGTTCACGCCGAAGGAGCGCCGTGAGCGGGCCCTGAGCGCCCTCGACAGGGTCGGCCTGGGGCGGCGCGCGGACCACCGCCCAGGGCAGCTCTCGGGGGGTGAGCAGCAGCGTGTCGCCATCGCCCGGGCCATCGCGCACGATCCGCGGGTGGTGTTCGCGGACGAGCCGACAGGCGCCCTCGACCAGGCGACCGGCGCCTCCGTCATGGACCTGCTTCGTGGGCTGACGGCGACGGCGCTCGTCGTCATCACCCACGACGCGGCCATCGCCGACTCGCTTCCCCGTCGCGTGAGGATGCGAGACGGGCGGATCGAGCAGGACGTCGACCAGGAGGCGCGAGCGTGAGGCTCCGGCTGTCGGTCGCCGACACCCTGGCCACGGCGACTCTCGGCCCGCGGTCACGCCCGACGCGGTCGTTGCTGTCGATGCTCGGCGTCGCGATCGGGATCGCGACGCTCGTCGCTGTGATCGGGATCGCCGGCACCAACCAGGCGCACACACGGACACAGCTCGAGGCGCTCGGCGCGAACGTGCTGGAGGTGACGCCCGGCGACGGGCCGGATGGGCCCATCCCTCTGCCCACGTCCGCGGCGGCGATGATCCGCCGGATCGGGCCCGTTGAGGGCGCAGCGGCGCTGCGGGACCTCCCGGCACACAAGGCGTACCGCACCGACCTCGTCCCGGCGACGATGGGAAGCGGGATCACCGTCGCCGCCGTCGAGCCCGAGCTCGCGAACGCGATGGACCTCGCGGTCGCCGACGGAAGGTGGTTCGACGACGCGACCAGCGCCGTTCCCGGTGTCGTCCTGGGCTCGCGGGCAGCGCAGCTCCTCGGGGTCTCGGCCGTCGGCCAGCGGGTCTGGATCGGTGACGAGTGGTACGGGGTGCTCGGCGTCCTGGCGCCGGCGCAGCTCGCGCCGCAGTTCGACATGAAGGCCCTCATCGGGGACGAGTGGGCCATCGCGCACGTCGGCGACCCACAGATCACCACCATCTACGTCCGTTCGCGCAGCGGCGCGGCGTCCGAGGTCAGGGCAGTCATCCCGTCCACGGCGAACCCCGCCGCCCCGTTCGCCGTGACGGTCGCCGCGCCGTCCCGCCTGGAACAGGCCCAGACCGCCGTCGACGAGTCGTACCGCGCGCTGGCGCTCGGGCTGGCCGCGATCGCGCTCCTCGTCGGCGCGATCGGCATCGTCAACACGATGGTCATCGCCGTCCTCGAACGTCGCGGCGAGATCGGCCTGCGTCGAGCCGTCGGCGCGCGCGCCGGGCAGGTGCGGTTGCAGTTCGTCGTCGAGGCCGCGCTGATCGGGCTGGCTGGCGGAGCGGCAGGGGCCGTCCTCGGCGTTCTCGTGACGCTTGGCTACGGCGCGGTCACCACGATGACGCCGAGGGTCGACCCCGTGGCGTGCGCGGCGGGCGTCGTGCTCGCCGTCCTGGTCGGCGCGCTCGCGGGCGCGTACCCGGCATCCCGCGCGGCCAGGCTCTCCCCGACGCAGGCCCTCCGCGGAGGCTGACCGCCGCCGAGCTCGCCACGGCCGCGGGGCGGGTCGACGCACTGGCGCCATGCGGAGGTTCGGGGCCCCACGAGATACCGTCCGTGCATGATCGGTGCGGGCCTGGGACGAATGTCGGACGACCCGATGACCCGCAGGATGAAGGCCCTGGCGTGCACGGCGCCGCTGCATGACCTGGACACCCGCAAGGGGTTGCTCGAGTGGGTCGACGCGGACCGCTACCAGATGGCCGAGATCGCGCTGCACCTGATCGACCAGGTGACGATCGCGATGGACTTCGACCGGGGCGCGGACCACGAGCTGGTGGTGGCCCGGACCCGTCCGTTCGTGGCCGCGCAGGCGCCCGAGCGGGACAGCGCGGAGCATGACCGGGTGGCCCGTTGGGTGCTGGACAACCTGATCAACGTGGGCTCGCAGGATCGTGGCTTCGAGGTGGTTTACGGGTCGCTGGGCGCCGGGGGCGCGTATGAGCGTCGGACGTGGACGTTCAAGCTGCTGGTCGAGCTCGCGTCGAGCGACGGCGATGTGTACCTGCGCTCGACGGATGAGGCGATCAACGTGCTGGTCGGCGCGCTGGACACCGATGTGGAATCGGCGCAGGAGGCTGCCGAGACCAAGTTGGAGGCCCTGATCGCGGGCGGCCGGTTGTCGGACGCGCAGGCCGTCGCGATCGAGGCCCGCCTGCGCACCATCCAGTACGCCGACCGGCTGCGCCGCCAGCTCGAGGCGACCCGTCGCGACGTGCGGTCGGTGGACTGGGCGCGCGAGGTGCCGGACCTCATCGACGAGGCGCTGACCCACGTGGCGACACGGTTCCGGGCCGAGACGTCGATCCTCACGAACATCACCACCGCGCGCGACGAGGCCGACGACCCGGTGCACAAGCGCAAGGCCGCCGAGCTGGTCGACATCGTCAAGGAGTGCGTGCGCCGCCACTCCCAGCTGCAGGCCCACCTGCAGCGCGCGGGCGCCACGTTCCGCGCCGAGCAGGACCGCCAGCAGTTCTCCGGGCCGCCGCGCCGCGAGACCGTCGACCTGTTCGGCCAGTTGCTGATGCCGACCCTGGCGCTGCCGGTGGCGGACGCGGCGAAGGTGACGGGCGCGTTCTTCCGGGCGGGCACGGGCGTCGCGGTGCATGGCGTGCCGCGCCTGATCGACGTCGTGTACCTGCTGCTGGCGCCGCCGATCGAGCGGGACGACCTGGGGGAGGAGCTGCCCGACCCCGATCTGGCCGCGGCCGCCGACCCGGACGTGTTCAGCGTGGAGCAGTGGGACGAGGCCGACCGGCTGCTCACCGTCGACGGCATGCCGCGCCGGTTGTCGGCGCTGCTGGCCGAGGCCCGGGCCGCCGACCCGGCGTTGCCGCACCTCATCGCGCTGCGCGTGCTGCACGCGGTGGACCCCGGGGTGAGCGGCGCCGTGCGCCAGGGTGATGAGCGGGTGCTGGTCGCGGTGGACGACGGCACCGAGTTGGACGACCCGGAGTTCGGCGGCTCGGACCTGCTGGTGGGGCTCGCGGCACTGGCCCCGCCGAGCGCAGCGGGCGGCGACGACGGCAGCAGCACGCACGAGCAGGACGACGAGATCGAGGAAGTCGCATGAGCACCATCACCGATGACGTCGCCGCCGCCGCGCGCCTGGTCGAGTGGGGCCTGCGCCCCCGCCAGGTCCCCGCGCGCGACCTGGAGTACGCCGACCTGGTGCGCCGGCACGGCGAGGACGACGCGTTCGCGGACCTGGTCAAGGCCGTCGCCGCCGGCTTCAACCTGCTGATCCTGGACGTCGACCCGCGCTCCGGCATCGTGCTGGCGCCGCGGGAGGACTCGGTGTTCGCGGTGCGGATCGAGGAGTACGCCAAGCGGACCGCGCTCTCGAGCCGCGGCACCGACAAGGTGGTGCACGGCATCGCGCACCTGGCCGTCGCCGCACTCGCGTACCCGCGCCCGGACGACCTGGCCAACGACAGCTACGTGGGCTACGTGACAGTGGACCAGGTGGACGGCGTCGTGCGTGACGCGTGCCGGGTGCTCGACGAGCGCGCCGCGCAGGCCGAGGAGAACAACGACCCGCTCGAGACGGCCCCCGAGCTCGAGCGCGCTTGGCGGGCCTACGCGCGCCGCCCTGCCGCGGCGGGCACCAAGGACGGCCGTGCGGCGTCCGACACCACGCGCGGCATGGTCGCCAAGGCTGTGCGGTTCCTCGCCGACCAGGGCTTCCTGGTGGTGCGCAACGACGAGAACGGCGGGGCGTACCGCACCACGCCCCGGTTCCAGGTCCAGGTCCGCGAGCTCGCGGCGAACGCCGCGTTCCGCGAGCTGACCGGCCTGGGCGTCGTCACCGTCACCGACGCCGCCGGCTCGCTGCACGCCGTCCACACCGACACCCTCTGAGGTCAGCACCCCATGTACGAGCTCTCCCGGGTGCGCCTGCACTCCGTCGGACCCAAGGCCGCGCGCTACCAGGACGTCACCCTCGACCTGCGGGGAGTGGGCGCGCCGGTGACCGGCCCCGCCCAGCCGTCGTTCTTCGACGACGGCCGCGCGCCGCTGCGCCCGTCGCCCGCCTCGGTGCTCTTCGCCGAGAACGGCAACGGCAAGTCGGTGCTGATCAAGCTGATCTTCTCGGTGATGCTGCCCGGCAAGCGCCAGGTCGTCGGCACCACCAACTCGCGGGCGCTCGAGAACTTCGTGCTCGCGGGCGACGTGTCGCATGTGGTCCTCGAGTGGCAGCACACCGTGACGGGCGAGGTCGTCGTCACGGGCAAGGTCGCCGCGTGGCGTGGGCACGCCGTCTCCTCCGATCCGACACGCCTAGTCGAGACCTGGTACTCGTTCCGGCCCACCGCCACCCTGACCCTGGACACGCTGCCGTTCACGCAGGACGGCCGCCTGGTCGAGCTCGCGGGCTTCCGCGACCGGCTCAGCGAGGCGCATAAGGACGACGCGCGCCTGCAGCTCGTGTGGGAGCAGGTGCACGGCGTGTGGACCGAGCACCTCAACACCCTGGGCCTGGACTCCGAGCTGTTCGCCTACCAACGCACCATGAACGCCGGCGAGGGCGAGGCGGCTGACGCGTTCACGTTCAAGAGCGACGAGGCGTTCGTCGACTGGCTGCTCACCTCGGTCACCGACGAGGAAGACCCGCGCGGCCTCGCGGACGTGCTTGAGGGGTACGCGGCGACGCTGTCGCAGCGGGACGCGCTCGCGGCGGAGCGGGACTTCATCTCCGGCGCCCTGGACCGCCTCACGCCGCTGGCCGGCGCCGCCGAGGCCGCCCGCGACGCCGCGACCGCCGACCAGCAGGCCGCCCGCACCGCCGGGCGGTTCGCCGCGAGCATCCGCGAGCGGCTCACGCAGGAGCGGTCCCGGGTGGGCGCCCTGCAGCAGGGCTTGGACGCGGCGCAGGAGCGTGAGCGCACCGCGGAGTCCGACCACCGCCGCCTGCGGGAGATCGTCGCGGAACTGCGCCGCCGCGTCGCGGGCATGCGCCTGGCGGATGCCGAGCGCAGCGCGCAGGCCCTCGACGCGTCACTCGACGAGGCCCGCTCGGTGGTCGAGGCCTGGCGTGTCACCGACGCGCTGCTGGCCCTGGGCGAGGCGCAGCAGAAGGCGGCGGCGTTGCGCGCCGTCGTCGGCGATCAGGAGAGCAAGGCAGCCCCGACACTCGCCGCCCGCGACCGTGCCGCCACCCGGCTGGTGCAGGGCCTGCTGGCCCGCGCGGCCGACGCCGACGCCCTCGTGGCGCAGGCCGACGCCCGCGCCCGTGATCTCAAGGCGCAGATCGACGCGGTCAGCGCCGAGGCCGACGGGCACGGCAAGGCCGCGGGCACGCACGGCGCCCGGGCCGTCGAGCTCGACGAGCGCATCCAGGCTGCCCAGGCCGCTGTCACGGCCGCTGTCGAGGAGGGCCTGGTCGCCGCCGACCAGGAGCCCGAGGCTGCCGCCCGCCAGGCCGAGCAGGCCGATCGCGCGCTCAGCGACCGCATGCGCCAGGCTGCCGACACGCAGCGTGAGGCGGCAGCCGACCGCGTGGAGACGGCCCGCGCCGCCCGCACCGCGGACCAGGCGCTCAGCGACGCCCGGCACGCCGCCACCGCCGCCGAGCAGGCGCACGCCGACGCCCAGGCCCGCACCCAGGCGCTCGCGGGCGAGGAGCGGCTTGCCGCCCTGCTGGGCGCCGACGAGGTCCGTCTGCCCCACGACGCCCCGGCGCTGCAGGAGCGGCTCGTGGCCGCCGTCGCCGCCGCCGACCAGGAGCGCATGCAGCTCCGCATGGACGACGCGGCCGATCGCAAGGTCCTCGACGCGCTCGGCACCGGCGGCCTGCTGCCGCCCTCCGCGGACGTCGCCGCCGTCAAGGACGCGCTCGAGCAGGCGGGCATCCCGTCCTACGCGGGCTGGGAGTACCTGTCCCAGCTCCCCGCGCACCAGCAGCCCCGGGTGCTGGCCACCTACCCGCACCTGGTCGACGGCGTGGTGCTGCACTCCCCGCAGCACCTCGACGAGGCCCGCCAGGTGCTCACGGACGCCCGCCTGCTGCCCCGCACCGTGGTGGCCGTCGGCACCACCGTCGCGCTCGCCGACCTCGACGCCCCTGCCCCCGCCGGCCTGGGCCTGATCGTCCCGCCGAACCCCGCGATGTACGACGACGACCTGGCCGAGGCCGAGCGTCAGCACCTCGAGGGCGTGCACGAGGAGCGGATGGGCCGGCTCGCGACACTGTCGGCGCAGATCGACGCCGACCGCGCCCTCGCTGGGCGGCTCGACCGGTGGCTCACCGCCTTCCCCGGGGAGCACCTCGCCGCGCTCGCCGACGCGCACGACGCGGCGGCCCGTGCGCTCGCCGACGCCCAGTCCCGGGCCGCCGCCGCCCAGGAGCGGCTCGACCAGGCCGAGGCCCGGACGCGCGAGCTCGCGGAGGCCCTCGACGCGTTGCGCGCCGAGCAGGACGTGGCCCGGGAGTTGACCGGGCGGCTGTCGATGCTGGCCCGCGACGTCGCGCACGTGACCGCCTCGACCCGCACCCCCGCGGCCGCCCACGAGGATGCCGCCCGCGCCGAGGCCGCCGCCACGGACGCCCGCCGACGGGTCGCCGCGCTGCGCGAGCAGCTCGAGCAGACCCTCGGCGACAGGCACGCGCAGGCCCGCAACGCGGACGACGCCCGCGCCGAGATCTCCGGCGTGACCGGCGGCGGCTCCGCCGTGGACGCCGCCGCCGACACCGAGTCCGACACCACGCCCCAGGACGTGCCGACCCTGCGCGCCGCCTACCGCGCGGCCGTCGACGCGTACGCCAAGGTGGAGGTCGGCGCCGATCTGCGCGTCGACCTGGAGCGGGCCGAGGCGATCGAGTCCGACGCGCGCGCCGCCGTCGAGCGCCTCCAGCCCTCGGTGCGCGCCGCGGCCTCGGCGCTGCTCGCGACACCTGATGGCGGTGACGCCCCCGCCCGCGCGGCGGCCGCCCGTCGGGCAGCGGAGCGGGTCCGCGAGCTCGAGCTGCGCACCCGCGACGCCGCCGAGCAGATCGGCGCCCTGCGCGAGGACCACCGCCGCCACCCGCGGCACGACCGGCCCCTCGAGCCCTACGGCGCCCCCGAGGACGTCGAGCACGGCTCCGGCCTGATCGAGCGCGCCACCGCCGACGAGGTCGCCGCCGCCGAGCGTCACGAGGACGCACGCCGTCAGCTCCGGGAGTCCGTCGACCAGGTCGCCGAGGTGCAGAAGGACGTCGACGTGTACGGCGTGCTCGCCGAGCGGGTCGCCGACCTGCGGCTCGACCCGGCGGATGACGACGTCGAGCCGTTCGCCGGTGACCAGCACCTGGCCCGGGAGCGTTGCGAGCAGGTGCTCCGCACCGCCGCCGCCTCGCGGACCCGGCTCGCCGAGGCGACCGCCGAGCTGCGGGACGCGTCCAAGGCGCTGAGCCGCTACGCCGCGAGCCCGCAGTTCGACGCCGTGGAGAGCCTGGTGCAGCGCCAGATCCGCGACGTGGACCTGGACGAGCTGCCCGGCCACGCCGCCGAGTGGGAGGCCGCCCTGCGCCCCCGGCTGCGCACGCTGCGCGACGACCTGGCGCAGATCGACCGGCACCGCACCCAGCTCACCGCCCGCCTGCGCGGGCTCGTCGAGGTGGCCCTCACCACGCTGCGCAGCGCCGAGAAGGTCTCCGTGCTGCCCGACACCCTGGGCGACTGGGGCGGCCAGAAGTTCCTCCGCATCCGCTTCGCGGACCCTGACCCCACGCTGCTCGACGAGCAGCTCGCGCAGGTCATCGACGTGGCTGCCTCCCGGGGTGACAAGCCGCGCAAGCGCGACGGCATGAGCCTGCTGTTGCAGGGCGTGCACGCGGCGCTGCCGCAGGGCGTCAAGGTGGAGATGCTCAAGCCCGACTCGTCGCTGCGCACCGAGCGGGTGCGGATCGCCGACGTGGCGCACGTGTACTCGGGCGGCCAGCTGCTGACCTCCGCGATCGTCCTGTACTGCACCATGGCGGCGCTGCGGGCGAACGACCGCGGCATCTCCGGGCGCCGCCACGCGGGCGTGCTGTTCCTCGACAACCCCATCGGGCGCGCCTCGGCCGGCTACTTGCTGGACCTGCAGCTCGGGGTGGCCGCGGCGCTCGGCGTGCAGCTCGTGTACACGACGGGCCTGTTCGACACGAACGCCCTCTCGGTGTTCCCGCTGATCGTGCGCCTGCGCAACGACCGCGACCTGCGCACGGGCATGCGCTACCTGATCGTGGAGGACGAGATCCGCGCCCAGCTCGACGCCCTCGGCGAGGACGACGGCACTGGCCGGCTCACCAGCACCCGCATCTACCGCAAGGCCGTGGCAGCGGGCTGACCGGGCAGGCGTCTGCTTCGCCGCCCGATCGCGCCATCGAGCGCTGGCTGTGCGTTGGTGATCGCCTGACTCGACTTTTTGAAGCGTGGCGAGGTGACTTTTTGTAGTCTGGAGATCCGACTTTCTGTAGCGTGGCCACGCTGACGTGCGGTAGCGTTCCGCGTTGTGACCAGCATGTCGGCGAACACCGTCTACCGGCGCCGAGTCGTCGATGACGAGCTCGACGAGCTCTTCTCCGGCCTCTCGGCGATCAGCGTCGACGGGCCCAAGGGTGTGGGGAAGACCGCGACCGCCACCCGGCGAGCGCACACGATCCACCGTCTCGACGACCCCGCGACCCTCGAGGTCGTGCGGGCTGACGCGCGCAGCCTCATTCGCGGCGAGGAGCCGATCCTGATCGACGAGTGGCAGCGGTGGCAGCCGTCGTGGGACCTAGTGCGCCGCGCCGTCGACGACCGCCCGAACCCCTGCAGGTTCCTGCTCACCGGGTCAGCGTCCCCACAGACCCCGACGACCCACTCCGGTGCTGGGCGCATCGTCACCGTACGGATGCGGCCCATGACCCTCGCTGAACGCGGGGTCGACGTCCCGACGGTCTCGCTCGCGCGGCTCCTCGACGGCACCGACCCCGTCCAGGGGGACACCCAGGTCGGGCTGCGGGAGTACACCGCCGAGATCGTCCGCGGCGGTTTCCCCGGCATGCAGTCAGCCTCCCCGCGCGTGCAGCGCGGTCAGCTCGCCGGGTACGTCGGCCGGATCGTCGATCGGGACTTCGATGAGGCCGGCCAGAAGGTCCGCAACCCGCACGGGCTGCGCCGTTGGATGACCGCCTACGCCGCAGCCACCGGCACCACGACGTCGCTCGAGAAGATCCGCGACGCCGCCACCGCAGGTGACGGGAATGCGCCGGCGCGGTCCACGGTCCAGGGTTACCGCGAGGTGCTGGAGAGGATCTGGATCGCGGACCCGCTCCCGGGGTACGTGCCGACCATGTCACGGCTGAACCGGCTGACCACGTCTCCCAAGTGGTACCTGGCCGATCCTGCCCTCGCTGTCTCCCTGCTCAATGTGTCCTCCGACAAGCTCCTCGCAGGCGGTGAGGGCGACATCGTCGTTCCTCGCGATGGCACCCTGCTCGGGGCGCTCTTCGAGTCACTCGTCGCACTCGACGTCCGCGTGTACGCACAATCAGCTGAGGCAGAGGTTGCGCACCTGCGCACGAAGACCGGTGACCGCGAGGTCGACTTCCTGGTCGAAGGGCGCGACGGGCGAACCGTGGCGATCGAGGTCAAGCTCGCGGAGAGCCCTGACTCTCATGACGTGCGGCACCTGTTGTGGCTGAAGGATCGGCTCGGAGACAGCCTGGTCGACATGGTCGTCCTGACCACCGGCAAGCACGCGTACCGGCGCAAGGATGGCGTCGCTGTCGTCCCCCTCGCGCTCCTCGGGCCGTAGGCCACACGCGCGAGCAGCTCGCGCAGGTCATCGACGCGGCGGCCTCCCGAGGCGACAAGCCGCGCAAGCGCGACGGCATGAGCCTGCTGCTGAAGGGCGTCAAGGTGGAGATGCCCAAGCCCGACTCGTCGCTGTGCACCGAGCGGGTGCGGATCCGGCCGGGTCAGGCGGTGTCGGAGGACTGCAGCACGTACACCACGCGATCCTGATCCGGGTCGTAGCGGGCTGCGAGCACGCCCGCCTCGTCGGAGACGGACTCGGCGCCCACCACGCTCAGGCGCGTCTCGCGTCCGAGCGAGACCTCGAGCGCGTCGAGGTCCACGGGCGCCGCGCCCTCGAGGGTGACGTCGGTGTGCAGGCGGTGGATCACTTCGGTGTCCCGGTCCACGACGGCTCGTTCGAGCACCTGCGTCGCACGCGTCCCCAGGGGGCTGCCGCGACGATCGTGCACGATGCCGGTGGCGGCGGTGGCCGCCCGCGAGACGCGGATGTTGAAGGTGATCTCGCTGACGTTGTCGGCCCATCGGGCGTTGGAGGACCCGTACCGGTGCGACCCCCACTGGTCGGGCGGGATCGCCTCGGTGATCCAGGCGTCCACCTCGGGCCGGATGAGGTTGTCCCGCGCGGGGAGCTCGGCCCGGAAGGCCGAGACCGCGATGGTCGCGACGACGTCGGTCGGCAGGAAGCGCACGGTCGTCGACTTGTAGTAGTTGTCGGAGTCGGTGACCCCGGCGAGCCATACGGTCCACAGCACACGCGACATCGGTGCCCCCCACGAGCCGATCACGCGACGAGTCGAACGTCAGGCCAGGTCTAGCAGAGCGCCTGAGGGCCCGCATGCGGAGCATGCCGGCGTCTCAAGGGCGGCTGGCGGACTCCAGGTGCAGCAGCGTCCGCTTGGCGTCCGTGCCACCGGCGTAGTTGCCGAACGTCCCGTCGGAGCGCACCACGCGGTGGCACGGCACGACGATCGGCAGCGGGTTGAGGGCGCACGCGGTGCCGGCCGCCCGGACGGCTTTGGGGTTGCCCGCGGCGGTCGCCACTTGGGTGTACGACTCGGTGTGCCCGTAGCCGATGCGCGGCAGGTGTTCGACGACGATGCGGCGGAACCCGGAGGTCAGCCGCAGGTCGAGCGGGAGGTCGAAGTCGCGGCGGTGGCCGGCTAGGTACTCGTCGATCTCCCGGGCGGCGCGGTCGAGCCGCTGCGGGGCGCGCAGCACGCGGGGGCTGATCCGCCGGGCCAGGTCGTCGAGCACCAGGTCGTGGTCCTGGACCCCGAACGCGACCCGCACCAGGCCAACGTCCGTCGCGGCGAGCAACAGGGGTCCGACCGCGGTGTCGAGGGTGCGGTACGCGACGTCGAGCGAGCCCGCGTCCTGTGCGTCGTCGGCCAGCCGCTCACGCAGCCGCTCGAGCGTGGCGGGGGCGTCCTGGAGCAGACGCGCGGGCAGTGCGCCGGCTCCGTCGAGGGGCGTGTTCATCGGTCCGCTCCATCCTGCGTGGGCTGCGGGGAGGGGGCCCTGAGCTTCTTGATGCCGTCATGCGCGGCGCGTCTCGCCGCATCGGCGCTGCCGCCGATCAGCGCGGCGACCTCCGCGAACGGCAGCCCGCCGAGGTAGTGGTAGGCGACGCACAGCCGTTGCCGGTCGGGTAGCTCCCGCACGGCCCGCCAGACGTCGGCGTCCGCGGCGGGCGCCGCGCCCCACGTCCCCTCGGGTGCTGCTCGCTCGGGCGCCGCTGCCACCGGAACCGGCAGGCGGGCCCGTCGCCGCGTGACGTCGATCGCCTTGCGGTGCGCGATCGTCACCAACCACGCCTCGACGTTCGCGTCGGCCGGCAGGTCCGGGTACGCCTGCAACGCGGCCAGGAACGTCTCGGACCAGGCGTCCTCGGCGTCCACAGGTCCGAGGACGGCACGGCACACGCGCAGGACGCGGGCGCCGTGAGCGGCGACGACGCGTTCGAAGGGCTCGTGGGTGTTCATCACCGAGTAGACGCCTGGGGTGGGGAGGACGTGAGATCCCATCTTCCCCGAGTGCTCACCGGCTCAGCGACCGCCGCGCTGCCCGGTGTCCTCCCGGCCGTCGGACGTGTGCCCGCGCCCGCCAGTCTCGGCGCCCCGAGGGCCTGCCACCTTGTCACCGCCCGCCCGTGCGGCGCGCTGCGCCGGGTGGGGGTCGACCATCTGCCCGCGTGTGGAGTCCTGGCTGCGGTCGGGGGAGGCGCCGTGCGCGTGTTCCCCACGGTCGTGCACGGCCTCCTTCTGGTGGCCCCTGGGGCCCTTGTCGCCGCGTGGCGCGTCCCGCTCCGCGCCCCGGTCGTCCGTGGACTCGGCAGCGGGCGCCGGGATCGGCGCCGGTTCCGGGTTTGCTACGGGTGTTGCGACGGGGTCGATGTCGGCGTCCGTCGCGGCGACCGGGGCGAGGGCCGGGGCGGCTTCGGCCGCAGTGGCGGTGACCGGATCGAGCGGTGGCGCCACGTGGAGTTCGCCGATCGGCGCCCAGGGCGTGGCAGGGCGCCCTGGGGCGGCGAGCGCGTCGGCGAGGACGAGCCGGCCGGCGATGGTGACCGGCTTGAGGGCGGACCCCGACGCGAAAGGCTTCTCGAGCCCTCCGGCTTGGGCCATCCCTGTCAGTCCCAGGCTCAGCGACGCGGCGGCGCCCACGAGGATCCAGCCGCGGCTCTTCATGCTGTCCCCGTTCGCCAGTTCGACCTCGTGCAGGATGCGTCATCTGGCGGCGTGTCAGGCGGGCCGCGCGAATTCCATGACCTCTTGAGCATGTCGAATGACGAGGGCAATTGCATTCCTCGCAGATGAGACTTCTCTCATCACCCTGGCGCGCAAAGGGGCCTCATTCGCGGAGATGATGGCGTCGCCGCGATTCGATCTCCTTGGATTCGAGCCGTTGACCTGCTGAAACGTGCCGAGCAGCGGGCGTGACCGCCCGCTGGGGTGGATTTCACGCTGGCTAGTCAATGCGGATAAAGCGCCCACGCGCGCCCTTCGCTCGTGACGTGACCGATTGTGGGGAAATGCCCCGTGCGCGGCAAATGCCGTCGCCACCAGCCGGTCACGTCATCCGCCAGGACGAGGCCTTTCCCGAGGGGTGACGCCGCGTCGTCGTGGGCCTCCGAAGGTGAAAGGGCTGGCTTTGCCCTCGCGCTCGCCTCCGACGCCGGCCTGAGGGCCTGGCGATCGGGTGAGAGAAACGCCCATCCGGGTGTCAATCACCCGATACCCCCGCGTCACGCTGTCGGGTATGCGAAGTTCATCCGATCCGGCGCGTGGGCGACCAGTGGGTGCGGGACGTCCGCGCCACCCCGCGCCGAACGGGGAGCGCGATGCGGGCACGTTCGGTGCTGTTCAGCCTGGTCGCGGTCATCGGCATCGCGGCGATGGCGCCCGCCTCGGTGCGCTCGGCGCCGGCAGCGCTCCTCGGCCCGGCGTATGACGCGTCGACGGCCGCGAGCGTGCGGAACCTCGTGGTGGCGATGCACTCGGCACTGCTGTTCGACGACGAGGCGCCGGTGGCGACAGCGGAGGACCTCGCCGAGTGGGGCTGGACGCCGGGGGAGCACCTGGCGGTGGAGATCTGGGTCGCCGGGGACGACTTCCGGGTCGAGGCCCAAGATGTGCGGCCCGGCGCCAGTCGCTTCGCGTACTCGTCCACCACGGCCGCGAGCCCTGGCGTGGCGGGCAGCGGAGCGGTGGCGCGGGTGGACGGCTCCCGCTCCGAGCCGCGCCCCGACGCCCCGGGCGTCATCCTCACCCGGGTCGCGGCACTGCCCCCGACCCCTTCGGTCTGACCCGCCACCTCATGCCGGCCGCCGCCATGTGAGCCGCCGCCCGGGCCGATGTCAGCGAATGACGCGGTGCAGCTCGACGTCGCGCAGGCCGCCTGACGCGACGGTCGCGGTCATGTACGTGCAGTGCGGCTGCCGCCGCCGGTCGGTCGGCGAACCCGGGTTGAGCAGGCGCATGCCGCCGGGCGTGACCGTGTCCCATGGGATGTGGCTGTGCCCGAACACCAGGCAGTCGACGTCCGGGTGCGCCACGTCGGCGCGCTGCTCCCGGCCGGTGGCGGGGCCCGTCTCGTGGACCACGGCGAGCCGCAGCCCGTCGAGCTCGACGCGGCCGACCAGGGGCAGCCGCTCCCGCAGCGCCTCGCCGTCGTTGTTGCCGTAGCAGGCGACTAGGCGCCGGGCCCGGTGCTCCAGCGCGTCAAGCAGGCTGACGTCGACCCAGTCGCCGGCGTGGACCACGACGTCGGCGGCGTCGACTGCCGCCCAGACCTCGTCGGGCAGATCCCGCGCGCGGGTCGGGACATGGGTGTCGGCGAGCAGCAGGAGCCGGACAGGCGCAGGCGTCATGTCCCTGTCCTACCGCACGTCACCCGGCGCTCGTCCCGCGAGTCTGGAGGTTCGCTGCTTACCATCCCCTCTGTGATGAGCCGATGAGGATCCAGCGCGCCCTGGCCCGCGCCTTCTGGTCAGTCAGCCGCTGGCGGCTGCGCAAGGCACAGCTCCCCGACGACGGTGTCGGCATCCTGATCGGAGCCCCGCACACCTCCAACTGGGACTTCATCCTGATGCTGGCGATCGCGTGGGCACACGGCCTCAAGGTGCGTTACCTGGGCAAGCACTCGCTGTTCACCCCGCCGTTCGGCTGGCTGATGCGGGCCCTGGGCGGCATCCCCGTGGATCGCCGCAACCCGCAGGGCCTCGTGGACGACCTCATCGGCCGGGTGCGCGCGGGGGAGCTCTTCTACCTGGTCATCACGCCCGAGGGGACTCGCAGCAAGGGCGAGTACTGGAAGTCGGGCTTCTACCGGGTCGCCTATGAGACCGGGCTGCCCGTCACCCTGGGCTTCGTGGACCGCACCACCATGACGGCGGGCCTGGGCGAGACGCTGCGCCTCACCGGTGACGTCGCCGCGGACATGGACCGGGTGCGCGCGTTCTACGCGGACAAGGCCGGCTTCGACCCGGCCCGTCGCACTGAGCCCCGCCTGCGAGACGAGTCCAGCATGCCGACGTCGGACTGATCTACGCTCCGGCTGGGACCTCCCCGCACCACCGCACGATTCCCCCCCCGCACGACCAGAAGGACGGGACAGCAATGGCGCTCACCGACATCCCCGGCACCCCTGCCTCGACGACCGGGGCCTCGACGACGGCCCCGTCGATCGAGGCGCTCGGCACCGTGATCCCCTCCACCGTGCCGACCCACTGGTACAACCTCAACGCGGACCTGCCCGAGCCGGTGCCTCCGCACCTGCACCCGGGCACGCGCGAGCCGCTCACCCCCGACGACCTGGCGCCGCTGTTCCCGATGGCGCTCATCGCGCAGGAGGTCAGCACCGAGCGGTACATCGAGATCCCGCAGGCTGTGCGGGAGATCTACGCGATGTGGCGCCCGTCGCCGCTGATCCGGGCCTCCCGGCTCGAGCGGGCCATCGGCACGAAGGCCCGGATCTACTACAAGTACGAGGGTGTGAGCCCGGTCGGCTCGCACAAGCCGAACACGGCTGTCGCGCAGGCGTACTACAACGCCGCCGAGGGCATCACCCGGCTCACCACTGAGACGGGCGCCGGGCAGTGGGGCGCGTCGCTGTCGATGGCCGCCGCGCTGCTGGGGCTGACCTGCGAGGTGTGGCAGGTGCGCGCGTCGTACGACGCGAAGCCGTACCGCCGCATCCAGATGGAGACGTACGGCAGCGTGTGCCACCCGTCGCCGTCGGACCTCACGGAGGCCGGGCGGGCGATCCTCGCGGAGATGCCTGACACCACGGGGTCGCTCGGCATGGCGATCAGCGAGGCCGTCGAGGCCGCCGTGAAGGACCCGGGCGCCCACTACGCGCTGGGCAGCGTGCTCAACCACGTGATGCTGCACCAGAGCGTCATCGGGCAGGAGGTGCTGGTCCAGCTCGCCGAGGCGGGCGAGGCACAGGCCGACACGGTGTTCGGCTGCGCGGGCGGCGGCTCGAACCTGGCGGGGCTGACGTTCCCGCTCATCGGGCAGAACCTGCGCCAGGGGACCACCACGCGTGCGGTGGCCTGCGAGCCGGCGGCCTGCCCGTCGCTCACGCAGGGCGAGTACCGCTACGACTTCGGCGATGTCGCGGGCCTGACGCCGCTGCTCAAGATGCACACCCTCGGCAAGGACTTCGTGCCGCCGTCGATCCACGCGGGCGGCCTGCGCTACCACGGCATGGCGCCGATGGTCTCGCACGCCGTGAACCTGGGGCTCATGGAGGCCGTCGCCGTCGAGCAGGACGACGCGTTCGCCGCGGGCATCGAGTTCGCCCGCGCCGAGGGCATCGTCCCCGCGCCCGAGTCGACGCACGCCGTCGCGGCCGCGCTGGCCCACGCCCGCCAGGTGATCGAGCCCGAGGTGATCGTGATCGGGCTCTCCGGGAACGGGGTGCTCGACCTGCCCGCGTACTCTTCCTACGTGTGAGCCCCTCCCCGTCCAGCCCTCCAACCGGATGGCGCCGCTGGTTCTACCGCGCGCCGCTCGGGCTCTACCGCCGAGGGCTGGGCGGGATGCTCGGCTCGGGATTCGTGCTCCTGACCCATCGCGGGCGGGTCACGGGCGAGCCGCGCCAGGCCGTCCTGGAGATCGTCGAGCGCGAGCCCACGGGCGCCCTCACGGTGGTCGCCGGGTTCGGCCCCCGCACGAACTGGTACCTCAACGTGCAGGCGCACCCCGAGGTCACCACGCAGGTCGGCAAGGACGAGCGCCCGGCGCGCGCGACGGTGCTCGGGCCCGACGACGCGGCGGAGCGGATGGTCGCCCTCGCGGCGTCCAGGCCGCGGACCGCCCGGCGCATCGCCCGCTCCGTGGGCGTGCCCGTGCCGACGGGCGACGGGCCCATGGGCTCCGACCAGGGGTGGCGCGCCGTGGGCGAGCAGACGCTGTTCGTGCGCTTCGACCCGCGCTGAAGCGATTCGTCCGGTGGCCCGCCCGGACGGCTCCCGGCACGATCGCGCCAGACGCCGGGTCGCCTCCGCGTGACCGTGCCGCGTCGCCTCGTCGTCAAGGGAGACGCGCATGTCCGGTCAGCCAGTGGTCCGAAGGCTCGCGGCGTTGATCGTCCTGCTCCTCGCGGGCGTGGCGGCGATCGGTGTGATCGCCGCGGCGCCCCGCTCGGAGGCGGCCACCCCGGTGCGGGTGATGGCGTTGGGCGACTCGATCACCGGCTCCCCAGGATGCTGGCGGGCACTGCTGTGGCAGAAGCTGCAGCAGAACGGCCACACGAACGTCGACATGGTCGGCACGCTGCCCGCGCAGGGTTGCGGGGTCGCCTATGACGGCGACAACGAGGGCCACGGCGGCTTCCTGGTGACGAACGTCGCCGATCAGAACCAGCTCGTCGGCTGGCTCGCGGCGTCGACACCCGACGTGGTGATGATGCACTTCGGCACCAACGATGTGTGGAGCAACCGGCCCACCGACCAGATCCTCGCCGCGTACACGAAGCTCGTGGACCAGATGCGGGCCAGCAACCCGAACATGAAGATCCTGGTCGCGAAGATCATCCCCGTGGCGCCCTCGACCTGCGCCGAGTGCCCCGCCCGCACCGTCGCGCTGAACAACGCGATCCCCGGTTGGGCCGCCTCGAAGACCACCAGCGCGTCGCCGATCACCGTGGTCGACCAGTGGACCGGCTGGGTTCCCGCCACCGACACGTACGACGGTGTGCACCCGTCGGATCCGGCGGGGATCACCAAGATGGCGAACGTCTGGTACCCGGCGCTGACAGCAGTCCTCAACGGCGTCAGCCCCACCACCCCGAACCCCACCGCCCCCGACGCAGACCCCCGCCGGCGCCTGCTCTGCCGTCCTGACCCCGGGCAGCACCTGGCCCGGCGGGTTCGTCACCGGCATCCGGGTCACGGCCGGCAGCAGCGGCGTCAACGGGTGGCGGCTCACGCTCACCCTGCCGAACGGTTCCGTCACCAACCTGTGGAGCGGCCGCGCGACGGGCTCCACCGGCACGGTGGTCATCGACGCGGCGGCGTGGAACGGCAGGTTGGCGGCGGGCGCCTCCACCGACCTTGGGTTCCAGGGCTCCGGGTCGGTGAGCGGCGCCACCGTCACCTGCGCGGCTGCCTGACCGCCCGGCAGCCGGGCTGAGATTGACGCTTGTGCTGCGGCGGGCCCCGTCGGAGACTGAAAGACGGGGCCCGGCCGTGGGAGGGGTGGTCGCCATGCCGGAACCGGATTGCGCTCGACGGAACGAGCAGCCCTATGCCGCGTTGCGGGCGAGCGTGACGGTGGACTCGCTGGTCGAGGAGTCGGCACGCATGCTCGACGCTGTCCGGCTGTGGTTCGACCTGCACGAGTTCCTGCCCGGCGGGGGCCCGCTGCTGCGCTACCTGGTGGTGGGCACCGGGACGCGCCTTCAGGTGGATGTCGGCTTTCCCGTGGCCCGTTCCAGCATGCCGCAGCTCCTCGACGCGATCGAGCGGCGTCACGCGTCGGGCGCGGGCGCCGCCGAGGGTGTGCGCCTGGACCGCCTGCCGGCGGGCAACTATGCGTGGGTGGTGCACGAGGGCGACGCCGCGGACCTCGGACAGGTCCGGGAGATGCTGGTGTGGTGGGTGGGATCGAAGGGCTTCGAGCTGGACCGATGGTCGACCGATCGAGGCTCGGTGTGGGGCGGGCGGGTCGAGTTCGACCTGACGGAGGGCCCGCCTGACTCGACGGATGCCGTGAGCCGTGTCGAGCTCGCTTACCGGCTGGTGGCGTGAGCGCCTGGAGTGGGCGCCGTCAGGGGCGGGGGGGCCTGCTCATGCGCACGACGTCGGGCCCGCCGGGGAAAAGCGGCATCGGGCCAGCGGGAGCCACGAAGCCCAGCGCCTCGTAGTAGGGCACGTTCGACAGGTGGAACGTCTCCAGGCAGCAGGGGATTCCGTGGGCGTCGGCCTCGTCGAGCATCGGCTGCACGAGCCGGCGGCCGTGGCCCCGCCGCTGGGCGTCGGCACGTACGCCGAGGGCCTGGAGGTACCAGGCGTCGGTCGGCACCGTCTCCCCGATCTGCGCGGCGAGGCGCAGCAGGGCGGGCGTCCGGCGGCGGGCATGCCACACCACTTTGGTGGCGTCCGGGGCCGCGCGGAGCCACTGCGCGGCAGTCACGGGCGCTGATCCCGGTGGGCGCCAGAGGGAGGCGCCCGCGAGCCCGGAGCCATCCGCGACCGTCAGCACCCGACCGGAGCGGTACGCGTCCCGCGCAGTGAACGCGTAGACGGCCCGCAGGGTCGCGCGGCGGGCGGTCGCGTCGGGCAGCACGTGTGCGAAGCCGGGGTCGTCCGCCAGCGCGTCGCCCAGCAGCGTCCCGACCGCATGTGCGCGCTGGGCCGGGCGTTTGCCGACATGTGCCTGCTGACCTGCGACTTCCTGCTCGTCCGCCATCGCCCCACTCTGGCCTAGCGCGGCGATTCTTGCCGGGGAATGGCGTGCGGCGATACTCCCGCCAGGCAGTGGGCCAGGTCCCGTGGCCTCGTGGCGGCGCACAGCGCGAACGCGGGTACGGTCGGGGGTTGCCGCCCGCAGCCGGAGCGGCGGACGCACCAGGACCGGAGGTGACATGGGGCACGACCACCACCATGTGGGCAGCTCGCCCGCGGGGCAGCATCGTGGACGTCTGGCCGTGGCCTTCGGCATCACCACGGCTGTGCTCGTCGCGCAGGTCATCGGGGCGCTCCTGAGCGGCAGCCTCTCGCTGCTCGTCGCCCCCGCGCACATGCTCCCCGATGCGGGTGGCCTGCTGAGGGCGCTGGTCGCCGCGTCGCTGGTGACGCGCCCCGCCACGGACCGCCGGACGTGGGGGCTGCGCCGCGCTGAGGTGCTGGCCGCGACGGCACAGGCGGCGGTGCTGCTGATCGTGGGCGTGTACGTGCTGGTGGAGGCCGTGCAACGGCTCTTCTCCCCGGCGGAGGTGGGCTCCACCGAGATGCTCGTGTTCGGCATCGTGGGCCTGGCAGGCAACGTGGCCGCGCTGCTGGTGCTGGCCGGCGGACGCTCGTCGAGCTTCAACATGCGCGCGGCGTTCCTGGAGGTGTTGAACGACGCCCTCGGCTCGGTGGCGGTGATCATCGCGGCGATCGTCATCGCGCTGACCGGGTGGACGCGGGCCGATGCGGTGGTGGCCTTGCTCATCGGCGCCCTCATCCTGCCGCGCACGTTGCGCCTGCTGCGCGAGACGGTGGACGTGCTGCTGGAGTCGACCCCGCGCGGGCTGGACCTGGAGGCGGTGCGCACGCACCTGCTGGGCGTCCCCCGGGTGATCGAGGTGCACGACCTGCACGTCACCCAGATCGCCACGGGCCTGCCGGTGCTGACCGCGCACGTGGTGGTCGACGACTCGTGCTTCCACGACGGGCATGCGCCCCAGATGCTCGACGCGCTGCAGTCCTGCGTCGCGGAGCACTTCCCGATCTCCATCGAGCACTCCACCTTCCAGCTCGAGCCGGAGCGGCATGCCCAACATGAGCGCGGGCATCACGACTGACGCGCTTCGGCCCGATCCGCGCGGCTGGTCGGGCAGGATGGCGGGGGCGCGTCGCGCGGGAGCCCTCTCGCGGGAGTCGCCGGCACGCGGACGACGGCAGGACGGCGGGGAGACGCAGATGGGCAGCACGCGGAGCATCACCGATCGGGCGGGCCTGCGGACCCTGCTGGGGTTCGCCCTCGTGGCCGGGGCGCTGGCCGGCTGCACGTCGGCGCAGCCCGGCCCGGAGAATGCGGCCAAGGCGCTCGCTGGCGCGCTCTCCTCCGGTGATCTCTCGGACTCAGGCCTGTCGGACGCCGACGCCGCCACCGCGGCCGCCGTCCGCGAGACGGCGTTCGCGGAGCTCGCGCGCTGGACCCCGGCAGTCTCCGTGCAGGCCGTGGCCGTCGACGAGTCGGACGAGGACAAGGCCGTCGTGACGCTGGCGCACACCTGGGACGTCGACTCGGGCGACGTCGACTGGACCTACACCACCACCGCGAAGTTCACGCGTGTGGACGGCGAGTGGCAGCCCGCGTGGTCGCCGTCGATGCTCGCCCCGGACCTCACCGCCGAGGAGGTGCTGAGCGTGTCGCGCGACCGGGCCGAGCGCGGCGACGTGCTGGGCGCCGGTGGGGCCGTGATCGTCGAGGACCGGCCCGTGGTGCGGCTCGGCGTCGACAAGACGCGTGTGACGGACGCGGTGGGCCAGGACGCTGCGGCGCGGGAGCTGGCGGCCGCGCTCGAGATCGACGCGGACGCCTATGCGGCCCGGGTCGCGGCGGCGGGGGAGAAGGCCTTCGTCGAGGCGATCGTCGTGCGGACGGGGGACCCGGCGTATGACGTGGCCACGTTGAGCGCCCTGCCCGGGGTGAACCCGGTGCCCGACACGCTGCCGCTGGCGCCCACCCGGACCTTCGCGAGGCCGCTGCTGGGCGCCGTCGGCCCCGCCCCCGCCGAGATCGTCGAGGGCTCGGAGGGCGCCATCGTCGCGGGTGACCTCACCGGGCTCAGCGGGCTGCAGAAGCAGTACGACGAGCAGCTCCGCGGCAACCCCGGGCTCACCATCACGGCCACGGCGGGCCCCGCGAACCGCGTGCTGTTCCACGTCGACCCGCGCGCGGGCGAGCCGCTGGCGCTCACGCTCGACCCCGCGCTCCAGCAGTCGGCCGAGGAGCTGCTCGCGCCGGTCGCCCCCGCCAGTGCCATCGTCGCGCTGCGGCCCTCGACGGGTGAGGTGCTCGCCGCGGCGAGCGGCCCCGGCGGCGAGGGGCTGTCGACGGCGACGCTCGGGACGTACGCGCCGGGATCGACGTTCAAGGTGGTGTCGGCGCTGGCGCTGCTCCGCAACGGCCTCACGCCGGACAGCCCGCTGAGCTGCCCGTCGACCACCACTGTCGACGGCCGCTCGTTCGCCAACTACCCCGGCTACCCGGCGAGCGCCCTCGGTGAGATCCCGCTGCGGGCCGCCTTGGCCAACTCGTGCAACACCGCCTTCATCGGCGCCCGGGAGACGGCGTCCCAGCAGGCGCTCGCGGACGCCGCGGCGAGCCTCGGGCTGGGCCAAGAGATCGCCGTCGGCTTCCCCGCATACCTCGGCGCGGTGCCGAGCAGCGCGGAGGGCACCGACCACGCGGCCTCGATGATCGGCCAGGGCAAGGTGCAGGCGTCCCCGCTGGCCATGGCTGTGGTCGCGGCGTCGGTGGCGCGCGGCGAGCGGGTCGTCCCGCAGCTCGTGACCTCGGCCGACGCGGTGCAGGCGCCCTCGGCGACGCCGTTGGCCCCGGCCGAGGCCGAGGCGTTGCGGAGCATGATGCGGTCCTTCGTGACGGACGGCGGCGGGACGTTCCTGCTCGACGTCCCCGGCGAGCCGGTGCTCGCGAAGAGCGGCACGGCCCAGTTCGGCGCCCAGGACGCGCTGCGCAACCACACGTGGATGATCGCGGTGCAGGGCGACCTGGCGGTGGCGGTCTTCGTCGAGGAGGGCGACTTCGGGACGACGACGTCGGGCCCGCTGCTCGAGGCGTTCCTGCGCTCTGCCGCTGGCTGACCCGCCGTGTCGGACATGGGGGTTGGCTTCTGACCGGCCATGGGGGGCTCGGTCAGAAGCCCCGCGCTGTGGCGCCGCCGCGTCTGCCCCCCGCGTACGCGGCCACGCCGCTGGGTCGGACGACCCCCCCTGCGTGCCGCCCACTCCAGGTCCAGCGCGGCGGGGCTCCCCGTGCGGGAGCTCCCCGTCTATGAGATGTCGGCGGCTCGAAGGCCACCGCTGCAGACGGTGTGATCTGCGTCACAACAGTATGGCCTGAGTGGCGAATGTGCGCCACCGTGTGCTTATTGCGAGCGGCGCGGTCCCGTCTGTCCGTTTGGTCCGACTGGGTGATTTGGACGGCTGTTCACCACTCGTTCTTCGAAACGCTTCCATCCGCATCTCATCCTCGTCTAATGTCGCATCTGTCAGCGAACAGGCAAACCCTCCGCAAGGAGGGGACGCAAAGCCACGGGACCCCAGAGGTCAGCCGGGCTACCGAACGACAGGACAGATTCCATGGACCAGCGCGGACCCCTCGGCCCCTACGAGCCGGCCGATGCCGACGTCACCAGCCTCGACCAGCAGCCCGGCGCCGTCGCCGGACGACTGCAGGCCTGGGCGCGCATCGCCTCAGCCCGCTCCGCCAGCCTCGATTTCGCGCCCTCGCAGCGCAACTACGTCAGCCTCGCCTGACCGTCGAAAGGCGCCCGCGCCCGGGCTCCCGTCTCGTACGCTGAGATGACGAGAGAGTCCGGTTCTGCTCGCATCGTCGAGATCCGCGGGGGCTGCCATGGCGAAGGTTGTCATCACCGTCGCGCTGGGCGCGCTGGCCCTCGCCGCCCAGGCCTGGATCGGCCTCTCCGCCCGATGGATCGTGCCGTACGAGCTCGCGGCCCTCGTCCTGGTCATGCTCGGCTTGGGCTGCACAACGGCCTACAAGGCGCGCAAGCGCGGCATGCGCGTGGCGCACACACTGCGGCCCGACGGGCCTGAGTTCGACGCCCTCCAAGATGACTTCCTGGGACGCGTGCGGACGTCCTCGCCAGCAGGAATGCACCCAGGGCCCGTCGCCACCCGGGTCGAGAGCCATGACGACCCCGACGGCGACCTGATCGAGCGTCGACTCCAGCGCCCGCCCACCGCGCCCGGATCAGGCCAGGATGACCCGCTTCGAGGGGACGTGCGCGGTACGCGCGCCTAGCATCGATGTGTCAGACCAGGTCCCGGGGGGCGGCCTCGTGACTGCCTCCCACGCCTGGCTCAGTGGCAGCATCGGGGGGCGTCATGGAGTGGGACAGCGTGTGGGACTTCCTGTGGATCGCGATCTGGGTCTTCTTGTTCGTCGTGTACATCATGATCCTGTTCCAGATCCTGGCGGACCTCTTCAGAGATCGTGAGCTCAACGGCTGGTGGAAGGCGCTGTGGATCATCGGGCTGGTGATCTTCCCGTTCCTGACTGCGCTGCTGTACATCATCTTCCGCGGGACGGGCATGGCCCACCGGCAGGCCGAGGCCGCCCAGCAGGCGCGGAAAGAGACCGACCAGTACATCAAGCAGGTGGCCGGCCGATCACCCGCGCAGGAGGTCCAGCACGCCAAGGAGCTCTATGACGCGGGCGTGATCGACGACGCGGAGTTCGCGCAGCTCAAGGCGAAGGCGCTCGCCTGACCGGGGGTCAGATCTCGCCCAGCTTCTGCATGTAGCGCATCGCCACCCAGCCGATCGGGATCCGCAGCCAGTAGGTGAGGGCGCGGAACAGCAGCACCACCGAGGCGGCGACACCGGCGCCGACCCCCGCGCCGATGAGCAGCGCGATCATGCTGGCCTCGATCGTCCCGATACCGCCGGGGATCGGGACGATCGCGCCGGCGGTGTTCCCGGCGAGGTACACGAGCGCGATCTGGATGAGGCTCAGATGCTGCCCGAACGCGGCCAGGCACGCCTGGAACGCGAACACGTACCCGAGGGTCATGCTCACGTTCCCGGCGAAGGCCAGCGCCAGGCGGCCCGGCTGGCCGAGGACCTCGATGAGGCGCGGCCACGTCTGCTGCAGCGTGGGCATGACCTTGCGCAACACCCACTGCCGGACCTTCGGCACCAACAGCAGCGCGACCACGATGGCCACGACGATGGCGCCGACGATGAGCATCGTGGGCGGGACCTTGAACCGCTCGGCCTGGTTGGTGCCGGAGAGCACCGACAGCACCAGCAGCAGCACGATCGTCACGGCGAACTGGGAGACCTGCACGAGGGCGACTGTCGCGGCCGCCAGAGTCGTCGAGACGCCGCGCTTGGTCAGCATGCGCAGGTTCAGCGCCGCTGGCCCGATCCCGGCCGGCGCGGCGACTGCCACGAATGCGGCGGCCGTCTGGGTGAGCGTGGCGCGCCACAGCGACAGCCGCACCGGCGAGAACGCCACGAACACGAGCGCGGCGGCGAAGTGGGTGAACATCCCCAGGGCGAACGCCACCAGGCTCCAGCGCCAGTCGCTGTCCCGCAGGGCCGCGCTGATCTGCTCCACGTTGACGGTGGTCACGACGATGACCGCGGCCACGGCCGTCACGACGATGGTCAAGACCGTGCGGGCACCGAACCGGACGAGCTGCGTCGGCTCCACGTCCGCCTCCGGCAGCCGCTTGACGAGCGCGGAGCGGAGCTCGGTCATGACGTCCTTGTGCTGACGCATCTCCTCGCGGGTCTGGCGCGGCAGCGTGGGGGTCTGCAGCAGCGGGCCGATGGACGCGATCGTCGCGTCGGGGAGCACCGCGACGGCGGACTGCACCGCCCGGGAGGCCCCCACCCGCAGTGCGAGCAGGGCGATGACCTGGGCGACGTCCATCCGACGGGCCAGGTCGGAGGAGGCGACGTCCCCCATCTCCCAGCCCACCAGCCACACCATCGGCTGGCCGAGCAGGCTGTCCATGAGGATCGTGTCGCTGGTCAGCGCGCGGTGCGCGAGGCCTGCGGCGTGCGCGGCGCTGAGCTGCGACCAGATGGCCTCGAGCATCTCGTCGGTGATCTCGTCGGCGTCGAGGTCGGCGAGCGGCACGGCGTCGGGGAGGTGCTCCTGGACCAGCAGCATGGAGTCCTGCACCTCGGCGATGCGCAGCAGCTGCGGGGTGCGCACGCCTGCCGACCGGGCCGCGTAGGACAGCAGCGCGGAGCGCTCGGCGGCCTGGCGCATGGACACCACGGACCTGCCGTCGATGCCCCGCAGCCGCAGCGAGCGCCACAGGCGGGAGAGGCTGCCGACCACCTGCCGGTCGCCGTCGAAGGCCAGCACGTCCAGGCGGCGGCCGTCCTGCGTGGTCAGCTCGTACAGGCGGTGCTCGGAGTTGCGGGTGTAGGCGTCGGCGGCGGTGCGCCGGCCGGGGGATCCCGGGGGCGTCTCCGGGATGCGGATGATCCTGGCGGGGTCGAAGCCGACGCGGCGGATCCCCGTGACCAGGCTGGCGCCGTAGGCCCGCTCGGACTGCACGCCGCTGAGGTAGCGGATGCCCAAGCCGGCGACCCGCCCGACCAGCAGCGAGATCATGACGCCGGGCAACGACACCTGGCCGGTGATGACGACGATGCCGATGGCCACCCACAGCAGGTTCCATGCCCAGCCGACGGTCCTGCGCCGGCTGCGGGTCCCGGCGGCGGTGAGCAGCCCGGCGAGCAGGGCCACGTACCCGGGCACCGTGAGCGTCCAGTCCCCGTTGATGCGCACGGACAGCCCGTCGACCAGGCCCTGCGTGCCGAAGGTGTTCAGGGCCCATTCGAGGCCTGAGCAGAGCAGCAGCGCGGCCATGCCCGCGCCCAGGGCTTCGAGCAGCTGCCGGCCGAGCCTGCGCAACGCCAGCTCGGTGAGCACGGCGACGGGGACCACCAGCGTGACGATCCCCTCGAGCACCGCGACCGGCAGGATGAGGATCTTTCGCAGCACGGACGCGAAGCCCTGCACGTCCTCGGCCACACCCGTCGTGGTGTTCTGCGCGTAGGTCGCCAGGACCATCAGGAGTACCACGCCCAGCGCCGAGGCCACCACGCCGACGAGATCGCCGGGGTGGTGCACGCGCACGGTGGGGGAGTCGGAGATCTCGACGCCGTCGACGACCTCGGTGTGCTGGTCAGCGATGGGATGCGCGTCCGTGTGGGGGTGCTCGCCCTCCTCGCCCGGGGTACGACTGACGCCGAGGGCACCGCTCGGCGTGTCAGGCATAGGGGCGAGTCTAGGGATCGCGGGCTCGGGAGGCCGGGAGAACACCGGTTCTGGGCATTCCTCCACCCACAGCGAATCGCGAGGATCCGCCACGTATCACCCGGCTTCGGGCGGGCGCTCAGCGGATGCCGAGCGCCTCGCGGACCTCTGAGGGCAGCAGCGCGTACCCCACGAACGCCACGACATCGAGCACTGTGTGCGCGATGACCAGCGGCATCACCCGTCGTCGGCGTCGATACCACTCGGCGAACACGACGCCCATCACCACATTGCCGATGAACGGCCCGATGCCTTGGTACAGGTGGTACGAGCCGCGCAGCAGGGCGCTCGCCGCGACGATCGCGACGGGCCGCCACCGCAGGTCGCGCAATCGCTCGGAGAGGTAGCCGACGGCGATGACCTCCTCGAGCAGCGCGTTCTGCAGGGCCGAGAGGATGAGCACCGGCACCGTCCACCAGGTCGCACCCAGCGCGGAGGCCTGCACCTCCACGGTGATGCCCACCGCGCGCCCGAGGATGTACAGCCCCAGGCCGGGCAGGCCGATCAGCGCCGCGAGGCCGAAGCCGGTGGCCAGGTCGCGCCCGGGGCGGGCGAAATCCAGGCCGATGCGTCGGACCGCGCTGCGCCCGTTGGAGGACAGCAGGTAGAGCGCCAGCGCCACGGGCATCAGGGCGAACCCGATGTTGAGGAGCTGGTACGTCAGGTCCAGGTACGGGCGTGCGGAGCGGCTCGGGTTGAGGGTGGTGGACTGGCTGGCCAGCGGGGTGGCGGCGGTGAGCCGGGCCGCGATGCTGACCAGCGAGTACACCGCGGATTGGCCGAGGGAGAGCCCCAGGACGATCCACACCTCGACGGTGAGGCGTCGGCGTACTGCCGACAAGCCGGGGGCTGGTGCTGTCCCGGGGCTGGTCACGCTTCTGAGCGTAGACGGGCTTGCGGGGGCTTGTGCGCCGAAGCCTCGCAGAGTACTTTGCGTTGCAAAGTTCATCTCCGAGGCTCATGGCGCGACCGCGTCAGGCCACACGACGGGAGCCACCCATGCAGCACCCAGGGCACGACCTCGACGACGCGCCGCCGGAGCCCGCCGCCGGCCTGGCGATCATCGCCTCGCAGCAGGAGCGGGTCCGCACGGGGGCCACCGTCGACGGCAGGCTGCTCTTCCTCGCCTGGGGAGCCGCCTGGCTGATCGGCTACGGCGGGCTGTGGCTCGCGACCCAGGGCCTCGATGTCTACCGGCCGCCGATCGGCGCGTTCGTGCTGTTCGGGGTGTGCATCTCCGGGGCTGTCGTGTTCACCATCGTCCACGCGCTACGCCGCAGCGCCGGGGTGCGCGGCCCGAGCACCACCGCGGGCGCCATGTCCGGCTGGGCCTGGTGCCTGGGCTTCGTGGTCCAGGCGGCTGTGATCGGGGGACTGGTCAAGGCCGGCGCGTCCCACGAGGTCGTCGGGATCGCCGCCAACGGGATGGCCTGCCTCATCGTCGGCCTCATGTACATGGCCGCCGGGGCGTTCGACCACCAGCCCTGGCTGTTCTGGCTCGGCGTGTGGGTCCTCGTCGTCGCCGGAGCGGCCAGCACCGTCGGCATACCGCTGACGTATCTGGTGATGGCAGTCGCCGGCGGCGGGGGGTTCCTCGTCGGCGCGGGCATCGAGCACCTGCGGCTGCGGGCGAGCAAGGCACAGGTGGGCGGGACGGCAGTGCCGGCATGAGCGACGTCGAGCTCGACCCCGTCATCCACGCCCAAGCCCGACTCCGCGTGGTCGCCACCCTGGCCGCGCTCGCCCCGGGCGACCGCATCGCCTTCACCCGATTGCAGGAACTCCTCGAGATGACCCCCGGCAACCTCTCGACGCACGTGCGCAAACTCGAGGACGCTGAGTACGTGGCCGTCACCAAGACGCACAAAGGCCGCACGCCGGTGACCTACCTCGCGCTGACCACCACAGGCCGACTGGCCTTCGAACGCTATAGGCGCTCCCTGGCGGAGCTGCTGGGAGGGACCTCATGAGCGGCGCCACCGTGATCCAGGTCGACGGGGTGACGCGCCGGTTCGGCGATGTCCTCGCGCTCGACGACGTGACCCTCGAGGTGGGCGCCGGGGAGCTGGTGGGCCTCCTCGGGCCCAACGGCGCCGGGAAGACCACCCTGCTCAGCCTGGTCAGCGGACTGCGGCGCCCCGACGCCGGGACGGTGCGCCTCTGCGGCCTCGACCCCCGTGACCCGCTCGCCCGGATTGGCCTCGGCACCACCCCGCAGGAGACCGGGCTGCCCGCCTCGCTCAAGGTGCGCGAGGTCGTCGACTTCGTGGGCGGCCACTACCCGGACCCCATGTCGCGCGGGGAGGTGCTCGAGCGGTTCGGGCTCGAGGACTTGGCCGCACGCCAGACCGGTGGCCTGTCCGGCGGGCAGAAGCGCCGGCTGGCGGTGGCGCTCGCACTCGTCGGCCGACCCCGCGTGGTGCTGCTCGACGAGCCCACCACCGGGCTCGACGTCGAGGCCCGGCACATCCTGTGGCAGGCGCTACTCGACTACCACGCCGACGGCGCGACAGTCGTGCTCACCAGCCACTACCTCGAGGAGATCGAGGCCCTCGCCGAGCGGGTCGTCGTGATCGGCGCGGGCCGGGTGCTGGCCGATGACTCCCTCGCCGCAGTGCTGGACCTGGTGGCGGTGCGCCGCGTGGTGCTGTCCGCGCCGCAGACCGAGGCCGCCGCGCTCGCGGCGCTGCCCGGCGTCGTGGGCGTCCGGCGCGACGGCGACCGTTGGACGCTGTTGGCCGCCGATGCGGACCAGGTGGTGCGCGAGCTCGTGCGCGCCGACACCCCGTTCAGCGGGCTCGAGGTCCGCGGAGCCTCCCTCGAAGAGGCGTTCCTGGCGCTCACCGGCGCCGAGACCGCCGTCGCCGAGCCCGTCGTCGACGACGGCATGCCCCTGTTCGCCGAGCGGTCCGCCGCCGAGCGCCGATCCGCCGAGCGCCGCAGCAGCACCGCCGAGCGGACCCCCGACCGCCGCACCGCCGAGCGCCGCGGCGCCGCGCGCCGATCCAGCGAGGAGACCCCGCGATGACCGCCCACGCGCAGCCCGCACAGCCCGCGCCCACCGCCCAGCCGTCGCCCGCGCGGGACGGCGCCCTGCGCTCCTGGGCCAGCCTGGCCCTGCTGCACGGCCGCTACCAGTTCCTCGAGACCGTCCGGGTGCCCATCGCCGTCATCGGCAACCTCATGTTCCCGGCGCTGGCGATGTTCTTCTTCGTGGTGCCGCAGCAGGCCATCGCCCAGGACCCGGTGGCGGCGACTGCCGCCGTGGCGCAGCTCGGCACGTTCGCCGTCATCTCCGCGTGCATGTTCAGCTTCGGCGCGGGCGTCGCCGAGGATCGCGCCCTGCCCTTCGCCCCCTCCCTGCGGACCCTCCCCGCCGGGGTCGGCCCCCGCATGGCCGGGCGGGTGATCAACGGGATCGTGTGGTGCTTCCTCGCCCTCGTCCCGCTGGTGCTCATCGCCGCGCTGTTCACGCAGGCGTCCCTGAGCCTCGGCGAACTGCTCGGCGGACTCGGCATGGTGCCGATCGTGGCGTTCGTGTTCCTGCTGCTGGGGCTCGCCATCGGCTACTCGCTCAGCGCCAAGTCCGCCATCGCGGTGGTGCAGGCCGTCCTCTTCCCGCTGGCGTTCGCGGGCGGCCTGTTCATGCCGCCGCAGATCTTCCCGGACTGGCTCGAGGTCGCCTCCCGCGCGCTGCCGACGCGCGCCGCCCGCGACCTGGTGGTCGAGGTGACCAGCGGGGTGCCCGCCTACAGCTTCGCCGTGCTGGTCCTGGCCGGTTGGGCGGCGATCTTCGCGTCGCTGGCCGTCATCGCCTACCGACGCGACGAGGGGCGCCGGTTCCACTGAGGGGGGGCTGACCGCCGAGCGGTGGCTACCAGCGGGTCGGTGGCGGCTGCTGCTCGGACAGTGCGTGGTGCCGCTGGGGCTCCTCGTCGAGGGCGGGAAGGCGCAGGACTCGCGCTCTGCTCTCCGCGACCCACGTCCACGCATGCCAGGAGCAGGCGCCGAGGATGAGCGTGAAGACGCCAGTGAAGAACCAGGGATAGGCGAGGTCGGGTGAGCCGCCGCTGAGCGCGGCTTTGACCATCGTGGCGAGTTGGAGCAGCGTCCAGACGGTGAACCCCATCGCGACGAGGATCCGCATCGGGCGAGGCATGGCGTCGATCACCCCTCATCGCTGCGGCTGCGCTGGTCTCAACGACCTCATCGACGGATGTCGAAGCCGACTTGAGGTGGAAGCGGCGCCGCTGGCCAGTCCCGACGCCGTGGCGGAGTCAGGCTCCCGCTCGCTCCGGCATGGCTCATCGGGGCGGCAGCTGCTGGACGGCCCACTGGTTGCCGTCCGGGTCGCTGAACCCGGTGAACCGCCCCCAGGGGAGGTCCTGCACGGGCGGGGCGTCGACGTCGTGGGCGATCAGGAACTCGCGTGCGGCGTCGGCGTCGTCGACCACCACCTGCAGGCCCCTGACCGACCCGGGCGCGGCATCCGAGAGCCCGACGCCGATCGAGATCGAGCACGCCGACCCGGGTGGTGTGAGCTGCACGAAGCGCAGGTCATCGGAGACCTGGTGGTCGTGGTCGACCACGAAGCCGACCTTGTCGGCGTAGAACGCCTTGGCCCGGTCCACGTCGCTGACCGGGACGAACACGAGCTCGAGCCTGAAGTCCATCTCATCGACCCCCACCGACGGGCCGCCGACCTGACGCCGGCGGCGCTCCTCATCCTCTCGCCTGCCATGGACCCCCCGCTCGTCGGCGCTAGCCCTGCACCGCGCGCCCTGCACCGCACGCCCGCGTCGGTCTAGCCTGCCGAGGGAGCGGATCGGGCCATCTGGCGAGGGGGCATGGTGGTGAGAGTCGAGGGGCTCGTGCGGGACGCGGGGAGGGGCGACATCGCGGCGATCTGCCAGTTCGGCGAGGCGCACATCCGCTCGCACTACGCGCCGCTGATCGGCGCGCCGGCCGCTGACGCGCAGGTGCGCCGGTGGTGGAACGAGGTGGCGATCGATGCGGGCTTCGCCGTGGAGCGGGTGGAGCCGAGTGCCTCCGGGAGCCCGGCGCTCGACGTGGTGTGGCGCGCGCGACCGCTGGGCGCATGACTGACCCCCGCCGCTCCGGGTGGAGTGACGGGGGTCAGCGCCTCGCAGCGGTGGTGCCTAGTCGAGTGCCTAGTGGAACGTGCGCAGCCGCAGCGAGTTGGTCACCACGAGCACCGAGGAGAACGCCATCGCCGCGCCCGCGATCATCGGGTTGAGCAGCCCCAGCGCGGCGAGCGGGATCGCCGCGACGTTGTAGGCGAACGCCCAGAACAGGTTCTGCTTGATGATCCGCAGGGTGCGCCGGGACAGCCGGATCGCCTCGGGCACCGAGCGCAGGTCGCCGCGCACCAGAGTCAGGTCGGCCGCCTCGATGGCGACGTCGGTTCCGGTGCCCATCGCCAGGCCCAGGTCGGCGGTGGCGAGGGCCGCGGCGTCGTTCACGCCGTCGCCGACCATCGCCACACGGGCGCCCAGGGCCTGCAGGCGCTCGACGGTCTGCACCTTCTGCTCGGGCAGCACCTCGGCGATGACGTCCGCGTCCGGGATGCCGACCGCACGGGCGGCGACGAGCGCGGCCCCGCGGTTGTCGCCGGTGAGCAGCACGGGCCGCAGGCCCAGGGCGCGCAGCTCGGCGACCGCCTGCCGCGAGGTGGCCTTCACGGGGTCGCGGAGCACGAGCACCCCGCGCGCCTTGCCATCCCATGCCGCCATCACGGCGGTGGCGCCGTCGGCCTCAGCCGCCTGGAAGGGCGCGTCGAGGCCGTCGGTGGCCACACCCTGCTGGGCGAGCCAGCGCGGGCGGCCCACCAGGACGCGGCGGGCGAGGCCCACCCCGTCATGCGCGACGCGGACGACGCCCGTGACGCCGTGGCCGGCCTCGTTGCGGAAGTCGTGCACCTGGTCGGAGCCGATGACGACACCGTCCTCGCCGACCTCGGCCGGCACGCGTGACCGGCGGGCGGCGGCGAGCTCGGCTGCCGCGTCGGCGATGGCCCGGGCGATGGGGTGCTCGGAGAGCGCCTCCACGGCGCCCGCGAGGCGCAGCACCTCGTCGGACTCCTCGTCGGCGGAGCCCTCGGGGACCAGCACGTCGACGAGCGTCATGCGGCCCTCGGTGACGGTGCCGGTCTTGTCCAGCACCACCGTGTCGACGGCACGGGTCTGCTCGAGCACCTGCGGGCCCTTGATGAGGATGCCGAGCTGGGCGCCACGCCCGGTGCCGACCAGCAGCGCCGTGGGCGTCGCGAGGCCGAGCGCGCAGGGGCACGCGATGATCAGCACGGCCACGGCGGCGGTGAACGCGGCCTGCGCGCTGCCGCCGGTGACGAGCCAGGTCACGAGCGTGATGACCGCCAGCACCAGCACGATGGGCACGAAGACCGCGGAGATCCGGTCGGCGAGGCGCTGCACGGGCGCCTTGCCGGTCTGCGCGGCGGCGACCAGTCGGCCGATCTGCGCGAGCTGGGTCTCCTCGCCGACGCGGGTGGCCCGCACGACGAGGCTTCCGGAGGTGTTCATCGTCGCGCCGGTCACGTCATCGCCGGGGCCCACATCCACGGGCACCGGCTCGCCGGTCAGCAGCGAGGCGTCGATGGCGCTCGTGCCGGTGACGACCACCCCGTCGGTGGCGACCTTCTCCCCGGGGCGCACCACGAACTCATCGCCCACACTCAGCCGGTCGATGGGCATGCGCTGCTCGACGCGGACGCCGTCGGGGCCGGTGACCAGCACCGCGACGTCCTTCGCGCCGAGGTCCAGCAGCGCCCGCAGCGCGTCCCCGGCCCGGCGGCGGGAGCGGTGCTCCGCGTAGCGCCCAGCCAGCAGGAACGTGGTGACGACGGCGGCGACCTCGAAGTACAGCTCGGGGACGGCCATCTCCATGCCGTCGGCCGCGGCAGCGGGCCACAGCGTGGGCGACATGGTGACGCCGAGCTTCCCGGCGCCGCCGAGCAGCAGGGCCCACAACGACCAGCCGGTGGCGGCGATGATGCCGATCGACACGAGGGTGTCCATCGTCGAGGCGCGGTGCCGTGCGGCGCGCGCGGCGGCGCGGTGGAACGGCCACGCGGCCCAGGTCGCGACGGGCAGCGAGAGCGCGGCGACGACCCACTGCCAGCCGGTGAACTGCAGCGCGGGGATCATCGAGAGCAGCAGCACGGGCAGGGACAGCACGGCGGCGACCTGCAGCCGGGTGCGCAGCACGGAGCCGCGGTCGGGGGTGGGGGCGGACGTGTCCTCGCCGGGCTGCATGTCGTGGCCGGGGGCCATCGAGTGCCCGGACAGCGCGTGCTCCACGGGGTCCATGTCGTCGTGGCCTGCCGCGTCGTGGCGCCCGGTGACGCGGGCGTCGTATCCGGCCTTGCGGACGGCGGCGAGCAGCGTGTCCTCGTCGGTGGGCTCGGTGAGCTCGACGTGCGCGGTCTCCAACGCGAGGTTCACCGTCGCGTTGACGCCGGGCACCTGGTTGAGCCGCTTCTCCACGCGGCCCACGCAGGAGGCGCAGGTCATGCCGGTGACGGCGAGGTCGATCGTGCCGATGGGCGCCTGGGGGGCGGTGATATGGGTGTCGTTCTGGCTTGGTGCTGAGCTCACAGCAGCGACCCCTTGGGGGCCAGCACGTAGCCGGCCTCGTCGACGGCCTCGCGGATCGCGTCGTCGGAGAGCGGCGCGTCGGAGACGACGGTGACCTGCGACGTGCCGCCCGTGACGAGCTCGACGGCGACATCCTTGACGCCGGGCAGCGCGGTCAGCTCAGTCGTGACGTGCTTGACGCAGTTGCCGCACGTCATGCCGTCGACGCCGAACGTGGTGGTGAGGGTCTGGCTCATGGGGGTGTTCCTTCCGGTGGGGTGGCTGGGGTGGGGGCGGTCAGCTGCGCACGAGGCGCGCGATGGCCTCGCTGGCCTCGCGGACCTTCGCGGCGCCGGCCTCGGGGGACTCACGCGCGGCGTTCACCACGCAGTGCCCGAGGTGGTCCTCGACGAGGCCGATGCTGACGGCCTGCAATGCCTTGGTCACGGCGGCGATCTGCGTGAGGACGTCGATGCAGTAGGTCTCGTCCTCGACCATGCGGGCGATGCCGCGGACCTGGCCCTCGATGCGGCGCAGCCGCTTGAGGTAGTCGTCCTTGTCCTGGATGTAGCCGTGCAACGGGTCCTCCGTGGGGTGCGTCGGGCGTGGCGGCTCAGCCGCTCGATCACCCCAACAGGGTACCCCTAGGGGGTATTCCCACACGGGACGTCGGTCCCGGGTCCACGTCGCCTGACGCGCCTCAGTGGGCGCGTGCCCCCGTCACGCTGTGGCCGACGCCCAGCCGTCCGGCACCAGCCGCGCGGGGGTCACATCGTGCAGCGCGCTCATCACGACGTTCGCCTCGTAGGCCGCCGCGTCGACCTTCTCCAGTCCGAGCGACTCCGCCAGGTTCGCGTCGTGGCCGGTGCTCGAGACGCGCGCCACCTGCGCGCCATCCTCATCGGCCCACTGGTCGACCACCCGAACCGGCAGCGGCCCCCACATCGCCGTCACGACCAGCTCGAAGAGCTCGGCGACCTCCGCGCGGGGGACCACGCGCCGCCACCGGCCGGCGGTGGTCCGCGTGAACCCGTCGAGCCCCGGCTCCACCTCCGAGGCGAGCACCACGTCGCCGTCGGGCAGCGTGTCGGCCGCGAAGTGCGCGTCCCGCCACCGGGCCATCAGCCCCACGACGCGCGACAGCGCCGGGCCAGAAGGCTCGGCGCCGTCCTCTGCCTGCCAGCCATGCCCCACATCCACGAACCGGGCGAGCGTCGCGGACGTGCCGTCGGCCCGCACCCGCACCAGCTCCGACCCGGCGGGAACGCGCGTGTGCATCACCCAGAACTGCGGCACGTCCCTGCCGCGCACCGACTGGAACCCCAGGCCCGTGAACGGCGGGCGGTCCACGAACGGCCCGCCGGTGCGCAGGCGGGACGCCTCGTCCGTGCCGCCGACGGCGTCCTCGAAGCGGAGCTGCCCCGACGACGGGAACCGCAGCACGTCGACCCAGGGCGCGTCCGCGCGGAACGGCGACCCGGGGAAGCCCAGGCCGTGCGCCTCATGCAGCACCTCGGCGGTCGTCGCGAACGACACATCCGCAGCGCGGAGCACGAGCCCCGAGACCCGGTCGTAGCCGTCCTCCAGGATCGCCGCGGAGATGGCGGGCGTGACGGCCTTCTGCATGAGCGGCACTGAGAGTCTCCTCGCGTCCGGTACGCGGGGTTCCTCCGCGTCTGGGCCATCATGCCCGATCGCGGCTCAGCAGCCGGGGCCTCCGGCGTGCGGCTACGCGGTCGGGGCCTCGGCGGACGCGGCGGCACGCGCGGCGGCGGGCAGCGCGTCGAGCACGCGCGAGACGGCCTCGTCGTCATGCGCCGCCGAGACGAACCACGCCTCGAAGGCCGACGGCGGCGCGTACACGCCCTGCTCCAGCAGCGAGTGGAAGAACGGCGCGTACCGCCACGAGTCCGTGGCCAGCACCGACGCGTAGTCACGGGCGCCCCGCGCGGCAGCCGAGCTGCCGAACATCGTGCTGAACAGGCTGCCCGCCCACTGCACGGCATGCGGCACCTGCGCCTCGGCCAGCGCGCCTGAGACGGCCGCCCGCAGCGCGGCGGAGACGGTGTCGATGCGGCCGTAGACCGCCGTGTCGGCGGCCCGCAGCGTGGCCAGTCCCGCAGCCGTGGCCACCGGGTTCCCCGACAGCGTGCCCGCCTGGTACACGGGGCCCAGGGGCGCCAACGCGTCGAGCACATCGGCCCGGCCGGCGACGGCCGCCACCGGCAGCCCGCCGCCGATGACCTTGCCGAACGTGAACAGGTCCGGGTCCCAGCCCTCGACGGAGCCCTCCAGGCCCCACCATCCGGCCGGTCCCACGCGGAACCCGGTGAGCACCTCGTCCTGGATGAGCAGCGCGCCATGCTCATGCGCGATGCGCAGCAGCGCCGCGTTGAAGCCCGGCAGCGGCGGCACGGCGCCCATGTTCGCGGGCGCAGCCTCCGTGATGATGGCCGCGATGCTGGCGCCGTGCTCGGCGAACGCCGCCTCGACGGCCTCGAGGTCGTTGTAGGGCAGCACGATGGTCTCGGCGGCCACAGCACTCGTCACACCGGCCGAGCCGGGCAGGCCCAGGGTCGCGACGCCGGAGCCGGACTCGGCGAGGAGGGAGTCGACATGGCCGTGGTAGCAGCCGGCGAACTTCACGATCCGCTCGCGGCCCGTCACGCCACGTGCGAGCCGGACGGCCGTCATCGTGGCCTCGGTGCCGGTGGAGACGAGCCGGACCCGCTCGGCCGCGGGCACCCGCGCCCGGATCTCATCCGCGAGCTCGAGCTCGGTGAGCGTCGGGGCGCCGAAGGACAGGCCGCGGGACGCCGCCTGCTGCACGGCCTCGACGACCACGGGGTGCGCATGGCCCAGCAGTGCCGGGCCCCAGGAGCCGACGAGGTCGACGTACTCGTTGCCGTCCGCGTCCGTCACGTACGCGCCGCGCGCCGACGTGAGGAACCGGGGGGTACCGCCCACCGAGCCGAAGGCCCGGACCGGGGAGTTCACCCCGCCCGGGGTCACCGCTCGCGCCCGCTCGAAGTACGACGCGGACGTCTCGCTCCCTGCACCCATCAGCTCTCCTCCTGCAGCCATCCGGCCAGTTCGACCGCCCAGTACGTCAGGACTTGATCGGCGCCTGCGCGCCGGATGCTGAGCACTGACTCCATCACAGCTCGGCGACGATCGATCCAGCCGTTCGCTGCGGCGGCCTCGATCATCGCGTACTCACCGGACACCTGGTACGCCGCCACGGGCACCGTGGACGTCGCGGCGACGTCGGCGAGCACGTCAAGGTAGGCCATCGCGGGCTTCACCATGACGATGTCGGCGCCCTCGGCGATGTCGAGCGCGACCTCCAGGGCGGCCTCCCGGCGGTTCGCCGGGTCCATCTGGTACGTGCGCCGGTCCCCGTCGAGCTGCGAGTCGACGGCCTCCCGGAACGGCCCGTAGAACGCCGAGGCGTACTTCGCGGCGTAGGCGAGCACCGCCACGTCGTCGTGGCCGTCGTCGTCGAGCACGTCGCGCACCACAGCCGTCTGGCCGTCCATCATGCCGCTGAGCCCCACCACATGGGCGCCCGCCTCCGCCTGCGCGAGGGCCATCGCGGCGTACCGCACCAGCGTCGCGTCGTTGTCCACCCGGCCGTCGGGGGTCAGCACCCCGCAGTGCCCGTGGTCGGTGAACTCGTCGAGGCACAGGTCCGCCTGCACCACCAGCGCGTCGCCGGCCTCGCGGGCGGCGTCGGTGATGGCCACGTTGAGCACGCCATGCGGGTCGGTGGCCTGGCTGCCGGTCGCGTCACGGTGCTCGGGCACCCCGAACAGCATCACGCCGCCGATGCCCGCCTCAGCGGCCTGCGCCACGGCCCGGCGCAGCGAGTCGCGCGAGTGCTGGACCACGCCCGGCATGGAGCGGATCGGGGCGGGCTCGCGCAGGCCCTCCTTGATGAACAGGGGCAGCACCAGGCTGGCCGGGTGCACCCGCGTCTGCGCGTTCAGGCGGCGCATCGCAGGCGTGGCGCGCAGGCGGCGGGGACGCACCCGCCCCACGGGCGCGATGAGGTGCGGCTCGAATCCGGTCACGGGTTCACCTCGGTGCTCTTCTCGGGTGGAGGTCGTGGTGCGGGCGACGTGCGTGGGCCGCGGCGAGGGCGCCGACGAGGCCCGCCGGCGTCTGCGCGTCGGCGATCGCCGCGACGTGGAGGCCGAGGCGACGTGCCTCCGCCTCGGTGCTGGGCCCGATGCAGCACACCAGCACGCCCGGAGGCGGCGGCCCGAGCAGCTCGACCAGGTGCCGGGCCGTGCTGCCGGATGTGAGCAGTGCCGCGTCGATGTCGCCGCCCGTCCACGCGGCGAGGACCTCGGGCTCGGGCGGCGCCCCGCGCAGCGTGCGGTACGCCACCACGTCGTCGACCTGCCAGCCCTGCGCGCGCAGCCCGTCGACGAGCCGCGGCGAGGCCAGGTCGGCATGCGGAGCCAGCACGCGGCCCTCGCCGGACAACGCCGGCCACTGCTCCAGCAGGCTGGCCGCCGACGACGTGCCGCGCGGCACCAGGTCCACGTGGACACCCTCAGCGCGTAGCGCTCGCGCGGTCGCGGGGCCGACGGCAGCCACCCGCGTGTCCGTGACAAGCTCCGCGAGCGTCGAGTCGATCTCCTCGGCGCGGCTGGTGAGCACGGGCAGCGTCGCCGCGCTCGTCACCACGAGCCACGTGTAGTACCCGGAGCCGAGCGCGAGCAGGAGGTCGTCGAGCTCGGTGGGGTCCTCCGGCGGGACCGTGGTGATGAGCTCGACGGTGACGGGCTCGGCGCCCGCCGCTGTGAGCGCGATGGCCACCGGGTCAGGCCCGGTCGCGGCGCGGGGCACCAGCACGCGGAGCCCGCTGAGCGGACCCTGGTCGAGAGCTGCGGTCATCGGTGGACGGCCGTCATCGCTGGTCACCGGCCACGGAGGCGCTGGGCGTGGCAGCGGGGCCGACCTGGGCGATCTTCGCCGCGCCTGAGGCGAGCAGGTCGTCGGCGACGGCGTGGCCGAGGGCGAGCGCGAGGTCGTCATAGGGCGACGTGCCGTACAGGACGGGGCTGAGCACGGTGGGCAGCAGTCCGTGGTCCGGGTTCATCGACGGCACGTGCAGCCGGACCGAGCCGGACCGCCGGAGCTCGGTGGAGCCGTCCAGGCTGATCACCACGGCATCGAGCATCAGGCGCGGGTCGTCGGGCGCCGACTCGTCGATCCACGCGTGCGCGCCCACAGGAGCCGCGCATCCGGCCTCGAGGTGGAAGAGCAGCGTGCGCTCGGCGAACACCGCGAGCCGCGTGCGAGGGTCGTCGAGCCCGGCCAGCGCCTCGGCGAGGTCCTCGCCCAGCGACTCCACGGTCCCCGGGCTGCGGACCTCCACCCCGAGGGCGCCCTGTCCGGGCGCCGGCGTCATGACGGCGGGGTCGATCACCTCCGTGATGGCGTCGAGCCTGCCGAGCCGGGCCAGTCCCGCGCGGGCCAGGATGACGGCGTCGAGGTCCCCGGGCGCGACCCGGCCGAGCCGGGTGTCGACGTTGCCGCGGATGTCGACCACGTCGAGGTCGGAGCGGGCCGCCAGGAGCTGGGCCTTGCGGCGCGGCGATCCGGTGCCCACGCGGGCGCCAGCCGGCAGGGTCGCGATCGTCCAGCCCTCGCGGGCGCACAGCGCGTCGCGGGGGTCCTCGCGTGGCGGCACGGCGCCGAGCGCGATGCCCTCCATCGGCGCCGTGGGCAGGTCCTTGAGGGAGTGGACCGCGACGTCGACCTCACCGGCGAGCAGCGCGTCGCGCAGCGCGGTGACGAAGACCCCGGCGCCGCCCAGCGTGGACAGGGGGCCGGTCAGCCGGTCGCCGTCAGTCCGCACGTGCACGATCTCGACGTCGAGCGTTCCCGCGCTGGCGAGCGCTGTGGCGACGTGTCCGGTCTGGGTGAGGGCCAGGGCGCTGGCGCGGGTGCCGATACGGACTCTCGTGGGCATGGGGTCCAGTGTCGTCCTCGCTCGGGCTGATGTCGAAAGGCGTATGCCGGGAGTGCTCACACGGCGCTCCCGGAAAGGGATGTGACGCGACGTCAGAATGTCATTTCCTGGTCGATCGTGAGGTGTTCCTGACTCGCTGTCAGAACGGCAATTGTCAAGGGCTTCAGGCGCATTCTCGGCCTATTGCCGGCCCAGGAGGTCACGAGTCGCGGCGCGCGCGTCCGGGACCACCGACGCGAGCCCGTTGCCCGCCACCCAGGCGCCGCACACCGCGAGCCCGGGCGTCGGCGCGACAGCGGCACGCACCCGGGCGACAGCCTCCCGATGGGAGGCGCTCGGCCGGGGCAGCGACTGCGACCACACCACCCGGGCCGACGCCACCAGCTGGTCGGCGCCGAGGCGAGTGCCCAGCAGGGTCGACGCGTCGCGCAAGGCCAACGCCGTCAGCTCGTCGTCAGGCAGCGCGCGCGGCCCGGGGTCATCGCCCGCGACCCCGTAGGACAGGCGCACCACGTGCCGGCCCTGCCCGGCGGCCGCCGCGAGCCACGCCCACTTCGCCGTCCCATGAGTCAACGCCTTGGCCCGCACGCCGCGTGCCTGGCTCTGCACGGCCGGCGAGGTGAGCACCCCCGTGCCGCGCGGGGCCGCGTCCAGCGCCGGCGCGTCGAGGACCAGCGCCACGAGCACCACCTCGGCCCCCGGGTCCAGCACCACCCCCGCCATCTGCGGCGCCACGCCCGCCAGCAGGCCCACCGCAGCCGGGGTCGCCACCACGAGCCGATCCGCCCGCAGCAGCCCAGCGGCGCCCTCGGCGTCCTCCGTCACCACCTCGAACGACGGCGGCTCCGCGGCAAGCGCCAGCTGGCGCACCGCGACCACGCGGACGCCCGTGCGGATCTGCCCGGCCCGCCCGGCGAGGTCCGCGGCCAGCGCGTCGACCAGCACGTGCAGCCCGCCGTCGAACCCCGCGACCGCCGAACCCGCCGGCGCCGCCGCGCGCAGCGACCGCACGGCGCCCGCCAGGCTGCCCTGCTGGGCGAGCGCCGCCCGCAGGCCCGGCGCCACGGCGTCCACGGCCAGGTCATCCGGGTCGGCGGCATGCACGCCGGCCACCACGGGCCGGACCAGGCGCTCCAGCACGCGCGGCCCCATCCGGCGCCGCACCAGCGACCCCAGGCTGACCTCGTCCCCGCCGCGGGCGCCCCACCACGCGGGCAGCATGCGGTCCACGCTCGCGCGCACAGCGCCGAGGGTCCCCACCGTCTGCCGCACGTCAGCCGCCCACGGGTCCGTCGGGATGCCCAGCACCCCGGCGCGCGGCAGCGGCCCAGCGCCGTGCGCGAGCTGCACCCAGGCGCCTCGGGGCTCAGGCCGCACGACGCGCTCGCCCACGCCCAGTTCGAGCGCGAGCTCGGCCACGGCGCCGCCTCGCGTCGCGAAGGACTCGGCCCCCGAGTCCAGCGTCAGGCCGGCCACGACGTGCCGCCCCACCGCGCCGCCGACGACCTCGCGCGCCTCCACCACGAGGGTCCGCAGGCCGCTGGCCGCGAGGTCCCGCGCGGCGACCAGCCCGGCGACGCCACCCCCGACGACCACTGCGTCCCAGTGCTCGGCAGGTCCGGGCTGGCCGGGGTCGGGGGCGGCCATCGGGCTACGCCTCGTGCACGAGCTGGACGACGCGGGTGAGGACCTCCGGGTCGGTGTCTGGCGGCACCCCGTGCCCGAGGTTCACCACGTGGCCTGGCGCCTGGGCGCCGCGTGCGATGACATCCCGCACATGGGCCTCGAGCACGGGCCATGGGGCCTTCAGCAGCGCCGGGTCGATGTTGCCCTGCAACGGGGTGCGCCCGCCGAGCCGCCGGTTCGCCTCGTCCAGGGGCAGCCGGTAGTCGACGCCGATGACATCGGCCCCGACGTCGCGCATCGCGGCCAGCAGCTCGCTGGTGCCGGTGCCGAAGTGGACAGTGCGCACCCCGAGGCCGGCCACGCTCGCGAGTGCCCGGCCCGACGACGGCGCCGCATGCGCCACGTAGTCGGCCAGCGACAGCGAGCCCGCCCACGAGTCGAAGAGCTGGGCGGCGCTGGCCCCCGCGAGCACCTGGGCGCGCAGGAACGCGCCCGTCACGTCGGCGGCCCACTCGGTCAGCGCCCGCCAGGTGTCGGGGTCGGCGTGCATCATCGTCCGCGCGGCCAGGTGGTCCCGCGACGGGCGGCCCTCCACCAGGTACGCGGCCAGGGTGAACGGGGCGCCCGCGAAGCCGATCAGCGGCGTCGACCCGAGTGCGGCGACCGTCAGCGCCACGGCGTCGGACACCGGCTCGAGGGCCTCAGCGGTGAGCGGGCCGGCGTCGCGCAGCCGCGCCACATCCTCCGCCGTGCGCACCGCGGAGCCCATGACCGGGCCCACGCCGGGGACGATGTCGACGTCCACGCCGGCCAGCAGCAGCGGCACCACGATGTCGGAGAAGAAGATCGCGGCGTCCACGTCGTGCCGGCGGACGGGCTGCAACGTGATCTCGCTGGCGAGCTCCGGGCGCAGGCAGGACTCGAGCATCCCGACCCCCTCGCGCAGGGCCCGGTACTCCGGCAGCGAGCGACCCGCCTGCCGCATGAACCACACCGGACGGCGGCTGGGAGCCTCGCCGGAATAGGCGGCCACCAGTGCCGAATTAGTCGTGCGGCCGTCGACGAGCGGATGTGTCACAGGAAGGCTCACCGCTCGATTGTGCCGGATATTCCTCGGGATGATTCAATCTTCATCGTGGTGCTGATGTCATTGGTCGCCAGTCACCACGACCTCGACCTCGCGGTGCTGGAGCGGCTCTCCGTCGCGACGCATGCGGTCGGACGCGAGATCGTGTCCGAGTGCCCGCCTGTCGCCGGGTCCGTGGTGCTCGCGACCTGCAACCGGTTCGAGCTGTACCTGGACGTCGTCGCCTCCGAGCACGCCTCGGACGTGCGGGCCGCGGCCGCCGCCGTCGTGTCCGCGCACACCGGCTACCCCGCCGAGAAGGTCGCCGCCGAGGTGCATGCGCGCCTCGGCATCGACGTCGCCGAGCACCTGTTCGCCGTCGCGTCCGGGCTCGAGTCGATGGTGGTCGGGGAGCGCGAGATCGCCGGCCAGGTGCGTCGCGCGCTGACGGCGGCACGCCGGGACGGCACCACCACCTCCGAGCTGGAGGGGCTCTTCCAGACGGCCTCCCGGACCTCCCGCGCCGTGGAGGCCGACACGGGCCTCGGCGGCGCCGGGCGGTCGATGGTGTCGGTGGCCCTGGACCTCGTCGAGGACGGCCTGCCGGCCTGGCCGGACGTCCGCTGCGTCCTGGTCGGCACGGGCTCCTACGCGGGGGCCAGCCTGGCGGCCCTGAAGTCGCGCGGCTGCCGCGACATCCACGTCTTCTCGCCGAGCGGCCGCGCCCTGGCGTTCGCGGAGGCGCGGGGCGTCCACGCGCTGACCACTCGGGACCTCGCGAGCGCGCTGCCGGACGTCGACCTGGTCGTGGCGTGCAGCGGGGCGGCCGGCGCCGTCCTCCAGGCGGATGCGCTCGCCGCCGTCCGGGGTGACGCGGCGCGGCCCCTGGCGATCGTCGACCTCGCCCTGCGGCACGACGTGGACCCCGAGGTGCGATCGCTGCCTGGAGTGCGGCTCGGGAGCCTGACCACGGTGAGCGAGCACGCGCCGGATGAGCAGCCCCCGCCGATCGAGGTGGCGCGGGCGATCGTGCACCGCACCGCCGCCGATTTCGCGGCGGGGCAGCGGGGGCGCGCGTGGAACCCCGCGGTGATCGAGCAGCGGGTCCGGGTGCTGGGCCCGATCGAGCGGGCGTCCCGCGCGTCCGAGCAGGGCGGCGAGGGCGCCGTGAGGCTTCGGGCGGAGCGGCGGCGCGCCCGGGCGGCCCTGCACGGGCCGACGGTGCGGGCGCGTGAGGCGGCTCGGGTTGGTGACGCCGAGGCGTTCAGCGCTGCGCTGGCCGAGCTGGCCGCAGTGCCGGCGCCTGAGTTGCCCGGGCTGACGGCGCCGCCGCGTGACGAGGGACTCACCAAGCGGACAAGCGCACGCCGGGCCTGAGCGGGGGGGAGCCAGGCCCGGCGTGCGGTCCGGGGGAGCGTGGGACTGTCAGGCCCACGCCTTCTGTGCTGGTCCGGGTGCCCAGGTGTGCGGCACGACTTGGTTGGTCTGGATGTCCGTGAGCTCGGCGGCGTAGACGATCGCCTCGTAGACGCCCGCCTCGACCCGGTCCAGGCGGAGCTGCTCGGCGCGGTCCACGTCGTCACCGAGGTGGGAGATGCGCGCCACGACGTAACGCTGCGCGTCCTGCCACTGGTCGACGACGCGGACGTTGAGGCCGTTCCAGCGGGCGGTGAGGTCCAGCTCGAACAGCTCGCTGACCTCCTCGCGGGCGACGCGGCGGTACCAGCGGCCGGCGGGGGACTGTTGGAAGTCCGTCTCGAACAGCGGCGGGTTGGCGAGCGCCAGCACCACCGTGTTCCCCTCGTCGACCACGTCGGCCTCGAGGTAGGCGCCGTGCCACTTGGCCACGGGGCCCACACAGCGGGAGAGCGACGCCAGGGCGGGGCGCTGCGCCCCGAGTTGTGTCACGGTCCACCCAGTGCCGACATCGCCGTAGTGGCCCAGGAGGATCTGGGTCCCGTCGGCGAAGATGCGCACGAGCTCCGCGCCCGGGGGGATGCGGGAGTGGCGCAGCCACCACAGCGGCACGATGTAGCCAGGCACATCCTTGTACTGGAGCTGCGGGGAGGACTCGAAGCGCAGCACGTCGATGGACGGCGCGTACGGGCTGAACGGGGTTCCGGGGTAACCGAGTCCGTGCACCTCGAAGAGCTGTGCGGGCGTCGTGGCGAAGGACACGTCCTCCGCGCGGACCACGTATCCCGCCACGCGATCGTGACCGACGCTCAGGTGAGCGCGAGTCAGAGCGGGCGTGATCGCCTTCTGCATCAGAGTCACGATGGCACCCTCGCCAAATCGGAAGTACCGGACGTTCCGGAATCGAGTCCCGATTGTGCAACGAATCCGGGCATGTGTCCAGAACTCACCCAGACGGCCCACAGGTTCTGGACCACTTCCGGGTGGCCTCCCCGGAGACCGCGTTCCGATCAGGCGCCTCACCCGCCCACCCAAGACGCGCTGACCTGCGCATCGCTAGGTGGAGAGCGATATCTGAGAGGTTGGTGAGGATCTGGTTGGACCCGCTCCCATCGGACCGGACTACTCAGCCTTCGAGGTAGCCGACCAGCTGCTCCGCGAGGCCCGTGTACGAGCCCGGCTCCAGCGCCGCCAACCGGGCCGCGACATCCTCCGGAAGGCCCAGCCCGGCGATGAACTCACGCATGTCGTCGGCGGTGAGCCGGCGCCCGCGCGTGAGCTCCTTGAGCCGCTCGTACGGGTTCTGCATGCCCGTGACGCCCGCCACCGCGGCCGCGCGCATCGCCGACTGCACCGGCTCGCCCAGGACCTCCCAGTTCTGGTCCAGCTCGCGGGCCAGCAGGCCGGCGTCCACGGACAGCGCCCGCAGGCCGCGCCGCACGTTGTCGATCGCGAGCAGCGAGTGGCCGAACGCCGGGCCGATGTTGCGCTGCGTCGTCGAGTCCGTCAGGTCGCGCTGCAGGCGGCTGGTGACGAGGGTCGCGGCCAGCGTGTCGAGCAGCGCGCAGGACAGCTCGAGGTTCGCCTCGGCGTTCTCGAAGCGGATCGGGTTGACCTTGTGCGGCATCGTCGACGATCCCGTCGCGCCCGCCACGGGGGTCTGGATGAACACCCCGCGCGAGATGTACGACCACACGTCGGTGGCCAGGTTGTGCAGCACCCGGTTGAACCGCGCGATGTCCGCGTACAGCTCGGCCTGCCAGTCGTGCGACTCGATCTGCGTGGTCAGCGGGTTCCAGGTGAGCCCCAGGTGCTCGACGAACGTGCGCGACACCTCCGGCCAGTCGGCGCCCGGCACCGCGACCACATGCGCGCCGTACGTGCCGGTGGCGCCGTTGAGCTTGCCGAGGTACTCGTCGGCCTCGATCCGGCGGAGCTGGCGGCGCAAGCGATGCGCTAGCACGGCCAGCTCCTTGCCGAGCGTGGTCGGCGTGGCGGGCTGCCCATGCGTGAGCGCCAGCATCGGGACCGCTGCGAGATCGCGGGCCATCGCCGCGACGTCGTCGACCAGGGCGACCGCGGCCGGCAGCCAGACCTCGCGGACGGCGCCGCGCACCATCAGCGCATAGGAGAGGTTGTTGATGTCCTCGCTGGTGCACGCGAAGTGCACGAGCTCGCTGACCGCTGGCAGCACGGTGTCGGGGCCCAGCGTGGCGGGCGCCTCGGCCAGGCGGCGCTTGAGGAAGTACTCGACGGCCTTCACGTCGTGCACCGTCGTGCGCTCGATCTCGGCGAGCTCGGCGACCTCGTCCGGGCCGAACGTCGCCACGACGTCGCGCAGGTACTGCCGCTCCGCGGCCGACAGCTCCGGAGCCCCCGGCACCACCTGCTGCGACGTGAGGTGGATCAGCCACTCGACCTCGACGTGCACCCGCTCGCGGTTGAGCGCCGCCTCGGAGAGGTGGTCGACCAGCGGCGCCACCGCCGAGCGGTAGCGGCCGTCGAGCGGCCCCAGGGCGATGGGGGGAGTCACGTCGGCCAGGCTCACGCGCGCGGGGGAGGTCATGGCCGTCATCATCCCAGAGGGCGCCGGGTGTCCCACGGGCTGTCCGCCGCGACGTGGCTACAGTGTGCCGATCCGAGACCACAGCGACGGGACGGCGAGGCGTGCGACCTGAGACCGCCAGGGGCCTGCTGCCCACCGCGCTCGTGGCCATGCTCGTGGTCGCGTCGGTGATCGCCGCGGCCGTCGCTGGCCCGTGGACGATCGGACGACGCGACGTCGGCGCCCCCGATTTCGTCTTCACCCCGCCTCAGCAGACCCCGTCCGCGCTGCCCGAGTCGCTGCCCGACGGGCTGGCGGCGGCCGAGGCGCTGCCCGCCTGGCTCGGCTGGGTCGGCGCCGTGTTCGCCGCGCTGTGCGTGGCGGTGCTGCTGTGGCTGCTGGTCCTGGCTGTGCGGGCACTGCTGCGCACCTGGGCGGCACGCGACCAGACAGCCCGCGACGAGGCGCCTGACGACTTGGTCATCGACGCCGACGACGAGGCCGCAGCGCCCGTCCTGCGCGCAGGCGTCGCACGTGCCGCGCAGGCGCTCGCGGGTGAGGCGGAGCCCGCCGACGCCGTGGTGGCCGCCTGGGTCGCGCTGGAGGAGGCCGCGGAGCGCAGCGGTGTCGAGCGGGACCCCGCCCAGACGGCGAGCGAGCTCACCGTCGACGTGCTCGACGGGACGCGCGCGGACCCGGACGCCACACGCGCCCTGCTGGGCCTCTACCTGACGGCGCGGTTCAGCGACCGCCCCGTCACCGACCAGGACGTCCGGCGCGCGCAGGAGTGCCTCGCGGTGCTCGCCGACGGCCTCGGCGACCGGCGCGACACCGACGCGGAACCGGCGCTCGAGGGTCGCCCATGAGGCGGCTGGCGCGTCTGGCCGGGCGCCCCCTCATCCTCGGCGGCGGCGGCGCGTTGATCGTCTGGGCCGTGGGCCTCGCCCTGACGTCGGCGCTGCTCGTCGGGCTCGCGCTGGCTGTCGCCGTGGTGCTGCTCGAACGGGTCGAGCCCGACGCGGACGCCTGGCGTGTGCATGAGCATGAGCCGCGCCGGCATGGGGCGCGCGGCGAGGTGCAGGACCTCGCCTGGGCGATGGTGGCGCGCGACGGCCGCGTCGGGGAGCGCGCCCACCGGGTGCTGCGGGCCACCGCCGCCGTCCGGCTCGCCCGCCACGGCGTGCGGCTCGAGGAGCCCGACGACGACGCCGCACTGCGCGAGCTCGTCGGCGCCCGGGCGCACCGCACGCTGACCACCACCGGCCTCCCGCTGCCGCGGCTCGCCGACGTCCGCCATGCGGTCGGCGTGCTGGAGGAGCTCGGGACACCCCGGGCGACCCCGGTGGCCGACGCACCGCTCCACCTCGACCGCACGCCCGCCCCCAGAGCCTCCGGGAGAACCGTCCGATGACCAGCACCGCTCTCTCCGTCCCCGAGGTCGCCGCCCGCGGCCGTGCCGTGCTCGACGAGGTCGGGACGGTGGTGGTGGGCATGCGCGAGCCGCTGCGGGTTGCGCTTGCGGCGATCCTCGCCGGAGGCCATGTGCTGTTCGAGGACGTGCCTGGCCTCGGCAAGACGCTCGCCGCCCGCAGCCTGGCCACGGCGCTCGGCCTCGACTTCCGCCGCGTGCAGTGCACCCCCGACCTGCTGCCGTCGGACCTCACCGGATCGAGCGTGTTCGACCCCGCCACCGCGACGTTCGCGTTCCGACCCGGCCCGGTGTTCACCGGCCTGCTCCTCGCCGACGAGATCAACCGCACCGCCCCCAAGACGCAGTCCGCGCTGCTGGAGGCCATGGCGGAGCGACAGGTCACCGTGGACGGGACGACGTACCGGCTGGCCGAGCCGTTCCACGTCGTCGCCACCTCGAACCCGGTGGAGTACGAGGGCACCTACCCGCTGCCCGAGGCGCAGCTCGACCGCTTCATGGTGCGGCTCGCCGTCGGCTACCCCGACCGCGACGCCGAGATGGACGTGCTGGGCCGCCGGCTCGCCCGCCGCCGTGAGCACGCCGACGTGCGGCAGGTGGTCGACGCCGCCGCCCTCACGCAGATGCAGGCCGGCGTTGAGGCCGTGGCCGTCGACCCGGACGTGCTCGGCTATTGCGTGGACCTGGCCGCCGCGACCCGGGCGCACGCCGCCGTCGAGGTGGGCGCCTCGCCGCGCGGCTCGCAGGCGCTGGTGCTCGTGGCGCGCGCGCTCGCGGTGCTCGACGGGCGCGACTTCGTGGCGCCGGAGGACGTCAAGGCCGTGGGCGTCGCGACGCTCGCGCACCGGATCTCGCTGAGCCCGCAGGCGTGGGCCACGGGCCTGGCGCCGCAGCGCGTGGTCACCGAGGTGCTGGGCCGGACGCCGGTGCCGCCGACGGTCCGGCGCGGCGAGCCCGTCGCGGTGGGCGGCACGGCGGGGCGCCGGGCTCCGGGCGTCGAATGAGCGACCGGGCGCCGGGCGTCGGCGGGCGGTGGACGCGGAGCCGCGCGGCTGGGGCCGGCGCCGTGGCGAGTGCCGCGCTCCTCGTGGCGGGCGGCCTGCTGGGCCGGCCCGACGTCGCTGTGCTGGGCGCGGCGCCACTGGTGGCGGCGGCCTGGGACCTGTGGCGCCGGCCGTCGGGGGAGCTCACGGTGCGCCTGACGGGATGGTCCGACGGTGCCGCCGCCGACGCCGATCCGGAGGGAGCCGGCTCCGTCCCCGACGCGGCGCGCGGTAGCGCCGACACGGCGACTGGGCGTGCCGACGCGGCGACGGCGCGGCCCGGCGCGGTCCGGGCCCGAGTGCTGCTGGACGCCCCGCCCGGGATGACGGCCGCGCTGGTCGGCGTGCGGCGGGCCGGCCGGGACGCCGCCGAGCTGCTGGTCCGCGTCGATCGGACGCGGACCCTGCCGGTGGTGGTGCGCACGGTGCGGACCGGCCCACAGGAGGTCGCCACCGTCGACGCGCAGGGCATCGGATCGGGCGCCGCGAGCATCGGGGAGCCCACGGACCCGGTGGGCCGCACCGCGCTGGTGCTGCCCAGCCCGTCGGCGCTGCGGGACCTGCCGCTCCCGCCGAGGCTGCGCGGGCTGACCGGCGCGCACACGTCACGTCGGCCGGGCGAGGGCGGCGACCTGCGCGATGTGCACATGTTCGCGCCGGGGGACCGGCTGCGCCGGATCGACTGGCGGGTCACGGCTCGGCGCGCCCCTGACCTGCGCGAGCTGTACGTGCGCCGGGAGCACGCGCTCGCCGAGGCCGTCGTGCTGCTCGTCGTCGACTCCCGGGACGACGTCGGACCCGACCCCCGCACGTGGCGTGGCGCCGAGGGCCCGCGCGCGCAGGACCCCACCTCGCTCGACCTGGGCCGGCATGCGGCGGCCTCGCTCGCGCAGCGCTACCTCGCGGCCGGCGACCGGGTGGGGCTCGACGACCTCGGCGCGCGCCGCCGCCCGCTGCCGCCGGGGGGTGGGCGTCGTCAGCTCGACCGCACCCGGCCCGCCCGGGCGGTGACGCCCCCCGGGGGCGAGCCGCCGAAGCGGCTGCGCCCGCCGCAGATCCCCTCCGGCGCGCTCGTCGTGGTGTTCTCCACTTTCCTGGACGACGAGGCGTCCCGCGTCGCTGGGCGGTGGCGCCGGGCCGGGCATCGGGTGATCGCCGTCGACGTGCTGCCCGACGTGCGCGATCGGCATCTGGACGACCGGGAGCGGCTCGCGCCGCGCATCGTGCGGCTGGGCCGGGAGGACCGGCTCGCCGAGTTGGCCGACCTCGCCGTCGGGGTGGTCTCGTGGCGTGACGACCCCGCCGTCACCCTGGCCGGCCTGGCCCGGCGCGGCCGTCGGCGGCCGGGCGCGGGGGGGCCGGCATGAGGCGCCTGCGGGGCTGGGCCCTCACGGTGGCGTCGCGGCGGGACGATGTCGAGGTCGACATCGGGCCCTGGGCGCCGGCCTGGGCGCTGCGGCTGGTGCTCGCTGCCGTCGCCGCGCTGGCCCTGGCGGTCGCGTGGTCGGGGCCGGGTCCGCAGCCGCCCACGTCGGTGGTGGTGGCGCTCGGCCTGCTCGTCGCGGTGCTGGCCTGGGCGCCCGGGCTCGGGCTGTCCGGGATGGTGGTGCTGGTGGTCGGCGCCCGAGTGCTGTTCGGCGGTGTGCCGCCCCTGGGGTCGACGATGGCGCTGGTGCTGCTGGTCCACCTGCTGCTGTGGCTGGGCGCCGTGGCCGCGCGGACCACGCGGCGGACGCGCGTCGAGCTGGCGGTGCTGGCCTCGGGCGCACGGGAGACGGCAGTGCTGCAGGTCGGCGCGCAGGCGTTGACAGTCGTCGCCGCCGTGGTGGCCGAGGGCGGGCTGCCGCCGGGAGACGGCTGGCGGGTCGCGGCGCTCCTGCTGGCGGGCGTCGTCGTCGTGCTGGCGCTGCCGCGGCCTAAGGAGTTGTGGTGGAGGCGGGGCTGACCTGAGCGACGTCGACGGCCTCGACGGCACCTCGCCGGGACGTCTCCGCCAGCCCGATGCCCGCGAGCACCACCACCGCGCCGACGAGCTGCACCGCCGTCATCGCCTCGCCCAGCACCACCCAGGCGACGGCTGAGGCCGCCACGGGCTCCGACATGCCGAGCAGGCCCGCACGCGCCGCGCCGAGCCGGCGGATGCCCACCAGGAACAGCAGGTACGGCACGGCGGTGCCGAGCACCACGATGCCGAGCACGAGGAGCCACATCGGCGCCCGCACGTCGGCCAGTGGCCCGGCGAGCGGAGTGTCCTGGGTGAGCACACCGCGCGGGAAGGTCCACAGCGGTTGCAGCACCACCCACAGCAGCGCCGCGAACGTCATCGACCAGGCATGCGTGGTGAGCGGCTCGCGGCGGGTCATCAGCCGCTCGCCCAGCAGGTAGTAGGCGGCCAGCGCGACGGCGGCGCCCAGCCCGGCGGCGATTCCCAGGCCGTCGAGCACGATGCCGTCGCCCACCTGCGCGACGAGCGCCAGGCCGGCCAGGCAGGCGGCCAGCGCCCACCACACCCGCGCGCGGACCTGCTCGCGCAGCACGAACCTGGCCCACAGCGCGACGAGCAGCGGGGCGGTGTACTCGAGCAGCAGCGCGAGCCCGACGGGCAGCCGGGAGATGGCCACGAGGTAGCACCACTGCACCAGGGCGACCCCCACGACACCGAGCAGCGCCAGCACGGCGAGCTCCTTGCCGCGGGCGCGCAACGCGCGGGGATTGACGATGAGGGCCACTCCGACGAGCAGCACCGCGGAGCCCAGGCAGCGGAGCTCGACGAGCCGCTCCGGGCTGAGGCCGGACTGCATCGCGAGTTTGGCGACTGTGCCGTTGACGGCGAACAGGACCGATCCGGTGAGGATCGCGAGGGCGCCCCAGGGCGCGGAGCGGCGGCGCACCTGCCGAGGCTAGTGCCGGCGCACCCCCAGGCCGAGGAGTTTCCGTGGCCGTCCCCTGGGGGTTGCCGTGCAGGAGTTGCCGGGGTGTGCGCCTGCCTAACGTCCGGCGCATGAGGATGGCGATGGCACCGACCGGGCAGGCGGCGATCTCACCCGTCGTGGCAGCCGCCGCCGGACACGTCGACGAGGCCGCCCGGGCCCTCGCCGCGGCAGCACAGGTCGACTGGGTGTCGGATGCGGCCGACCGGTACCGCGCCGCCCTCGATGAGGCGCAGCAGGCCGTCGCCCGCACCGCGCGCGACGTCGACACGGCCTATGACGCGCTCCGGCAGCACGATCGCGCCACCGCGCTGGCCTGCGTCGCGATGCGCGCCGATGCCGCCTATGGGCTGCTCGGCCAGCCCGCTGGCAGGCAGTGGTGACCGACCTCGGCGGCGGGATCGAGGTGTCCGGCGGGCGCGGCGGCACCGTGGCGCGGCTCGCGGACCTGAACCAGGCCGCCCAGTCGCTCGAGACGGCCGCCGACCGGCTCGACGACGCCGCGGCGGCACTGGCCGCCGCATCCCAGGCCACCTGGGAGGGAGACGAGGCTCTCGGCTCGGGACGGGTCGCACGGACGGCCCTCGCCCCACTGCTCAACGGCCTCGGCTCACCCGGTGAGACCGCCGAGTCGCTCCGCGCGCTCACCCGGTCGCTGCGGGCCGCCGCCGAGGGGTACGAGCAGGCGGAAGGCGCCGTCGAACGACTGGTGCGCGGGCTCGTCGGGGCGCAGGCGTCGTGGGTCGGCGAAGGGCCGCTCGGCTGGCCGATGTCCTGGGTGGCGGGCGTCCACCTGACGACGGGGGCAGGGCTCGTCGCGCTCTGGAGCAAGGGCCGCACCGGCCGATGGCCCGACCCGACGTCGATGGTGCGCGGCGGAGGCGTGGAGCTGCTGCTGCACGGCGTGACCAGCCACCTGCAGGCGCTGCGCCCGGGCGCGCAGCTCGGGCCGCCACACCCCGTGGGCAGCGCGGCGCAGCCGTGGGCGGCGATCCTGGGCCATCGCCAGGTGAGCGTCGCGGTGCTCGGCAGCACTCGCGCCCTGGACGGCGACGCCCGTCCACGCGACGACGCCGGACTGCTCAGGCTGATCGACGACTCCTACCCCGGCGGCGCCCACGGAGGGCTCGGGGTGGTGAGCGTGCTGCGCTTCGACCAACCCGACGGCTCACGCAGCTGGGCAGTGGCCATCCCGGGCACGCAGCAGTCAGGCCCGGAGGGCGACAACCCGATGCGCGCCATGACCAACATCTCCCTGATGGCGGGCATGCCCGATGGCGCGAGCGACCTCGTCCTTCAGGCGCTCGACCAGGCCGGCGCCGAGCCCGGGGAGCCCGTGCTGCTCGCGGGGCACAGCCAAGGCGGGATGGCGGCCATGGCCGTGGCCTCCGCCGCGGCAGTCACTGGCCGCCACGCGGTCACGCATGTGCTGACCGCCGGATCCCCGGTGGCCGGGATGGCCGCGCCACGAGGCGTCGCCACCAAGCACCTGGAGCATTCCACCGACATCGTGCCCACGCTCGACGCGCTGCCGTCGCCGGACACCCCGCAACGCCTCACGGTGTCCGTCGACCTCAGGGCGTCCACCGATCCGGCCGACCGCCTGGCCTCCCGCGACCTCCTCGACTCGCATGACCTCACCACCTATGCCCGCAGTGCGGAGCGGGTCGAGGCCGCAGGGGAGCAAGACCCGTCGCTGCGCGCGTGGCGGGACTCGGTGCAGCGCGACATCTACGGCCCGGACGGCACCACCGTCACGCTCACCCAGTACCAGGGCTCCCAGCCGGTCACCCCGGACGTCGTCGGCCGGCCCGGCACAGTGGCGGGCCTGCCGCAGCCGCCCAGCCTGGGGCCCCTGGTCCACCCCGCGGTGACCCGATGAGGCGCCTGGCCGGCGCCGTGGCTCAGCGGCGGCGTCCCGGGGCCAGCACGCTGAGCACGAAGCTGACGATCGAGATCACCAGCGCGCCCAGCACCGCGGTGCCGAAGTTGTCGACACGGAGCCCCCAGGTGGCCTGGTTCGTGATCCAGGCCGTGAGCAACAGCATCAGGGCGTTCACCACCAGGGTGAACAGCCCCAGCGTGAGGATGTACAGCGGCAGCGAGATGAGTTTGACGATCGGCTTGACGATCGCGTTGACGAGGCCGAACACGAGGCCGATCAGCAGGATCACGCCGATGGCCTGCCACGTCGAGTCGGTGCCGACGATCACCAGGCCGGGCAGGATCAGTGTCGCGAACCAGATGGCGATGCCGTTGATGATCACGCGCAGCACGAAGCTCATGACTCGATCCTGCCATCCGGGCCGTCGCCGCAGCGCGCGAACGCGGCGGTGGCATGCTGTGGCAGTGCCCCAGGTTCCGCTCCGCCCCGCTGTCGCCGCACTGCCGCCCTACGTCCCGGGCGCCCGCGCACTCGTCGGAGCGGCGGCGTTCAAGCTGTCCTCCAATGAGAACCCGTTCCCGCCACTGGGATCGGTGGTGGCCGCCATCGCCGACGGCGCGATGGACGTCAACCGGTACCCGGACATGTACGCGACTGAGCTCACCGAGGCGATCGCGGCCCACCTGGGCGTGAACCCCGCCGGGGTGGTCACGGGCAACGGCTCCGTGGCGGTGCTCAGCCACGTGCTCGCCGCGGTGTGCGACGCGGGTGACGAGGTGGTGTTCCCCTGGAGGTCGTTCGAGGCGTACCCGATCGCCGTGGGCATCGCCGGAGCGCGGGCAGTGCAGGTGCCGCTCACCGCCGACGGCCGCCTGGACCTGCCCGCGATGGCGGCGGCCGTGACGGACCGGACCCGCGTGATCCTGTTGTGCACCCCCAACAACCCCACGGGCCCGGCGGTACGGGCCGACGAGCTCGCGGAGCTGCTCGACGCGGTGCCGCGCGACGTGCTCGTGGTGCTCGACGAGGCGTACGTGGAGTTCGTGCGGGACCCGCTGGCGGCGGATGGCCTGGCGGTGTTCGCGGCGCGACCGAACGTGGTGCTGCTGCGCACCTTCTCGAAGGCGTATGGCCTGGCGGGGCTGCGGGTCGGCTTCGCGGTGGCCCGGCCACGGCTGGCGGCGGGGATCCGGGCGGTGTCGACGCCGTTCGGGGTCTCGCACCTCGCGCAGCTCGCGGCCGTGGCCTCGCTGCGCGCCGCGGACGAGCTGATGGTCCGGGTGGAGGCCGTGGTGGACGAGCGGTCGCGGATGCTCGCCGGGCTGCGCGCGCAGGGCTGGGAGGTCCCGGACAGCGAGGCCAACTTCGTGTGGCTGCCGCTCGGGGATCGGGCGCTCGCGTTCGCGGGGGAGTCGGCCCGGTCCGGTGTCCTGGTGCGGCCGTTCGCCGGTGACGGGGTGCGGGTGAGCGTCGGCGAGGCCGAGGCCACTGACCTGCTGCTGGAGGTCGCGGAGGGCTTCGCGCGCTGACGTCCCGCGACACGCGCTGACGCCGTCGTGAGGGCGGTGCTGAGGTGGAGATCCGCATGGTCGTCGGGGTCATGTGGGATGTCGACAAAGCGGTGTGGCAAGGGTTGTCCGCGACGCCCGGGACAACCTACGGTTGCGTAGCCTACGCTCACGTAGGTTCGTTCTGACCGTTTTTCGCCCTTGCTGCCGGCATGCGAAGGAGACCGCGCGTGAGCACGTCTGGCCCACTCACCGACGATGGGCTCGTTCAGCTGCTGACCCCTGCGGGGCAGCGGGTCGAGCATCCCGACTACTCCGGCCGCATCGCGCACCTCGACGCCGAGGCGCTGCGCGGCCTCTACCGCGACATGGTGATCGTGCGCCGGTTCGACGCCGAGGCCACCGCGCTCCAGCGCCAGGGCGAGCTCGGCCTGTGGGCCCAGTGCCTCGGCCAGGAGGCAGCGCAGATCGGCTCGGGTCGTGCGCTGCGCGCGCAGGACTACGTCTTCCCGTCCTACCGCGAGCACGGCGTGGCCCACACCCGCGGGCTGGACCTGGCCGACCTGCTGCGCCTGTTCCGCGGCATCGACCACGGCGGCTGGGACACCGAGGCGCACAACTTCCACCTGTACACGCTGGTCATCGGCTCGCACACCCTGCACGCCACCGGCTACGCGATGGGCGTGCAGCGCGACGGCGCCGTCGGCACCGGCGACCCGGACCGCGACACCGCAGTGGTCACCTACTTCGGCGACGGCGCCACCTCCCAGGGCGACGTCAGCGAGGCGCTCGTCTTCGCCGCCGTGAACAACGCGCCGATGGTGTTCTTCTGCCAGAACAACCAGTGGGCGATCTCCGAGCCCACCACCCGCCAGTCCCGCGTGCCGATCGCCGACCGGGCACCCGGCTTCGGCATACCCAGCGTGCGCGTCGACGGCAACGACGTGCTCGCCTGCTACGCCGTGACCGCCGAGGCGCTCGAACGGGCGCGCAGCGGGGGAGGCCCGACGTTCATCGAGGCGTTCACCTACCGGATGGGCGCGCACACCACGTCGGACGACCCCACCCGCTACCGGTCCGCCGCCGAGGAGGACTACTGGGCCCGCCGCGACCCGATCGACCGCCTGCGGCTGCACCTGGAGGCGATCGGCGAGCTCCCCGCCGAGTTCACCGCCGACCTCGACGCCGAGGCCGCACGGCTCGGCGAGCGGCTCCGCACCACGGTGCGCGGCTGGGAGGCCCCCGACAGCGCCTCGATGTTCGAGCACGTCTACGCCACGCCGAACGCGATGGTCGAGACGGAGCGGGCCTGGTTCGAGGCCTACGAGGGCTCATTCCTGCCCGCGACGGGCGCCGCTGACACGACGGGAGCCGCCCGATGAGCGACATGAGCGGCGTCCAGCGCCTGACTCTCGGCAAGGCGATCAACCTGGGGCTGCGCCGCTCGCTGGAGCAGGACCCGAAGGTGCTCCTCATGGGCGAGGACATCGGCGCCCTGGGCGGGGTGTTCCGCGTCACCGACGGCCTGCACAAGGACTTCGGCGGGGAGCGCGTCGTCGACACGCCGCTCGCCGAGTCGGGCATCCTCGGCACGGCCATCGGCCTGGCCCTGCGCGGCTACCGCCCGGTGTGCGAGATCCAGTTCGACGGCTTCATCTTTCCGGCGTTCGACCAGATCACGACGCAGCTCGCGAAGATGCACTACCGCTCGCGCGGCCGGCTGACGCTGCCCGTCGTCATCCGCGTGCCCTACGGCGGCGGCATCGGCGCCATCGAGCACCACAGCGAGTCGCCCGAGGCGCTGTTCGCGCACACCCCGGGCCTGCGGGTGGTGAGCCCGTCGAACCCCGCCGACGCCTACGCGATGATCCAGCAGGCCATCGCGTCACCCGACCCGGTGCTGTTCTTCGAGCCGAAGGGCCGGTACTGGGACAAGGGCGACGTGGACCTGGGCCCCGTCGCCGCGCCGCACGCCGAGGCCGCCACCGGCCTCGACCGCGCCCAGGTGCTGCGGTCCGGCACGGACGTGACCGTCGTGGCGTACGGCCCCACCGTCGCCACCGCGCTCAAGGCGGCCGACGCGGCAGCGGCAGAGGGCACGAGCATCGAGGTCGTGGACCTGCGGACGCTCTCCCCGCTGGACGTCGAGACGGTGGTCGCCTCGGTGCGCCGCACGGGCCGCTGCGTCGTGGTCCACGAGGCGCCGACGGTCTACGGGACGGGCGCCGAGGTCGCCGCGCGGGTCACCGAGGAGTGCTTCTACCAGCTCGAGGCCCCGGTGCTGCGGGTCGGCGGCTTCCACACCCCGTACCCCGTCTCGAAGATCGAAGAGGACTACCTGCCCGGCCTGGACCGTGTGCTCGACGCCGTCGACCGCACCCTGACGTTCTGATCCCTGGCGTGTGAGGAGACCACGGTGCCGATCTACCAGCAGTTCAACCTGCCCGACGCGGGCGAGGGCCTGACCGAGGCCGAGATCGTCGCGTGGCACGTCGCCGTCGGCGACACCGTCGAGGTCAACCAGACCATCGTCGAGATCGAGACGGCGAAGTCGCTGGTCGACCTGCCGAGCCCGTTCACCGGCGTCGTCACCCGGATCATGGTCGAGCCCGGCACGACGGTGGACGTCGGCACCCCGATCATCGAGGTGGACACCGACCCGCACGGCGCCGCGCTGGCTCCCGCCCCGGCGCCGGCAGCCGTCGAGGCGAGCGGCGTCGACGGCGAGGCCCGTGAGGCCGTCCTCGTCGGCTATGGCGTCACCGGCCAGGGCTCGGCGCGACGTGCCCGGGTCGCCCGCCCCGCCGCGGGGTCCGCCCCGTCCGCACCCGCACCCGCACCCGCACCCGTCGCGCAGCCCGCGGCCCCGGCCCCGGCGGGCCCCCCCCCCCGGCGCCGCCAGCCGCGGAGGCGGGCGGCGCCGCCGGGGAGGCCGGGGAGGCCGCCCTCGTCGCCTGTGGCGGCCCCGGCCGGGGCGCGGCGCGCCGGCCCCGGGCCGCCCGCCCCGCCGCGGGGTCCGCCCCGTCCGCACCCGCACCCGCACCCGCACCCGTCGCGCAGCCCGCGCCGGTTGCCCAGGCGCCAGCGCCCGCTCAGCCCGCCCCCGCTCAGCCGGCGCCCGCCCGCCCGCAGGTGCTGGCCAAGCCGCCGGTGCGCAAGCTGGCCCGTGACCTCGACGTCGACCTGGGCTCCGTGACGCCCACCGGCCCCGGCGGCATCGTCACGCGTGAGGATGTCGTCGCCCGCGCAGGCGAGGCGTCGGCCCGGGCGCTCGCCACGTACCCCGGCGATGACGCGCCGTGGCTGGCGCAGGGGACCGTGAGCGGCGGCGGCCGCCAGACCCGCGTGCCGGTGAAGTCGGTGCGCAAGCGCACTGCCGAGGCGATGGTCGCGAGCGCGTTCACCGCGCCGCATGTCACGGTGTTCCACACGCTCGACATCACGAAGACGATGAAGCTCGTGGCCCGCCTGCGTGAGGACCGCGAGTTCGCGGACGTGCGTGTCACCCCGCTGCTGATCGCCGCGAAGGCGGTGCTCACGGCGGTGCGCCGCCACCCGGAGATCAACGCGAGCTGGGATGACGCCGCTCAGGAGATCGTCTACAAGCACTACGTGAACCTGGGCATCGCGGCGGCGACCCCGCGCGGGCTCGTGGTGCCGAACATCAAGGACGCCCACACCCTCGGCCTCAAGGACCTGGCGCTGGGCATCTCCGAGCTGACGGCGACGGCACGCGCTGGCCGCACGACCCCCATGGACATGTCCGACGGCACCATCACGATCACGAACGTCGGCGTGTTCGGCATCGACACCGGCACCCCGATCCTCAACCCGGGCGAGGCGGCGATCCTGGCCTTCGGCGCCATCCGCCAGCAGCCGTGGGTGCACAAGGGGAAGATCAAGCCGCGTCAGGTGACCCAGCTCGCGCTGAGCTTCGACCACCGCTTGGTGGACGGCGCGCTGGGCGCGAAGTTCCTGTCCGATGTCGCGGCGGTGCTCGCCGAGCCCGCACAGGGCCTCGTCTGGGGCTGACGGCAGCCGACGCCTGCCACGCGAGCGGGTGGCAGGCAGCTCGAGCATTCCCACTGGCTGAGATGCCGCGTACCGAATAATGGTCGGGCGGCGAAGGCGGTGCTACCTTCGCCGCATGTCCGACGCGATGAACGCCCTGGTCCGCTGCGTGCGGCCCTGCGTCCGCGTCTGTATGTCGCCGTCGACCGTGCGCTGACGCGCCACCTGACGGCCTGCCCCTGTTCGACCTCTCCCGGATGCGACGCGTGTCCGGGCTCCGCGTGCCTCGCACGCGCTGACGGCTGCTGCGCGCCTCGTGGCCCGCCAGCCCTTTTGACGCACCCCGCAACGCCGCGCGCGCTCAGCGCCGCGGTCGAAGAGCCCGGAGGCTCCCATGTCTGTCGACCTTCCCGTCGCACGTCGCGTGACCCCGCTGGACCCCGTCGAGCTGGACCCGGCAGTGCTCGGCCACCCGGCGTCGAACATCGCCTCGATCCCGCCGCTCGCCGCCCAGTGGGCCTCGCTCGACCTCCGCGAGATCCTCTCCCGGCCGGCGGCGTTCCTGTCCGTCAGCCAGTCCAACTCGCTCTACCGCCCCGGCGGCGTGCAGTACGCCGAGGGGCACGCGTTCCGCGGCAGCCTTCCCGCGACCGTCCAGGCAGTGCAGGCGGCACGCCGGGCGTCGAACTTCGTCTCGTTCGCGTGGATCGGCTACTCGGTGTTCCGTGACAGCTACCCGGGCACCGACTTCGACCGGGCGCAGTACGCGTCCTGGACCGGGCACATTGACGCGACGCCCGAGCAGATCGCGTGGGACAACGCGCTCGTCCCCGAACTCGCGGAGCTCGTGGAGCCGGGCGACAGCACGCTGGACGAGAAGGCCCTGCAGACGGCGTTCGTGGGCACGGACCTCCCGCTCGAGCTCGCGCGCAAGCGGGTCGAGGTCGTGGTGATCACCGGCATCCACACCGACTGGTGCATCGAGGGGAACGCCCGGGCGGCCCGCGACCACGGCCTGCTGCCCATCGTCATCGGCGACGCGACCGGCACGCAGCACCCCGATCAGGAGGCGGCGACCTTCGAGCGCATCAACAACTACTTCGCACCCGTGATCTCGTCGGCGACGTTCGTCGAGCTGGTGACCCGCTGATGGGCAACGTCGGCCTGCTGCTCGTCGGGGCGGTGCTGTTCGTCAACGGCGTCTCCTCCCTCGGGCTGGTGTCGGCGCGCAGCGCCGCCCCGCTCAACCTGTTCGTCGGCACCGCGCAGGTGGTGCTGCCCACGCTCGTGCTGGTGCAGCACGGGTCGGATCCGGCCGTCGTGGCGGCCACCTGGCCCAGCTACCTGTTCGGGTTCACGTACCTGTGGTTCGGGCTGCTCTCGCTGCGGGGCATCGAGCCGCAGGGCTTCGGGTTCTTCAGCGCGTTCGTCGCGGCGGTGGCGCTGTTCCAGGCGGTCGCGACAGTGGGGACGGATCCGGTGTTCGCGGTCATCTGGGCCACCTGGGCCGTCATGTGGTCGCTCTTCTTCGTCCTGCTCGGCCTGGGGATCAGCCAGGTCCGGGGCCTGGACCTGGGGCGCGCCACCGGTTGGTTCCTCACGCTGCTGGGCATCCCCACGTGCACCGTCGCGGCGGTCTTCCTCATCGACGGGCGGTGGACGACCTCGCCCCTCGCGGGGGTCGTCGCGCTCGCGGGCCTCATCCTCGGCGCCGTGGCGTCGGTCCTCCTGGCCAGGGCCGGTCTGCCCCGGCTGGCGCCCGCGGGCGCCCCCGAGCGGGGCGCGGCGGCGGTTGGCGTCCCGGCTGCCGAGGCGTTCGCCCGCGCCTGATCGCACACCTCACACGAGGACGCTGGTGCCCTGCTCGGGTGTCCGGGGCGGCTCGGAGGAGTGCGGGCCCTTGGCGGGCGCGCGCGGTTCGGGGGCGGCCGTCGTCTCGTCCTGCGGGGCGGCGGCGCCCTCGGCGGGCGCGCCGCCCCGCAGCCGGTCCTGCAGGTCTTGGGCGGCGGAGTCCACGAGGCTGAGCACGTCCCGGGCGACCTCGTCGATCGGGCGGGCGCCGTCGATCACGTGGTACGCGGTGCGCCGGCCCCACGGCTGCTCGAGGTACGTCTGGCGGGAGTCGATCAGGCGTCGCAGGTCGATGTCCTGCTTCTGGCGCAGCGATCCCTCGCGGTGCACGATGCGGCTGGCGGCGGTCTCGGCGGGGACGTCCAGGCAGATGGTGACGTCGGGGGCGGGCGCGAACCGGTTGAGCTGCACGAGCCAGTCCATCTCCGTCACGCCGCACGCCTGGAAGAACGTGTAGGTCGCGAAGACGTACTGGTCGGCGATGACCGTCTCCCCGCGATCGAGCCGTGGACGGATGACGGTGCGGGCATGGCGGGCGAGGTCGAAGGCCGCGAGCAGGGCCAGCTCGCGCATCGCCTCCGGGGTGCGCCGGTCGAGGCTCTCCACCGAGCGCACGAGGTCGTCGCCGCGGTACAGGTCGGTGGGCTGGCGCGTGGCGTGGACCGGGCGGCTGTCGCGCAGGTGCTCGGCGATCCGCGCGGCCTGTGTCGTCTTCCCGCTCGCGTCGATGCCGCACACGGCGACCAGCAGGCCGCGGGTCGTCGTCTCCTCGGTGCTCATGCGCTCAGGATGGCGCAAACCAGGAGAGTTCGGGAACTTCTGTCGAAACGATCCTGCTCATCCTGATCACGGTTGGGTGACGGCGGCGGTGGGGCGCCGCGTGACGCCACGGAGTGACGGGCTCAGGGGCGCGTCTCCGCATAAACGATTCGGACATGGGCGGCCCTCCGGCGACGGGCCACGCGCTGCATAGGGTGCCCTGCATGGCCTCACCGGCGAGCGGACCGTTGCGGCTGGCCCGCGCGCTCGCGCTGACCGCCGTGGTGTTCGGCCTCGCGGCGGGCGCCCATGTCGCCGGGGGAGCCGAGCTGCCCGCGCCGACAGTCCTCGCGCTGTTGGCCGCTGTCGTCCTCGCCGGGTGCGTCGTCGCGACGCGGTCCCGTCTGGGCCTCGTCGCCGTGGGGTGCCTGCTGGGCATCGGACAGGTGGCTCTGCACCACGCCTTCGGGCTGTTGGCGACCTCACCGGCCTGCGCGCCTGTGGCGGCCCCCGCGGCCGACGCCGGGCACGCGCACCACGGCGGCCATGAGGCGGTGAGCGCCGGCTGCGGGGCGTCGTCGGATGCCGTGGCCGCACCGCTGGACGGGTGGGCCTCCGGCCTGACACATGGCCAGCTCGTCGATCGGACCATGCTGTTCGCGCACGTCGCGGCCACGCTCGCCGCCGCGCTCGTGCTGCTCCTCGGGGACCGCGCGCTGTGGTGGCTCGCCGCCTGGCTGCGTCCCGCGCTGGAGCGGCTTGCCGCCGTCGTGCGCATCCCGGAGGGCGTCCTCCCGGGCGCCCCGCGCGGCCACATCCTCGTCGCGGGCCCGCAGCTCCAGCCCGGCCCCGCGGGGGTGCGCGGGCCACCCGGCGGCCAGTCGTCGGGCCCTCCCGGGCCGCGCACGTAGCGCGCGGCTGACGGGACCGGTCCGGCCTGCGCCCCGACCGACGTCCCGCGCCCGCCGCCGATCGTGCGGGCCACCAGCCTCGAAGGACCCACCATGCGTTTACCCCTGCCCGCCCGCGCGGGCGCCCTCGCCAGCACGCTCGCCCTCGCCGGCGCGCTGCTGCTCGTCGCGCCCGCCGCCTCAGCCCATGTCACCGTCATCCCGGAGCGCACCGCCGCTGGCGGCTGGGCGCGCCTGACGTTCCGGGTGCCCAACGAGTCCGCCTCCGCGGGCACCACACGGCTCCAGGTGCGCCTGCCGGCCGAGTCCCCGCTCCTGCACGTCTCGGCGCTCGCGGTGCCGGGCTGGACCGCCACCGTGGAGAGGGCGGCGCTGGCGAACCCCGTGACGAGCCACGGCACGGAGATCACGGAGGCGCCGTCCGTGGTGACGTGGACGGCAGATCCCGGCGTGCAGATCGGCCCGGGCCAGTTCCTGGAGTTCGCCATCTCGGGCGGGCCGCTGCCGGAGGCGGGCACGACACTGGTGCTGCCCGCCGAGCAGACGTACTCGGACGGCACCGTGGTGGCGTGGGACGAGGTGGCGGCGGGGGACGAGGAGCCCGCGCATCCGGCGCCGGCTTTCACGGTCACCACCGCCGAGGGCGACGCGCACGGGGCGGCGACGGACGTCACACCCACAGCCGCGTCCGACAACGCCGTCGCAGCCGAGCCGGCGGCGCAGCAGGGCTCCGACGCCGACTCGGGCCAGGCAGGGGGCGACAGCGCAGGTGACGGCGGCGCCGCGGGCGGCGATCCGGTGGCCCGCGCGCTCGGGGGCCTCGGAGCCGTGGCGGGGCTGCTCGCCTTGGCGCTCACCTGGGCGCGCCGCCGCACGGCAGCCGCCCCGGAGGCCAGATCGGAAGTTCGGCCCTCCGGCGAACAGAGGCGATGATGGTCGACATGTCCCGCATTCCTGTCGCCCTGCGCCCTGCGCGGCGTGCCCTCGCGGCGGTCATCGCCGCGTTCGTCCTCGTCGGCCTCGGCGCCGGCGGCGCGAGCGCTCACAACTCCTTGCGCTCCACCGACCCGGCTGACGGCTCGACGGTCACCGTCGTGCCCGAGCAGCTCACTCTCACCTTCGACCAGCCCGCGTTGGCGATCGGCACCGAGATCGCGGTGCTGGCTCCCGACGGCAGCCTCGTGAGCGCGGGCGAGCCGGTGCTCGTCGACTCGAGCGTCAGCCAGCCCATCGAGGGGGTGCTGCCGGCTGGCACGTACACCGTGCAGTGGCGGGTGACCTCGGCGGACGGCCACCCGCTGTCAGGAGAGCTGTCCTTCACCGCGTCGGAGGCCACGGCCATCGGCGTCGAGGCCCCCGCGGAGACGGCCGAGCCCGTCGCCGAGGAGGAGCCGACGGCGGCGGCCGAGGAGTCGCAGCCCGAGGCCGTCGTGACCTCCGCGGTGGTGGAGCCCGAGGAGGACGACGCGCTGTCCACCGGGCAGATCATCGGCATCGGCGCGCTCGTGATGGTCATCGCGGGCGGGGTGCTGGTCGCGCTGCGCATGAGCCAGCGGAAGAAGAACTGAGCCGATGACCGTGCGCGAGGCGCCCCCAGCCCCTGACACCGACCACCACCCCCGGGTCGGCGTCGGGGGGCGCCTCGCGCTGCTCGCGGGCAGCGGCGCGCTGCTCGCCGTCCTCGGCGTGTGGATGTCGGGCGCCGCGGTGCCCGGCTTCCTGCGGGACCCGGGCGCCGTGGTGCGCTGGGGGCTCCCCGTCGTCACCACGCTCACCGAGCTCGCCGGGTCGCTCACCCTCGGCGCCCTGGTCCTGGCCATCGGTGTGCTCCCGCGCCGGGCCGCGGCGGCGGAGGGGACGGCCTCGTCCCGCGCGATGCGCGACGGCGGCGGCGCGAGCCCTGTCGTGGGCGACGGCCACGCGCGCAGCCTGGTCCTCGCCGGGGTGTCCGCGGCCGTGTGGACGGTGCTGAGCATGGTCCACCTGGTGCTGACCTACGCCTCGGTGAGCGGTCGCCCGCCGGACTCGGCGACGTTCGGCGAGGAGCTCGGCGTCTTCGTCACGCAGATCGACCTGGGCCGCACGCTCATCCTGGTGACGACCCTCGCAGCGGTCGTCACGGCCCTCGCCCTACTGGTCGCGACCCCGACGGGCGCGGCCTGGACGGCGGTGCTCGTCGTCGTCGCGCTGTGGCAGCAGGCGCAGACCGGCCACGCCGCCGGATCGGCCAGCCACGACCTGGCCACCACGTCGATGTTCGTGCACCTGGTCGGAGCGGCGGTGTGGATCGGCGCCCTGGCGGCGCTGGCGGTGCTGCTGGGCCGGCTGGGCGCGGACCTGGGACCGGCGGTGGCCCGCTACTCGGTGATCGCCGGCTGGTGCTTCGCGGCGGTCGCCGTGTCCGGGCTGGTCAACGCCGTGGTCCGGGTGGGCGGCCTGGACGGGATGGCGAGCCGCTACGGCGTGCTGGTCATCGTCAAGGCGGTGCTGTTCGGCGCCCTGGGGCTGCTGGGGTTGTGGCACCGGCGCCGCGTCATCCCGGCGCTGGCCGGCGCCGACACCCGGGGGGCCGGCGTGCGGCTGTTCTGGCGCCTCGTCGCCGTCGAGCTCGCCGTGATGGGCGCCGTCTCCGGGGTGGCCGCCGCGCTCGGCTCGACGTCGCCGCCGGTGCCGGACGAGCCGATCGGCGACCCGACGCCCGCGGAGATCGTCACCGGCCACGCGCTGCCGCCCGAGCCGACGCCTTTGCGCTGGCTCACCGAGTGGCGCTGGGACCTCATGTTCGCCTTCGCCGCCGTCGCCGGGATCGTCGTGTACCTGGCCTGGGTGCGACGCCTGCGCAAGCGCGGGGACTCATGGCCGATGAGCCGCACTGTCATGTGGGTGGCCGGGCTGGTCATCTTCTTCTGGACGACGTCCGGCGGCCCCGCCATGTACGGCCATGTGCTGTTCAGCGCGCACATGGTGCAGCACATGATCCTGGCGATGGTCATCCCGATCCTGCTGGCGCTCGCGGCGCCGGTGACGCTGGCGCTGCGGGCGCTGCCGTCCCGGTCGGTGTCGCTGCGCGGGGACGCGTCGCGAGGCCCTCGCGAGTGGATCCTGGTGCTGGTGCACAGCCGGCTCGGCCAGTTCTTCGCGAACCCGATCGTCGCGGCCGTGAACTTTGCCGGGTCGATGATCGTCTTCTACTACACCAACGCGTTCGAGTGGGCCCTGACCAGCAGCGTCGGGCACATCGTCATGGTGGTGCACTTCTCGCTCGCCGGGTACCTGTTCGCGAACGGCCTGATCGGCGTGGACCCCGGCCCCAAGCGCCCGCCGTACCCGCAGCGCATCCTGGTGCTGTTCGGCACGATGGCCTTCCACGCGTTCTTCGGGGTGACGCTCCTCAACGGGGAGTCGCTGCTCGTGGCCGACTACTTCGGGCTGCTGGGCCGCGAGTGGGGCCCGTCCGCGATCGCCGACCAGCAGAAGGGCGGCGGCGTGGCGTGGGGCATCGGCGAGCTGCCGACCTTGGCGTTGGCCGTCGGCGTCGCCGTGTCCTGGGCGCGTGACGACGAGCGGGTCGCGCGTCGCCGTGACCGGCGGGTGGACCGTGACGGGGACGTCGAGATGGACGAGTACAACGCGATGCTGGCCCGGATGTCCGATCGCGACGGCGCCGCGCCACACTGATCTGCGCGTCGTCGGCGGACCGTGCTCCCGTGCGGGGCGCCCGCGTGATAGGACGGACGCGTGACCCAGACGCCGCAGCCTCCCACGCCGTTCCACGACCTCGAGCAGTACATCGCCCTGCCGCGGATCTCCGGTCTGACGTTGTCGAAGGACGGCGCCCGCCTCGTGACGGCCGTCGCGACGCTCGACGCGAAGCGCACGAAGTACGTGACGGCGTTGTGGGAGGTCGACCCCGCGGGGCAGAAGCCCGCGCGTCGCCTGACCCGCAGCGCCAAGGGGGAGTCCAGCGCCGCGTTCACGCCGTCGGGCGCCCTGCTGTTCACCTCGGCCCGCCCGGACCCGGAGCCCCGCGAGGGCGCTGACGACGAGCCGGCGCCCGCGCTGTGGCTGCTGCCCGCCGATGGCGCCGCGGCGCGGGTGATCGCCGCCCGCGGCGCCGGGCTGGGCGGCGTGCGTGTCGCCGCCGGCGCCCCGATCGTCATGGTCGGCTCGGAGGTGCTGCCGCGCGCTGCGGACGCCGCCGACGACGAGCGGCTGCGCAAGGGCCGCAAGGACAAGAAGGTCGCGGCCATCCTGCACACGTCCTACCCGGTGCGGTACTGGGACCACGACTTGGGCCCCGCGACGCCGCACCTGTTCACCGCGCCGCTCGATGCCGACGTCACCGAGCCGGTGGCCGGGGCGCCGGACCCGCGCCTGGCGCTGGCGGACGCGACGCCGGGCGCCGGGGACGCGCTGATCGAGCAGGCCAGCGACCTGTCGCCCGACGGCCGCACGATCGTCACCGGCTGGAGCCTGCCGATCGCACGTGGCGCCCGGCGGGCCCACCTCGAGGCGGTGGACGTCGCGACCCAGGAGCGCCGCACCCTCGTCGCGGACGAGGGCGCCGACCTCGGCGACCCGGTGATCTCGCCCGATGGGCGGCTGGTGGCGTATATCCGCGAGACGCTCTCCACCCCGCACAGCGCCCCCCGCGTCGAGCTGTGGGTGGTGGGCCTCGACGGCAGCGGAGCCCGCCGCATCGCCGCCGACTGGGACCGGTGGGCGCACAGCCCCGTGTGGGCCCCCGACTCCGCCGCGCTGCTGGTCACGGCCGACGACGACGGCCGCGGGCCGATCTTCCGCATCGACCTGGCCAAGGACGCGGTCACCCGTGTGACCAGCGACGACGCGGTGTTCACCGATGTGCAGGTGAGCCCCGACGGGCGGACGCTGTACGCGCTGCGCAGCTCCTACCTGGCGCCCGCGCACCCCGTGCGCCTGGACCTGGCGGCGGCCGTCGCCTCCGGCTCGCCGGTTCCGGCCACCGAGCTCCGCGCCCCCGCGCCGGCGCCCGCGCTGCCCGGCACGCTCACCGAGGTCGTCGCCACCGCCGAGGACGGCCAGCGCGTGCGGTCCTGGCTCGCGCTGCCCGAGGGCGCCTCGGCCGCGAGCCCGGCGCCGCTGCTGCTGTGGATCCACGGCGGCCCGCTCGGCTCCTGGAACACCTGGTCGTGGCGCTGGAACCCGTGGCTGCTCGTGGCCCAGGGGTACGCGGTGCTGCTGCCGGACCCGGCACTGTCCACCGGCTACGGCCAGGAGTTCATCGAGCGCGGCTGGGGCTCGTGGGGTGACGCGCCGTTCGCCGACCTGATGGCCGCCACCGACGCCGCCGTCGCCCGGCCCGACATCGACGAGACCCGCACCGCCGCGATGGGCGGGTCGTTCGGCGGGTACATGGCCAACTGGGTCGCCGGGCACACCGACCGCTTCGACGCGATCGTCACGCACGCGAGCCTGTGGGCGCTGGACCAGTTCGGCCCGACGACGGACGCGGCCTACTACTGGGAGCGGGAGATGACGGACGAGATGGCCCTGGCCAACTCCCCGCACCTCTTCGTGGAGAAGATCGTCACCCCGATGCTCGTCATCCACGGGGACCGGGACTACCGCGTCCCGATCGGCGAGGGGCTGCGGCTCTGGTACGAGCTCAACGCGCGCTCGGGCCTGCCCGCCGACGAGGAGGGCCGCACCCCGCACCAGTTCCTGTACTTCCCGGATGAGAACCACTGGGTCCTCGCGCCGCAGAACTCCATCGTCTGGTACCAGGTGATCGAGGCGTTCCTCGCGCAGCACGTGCTTGACCAGGAGCCGCCCGCGCTGCCGGAGGTGCTGGGCTGATGGCCGACGAGTACCGCGTCCCCGGGCTCGTGGTGCGCGAGCACCGCGTGAGCGTGCCGGTGGACTGGTCCGCGCCCGAGCGCTTCGGGTCGATCGAAGTGTTCGCCCGGGAGCTCGTCGACCCCGCGAAGGCCGGCGACGACCTGCCGCTGCTGCTCTTCCTGCAGGGCGGCCCCGGGGGTCAGGGCCCGCGCCCGCTGGGCGGCGGTTGGTGGGGGACGGCGCTGCAGACCCACCGGGTGGTGCTGCTCGACCAGCGCGGCACCGGCCGCTCGTCGCGTGTGGACGGTCGCGCCATCGCGGCCTTCGACGACCCGCGCCAGGCCGCCGACTACCTGTCGTGCTTCCGGGGCGACGCGATCGTCGCCGACGCCGAGCACCTGCGCGCCACCGTCTACGGCGGGCGGCGGTGGGCCACCCTCGGCCAGTCCTACGGCGGGTTCCTCACCCTGGCCTACCTGTCCCGCCACCCGCAGGCGCTGACCTCCTGCTACGTGACGGGCGGGCTGCCGGGCATCACGGCCACCGCCCAGGACGTGTACCGGGCCACCTACCCGCTGCAGGCACAGCGCAACGCCGAGCTCGCGCGCCGCTACCCGGCCGACGTGGCGGCCCTGGGCCGGCTCGCCGACCGGCTCTCCGCCGAGGACGTGCGCCTGCCGAACGGCGACCTGTTCACCACCGAGCGGCTGCAGACCCTGGGGATGCCGCTGGGCATGAGCACCGGGGCGGACGCGCTGCACTGGCTGCTCGACACCGCCTTCGTGGACGAGGCCGCCGCCGAGCCGTCCGCCGCCTTCCTCGCGGCCGTCGCGCACCAGACCGGCTTCGACGACAACCCGCTGTACGCGGTGCTGCAGGAGGTCATCTACCACCAGGGCCACGTCGAGCCCGGCTGGGCCGCGCAGGCCGAGCAGGATCGCTGGCGGCAGTTCGACACCACCGCGCGCCCGCTGCACCTCACGGGTGAGGCGATCTTCCCGTGGATGTATGAGCAGGTCAGCGCTCTGCGGCCGTTCCAGGACGTCGCCGAGGAGCTCGCCAGCCGCACCGAGTGGCCCCGGCTGTACGACGTCGACCGGCTGGCCGCCAACGAGGTGCCTGTCGCCGCCGTGCAGTACTACGACGACCCCTACGTGGACCTCGGGCTGGCGCTGGGCACAGCCGACCGCGTCGGCAACGCGCAGGTGTGGATCACCAACGAGTACCTGCACGACGGCCTGCGCGTCGCTGGGGACGTCATCCTGCCCCGCCTGATGGACCTCGCCTCCGGACGCTGGACGGTCACGGGGCGCTGAGGTCACAAGGCGCTGAGGTCAAGGTGCGCTGAGCTCGCGGGCTCGGCGGAAGACGTCGTCGAGCATCTGCGGGGTCAGCCGGCCGGTGAAGGTGTTCTGCTGGCTGACGTGGAACGACCCGAGGAGGGTCAGCGCCTGCCCGTCTGGCCCCGTCAGCGGCGCCTCCGCGCCATGCGCGAACCGGGGCCGCGGTCGGGGCACCTGCCATCCCTGCTCGCCGAGGGTCGCCAGCATCGCCTGCCAGGCGAAGCCGCCGAGCGCCACCACGACGCTGGGCTGGATCAGGCGCAGCTCGCGGGTGAGCCACGGCGCGCAGGTGCGGCGCTCGTCGGGCGTGGGGGCGTTGTCCGGCGGGGCGCAGTGCACGGGCGCAGTGAGCCGCAGGCCGGTGAGCACCAGGCCGTCATCGGCCCGCACGGACGTGGGCTGCGACGCGTAGCCCGCGCGGTGCAGCGACGCGATCAGGAAGTCCCCGGACTTGTCGCCGGTGAACATGCGGCCCGTGCGGTTGCCACCGTGCGCGGCGGGCGCGAGGCCCACCACGAGCACCTGCGCGTGCGGGTCCCCGAGGCCCGGCACCGGCCGCGCCCAGTACTCCTCGCCGCGGAACGACGCGCGCGGCGCGGCGGCGACGGCCTCCCGCCACGCGACGAGCCGAGGGCAGGCCCGGCACTCGACGAGCATGCCGTCCAGCTCGTCCACCGTGCCGGCCGAGGCGGCGACCAGGGGGTACGCCGGGTCGTCCGGCACACGCGTCACCGGCTCACTCGAAACGGCTGGGGTCGCCGGCGCCCACGCGCACGACCTCCGGGTATCCCTCGGACCAGTCGATGACGGTGGTGGGCTCGGTGCCGCAGTCCCCGGCGTCGATCACCGCGTCCACCAGGTGGTCGAGCTCCTCCTTGACCTGCCAGCCGTCGGTCAGCGGCTGCTCCTCGCCGGGCAGCAGCAGCGTGCTGGACAGCAGCGGCTCGCCCAACTCGCGCAGCAGCGCCTGCACCACCCGGTGGTCGGGGATGCGCACCCCGACGGTCCGCTTCTTGGGGTGCGCGAGCCGCTTCGGCACCTCCTTGGTCGCCGGCAGGATGAACGTGTACGGCCCGGGCGTGGCGGCCTTGATGGCCCGGAACGCTGCGTTGTCGAGCTGCACCAGCTGCCCGAGCTGCGTGAAGTCGGAGCACACCAGCGTGAAGTGGTGCTTCTCGTCGAGGTGGCGGATCTGGCGGATGCGGTCCGCCGCGGCGTGATCGTCCATCCGGGCGCCCAGCGCGTAGCAGGAGTCCGTGGGGTAGGCGATCAGCGCGTCGTCGCGCAGCATCTGCACTGCCTGGGCGATGGTGCGCGGCTGGGGGTCGTGGGGGTGGACGTCGAGGTACCGGGCCATGGGTTGAGACTAGGCCCGCAGGCTGGAGTCGGCGCCCGACGATCCCGCTCGCCGCGCGGAACCGGACAACCCGCGCCAGACTCGTGGCTGCCCGGGCGGCCCCCCGCCCGGCCCGACGGGAGGAGTGACCATGGGAATCGGTGGCGGCATAGGCCTCATCGTGCTCGGCGCGATCCTGGCGTTCGGCGTGCAGGACGGCATCAGCGGTGTCGACCTCACGGCGATCGGGTACATCTGCATGGGTGGTGGCCTGCTGGCCATCATCATCGCGCTGGTGCTCAACGCCCAGCGCAGCAACACCACGCACCGCGAGGTCATCGAACGGCACGACGACACCCGCCCGCCCGTCTACTGACGGACCCGGCGACCCCTTTCCGGCGAGCGCCGCATGGCCGGGCCGCCCCCCGCGCCAGGTGGGGGGGGCGCACAGCACCGCCGGCGGGGAGGCGGTCGAGGGGCCGGGGGGACTGCCCACGGGGGACGGAGGGAACGTGCCGGGGGGGCGGGGGGCGGCGCCCCGGGAGGTGGGGGGGGGAGCAGTTGTAGAAGGCCTCCGGGCTGTCGGAGCGCTGCCAGATCGAGTAGATGATGTGCCGCCCCGACTTGTTCGGGAGCTTGGCCTGCCAGTAGTACTCGGCGCCCTGCGGGCCGCCCTCGCGCAGCGGCGGGTTGGTCACCTCGTCGAACGGGGCCGCCTCCAGGTCGCTCCACTTCAGCGGCTGGCTGGGGTTCCACCCGTCCTTGGTGACGTACTGCGACCAGGTGCCCGGGTGCCGTGCCCACGCGTTGTACTGCATCGTGATGGTCGAGCCGGACTGCAGCGTGGTGGTCGGCCAGTCGGTGCCGCCCTTGCGGGCGCCGCTGAACGAGGCGAGCGGGCCGCAGAGGTTGCCGTCCGGGATGATCGTGCGGTGCTGGCCGCCGGCGTTGCTCAGCAGGTTCCCGAACCAGTTGTAGAACGGGTAGTTGCCGTTCTCGGCGAGCATGTTCACGCAGGCGGGGTTGGTCGGGTTCAGCCCGCCGCCCACCCCGTTCTCGATGCCGTTGACGTAGCACGCGTAGGTGCGCGTGGCGGGGTAGGTGAGGCCACCGTGCGCGAGCGCCGGTGACGAGGGCAGGGCGACCAGCAGCGCCGCGGCCAAGGCCGTCGTCGCTGCCGCGGCGATGCGCCGCGTGAGCCTTCGGGCAGGGGACATGCGGGCTCCTCGAGTGGATCGGCCGGTGGCCCGGGCGCGGGCGCCGGGATGGAGGGTGCGGTCCGCTGGCGCCCGGATCCGGTCCATGCCGGCCGGCCACCCTCCCGGTCCAGCGTCGTCGCAGGTCCAGGAGGCGCGGAGCGTGCGGGTTGCCGTCCCAGGGTCGATGGGCCCCGTCGGCGCGTCAACGAGCCGAAACGCTTCATCTCGCATCGGGCGACGGCGCGCCTGCAGGTGTGCGTCTCTCATGCCCAGCTCGTGCGAATCTCCCGGCCATTGAGCGCGTGCCGCTCTGGGGCATGTCGGCGCCGCAGGGAACACTGGGGGGCTCGACCGGACGAAACCCTCATCGGGGCAGGGAACGGGCATCGGCGGACAGTGCGGCGCCGGGCCTGCCGGGCGCGGAGCGAACGCACGGAGGCACGGTCAAGGGGGGCCAATGATGAACAGGGACGAGGCGCGAGAGGTCAAGGCGCAGCTCGCCGACTACGTGGACGAGCTGGTGCAGCGCCAGGGCCTGCAGCCGCTGGACCTCGACGTCGCCGCGGCGAGCGGTCCGACGCTCGGGCTCGGCCTCGCGCCGCGCGACGGCGGCGGGTACGCGATGGCCGTGCGCTACCGGCTCGGGGTGCCCGCGGTGCGGCGGCTCGCCCGCAAGGTCGTCGAGCAGGCCGGCCCCGCCGTCGACGTGCGGCGCACCGGGCGCATCCGGCCCGTCACCACCGGCCACGTCGCCGACGCCGAGAGCAGCGAGCGGCGCGCCGGCCAGCGGCTGCCCGTGGCGACCGCGCTCGCGGAGGGGGAGACCGGGCGGGCGCGCCCGCTGCGCCCCGGCGTCTCGATCGCCCACGTCGATGTCACCGCCGGGACACTGGGCGCCTTCGTCGTGCGGGAGGGCGCCCTGCACGTCCTGTCGAACTTCCACGTGCTGGCCGGGACGCCGCGCGCGCAGATTGGCGACGTCATCGTGCAGCCCGGCCCGGCGGACGGCGGACGCGCCCCGCGCGACCGCGTGGGGACGCTCGCCGCCACGGTCCCGCTCGAGCGCGGGCGCCGGGCGACCGTCGACGCCGCGCTCGCCCTGCTCGACGAGCAGGAGGTGGACCTGCGGTACCCGGTGGGCCCGATCACCACCACCACTGTGGCATTCGGCAACGAGGAGGTCGCGAAGATCGGACGCACCACGGCTGTCACGACCGGGCGTGTCACCGCCATCGAGCTGGACGACGTCGTGGTCGGCTACGGCAACCCGCTGGGGAACCTGCGGTTCGACGACCAGATCGAGGTCGAGTCGACAGGCATGGGGCCGTTCTCCCGCGGTGGGGACTCGGGGTCGCTGGTCTACCGGGCCGACGGGATCGCGCTCGGCCTGCTCTTCGCCGGCAGCGAGACCGGCGGGTCCAACGGCGCGGGCCTGACCTACCTCAACCCGATCGACGCGGTGCTGTCGGCGCTGGGGGTCGAGCTCGCGAGCTGAGGGCCGCAGACGGGCGGGGCGGGGCTCATCCTTCGGGGGAGCCCCGCATTGCTGTGCTCAGCCGAAGAGGATGGCGGCTGTGAGGGCGCCGGCCACCAGCCCGCCTGCCGCGACGATGAGCTTGACCCGGAGCGGGTGACGGGGTGGTGCGGTGGCGCTGATGGTCTGACTCCATGCTGTGATCCAGTGCGGCGGTGTCGCCACTCACCTGATCGGCCTTGCGCGCCGAGATGTGAGGGCTGAAGATGAGGCCCTTGGTCCTATCGAATCGATCGGGGCCGCAGATCCCGCAGCACTGGATGCAACTGTCGTGCGACGTTCCATGGCGCTCGAGCCCAGTTGCGGGTGACAATGATCTGGACAGGCGTATCACCACCCGATCGAACCGTTCCGAGGGTCTGGGCGCCCCACCCGTGCATTCGCGGGCGCGCAGCCGGATATCGAGACGTGAGGCACACGATGGCGGACCTGCAGCAGGCACGCGCAGCCAAGGAACGGTTGCGGAATGAGTTTCGCGAGCGCTCCGGGGTGAGCGGGATCGGCCTGACCGCCGACGAGGACGGCTACGCCGTCCAGGTCAACGTGCAGCGCCGCAACGACGCCGCCATGCTCCCGAAGAGCGTCGATGGCGTGCGGGTCCAGGTCCGCGTCGTTGGCACGGTCTCAGCCCAGCAGCGCCCCACGCAGCTGCGCACCGTCTGACCTCCTCCGCCGGGGACCGGCTCGCTCCCTGAGACAACCAGCGGTCACTTCCGCGCCGTGGGCGCCACGTCGTGTTGACTACCGCCGTGACCGTGACTCCTCGTCTGCCCCGCGTTCGCGCCTCCGAGTTGACCGGCCGTGGCTGGCTCAACACCGGCGGCGTCGAGCTGACGCTCTCCGGCCTGCGCGGCAAGATCGTGCTGCTCGACTTCTGGACGTTCTGCTGCATCAACTGCCTGCATGTCCTGGACGAGCTGCGCGAGCTCGAGGCGCAGTACCGCGACGTGCTCGTGGTGATCGGCGTGCACTCCCCGAAGTTCGTGCATGAGGCGGACCCGGTGGCGCTGGCCGCCGCTGTGGACCGTTACGAGGTGCACCACCCGGTCCTCGACGACCCGAACCTGACCACCTGGTCGGCTTACACCGCACGGGCCTGGCCGACGCTCGTGGTGATCGACCCCGAGGGCTACGTCGTCGCGCAGATGGCTGGCGAGGGCCACAAGAACAACGTCGCGCTGCTGCTGCGCGATCTCGTCGCCGAGCATGAGGCCAAGGGGACGCTGCACCGCGGCGACGGCCCCTACGTGCCCCCCGCGCCGACCTCCACGACACTGCGCTTCCCCGCCAAGGCGATCACCCTGCCGGACGGCCGCCTGCTCGTCGCCGCCGCCGGCCACCACTCGCTCGCCGAGCTCGAGGCCGACGGCGAGACCCTCGTGCGGCGCATCGGCTCCGGCCAGCGCGGCCTGCTCGACGGCCCTGCTGCCACCGCCCAGTTCAGCGAGCCCAACGGCCTGGCCCTGGTGCCCGACGAACTGCGCGCCGCCGTCGGCTACGACGTGCTCGTCGCCGACACCGTCAACCACGCGCTGCGCGGCGTGCGGCTGTCCGACGGCGCCGTGACGACCGTCGCGGGAACCGGCGAGCAGTACATGGTGGGAGCGGCGGACAACGTGGCCGCGCGTGACGGCGACGCCCCGCAGGCCGACCGATCAGGGCTCCGCTACGACGGCGCCGCACTCGACATCCGGCTGTCCTCGCCCTGGGACGTCGCGTGGTCGCCTGCCGCGTCAGCCTTCGTGGTGGCCATGGCCGGCAACCACACGCTGTGGGCCTTCGACCCGGTGACGGGCCGCCTCACGCACCTGGCCGGCACCATGAACGAGGGCCTCGTGGACGGCCCCGCCGACGAGGCATGGTTCGCGCAGACCTCAGGGCTCGCCGTCGACCAGGACGGACGCGTCTGGCTCGCCGACTCCGAGGTCTCCGCGCTGCGCAGCCTCGACCTGCCGGGCACGCCCGCGGCCGGCGACGCGACGCAGCCCGTGGTCGGCACCTCGGCTGGCGCCGGGCTCTTCGACTTCGGCCACCGCGACGGTCCCGCCGACCAGGCGCTGCTGCAGCACCCGCTCGGCGTCGCGGTGCTGCCCGACGGCTCCATCGCGATCGCCGACACCTACAACGGCGCCGTCCGCCGCTACGTGCCCGGCCCCGGGGCCGCTGGGTCCACGGCCGGGCCCGGCGAGGTCACAACCCTCGCCACCGGCCTCGCCGAGCCGTCCGACATCGTGGTGCTCACCGAGGGCGACGGCGTGCAGCTCCTCGTCGTGGAGTCCGCTGCGCACCGGCTTACCCGGGTGCCGCTGCCGGCCACCCTCGCCGGGCAGATTCTCGACGCGGGCGCCCACCGCACCCAGCGGCCGGTCACCGACCTGGCGCCGGGGGCCGTGCGGCTCGACGTGGTGTTCACCCCCGCCGCCGGGCAGAAGTACGACGACCGCTACGGGCCGTCCACCCGGCTGCAGGTCTCCTCGACGCCCCCCGAGCTGCTGCTCGACGGCGCCGGTGACGACGTGCCGCTCGAACGCGTGCTGCGCCTCAACCCGGACGTCGCCGACGGGGTGCTGCATGTGACGGCCCACGCCGCGAGCTGCGACGCCGACCCGGCCATCGAGTACCCGGCCTGCCACCTCAACGCGCAGGACTGGGGAGTGCCGGTGCGGATCACCGCCGGCGCCGCAGCCGAGCTGACGCTGCCGCTGCACGGCTGACGGCGCCGCCCCCGGCTCGCCTCACCGGGTGCGTGAGCCGAGCGCAGCGGTCAGCGGGCGCCCTGGATCGCCACGTCGATCAGCGCCTGCAGCGCCTGCGTGAGCGAGTCCGTGGCGTCGTCGGGCGCGGTCGTCTCCACCTGCACCACCCACGGCGCATGCTCGACGGTCAGCGTCTGGCGGTCGCCCGGCTCGTCGGAGGGCGTGCCGCCGCGCGCGACGGCCGCGGGCACGCCGTCGGCGTCCCGGAGCACGGTCCACGTGGATCCGCCGAGCGCCGCCGCGGCCGCGCCGGCGAGCGCGCACAGCCGGGTGACCTCGCCGGTCTGGGCGGCGACGACTGCGGCGACGACGGCGGTGATGAGCCGGTCGACGGTCACGGCGGACTCGGCGTTGCGCCGTTCGAGGGCCTTGGCGGCACGGGCCCGGCTGCGCTTGGCCTGGTACTGGGCGGCGTCGGCGCGGCGGAACAGGGCGCGGATGCCGTCGGCGTGCCCGTCGGCGGTGGACGCGATGCCCCAGGAGATCGCGGCGCCGTGCGGCAGCGGATATGTGGCCAGCGCCCGCCCCACTGCCTGGCTCACCGTGGCGCGGGGGTGGCCCCCGGTGACGAGGCTGAACTCGTCGCCGCCGAGCCGTGCCGCTGTCGAGCCGGGCAGGTCGTCCTGGATGCGGCGCAGCACGTCGGCGACGGCGCGCAGCAGGTCGTCCCCGGCATCGTGGCCGAGCTCGTCGTTGACGCGCTTGAGGCCGTCCACGTCGCACATCACGATGCAGGTCTCGCCCTCGGCGTCGAGCGCGGCCTGTGCTGCGTGGTCGGCGACGCGGCGGTTGCCCAGGCCTGTGAGGGGGTCGTCGGAGACGAGGTGGCGCACCTGGTCCTCGAGGTCGACGCGCGCGACGGCGCCGGCGATCAGCCCGGCGAGGACCTCGGCGGTGGCGATGTCGTCGATCTCGAACAAGGGCTGCTCGGCATCGCGCGCGGCGTATACCTGGCCCCAGACGGACTCGTTGACGATGATCGGGGCGGCGAGTCCCGAGCTGTGCCCGTTGGCCTGCAGCGTGTGGGCCTCGACCGTGTCGCCGGCCTCGAGGTCGCTCACGAGCTCGGGGGAGTGCGCCACCCAGCTCGCGCGGTCCCGCAGCAGCCGGCGCAGCGCCGGGCGGTCCTCCGCGCGGAACGTCGAGCCGGGGGCGAGGTCCGGGTCGAGCTGGTCCGGGCTCGCCGCGAGCACGGAGCATGTCTCCTGCTCGATGCGGCAGAACGCGCAGGTGTGGGCGTCCAGCACCTCGCGGGCGTGGGACGCCGCGACCTCGGCCACCTCGGCAAGGGTGCGACAGCGGTCGAGGCGGTGCGCGGCCACGGCGAGCTGACGCACTGCGCTGGTCAGTGCGGTGGAGGTCGTCCGGGACCCGTTCGGGCGCGCCTGTGTGCCGGTCACGTGGCCATCATCCGACACCGGAGGCGACGCGCAAGGGTGTCGTCACCTTTTTGGCCGTGTGACACTCCACATGTGGACGTCTGGGGAGACATCTGAGCCTGAGGCGGCTCAGCGGAGATGCAGCTCTCCGAGCTCCGCGAACAGCGCGCGGTTGTACTCGAAAGCCTGCTTGGCCTCGGTGACGGCGGCGGCGCGCGCATCCTCGTCGAGGTCCAGGGCATCGAGCCGCTCGCGGTAGGCGTCCTTGAACGGCTTGGCCTTGGGGATGTCCGCGAAGTGGTAGAAGCTCACGCCCTCGGCCTCGAAGCCGTAGTGCCGCTGCAGCATGCGCTGGATGATCTGCCCGCCGGAGAGGTCGCCCAGGTAGCGGGTGTACGCGTGTGCGGCGTAGGCCGCCAGCGAGGCGCCGGTCTCGCGCAGGCGCGCCGCGTACCGCTCGGTGGCGGGCAGCACCCGCATCTGCTGGGCCCAGTCAGCCCCGAGCAGGAACGCGAGGTCGGCTTCGATCGACGGGACGCGCGTCAGCTCGTCGAACACGATCGCGTCGCCGCCGGGCAGCGTGCGGATCTGGGCGCTCGCGGCCTCGAGGGCGGTGTAGATCGCGTGCTGCTGGACGGCCAGGTCGGTGTACGCGGCGCGGTCCAGGCGCCCGGCCATGAGCGCCTCGACGAATCCCATCTGCTCGGCCGCCTCGTGCTCGGGGCGGGTGCCCTCGCGGAGCAGCGTCGACAGGGGAGTGGTCGAGGGCAGGCCCTGCTCCACGGCGAGGGGGTCGGTCGTGGTGGTCACAGCGGTCTCCTGGGGGCGGCGAAAGTCTTTGATGACAGGTCGTCAGGACGTGCTCAGGGGAACTGTAACCGACGAAGGTAAGGCTTGCCTACATGCGCCCATGGGCGGGGGGGCAACGGGCCGCCCCAATGGCGGTCTCCAGGGCTCGCGAGCATCGTGGGAGGGTGACGATGCGGATCAGGTTGGCGCACGCGGACGAGTGGCCCCAGGTGCTCGCCGTCGTGCGCGAGGCCTTCGCGGCGTCGGAGCCGCGCTACGCCGAGCTCGTGAAGCGCATCCACGCCTCGACCGACTTCATCCCGCAACTGTCCTTCGTCGCCGAGTTGGACGGCGCGCTGACGGGCAACCTCATCCTCAGCAAGATCCCGCTGCACACCGCGACGGGCGAGGTGCAGGCGCGGCTGCTGTCAGAGTTCGCGGTGCTCCCCGAGTACCGCCATCACGGCGTCGGGGCCGCGCTGATCCGCAACGCCCTGCGTGGGGCTGAGCGCGGCATGGCGTCGATGGTGCTCGCCGCCGGCCCGCCGTCCTACTTCCAGCAGTTCGGCTTCCGCAGAGCCTCCGACCTGGGCGTGACGCCGCCGAGCGAGGACATCTCCAACGACGATTTCCAGATGGTGCCGCTCCCGCAGTACGACCCTGTGACAGACCGTGGGGTCACCACCCTGCCGGCGTACTTCGGGGAGTCGGGCTTCCGCTGGCCCTGACCTCCCCGCAATCCCCGCCGCTCAGGCGGCGGCCAGGTCCCGCGCGCCGACCGCCCGCAGCACGAACGTCACCGTCGAGTCGAGCGCGCGATCCCGCGCCGGGCCGTCTGCCTCGGGCACGCTGCGGCTGGACAGGCATGCGTTGACCAGCGGCACCGTCGTGTCGATGTCCTGCTCGGCGAACTCGCCGGCGTCGATGCCCGCCCGCAGGATCCGCCGCAGGATCTGCTCGACCAGCATCACGTGCTCGCGGACGCGCTGCTGTGTGGCGCGGGAGAGCACCGAGCGCAAGTCGGGTCCGGGGGCCAGGTGGTAGACGCGCTTGAGCTGCGCCTGCGCGAAGACGTAGGCGCGGAGCTGGTCGGTGGGGTCGTCGATGTCCTCGAGCGAGCGTTCCAGCGTCGCGACGTACTGCTCGGTCTCGTCGGTGATGAACGCGACGAGCAGCGACTCCTTGTCGGGGAAGTGGTTGTACACGGCGGTGCGGCCCACGCCGGCCGCGGCGGCGATGTCGGCGAGGGTGATCGCGTCGAAGCCGCGCTCCTCCATCAGTGTCGACAGCGCCGCGAACAACTTGTGGCGTGTCTGCTCGCGGTGCTCGTGCAGAGATCCACCGATGATCTTGGGCATGCTGACATTCTCCCACCATGTGTCAGGTAGTCCGGCCACCGAGGGCGGCGCGGCGCTGCGCGGTGTCCAGGGTCAGCGCACCGGCAAGATGACCTGTTGTGAGGTGCGCGGGTGGTCGAAGACGTCCACCGGGTACTCGTAGACCTCGCTGAGCAGCTCGGCGGTGAGCGCCTCGGCAGGCGGCCCATCCGCCACGACGTGGCCCCTGGCCAGCACCGTCACTTGATCCGCATACGCGGCCGCGAGCCCCAAGTCGTGCACCACCACCACGACGGCGCCACCCTCGCGCGCATGCCGCTGCGCGAGTTGGAGCACCAGCTCCTGATGGCGCAGGTCCAGGGCGGCCGTCGGCTCGTCGAGCAGCAGCACCCCGGTGCGCTGCGCGAGCACCCGGGCCAGGGCGGCCCGCGCGCGCTCGCCGCCTGAGAGCTCCGTGAACTGCCGCTCCGCCAGATGCGTCACGTCGGCGGCGGCCAGCGCCTGCGTCACCGCGTCGTCGTCCTCCAGGTCGAGCGGGGTGCCACGCCATGGCGCACGGCCCATCCGCACCACCTCGGTCACGGTGAACGGGAACGAGACGCCCACCTGCTGGAGCAGCACGGCCCGGCGCAGTGCCAGCTCGACGGTGCTCCAGTGCCCGAGCGGCCGCCCGTCGATCTCCACGGCTCCAGCGGACGGCGCCAGGTCGCCCGTGAGGACGCCCAGCAGCGACGACTTCCCGGCGCCGTTGGGGCCTAGCAGCGCCCGCACCTCGCCGGCGCGCACCTCCAGGTCGACGCCCTGCAGCACCTCGCTGGCGCCGCGGGTCAGATGCGCCCCCCGCACCTGTGCCACGAGCTCGCCCGGCGCAGGGGGCGATGGCAGCCGGACCGGCCGGCGCCAGAACAGCCCGCGCGCGCTCACGCCCAGCCGCCCTGCGTGGCGCGGGTGCGGCGCAGCAGCCAGAAGAAGAACGGGCCGCCCACCAACGACGTGAGCATGCCCAGCGGCAGGTCCGCGTTGGCGATGGCCGTGCGGGCCACCAGGTCCGCCACGACGAGCACGAGGGCGCCGCCCAGGGCCGATCCGGGGACCAGCAGGCGGTGCCCCGGGCCCGCCAGGATCCGGACCAGGTGCGGCACCACGAGCCCCACGAACGCGATGATGCCGGTGAACGCCACCCCCGAGGCGACGAGCACGGCCACCAGCACGATGACGCCCTGGCGGAGCCGTTCCACGTTGACGCCCAGGTGCCGGGCCGCGCGCTCGCCCAAGGAGAGCAGGTCCAGCCGGCGGGACAGGGCCATCGCGACGGCGAGGCCCACGATCACCAGTGGGGCGACGATCGCCACCGACGACCAAGACGAGCCGTTGAGGGACCCGAGCTGCCAGAAGACGATCTGCTCACGCGCGGCCGGCGAGGCGATGAAGGTGAAGAAGGCCAGCAGCCCTCCCGCGAACGCGTTGATGGCGACGCCCGTGAGCACCAGGGTGACGACCTCGGTGCGGCCACCCGAGCGGGACAGCCCGTACACGGCGAACGTGGTGATCAGCCCGCCGACGAACGCCGCTGCGGCGATCCACGGGCCCGCGGTGAGCGCCCCGCCGAAGACGATGACCGCGCACGCGCCGACCGCCGCGCCGGAGGACACCCCGATGATCCCGGGCTCGGCGAGGGGGTTGGCGAAGACGCCCTGCATCAGCGCGCCCGCGCAGCCGAGCGCGGCGCCCACCAGCAGCGCGAGTGTGATGCGGGGGAACCGCACCAGCCACAGCGTGTTCTCGCCCTGGGGGTGGCTCGGCAGCGGGCCCACGTCCAGGCCGACGCGGTGCAGTAGCGAGCCCAGCACCTCGGCGGGTGGGATGCGGACCTGCCCGACGCCCGCGGCCACGACGGCCGCGACCAGCACGCCGACGGCCAGCAGGATGAGCAGCAGCCGCCCACGGTTGCGGCTCGACGCCACGGTGGACGGGTCAGGCGCGCCAGGCGCCGTCGGCCTGGCCGGGGCGGCGACGTCAGCCGTCATCGCGAGGTCCCGTAGACGGCCTCGGCCAGGGCGAGCACGGTGGCGCCCGTGCGCGGCCCGAAGCTCAGCAGCGTCGTGTCGCTCATGTCGACCACGCGCCGGTTCTCGCCTGCGGGGGTCTGCGCGATCCCCGTGATGCCGAGCAGCCCGTCCACGCCGCCCACTGACTTCAGACCCTCGGAGAGCATGAGGATGACGTCCGGCGCCGAGCTGATGAGCGCCTCGCTGGTCAGGTTCACGTAGGGGCGGTTGAGGCCCACATCAGTGCCGACGTCGACGGCGCCGATGGCCTGGACCATCGCGTCTGCCCCTGAGCCCGGGCCGCCCAGCAAGTACACCCCGGCCGTGCCGCGCAGGTAGAGGAACGCGATGCGCGGCGCCTCGCCGTCGGATGGCGCCAGCTCGACCGCGCTGGCGATCTCGCCCTCCACGCGCTCGACCAACGCGGCGCCGTCGTCCGGCACGCCCAGCGCGGTGGCGACGGCGGTGATCTGCGGGCCGATGCCCTCGAGGGTGCGCTCGGGGTCGAAGTAGACGACGGGGATGCCGGCTGCGCGGAGCTGGGCCTGCACCTCGGAGGGGCCGATCGAGGTGTCCGTGAGGATGACCGTCGGGTTCAGGGCGAGGATCGACTCCGCGTTGAGGTCGTGGCCGGCAGCCGAGACGAGCGGGACGTCGGCGGCCTCCGCGAACCCGGTCGCCCGGTCGCGCCCGACCACGTTGTCGCCGAGGCCCAGGGTGTAGACGATCTCGCCGAGCGTGCCGTAGAGGTCCACGGCGATGATCCGGCTCACGTCGGTGACGGTGACGTCCACGCCATCGAAGGAGCGGACGGTCACCGGCAGCTGTGGCTGCGGGTCGGTGGTGATGGGGTGGATGCTCGCGTCCGCCACGACAGCGGTCGCGGGGCCGAGGTCGGATGGCGCGCTCGCGGTCGGGGCCGCGTCCGCGGCGGTGCAGCCGACCAGCAGCACGGCGCTCAGCAGTCCGGCGAGGGCGGAGAGCGCGGCGTTACGCGGACGCATGCGTGCGCCATTCATCATGTCTCTCCTGGTATCCGTGCCCCTGCACCGCCCTGCGGAGGTAAGGCTAACATTAGGAAGGTAACCCTAAGTCGTAGTACGGTCCGGCTCGTGCAACGACCTGACCTCACCCGACGCCTCCTGGCCGTGACAGCGCTCGTCGCCTGTGCGATGACGGGCGCCACCGCCGCGTCCGCCGCGCCGGCCGGAGACCTCACGGTCTCGCAGACCAACGGCCTCACGCCCGGGCAGCCGGTGGCGGTCACCGGCGCCGGATTCGACGAGGCCAAGGGGATCTACGTCGCCATCTGCGTCGACAACGGCCCGGGCGCCACGCCCACGCCCTGCCTCGGCGGCGTCGACATGGAGGGGACTGCGGGCGGCTCCGCATGGATCTCCTCCAGCCCGCCGTCCTATGCCGCCGGGCTGACGACGCCGTTCGGGCCTGGCGGCACGTTCGAGGTCACCCTGCCTGCCGTCGCCGAGGACGCCGTGGCCGGGGTGAACTGCCGTGAGGTCTCCTGCGCCGTGACCGTCCGGTACGACCACACCCGCGCGGACGACCGCACGGGGGACGTGCTCATCCCGATCACGTTCGCCGCCGAGGGCGCCACTGAGGCCCCCGCCGCCGAGACCCCCACCGCCGACGCGACGCCTGCCGCCGAGCCGACGGAGAGCGTCGCCGACGAGGCCGAGAGCGCCGAGCCCGTCGACGCCGCCGCCGAGGCGGACGACGACACGGGCGTGAACGGCCCCCTCGTCGCCGGAGTGATCGGCGTCGTGCTCCTGGCCGCCATCGCCGGCGGCCTCCTGCTGGCTCGTCGCCGTCGAGGGGCGCTCGCCGCCCAGGCCGCCGATGACGACGACCCAGCCAGCCCTCGCGCCAACTGACTGCCCGCACCCGCACTCGCACCCGCACCACCGAGCATCCGCACCACGCGCACCCGCATCACGCGCACTTCTCGCCCACCCCGGCGCCAGACCGCGCCCGAACTGAAGGAGCTCTCCTGTGCTGACAGGAAATAGGAGGGCCCGGTCCGCCGGGCGAGTCCTCGCCGCGCTGACCGCGGCCGCGATAGCCGCCACCACGGCTGTCGTCGGGATGGCCGGGATGGCCAACGCCGCCGAGGCGCCGAGCATTGACGTCTCGACTGCCGCCGAGGGCGGTGGCGAGATCACCATCACCGGCACGGGCTTCGCTGTGGATGAGATCGGGGTGTACGTCGGCCTCGGCGCCACTGGCGCCGCGAACTTCTACAAGGCCACGATCGCCAGCACAGTGTGGGTGGCGCAGGGCCAGGCGGCGAGCGCCACCACCGCGCCGCTCGAGGCGGATGGCTCCTTCAGCGTCACGTTGACCGTCCCCGCGCCCACGAGCGCAGGCGTCAGCGTCTACGTCTCCAAAGCGCACGGCCAGGGCGCGTTTGCCGATCAGACGCAGAACCTGAGCAGCCCGGTGGCCTACGCGGCAGCGCCGGAGCCCACCCCGACGCCGGAGCCCACCTCCTCCCCGGAGCCCTCGCCCTCACCGAGCCGGAGCCCACGACGTGGACCCCCGCGCTGACGCTCTACGCCGCTGACGGCACGACGTCGCTCGGCAGCACGGCCGTCCGCGCCGGCGACAAGATCGTCGTCAAGGGCAAGGGGTACGACCCGAACGCCAACGTCGGCGGCCGCGGCGCGCCGATCCCGAAGACCCTCCCGCAGGGCGCGTACGTGGTGTTCGGCTCGACGGCCGCCGTCTGGCGCCCCTCGCAGACCACGGCCTCCGGGGTCCGCACGAGCGCGTCGCAGGGTTGGGTCCTCCCCGAGTCCGTCCTGACGCAGGTCAGCGAGGCGATGCAGCCCGCGATCCGCAAGGAGTGGGTCCCGCTGGCCGCTGACGGCACGTTCACGGCGACGCTCACCATCGCCGAGCCCAAGCTGATCGAGGGCGGCGCTGTCGGCGTGTACACCTACGCCGCCGGCGGCACGACGAACGCCGACCAGGAGATCTTCATCCCGGTCAACTACACCTCGACCCCGGTGGCGCCCGAGCCCGAGCAGCCGGCCAACCCGGCGGCCCCGCGCCTGACGGTGAGCCCGGCCACGAACCTCGACCCGACGGTCGACCAGAAGATCACCGTGACCGGCGCCGGTTTCGCCGGCGCGCTGGCCTACCAGGGCGTCTACGTCAACCTCGGCACGTCCGGGCAGTGGACCCCGGGCACGGCGCCGTCGCAGGACGGCTGGGCGGCCCAGGCCTACGCCCCGGCAGCGCGAATCGCCGCGGACGGCTCGTTCACCACGACCCTCACCCTCAAGGCCGGCACGGCGGCCGCGGGCTCCACCTACGTCGCAGCGGTCTTCTGCGCCCACGCCTGCTCGGGCTCCGACCGGTCGCTTGACGCGGTCTCCGGGCCGATCACGTTCACCACGAAGTCCACCGGTGGCACGCTGCCGACCCCGACGCCCGTGGCGCCCCCGGTGCTGGCCGTCGAGGGCGTCCCGACCGGCGGCGGCGTGACCGCTGGCCAGTCGGTGACGATCGTCGCCAGCGGCTTCCAGCCGAACGAGACGGGCATCCGCCTCGAGCTGCACTCCGACCCGATCGTCCTCGCCACCGGCCTCACGGCCGACGCGACGGGCACGGTCCGGACCACCGTGACGCTCCCGGCCAACACGCCCGCGGGCAGCCACCACCTCGTGGTGATCGCCGCCGATGGTCGCCAGGTCGCGTTCCCGGTGACCGTCGCGGCCGCGACGCCGGTCTGCGTGGCGCGCGTCGTCTCCGGCGCCACGCTCACGTGGGGCGTCAAGAGCGACTTCCGCGACTACATCACGGGGAGCATCGCCAACGGCTCCATCACCGCCACCGGCGTCTCGGGCTCGGGTCCGTGGACCTGGAGCGCTGGCAGCGGCACGTTCAACACCAATGACGGCGTGGGCCGCGCGGCCTACGCCGGGTCGGTGCGGTTCAGCGGCCACGGCGGCGTGCTCGACGTGACCATCTCGAATCCGCGCGTCCAGGTGAACAGCTCCACGTCCGCGACGCTCGTGGCGGATGTGCGCACCGCGGAGAAGTCCTACTCGGGCATCGCGGTGGCGACGCTGCGCCTCGGCGACGGCACGGCCTCCCGCTCCGGCGACAAGCTGACGTGGCAGGGCGTCCCCGCGACGTTGGCTGCCGCGGCGGCCCCGGCGTTCGAGGGCTTCTACGCCGCGGGTGCGGCGCTGGACCCGGTGTCGTTCACGCTGCCGCTGGGCGCCGAGACGGACTGCACGAGCGCGTCGGGGGCGGCCCTCGCCAAGTACGGCAAGGGCGGGGTGCTGGCCACCACGGGCGGCGACCTCGACGCGATCGCGTACGCGTTGCTGCTGATCGCCTTCGGTGGCGCCCTGGTGCTGGTCGCGCGGCGCCGGGCACGGACGTCGCCGGTGGAGGCGCGCGTCGAGGGCTGACGCCAGCGTCATCGGCAAGAGGACGGCGCTGATCGGTCGAGGTATTGGCCGATCGGCGCCGTTCTCGGCATGTGGGGGAACTCGCCGCCTCGAATTCCATTGCGAAAGTGTCTTCTTTCGACATTTGCCACTATCGATCTAGAATCGGGACGAATCACTCGACGACAGCCGCTCGACGACGAGGTCGGGAAGGGTGTGTGATGCGCCGACGAGAAGTGCCCGCCGTGCCGCCCGGGGTGGACCCCTCCATCCTCGCGGCCAGCCTGCGCTCGGCCCACGAGGCGTTCCTGACCACCGGCACGCTCGAGAACGGGGTGCGGCCCGTGGTCGCGAGCTCGTGGCGTCGCAGTGCGCGTAACGGCGTGAACCCCGAGCAGCCGCTGGCGCCGGTCGACCTCACCGCCGCTGAACTGGCCGCCTACCGTCGGGACCACCCGTTGGCGGCCGCCATGCCCGCGGTGCGCAGGCTGCTCGTCGAGGGCGCCGTGGGGGATGGGATTGTCACGGCGCTGACGGACGACGTCGGGCGCCTGCTGTGGGTCGAGGGTGACGGCAAGGTGCGCAAAGCCGTCGATCGCGTGGGGTTCGTCGAGGGCGCGTCCTGGGGTGAGGAATACGCCGGGACGAATGCGCCGGGAACGGCCATCGCCGCGCGTCGCGCGTTGCAGGTGTTCTCCGCGGAGCACTTCACCCGCTCGGTGCAGCCGTGGAGCTGCTCGGCCGTCCCGGTGCGGGATCTCGCGACGCGCCGGGTGCTCGGCGTGCTCGACGTGACGGGCGGCGACCATGTCGCGTCGGGCCTGATGCTCTCGCTGGTGCGCGCGACGGTGATGGCTGTCGAGCTCGAGCTGGCAGCTGCGACGGGGGCGCTGCGGATCGGCGCCGGGGAGCAGAACCCGCAGGCGGGCATCGGGCCGCGTGCGCCCGGCACGGCGCGCCTCGAGGTGCTGGGACAGAATGCCGGCGTCCTGCACGGGCCCGATCCGGGTGTCACGCGGAGCCTGAGCCTGCGCCATGCGGAGCTGCTGCTCCTGCTCGCCGCGAACCCCCGGGGGCTCAGCGGCGAGGAGCTCGCGGTGCACCTGCACCAGGACCACCTGAGCGACGTGACGGTGCGAGCGGAGGTGTGGCGGCTGCGTCGGGCTGTGGGCCCGCTGCTGGGCGAGTCGCGTCCGTACAGGTTGGCGGTTCCGCTGTACACGGACGCCGACGCGGTCCGCACGGCGCTCGCGTCGGGCGACGTGCTGGGAGCCCTGGCGAGCTATTCCGGACCGGTGCTGGCGCGCTCGCGCGCGCCGGGGGTGGAGCGCCTGCGCGCCGAGTTGAGCGCCGAGCTGCGGGCGTCGGTGCTCGCGTCGCAGGATGCCCGCGCGCTCGAGCGGTGGGTGGCGACGGATGAGGGCGCGGAGGACTGGCAGGCATGGCAGGGCCTCGCGCGCCTCTCGACGACGGGATCGCCGCGGTGGGCGCGGGCGCACGGCCGGCTGGACCTGCTGTCCCGCGAGCTCGGGGTGGGCCCGGCGAGGCATTTGCGCCGGTGACCCGGGCGTCTTCGAGCCTGTGGACAGGCTGGGGAGAATTCCCTTCAGATCGGTCGGAAACTGCAACCCGGCTGCAACGTGTGGGCGCTTACGGTGGTTTCTACCGGCTTGACCCGCCGCGGAGATCCAGGTCGTGGGGGTCTCCGACTCCGGCTGAGGGGCTTGTCCCCTCGGTTGGACCGCCGGGGTGCCGCACGCCCGGGGGGAGACGTGCGGCACCCTGAGCGGACCGCGGGGCAGGCCGGGCCAACTATGTTCGACGGGTCGCCCCTGCCCTGCGTCGGAGGTCGGGGGCTAGGGTGCACGCATGACGTCTCCCGTGCCCGAGATGCCCCGGTCCGCGCCGCCGATCGTCCCCGACACCAAGGACTGGACGGCGGTCGTCGACGCCGGTTGCGACGAGTGCGGGTTCCGCCCGGACGACGTTGCCCCGGCGGCCCTCAGCGGCACGGTGCGGGACTTGATCCCCCGCTGGCTGGCGGCGTTGCACCGCCCTGACGTGGGGGTTCGCCCGGAGCCGACGACGTGGTCGGTGCTCGAGTACGGCGCGCACGTCCGTGATGTGCACCGGGTCTTCGCGGGGCGGCTGCGCCGGATGCTCGACGAGGATGACCCGCGGTTCGACAACTGGGACCAGGACGCGACGGCGGTGGAGCAGCGGTACGACCTACAAGACCCGGCGGTCGTGGCCGACGACCTCGCCAGGGCGGCGGAGGAGTTCGCGGCCGAGCTCGACACCGTGCGCGAGGAGGATCTCGAGCGGCCGGGGCTCCGTTCCAATGGGTCGGTCTTCACCGTCCGCACCCTCGGGCAGTACTTCCTGCATGACGTGGTCCACCACCTGCACGACGTGCGGGGCTGACGCCGCCCGCAGTTATCCACAGGCTCTGTCCACACCTGTGTGCACAGAGCGACGCTCACGCGGGTGAACCTGTGGACGCACCGGTGGACGGGCGTCCTGAGGGTGATCGACAGGCGTCGCTCACGGAGACCCACGGTGCACACGGAGTGGAAACCTCCCGGCAGCATCGCCTCGGTACCGTCCGCCGCATGCTCACCCTCGTGCCCGGCGTCGCGGGCGGGCCCGTGCTCGGCCTCCCGCAGGGACAAGACGTGCTCGCACTCGCCGCGGCGTGGTTCCCGCGCGCGGCATGGGAGCGCGCCCCGGTGACCGCCGCCCAGGCTCAGCGCTCCGCCCGGCCGATGGCGGGGGCCCGGTTCCGCGGGCTGGCGCAGGACGCCGCCGCCCAGCCCGGCATCCTGCGCATCGGCCCCGACGCGGTGCTGTCGGGGCCGCACCACCTCGAGGCGCCGGTGTCGATGTCCAGCGGCCCTCGCTCAGCGACCCGATTGCTCGACGGCTACGAGGTCCAGCACGACTCCGTCCTGCCGCCTGCCCACGTGATGCGGTGGCTCACCGCGGCCGCACGGCATGCGGGCGGAGTGGTCGTCGCGCCGGATCGGTCCGCGATCTCCACGTATGACGCCGCGATGGTCGTGGACCTGACGCTGTGGTCGGCGGTGGCGCTGCCCCTCGACGCGCTCGTCCGCCTGGTGCGGCCGCGGCTGCCGGGCGCACGGGTCAGCACGTCGGCCCCGGATGCGTCGCACGGCATGGGCGCCTTGGCGGCGGCGCCGTATGAGCTGGTCGCGCGGTTCGAGTACGACGGCGACGTGCGGCTGCGGTTCGCCCGCGCGGACGGACCGGTGGTGCTCGACTCGATCGGGTGGCGCGACCACGGGCCGTTCGCCTACGCCGTCCGATGGGAGCCGCCCCACCCTGCCGAGCTCGACGCCCCGCATCCGACGACGTCGCATCTGATCGCCCGCAGCCGGGTGGCGCCCGTGGTCGCACGGGTGGTGGCGGCGCTGATGCCGGCGGTGGGCGGTGCGGTGGTCGACGACGGCGGGTTCCTGGTGGGCCCGGCTGAACTGGGCGTGCGGGTCAGGGGCTCCGAACGCTGATTGCCCGAGGCGGGGTGGATCGGCGCTTCCGAAGGGCAAGTTGTCCACAGGAGTTGTCCACAGCCCTGTGTTCTCCGCGTATCTCTGCGGGTCAGACTGTGGACGGCCCTGTTGACGAGTCGGTGGACAGCAGCTCGAGGTCCACCGACACCGTCAGGTCGGAGCCCGCGCCCTCGGTGAAGATCACGCCCCGCAGCGGCGGCACGTCCGCATAGTCCCGCCCCCACCCGAGGATCACGTGCCGGTCGCCCACGAACAGGTCGTTGGTGGGATCGACCTCCACCCACCCGGCGCCCGGCACCCACGCGGACACCCACGCATGCGAGGCGTCGGCGCCCCGCAGCTTCGGGCGGCCCGGCGGGGGCGAGGTCTCCAGGTAGCCGCTCGCGTACCGAGCCGGCAGGCCGTGCACGCGCAGCGCCGCGATCATCAGATGGGCGAAGTCCTGGCAGACGCCCGCGCCCTGGGCCAGCACCTCGGCCTGCGTGGTGCCGACGGTGGTGGATCCGGGGCGGTAGGAGAGCTCGGTCCGGATGCGGTGGCTGAGCTCCGCGAGGACCTCGCCGAGCGGACGTCCCGGCGTGAACGTGGGCGCCGACCAGGCCCGCACCTCGGCGGACAGCGCGACGTGCCGGGACGGCAGCAGCGCCTCGCGGAGCGGGATCTCGGCGCGGGCGGCTCGGGTGGCGTCCTCCCAGCTGATGTCGGGCAGCGTCGCGACGCTTGCCGCCACCCGGGACACGGCCACGGTGGACCGTGCCGTGACGACCAGCTCGCGGTGCGGGGTGGTCACCGCGAAGTACGTCGACCCGTTCCCGAAGTAGTCGACGTGCGCGTCGGTGTCCGCTGGCGCCGGGTCCACCGTGACCGCGGACCCGAGGACGTGCTGATCGGGCAGGTCGCGGGGCAGCAGCGTGGTGCGCCCGTAGGAGCGGGTCACCGGCTCGCTGTACCGGTAGGACGTGCGGTGCACCACCGCGTAGGTCCGCGCCGGCTGGGCCCCGCTCATCGGCCAGGCTCCGGGCCCTCGTCGTCGACCCGGCCCGGGCCACCGGACTCGCTGGCGCCCCACACCTCGTCGTACGCACGGCTCGGAGTGGGGTGGGTGAAGTACACGCGGTTGATCTCGTCGGCCACGGCCCGCAGCCGCCAGCGCAGCGACTCGAGCGCGTCGGCGAGGCGGTCGCGCCGCCCATCCTCCGACGCGAGGGCGACGGCCGTGGTGTCCAGCTCGGTGAGCAGGTCCGCGAGGTCGTGCAGCAGCCGGTCGCACTGGTCGAGCGGCTCGCGCGGGGTCGGGACCGCCGCCAGGTCCTCCCGCAGCCGGCCGAGCTGGAACGCGAGCGAGCGCGGGTTGGAGGCGTCGGTGAGCAGCAGGTCGAGCACCGTCGTGACGCTCGCCCTCGACTGGTTGCGGCGGCGGTACGTGAGGATCGACTCGTGGGCGAGCAGCACGGACTCGACCACCAGCGAGTCGACGTCGTCCGATCGGCGGAGGGTCAGGGTGCGGTCGAGGGCGTCGAGCACCCCCAGGGCCCGCTCGGTGCGCCGGCCCGCGTCGAGGAGGCGCCAGCCCGCGTCGAGCACCATGCTCTCGGCGCCGATGCCGGCCACCGCGAGCAGCGCCTCCAGCAGCCGGTCCAGCACCGGGCCCATGCCGGTGGCGCCCAGGTCGCCGCGCGGCTGCGTGCCGGACCGGTCGCGGTCCTCGGCGGAGGCGTCCGCGAGCGCCCGCTCCATGCTGGCCAACGGCAGCCACGTGTCCTGCGAGAGCTGGTCGCGCACTGCCGCGGCGGCCTCTGCGAGGCGGCGCACCGACCAGGCGACAGTTCCCGGCCGCCACCGTTCGAGGAGCTGGGTGCGCAGTTCGGTGGTGGTCGTGGAGGTGCGATGCGCGCCGGGGGCTCGGCCCACCCATGCCCGCGGCTCATCCGCGTCGAGGGCCGCGAGCAGCACCGCGAGCGCGCGTCCGCCCGTCGAGCCGGGCGCGCGGTGGAAGTCCTCCCAGCGGTCCACCGCGGCGCGCAGGGCGCGGACCGTGCCCTCGGCGCGCTCGGCGTAACGGCCCATCCAGAAGAGGTTCTCCGCGGTGCGCGGGGAGAGGCTGGTGGGGATGCGCTGCGGCGCCGCGTCACCGTGCACCCACGAGTCGGGGCTCGTGTCGGGCTCGGAGGACACGACCCACACGTCCTTGGCCACCGGGCCGGGCGCGGGGTCGGGCTGCGCCGCCCCGGGGGTCAGGCGCGCCAGCCCGCCGCGCATCACCTGGTAGTCGCCGCCGTGCGCGACGGCGAACGCGCGCAGCCGGGCCGAGCCGGTGGCGGGGTCCATGGCGTCGACGGGCTCCTGGCCCACCCACAGCTCGGGGCGCGCGCGGATCTGGTCGGCGAGGTCGTCGCGCTCGGCGCGGCCCAGCAGCCAGCCGTCCACGGGGGTCGCGTGCGGGGTGGTGGGCCGCACGGTCATCCGGTCGAGGCGCGTCAGGACGTGGGCGCGCGCGGACTCCTCTCCGCACCAGAACGTGGCCGGGGCGCCGAGCCGGAGGTCCTGCCCGAGCACCTCCCGGGCCAGGCGTGGCAGGCAGGCGAGCAGCCCGGGGTTCTCCAGCACCGAGCTGCCGAGCGGGTTCACCACGCCGACGCTCCCGGCCCGCAGCGCGCGCACCAGGCCGGGCACCCCGAGCCGGGAGTCGGCACGCAGCTCGAGCGGGTCGCACAGGTCGTCGTCGATGCGGCGCAGCACCACGTCCACCTGCTCCGCGCCGTCGACGCCCTGCGCCCACACGCGGCCGTCGCGCACCACCAGGTCGCTGCCCTCGACCATAGGCAGGCCGAGCATCGACGCCAGGTAGGCCTGGTCGAAGGCGGTCGCGCTGTACGGGCCAGAGGTCAGCAGCACCACGCGCGGCTCGTCGACCCCCCGTGGCGCCGCGTCGCGCAGCGCGAGGCGCAGGGCGTGGAAGAACGGCCCGATGCGCTGGATGGGCGCCTGCCGGTACACCCCGGCCAGCACCCTGGCGACGACGCGGCGGTCCTCCATCGCGTAGCCCGCGCCGGCCGGGGCCTGCGTCCGATCGGCCATGACCGTCCAGGCGCCTGCGGGGTCGCGGCACAGGTCGGTGGCGCTGAGCACGAGCCGACGCGCGCCCGGCGACGGCAGCCCGTGCACCGCGCGCAGGAACCCGGGGTGGCCCAGCACCAGCTCGGGGGGCAGCAGGTCGTCGCGCAGCAGGCGCTGGGGGCCGTACAGGTCGGCGAGGACCGCGTCGAGCAGCTCGGCGCGCTGCACGAGGCCCGCCTCCAGGGCGGCCCACTCCTGCTCGTGGACGACGACGGGCACCGGGTCGAGCCGCCAGTCACGGGCGCCGTTCTGCGTGTCGTCGCTGCCGTGGCTCACCCCGTGGTCGGCGAGGAGCCGGGCCGCCTGCGCGCGGTACCGGGCGAGGTCGGTGTCGGTGGGGGCATCGGCGGCGTCGGGCAGCCACGGCCAGTCGGGCCCGTCGCCGGTCGACGGCTCCGCGCCGGGCATCGGCGGGGAGGGCAGCAGGTCGGTCATCTGCCCGCCCTCCCGTCGCCGTGGCGAGCCGGCTCCGGCCCCTCACCCATGATGAGGGCAGGACCCCGGCGTTCGGGGGGCATCGGCTCCGCGTGTTCGTGCGGTCGCCCTGCGAGCGGTCAGATGCGCGGGCTGCGCCGCTCCAGCAGCACGACGTCGAGCCACCGGCCCGCATGGGGCCCATGCGTCATCACGCCGATGCGCTCGCGGACGCCGACGACGCGGAACCCGGCGGCGGCGTGCAGTGCGAGGCTCGCGGTGTTCTCCGTGAAGACGCCGGCCTGGATCGTCCAGATGCCCGCGGCCTCGGTGGAGTCGACGAGGGTGTCGAGCAGCAGCCGCCCCACGCCCCGGCCGTGGGCGCTGGGGGCGACGTAGACGGAGCCCTCGACCACTCCGGCGTACACGCATCGCGATGACACGGGGGAGGCCGCGCTCCAGCCGAGCACCTGGCCGCGCGCGTCGAGGGCGACGTGGCGCTGATCGGCCAGGTGGCTGGCGTCGAAGTCCTCCCAGGTGGGCGGCGAGCTCTCGAAGGTGCTGGCGCCGGTGGCGATGCCGGCGGCGTGGATGTCCCGCACGGCGGGCCAGTGCTCGGCGGTCAGGGGAGCGGTGGTGAGCGGGGTGGCGGCGCCGGGCGCGCGCGGGGCATGTGGCGCGCGCTCAGTCATGACCGCGGCGTCATGACCGCGGCGCGACGGGGCTGGTCAGGGTCGCGGCGATGGCGTCGAGCGCGCCGGGGACGAGCGCGTAGTAGGCCCAGACGCCGCGCTTGTCGCGGGTGAGCAGGCCGGCGTCGACGAGCACCTTGAGGTGGTGGGAGACCGTGGGCTGGCTCAGCCCGAGGGGTTCGACGAGGTCGCAGACGCAGGCCTCGGCGCCCTCGTGGGACGCGACGAGGGAGATCAGGCGCAGCCGCGCCGGGTCGGCCAGCGCCTTGAGGGTGCGGGCCAGGGCGGCGGCGTCGGGCGCGGAGAGCGGCTCGTGGGTCAGCGTGGCGCAGCAGGCGGTGCTGGTGGCGGTGTCCACGCTGGAGGTCGCGCTGGCGGTCATCTGGCCAGTATGGCCAGCCCGATCCGCGCTGTCGATATTGACGGTCGTCGATGGATGGCGCCATCCTCATATCGACACCCATCGATGGAGGAAGCCATGACCGAGTCAGCAGCGAGTGGGCAGCAGGAGCAGCAGATCGGGCTGCGCGAGCAGGTGCGGGCGCGCTACGCCGCAGCCGCCCTCGCCGTGACCACGCAGGGCGGCGATAGCGCGGGCGGGTGCTGCGCCGGGACCGAGCTCGAGCTCGACGACCAGTTCGGCGGCGCGCTGTACGACGCGGCCTCGGCCGACCAGGTGCCCGCCGAGGCCCTTCTGGCGTCGCTCGGCTGCGGCAACCCGACGGCCGTGGCCGACCTGGCGCCCGGCGAGCGCGTGCTCGACCTGGGCTCGGGCGGCGGCATCGACGTGCTGCTCTCCGCCCGGCGCGTCGGCCCTACCGGCTTCGCCTACGGCGTGGACATGACCCAGGAGATGCTCGACCTGGCCCGCGCGAACGCCGAGCGCGCCGGAGTGCAGAACGTCGAGTTCCTGCACGGCGCCATCGAGGACCTCCCGCTCGACGACGCCAGCGTGGACGTCGTCATCTCGAACTGCGTCGTCAACCTCTCCACCGACAAGTCCGCCGTGCTGCGCGAGGCGCACCGCGTGCTGGTCCCCGGCGGGCGGATCGGCATCTCCGACGTCGTCGCCGAGGACCGCCTCAGCCCCGCCGACCGTGCCGAGCGTGGCTCGCACGTCGGCTGCATCGCCGGGGCGCTGTCCCGCGCCGAGTACCTCGACGGTCTGCGGGCGGCCGGGTTCGCCGACGCCGAGGTCGCCTTCACGCACGAGGTCGCCGACGGGATGCACGGCGCCATCGTCCGCGCGACGAAGCCCGCGTGAGCCGAGCCCGAGTGAGCCGAGCCCGCGTGAGCCAGGCGTCGGCCGCGTCCGAGTCCGTGCTGCGGCGGCTGTCCGCCCTGGACCGTCTGCTGCCCGCGTGGATCCTCGCCGCGATGGCGCTCGGCCTGCTGCTCGGACGTGCCGTCCCGGCGCTGGGCGATGCGCTCCAGTCCGTCACGATCGGCTCGATGTCCGTGCCGATCGCCGTCGGCTTGCTCGTGATGATGTACCCGGTGTTGGCCAAGGTCCGGTACACCGAGACGGCCCGCGTCACCGGCGACCGCCGGCTGCTCGTGGCGTCGCTCGCGCTCAACTGGATCGTCGGGCCCGCGCTGATGTTCGCGCTCGCCTGGCTGCTGCTGCCCGATCAGCCCGAGTACCGGACGGGCTTGATCATCGTGGGGCTGGCGCGCTGCATCGCGATGGTGCTGATCTGGAACGACCTCGCCTGCGGTGACCGGGAGGCCGCGGCGGTGCTCGTCGCGATCAACTCCGTGTTCCAGATCGTCGCGTTCGCGGGCCTGGGCTGGTTCTACCTGCAGGTGCTGCCCGGGTGGCTCGGGCTGGCCACGACCTCCGCGCAGTTCTCGGTGGGGTCGATCGCCGTGTCCGTCCTGGTGTTCTTGGGCGTCCCGCTCGTCGCCGGCTTCCTCACCCGGACACTGGGCGAGCGCCGGCGCGGCCGGGACTGGTACGAGCAGCGGTTCCTGCCGCGGATCGGGCCGGTGGCGCTCTACGGCCTGCTGTTCACCATCGTCGTGCTGTTCGCCCTGCAGGGGGAGGCGGTGCTGAGCCGCCCGCTCGACGTGGCGCGCATCGCGCTGCCGCTGCTGGCCTACTTCGTGCTGATGTTCGGCGGGGCGTTCGCCCTGGGCCGCCTGCTCGGGATGAGCTACGCCACCACCACGACCCTGTCCTTCACCGCCGCGGGCAACAACTTCGAGCTGGCGATCGCCGTGGCCATCGCCTCGTTCGGGGCGGCCTCCGGGCAGGCGCTCGCGGGCGTCGTCGGTCCGCTCATCGAGGTGCCCGTGCTCGTGGGGCTCGTCTATGCCGCCCTGTGGGCGGGGCGGCGGTGGTTCCCTGGCGATCCGACCGTCCCCGCCCGTGTGCCCACGTCGTCCACAGCTGTCCCCGTGCACGCCTCGACCCCTGCCAGGAGCTCCCGATGACCGACAAGCCCAGCGTGATCTTCGTCTGCGTCCATAACGCCGGCCGCTCCCAGATGGCCGCGGGGTTCATGTCCGCGCTGTCCGGCGGCGCCGTCGAGGTCTGCTCGGCGGGCTCGATGCCCGCCGAGCAGATCAACCCCGTCGCGGTGCGGGCCATGGCCGAGGTCGGCATCGACATCACCGCCGCCCAGCCCCAGGTGCTGACCCCGGATGCCGTGCGGGCCTCCGACGCGGTCATCACGATGGGCTGCGGCGACGTCTGCCCGATCTTCCCCGGCAAGCGGTACGAGGACTGGGTGCTGGAGGACCCGGCCGGGCAGGGCATCGAGTCTGTGCGGCCCATCCGGGACGAGATCCGCGTGCGGGTCGAGGCGCTGCTGGCGGAACTGCTCGGGGGCCCCGGCGCCTGACCCGGGTCAGGTGGCCCTCGCCCCCTGCGTCAACGGCGGCGCGGAGGCCGGGGCTGGGGCCGAGGGCTCGGCTCGGGCGGCGACCACCGAGGCGCGATGCTCGGAGGACAGCAGCGCGATCGTGATGCCCACCGCGGCGCCGATGACGGTCTGCACCGCGCGGTCGCGCAGCAACGGCCCGACGTCGACATGCCCCGCGACCGTCGACATGAGCAGTGCCATCGGCGTGATGAAGAGCATGGCGAACCCGTAGTTCCGCCCGACGAACAGCTCGGTGACGACCTGCAGGGCGACGATCAGCGCGATGAGCTCCCACCCGCCGAGGCGCAGGTGCAGCAGCCCTGCCGCCACGACGATGCCGAGCAGCGTGCCGACGACGCGGTGGGCGGCGCGGAGCAGGCGGGTGGGCGTGTCGGGCACGGACAGCGGGACGACGGCGGCGACCATCGCCCACCCGGGATGCCCGATGCCCACCGACGTGGCGAGCGCTCCGGCGACGACGATGGCGCCGCCGTAGCGGAGCGCATGCCGCATCACGGGGGGCTCGCGCAGCTCTGTGAGCCCGCCGACCTGGGCGAGTGCGCGGGGCCGCATGCGGCGGCGTCGGCTGAGCCGGCCGGCCTGGCCGATCGCCGTCGCGAACATCGCCGATGCGGCCGCGACGGCGCACGCGGTCAGGATGTCGCGGCCGGAGCCATGTGTCTCGGCGCATGTCGCCACGGCGAACACCGCGAACAGCGGGCCGACGGGGTGCCACCGGGTGAGGTCGCCGACCACCGACGCCACCGTCGCCATCGCGGCGCATCCGAGGACGAGGACCGCGGCGCGGAGAATCCCGGTGGCGGGGATCGACGCGATGGCGGCGCCGAGGGTGACCGCCGCGACGAGGACCGCCGAGGCGGCGAGCTGGGTGTGCAGGCGGTGCCGGTGGCCGTGCATTCTGCCGTACAGGGAGACGAAGGCCCCGAACGCGGCGTAGACGGCCCAGCCCGCGTGGCCGGTGGCCGTCAGGGTGAAGAGGGGCGCAGCGACGGAGATCCCCGCCCGCACCGCGACCGCGTGGCTGTCGTTATGCGGGCCGAAGCGCACGAGGTCGCGGGGGTGCGGCAGGTGGGTGGCGATGGACACGCGCGGGTGACCTCCCGGAGGGCGACGAGTGGGTGGTGCTCCTCGACGGCGGCGGCGGCGCGCGGAGTGCATCAGGTAGTTTACACGTGAACTAATGCGCCGCCCGGGCGCGGGATCGAGGGGCCATGAGCAGGGAATCGGCGGCGGGGCCGGAGGCGCGGGACGCCGTGGACCGCATGCAGGCCCGCTGGACCGAGCTGCGCCCCGAGCTGGACGTCGCGCCGATGGGCGTGATCGGCCGGCTGCTGCGGCTCGCGCCGATGATCCTCGCCCGATGCGAGGACTGGCTCGCCCCACACGACCTGACCCGCGCGGAGTTCGACGTGGTCTCCGCGCTGTGCCGCAGCGACCGGCCGCTCAGCCCCGGCGACCTCCGTCGGACGCTGCTGTTCACCGGCCCGGCCACCACCAAGCGCCTGCACCGGCTCGAGGCCGGCGGGTGGATCGAGCGCGGCGTGAACCCCGACGACGCCCGCGGCTTCCTCATCTCCCCGACGGCCGAGGGCGCGCGCAGGCTTGCCGAGCTGCTGCCCCGCTACCTGGCGTTCGAGGACTCGCTGCTCGACGCGCTCGACGCGGGGGAGCGCGCCGAGCTGGCCGGGCTGCTGCGCCAGCTGCTGCTCGCCGAGGGGCGCGCGGCCACCGAGCGCTGATCGGCCAGCGGGGCTGATCGGCCGTCAGGCGACGAGGGTGACCGAGCTCGGCGGCAGGTGGGCCAGGTCGTCGGCGGTGAGCTGCGGCGCGGTGGCCGGCACGCGGGGCTCGGAGGCCTGGGTCGGCACCAGGGGCAGGCGCATCGCGGGCTGGTCGCCCGACGTCGCCGCGTCCGGGGTCGAGGCCGGAGCCTGCGTGTCGGCAGCGGGAGCGCGGCGTCCTCGGACGACGGCCGTCAGCGCATGGGCCCCGATCAGGGCCCACGCGATGTTCGAGGCGACCGAGGGCCACACCTGCGAGCGGGCCGCGACCACGCACAGCAACAGGGCACCGATCGTGTTGGCCACCTGGTACCGGGTGGACGAGGCCGACCAGGTCCCCCGCGAGACGAGCCCGTACGCGGCGACGCAGACGAGGGCGCCGATCCAGCCCAGCGAGGTGATGAAGACGTGCACGACCCACTCCAGAGACCACGGTTCTTGAGGGCCGTCGCGGCGGTTTCACGCGGCGGCTCGGGCTCATTCTGTGGCGTGCATCTGGTTCAGCACAAGTGAACTTTGTTCCACCCACTGGTAAGCAGAACTGAACCATATCTGCCTGGTCCAGAGCGCCCCGCGAACGACCCAACGGTTCCTCAAGCGCAGGTGAAGCCGCAGGTGGCCGACGGGCGCACGGTCGCGTGCGGGCCTAGCATTCCCCTCATGTCCACCGACGCGCGCCGCCTCGCGGTCCTGCTCGCCGTGCACCGTGCGGGCGGGGTTCACGCCGCCGCCGACGTGCTGCGCGTGACCCCGTCCGCCGTCTCCCAGCAGATCGCCCGGCTCGAGTCCGAGGAGGGCGTCCAGGTGCTCGACCGCGGGCCGCGCGGCGTCACCCTCACCCCCGCCGGGCGGGTCTTCGCCGAATCCGCAGAACGCATCGAGGCCGAGCTCGTGGAGGCCCGCAAAGCCATCGCGACACTCGCCGGCGAGGTGTCCGGGCGGGTGGTCATCGCCGCGTTCCGCACCGCGATCCGCGCCGTCGTCGGTCCCGCCGCGACAGTCGTCAGCGAGCGCCACCCCGGCGTCGAGCTGATCATCGAGGAGCGCGAGCCCGCCGTGGCGCTCCGTCGGCTCCGTGAGGGCGACGCCGACATCGTGCTGCTCGAGCGTGACGAGGACGCCGACGCCACTGTGCCGCGCGGGGTCCGGGACACCGTCCTGCTCGAGGAGCCGTGGCGGCTCGTCGTCCCCGCCGCCGTCGCCACCCCCACCCAGCTCGACGACCTACGCGACGCCCTGTGGGTGGGGGCCGAGCCGGGCACCGCCGCCGACCGCGCGCTGAACCGCGTCGCCACCCTGCTCGGCGAGCGCGTCCGCACCCGCCACCAGTACTACGACTTCGACGTCGCCCTGTCCCTCGTCGCCGCCGGCCAAGGCGTCGCGATGCTGCCCGCCCTCGCGCTGCAGGGCGAGATCCCGCAGGGGATCAGCGTCGTGACAGTGCCCGGCCTCGGCTCCCGGCGGCTCGTCGCCCGCCACCGCGCCCCCCGGCGCGGGCCCGGGCCCGCCGTCGCCGCCGTCCTCGACGTGCTGCTCGGAACCGCGGGGGCGCTCGAGCTCGCCTGACTAGTTCGAGCTGCCCGCCAGCTTCGGCTGCTGGGGCGCCCACCCGTACGATGTAGCACACAGTGCTACATTCGGAAATCATGGAGACCGTCGGAGTGCGCGAACTCAGGCAGGACGCGTCCGGTGTGCTGCGCCGAGTTGAAGAAGGCGAACGGGTCGTCGTGACCGTTCACGGACGCCCCGTGGCAGACCTCGTCCAGCACGCCGAGACGCGGCCGACCTGGCGTCCGGTCCGTGACCTGGCACCGCTGTTCCCTGGCGTGCAGGACCCTCACTGGGACCAGGACATGACCCTCGTCGACGGTGACATCACGGACCCGTTCGAGCGCGGCGCCGACCGGTGAGGGTGATCCTCGACACGAACATCCTGATCGACGGGCTGGTGCCGACCGACACAGGCGTCGAAGCTGCGATCAGCATGGCAACGCTCGCCGAGCTGCGGTTCGGGGTCCTGATCGCGCGCACTCCCGAGACGCGATCAGCGCGGATGCGGGTCTTGTCGAGCGCGGAGAGCGCCCTGGCGGCGCTACCGATCGACGATGCCGTCGCGTCGAGCTACGCCCTCCTGGCGACGAAGGCCGTCGAGGCGGGCCGGCAGCCACGCGCTCGAGCGTTCGACCTGCTGATCGCGGCGACCGCGCATGCGCACGGCGCCGCGCTGGTCACTCGCAACGTCCGGGACTTCATCGGCCTCGACGATGTCCTCGAGGTCCGCGAGCCGTAGCACCCGGTGGCGCGATATCGGACGCTGCCGCCACTGTCGGGGAGAGCGTCTGGGGCCGCTGACTTGCGGCGATGCTGGGAGCGGGTGACGAGAATCGAACTCGCGCTATCAGCTTGGGAAGCTGAAGTTCTACCACTGAACTACACCCGCGCGACGGCCAGACGGTCGATGTCGGCCACGCGCCGACCAATATACCTGCCCCAGCCGCTGCGCCGTACCCCCGCGACGGATCGCGTCGGCCGGGGGTACGGGCAGGCGGCCCGGGTGTCAGCGCTCGAGCGTGAGGCTGAACGTGCCGGTGCGGGACTCGCCGGGCTCGAGCACGAACACGCCGGTGCCCGGCACACCGTCCTCGAAGAGCCCGAACCCGTCGTTGGCGTTGGTCACGGGCTCCACGGCGAAGTAGGCGCGGCGGCGCGGGACGTACACCACGAGGCTCTCGTAGACGGGGTCCATGTCCAGGCGCACACCGAGCCCGTGGTCGGGGTAGGCGATGCGGGCTGCGGGCTCGCCGTCGCGCTGCGCGGTGAGCACGTCGTCGACGAAGTCGGAGCCCACCACCCGGGCGGCGCGGTAGTCGGCGCGCGGCGGGATCTCGCCCGCGGGCCCGGTGGCCATGCCGGCGACCAGCGGGAACGCGCGGTCGAAGGGCAGCTCGAGCAGCGCGTCGGAGCCGCCTGCCTCTTCCTCGGGGCCGGGCGTCCCGTGCTGCTCGACGGGCCGCAGCCGCCGCTCGAAGTACGGGTGGTGGCCGAACCCGGCGGGGAACGGCTCCGTGTCGACGTTCTCGACGGTGGTGGTCACGGTCAGCCGGTCGCCGTCCAACGCGTAGGCGATGGCGGCGCGGAACTGCCACGGGAAGTTCACGCCGACGAGGCCGCGGCTGTCGAGGGCCAGCTCGACGCGGTCGGGGGTGCGCTCGGCGACCTCCCAGGTGTGGTGGCGGGTGGCGCCGTGGATGGCGGTGCCGTCGGCGCCGTTGTGGGCCAGGGTCCAGGTGCGCCCGCGGAAGCGCAGCTGGCCGTTCCGCACGCGGTTGGACCACGGGACCATCGGGAAGCTGGAGCACAGCTCGGGGTTGCCGTAGGCGGTCGAGCGGGTGGGGCGCAGCAGGTCGAGCCATGCGCCGTCCACCAGGACGCGGCCGTGGGCCAGGGACGCGCCGCTGTGGGGCAGCACGCCCAGGCGCCAGCCGGACGACTCGAGCTCGATGACCGGGGCGCCGCTCATCCGAGCACCACCTCGACGAGCGAGCCATCCTGGAGCAGGTCCGTGGGCGCGATGTCCCCGTCCACTGCTGTGCCGTCCACGCTGAGCATTGCCACTCCTCTGTTCACACTTTCCGGGTTGGTGACCCGGATCGTCACTGATCGTCCTCGGAAGTCCCGTCGCACGGTGAATCCGTCCCAGGCGGCGGGGACGCACGGGTCCACCTTGAGGCCGGTGGGCACCGGTCGGACGCCGAGGATGCGTTGCGTCACGGCCACGTACGTCCAGCTCGCGGCGCCGGTGAGCCATGGGTTGCGGGACTGCCCGAAGCGCGGCGACGACGGGCCGTGCGTGAACTGCGAGTACACATACGGCTCGGTCTGGTGCTGCTCGGCGGTGTCGTTGTGCCGGGCGGGCAGGTAGGCCCGGTAATAGTCGTAGGCACGCTCGCCGTGGCCCAGCATCGCCTCGGCCACCACGGCCCAGGAGTTCGCGTGGCAGAAGATGCCGCCGTTCTCCTTGTGCCCGGGCGGGAAGACGAGCAGGGACAGTCCGACGCCGTCCAGCGGGCGGGTGTGCGGAGGAGCGCAGAGGGCGACGCCATGCTCGGAGGCGAGGTGCTCATGCACCGCGTCCATGGCCTGCCGGGCGCGCCCGGGGCTCGCCGCGCCCGAGATCACGGCCCACACGTTGGGCTCCAGGTAGATGCGGCCCTCGTCGGCGTCCGCGGAGCCGAGGGGGACCCCCACAGCCGAGATGCCGCGCACGTACCACTCGCCGTCCCAGGCGCCCTCGATGGCCTCCAGCAGCAGCGACAGCTGCTCGACGCACCACGCCGCGACGTCGCCCTGGTCGATGAGGGCCGCCAGCTCGCTGACCGCCCGCAGCCCGTTGGCCAGTAGGAACGTGGAGAACATCGACTCGCCCTCGACGCCGAACTGCAGGCAGTCGTTCCAGTCGGCGGCCAGGCCCTGCACCAGCCCGTGGGCGCCCCGGTGGTCCAGCGAGAAGCGCAGCGCCTGCACCAGGTGGCCCAGCACGGTGTCCTCGCCGGCGTCGGCGTAGGGCAGCGTCGTGGACAGGTAGTCGAGGTCGCCCGTCTCGTTGACCAGCGCGGTGACGGACATCGGCAGCCAGAGCGCGTCGTCGCTGCGGTACTCCTCGAGTAGCGGGGCGCGCTCCTTGCCTGGGGTGTGCGTCAGCGGGTGGACCAGCGGCAGGGCGCCGCCCTCGGCGGTCTGGCCGGTGAGCAGCAGGTTCAGGCGCTCTTGCGCGGCGTCGGGGATGGTGTGCACCACCGCGAGGATGTCCTGCGCGGTGTCCCGGAAGCCGAGGCCGTCACGGTCGCCCGCCTCGATCAACGAGACCCCGCGGGACCAGTTGAACGTCATGTGCGTCTGGTAGGCGTGCCACACGTTGACCATCGAGTCGAGCTGCGGGTCGGGCGTGCTGACCTGGAACGGCGCCAGCCGAGCCGCCCACTCCTCGCGCAGCGCCTCGACCTCGGCGGCGATCCGCTCGGGCGTCGCATGCTCCGCGACCAGGTCACGGCCCGGGGGCAGCACGTTGTCCCCGTCGTCCCAGGGCGCGTGGGGGGAGCCGACGCCAAGGGTGAAGACGATCTGCCGGGTCTCGCCGGGGGCCAGCTCGAGGCGGGTGTGCAGGGACGCGCACGCGTTGTCCCCCCACGTCTCGCTGCCCGAGCACTCGCCCTTCTCGACGGCCAATGGCGCCGCGGTGGTGCGGTAGGCGCCCAGGAACGCGTCGCGATCGGTGTCGAAGGACGCGACCTCGGCGCCGCTGAGCGCGAACCAGCACTCGCTGGTGGTGGCGCGCGTCCGGTTGACCCGGTGGATGAACCCGTCGCGGTAACCGGCCCGGACCACGTACTGGCTGTACTGGAGGTTCTCCAGGTCCTGGCGGAAGCCCCAGTCGTTCGCGAGCTCCGCATAGGAGAACGCTGAGATGGAGCGCGGCGCCGCGCCGGTGTTGGTGATCCGCAGCGACCAGTGCTCGAACGCCTGGCCGCGGGGCACGAACATCGTCATCTCGGTGTCGATGCCCGCATAGGACGACTCGAGCACCGAGTAGCCGAGCCCGTGGCGGATCGTCGCGCGGTACGCGTCCGGGCCGTCGAGCGGCTTGCCGACGGGCTGCCACGACGCCGACCAGAAGTCGCCCGTCACGTCATCGCGCAGGTAGACATACCGGCCGGGCTCATCCTGCGGCACCCCGTTGAACCGCATCCGCAGCAGTCGCCCCGCGCCGCCGGACCGGTAGAAGCTGTACCCGCCGGCGTTCTGCGTGACGATGCCGCCGTACAGCCGCGAGCCCAGATAGTTGCTCCACGCCCGTGGGGTGTCGGGCCGGGTGATGACGTACTCGCGCGCGCCATCGTCGAAGTGGCCGTAGCGCATCGTCGCCCTGCCTCGTCGTCGGGTTTCGCGGCGGGCCCAGGGGGATCGGGCCCAGTGCGACGTCGTCGTCCGGGGGCCCGCGATCGTGACACGCCGGGGGTCACACTAGCGCTGATGGATGCGCTCCCACCATCGAACCGACGCCGGCGTGACAGAGCCTCCGGGGAGGAGGCCGTCACGCCGGCGTCAGCGGCGGCATGGAGTCCGTCAGCGGCTCGCGCTCGCGGACACCAGCTCAGCGAGCACGCCGAACAGGTTGCCCGGCAGGTCGAGGCTGTGCAGCGCCGCGAGCAGGGCCGCGCCGCTGGACTGCCGCACGGCCTGGAGCACCGTGGCCTTGAGGTCATAGGCGATCTCGGCGGCGTCGAGCACCGTGAACACGCGGTCCTCGAGGTCGTTGCCCGCCTCCGTCACCCCGGTCAGCTCGAGGGTGGCGCCCGCGCTGAGGTCGAGCGTCCCGAGGTCGACGAGCACGGGCGTGCGGCCCTGCTGTGCGACGACCGAGAGCGCGGTGCGCACGCCGCCCGCGGTGACCGCCGCCTCCGCCACGTCGACCGCGCCGACGAGCTCGAGGCGCAGCGTCCGGGTGGTGAGGACCCCGTCGCCGGTGGGCGGGGCGATAGCCAGGGTCGCATCGGCCATGCGGGAGCCGTCCGCACGCGGCGCCCAGCGCAGGCCGATCACTGTCTCCTGCGTGCTGGCGGGGGCGGCGCTGCCGTCGTCCTCGCGCAGCGCGCACCGGCCGTCGGCGCCCGCGAACACGCGCAGCACCAGCTCCTCGGGGCTGGCCGCAGTGTCTGCCATCGGGTCCGCGGCGAGCGGCAGGATCGCGCCCGCCCGGGCCAGCACGGGGATGTTCTCCAGGGTGCGGTGCAGGTCGAGCCGGCGGCCGCCGTCGTAGCGCAGCCCGTCGAACACGTCGTACCAGGCGCCCGGCGGCAGCCATGCGCCCACCTCGGCGTGGTGGGTGCGGCGGTCGGCGGGCGTGGTCACCGGCGCGACCAGCAGGTCCGGGCCGAACATGTACTGGTTCGGGACGTCATACGCCTCGGGCGACTGCGGGTGGTCGTGGTACATCGGGCGCACCGGGCCCACAGCGCCGGTGTGCGCGTCCCACATCGCCGTGTACAGGTACGGCACGAGCTGGTGGCGCAGCCGCAGGTAGGACGTCATGACCCGGGCGGCCTCGTTGCCGAAGCGCCAGGGCTCCTTGCCGTTGAACGGGCTCATGGACGAGTGCAGGCGGTTGATCGGGGAGAACACCCCGAACTGGAACCAGCGCGTCGCCAGCTCGTTGTCCTTGGTGCCGCCCAGGTGCCCGCCGATGTCGTGGCTCCACCAGAAGTAGCCGGCGTTCGCCGCGGTCGCCGTGAAGTACGGCTGGAACGCGAGCGAGTCCCAGGTGGTGACGGTGTCGCCGGAGAAGCCGACCGGGTAGCGGTGGCTGCCGAGTCCCGCGTACCGCGAGAACGTGAGTGGACGCGCGCCGTCGCGGCCGGAGTCGAGGTAGTGCACGTGGTTGAGCATCCACAGCGGGTCGAGGCCCGGTGTCCGGCTGGCGCCGCCGGACTGCCAGTCGAGCCACCAGAAGTCGACGCCCTCGGCCTCGAGCGGGTGGTGCAGGTGGGTGAGGTACGCGGCGACGAACTCGCGCGAGCTGATGTCGAAGGCGATCTCCGCGCCGACGGCCGGGTCGATGCCGAGCTCACGGGCCATCGCCTCGTAGGCGTCCTCGTGCCGGCGGACGCCGTCTGCCGGATGCACGTTGAGCGACACGCGCAGGTTGCGCTCGTGCAGCTGGTCGAGGAACGCCTGCGGGTCGGGGAACAGCTCGCGGTTCCAGGTGTAGCCCGTCCACCCGCTGCCCAGGCTCGGGTCGATGTCGGTCAGGTGCCAGTCCATGTCCACGACCGAGACCGAGAACGGGATGCCCGCCGCGCGGAACCGGTCCATGAGGCCCAGGTACTCGTCCGCGGTGTACCGGTGGAAGCGGCTCCACCAGTTGCCGAGCGTCCAGCGGGGGATCAACGGGCTGGGACCGGTGAGCCGGAAGAAGTCTGCGAGCGCGGCCTGGTAGTCGAGCCCGTACCCGAAGAAGTACAGGTCCTGCTCGGCGCCCGCGCGGGGCGCGACCCACTCGTCATCGGTCATCACGAGCGTGTTCGAGTCGTCCACGATCGCGAAGCCGTGCAGCGACAGCAGGCCCGGGTCCAGCGGCGTGGGGCCGTCCACGTCGTCGAGCGTCCGGGCGGTGCCGCCCAGGTTCGCCACGCGCCCGTTGGACGGCTGGACCGGGTCGCCGTAGTGCCACGTCGTGTGGTGCGAGCCCTGCGCGCGGCGGCGCATCGTCACCGAGAGGCCCGCCGGGCTGAACGCGCGCTTGTCGTAGCGCAGGTGCAGGTCGGACGTGCGGACCTCGAGCAGGTCGTCGGTCTCGTCGACGGTGAACTCGGGCAGGTCGAGAGCGCGGCACAGCACCAGCTGGGTGCGCTCGTCGGTGAACGAGTCCGTGGCGCTGTGCTCGATCCGCAGCAGCCGGCTGGTCAGCACGGAGATGCGGTAGCCGGGGCCCTGGACAACGGCCTGGGGGTGGGCGTGGGCGCCGGGCGCCGACGGGATAGGGGCGTGCGGGAGGTGCGTCATGACAACTTTCTGGGGGGATCAGAAGGCCGCTCGTGGTGCTGGTGAGCCGTGCGCTGGACGAGGTGGGACGGGGTGTGGGCGAGCGGGTCGCTCAGCCCTTCACCGCGGCGCTCGCGGCGCCGGCGATGAACCGCCGCTGGAAGATCACGTACACCACGATCACCGGGATGATCGAGATCGTCGTGGCGGCGAACAACCCGCCGAAGTCGGTCGCGTACCGGCCGCTGAAGGTGGTCAGGCCCACCGCCAGCACCTGCTTGGACGGGTCGTTGATCATGAGGTACGGCCAGAGGTAGTCCTCCCAGACCCACAGGAACTGGAAGATCGCGAGCGCCGAGATGGCGTTGACGCTCATCGGCATGACGATGCGGTGGAAGATGAAGATCTCCGACGCGCCATCGAGCCGCGCGGCCTCGAGCACCTCGTCCGGGACGGCGCTCATGTTCTGGCGCATCATGAAGATCCCGAAACCGCTGAGGATCGCGGGGATGATCAGCGAGGCGTACGAGCCCTGCAGGCCGACCTCGGTGAACATCGTGTAGCGGGGGATGATCGTCACCGCCCACGGCACCATCATGGTGGAGAGCACGAAGCCGAAAAGGAACCCGCGGCCGCGGAACGTGTACTTCGCCAGCACGAATCCGGCCAGGCAGCTCGTGTAGATCGAGATCGCGGTGATGGTCACCGACAGCACGACGCTGTTGGCCATGAGGCGCGCGAAGTCGAAGTTCTGCTGCATCGAGATGAAGTTGTCGAAAGTCCACTCGCGCGGGAAGAACGTCTGGTCGAGGGAATTGATCTCCGCATTCGACTTGAACGCCGAGAGCACCATCCACACGAACGGGAAGACCGTGAGGAGCCCGACGACGAGCAGGGCGACATTGAGCAGGATGGACTGGGCCTTGGTCTTCATCAGGCGCCCTTTCCGAACAGCTTGCGCCCGCCGGACATCTTGAACGACACGAGCGTGAGCAGTGCGGTCAGGATCAGCAGGACGAAGGCGATCGCGGAGGCGTAGCCGAAGTTGTACTTGACGAACGCCTCCTCGTAGACGAGGTAGGAGATGATCGAGGTCGACGTCCCGGGGCCGCCCTTGGTCAGCACCATGACCTGCACGAACGCCTGCAGGTAGGAGATGATCGAGGTCACCACGACGAAGAGCATCATCGGCCGCAGCAGCGGGAGGACGATGAGGCGGAACCGCTGCCAGGCGCTGGCGCCGTCGACCCCGGCGGCCTCGAGCGCGTCCTCGGGCAGCGAGTACAGGCCGGCGAGGAACAGGATGACGGCGTAGCCGAAGTCCTTCCACACGGTCATCAACATGATCGCGGGAAGGGCGAACTGCGAGTCGAACAGCCAGTTGACGTCGAACCCGAAGATCGAGTTGATGGCCCCGACCTGCGGGTGGTACATCAGCTTCCACACATACGCGACGGCGACCAGCGGGGTGACCGTCGGCATGTAGAAGAGGGTCCGGAAGAACGTCTTGAACCGGGTCATCTTCGACCACACGGCATAGGCGAGGGCGAGGCCGAGCGCCACTCGCAGGGTGATCACCACCACGCCGAAGATCCCGGTGTTGGCGGTCGCCGTCCAGAACCTCGCGTCGCCCAGCAACTGGGTGTAGTTGTCCAGCCCGAGGTAGTTGAACGTCCCGTTCAACGGATTCCACTGGTGGAAGCTGCCGACGAAGGCGATCCCGATGGGGATGACCAGGAGCAGCACGTTCAGCACGACGATGCCGACCACGACGCTCATTCGCAGGGAGCGTTCGCCCTTGTAGACCCGCCGGGCCGGTGTGCGCGCGATGAGCGCCGCGCCACCATGCGCGGTCATCTCAGGGCGTTTCGGAGTGAGCATCTTCATGGGTCCCGTGCGTCGGCCGAGCCTGCTGCGCAGGCGCGCCCGGCTTCCTCTCTGGGTGAGTCGGACGGTGGGGCCCCGGGCTCCTGCCGCCAGCCGGCACGGCCGACGGCAGGAGCCCGGAGCGTGCGCAGCGGCTACTTGGAGCTGTAGCCCGCGTAGAGGTTCTCGACTCCGACGAAGTCGGTCGACGACAGGTCCGTCTCGACGGTCTTCTGCGCGGTGGCCAGAGCCGTCTCAGGGGCGACGCCGTTGTAGAGGATGTCCTGCCACATGGTGTCGATCGACGTCTCGAAGGTCGCCGGGATCGGGCCAGGCCACACGTACTTGGTGATGTCGCCGAGCGCGCTGAGCACGGGGTGCGCGAGCACGTCCGGGTCGTCGGCGAGCGGCTGGTACATCGGGAACACGCTGTAGTGCAGCGACAGGTCCTTCATGAGGTCCGCGTTCGTCAGGTAGAAGCGCAGGAAGTCCTGGGCCACCGCCTTCTGCGCGTCGCTCGCCTTGGCGTTGATGCCCAGGGTCGACTCGCCGTTGTAGCGGTCGTGCGCGTACGGCTCGACGCCGGCCTCGGGGACGGGCGTGCGGAAGGTGCCGTACTCGATCTCGGGGAAGTTCGTGCCGAGCGTCCCGCCGAAGTGGCCCCAGTTGTAGATCATCGCCGTCTGCCCCTGGCCGAAGCTGTCCGCGGCGACGGGCCCGAAGTCCTTCGAGCCGACCTGGTCGACGTCGTAGAAGCCCGTGAAGAGGTTGATCGTGTCGAGCATGGCCTGGTTGTCCAGGTCGGGGGTGGCCTGGTCCGCCGCCATCAGGTGCTGGCCCTGCTGGTAGGGCAGGCCAAGCGAGAACTCCTTGAACTGCGAGTTGAAGTTGAAGCCCGCCTGCGTGAACGAGTTGCCGTCACGGATGGTGAGCTTCTTCGCGACGTCCCGGAACTCGTCCCAGGTCTCGGGGATGTCGGCGTCGGTGAGGCCAGCTGCCTCCCACATCGCCGTGTTGTAGAAGATCAGCCCGGTCATCATGCCGAAGTCGATGTAGTAGACCTTGCCGTCGATGACGTGCGCCTCGACGCCGGCGTAGTCGGCCGCGAGCTCGTCGACCGGGATGTCGTACGGCTCCATGTAGGTGATGAGGTTCTCGTGGTGGCTGTTGTGCACGTTGTACAGCGCCGGGCCGTCGTCGGACTGGAGCTGCAGCGGCAGCTTGGTCCAGTAGTCGTCCCAGGGCTGGTTGACGATCTGGATGTCGACGTTCGGGTGGATCTCCTCGTACGCCTCGGCGAACTGGCCGAACGTCTCGTCGCCGTCCCACATCCACCACTCGAGGTTGATGGGCTCGCCGTCGTTGACGAGCGTGTTCGGGTCGTACTTCACGGTCTCGCCGACGATCGGCAGGCCCTTGTCGGCCACGGTGTCCTTGACGGCCGTCGAGCCGCCGTCGCCGCTGCCGCATGCCGACAGCGCGAGGCAGGCTGTCGCCATCACGGCGACCCAGGTCTTCCTCATTGATCGAACCTCCTTGTTTGATCCACATCCCGGCGACGTTTACCGGTAAACCTTCTGGACCGTACTGCGGTGTCCACGTAGTCGTCAAGCCACCGGCCAGGGCGGCCTGCCAGGCTCCAGGGCTGCAGTAATGTGACCGTCGTCAGGTGTGAACTGGACCTCGGGAGGGTGGTCGGTGACGACGGTCCGGGACATCGCCCGCGAGGCCGGCGTGAGCCCTATGACCGTCTCCAACGTCGTCAACGGGCGTCACAGCAAGGTCTCTCCTGCGACAGTCGACCGGGTGCGCGAGGTCATGGACCGGCTCGGCTACGTGCCCAGCGCCCCCGCCCGCGCGCTGTCGGCCAAGAACTCCAAGCTCGTCGCGCTCGTCTACGGCGGCGAGGACGTGCGACGCCTGCCGCTCAGCAACCCGCATGACTCGGTGATCGTCGGGGAGGTCGAGCGGCACGTCAGCATGTCCGGCCGGTACCTGATGATCCACGCGGCCGAGGACATCGTGACCACCGCCGCGAACCTCCGGACCTGGCACGTGGACGGCGCCATCTTCCTCGGGACCGTGGCCGACGAGGTCGACGAGCTCCGCGAGAGATACGACGTGCCCATGGTCTTCATCGACAACTACAGCTCCTCGCCAGCCGTCAGCAACATCGGCATCGACGACTTCCGCGGTGGCTACCTCGCCGCCCAGCACCTCATCGCGCAGGGGCATGAGCGGCTCTGCTTCGTGGGCCCCCAGATCCGCGTGGGCGGCGTGGTGCACCAGCGGTACGCCGGATGGGCCCAGGCGCTCGACGACGCCGGCCTGCCTGTGCGGCCCGAGCAGGTGATCGCCTGCCATCCCGACTTCGACGAGGGGCGCGACCTCGCCGTGCGGCTCGCAGCCACCGACGACCGGCCGACGGGGATCTTCGCGACCGCCGACATCTTGGCGATCGGCCTGCTGCACGGATTCCGCATCAGCGGGGTGGACGTGCCCGCGGACGTGTCGATCGTCGGCTTCGACGACCTGCCGGAGTCCGCGCGGAGCAACCCCCCGCTCACCACCATCCGCCAGGACGTGCCGGCGAAGGCGCGCGCCGCGGTCGAGGCGCTCGTGGGGCTCATGGAGGACCCGGACGGCGCGGAGGCCCGGCGCGTGACGCTCGGCGTCGAGCTGGTGGCCCGCGACACCGTCGGGCCCCCGCCCGCGCCCACGCGATAGGTGCGACCGGCCGAGGAGCCCCCGACCGACAGAACGCCGCGGGCCGGGCGCCTGAGCGGCATCTGCTGCTCAGGACGCCCGGCCCGCGGCGTCGGGACGGTGTGACGGGTCAGAGCGTGGCGCGCACCTTGACCGTGGCGCCGGCCGGGGCGTACGGCACGACGTTGCCGTCCACCGCGACCCCGTCGACCTCGAGGGCCGCGCGGGCGCCCGGGGCCCCGGAGTTCGTCACGGTGATCTCATACGTGGCGCCCCGCGCGCGGCGCGTGACGGTGTACTCCGGGACGTCCGGGCCGATCTGCGGGTCGACGATCAGGCCGTCGTAGCCCGGTCGCACGCCCAGCAGGTACTGCGAGACGGCCACGAAGTTCCACGCGGCGGTGCCGGTCAGCCACGAGTTCTTGGCCTCGCCGTGCCGCACGGCCTCCTTGCCCGCGATCATCTGCGCGTACACGTACGGCTCGAGCTTGTGCACGTCGGAGATGTCCTCGCGGTACGCCGGCGTGATCCGCTTGTAGTAGTCGAACGCCTGCGCGCCACGGCCCACCACGGTCTCGCCGATGATGACCCACGGGTTGTTGTGGCAGAAGATGCCGCCGTTCTCCTTGTAGCCCGGGGGATACGTGGAGACCTCGCCGAGCTCGATCTGGTAGCTCGTGTACGCGGGGTACTGGAGCACCATGCCGTGGTCGGTGGCGAGCATGTCGTTGACGGCGTCCAGCGCCTTGATCGCGGGGCTGGCCTTGGCCTCGGGCGTGGTCGGGTCCGTGCCCTCGACGCCGATGCCGGCCATGACCGCGAAGCCCTGCGGCTCGATCCAGATCTTGCCCTCGGGCTTCTCGTCGGTGCCGATCTTGTTGCCGTAGAAGTCGTACGCCCGCAGGAACCAGTCGCCGTCCCAGCCGTGGGACAGCACCGCGGCGCGCATCTCCTCGACGGCGGCACGCGCCTCGGCGGCGACGTCGGCCAGGCCACGGCGCTCGGCCAGCTCGGCGTACTCGGCGCCGTAGAGGACGAACTGCGCGGCGATGAACACGGACTCCGCGACGCCGCCGGCCTGGTTCTCCGTCGTCTGGAACGACTCGCCGGGCTCGTTGGAGAAGCAGTTGAGGTTCAGGCAGTCGTTCCAGTCGGCGCGCCCGATGAGCGGCAGGCCGTGCGGGCCCTTGTTGTCGATCGTGAAACGGAACGAGCGGGTCAGGTGCTCGAACAGCGACTCGGCGAGCGACTCGTCGTTGTCGAACGGCACCTGCTCGTCGAGGATCGAGAAGTCGCCCGACTCCTTGATGTACGCGGCCACGCCGGCGATGAGCCACAGCGGGTCGTCGTTGAAGCCGGACCCGATGTCGTTGTTCCCGCGCTTCGTCAGCGGCTGGTACTGGTGGTACGCCGAGCCGTCGGGGAACTGCGTCGCGGCGATGTCGAGGATGCGCTCGCGGGCACGCTCGGGGATGAGGTGCACGAAGCCCAACAGGTCCTGGTTGGAGTCGCGGAAGCCCATCCCGCGCCCGATGCCCGTCTCGAAGTACGACGCCGAGCGGGACATGTTGAACGTGACCATGCACTGGTACTGGTTCCACACGTTGACCATGCGGTCGAGCTTCTCGTCGGTGCTGGACACCGAGTAGCCCGAGAGCAGGCCGGTCCAGTGCGCGCGGAGCGCCTCGAAGGCGGCGTCGGTCTGCTCGGTCGTCGCGAAGCGGGCCAGGAGCGCGTGGGCGCGGGTCTTGTTGACCACCTGGAGCGCGGCGATGCCGGCGGCCTCGTCGGCCGGGGCCCACTTCTCGTCCTGTGGGTTCTCGATGTAGCCGAGCACGAACGTGTGGCTCGCGGACTCGCCCGGCTCGAGGGTGAGGTCGAGGGAGTGCGAGCCGATCGGGTACCAGCCGGACGCGACCGAGTTCGCCGACTTCCCGGCGAGCGGGACGGCGGCGTCGCCCAGGCCGTTGTACGCGCCGACGAACGTGTCGCGGTCGGTGTCGAAGCCGCTGGCCTGCGCGTTCACGCCGTACACGGCGTAGTGGTCGCGGCGCTCGCGGTATTCGGTCTTGTGATAGATCGCCGAGCCGGACGGGCCGTCGAGCTCGACCTCGACCTCGCCGATCGACAGGTTGCGCTGGTAGTTCGTCTGGTCGTCCTGGGCGTTCCACAGGCAGAACTCGACGAACGAGAACAGCGTGAAGCTCTTCGTCACGGCGGAGGTGTTGGTCACTGTGACCTTCTGCACCTCGGCGTTCTCGCCGAGCGGCACGAAGAACAGCGACTCGACGGACAGGCCGCCACGCTCACCGGTGATCGTCGAGTAGCCCAGGCCGTGGCGCGCCTCGAAGTGGTCGAGCTCGGCCTTGACGGGCATCCACGACGGGGTCCACACGTCGCCGCCGTCGTTGATGTAGAAGTACCGGCCGCCCTCGTCCGTGGGGATGTTGTTGTAGCGGTACCGCGTCAGGCGACGCATCTTGGCGTCGCGGTAGAACGAGTACCCGCCGGCCTGGTGGGACAGGAGCGAGAAGAACTGCTCGGAGCCCAGGTAGTTGATCCAGGGGTAAGGCGTGTGTGGCGTCGTGATGACGTACTCGCGGGCTGCGTCGTCGAAGTGGCCGTACCGCATGCGTTATGCCTCTCGCGTGCTCGGAGTGACCGCGCGTCCGGTGTGCTCCCGCGGCTGTGCGGGGTGTGGCCAACGCGGCGCTGGGTGGGCGCGAGAGCGCTCCCACGCGATCTCACGGGCACCACCATAGACCCTCGCCTCACTGGTGGGAACGGTGGGACGCGGGTGACCGTTACGGTGGGCACGTGCTTCTCTCCGACCGTGACATCACCGCCGAACTCGAGTCGGGCCGGGTCGCCCTCGACCCCTATGACGCGACGATGCTCCAGCCGTCCAGCATCGACGTCAGGCTCGACCGGTTCTTCCGACTCTTCGACAACCACAAGTACCCCGTGATCGACCCCGCAGCCGAGCAGCCCGACCTCACGCGGCTCGTCGAGGTCGAGGGTGACGAGCCGTTCGTGCTGCACCCCGGGGAGTTCGTCCTCGGCTCCACCTACGAGTCGGTGACGCTGCCCGACGACATCGCCGCCCGGTTGGAGGGGAAGTCCTCCCTGGGCCGGCTCGGCCTGCTCACGCACTCCACCGCGGGCTTCATCGACCCCGGCTTCTCCGGCCACGTCACCCTCGAGCTGTCGAACGTCGCGACGCTGCCGATCCTGCTGTGGCCCGGCATGAAGATCGGCCAGATGTGCTTCTTCCGGCTGTCGTCGGCCTCCGAGCACCCCTACGGGTCGAGCACGTACGGCTCGCGGTACCAGGGCCAGCGCGGGCCGACGGCGTCGCGCTCCTGGCAGAACTTCCACCGCACGGAGGTCTAGCACCAGTGGTCTGGCCCCCCGTGCTGCCCCGGCTGCCGCTCGACGACCCCGATCTGCGCACCCGCCACCTGCTGGCGCTGCCCGCGGGCATCGGCGCCGACGAGGTCGAGGTGCTCGCGATCAGCAGGTTCCCCGCCGCACGCTGGGAGCAGCTCCCCGGCGTCCAGGACCGCCCCGGCTCCGGCCGTGGCCGATCGGCCGTCCCGGTGGAGCCCGGGGTGCTGCGCGTCTCGCGGCTGTCCACCCTCACCGGCCCGTACGCCGTGGACCAGGCGGAGGCCGTGAGCCTCGGGCTGCCCGCCCAGACCGCCGTCGTGTACGACGCGGCATGCCCGCGCGAGCGGGGCGCGAAACCCTACCCGGGCGGGGACCGCGACGGGCTCAAGCGTGCCTTCCCCGAGGCGATGCCGGTCCGTGAGGAGGAGCGCGTCCTGCTCTGGCTGGTCGCGGCCGCCCGACGGCTGGGCGGCGCCGTGCGCACCGGCGAGCACGGTGTGGTGCTCCACCCCGACGTCGACGGGACGATCGACCTCACGCTCTACAGCAGCCGATGGCTCGAGCCCGACGAGGCGCTGGCCGTGGTGCAGCGGGCGGTCCCGCGCGCCCGGCTCGCGATGGACGGCACGCCCTGGGCCGGTCCCGCCACCGACGCGGGCCGCAGGGCGCTCGCCGGGAACATCGGCACCGGGCTGCCCGAGCCCGGTGGCGCCGGCCTCAGCGCGACCCTTGCGCAGCACGGCGTGGACGACGAGCGCGAACGGGCCCGGCTCACGGCCGAGGCGCTCGCCTACGACGCCGCGATGCTCGCCGACCCACCGCCGCGCGAGGGCTTCGGCGCCATCGTCGACCTGGGCGTCGACGGGCTCGTCGCCGTCGAGGTGGGCGCCGAGGAGGTTCTGCCGCCGCTGCTCCGCGACCTGCCGTGGACCGTCGCGGGAGCCGTCGTGTACCGCGTGCGCTGGGAGCCCGCCGACGTCGACGAGCTCGAGCTCGAACGCCCCTCGTTCGCGCACAAGGTCGCGCGTGGGCGCGCGATCCCGCCCATGCAGGCGATCATGCGGGAGCTGCACGCCGCGGTGGGCGGGGAGATCGCGGACGCGGCCGAGTTCCTGGTCGCCCCCGAGGACCTCTAGACCGCTCGCCGTCGTTCGCGTCGCCGGGCCCGGATCACGGCTCGGCGGGCACGGGCTCCCCTGCGGGCGCGGCGCCCTCGGCCGGATCCGCCGCCGGGGGCGTGCACGTCGGCGGGGGCCCGGCTGCGGCGTCCTCACGGGCGCCGCCTTGCGCCGCGCGGGCGCTCACGGCGGCCTCCCGCGCCGCGCCGTCCGCCGCCGCGCGCTCGCCCTCGGCGGCGCGGGCCTCGACGGCGGCCGCGCGGGCCGACGACTCCCCGGTGGACGCCGACGTGTCGGCGGCATCCTCCCCGCGTGGCGCCGCCGCGCCCTCCTTCGCGCGGACCGCCTGCTCGCGGGCCTTGACCTTCGCCTCACCGGCGGTCAGCGCCGCCTGGCGCTCCTCGGCCTCCTGCCGGCCAGCCGTCAGCGCCTCCTCGCCCGCGCTCACCGCCGCCTCGCGGGCTGTGAGCGCCTCCTCGCGGCCGGCGGACGCCTGCTGCTGGCCCTCGAGCTCGACGACCTTCGCCTGCAGCGTCTCCGCTGCCTCCTCGGTGGCCCGCAGATCTGCCCGGAAGCCCTCGGACGCGCCCACCGCCTCATCGCGCTCATGCGCGAGTTGCTGGACCTGCTCCGCCAGCGCCCGGTACACCGGCGTCCTGGTCACCCGGAGCGTCGCCGCCGACAACCCGGCGAGCAGCCCCACCGCCAGGCCCGCCACCAGGCAGGCGATGAGAATCGGCCGGTCGTACAACGCGCGTCTGCGGGCAGTGCCCCCGTGCGGCCCCGGCGGGGGAGCCGTCCCCCCGGCTCCCGTGTGCTCATGCTGCGTCCGCGCGTCGTCCACCATGGCTGCCCCCAGCCGATCGGGTCTGCCTCCACGGTACGTCGGTGGCAGGCCCGCGCGCGGGGTGGTCAGTCGCGGGGGCGGACCCGGTCGAGCAGGAGCTGGGCGATGTCGACGACCTCGGGCACCCCGATGGGCGGGGTTGAGACGTCGCCGCTCGCGGCGGGCTGGGCGGCGACGCCGTCGGAGAGCATGACGGTGCAGAACGGGCACGCGGTGGCGATCACGTCGGCGCCTGTGGCAACGGCCTCGGCGGCGCGGTTGGTGCTGATGCGCGTGCCGATGGACTCCTCCATCCACATGCGGGCGCCACCGGCGCCGCAGCAGAAGGAGTTCTCCCGGTTGCGGGGCATCTCGGCGAGCTCGACGCCAGGCAGGGCGCCCAGCAGCTCGCGCGGCGGGGAGTAGATCTTGTTGTGGCGGCCCAGGTAGCAGGGGTCGTGGTAGGTGACGCGTTGGCCGTCGGCCGGGGTGCCGGGCTGCGGGTCGGTGGGGGTCAGGCGGCCTTCGGCGACGAGCCGGTTGAGCAGCTCGGTGTGGTGCACCACGTCGTAGCGGCCGCCGAGCTGCGGGTACTCGCGGCTGATGGTGTTGAAGCAGTGGGCGCAGGTGACGACGATGGCCTGCGCGCCGACCTCGTTGAGGGTCTCGACGTTCGCGGAGGCGAGCATCTGGAACAGCACCTCGTTGCCGGCGCGGCGGGCGGGGTCGCCGGTGCAGGACTCGCCATCGCCCAGCACGGCGAACGAGACGCCGGCGGTGTGCAGCAGCTCGGCGACGGCGCGGGTGGTGCGCTTGGCGCGGTCCTCGTAGGCGCCGGCGCAGCCCACCCAGAACAGGTAGTCGACATCCGCTGCGGAGTCGACGTCGGCGCCGACCACTGGCACGTCGAACGGCAGGCCCTTGGCCCAGTCGAGCCGTGCCCGGGCGGGCAGCCCCCACGGGTTGCCCTGCCGCTCGAGCTTGGTGAACGTGCCGCCCAGCTCCTTGGGGAACGCCGACTCCATGAGCACCTGGTAGCGGCGCACGTCCACGATCGCGTCGACGTGCTCGATGTCCACCGGGCACTGCTGGACGCAGGCGCCGCACGTGGTGCAGGCCCACAGCGCGTCCGCGTCGAGCACGCCCGTGCCGATCAGGTCGAGGCCCGCGTGCGCGTCGGCCTCGGCGGTCGCGGTGACGCCGCCCTCGGTGCCCGCGTCGCCCGACGCGCGGGCCGCCCGGAGATACGGGGCGGTGGCGGCGGCGTGGTCCCGGAGCTCGAGGACCACGCGCTTGGGGGAGAGCGGCTTGCCGGTGGCCCACGCGGGGCACTGCTCCTGGCAGCGGCCGCACTCGGTGCAGCTCGCGAAGTCGAGCAGGCCCTTCCAGGTGAAGTCCTCGATGGCGCCCACCCCCAGGCGGGCGTCGTCGGGCAGATCCTCGATGGCGCCCAGGTCCAGCGGCGCGCCGCCCACCTGGATGGGCTGCAACGGGCCGAGTGAGGGGGCGCCGTCGGGGTGGCGGCGCGCGTAGATGTTCACGACGGCGAGGAACCGGTGCCAGGCGACGCCCATGGTGGGCTGGAGGCCGACGACGACGAACCAGGCCATCGACATGAGGATCTTCGCCGTCGCGGTGACGATCACTGCCGTCTCGAGCGTCGCCGTGGGCAGGTCCGCCAGGGCGGCGCCGTACCAGGAGGTGAGCGGGAAGTGCCACGCGCCGGCCAGGTGGGCGGTGGCAGCGTCCTGGGCGAGCAGGGCGTACTCGAGGCCGCGCAGCGTCAGCACGGCCAGCACCACCACCAGCACTGTGGCCTCGACGAAGTACGCCTGCGCCTCGTTCGACCCGAAGAACCGTGAGCGGCGCTGCTCGTCCTCGGGCGCGGAGGCGCGGGGCTGGCGGCGCAGGCGGATGCCGATGAGCGCGAGGATGCCGAGCAGCGACGCCCAGGCGATGCCCTCGGTGAGCCATTCCCACGGCGGCAGGTGCCCGATCAGGGGGAGGGCGTAGCGCTGGTCGACCACCTGCGCGTAGCCAGTCACGAGTGTGAAGAACAGCACAGGGAACGAGACCATCACCGCCCAGTGCGCGGCGCGCACCACCGGGCGGCCTTGGAACCGGTCGTGGCTGAGGGCCTCGTCGAGGACGATGCGCAGCCGAGGGCCCACCGGGCGCCAGCGCTCGGGGGCCGGTCCGCCGATCCGCACGGTGCGGATAATGGCGATCAGGCCCCGCGCGAACACGGCCGTGCCCAGCACGGACGCGAGGACCACGAGGACGAGGCAGGCGGTCTCCAGGGTGGTCACACGGTCACGCTAGCGGGTCGGGCTGGAGCCGCGGGACTGACGCCCGACAGTGCCCGCGGCGTCGCCGTCAGCGCGCGTTCGGGCCGGTCGGGCGGCTGATCACGAGACCGGGGCACCCATCCTCGGTTGGTAGGCTCCACATCAATCCAGTCACGCACCGTGGTCGGCGCAATGTCGTTGCGCGTGCTTGTTGCCTGCACCAACCACAAGTCCAGACGCTTGCCGTGCCCTCTCGAGGGCGCTGACCGACGACCCGCCCACTACAGGACGGAGCGGACGTGCTGACACTGCTCGCCGTGCACCTCATCGCAGCCCTTGCTGCGCCTGCGCTGGTGCGGGCACTCGGGCGCAAGGCATTCTGGGTGCTGGCGCTGGCCCCCGCATCCGTCGCCGTGTGGGCGCTGACGCTCACCGATCAGGTGATGTCCGGTCACGGACCGGTCGAGGTCGTGCAGTGGATACCCGGCCTGGGCCTGGAGCTCGCGTTCCGGCTCGACACCCTCTCGTGGCTCATGTCGCTGCTCGTGGGCGGCATCGGCGCGCTGGTGCTCATCTACTGCTCCGCGTACTTCTCCGCCAGCGCCCGTGGGCTCGGCCGGTTCGCCGCCGTGCTGGTCGCGTTCGCCGGGGCGATGTACGGCCTGGTCACGGCAGACGACATGCTGCTGCTGTACGTGTTCTGGGAGCTCACGACAGTGCTGTCGTACCTGCTCATCGGGCACTACAACGAGCGCAAGGCCAGCCGTCGCGCGGCGATGCAGGCCATCGTCATCACCACCGCCGGCGGCTTGGCGATGCTGATCGGCATCATCCTGCTGGGCTCGGCGGCGGGCACGTACCGGATCTCCGCGATCATCGCCGACCCCCCGCTCGGCGGCGCCGCGGTGACCGTCGCGGTCGCGTGCCTGCTCGTGGGCGCCGTGAGCAAGTCCGCGCTGATCCCCTTCCACTTCTGGCTGCCGGCGGCGATGGCCGCGCCCACCCCTGTCAGCGCCTACCTGCACGCCGCCGCGATGGTCAAAGCGGGCGTCTACCTGGTCGCCCGGTTCGCGCCCGCCTACGCCGAGCTCACCGTGTGGCAGGTCATGGTCGTGGTGCTGGGCTGCGGCACACTGCTGCTCGGCGGGTACCGGGCGCTGCGGCAGCACGACCTGAAGCTCATCCTGGCGTTCGGCACGGTCAGCCAGCTCGGCCTGATCATCCTGCTGGTGGGGATGGGCACCCGCGCCACGGCCCTGGCCGGGCTCGCGATGCTCGGCGCGCACGCGATGTTCAAGGCAGCGCTGTTCCTGGTGGTGGGCGTCGTCGACGCCGCGACCGGCACACGTGACCTGAGGCGCCTGTCGGGGGTCGGCCGGGCGCTGCCCATCACCGCCACCGCCGCGGGGCTCGCCACCGCGTCGATGATCGGGCTGCCGCCGTTCGCTGGGTACGTGGCCAAGGAGGCGGCGCTCGAGTCGCTCGCGCACCTGGACCGGGGCTGGGTGGGCACCGTGGTGCTCGCCGCCGTGGCCGTCGGCTCCGTGCTCACCGTCGCGTACGGCCTGCGCCTGTGGTGGGGCGCGTTCGCCACCAAGCCCGTGATCCACGCGCAGCCCACCGACGCCTCCGCCGGGGCCACCGTCGCCGAGCTGGAGCAGCCGGCGCGTCCGGCCGCGATCACCAAGCCCGCGCCGCTGCTGGTCATGCCGGCGCTCGTGCTCGCGGTGCTCGGGCTCGCCGTCGCGCTGCTGCCGACCTTCGGCGAGGACCTGCTGCAGCCCTACGCCGACACGTACCCCGTCGGGGACGTCGGCCACCTCACTCTCTGGGCGGGGTTCACCCCGACACTGCTGCTCACCGTGCTGGTGGTGGGCGCCGGCCTGCTGCTGTTCGTGGCCCGCCGGCCCGTGGAGCGGCTGCAGGCGGCGATGCCCACCGGGCCCGAGGCCGACCGCGCCTACCGGCGCTTCATGCGCAAGCTCGACGAGGTCGCGGCGGACGTCACGGCGCTCACGCAGCGTGGCTCGCTGCCGCTGTACCTCGGCGGGATCCTCGTGGTCTTCGTGGTCTCCGTCGGCGGCGCGCTGCTGACGTTCACCGCGCTCCCCGACGACCTCAAGGCGTGGGACACCCCCGCACAAGCGGCCCTGGGCCTGCTGGTCATCGTCTCCGCGATCCTCACCGCCCGGGCCCGCCGCCGGCTCAAGGCCGTGATCCTCATGGGCGTGGGCGGCTACGGCGTCGCCGGCCTGTTCCTGCTGCACGGCGCGCCGGACCTCGCGCTCACCCAGGTCCTCACCGAGACGATCACGCTGGTCGTGTTCGTCCTGGTGCTGCGCCGCCTGCCCCCCTACTTCTCCAACCGGCCGCTCGCCGCGTCGCGCTGGCTGCGGCTCGGCGTGGGGCTGGTCGTGGGGCTCACCGTCGCCGGGCTGGCCCTCGTGGTGCCCGGCGCCCGCATCCACACGCCCGTCTCCGCCGACTTCGCGGCCGAGGCCGTCGAGTTCGGCGGCGGCAAGAACATCGTCAACGTCACGCTCGTCGACATCCGCGCCTGGGACACCATGGGCGAGATCTCTGTGCTGCTCGTGGCCGCCACCGGTGTCGCGTCGCTGGTCTTCCTGCGGCGCCGCGGCGGCGCGATCTTCCGCACCGACGAGGCGGCCGAGGCGCAGCCGGTGTGGGGCGGGGGCGGCGGCGACCCGATGGCGGCGCTGCGCCGGCCCGCGGGCGCCACCGAGCCCGTGCCCGTCGGCAAGGTGACGATCAGCTCCCGGTCACGCGAGTGGCTGCGCGCGGGGAGCACCCTGGCGCCGCAGCGCCGCTCGGTGATCTTCGAGGTCACCGTCCGGCTGCTGTTCCACACGATGGTCATCTACTCGCTGTTCCTGCTGTTCTCGGGGCACAACTCCCCGGGCGGCGGGTTCGCCGCGGGCCTCATCAGCGGCATCGCCCTGGTGACGCGGTACCTGGCGGGCGGCCGCTACGAGCTGGGCGAGGCGGCGCCGGTGCAGCCGGGCCTCCTGCTCGGCAGCGGGCTGTTCCTGTCCGCCGGCGTGGGCATCTTCGCGCTGTTCGCGGGCGGCTCGGTGCTGCAGTCCTGGATGATCGACTTCCACCTGCCCGTGCTCGGCGACGTGCACCTGGTGACCTCCCTCTTCTTCGACCTGGGCGTGTACCTGGTGGTGATCGGGCTGGTGCTCGACATCCTGCGCAGCCTCGGGGCGGAGATCGACCAGCAGGCCGAGCAGGGCGACGGCCCCGACGCGTACGACGACATGCCCGTCCTGCGGCCGCAGGGTCCCGGCCCCGCCGAGACGGGAGGCGCCCGATGATCGACATGAGCCCCAACATCGTGCTGGTCGTGGTGATCGGCGTGCTGTTCACCGTCGGCGTCTACCTGCTGCTCGAGCGCAGCCTCTCCCGTGTGCTCATCGGCGTGATCCTCATCGGCAACGGCGCGAACCTGCTGTTCCTCATCGCGGGCGGCGCCGCCGGGGCCCCGCCGATCGTGGGGGACGCGCCCGTCTCCGAGATGAGCGACCCGCTGCCGCAGGCCATGGTGCTGACCGCCATCGTCATCACGCTGGGCATGACGGCGTTCCTGCTGGCCATGGCCTACCGCTCCTGGCAGCTCCACCGCCACGACGAGGTGCAGGACGACGTCGAGGACCGCCGTATCGCCCGGCTCGCGGCCATCGACGAGCACGCCTTCACCGACCGCGACACCGAGGACGCCGGCGAGACGCTGGACGACGAGGCCGCGGAGACCCGAGACGAGACGGACGAGGTGCTCCGGGGCGCGGAGCCCGCCCCGTCGCCCGGAGGCCCAGGGCCGGACGACGCCAGTGGCGACGCCGGACCAGCCGACCCTGAGGAGCGCCCGTGATGAACGACCCGACGTGGCTGGTGCCACTGCCTGTCGTGGTGCCGCTGTTCGGCGCCGGGCTGGCGCTGGCGCTGTACCGCAAGCCACGCGCACAACGCCTGATCAGCGTGATCGCGCTGACGATGGTGCTGATCGCCTCCGCGACGCTGCTGGTGCTCGCCGACGGCGGGCCGCTCGTGGTCGACGTGGGCGGCTGGGCGGCGCCGGTGGGGATCGACCTGGTGGCCGACAGGCTCTCCGCGCTGATGCTCACCATCTCCAGCGCCGTGACCTTGGCGGTGCTGCTGTACTCGCTCGCCGAGGGCGAGGCGGATGGCGACGAGGCCGCGCCGGTCTCGATCTACCACCCGACGTACCTGGTGCTGACGGCGGGCGTCGCGAACGCGTTCCTCTCGGGCGACCTGTTCAACATCTACGTCGGCTTCGAGATCCTGCTGGCCGCCTCCTACGTGCTGCTGACGCTCGGCGGCACCGGGGAGCGGATCCGCGCGGGCAGCATCTACGTCGTCGTCGCGCTGCTGTCCTCGGTGCTGTTCCTCATCGCCATCGCGATGATCTACGCCGCGACGGGCACCGTGAACCTCGCCCAGCTCGCCGTGCGGCTGCCGGAGATCGACCCGGGTGTGCGGCTGGTGCTGCAGATCATGCTGCTGGTGGCCTTCGGCATCAAGGCGGCCATCTTCCCGCTATCGGCCTGGCTACCGGACTCCTACCCGACGGCCCCCGCCCCGGTCACCGCGGTGTTCGCGGGCTTGCTGACCAAGGTCGGCGTCTACGCGATCATCCGCACGCAGACCCTGCTCTTCCCTGACGGGAGGGCCGACGACGTGCTGATGTGGGCGGCGCTGGCGACGATGCTGATCGGCATCCTCGGCGCCGTGGCCCAGGACGACATCAAACGTCTGCTGTCGTTCACGCTGGTCAGCCACATCGGCTACATGATCTTCGGCATCGCCCTGTCCACCACGATGGGCTGGACCGCGTCGATCTACTACGTGGCGCACCACATCACCGTGCAGACGGCGCTGTTCCTGGTGGTGGGGCTGATCGAGCGGCGGGGCGGGTCCACCAGCCTCGACCGGCTCGGCGGCCTCGCCAAGATGGCGCCGGTGCTGGCGATCCTGTTCTTCATCCCGGCGATGAACCTGTCGGGCATCCCGCCGCTGTCCGGGTTCCTCGGCAAGGTGGGCCTGCTGCAGGCCGGTGTCGCGGTCGGCACCCCCCTCGCGTACACACTCGTGGTCGGCGGCGTCGTGACCTCGCTGCTGACGCTGTACGCCCTGGTCAAGGCGTGGAACAAGGCGTTCTGGCAGACGCCGCCCGCCGAGCTGCCCGACACGCGCCTGCCCGGCGGGATGATCGGCCCCACGGCGGCGCTCGTCGGATTGGGCCTGGCCCTGACGATCGCGGGCGGGCCGCTGTACGCCTACACCGAGCGGGCCGCCATCGCGCTGCAGGAGCGCTCGCCGTACATCGACGCGGTGCTGCCCGACGGCGAGCGCGGCGCCGGGGAGTCGGCTGACGCCGTCTCCGACCAGACGCCCGAGGACCTTGAGCCGACCGAGCAAGCGGAGGTGCGCCCGTGAGCCCGTCGCGCCGCAGGTCGCTCATCCGCCAGTGGCCCACCGTCGTGTGGCTGGCCTTCGTGTGGGTGCTGCTCTGGGGCAGGCCGACGGTGGCCAACGCGCTGGTCGGCCTGGTGTTGGGCGCGCTCGTGACCGCGACACTGCGGATGACGCCGATCGCCTTCCACGGCAAGGTGCGCCCCTTGGGCCTGCTGCACCTCATCGCGCGCTTCGCGATCGACCTGGTGCGGGCCTCGTTCGAGGTGAGCGTCGTCGCCCTGCGGCCACGCCACGTGCCGCACGGCGCGGTGATCGGCGTGCAGCTCCGCAGCCACTCCGACCTCTACCTCACGCTGACCTCCGAGCTGTGCTCGCTGGTGCCGGGCTCGCTGGTGGTCGAGGCGCACCGCCTCACCGGCAAGCTGTACCTGCACGTGCTGGACGTCGAGCAGTCCGGTGGTGTCGAGGCGGCACGCCAGACGGTGCTGGACCAGGAGGAGCGGGTGCTGCGGGCGCTCGCGTCCGATGACGAGCTGCGTCAGGCCGGGCTGCCGCTGCGGCCCTCCCGCCGTCGGGGCCGACGTGTGGAAGGGGTGAGCGCATGAGCGGCTGGGTCGTGATCCTGTGCGGAGCGCTGCTGGCGGTCGGCTGCCTGCTCGCCGTCGTCCGCATCGAGAAGGGTCCGTCGATGCTCGACCGGACCATCGCGCTCGACATCGTCGTGGCGACCATGATCTCCGCGGGGGCGCTGTACGCCGCCGTGCAGAAGCGCGCCGACATCGTGCCGATCCTGGTGGCGCTCGCGCTTGTCGGGTTCGTCGCGTCGGTGACCATCGCGCGGTTCGCCGCTGTGGAGCCGGAGGGCGAGGGGCGGGTGCGCACCCGCGAGGAGATCGCCGCCGAGGAGGCCGAAAGGCTGCGCCGTGAGAGCGCCGCCGGGCCGAGCAGCGACCCGGAGGACCAGGACGGCGCCGATCGGCAGGGCGGGGCCCGATGAGCATCGAGTGGACGACAGTGGCGGACGTGATCGCGTCGGTGTGCATGATCGGCGGGGCGTTCCTGGCCTTCGCCGCGGGTGTGGGGGTGCTGCGCTTCCCCGACCTGCTGTCGCGGATGCACGCCGGCACCAAGCCCCAGGTGCTGGGGCTGGTGCTGGTGATGATCGGCCTGGGGCTGCGCATCGGGCCCGGCCCGGAGGCGGGCGCCCTCGTCCTCGTGGTGCTGTTCCAGCTCATCACCGCGCCGGTGGCCGCGCACATGGTCGGCCGGGCGGGCTACCGCACGGGCAAGGTGCGCAAGGACCTGCTGGTGGTGGACGAGCTCACGATCGACCAGGCGCGGGCGGACAGCGCCGAGCCGCAGAACGTGGCCCCGCCGGTGCCGGACAACGAGCAGCGGCCGGAGCCGGGCGCGCGTCCCGGCCCCGGCGAGAAGCCCGACTTCGACTGACTGACTGACTGACTGACCGCCGGGCGCGGTGCGCTCAGCTCGCGGTGAGCCGGTTGCGGTTCACCCGCGAGGCGAAGGTCTTCGTGCCGCGCGTGGCGAGCACCCGGGACACTGCCACCACGGCGCCCGTGGCTGCCGCGGCTGCCACCAGCTCGCCCAGTCCCGAGTCGCCCTCGTCGTCCGGGGTCGGCGGTTGGTGGCCGCTGGCCGCCTTCCACGCCGCGTTGATCGCCTTGTGCGCGATCCACGCTGCCGCGAGCGCGACGACCGTGCCGGCGATCTTGGCGAGCATCGACTCCTGCTGCTCGTCGTTCACTAGGGCCTCCTGGGGTGGTGCTGGGCGTGGATGCTGCACACCGTACGCGCGGTGTAAGGTCGCCGCTGAACGACAGGGGAGCGCCACAGCCCGCCCGGCACCACGCCGAGGGGTCCAGGGCGCTGAGAGTGCGGGCCATCCGCAGACCCTCGAACCTGATCCGGGTCACACCGGCGTAGGGAGTCGGGCTTCTCAGTCCCGTCGTCGTCGGCCACGGCGAACGCCGCGGGGCCGGTGGCGTCGGTGACCCCCTCCTGCATATGGGAGGACTCGCAATGCCACGCATCACCAGCGCCCGCCAGCACGGGCGCCCACACCGATCGACCCTCGCGACGGGCGTGGCCCTCGCGGCCGCCACGGCGCTCGCGCTCACGGCCTGCTCGGCCATCGGCAGCGGGGACGACGCGTCCAGCAGCCCCGCCGAGACGGTCACCCTCGTCACGCACGACTCCTTCGCGTTGAGCGACGGGCTGATCGAGGCGTTCGAGGAGGAGTCCGGCCTGACGGTGGAGATCGTCACGCCGGGCGACGGCGGCTCGCTGGTCAACCAGCTCGTGCTGACCAAGGACGCCCCGCTGGGCGACGCCGTGTTCGGCATCGACAACTCGTTCGCCTCGCGCGCCATCGACGCGGGCGTGCTCGCGCCGTACACGTCGCAGGCCCCCGCGGCGGCCGACGCGGCGCAATACGCGCCGGACGACTCCGGCTCCCTCACGGCCGTCGACGTGGGCGACGTGTGCCTCAACATCGACGACACGTGGTTCGCCGAGCACGGGCAGCAGCCCCCGGCCACCCTCGAGGACCTGACGAAGCCCGAGTACAAGGACCAGCTCGTGGTGACCAACGCGGCGACGTCCTCTCCGGGGCTCGCGTTCCTGCTGGCGACCATCGGCGCGTTCGGCGAGGACGGCTGGCAGGGCTACTGGGGCCAGCTGCAGGCGAACGGCCTCAAGGTCGTCGAGAGCTGGTCGGACGCCTACGACGTCGACTTCTCCGGCGGCAGCGGCCAGGGCCAGCGGCCCATCGTGCTGTCGTACGCGTCGTCGCCGCCGTTCACCGTGCCGGAGGGCGGCTCGGAGCCCACCACCTCGGCGCTGCTCGACACGTGCTTCCGCCAGGTCGAGTACGCCGGGGTGCTGGCGAACGCCCAGAACCCCGAGGGCGCCCAGCAGCTGGTGGACTTCCTGCTCTCGGATGAGGTGCAGGCCGACATCCCGGGCTCCATGTACATGTACCCGGTGAGCAGCTCCGTCGAGCTGCCCGCCGAGTGGGCCCGGTGGGCGCCGCTGTCCGACGCGCCGTTCCAGGTGGCGCCCGCCGACATCGAGCAGCACCGTGACGAGTGGATCAGGGCATGGACGGACATCGTCACGGGCTGAGCACCCTCAAGCCCAGCACCCTCGCGCCCGACGCGGACCGGCAGCCGCGCCCGACGCCCCCGCCGCCCTCCCCGACCCGTGCGCGGGCCGGGGGGCGGCGGCCGGGCGTTGGCCGCGTGCTCGCCTGGGGGCTGGCGGCGGGCATCCCGCTGGTGTTCCTCGGGGTGTTCTTCGCGTGGCCCGTCGCCACGCTGGTGGCCCGGGGCTTCATCGCCGACGGCGCCCTGGACCTGTCCGCGTTCGCGGAGGTGTTCGCGCGGCAGCGGACCTGGCGCATCATCGGCCTCACGCTGGCGCAGGCGGGCATCGCCACGGCCATCGCGCTGCTGCTCGGCATCCCGGGCGCCTATGTGCTGCACCGGCGCCAGTTCCGGGGCCGGGCCGCCGTCCGGGCCTTCGTCACCGTGCCGTTCGTGCTGCCCACCGTCGTGGTCGGCGTCGCGTTCCGCTCGCTGCTCGCCACCGGCGGCCCACTCGACTTCCTGGGCCTGGACGGCACCTTCGCGGCGATCGTCGCGGCGCTCGTCTTCTTCAACTACGCCCTGGTGGTGCGCACCGTCGGCGGGCTGTGGGAGCACCTGGACCCCCGCACCGAGCAGGCGGCGCGGGCCCTGGGCGCCTCGCCGCTGCGCGCGTTCGCGTCGGTGACCCTGCCGGCGCTGGCCCCGGCCATCGCGTCGGCGGCGTCGCTGGTCTTCCTGTTCTGCGCCACGGCGTTCGGCGCCGTCCTGGTGCTGGGCGGCACGCGCTACGGCACCATCGAGACCGAGATCTGGATCCAGACCACCCAGTTCCTCGACCTGCGCGCCGCGTCCGTGCTGTCCGTGGTGCAGCTCGTGATCGTGGCCGCGGCGTTGGCCGTGGCCAGCCGGGCGCGTCGGACCCGGGAGCGCGCGCTGTCCCTGTCGGAGCCCGCCGGCGCCGCCCGGCCGTTGCGGCTGCGCAGCGGCGTCGACGCGGCGGCCGCCGGGGTCACGGCCCTGGTGGTGGTGCTCATCGCGTTGCCGCTGGTCAGCCTCGTGGTCCGCTCGCTGCGCACCCCGACGGGCTGGGGGATTGGCAACTACACAGCGCTGGGCACCACCGGCGGCAGCAATGCGCTGACCGTGACGGTGTGGGAGGCGGCGGCCAACTCGCTGCGCATCGCCCTGGACGCGACGGTCATGGCGGTGCTCGTGGGCGGGCTCGTGGCGCTGGTGGTCTCGCGCCGCCCGCGCCGCCGATCGGCCCGGCGTGCGGTGTCGCTGCTCGACGCGGTGTTCATGCTCCCGCTCGGCGTCTCGGCGGTGACCGTCGGCTTCGGGTTCCTGCTGACCCTGGACCACCCCTTCGGCCTCGACGTGGACCTGCGCCGTAGCGCGCTGCTGGTGCCGATCGCCCAGGCCGTCGTCGCGGTGCCCCTCGTGGTGCGGACCGTGCTGCCGGTGCTGCGCGCCATCGACCCCCGACTGCGGGAGGCGGCGGCCACCCTGGGCGCCGGGCCGGGCCGGGTGCTGGCGTCCGTGGACCTCGCGATGACGGTGCGCGCGCTGGGCCTCGCCGTCGGGTTCGCGTTCGCGGTGTCGCTCGGGGAGTTCGGAGCCACGTCGTTCCTGGCGCGGCCCGATCGGCCCACGCTGCCCGTCGTCATCTTCAAGCTCATCGGCCGTCCCGGCGCGGAGAACCACGGCATGGCGCTCGCCGCGTCAGTGCTGCTCGCGCTGGTCACGGCCGGCATCATCGCCGTCGCCGAACGCCTGCGCGGCCCGGCAGGAGGGGAGCTCTGATGGACGGGCTCATGATCGACGCGCTCAGCGTCCGGTACGGCGACGCGCGCCGGGGCGCGGAGGTCCGCGCCGTCGATGGCGTGACCCTCGAGGTGCAGCGCGGGGAGGTGCTGGCTCTGCTCGGCCCGTCGGGCTGCGGCAAGTCCAGCGTGCTGCGCGCTGTCGCGGGGCTGGAGCCGTTGGCGGCGGGCAGCGTGTCGTGGGACGGCGCGGACCTCGCGGGCGTGCCCGTGCACCGGCGCGGCTTCGGCCTGATGTTCCAGGACGGCCAGCTGTTCCCGCACCGGGACGTCGCGGGGAACGTCGAGTACGGGCTGCGCATGGCGCGGATCCCGCGCGAGCAGCGGCGCGCTCGCGTCGCCGAGCTGTTGGATGTCGTGGGGCTCGCCGGATACGGGGCCCGCGCGGTGGCGACCCTGTCCGGCGGTGAGCGGCAGCGGGTCGCGCTGGCCCGCGCGCTTGCGCCCCGCCCGCGCCTGCTGCTGCTCGACGAGCCGCTGTCCGCCCTGGACCGCGCGCTGCGCGAACGCCTGGCGGACGATGTGCGCTCGGCGCTGGTCGCCACCGGCACGACGGCGCTGTTCGTCACGCACGACCATGACGAGGCCGCGACGGTGGGGGACCGCGTCGCGGTGATGAGCGCGGGGCGGCTGCTCCAGGCGGCGCCGCCCGCCGAGCTGTGGCGGCGGCCCGCGAGCCGGGAGGTCGCCGAGTTCCTCGGGTACCAGGCGTTCGTCGACCTCGACTCGGCGCAGGGCGCGGCGATCCGCGGGGCCCTCGGCGGCGACCTGCCCGCGGGGGTGCGGGTGGCGGCGCTGGCGGAGGGCGCGCTCGTGGTCGCCGGCCTTGTCGTCGGCCCAGTGGGCATGTCGGGGAGTGGCTCGGCCGAGGCCCCGGTCGTCGCCTCGGGGACGGTTCTCGCGACGGCGTTCCGACGCGGCCGCACGGAGCTCTCGGTACGGGTGGAGGGCCTCGGTCGCGTCACCGCCGCGGCTGCCGCTGGGGCCGTCGCGGCGCCCGGTGACGAGGTGGCGCTGACGCTCGACCGGAAGGCCGTGGCACTGCTCTGACCTGGCGATGTGACGAATCGGGCGCCCGGTGGACGGGCCGCCGGGGCGAGTGCGGACTACGGTCGGAAGAGTCCCGGGCTCGTTCGTCCCGGGCGGACTCAGGGCGGGGTGGAACAGCATGTCGGTGGGACTCGAGCATCGCGAGGTAGTGGGCCTGGACATCGAGGCGCCCGCGGACGTGGTGTGGCGCCATCTACGGGAGCCGGATCTGGTGCGGCGATGGTTCGGCTGGGACCGCGATGGTCTCGACGAGGAGATCAGCGAGACGTTCGGCGTCCGACCTGTCGCCTCCGAGACGTCCTCCGTCGGCGGGGCGCATGTGCGGGCACTGGCCTGGCCGCGGGGAGACCGCCTCGTGGTGACGCCGGCGCCAGGCGAGTCGCACCACCGCTCGCATGTGTCGGTGCAGCGGAACGCGCATGACGGCCTCACCACGTTCGACGGTGTGCACGACCCGCGCGACGAGGCGTGGATCGCGGGCGCCCATCAGCTCAAGTTCGCGCTCGAGGAGCATGCGGGCGCCGACCGCCACACCGTCGTGATGCGGGACATGGACGCCGGGCCGCTGCGCGACAGGCTGATCGACCGCCTGGGCCTGCATGGCCTGCGGGGCATCCCGGTGGGCGGCCACCTCCAGGCCGAGCTCCCCGACGGCTCGCTGATCGGCGGGCAGGTGCTCTACAAGAGCGAGCACCAGGTGGGCTTGCGCCTGTACGCGGAGAGCTCCGCGTTGCTGGTGCTCATGGAGACGCCGGCGGGCAGCCGTCCGCCGCACGGCCTGCTCACGGCGGTGCTCTCGCTGTACGACGTGGACGATGCGGCCGTCGCGGAGATCCTGGGCCGGTGGGCGAGCTGGTGGGGCGGGGCGGCCACGTCGTCGACCGCGAGCCCTCGCCGCACACGGGTGAGCTGACCGCCTGAGCTGAGTGCCTGTCGAGGTGCAGGTCTGTCGCGGCAGGCGTCAACTGAGAGGAGTGGGGGCGAGTCCCGTCTCCTCAGATTGAGCCGACCAGACTCAACATTGGGCCTTGGAACTTGCGTGGCGCGCCGACTGCGCGCAGACTTGAGCGCAGCAGACTCAAGCAGCCCCGCGGTGGCGCAACTCCCCGGGGGTCCTCGCACCCACACGAAAGGCACACGCTCATGGCACGAGCAGTAGGCATCGACCTCGGCACCACCAACTCCGTGGTCTCGGTCCTCGAGGGCGGCGAGCCCACCGTCATCGCCAACGCCGAGGGATCGCGCACCACCCCGTCGGTCGTCGCGTTCTCCAAGACCGGTGAGGTGCTCGTCGGGGAGGTCGCCAAGCGGCAGGCCGTGACCAACGTCGACCGCACCATCTCGTCGGTCAAGCGCCACATGGGCACGGACTGGTCCGTGGACATCGACGGCAAGAAGTACAACGCGCAGGAGATCTCCGCACGCGTCCTCGGCAAGCTCAAGCGCGACGCCGAGGAGTACCTGGGCGAGCCCGTCACCGACGCGGTCATCACCGTCCCGGCCTACTTCAACGACGCCGAGCGCCAGGCCACGAAGGACGCCGGGCAGATCGCCGGCCTCAACGTGCTGCGCATCGTCAACGAGCCCACCGCCGCGGCGCTCGCCTACGGGCTCGAGCGCGGCAAGGAAGACGAGCTCATCCTCGTCTTCGACCTCGGTGGTGGCACGTTCGACGTGTCCCTGCTCGAGGTGGGCAAGGACGACGACTTCTCGACGATCGAGGTCCGCGCCACCTCGGGCGACAACCGCCTCGGCGGCGACGACTGGGACAGCCGGATCGTGGAGCACCTCATCAAGGAGGTCAAGAACTCCACGGGCGTCGACCTGTCCAAGGACAAGATCGCCCTGCAGCGCCTGCGCGAGGCCGCCGAGCAGGCCAAGAAGGAGCTCTCGTCCGCGACGAGCACCAACATCTCCATGCAGTACCTGTCGATGAGCGAGAACGGCCCCGTCCACCTGGACAGCAAGCTCACCCGCGCGCAGTTCCAGCAGATGACCGCGGACCTGCTCGAGCGCACCAAGCAGCCGTTCCACTCGGTGATCCGTGACGCCGGCATCAAGCTCGAGGACATCGACCACGTCATCCTGGTCGGCGGCGCCACGCGCATGCCCGCCGTCACGGAGCTGGTCAAGGAGCTCACCGGTGGCAAGGAGCCCAACAAGGGCGTCAACCCCGACGAGGTCGTGGCCATCGGCGCCGCGCTGCAGGCCGGTGTCATCAAGGGCGAGCGCAAGGACGTCCTGCTGATCGACGTCACGCCGCTGAGCCTGGGCATCGAGACCAAGGGCGGGGTGATGACCAAGCTCATCGAGCGCAACACGGCCATCCCCACCAAGCGCTCGGAGATCTTCTCCACCGCCGAGGACAACCAGCCGTCGGTGCTCATCCAGGTCTTCCAGGGCGAGCGCGAGTTCGCGCGGGACAACAAGCCGCTGGGCACCTTCGAGCTCACCGGCATCGCCCCGGCCCCGCGCGGCGTCCCGCAGATCGAGGTCACCTTCGACATCGACGCCAACGGCATCGTGCACGTCTCCGCGAAGGACCGCGGCACGGGCAAGGAGCAGTCGATGACGATCACCGGCGGCTCTGCGCTGCCGAAGGACGAGATCGACCGCATGGTCAAGGAGGCCGAGGCGCACGCCGCCCAGGACAAGGCCCGCCGCGAGGAGGCCGAGACCCGCAACTCCGCCGAGCAGCTCGTCTACTCGACCGAGAAGCTCCTGGCCGACAACGGCGACAAGCTGCCCGAGGACGTCAAGACCGACGTGAACAAGGCCATCGACGAGCTGAAGACCGCTCTCGAGGGCGAGGACATCGAGCCGGTCAAGGCGAAGCACGAGCAGCTCGTCACCTCCGCGCAGAAGATCGGCGAGGCGCTGTACTCGTCCGACCAGGCCGGAGCGGCGGCAGGCGCCGGCGCCGCGGGCGAGGCGCCGTCTGACGCCGGGTCCTCCACCGCCAGCGACGAGGACGTGGTCGACGCCGAGATCGTGGATGAGGACGAGCAGAAGTGAGCGAGAACCAGCCCCACGCCGGGGGACAGGGCCAGCCCGACTCCTCCGGCGAGGAGACCCCCCGCTTCACCGACAAGCGCCGCGTCGACCCGGAGACGGGCGCGGTGCGTGACCAGCCCGGGGCCGAGGAGGGCACGGCCGACCCGCTCGCCGGGCTCGAGGCCGAGGCCGACGCCCACATGCACGAGCAGCTCGTCGCGGCCGAGACCCTGGCCGCGGAGCGCCTCGACGAGCTGCAGCGCGCCAACGCGGCGTACTTCAACCTCGAGCAGCAGTACACGGGCTACGTGAAGCGTTCGAAGGCCGACGCGGCCGTCGCCCGCGACCGTGGCGTCGCCGAGGTCGCCGAGGGGCTCATCCCGGTGCTCGACGACATCGAGCTGGCCCGCCAGCACGGTGACCTGGTGGGCCCGTTCGGGTCGATCGCGGAGAAGCTCGAGAGCATCCTGGCCCGGTTCGGCATCGTCAGGTACGGGGCCGAGGGCGAGGTGTTCGACCCGAACGTCCACGAGGCGCTCATGCACTCCCACTCGTCGGACGTCACCGAGCCGACGGTCGCCACCGTCCTGCAGCCCGGGTACCGCGCGGGGGACCGCATCGTGCGGGCCGCCCGCGTGGCCGTCATCGACCCGGATGCCTGAGGTGCCCCGTGCGCCCCGGCGCCGGGCATGAGCTGAGCGGGAGGGAGACGCCGTGAGCGGCCAGGACTGGCTGGAGAAGGACTACTACGCCGCTCTCGGCGTCCCGAAGGACGCGGACCAGGCGGCGATCAAGAAGGCCTACCGCAAGCTCGCACGGCAGATGCACCCGGACCACAACCCCGGCGACCCGACCGCCGAGGGGAAGTTCAAGGACGTCGGCGAGGCCTACTCGGTCCTCTCCGACCCCGAGCAGCGCCAGCAGTACGACCAGCTCCGCGCGATGGCCGGCGGCGCCCGCTTCTCCGGAGCGGGCGCCGGCGGGGGAGCCGCCGGGTTCGAGGACCTGTTCGGCGGCGGCTTCGGCGGCGGGGGGCAGCGCGTCCGGTTCTCCACCGGCGGCGGCGGCCAGGACATGCCGGGCGGCTTCGAGGACATCCTCGGCGGCCTGTTCGGCGGCGGAGGCGGAGGCGGCGGGTTCGGAGGATTCGGCGGGGGTCGCGGCCCCCGTCCGGGCGCCGACCTGGAGGCTGTGACCACCTTGCCGTTCCGGCAGGCCACCGAGGGCTCCACGGTCTCGCTGAATGTGGAGGGGCGCACCGTCAACGCGCGGATCCCCCCGGGCGTCCACGACGGCCAGAAGATCAGGCTGCGCGGCAAGGGCCGGCCGGGCGTGAACGGCGGGCCGGCGGGCGACTTGGTCGTCACGGTGCGGGTCACCCCGCACCCCGTGTTCACCCTCGACGGCAACAACCTGCGCGAGACAGTGCCGGTGGCCTTCGACGAGGCGGCACTCGGCGCGCAGATCGAGGTGCCGACGCTGGATGGCGGCTCCGTCCGGGTGAAGATCCCCGCGGGCACGCCCTCAGGGCGGACACTGCGAGTCAAGGGCCGGGGCATCACCACGTCCAAGGGCGCCGGCGACTTGCTGGTGACCGTCATGGTCGTGGTGCCGCAGAAGCTCTCGGGCGCGGCACGCGACGCGGTTGAGGCGTTCGGGGTGGCGACCTCCGGCGAGGATGTGCGCGCGGACCTGCGAACGCAGGCCCGGGCCTGATCTGACCGACCACGGCGAAGGGGCGAGACATGCTGGCAGACGACGCGCAGGTGTACGTGATCTCGGTCGCGGCCGAGCTCGCGGGCATGCACCCGCAGACGCTGCGCCAGTACGACCGGCTGGGCATCGTCTCGCCCCGGCGCACCCGTGGCCGTGGCCGCCGCTACTCGTGGCGTGACATCGAGCAGCTCCGCGAGGTGCAGCGCCTGTCCCAGGACGAGGGCGTGAACCTCGCCGGCATCAAGCGCATCCTCGACCTCGAGGCCGAGGTCGAGCGGCTCAGCCAGCAGGTCGAGTACCTGCGCTCCTTCGCCGAGCCCGGGCGGCGGGTGTTCACGGCGGGCCCCACGGGCGACGTGATCGCCGTGCGCCGCGGGCAGCGGGCCCGGATGGGCGAGCAGCGCAGCACGGGCGGGGCCATCGTGCTGTGGCGGCCGTCGCGGCGCACGGAGATCACCTACCGCTGACGCGCGGCGCCTGCGGCTGAGGGCGCGGCCCGGCTCAGACGCCGGCTCCCGCCCGGATCGCGAGAGCCCGTTGAGTGTCGGCCTCCCGGGCGGCGAGGGTCGCGGCGGCGATGCGGTCGGCTGTGTGAGGCGATCCGTGCTCGGCGGTAGCCCTGTCACGGCGCCGACTGCGCAGCCGGGCGCCTGCCTCGAGATGCCGGCCGACGAGGGGCCAGCGCCGCTGCTGGCGGGGCGGTGACCAGCTCAGCGTCGGGACGGGGATGCGCACGCTGATGGTGCGGGCCTGGTAGGCGACGGTCAACATCTCAGCCCTCGTCACGTGGTGAGGGCTCGGAGGCCGGGCCGTCGGGGTCGGGGCTGGCCATCGAGACGATGTTCCAGAGCCGGGCGCCTGGCGGGCGCAGCGCGGGGTCGTCGCGCCGGGCGCGGAAGGACTCGCCGATCTGGGCGAGCTGCTCGACGAGCTCGGCGGCCTCCTCGGGCGTGACCCACGCCATCGTCTTCAGCAGGCTTGGCCCCTCGGTGTCGCGGTCGCCGCTGATGTGTCGCTCGGCCTCGGCGCGCATCGAGGCGATGAACCTGTCCACATCGCGGGAGGCGGTCATCGCGGCGAGCTCGACCACGGCATGGGTCGATGCGGGGTCGGCTCCGGCGGAGTCGGGCTCGGCGCCAAACGATCGAGGGCTCGTCGCCGTCCGGCGCCAAGGGCGCAGCCTGCCGATGGGCTCGGCGCGCTCGACGAAGCCGTAGCGCTCGAGCGTGCGCAGGTGGAACGAGCAGTTCGCGACAGTCTCGCCGAGGGCCTCGGCGCACTCGGTGGCGGTGGCCTGGGGGCGCGCGTCGATCAGCTCGAGGATCGCGATGCGGACGGGGTGGGTGAGCGCGCGGATGCGCTCGGGGTCGCTCGTGCGCATCTGGGGGGTCGGCCGCTCATCCATGGCCCGAGACTAGACGCGCAACACCTCTTGCGCAACAACTATTGCGCAAGAGGTGTTGCGTAAAGTCGGGCGTTGGTCAGCCGAGGGGCTCGGTCCAGAGGTAGACGTGCAGGTCCTCGCGCGAGGCTGTGGTGGCGAGGTCGACGATGTCGGCCAACACCGGCGCGAGCTCGGCGGCCGTCGCCTCCATCTCCTCGCTGGCGGCCCAGCGCTCCGCCACCTCGCCGAGCGCGTCCTCGTCCTCGGTGCGCCCGAGCTCCACCAGCAGGTCGACGAGGAAGGGCGGGAGCTCGTAGAGGTTCTCGTGGTCCAGGTCCACCTCTTCGAGCTCGAGGTCGCCCGAGCCGAAGCGGACCACCTCGGCGGCGATCTCGCCCAGGGTCTCGAGCTCGACGGCGCCGATCGAGGTGAGCTCGACATGGGTCGCGGTGTCTGGCGTCTCGCCGTCGTCGAGCGCGGCGGTGCGGGTGAGTGCGGTCGCGTGGTCTGCTGCGAACAGCTCGCTGATTTCGGCCATGCCCACACTCTGGCGCCGCCGTCCGGGCGTCGGCACGTCGCGCGCCGCGCGTCTCATGGGTCCGTCCGGGTGATGTCCGGCACAGCCTGTCGGCGTGGCGCGGCGTTTCGCCCGGTGCGTCGCGCGGCGGCGCGCGGGACGAATCGGGCGGGACCCTGTGGAGGGGTCTGTGGAGGGCCGTGTGGGCGGCCTGTGGACCCCTGGAGAACATGCAGGTCCAGGCCTTGTCGGTGCCTCTCGATACCCTGGAGTTGTCCACAGGGGGTGAAGAACGACACGCGTGTAAGCACAAGCGCTAGTGGTTCGGGCAATCGTCGACCACTAGGTGTAGTGTCGAAGACCTCGCCGCGGGCAGTCCGCGGGTGCCACATCTGGGGGAGCCACGATGACGATCACGGTCTACAGCAAGCCGTCGTGCGTGCAGTGCACTGCTACTTACCGTGCGCTGGACAAGGCCGGTTTCGAGTACGAGATCGTGGACATCAGCCAGGACTCCGCCGCTCGTGACTACGTCGTGTCGCTGGGCCACATGCAGGCCCCCGTCGTCGTGGCCGATGGCGAGCACTGGTCCGGCTACCGGCCCGACCAGATCAAGGCGCTCGTCGAGCGCGCGGCAGTCGCGGTCGCCTGACCGCTCACGGCCCCGACCGGGCCGACAGCACGGCGTCACCAGATCGACCTAGGCGAGGGAGCCGCATCATGAGCTCGCTGGTCTACTTCTCGAGTGCGTCGGACAACACGCACCGCTTCGTCCAGCGCCTCGGGATCCCGGCGCAGCGCATCCCGCTGACGCCCAAGCAGCCTTTCCTGCACGTGCACGAGCCCTACGTCTTGATGACGCCCACCTATGGGGGCGGCAACGAGGGTGGGGCCGTGCCACGGCAGGTGGTCAAGTTCCTCAACGACGAGGGCAACCGCTCACTCATCCGCGGCGTCATCGCCGCGGGGAACACGAACTTCGGCGAGGCGTACTGCATCGCGGGGGACATCATCGCGGCCAAGTGCCACGTCCCCTACCTGTATGGCTTCGAGCTCCTGGGAACGACTGAGGACGTCACACGCGTCCGCGAAGGGTTGGGAAGATTTTGGCAGCGACAGTCACGGATTCCGGCGTAGACGCTGGGCTCGATTACCACGCGCTCAACGCGATGCTGAATCTCTACGGCCCGGACGGCAAGATCCAGTTCGACAAGGACCGTGAGGCGGCGCGGCAGTACTTCCTGCAGCACGTGAACCAGAACACGGTGTTCTTCCACGACCTCGCGGAGAAGCTCGAGTACCTGGTCGAGAACAAGTACTACGAGCCCGAGGTCCTCGCGCAGTACGACGCGGCGTTCGTCAAGAGCCTCTTCGAGCACGCGTACTCCAAGAAGTTCCGCTTCCAGTCGTTCCTCGGCGCGTTCAAGTACTACACGTCGTACACGCTGAAGACGTTCGACGGGAAGCGTTACCTGGAGCGGTTCGAGGACCGCGTCTGCATGGTGGCGCTCACGCTCGCCGCCGGTAACCAGGACTTCGCGATCCGCATGGTCGACGAGATCATCGCGGGCCGCTTCCAGCCCGCCACCCCCACCTTCCTCAACTCGGGCAAGGCACAGCGCGGCGAGGCCGTCTCCTGCTTCCTGCTCCGCATCGAGGACAACATGGAGTCCATCGCGCGGGGCATCAACTCCTCGCTGCAGCTCTCCAAGCGCGGCGGCGGCGTCGCGCTGCTGCTCAGCAACATCCGCGAGCACGGCGCGCCGATCAAGCACATCGAGAACCAGTCGTCGGGCGTCATTCCCGTGATGAAGCTGCTCGAAGACTCCTTCTCGTACGCGAACCAGCTCGGAGCGCGCCAGGGCGCCGGCGCCGTGTACCTGCACGCGCACCACCCCGACATCATGCGGTTCCTCGACACCAAGCGTGAGAACGCTGACGAGAAGATCCGCATCAAGACGCTGTCCCTCGGCGTCGTGATCCCGGACATCACGTTCGAGCTCGCCAAGAAGAACGAGCCGATGTACCTGTTCTCGCCCTACGACGTCGAGCGCGTCTATGGCGTGCCGTTCGCGGACATCTCGGTCTCCGAGAAGTACCACGAGATGGTCGAGGACAAGCGGATCCACAAGACCAAGATCAACGCCCGCGAGTTCTTCCAGACCCTCGCGGAGCTGCAGTTCGAGTCGGGCTACCCGTACATCATGTTCGAGGACACGGTGAACAAGGCGAACCCCATCAAGGGCCGCATCACCCACTCGAACCTGTGCTCGGAGATCCTGCAGGTCTCGACGCCGTCCACGTTCAACGAGGACCTGTCCTACGACCACGTGGGCCGCGACATCTCCTGCAACCTCGGCTCGATGAACATCGCGCTGGCGATGGACTCGCCCGACTTCGGGCAGACCGTCGAGACCGCGATCCGCGCCCTGACGGCCGTCTCGGACCAGACGAGCATCGAGTCGGTGCCGTCGGTCAAGCGCGCCAACGAGGGCGGCCACGCCATCGGCCTCGGGCAGATGAACCTGCACGGGTACCTGGCCCGTGAGCGCGTGCACTACGGCTCCGACGAGGGCCTCGACTTCACGAACATCTACTTCTACACCGTGGCGTACCACGCCATCCGGGCCTCCAACCGGCTCGCGATCGAGCGCGGCAAGGCGTTCGATCGCTTCGAGGACTCGACGTACGCGTCGGGCGCCTACTTCGAGAAGTACGTGAACGGGACCTGGGAGCCCAAGACCGCCCGCGTGCGCGAGCTGTTCGAGACCGCCGGCGTGCAGATCCCCACGCAGGAGGACTGGCGCGAGCTGGCCGCCTCGGTGCGCGAGCACGGGCTGTACAACCAGAACCTGCAGGCCGTGCCGCCCACCGGGTCGATCTCGTACATCAACCACTCGACGTCCTCGATCCACCCCGTGGCGTCGAAGATCGAGATCCGCAAGGAAGGCAAGATCGGGCGCGTCTACTACCCGGCGCCGTTCCTCACGAACGACAACCTGGAGTACTACCAGGACGCGTACGAGATCGGCTACGAGAAGATCATCGACACCTACGCCGAGGCCACGCAGCACGTGGACCAGGGCCTGTCGCTGACGCTGTTCTTCAAGGACACCGCCACCACGCGTGACATCAACAAGGCGCAGATCTACGCCTGGCGCAAGGGCATCAAGACGCTCTACTACATCCGCCTGCGCCAGCTCGCCTTGGAGGGCACCGAGGTCGAGGGCTGCGTCTCATGCATGCTGTGACCAGGTCTTTCTCGGCGTCGAAGAACACGATGGAGCTGTGATGAGTGAGAAGTTGAAGTTGGTCAGCCGTGTCTCGGCGATCAACTGGAACCGGGTCGAGGACGAGAAGGACGCCGAGGTGTGGGACCGCCTCGTCGGGAACTTCTGGCTGCCTGAGAAGGTGCCGGTGTCCAACGACATCCAGTCGTGGGCGACGCTCAACGAGCAGGAGAAGACGCTCACCACGCGCGTCTTCACCGGCCTGACGCTGCTGGACACCATCCAGGGCACGGTCGGCGCCGTCTCGCTCATCCCCGACGCGCTCACCCCGCATGAGGAGGCCGTCTACACGAACATCGCGTTCATGGAGTCGGTCCACGCGAAGTCGTACTCGTCGATCTTCTCGACGTTGATCTCCACCGGTGAGATCGACGACGCGTTCCGCTGGTCGGAGGAGAACCCCAACCTCCAGCGCAAGGCCGAGATCATCATGGGCTACTACCGGGGCGACGACCCGCTCAAGCGCAAGGTCGCCTCGACGCTGCTCGAGTCGTTCCTGTTCTACTCGGGCTTCTACCTGCCCATGTACTGGTCGAGCCGCGCCAAGCTCACCAACACGGCCGACCTGATCCGCCTGATCATCCGTGACGAGGCGGTGCACGGGTACTACATCGGCTACAAGTACCAGAAGGGCCTCGAGCTGGTCTCGCCCGAGCGCCGCCAGGAGCTCAAGGACTACACCTTCGAGCTGCTCTTCGAGCTGTACGACAACGAGGTGGAGTACACGCAGGACCTGTACGACGGCGTCGGCCTCACCGAGGACGTCAAGAAGTTCCTGCGCTACAACGCCAACAAGGCGCTCATGAACCTCGGCTACGAGGGCCTGTTCCCGCGCGACGAGACGGACGTCAACCCGGCGATCCTCTCCGCGCTGTCGCCCAACGCGGACGAGAACCACGACTTCTTCTCGGGGTCGGGCTCGTCCTACGTGATCGGCAAGGCCGTCAACACCGAAGACGACGACTGGGACTTCTGACCCTCCCGCTAGCACCACGCGACGCCGCCGACCTGCCCAGGTCGGCGGCGTCGTGCGTTCCCGTCACGTCGACGCGCGCGGCGCGGATACTGGCCCGATGACAGCCACCGTCCGCCAGTGGTTCGCCGAGCATGGTCGAGGGCCTGAGTCGTTGGTGCTGCTGCATCCCGGCGCCCCGGTGCGCCTGCTCGGCTACAGCGACGGCGCCGTGGTCGCGTTGGAGGTCGCACGCCGACGCCCGGACCTGGTCCGCGATGTCGTGCTGGTGGCCGGGGTCTTCCGTCGGGACGGGTGGGAGCCCGGTGTGCTGGAGGAGGCGGAGACGGTCGTCGCCCCCATGGCCGACGCCTATGCCGAGGTCTCGCCCGATGGTCGCGAGCACTTCGCGGTCATGATGGCCAAGAGCGCGCAGATGCGCCGTGGCGAGCCGATGCTCACGGGGGAGACGAGGTGAGCCTCGAGCACGCGATCGCGATGTACCGGGCACTGCCGCGGGGCGAGATCTTCGCGCCACGGCGGCGCTCTGGGCGGTAGGTCTCTACCGTGCTGTCATGACTGCTTCTGATCCGTCGGCCGACCACGACCCCGCGCGCCAAGGCGTCCGGCAGCTCCGGCTCGTGGTCGAGGCGGAGGACTACGAGAGCGCGGTGGTGTTCTACCGCGACGTGCTGGGCCTGCCGGAGGAGGCTGCGTTCGCCGGGGATGGCGACGCACGGGTCACGATCCTGGACGCTGGGCGCGCGACGCTGGAGATCGCCAACCCGGCGCAGAAGCGGATGATCGACGACGTGGAGGTCGGCCGGCAGGTCGCCCCACGCCTGCGCGTCGCCTTCGAGGTCGATGACGCGGTGGAGGCGACTCAGGCGCTCGTCGACGCCGGGGCCACCCAGGTGGCGCCGCCCACCGAGACGCCCTGGCGGTCGCTGAACTCCCGTCTCGACGCGCCCGCGGGCCTGCACATCACGCTCTTCCAGGAGCTCGAGCCCGATCGCGCCATCGAGCCTGACGGCGGCTCGCGGGGCTGATTGTCGGTCAGCCCAGGGCGTCGGTAGTGGGCGCGTAGGCGATGTCGGCGTAGTGCCGCACCATCTCGGCGGCGGGGCGCACGAGCTCGCGCTCGCCGGGCACGAGGGCGGGGTCCTGGGAGCGGTGCTGCGCCGCGAGGTCGAGGTGGGGGCGCGGGTCCACGCCAACCGCGGAGAGGAACGAGACCAGCAGGGCGCGCGCGGCCCGCGAGTAGGCGCCGCCGGCGTCGACGGCGACCTCCGCGACGATCACGGCGGTCATCGCCACGTCGAGCCCGGCCGGGCCCAGGGTGGCGTTCGCCCAGTCCACGAGGGTGGGGCCGTGAGGCTCCGTGAGGATGATGTTGGCGGGGTGCAGGTCGAGGTGGAGCAGGCACTCGTCGACGCGGCTGCCCTGCGGCGCCCCGGAGCGTGCGGAGCCGTCCCTGGCCACGGCGGGCAGCGGGACGGCGTGCAGCGCATGGTGCAGATCCGCGAGGATCGCCGCGGCATCGGTCAGGGACGTCTCGCCAGCGGTCATCGCCTGCAGCAGGGTGGGCCCGTGCAGCCGCTCCATCTCGAGGTCGGGGCCCTGCGCGCTGAAGACCTCCGGCGCGGGGAAGCCGTGTGAGCGGGCGTGGGCCATGAGCCGCACCTCGCCGAGCGCGGAGCGGCCTGACCGGTAGCGGCGGAGCACCCGCTCCTCGTCCAGCGCGAAGACGTCCGCGTCACGCCCTGCGGCAAGCACGGGACCCGGGGTTGCCGGGGCGTGAGGAGCGGCGTCGGGGGCAATTCCGGCGGAGCACATACTTCGACGGTAGACGCGTCTGCGGAGATTGTCCCGCGCAAGGGCTTTGCAGTTCGCTGGCATCCAGCCGGATCGCGTGGCCGACCCTCGCCGCGGGCTTTGCCTAGGGGGCCCGATGGGGGCTGCGAGTGATGCAGATCACAAGCCCTTGCCAACAGTGGTGGGCGGCTAGTGCGCGAATCCGTTGTGGCGTCACGCCAGCAGGTCTACCGTCGAAAGGGTCCGCCCGGCTCCGTCGAGGTCGACGTGTCGGGGCTGGTTCGGCGCCCTGGAGGTCACGATGAGCACGCTCATGGACATGCCGCAGGTCAGCGAGTGTTCCGTCGCCGGATGCTCGTATAACCACGACGGGTGCCATGCCGGCGCCGTGACGATCACCGGGACCGGCGATGACGCGCAGTGCGCGACGTTCATCCCGCTCGGCTACAAGGGCGGCCTCGACCGGGTGATCTCGCATGTGGGCGCCTGCCAGCGCTTCGACTGCGTGCACAACAAGTCCCTCGAGTGCTCCGCTGATGCCGTGCGGGTCGGGGCCGGCCACGACCTGGCCGACTGCCTCACCTACGTCCAGCGCTGACGGACGTTAACGGGTGAGGTTCACCAGCAGCTGCACCGCGTCCTCATAGGAGTCGGGCAGCAGCTCCACGCGCATCGTCGGCGGATGCCGCACCAAGTCCTGCACGTCGAGTTGCATCGCCTGACGCGCCACATGGGCGAGCGTGCTCGTCACCACCCGGTCGAGCGGTGACGGGCCGTCGGCTGCGGCCTCTCCGGCATCGTCGAGGAGCACTCGGTCGACGAGCACCACGAACACGCCTGGTCCGCACGCGGCCAAGGGCTGGCCGTCGCCGAACTCGTCGCGCAGCGCCGATCCGACGGCCGCCGATCGCGCGACCTGCGACCACGGCGCCGGATCCGGTGTGGTCGCGTCCAGCACGAGCAGCACATGCGACTCCTGCGCGGGGATGCCCGCCCGCCGGCCCGCCGCATACGTCTCGACCAGGCGCGTCGCCAGGTAGTCGCGGGTCGGGAGGCCCGACGTCGGGTCGAGGCATGATCCCAACGCGATGCCCGACGCCTGCTCGTCAGCCCAGCCCTCACACAGCGCGCGGATCATCCCGAGCGGCGGCTCCTGGCCGTCGACGCACCGGTAGAAGCACCCCAGGTCATCGATCGCCTCCGCGATGCCCACCCCGGCAGCGGAGCGAGCGGCGCCCAGCCGCGCCGACGCGGCCTCGGGGGCGTCATCGGCCACCACCGCCGCGATCAGGCCGTCGACCGCCGGGTGGTACCAGTCTGACGGCCGACGCCATGCCGTCGCAGCGCTCCGCCCACGCCACATCTCGCGCAGCGCTGGACCCGCGGCGGGCGCGCCGCGGGGGTGGGTGTGCGTCATACCAGGTGAGAGGGGCCGACCTCGGATCCATGACGCGGAAGCGGTGAACGCGTTCGGGCGGTTTCCCACCGATACGCCCAACTGTGCAAGGCTGACCCCCAGATGGCGCACCAGCGACGGTGCGCGTCAGGGCGACGGGGCCCACGGCGGTCCTCCGCCCGGGTGATGAGGGGGTTCGGCGAGCGATGGGCGCGACGCGGTCCGAGGGCATAGCCCGCGGTGACGCCGAGCTCATCAGCGCTGCCCGCGAGGGAGACGCCGCGGCCTTCGGCCTCTTGTACGAGCGGCATGCGGGCGCCACCTGGGCTGTCGCCCGGCAGTACACCAACTCGGCCGCAGACGCCGAGGACGTCGTCGCCGAGGCGTTCACCAAGGTGTTCGCGATCCTCAAGGACGGCGGCGGGCCGGACGTCGCGTTCCGCGCCTACATCTTCACCACCGCCCGACGGCTCGGCCTGCAGCGCGTCCAGGCCGGCAACCGCACCCAGCCCACCGACGACGTCCAGGTGCTCGAGGCTGCGCTCGAGCCTGAGTCGTCCACTGAGGCGCCGGCCCTGGCCGACTTCGAGCGGGGAGTGGTCGGCCGGGCCTACAGCACGCTGCCCGAGCGGTGGCAGGCCGTGCTCTGGTACACCGAGGTCGAGTCCCTCAGCCCCGCGAAGATCGGGCCCCTGCTCGGGCTCTCCGCGAACGGCGTCGCCGCCCTCGCCTACCGTGCTCGCGAGGGCCTGCGCCAGGCCTACCTCCAGCAGCACCTGCTGGAGCCGCTCGACTCCGGGTGCCGCACCGTCGCTGGCAAGCTCGGCGCCTACGTGCGCGGTGGGCTCGCCGCCCGCGAGACCGCCCAGGTCGACCAGCACCTCGAGGGTTGCGGCGAGTGCCGGGCACTGCTCCTCGAACTCGGCGACGTCAACCACGGCATGCGGGCGGTCATCGCCCCGCTGGTGCTCGGCGCCCTCGGGCTCGGGGCGCTTGCGCAGCCACTGCCCGTCGGCGGCGGCCTCGCCGCCGGGTTCGCGGCCCTCGGTCTGACCCCCGCCACCGCAGCTGGCGCGGGCTCCTCCGCCAGTGCTGGCTCGACGACGACGTCGGGCACGGCGACCACGGGCACCGCCGCGACGGGCACGGCGTCCGCCTCGGCGTCGGGCGTCGGGGCCACGGCGATAGGCGGCGGAGCGGCAGTTGCCGGTGGGACCGCCGCCAGCGCGGCAGGGATCGGCGCGATGCTCGCGTCGCTCCCGCTGGCGGTCATCGGGATCGCCGCCTCGGTGGTGGTCGTCGCGGCGGTCGCGGCCGCCGGAGTGCTCGGGGCCTTCTCGTCCGAGGCGCCGCCCAACAGCGCGTCCGACGTGGCGGTGACCTCCACGCAGGAGCCCACGGTCGCGGAGACGTCGACGACCGTGCCGGCGTCACCGACTGACCCCGCCCCCCGTGACGAGCCGCCAGTGGCGCCGGACCCGTCACCCACGCCCGCCTCTTATACACATCTGACGCTGCCGACGATATTACGCGCGTCGATGTGTGCTTCTACCGCCCGTTGCTATTTCAAATAGTTAGTCCCAAAGTATATTATCTCCTCAGCCCCTGTCGTGCAGCCCACTGCTGCGCCGCCCGCTGCCGTGTCTCCCACCGCCGGGCCTCCCACAGCCGCGCCCCCCACTGATGTGCCGACCACCGGCCCCACGGATGAGCCGTCGGTTGCGCCGAGCGCGGAGGCGACCGCAGAGCCGACACCCACGCCGACGCGGACACCGACCCCAACGCCGACCCCAACGCCGGAGCCGACGCCGGAGCCGACGTTCTTGCCAGCGCAGATCGCCCTCCCGGCGACAGCCGGCCCCGTGGTGCTGGTCGCCGACGGAGCCGAGCAGGTCGTCAGCGTCGAGATCGAGAACACCGGCGGCGTGGCCGCGACCGGGCTGCGCGCCGAAGTCGAGCTTCCCCCGGGCGTTGTCCTCGCCTCGTCCACGGTCCAGCTCGCGGCGCCGTCCAGCCGCATGGCGCAGGCATCACCGTTCGCCGTGGCCAAGCGGTTCGCCCTCGGTGGCGCCAGCCAGTGGGTCTGCGTCGCATCGGCCAGCAGCGGGTCCGCCGAGTGCGCACTCGACCGACTGGCCGCCGGGTCGATGGCCGTCCTCACGCTCCGGGTCGTGGTGGACGAGTCCGCGCTCGGGACCGCGGACGCAGCCCTGTCGATCGAGGTCACGGGTGACGAGATGGCGCCGATGCGGCTGCAGGCGCCGGTGCTGGTGCAGCGTCAGGCACGGTTGGAGGTGCGCGCGCCCGAGTCGCTCGACGTCGTGGGGGGCCAGGACCTGCCGTTTCTGGTGACCGTGGTGAACGATGGCGACGTGCGGGCGCGCTCCGTCGAGGTGCGGGTCGCCCGCCCGGCGGGTGTGGACTGGGCGGCGACGCCCGGCGGCGCCGGCCCGGGATGGGCGTGCTCGCCAGAGGCCGCCGCCACGCTGCTGTGCGCCCGCACCGGCATCGCGCCGGGTGCGGAGACCCCGTTGACGCTGGCTGTGCGTTCGGCGCCCGAGGCTGTGCCGGGATCGCTGGGCGGCGCCGTGCAGGTCAGGGCGTCGGCGTCGGGCGCGCTCAGCGGGCAGGCGGATGTCGGCGTCGTGGTGCGCGGCTCGCGACTGGGCTTCGGCGCCGCTCCGACGGCCCAGCTCGTGGACGGGCGCGCGGGCCGAGTGACGTTCACCGTCGTCAACTCCGGAAACCACCCGGCGCAGGGTGTGGTCGCGCAGATCACGCTGCCCCGTCACGTGGCCGCGGACCTGACGGCGTCGGATGACAGCCGAGGGGAGTGCACGGCCGTCAGCGCGACGGAGTTGCGGTGCGAGCTCGGCACGGCGGCGCCCGGGCAGGAGCAGCCCGTGGTGATCGGCGCGAAGGCCGTCGCGGCGGGCTCCGGCCAGGTGACCGTGCGGCTCACCGGGGGAACCGGCGCGGAGGTGGCGGCGAGCACACCCGCCAAGGTCGCCTCCGGGGGGCTGTCGCCGCGGTTCAGCCGGGCCGGGGGGTGGACCGCCACGCAGGTGGGCGCCCCGCTGCTCGCCTGCTGGGGCGCCCCAGGCACCGCCCTGCCCCTGCCCTCCTCCGCATGCGCGCGTGCCGGCGCAGGGCTCGGGACGGCGCTCGACAACAACGGGTACACAATGGTCCCGCTCAACGCGGCTGGCGGCAGCCGGGTGTCGTCCACCACGCGACTGGACATCCCCGCAGGACGCGAGATCGCCTTCGCTGGGCTCTACTGGTCGGCCAACCGTGGCCCGATCGACCCGCTCACCGGCGACCCGACGTCCGTGCAGTTGCGCGGCCCAGGGGAGGGCTCGTACCGGAGCCTCACCGGCGAGGTGCTGATCGAGGCGCAGGATGATGGCCGCCGGGTCTACTACCAGTCCTTCGCCGACGTGACGGAGCAGGTCAAGGCCGCCGGCCCGGGCCTGTGGTCTGTGGCGGACATTGCCATCGCGTCGCCCCGCCTCGACCTGTCCCCGACGTACTACGCCGGCTGGTCGCTCGTCGTCGTCTACGCCGAGCCGGGCGCGGGTGACGTGACCGTCTACGACGGCGGCGCGTGGGTCGGCGCCCAGAAGGCCGCAGCGCCGACGTTCACCTTCGCCGCCGAGCCGGGGTCGACGGCGCGGATCGGCGTGGTGGCCTGGGAGGGCGACCGGGGGACCAGCGGCGACGCCCTGCTGCTCAACGGCGCCGCGCTCACCCCGTGGCGGTGGACGGGCGCCGCCCTCGTCGCCACCGGATCAGCGGCGAACGCCTTCGACTCGACTGCGGTCGGCTGGAGCGGCGCGAACTCGATGGGCGTGGACGCCAAGCCGTTCCAGGACGTGCTGCTGACTCAGCCCCTCAGCACGCTGACGGCGACCACCACCGGCGACGGGTACCTGATCGGCGCCCTCACGGTCCAGACCCGGACGGGCTGACGGCCAGTCCTCGGGCTGGTTAGTCCTCCAGCTCGGTCGCGGCAGCCACCGCGGCCTCGACGGGGACGTCCCCAGAGACCAGCTCGAGCGTCAGGCCAGAGGCGCGTGGCTCATGCAGCAGCGCGACCAGCACCGCTGCCACGTCGTCGCGCGGCACCGAGCCGGGCGGCACCACCGTGTCGAGGCGGACACGCCCCGTGCCCGGGTCGTCGGTGAGGCGCCCCGGACGCAGGATGGTCCAGTCCAGCTCATGGCCGTTCAGGTAGCGCTCGCTGGCGGTCTTGGCGCGCAGGTAGGCGGCGAACACGTCCGACGATCCCTCGGGCGGCTCGGTCCCAGCGCCCATCGAGGACAGCAGGATGTAGCGGTGGACGCCCGCATGGGAGGCCGCGTCTGCGAGGGCCTCCGCGGCGGCGCGGTCGACGGTGTCCTTGCGCGCGACCCCGCTGCCCGGGCCGGCTCCTGCCGCGAAGACGACCGCGTCCGCCCCGGAGAGTGCTCCCGGCAGGGCGCTGGGGTCGACCTTCTCGAGGTCGAGCAGCAGTGCGCCTGCCCCGTCGCTCTTCACGTCGGCGACGTGATCGGGGTTGCGCACGATCGCGATGGGCGTGTCGCCGTTCGCCACCAGTGCGCGGGACAGGCGACGGGCCACCTTGCCATGGCCCCCGGCGATAACGATGCGCATGGGCCCACGTTAGGTCCGATATGTCACCCGCGCACGGGCGGCGCCTGGGCGTGCGGACGACGGGGTGCGCTGCCGGACCGCCGTGGGTCCCCCCAGACCAGTCGGGGTCCGGCAGCGCGTGTCCTCAGCGGGCGTCCCCCGAGCCGCCGAGGACAGTCGGTGGCGCCTCGAGGAGGCGCAGGTGCGTGAGCCGGTGCCGCAGGCTCTGCACGTCGTCGGGGCCGGAGCCGCCTGGCACGAGGGACAGCGCGGTGAACGTCTCGGCGGTCGGCAGCAGGTCGCGGGCCAAATCCCGCAGCGTCTCGGCGATCTCGGTGAGCTCGGCGGTGCCGAACACGGCGGCGCCGGCGGGGGAGTCGGTGGCGGCGTCGTCATCGTCCCGCAGGCCGACGTACAGGACGAAGCCGGCGCGGGGGCGCGCCTCAGGCGCGCGCTTCTTGGCGGGGAGGGTCATACGGGCCTCCGGTGTGCGGTCCCGCCCCGTGCGGGGCAGGCAGGTGGTGGTCGATGGGCTGACGCGGGTCAGGACCGACAGCACGTGGGGCACAGGCGCGCGAGGTCGTGCGCCGAGACGGCGACGAGGATGGGCAGCGCGGAGTTCACGACTTGATCGTGTCAGGTGATCCGGAGATGCCCAAGGGGGAATGCCCGAGATCTCACCGAGTGAGAACTCTCAGGAGGCGCGCCGAGGCGCCGCTGAGAGGTGGCGGGGCGGCCCGAGCCGCCGGGTGGAACGGGTCAGACGACGCCGTAGAGGCGGTCGCCCGCGTCGCCCAGGCCCGGGACGATGTACGCGTTCTCGTTCAGTCGCTCATCCACCGATGCCACGACCACCGTGAGGTCGCCCCGATCGCCGACAGCGTCCTCGAGGACCTTCAGGCCCTCAGGCGCGGCGAGCAGGCAGACGGCTGTCACGTCCCGGGCGCCCCGCTCGAACAGGAAGTCGATCGCGGCGACGAGCGTGGCGCCCGTGGCCAGCATCGGGTCCAGCAGGAAGCACTGGCGGCCCGACAGGTCGTCCGGGAGCCGGTTCGCGTAGGTGATCGCCTCGAGGGTCTCCTCGTCGCGCTGCATGCCCAGGAAGCCGACCTCGGCGGTGGGCAGCAGGCGGGTCATGCCCTCGAGCATCCCCAGCCCGGCGCGCAGGATCGGCACCACCAGCGGGCGCGGGTCGGCGAGCTTGGTGCCCGTCGTCTGCGTGACAGGCGTCTGGATGACCGTCGGCTCCGTGCGGACGTCACGCGTGGCCTCATACGCGAGCAGGGTCACGAGCTCGTCGACGAGGAGCCGGAACGTCGGGGACGCCGTCCGCTCGTCCCGCAGGACGGTGAGCTTGTGGGCGACGAGGGGGTGGTCGGCGACGTGCAGGCGCATGGCGCACACGCTACCTCCTGTCCCACAAGGTGGACACCGCCTCAGGTCCCAGGTGGGAGGATGACCAGCATGATCGGCCTGCCACGTGACGGACGCGACATGGCGGAAGCGCTCGCGGAGGCCCGTGCCGCGCTCACCACCGGCGACGTTCCGGTGGGGGCCGTCGTCATCGGGCCGGACGGCGGCATCGTCGGGCGCGGCCACAACCAGCGTGAGGCCACCGGGGACCCCACCGCACACGCCGAGGTGCTAGCCCTGCGGGACGCCTCCGAGCGGCTCGGCCGGTGGCGGCTCGACGACTGCACGCTCGTGGTCACCCTGGAGCCGTGCCTGATGTGCGCGGGCGCCACAGTGCTGGCCCGCATCCCGCGACTTGTGCTGGGCGCCTGGGACCCCAAGGCCGGGGCATGCGGGTCGCAGTGGGACGTGGTGCGCGACAGGCGGCTCAACCACCGCGTCGAGGTGATCGGCGGGGTGCGGGAAGAGGAGTGCGGGGAACTGCTGCGGGCGTTCTTCGCCGAGCACCGGGGTGTGGCGGAGGCGGAGGCCTAGGCCTAGGCCTCCAGGCTTCGGGCGAGGGCAGTCAGGGTGGGGGACGTCCCCGCGTCGAGCGTCAGTGTCGCCAGCGCGTCACCGCGGGTCGGGCCCTGGTTGACGATGACCACCGGCTTGCCCGTGCGCGCGGCATGCACCACGAAACGCCTGCCCGACAACACCGTCAACGATGAGCCCGCGACGAGCAGCGCCTGCGCGTCGTCCACCAGCGCGAAGGCCCGCGCCACCCGCTCCCGGGGGACGTTCTCCCCGAAGTAGACGATGTCCGGCTTCAACATCCCGCCGCACTCGCCCGCGCCGCCGTCGGGGTCCGGAGCCCAGCAGGACGCGACCCGGAAGTCCGCCGTCGACTCGATCACCGCATCCGCGTCGGGCGCGATCTCGATGTCCGCCACCGAGCCCACCGACTCCACGAAGCCGGGGTTCAACGCCTCCAGGCGGTCCGCGACCTCCGCGCGCGGGCGCACCGTGCCACAGCGCAAGCACACCACCCGGTCATACCGGCCATGCAGGTCGATCACCGTGCGCGAGCCCGCCTCCTCATGCAGCAGGTCCACGTTCTGCGTGATGACGCCGTTCACCACCCCGCGGGCCTCCAACACCGCCAGCGCGCGGTGCCCAGCGTTCGGCTCCGTGCGGTGCATGTGCCGCCAACCCACGTGGTTGCGAGCCCAGTAGTGCCGGCGGAACGCCTCGTCGCCCACGAACTGCTGGTACGTCATCGGGGTGCGCGGCGGGGAGTCGGGGCCGCGGTAGTCGGGGATGCCGGAGTCCGTCGAGACGCCCGCGCCGGTCAGCACAGTCAGCCGCTTGCCACGGAGGAGGGCGACCGCATCGTCGAGCGAGCCGGCCGCCGGGCGGGGGAGCGTCGTCGAGATCGTCACCGGACCACGGTACGACGCGGGTCTGGACGCTGGCGGCGGGGGCGCTGCTGGGCGTCGCTGGGGACTCGATTACGGACCATGGGCTCCGACCAGGTACCCTTCTCGGCGAGGTAGCGTGTCCGAGCGGCCTAAGGAGCACGCCTCGAAAGCGTGTGTGGGTGAAAGTCCACCGTGGGTTCAAATCCCACCGCTACCGCCACCGGCTCTGACTCGGATCAGGGCCTTGTAGTGACAGAACCCCTCGCGGGGCCCGGAAGGGCGTCCCGCGAGGGGTTCTGTCGTTCCAGCGGCGTTCGCTCGGGTCCTTCGCGGCCGGACGACGGGTGCGTGTCGGCGCCAGCTCGATCAGATGGCCGTGCCCGGGTCCGACGACGGACCCACCGGCCTGGGGCCGTGGGCTGGTCGAGGGTGCTGGGTTGTCGCCGGGGTCAGGCTGCGGCGGGTGGGCTCAACGCCGCGGGCGGCTCGTCGTCGGCGAGGGGGATCTCCTCGGGACGCCACCGCCGATTGACCTCGCCCGTTGGGTCCGTCCGGCCGCTGTGCGCTGCGAGCGGGCGTTCGACTCGATGCCGAGTGCCCACCGTTCATCGGGCACTCCCGGCGGCCGGCGGCAGCCGGGAGCACTCGGCGGGGTCGCGACGTCGGGGGATCCACGTCGACGGCGAGACGCGCCGGTGGTAGACGACCCCGTCGTACGCCGACCGCAGGTTCACCTCGAGCGCCGACACCCGGTGCAGCACCGGCGTGACCACGGCCCCGAGCGCCCGGTGGAGGCGGTCCTCGTCCAGCCACGCCGCGTCCGGGTCGTCCGACGTGCCCGCGAGGTCGACGACGAACCGCTCCCCCGCTGCGTCGAAGACCCGCTCCACCAGCGACGGGCCGTCGTCGAGGCGGGTCGACCAGGTACGCGGCGACCGCTGCACGCGCGTCAGGAGGGTGCTCTTGGCGAGGTACTCGCCACTCCCGAAGAGCTGCGCGAGCGCGTAGTACCGATCGCCGAGCGCGGCCCGCAGGTGCGTGCCGAGCGTCGCGACCGGGGCGTCCGGCCCGTGGACGGCGATGTGCCCGTTGTGCGCCAGCAGCAGGACGGGCGCACCCGACGCCGCGACCGCGAGCACGGCGTCGGCCATCGCCTGGTCGCGGACCACCATGAGGTCGCGCCCCCGCACGCCCGACCGCGGACCGTCGAGCTCGTACCGCAGCCCGGTCTCGAGCAGCGCGAGATCACGGTCGACCGTGTCCTGGCCCGTGCCGTCGCGGGCACCGGTCACGGTGTCGAGCAGCGCACGCAGCGCATCCGTCCGCCCCAGCAGGCGACCGTCCCGCGCACGGACACTCACCTGCGACGCCCGCAGGGGTGCCGATGCTGGTCCGTCCACCGTCACGCGTAGACGTCGGAGCGCGGCTCCCGGCAGCTGAGGGTCGATCCCGACGACCCGCACCTGGTCGTGGAGGTCGGCCGTCGCGTTCCGCGCGCGCACCCACGCGAGCAGCTCGCGCATTTCGCGCACATGCCACGTCCAGAAGCCGAGACCCTCGAACGCGTCCGCGAGGGCGTCGTCCGGCGCACCGCGCCGCAGTGCTGCGTCGACGTCCACAGTCGCCGCCGCACTCGCCTCCAGCGCGACGACCCGGCAACCGCGGTCCTCGACCATGCGGCGGAGCAGCGCGGTGCGGACCTCGAAGAACTCGCGCGACCCGTGCGTGGCCTCGCCGACCGCGACCACGGTGCACCCCGGTGGTGCGAGCAACGGAACGTCGCCGTCCACCCCGACCGGGGTGAGGTGGGTCCGCAGCCAGTTTGAGCCGACGGGTGCCTCGGTGCGTCCTTCGGTGCTCATCGCGCTCCCCTAGTCGCGGTACCCCTGCGCCTGCAGGGTGAACATCGCAGCGTATTGTCCGCTGAGCTCCAGCAGCTCCTCGTGGGTGCCCTGCTCGATGATCCGGCCCTTGTCGATCACGAGGATGTGGTCCGCCATCCGGACCGTGGCGAAGCGGTGCGCGATCAGCACGGTCGTCGCCCCGGAGGCGACCGTCGTGACACGCGGTCTCCGTTCGGCGGCCCGCCTTCGCGCTGGGCGACCGGGGAGCGTTTCCGCAGGTCACCCGCTTGCGGTGTGAGCGCTTGCACCGGATCCGTGTGAGCCCGCCCCGCGCTGGCTGATCGTGTTGCAGGTCAGGCAGTTGTGTCACCACCCCGCCAGCCGAAGGGCCCCACCCGCAGCATCCTGCGGCTGTGGGGCCCTTCGTCGTTCTCAGTCCCCGGAACCTCGCCGGATTCCCTTCGACGTGATCAGGCGCGCCGCAGGCGGCAGCCGGTCTTCGAGGGCGATCCGAACGAACTGCTCCAGTGAGTGCTCCGGACCGACAGTCATCCTCTTCGAGACCTTGAAGTGCGGGAAGGCGGCGAACTGCGGGCTCTGGACAGCAGCAGCGCGCTGATCGACGTCGTAAGTCCACCGTGCTTTGGCGCCCTGCCGCACGATGACCTCGCCCACGTAAGCGCCCATGCTCAGCCCGAATCGCTCGTCGATGGCGTCCGCCGAGTCCGCCTCCAGCATCGAGTCCACGAGAAGGTCTGCCGCCTTGATCGACTCGACGGTGAAGTCGAGGACGTCCGGAGCGCCCGATGTCGTAACGAACTCCTCCGCCAGGCGACGCATGACATCGGCCGTTTCTGCATCACTGGGCATGTCACCGGATTGCTGTCGCTTCCTCCGCCGCCACGTCATAGCGCCGATGGTGCCAGGCGCAGCGCTGGATGAACACGGCCCGGTCATGAGGCTCCACCCTCGGCACTTGCCTGCTCGACCGGTGTTCTGTTACGCCGTGCCCGTCTGCTCACCGCCTGAGGCACCGGCCACTGGGTGCACACCGAGCTGGAGGACATCGTGATCGAGGCGCTGCGGGTGCTCCTGGGCGGGGCCAGCCTGGTTGCCCCTGCTCAAGGCAGAGCGCTGCCGCGCCGATGACAGGGCATGTCGCCTCGCCGCCTGCCCCAACGTTCGCTCGCCGCCGTCGCGATTGGGCTTCTGGTGGCGACCACCGTGGCCGGCTGCGGCGCTGGGGCGGACCCGAACGCGGCCGAGGTCGCTGCCGTGGTCGACGGGAACACGCTGGAGCTGTTGCAGGACGATAAGCCGGTCACCGTCCGCCTGCTGGGGATCGAGGCTCCGACCGCGAAGGAGTGCCTGAGCGCTGAGTCGGCCTCAGCGCTGGCGGATCTGCTGCCCGTCGGGACCGCGATCCGTCTGGACCGCGGTGACGGTGAGGACGTCGTGGCGGTCTACGCGGAGGACGTGCTGGTCAACGCCGAGTTGGCGCGGCTCGGCTTGGCACTCGTCGCGACGGATGCCGCAGGGCCGATCGCCAACGAAGTGGCCGAGGCGCAGCAGGAGGCGATCGACGCCGAGGCGGGCCTGTTCGGCACGGAGGCGGAGTGCACGGTGGCCGCGCAGGTCGCCGCACTGGAGGAGGCCGAGTCCGATGCTGCTGAGGCAGCCGGTGCGCTGGCGGTCGGCATCGGGCTCAAGGAGATCGACCGGCACGGCGCAGCGATCGCCGCGGTGGCGACGACCGGCGCCGCGCTGTCGGCGCTGCTCGACGCTGACGCCTCGAAGCAGTACCCGTCGAGCTGGGTCGCTGGATTGCGGGACCGGACGACGACCGTGAACGAGCGCCTCATCAGCACCACCACCGGCGTCCAGCAGGTGCGCGCCGCGGAAGGGCAGCGGATCGAGGCAGAGCGGGTCGAGGCAGAACGCGTCGCGGCAGAGGCTGCCCGCGCCGCCCAGGAGGCCGCGGAGGCCGAGGCCGCACGCGTGGCCAAGGAAGCCGCAGCGGCTGAGGCCGCTCGGGCGGCGGCCGCCAAGAAGCCCACGACCAGCCAGGCGCCGGCCCCCGCCCCCGCCCCCGCCACGGGCGGTGGCGCGACCTTCTACCAGAACTGCGATGCCGTCCGAGCGGCCGGAGCCGCCCCGATCTTGGTGGGCCAGCCCGGCTATAGCAAGAAGCTGGACCGCGACGGCGACGGGATCGGCTGCGAGTGACAGCCCGTTGACTCGGTCAGGCGCGCACGCTCCGGGCTAGCTGATGCCGTAACGGCACGCGGTCAAGACGCTGCGTCGCCCCAGGGCCCGAACGCCCAGCCGGTGTCGTCGGTCCTGATGCTCGGCCCTGAGAAGCTCGCGCCGATCTCTCCTTCGTCGTTCAGGAGCTCGACGGCGAGTTCTCCCGTCGCTCCGGGCTCCACGGTCACGGAGAAGGCGAATTGCGTCCCCGGTCCGTCGAGGGTCTCCGGTTCGACGGTGATCTGCGGCGTGGTGCCGGTGATCCGGACGGCGCCTCCCGAGATCCGCATGCACAGGGTGATCGGCGCGGCTGTGTCGAAGGTGTGGTGCGACTCCGTGTAGTCGAAGCCGGCGCCGAGACCGAGGCCGCCCTCGCCCGGGTCGCGGGTGTGGTTGCACGCCGGTGACGCGCTGGTGGAAGGCGTGTCCGGCGAGTCGGCTGGCGTGTCGCCCGCCTCGCATCCGGCGGTCACCAGGACGACGGCTGCGAGGGCGACGAGCAGACGGGCCCGATGTGGCATGAGGCCACGATGGCAGAGGTTCGCGCCTCCAGCCGCGGCCGTCCCCGCATTCATCCGCATGGCCGTCGGGGGCTGTGAAGTCAGATCTGCGGCCTATCGGGTGAAGTCAGACCATGTCCGGCACTCCGGACGGGTGACGGCCCTAGGTTCGTCTCGCCCAGCGGGCCTGACCTCGGAGGACGAACCACATGGCACTGTCCCGTCGCACTCACCGTGTCGTCGTCGCGTTGACGATCGCCTCCGCCTTGCTCGTGGGATCTGCGCAGGTGACTGCGGCTTCGCCGGCATCCGGGCAGCAGGCCACGGCCGCGTCACCCGAGGCCCAGCAGGAGGCGCCGCCGGTCGAGGTCGAGGGCGCCGAGCCGCTCCGAGATGACGACGACGCGCTGGAGATCTCCTCCGCCTATCGCGGCGGCGACGCAGTGTTCACGCTGGCCGGCCCGCCGGACACGGAGTTCGACGTGGCGTTCATGGGCCAGGGTGACGTCGAGCCCGGACGGGCGGAGACGGCAGTCGTCACCGACGCGCACGGTGTGGCCGAGGTCGTCGTCCCCCTCACCGTCGGTGGGCAAGGCGCCGGGGCGGTCTCCGCGACGGCCTCGCGCGACATCGGGGACGTGACGGCCTCGCGCTCGTCGTCGCTGTGGCTTGAGCCAACAGCCGACGGGTCCGTGGCCACCGGGGAGTCTTCGATCGCCGCCCAGGCCAGCGCGATCGTGCTCGACAACGACACGGCCGCATCTCGTGAAGCGGCGCTGGAGGAGTTGTTCGTGGCGCCGGCCGACGCGGTCACCCAGACAGTGTCGAGGTCGCGGAGTGCCGACGGGGTGCTGAGGGGCCACGCACGCTGGACCGATTGGGACGGCGACACGCATCCCGCTCGGCACATCACGGTCGAGCTGCGGCTCGGCTTTGAGATGGCCACTGTGTCCACCGACGACAACGGCTACTACGAGTTCCAGGTGGGCCCCTCGCTCGCCGAGCTCGGGCAGCTGTGGTTTGTGGCGGCGAGCGAAGCCGGTCAGGTCGGCGTCGACCCCGGCATCTTCTTCGGCTTCCGGAACTACGTCCAGTCGGTCACCTTCGAGGGTGCGATCGGCGCGGGAACCACCAAGACGGTTGACATCACCATCGGGCACAACGGCGTCGCGCAGACGGCCTTCGCCATCCACGACGCGCTGTGGAGCGCCTATCTCTATGGCGAGCAGGCCGGGGGTGGGGTTCCGAAGGTGAAGGTGGCCTACCCGGACGGCGGCGACACCGGGGCCTTCGCCAACGCGGACGGGCTGCACATCGGGGAATGGGAGTGGAGTGCCTGGGACGTCATCGCCCACGAGTACGGGCACTGGTTCGACCGGCACCGCAGCCTGACCGCGAGGCCGGGCGGCACACACTGCTTCGGCGACAACCTCGCCACGGCTGTGTGCGGCGACCCCGGCCGGGGCAAGGACGTGGGCGGCAAACTGGCGTGGTCCGAGGGGTTCGGGGATTACTACTCGATCAGCGCCGGGCAGTACGCGGCGCACCCCCCCATCAAGGGGGTCGGAGACGGCTATTACGACGACCTGGTCCGGACCTCGACCGGTGGGGTCATCAGCCCCAACGACCCCAGCTTCTCGGTGGCGATGAACGGCAGGGCGAGTGGGCAGGGGGAGGACAACGAGGTCGTGGTGGCTGCGGTCCTGTTCAACCTCCAGCGCGACGGCCACTCCGGCTTCAAGTACAACGACGGCACTGCTCTCGGTCCGCTGCAGATGACTCGGCTGCTCGAGGACGCCGACGCGGACCGGCTCAGCGACTTCCTGGCGTATGTGCGTCCCGCGACGGGCGCGGCCCGGATCACACAAAGCCAGGTGGCTGATCTGGGGTGCCTCCTCGCGTCGGCTCAGGTCGCGCCGTACGCGAGTGCGGGGGGCCAGACGAACTCCTACGAGGTGACGGTCCCTGCCGCCGACGTGTCCAGCCCGCCGACGGTCTCGTGGTCGCGCGGCAACGGGGGCAACTTCGAGAACGACCGGTTCGTGGTGGAGGTGTCCGACGGGCCGTCAGCCAAGCCGTTCTTCACATCCGCGGCAGTGTCGGGCACCTCCTGGAAGCCGACCGGCAAGCAGTGGACTGAGATCGCCGTCGGCCACGGCAATATCGTCTACATCCGGGTCACCGGCACACAGTCGGACAGCCCCACGACGGGCCCGTTCTGGGGATGCGCGACGCCTTACACCTTCGACACCGGGGCGCTCGTGACTTCGGGCAGCTGCGCGCAGACAACCCTCCCGCCCAACGATGACAGCTCGACGGGCGCGGTGGACCTGCCGTTCGACGTGAACTACTTCGGGACGACGTACACGTACCTCTACGTGAACAACAACGGGAACGTGACGTTCCGCAACTCGCTGGGCACCTACACGCCCTTCAGGATCACGGCGGACACTCCGCCGATCATCGCGCCGTTCCTCGCCGACATCGACACGCGTGGCGCCGGCTCGGCCCCGGTGACGTACAGCTACGGGACGACGACGTTCAACGGCCGGCAGGCGTTCTGCGTGAACTGGATCAACGTGGGCTACTACTCCGGGCACTACGACAAGCTCGCGTCGGCGCAGCTGCTCCTCGTCGACCGAGCCGACCGCGGCGCGGGCGACTTCGACATCGTCTTCAACTACGGCAGCGTCCAGTGGGAGACAGGCGACGCCTCGGGCGGGTCCGGCGGCTTCGGCGGCACCCCTGTCGCCGCGGGCTTCTCGGCGGGCACGGGTGACGCGAACGCCTTCTTCCAGCTTCCCGGCTCGCTGCAGACCCGGGCGCTGGTGGACGGCGGGTCGCACGCGCTGTCGTCCCACTCCAACGTGGGGCTCGCCACGCCCGGGCGCTACGTGTACCCGGTCATTAACGGCAGCGCGGGCAACTCGTCGACGGGCGTGATCGGCGACGTGACGAATGTGGGGCGCGCTGTCGCTGGCGCGCCGTTGCAGGTCTGCCCGAAGGATGGCGGCCGGTGCGTGTTCCAGACCCGCACGGGCAGTGACGGCTCGTTCGCGGCCGTCGGCATCCCCGCCGGGGATTACAAGGTGACCGCCTACCCGCCGGTCGGGGTCAACGGGCGTCCGCGCACGGTCGAGGTGACGGTGCCGGAGAACGAGCAGGTCGAGGCCAACATCGAGCTGTCCACGGTGATCGGCCTGCCCCCCGGCGTGTCCATCTCCCCGACCGTGGGCAGCGGTGACATGCCCATGCTGAACTGGCGCCAGGCGACCACCGTGCGCTTCACGGGGTGCCTGGGCGGCTCGGGGACGTTCGAGGTGCTGGGCGAGGACGGCGTGCCGCCGGTCCGCGCGGCCGGCATCGTGCGCGGAGTGGGCCCGGCGCTCTTCGAGGCCACCATCCCGCCGCTCTACCCGAACATCGGGGCCGCGCAGGTGCGGATCCACCTCGAGTGCCCGTCGGGCGTCACGCGGGACATCGTGTTCGACGTCTACATCGACCCGTCGGGCACGGTCGTCAACCAGCTCGGCCAGCCGGTGGAGGGCGCGACGGTGACGCTTGAGCGCAGCGACGAGCCCGACGGGCCGTTCGCGGTGGTGCCGGACGGCAGCGACCTGATGTCCCCGGCGAACCGTGTGAATCCGATGACCACCGGATCGGACGGCAACTACGGCTGGGACGTGGTGGCCGGGTTCTACCGGCTGACCGCGCAGAAGGACGGGTGCACGGGCCCGGATGGCGCGCCGGTGACCACGAGCGCCGTGCTCACCATCCCGCCGCCGGTGACGGACCTCGACCTCGTGATGCTCTGCGAGGTTGTCGGCGACGTCACCGCGCCGGTGGTCACCACCGTTCCCCAGGAGCTCGAGGGCAACACGCGTGGCGGCTGGTCCGGTGACCTGCCAGGTGTGTCGGTCAGCGACGACACGGACCCGGCATCGGCCGTGTCCCTCGTCTCGGACGCGCCGGAGGTGCTGCCGCTCGGCAGCACGACGGTGACCTGGACGGCGACGGATGTGGCCGGCAACTCGGCCACGGCCACCCAGGAGGTCACCGTCGTCGACACGACCGCGCCGATCCTGACTTGCCCCGACGACCTGAGCGCGCTGTACGTCGCAGCGCCCGTGCTGGGCGCCGCGACAGCCGAGGACGTCGTGGACGCGGTCAGCGAGATCCTCTCGGATGCCCCGCCGGCCTTCGGACTGGGGACGACCGCCGTCACGTGGACAGCGACCGACGCCTCAGGCAACCGGGCCACCTGCACCCAGCAGGTGACCCTGCGCCTGGCGATCAGCTCGTCGCTCGCGACCGGGGACTCCCACTCGCTCTCCCTGCTCGACGACGGCACCGTGCGGGCTTGGGGTGGCGGGGGCAACGGTCAGCTCGGCACCGGATCGACGACGTCGTCGTCCACGCCGGTCACGGTCCCAGGGCTGGCCGACGTGAGGGCCGTTGCCGCCGGCGGCATGTTCTCTCTCGCGCTGCGCGCCGACGGCTCCGTGTGGGCATGGGGTGACAACTCCCAAGGCCAGCTCGGCGACGGCACCACCACGGGCCGGACGACGCCGAAGGAGGTCGCGGGCCTGCCGCCCGTGGCGTCGATCGCCGCGGGCCGGTTCCACGCGCTCGCCGTGGGGATCGACGGCTCGGTGTGGGCCTGGGGCGACAACACCTTCGGCCAGGTCGGCCAGAGCCCGTCCGCGCGGGTCGCGAGCCCCGTGCTGGTGGCCGAGACCGGCGCCGTGACCTCGGTCGCGGGTGGCCTGTACCACTCGCTGGCGCTCCGGTCCGACGGCACAGTGCTGACGTGGGGCGCCGGCTACGCCGGGCAGCTCGGCGACGGCACGAACGTGAACAACCGACCTGCCGCGGGGCTCGTCCCTGGCCTCTCCGGGGTGGCGTACGTGGCCGCCGGCGGGGCCCACAGCCTGGCGATCACCGAGTCCGGCGACGTCTTCGGCTGGGGTGAGAACTACGCCGGGCAGCTCGGGGACGGCACGACCACCCAGCGGCACGCACCGGTCAGGGTCGTCGGTCTCGACGCGGCAGCAGCGGCCGCCGCAGGCTCGGACTTCTCGGCGGTGGTCCTGCGGGACGGCACGGTCTGGACGTTCGGCAGCAACAGCCGCGGCCAGCTCGGTGACGGCACGAACGCCAACAGCGCACTCCCGGTGAGCGCCGGGCTCAGCGGGGTCGGCGCCGTGGCCGTGGGAGCGATGCACGCGCTCGCGCTCACCGACGGGTCCCTGCACTCCTGGGGTGAGAACAGCAGCGGCCAGCTGGGTGACGGCAGCCTGACGGGCCGCCTCACCGCGGTTCCCGTGCCCGGGATCACGACGGCCGCCTCGCCGGGCTGACGTCGCAGCGGGGCAGGAGGGGAGACGGCATGTGCGGGCCGTCGCCCCTGGGAGGCTCAGTCTTGTTCGGCGGGCAGCTGCACCGGGAGCGCGCCGGGCCGGACTCGGCAGGTGAGCACCCGGTGCTCACCGAGGGCGTCGCCGTCGAGCTGCACCGCGGTGGGGTGGCGCGCGGACACCCGGACGTCCGTCGTCTGACGCCGTTCGAGGTGCGCGTGGCTCCGGCCGGATGAGAAGACCGTCGCGATGGTGCGGATCCAGCCGGCGAGTCCCCGCGGGGCGACGACCGCGACGTCGAGCAGTCCGTCGTCGAGGCTGGCCTCTGGCAGGAGCTCGACTCCGCCCTGCAGGCGGCCGCTGTTCCCGATGACGACGGCACGGACTGTGCGGGTCATCGCCTGGCCGCCACGGGTCTGCACGTTGGCGGTGAAGCCGCCGCGCACCGCCGCCCGCGCGCCTGACACCAGGTAGGCGGGCCACCCGACGGCGCCCTTGAGCCGCTCGTCCGCGTGGGCCATCGCCTCGGCGTCGAGCCCCATGCCCGCCATGACGAGGAACACCAGCTCCTCATCTGCCCCGTCGACGCGCAGCCCTCCGACGTCGAGCCGGTGGGTGCGGCCGTCCAGCGCGATGCCGAGCGCGTCCTCGAGGCTGGTGAGGGGCAGGTCCAGCGCGCGGGCGAGCAGGTTGCCGGTGCCGGCCGGCAGCAGCCCGAGCGGGACGTCGCCGCCTGCCAGCACGTCGCCGACGGCGCGCACGGTGCCGTCGCCGCCGATCGCGCACACCAGGTCCGCGCCTTGCTCGAGTGCCTCGCGTGTCTGCCCGCAGCCCGGGTCCTCCGCGGTCGTTTCGAACCACAGTGCGGGCTCCAGCCCGTGGTCCGCCAACACGCCGTCGACGACGCGCCGAGTCGACTCCGGGTCGTCGAGCTTCGCGGGGTTCGCGACGACGGCGACCCGGGTCATCGGGCGCGCTCGACGGCGCGCACAGCGGTGGCGTCGTCTGCCGGGCGCTGCGACCTGCGCAGGTAGTTCCAGGCCAGCACCGCGCACACCAGCCCGTTGAGCACGCCGACGATGACGTCGCTCACGTGGTGCATCCCGCGGTAGAGACGGGAGTAGACGACGAGCATCGGCAGCACGAGCAGGATCACCGTCACGCTGACGCGCAGCCAGGTGCGTTCCACGCGCTGCGCCATCATCGCGAGCGTGACGTAGAGCGCCGTCGCGGCGCCGGAGTGCCCGCTCGGGAAGCTCGACGTCGGCGGCGCCACGTCCAGTTGCTCCACCGCTGGCCGTTCCCTGCCGACCACGAGCGCCACCACCAGGAACACTGCGGCCTGCGTGGCGACGGCGATCGCGGGCACGACGGCGTACCACCACTGCCGGGTGCGCCACCACACGGCGCCGACCGCCACGAGGCAGATCCCGATGACGGTCTCCGTGGTGCCGATCGGGCTCCAGATGTGCGTGAGCGAGTCGAGCAGGTCGGTGCGCTGGGCCACGAACCACTCGTTGACCGCCACCTCGCGCTCGCCGATCGCCCTCAGCGGGCCGGTGACCAGCAGCCCGAGCCCGACCACCGCCAGCCACAGCACGACGGCGGGCACACCGACCCGGACCGCGAGGTCGTGCCGCACCTGCCGGGCTGTCGGTATGGAGGGGTCGCCCGCGTACCTGTCCAGGTCCAGCCTCATCGAGCTGCCTCCGTCGATCGGTCGGTCGGATTCGTCAGTGCGGTGTCGTGCGGCGGCGACCAGCCCCGGTACCCGAGGTAGGACGCCAGGACGAGCCCGACGCCGAGGACGGCGCCGGCGAACACGTCGGACGGGTAGTGGGCGCCGAGCATCACCCGGTCCAGCGCTGTGGCCACCGTGAGCGACGCGGCGCCGATAACCGCTCCCGCCTTCTGCCAGCGGTTGCGCAGGAGCGGCCAGATGAGCACGACGAGCGCCGTCGTCCAGGCGGCCGTGGTCGAGGCGTGGCCCGACGGGAACGAGTAGCCGGGGACGTGGGCGATCGGGTCGTCCAGCACCGGCCGGGCCAGGCGCGCCACCTCCTTCGCCACGTTCGCGAACCCCCACGCCGCGAGCATCGTCCCGAGCGCCCACCAGGTCCGCGTCCTCATCCCCGTCCGCCACCAGACCAGCAGGCACACGGCGGCGACCGGGAAGATGAGGCGACGTCCCTCGAACGCCCACTGCCAGGCGAGCAACGCGTCGACCAGGGCCGGGCGGGCCGCGGCGAACGAGGTGGCCGCTGCCACGGCGCCCTGGTCGAACCCCACGAGCGGATCCCACTGGTCGCGGACCAGCAGGCCTAGGGCGAGCACAGCCGACGCCGTCGCGGCAGCCGCCGCGGCGGCACGCAGCAGCCTGCCGGCGCGGCCAGGCGCTCTCGTCGCGGCACGCGTGGACAAGGGGTCGTGGCGCCCGGAGCGCAGAGGGGTGCGGCTCATCGGCGAAACGTTCCCACAAGAGCGCAGACGTGGCTCGTTGAGCGGGAAGGGCGCCCGCGAGCAGGCCACCCACTGCGCGGTTGGCCGCGATGACGGCGCAGTTCTCAGCGATGGCCGGGGGAGAGGGGAGAGGCCGCAGCCTGCCTAGGCTGGGACCATGGCGCCTGTCCAGCTTCGATCGCTTCCCTCGCTGCACACGACCGAGGTCCCCGGCACCGGTCCCGGCATCGTGTTCCTCCACGGCCTCTTCGGTCAGGGGAAGAACTTCTCCGGCATCGCCAAGGCGCTCAGCCCCGAGTTCCGCTCGCTCCTCGTGGACCTGCCGGACCACGGCCTGTCGGAATGGACCGAGCGGCTCGACTACACGGTCATGGCCGACGCCGTCGCGGCCCTCATCCGGGAGCGCAGCGGCGGCGAGCCCGTGCACGTCGTCGGGCACTCGATGGGCGGCAAGACGGCCATGCAGCTCGCGCTGCGGCACCCGGACCTGGTGGATCGACTCGTGGTGGTCGACGTCTCACCGGTGGCGACGGCCGGCACAGGGGAGTTCGCGCATCTGCTCGACGCGCTCGCCGGGCTCGATCTCGCCACCCTCGGCACGCGGGCTGATGCGGACGCCGCGCTCACCGGCCCGATCCCCAACCCGACAGTCCGGGGCTTCCTGCTGCAGAACCTGCGCAGAGACGACACGGGGGCGTGGGCGTGGCGGGCGAACCTCTCGATGCTCCGGCGTGAGCTGCCGGCCATCTCCGGCTTCCCCGCGTGGGACGGCGCCCCCTTCGACCACCCGGTGCTCTGGATCGCGGGCGAGCGGTCGGACTACGTCACGCCGGAGCGCGTGCCTGCGATGCGCGCGCTGTTCCCCCGTGCCCGCCTGCTCACCGTCAAGGACGCCGGCCACTGGGTGCACTCCGAGCGGCCCGACATCGTGATCGAGGCGCTGCGGGTGTTCCTGGGCTGAGCCTAGGCGCCCGCCGTGGGTAGGGCAGCAGGCGGGGCGAGGGTCAGCCACTCCTCGTCCACCTCGAAGCCCACGGCCCGGTTCGCCGCGAGGATGGCGGAGTTCTCCGACGAGCCACCGGTGCGGAAGGCCGTGACGCCGCAGTCGAGGAGGTCGAGCACGGACGCCGCCTTGACCGCGGTCGACAGTCCGCGCCCGCGGCGCCTTGCCGCCACGACGGTGAAGTCCACCTCGGCGTGCTCGGGCTCGATGTCGACGAAGGTCATCGCGGCGAGCGAGCCGTCCGCATCGACGATCCCGTAGGCGCGGCGGGACGGGCTGACCGTCGCCCGTGACGCGGTGAGGGGCGCGTGCGCCGTCGCCTCACGACCCGGGTAGTCATTCGCCGTGGCCGCGTCGAGGGCCAGGATGATCGCCACGTCGTCGGCGGTCAGCGCACGGACCTGCCCGATGGGCGTCGCTCGGGCCACGAGGGCGCCCAACCGCGCCCGGTCGCAGTCCGCCGCATCGAGCTGGGCGCCCCACGAGCGGGCCGCCACGACCCAGCCGTCGCGCTCAAGAACCGACCGTTCGGGGGCGTCGGACCTGAGGATGCGCACTCCGCTCGTCATGCCGGGATCGTCTCACCCACGCTCGCCAAGTGGTTGAGCAGAGACGGGCGCTCACCGGGGAAATGCGTTCTCCTCTCCGCGCGCCCGCTGCTACCCGATCGGCACGATCTCGAACACCGGGTGCTCGGCGGCCTCCGCGGCGAAGGCCTCGACGGGGTCGCTCTTGTCGGCCCGGAAGTACCGGCGCGGCGGCCCGGTGATCGCGAGGTACTCCTTGAGCACTGGCGCAGCCTCGTCGGGGCCGAGCTCGCGCACGGCGCAGTCCTCGGTGCGGCCCCCGCGCTGCAACGTGACGCGGCCGGACGCCCGGGCGTTGTGCACCCACGACACCTGGCCGTACGGGGACACGAGCCACCGGCGGCCGTCGCGTTCCACAGGGGTGACCGGATGGGTGAGCGGTTGGCTGGTGCGGCGACCGGTGGTGGTGAGCATGTAGGAGCGCGGGAAGAGCCTTCGGCGGATGAGGAGCCCGACCACCGAGTCCATCGCGCGGCGTCCGCGTCCGGTGCGGAACGTGGGCAAGGGCTCGGCGCCCTCGGTACCGTCGGGGCGTTGCGGCATCTCGGTCTCCTCGGCGTCAGATGCTCAGGGCAGCACGGTATCCGGGTTTGTCCCGATCTCAGCGTGGCCCCACGGTCAGGAGTCTCCATGCAGTCGTACGACGTCAAGAAGGCGCTCCCCGGGCTCTACGCGCCGAAGCCCGGCGACTTCCACGTGGTGGACGTCCCGGAGATGGCGTTCCTGATGCTCGACGGGCATGGCGACCCGAACACCTCCGAGGCCTACCGGGACGCGATCGAGGCGCTGTACACCGCGTCCTACGCCGTGCGCGCCGTCGCGAAGGCGCAGGTGGAGACGGTGCACACCGTCGGCCCGCTGGAGGGGCTGTGGTCGGCCGACGATCCCGCGGCCTTCCGCGCCCGCGACAAGGCGGCGTGGGACTGGACGATGATGATCCACCAGCCGGACTGGATCACCGTCGAGATGGTCGACGAGGCGCTGGCGACAGCCCGGAAGAAGAAGGGGCTGCCGGCGCTGGACCTGGTGAGGTTCGAGCGGTACGACGAGGGTCGCAGCGTGCAGATCCTGCACGTCGGGTCCTATGACGACGAGGCGCCGACGCTCGAGCGGTTGCATCAGGAGTACATGCCGACGCATGGGCTCGACTTCAACGGCCGCCATCACGAGGTCTACCTGTCCGACGCGCGCAAGACCGAGCCCGCGAAGTTGCGGACGGTGCTGCGGCAGCCGGTGCGGCCGCGCGGCTGAGTCGCCAGCCGCGCGGCCCTCCGGAGCGGCTGCTACCGCCCGCCGCGCATGGCCTTGAGGATCACGTCGTGCACGTGGGTCGAGTGCTGCGCCCGGGCCAGCAACTCCGCCGACGGGCCTTGTGCTGTCAGCGGGGTCGCGGCGCCGGTGTGGGAGCCGGTGGTCCAGTCGATGGTGAACTGCAGATCGGACCCGGCGATGGGGAACGGCCCGTCCTCGCTGGACTGCAGCACGTCGGGGCTGGTGCTGCCGGTGTCGGTGGACTCGTCGTCGGGGTCGACATTCTCGATGGCGAGGCCGCCGGTCTCGTGGTCGCCGACCACGACGATGAGCGTGTTGCGGTTCTTGGCCGCGAACTCGGTGATCAGCGCGACCGTCTCGTCGAGGGCCTGGCCGGCCGTGAGCGTGAGGGTCGCATTGTTGTTGTGCTCCATCTCGTCGATGCCCTCCTCCTCGACGAGCAGGAAGAAGCCCTGCCGGTCGCGGGAGAGCACGTCAAGCGCCTTCTGTGTCATGTCCCGCAGCGGCACCACCGGGTCGTAGACATCGCCCTCGCCCTCGGGGGCCTGCTGGAACATCTCCTCGTTGGCGAACAGCCCGAGCAGGCGCTTCGCCTTGGTGGCGGCGAGCTCCTCGGGGGTGCTGACGTACGTGTACCCGGTCTCCTGGGCGCGCGTGATGAGGTTCCCGATGGTGCTCTTGCTGACCTCGGGCGGGCTGTCCGCGGGGTCGTCCGGGTAGGCGCCGACCTCGCCGACGGGCAGCCACCAGTCCTCGCCGCCGCCGAGGATGACGTCGGGGCGGGAGTCGTCGATGTACTGCCGGGCGATCTCGCTCTGGTCGCCCCGATCGGGGACATGCGCGCCGAACGAGCCGGGTGTGGCGTCGGTGACCTGCGCGGTCGTGACGAGCCCGGTTGCCTTGCCCAGTGCCTTCGCGTCCTCGAGGAGGGTCGTGACGGGGTTGCCGTCCAGGTCGACCCCGATGGCGCCGTTGTAGGTGCGGACGCCCGTGGAGAACGCGGTGGCCGACGCGGCCGAGTCTGTGACGGCGTCCTCGGTGTCCGCCGAGTCGGTGTACGTCCAGCCGGCGTAGCGGAGGGAGTCCATCGCGAGCTGCCCGTCCTGGCCGACGGTGGCCAGGCGGATGGCGTCCCGCGCGGCGATGCTCATGCCGTCGCCGACGATGAGGATGACGTTCTTGGCGGTCTGCCCGCCCTTGCCATGGTCGCCGCCTCCGCGGTCCCCCTGTGCGCCGCCGGCCAGCAGCCCCACGATGAGAGCCGCCGTTCCCGCGCTGCCTATGAGTGCGTGTCGTGAGTCGAAGAGTCGCATCGTTGCTGCCCCCTAGGTGGAACGTCGTTGTTCACCTCGACTTCGCCAGGGCCGTGTGGGCCCCGCGTTCTCGACCGTACGCCCGTCGTCGGAACGCGCATCCCGAGCGCGGGTCTGCCCCCGCCCGGTGGGAACCGGACGGGGGCAGTGGCAGTCGCAAGAAGGGTCAGGCCAGTCGCGCTGTTCCCGCCTCGGCCGCGACCAGGCGGCCGTCGACACCTTGCAGTGACCAGCCGTCGGCCACGTCGGCAGACTTCGCGACAAGGCCGGCCCCCTCCCGGCGCACCGTGAACGCCGCCGTGGACCCGTCGGGCCGCGCGACCTCCACCGTGCGCGACCAGTCCTCGGCCTCGCCGGGGTGCACCAGCAGCGTGAGGTCGACCAGGTGGTCGGTGTCGGGCCGGTCCTCCTGCGCGCCGAGGGGGACCACTGCGCCGGGGCGCAGGTAGACGGGCAGCGAGTCGAACTCGTGCCGTTCCCGGCGCCAGCCGCCGCCGTCCACGAGCTCGCCGGTGAGGAGGCTCGCCCAGCGGCCCTCCGGCAGGTAGAGCTCGACGTCGCCCTCGGTGCTGAACACCGGCGCGACGAGCAGGTCCCCGCCGAGCATGTACTGCCGGTCGACGTAGGTGACCGACGGGTCGCCGGGGAACTCCAGGAGCATGGGCCGCATGACCGGCGTGCCGGTGGCGTGGGCCTCGCGCCCGGCGCCGAGCAGGTAGGGCATGAGCCGGTTCTTCAGGCGGGCGAACCGTCGGGCGACGCTGACTGCGCTCTGCGGATCGGCCTCGTCCTCGCCGAACATCCACGGCACGCGGTAGGAGTCGGAGCCGTGCATGCGGCTGTGGCTCGACAGCAGCCCAAAGGCCGTCCACCGCTTGAACACGGCGGCGTCCGGGACACCCTCGAAGCCGCCGATGTCGTGGCTCCAGTAGCCGAAGCCGCTGAGGGCCAGCGACAGCCCGCCGCGCAGCGTTTCGGCCATCGAGGCGTAGGAGGCGGTGGAGTCGCCGCCCCAGTGCACGGGGAACTGCTGGCCACCGGCGCTGGCCGAGCGCGCGAAGAGCACAGCCTCGCCCTCGCCGCGCTCCTCGACGAGCACCTCGTGCACCGCCTGGTTGTACAGGTGGGCGTACAGGTTGTGCATGCGCAGGGGGTCGGAGCCGTCCGCCCACACGACGTCCACGGGGATCCGCTCGCCGAAGTCCGTCTTGAAACTGTCGACGCCCTGCCGCACGAGCGCCCGCAGCTTGTCCTTGAACCAGGCCGTGGCCTCGGGGCTGGTGAAGTCGACGAGCCCCATGCCCGCCTGCCAGCGGTCCCACTGCCAGACGCTGCCGTCGGCCCGCTTCACTAGGTAGCCCGCCGCCATGCCCTCGTCGAACAGGGGGGACTGCTGGGCGATGTACGGGTTGATCCACACGCACACGCGCAGGCCCCGCGCGTGCATCCGCTCGAGCATGCCGTCCGGGTCGGGGAAGACGCGCGGGTCCCACTCGAGGTCGCACCAGTTGAAGTCGCGCATCCAGAAGCAGTCGAAGTGGAAGACGCTCAGCGGGATGTCGCGCTCGGCCATGCCGTCGATGAAGCTGTTGACGGTCGCCTCGTCGTAGTCAGTGGTGAAGCTCGTGGTGAGCCACAGCCCGTAGCTCCACGCGGGCACCTCGGCGGGGCGCCCGGTCAGGGCGGTGTACCGCTCCAGGATCGTCTTCGGATCGGGCCCGTAGATGACGTGGTACTCGAGGGTCTCGCCCTCGACGGAGAACTGGACCCGCTCCACCGCCTCGGAGCCCACCTCGAAGGAGACGTGCCCGGGGTCGTTGACGAACACCCCGTAGCCGCGGTTCGTCAGGTAGAACGGGATGTTCTTGTACGCCTGCTCGCTCGACGTGCCGCCGTCCTCGTTCCAGATGTCGACGGCCTGGCCGTTCTTCGCGTACGGGCCGAAGCGCTCGCCCAGCCCGTAGACGACCTCGCCGACGCCCAGGTCGAGCTGGGCGAGCATGTAGCCCGTGGCCGGGGCCGTGCGGAGCTGGATCGGCCCGCGGTCGATGGCGGCGTCGGGGGCCACCGAGGCCCAGGCCATCGACTTGGCGGCGCTGCGGGTGACGACCTGGTCGCCGGCCTGGAAGCGGAGCTCGAAGCTGGTCCCGACGTCCAGGTGGGCGGTGAGGGCGCCGCTGGTGAGCTGGCCGTGGCCGTCCTCGACGGTGGCGGTGGGGCGCGCGTCGCCAGCCACGTCGAGGTCGAAGCGCCGGGGGTCGGGGCGGCCCTTGTGGTGGGTCACGCGCACGGTGATGACGTTGTCCATCGGCGCTGAGAGGACTGTGGTCAGGACCGGCTGGTTGAGGGTGGCGCCGCGCGTGGTGATGGTCTTGGTGGGCGCGATCGCGGTGAGCGTGCCGTCGCCGGCGACGATCCGGTCCACCTCACGGGCGTAGTGCAGCCCCACGCCAGGGCGGGCATGCCAGAAACCATCGGTGAACTTCATGGGACGGTGCCTTTCGACTGCGAGCTGGCCCGAGGCGGCCGAGTGGCGCCGGCGGGAGGGGATGTGGTGTCGCCGAGCTGGAGCTCACACGGGATGAGCGCCTGGACGAGCGGGGTCGCTGGGTCGTCGAGGCGGTCGACCATCGAGTCCACGCTGAGCCGGCCGAGCTCGGAGCCCGGGGCGACGAGGGTGCTGACGGGGGGATCGGACATGGCCGCCGCGTCCGCTGAGGTCGCGAGGCCCAGCACGGACATGTCGCGGGGGATCGAGCGCCCGTGGGCGGTGAGGCCGGCGAGGAACGTGGGCAGCGCGTCCTCGTTGAGGACGAGCGTCGCCGTCGTCTCCGGGTGGTCGCGCAGCAGGTCAGCGGCGGCCGCGCGGCCCCCGGCGGGCGTCTGCGGGGCAGAGACGATCACCGGCGCGAGCCCGCGTCGGAGCATGCCGCTCTCGAACGCGTCGCGGGTGCGCGCGATCGGCCCGTAGCCGACGAGGCGGGGGGAGGCGATCTCACCGAGCAGCAGCGCGATGTGCTGATGCCCCAGGGCGGTGAGGTGGTCGAGGCCCGACTCGACGGCCCCGGCGAAGTCCATGTCGACGTACGCCAGGCCGGATGGCTCCGCGGTGCGCCCGATCAGCGCGAACGGGAGGTCGAGCCGCTGCAGCAGGGGGATGCGGGCGTCCTCGGCGGTGACCTCCATGAGGAGCACGGCGTCGACGAGGCCGCCGGTCACGTACTCCTCGAGCTGCGCGGGGTCGTTGCTCACCGGCCAGAGGACCAGGTTGAACCCGCGGGCGCTCGCGGCCACGGCGGCGCTGGTGAGGACGCCCAGCGCGGTGTTGCCGAGGCGGTGCTCGAGCGCGGGGAAGACGAGGGCGAGGTTGCGGGTCCGGTTGCTGGCCAGGGCCCGGGCGAGCACGTTCCGGCGGAAGCCGAGCTCGTCCATCGAGGCCTGGACGCGGGCCCGCGTCGCGGCGGAGACCGGCTTGGTCCCGTTGACGACGAACGACACGGTGGCGATGGACACGCCCGCATGCCGGGCAACCTCGCGCATGGTGGCCATGCCGCCTCCTCGATCCGTCATTGGTCGGTGTCGAAGCCCATCATAGACAGGAGGTAAACCGCTTTGACAGTCGCCGCGAGCCGTGCGTACTCTCGCCTCTCACGGCGACTCCCGCGTCTGACGCAAACCGGTTTACCGCAGAGCGGCACAATGCGGCGGAGGACGACTGCGGACTGCCGGGACGGTAGGTCTTCGTGCCGTTCACCGGTGCGTCGGGCCTGACCTCGACACTTGAATGACTGGCAAAGGAGCTGGAGTCATGAACCGATCTCGAATGATCTCCCTGGGCGCGACCGCAGGCCTGGCCGCGCTCGCGCTGACCGCCTGCGCAGGCGGCGGATCGTCGTCGGACAGCGGCGACATCGCGCTGACGCTCACGGACACGATGTCCGAGAGCAGCGCGCCCATCTACGACGAGATCTATCAGGCGTGCGCCGCCGAGATCGGCGTCACGGTCACGTCCAATCACGTGGCCGGCTCTGGCCTCATCGCGACGGTGCTGCAGCAGGCCTCGTCCAAGACGCTTCCCGACGTGCTGATGCTCGACAACCCCGACGTCCAGCAGATCGCCGCCTCCGGGGCGCTCTCGCCGCTGGCCGACCACGGGATCACCGGCAACGGCTTCCCGGAGGGCGTCCTGTCCGCCGGCACGTACGAGGGCGACCTCTACGGCATCGCCCCGATCGTCAACTCGCTCGGCCTGTTCTACAACGCCGACCTCCTCGCCGAGGCGGGCATCGAGCCGCCCACCACGTGGGACGAGCTCAGCGCGGCCGCCGCGGCGCTGACCGCCGAAGGCCGCTACGGCATCGCCTTCAGCGCGGCCAACAGCTTCGAGGGGACCTGGCAGTTCCTGCCGTTCCTGTGGAGCAACGGCGCCGACGAGGACGACCTGACCAGTGACGAGGCAGCGGGGGCGCTCGCGTTCGTCGACAGCCTCGTCGCCGACGGATCCGCGTCGGCCAGCGTCGTGGGCTGGTCGCAGAACGACGTGAACGACCAGTTCATCGCCGGCAAGGCCGCGATGATGATCAACGGCCCCTGGAACATGCCGAGCCTCACAGCGGCCGAGGGCCTGAACTTCGACTCCGTGCCGATCCCCGTCCCGAACGCGGGGGATGACGTCGTCGCCCCGCTCGGCGGCGAGACGTTCACCATCCCGCAGACCGGGGACAAGGACCGCATGGCCGCCGCGGGCAAGCTCGTCGCCTGCGTCGTCAAGGGCGAGAACCAGCTCACGATGGCGACCCGCCGCGGCGCGGTCCCCTCGGACAGCGCGATGGCCGAGCAGGCCGCCACGGAGAACCCGCTCGTCGCGGCGTTCGCCGAGACGGTGCAGACCGCGCGCTCGCGCACGGCCCTCCTCGGTGAGGACTGGCCCGCCGCCGCCACGCAGATCTACACCGCGGTGCAGCTCGCCCTGACGGACAAGTCGACGCCCGAGGAGGCGTGGGCGCAGGCCGCTGGCTGAGCCCGCGTGATCGCACCCTCCGCACCATCTGTTCAAGGGGATCGGATCTGAGATGAGCACCACTGTCGCCGTCGACCCGGCCACGGGCGACCTGAGCCCACAGGGCGCCAGGAAGCGCGCGCGCCGCAGAGAGTCGACGGCGCAGTGGCTGTTCCTCGCCCCCGCGCTCGTCTACGTCATCGTGTTCTTCGGCTATCCCGTCGGCAAGAACTTCGTGATGGCATTCCAGGACTACTCGACGCGCACATTCTTCACCGGCGAGGCGCCGTGGGTCGGGTTCGACAATTACGTCGAGGTGTTCAGCAGCAATATCTTCGGCATGACGGTCACGAACACCGTGCTGTTCACGGTCGGGTCGATCATCGGCCAATTCGGCATCGGCTTGGCATTCGCCTTGTTCTTCAAGCGGAAGTTCCCGCTGAACAACGTGATGCGCTCCATGCTGCTGCTCCCGTGGCTGCTGCCGGTGATCGCCTCCACGTCGGTGTGGAAGTGGATCCTGGACCAGGACAGCGGCGTGCTGAACCAGGTGCTGCAGGCGCTGAACCTCACGTCGAGCCCGATCCCGTGGCTCGCCGACCCGGACATCGCCCTGGTGTCGGTGGTCCTGGTGAACGTCTGGCTGGGCATCCCGTTCAACGTGACGCTGCTCTACAGCGGGCTGCAGGACATCCCCGAGGAGCTCTACGAGGCCGCGTCGCTCGACGGGGCCACCGGGCTCAAGGCCTTCCGGCACATCACCTGGCCGAGCCTGCGCCCCGTCGTCAACGTGGTGCTCGTCCTGGGCGTGATCTACACGCTCAAGGTCCTCGACATCATCCTCGGGCTCACCCGCGGCGGCCCCGCGAACTCGACGCAGACGTTGGCCACCGACTCCTACCACCGGTCGTTCCAGGAGTTCTCCTTCGGCACGGGGGCCGCGGTCAGCAACATCCTGATCGTGGTGTCCCTCGTGTTCGCCCTCATCTACCTGCGCGTCAACCGTCGCGCTGTCGACGAATAAGGCTGGTCATGAAGCAGACGAGCATCGTCAGGCAGCTCCCGTCCACCGTGGTGGGGCTCATCCTCCTCGCGTTCATGCTGTTCCCCGTCTACTGGATGATCAACACGTCATTCCAGGGCGGCGGGACGGCGGCCAACAGCTCGTTCTTCCCGACGCAGCCGACGCTCGCCGGGTATGAGCGGGCGTTCAGCCAGCAGACCGACAACCTCGTCACCAGCCTGCTCGTCGCCCTCGGCGTGGTCGTCGTGTCACTGGTGATCGCCACCCCGGCCGCGTACGCGCTCGCCCGGTTCCGCCTGCGGGGCATCGCGATCTTCGTGTTCGCGCTGCTCATCGCGCAGATGATCCCTGGCATCGTCATCGCGAACTCGCTCTACACGCTGTTCAACGACCTGGGGCTGCTCAACTCGATCTTCGGCCTCGTGCTGGCCGACGCGACGCACTCGATCCCCTTCGCCATCCTCATCATGAGCGCGTTCATGCGGGCCATCCCGCCGTCGCTCGTCGAGGCGGCGCGTGTCGACGGCGCCGGGCACTTCCGGGCCTTCTGGTCGATCGTGGTGCCGGTCAGCCGGAACTCGATCATCACCGCCGGGCTGTTCAGCTTCCTCTTCGCGTGGAGCGACTTCATCTTCGCGGTGACGCTGACCACCGGCGACGCGGTCAAGCCCATCACGCTGGGCATCTACGACTACCTCGAGGGGAACGTGCAGAGCTGGGGGCCGGTCATGGCCACCGCCGTCATCTCCTCGATCCCGGCGATCATCCTGCTGGTGTTCGCGCAGCGGTACATCGCCGCCGGGGCGCTGGGCGGCGCGGTCAAGTAGCCGCCCGCCACCCGATGACTTCGCGGGCCCGATGCGGTCTGATCGTGGGGAGCGCCCGTGCCGAGCGGGCCCGCGAATCCCGGAGGGCCCGATGGCGAAGATCGTCTCCACCCTGTTCAGCTCGCTCGACGGCGTCGTCGAGATCGACCCTGCGTGGCACTTCCCCTACTTCGACGAGGCCATGGGCGCCGGGGTGGGTGAGGACTACGCGGACGTCGACGTCCTGCTGATCGGACGTGGCACGTACGAGAGTTTCGCAGGCGCCTGGCCGGAGCGGGAGACCGCGGGCGGGGAGGACGCGGCGTTCGCGGCGGAGCTCGGCGACATGCGCAAGGTCGTCGTGACGCGAGGTCACCAGGACCTGGGGTGGCGGAACGCCGAGGCCCTGCAGGGCGACCTCATCGAGGCGGTGCGCGCGCTGTCCGCCGAGGAGGGCGTCGACAAAATCCTCATCCCCGGGTCCATCTCGGTGGTGCGCCAGCTCCTCGCCGCGGGGCTGCTCGACGAGCTGCGCCTGTTCGTGCACCCCGTGGCGGCCCGCCAGGGCGAGCGCCTGTTCGATGAGGGCCAACCGATCTACCCGTTCCGGCTGTTGCACTCGGAGGCCTACCCGGCGGGCGTCGTGCGCCTCGTCTACGAGACCTCCGAGCTGCCGGGGGAGCAGACGTACGACGACGTCACCGACAAGGTGCCGGGCGCCGACAAGGGCTGACGCGGGCCGGACCCGTCCCGCAGGGCGCGTCGCCCTGGACAGCCGCACGGCGCCGGCAGGAGATGATCCTGCCGGCGCCGCGGGTTCGAGGGGTCAGGTCAGCAGCGCTGGGTCAGCCCTTCCCGTTGCCATGCCCCTTCCCGTTGCCATGCCCGTTGCCGTTTCCGTGCCCGTGCCCGTGCCCGTTGTCGTGACCCTTGCGTGCGGGCGTCACGATCAACCGCTCCTGCGCGCGCAGGTCGCCGGAGGCGGCGGTCAGCGAGTACGGGCCGGCAGCGACGCTCCGCGGCACGACGAATGTGGCGACTGCGGAGCCGTCGGCCCCGGCCTTCACCTTGCCGAGCCGCACGGGCTTCGGGGCGTGCTTGCCGCCCTTCGTGGACTGCAGCGTGACGGTGACGGTGCTGCCCGGCTCGAAGCCGCTGACGTGTGCCGTGACCTTCTCCCCGGCCCGCACCACTGGACGGTCCAGGGTGATCGCCGGCTCGGGCTCCGGCTCGACCACCGGCGCCAGGAGCTGGGCGACACCCCACCGCGCGGTGTTCTGGTAGGACCGGCCCGTCGGGTCGGTCCAGGTCACCACGCCGGTGCGGACGCCCGCGGCGGCGTCGTTGACCTGGAAGTCGACGCCGACGAACCCGCCTGCCTCGACGGGGTTCTCCAGGAGGAGCGCCGCCTCGACCAGGTATCCGGTGTCGGTGACGGCGGTGGCGCTGGTGAGGTTGTCGCCGATGACGTCCAGGTCCCCGCTCACCGAGACGGCGTTCGAGTAGCTGATCCGGTACTGGCCGTCAGCGGGCTGGAAGGCGCCCGCCTTCGCGTTGGCCGGGTCGAGGAAGACCTCGACGGAGTCCTGCTCCCAGGCGTTGGTGCTGCCCGCGTCGAGCTCGTCGTCGGTGACCTGGAACAGCGCGTAGAGCGTGCCCTCACGCCACAGCAGCGACACGTCGGCGGCAGCCCCGAGCTCGCCCTCCACCAGCGTGCCGGTGTGGACGGTCGCGGCGGACGCCCACACGTCGTCCACCACGCCGTCGATGACGGGGGCGACGGCGGCGTGCGGCGCCTCGATGAGGCCGACCGGCTCGACGAGCGTGACGACTCCGCGGCGCAAACCGTCCTCCTGGCCGTGGGACAGGTCGTTCCACGACAACTTGCCGCCCGTGGACCCGTCGCTGACCCGCAGGTCGAACGGGACTGTCGAGTCCTCGGCGAGGCCGTCTGCGGGCAGGCGCACCACTGCGGTGTACCCGGCGGCGGAGCTGCGGACCACGGCGTTGTCGCCCGCTGTGCCGCTGCCGTCGCGGGCGACGGTCACGGCGGTGTCGCCGACGAACAGGTCCACCGCGTCGTCCGCGCCGTCGTCGGTGGCGTCGGCCACCTGCACGTACGCGGTGAGGTGGTCCTCGGCCCAGCGGAGCTGGAACCCGGTGGAGCCGACTCCGTCGGAGCCGACCTCGACGAGGGGGAGCAGGTCCCACTCGCGCGCGTCGACGGCCTTCGCGTCGATCGCCACGTCACCCGCGTGCACATTCGCCTGCCGGGTGAGCGCGGGCAGCTCGCCGCGGTCGACGATGCCCCAGTAGGCGGGCTTGGCCTGGAGCTGGTCGTCGAAGAGCAGCGGGGCGCCGGAGCGCCAGCTGCGGCTGTCATACGGGCCCCACACGGTCACCGCGAACAGGTCGGGGTAGTCCCGGAGCATGTCGAAGACGTCGGCGTAGTAATAGCCCTGCTGGACGACCTTCTCCTGCGTGACAGTGCCGTCGATCTGCACGTCGAGCTCCGTCACCGCCTGCGCCAGGCCCAACGCCGCGAACGCGTCGATGCTCGCGCGGAGCTGGGCGACGGGCTGGACGAGGCTCACGTGGAACTGGTGGCCGAGCCCGTTGACGGGCGCCCCGCGATCGAGCAGGCGCTGCGCCACCGAGATCATCGCCGCCCGCTTGGCGGGCAGCTCGGTGTTGTAGTCGTTGAGGAACAGCGTGACCGGCGGGTTGTCGGTGACCCCACGGTTGAACGCGTCGCTGGCGTACTCGAACGCGAGGTCGAGGTACTGCTCGCCGAGCACCTCGTACCAGCGGCTGCGCCGCAGCCCGTCGGACTCGGACTCGGCGATGGCCTCGTTGACCACGTCGAACGCGACGATCGGGTTGCCGGGCGTCCCGTACTCGCCGTACTTCTCGCGGTAGTGGCCCGCGACCGTGTCGATGTGGGTCTTCATGCGGTTCCGCAGCACTGCCTGGTGGGCGGCGCTGTTGGTGAGCGGCTGGCCGGCCTCGTCGAGGAAGAACCAGTCGGGGGTCTGGCTGTGCCACACCAGGGTGTGGCCGTAGACGCGCTGGCCGTTGGCGATCGCGGCGTCGACCAGGTGATCGGCCTCCGCGAACGTGAACTCGCCCTCGGTCGGCTGGATGGACTCCGGCTTCATGGCGTTCTCGGCGGTGATCTGGTCGAAGTGCTTCTCGACGAGCACAGCGCCCTGGCCTGCGGTCTCGCGCTCGTCGATCGCGACGCCGATCGGCCACGGCAGCTCGTCCTTCAGGGACGGGATGTCCGTCTGCACCGGCGGCGCCGAGTCACGGGTGACCACGATGTCGTCGACGAGGAACGAGGAGGTCCCGGCGGCGGACTCGATGTACAGCAGCGCCGAGTCGGCGGCGGCCATCGTGTAGTCGGCGCTGACCTGCACCCACTCGCCGGCGGTGACGCCGGTGGCCGTGGCGACGGTGTCGTAGCTGGACGAGCCGTCGACGTCGCGCTGCACACTGACGCGCAGGTCAGCCGGGTCCGGGGCGGCGCCCTCCGCCAGCTTGACCCAGGCGGAGACGTGATAGGTGACTCCGGCGTCGAACAGGTCCGAGACGTCGGCGCCGATGCCGTGCCAGGTGTCCCCGCGACCGTCGACCAGTGCGGACTGCGTGCCGCTGTGGGCGGCCTGGTCGGTGAGCGTGACCGTGGGAGCCGTGCCGTTCCCTCGGGCGGACCACGGCGCCAGGGCGTCCTCGAAGTCGTTCGACAGGAGCGTCGTCCCACCACCACCGCCGCCGTCCGGCCCGCGCTCGGCGGGGAGGGTGAACGTCCACCCGGCGGCGATCTTCTCGGCGACGACGGTGCGCACCGCCTCGACCGTGCCGGTGCGGTCACCGCCGCCGTCGTGGACGAGGGCCACGGCGCCGGGCTGCATGGCGGCCCGGAGACTCGCCGTCAGGGTGGCGACGTCTTGCGTCTCCCAGTCGGCGATGGTGTTGCCGAGGCCGAGCGGCTGCATGCCGAGCCGGGCGGCGACCTCCGCCGTCTGCCCCCAGCTCCCATTCGGCGCCCGGAAGTACGGCACGGGCGCATTCGGGTCGCCGAGCGCCTCGCGGATGATCGCCAGGTTCTCGACGAGGTCCGCCTCGACCTGCTCCGGCGTCCACGAGCCCATGTCGGCGTAGCTCGTCGTGTGGTTGCACAGCGTGTGGCCGTCCGCCACGATCCGCCGCAGCAGCTCCGCGCCGCGCGTGCCCTGAATGTTCTGCCCGATCACGCAGAAGACCGCCGGGATGCTGTGCTCGGCGAGGAGGTCCAGCACCGCGTCGGTCTCGCCGGGGTTCGGGCCGTCGTCGAAGGTGAGGGCCACGACGGCCCCGGTTCCGCGCGCCGTCGTGACTTGGGTGGTGGTCGGGTTGACGGCCCCACCCGGCACGGCGGCGGTGTCAGCGGCCATCGCTGGCACGGGACCCAGCCCGACGACGGCTGCGAGGAGTAGTGGTCCAAGAACGCGTGAGGATTTGCTGATTCGATGCACTGTTCGCCCCTTTGCGAGTGCTTTGAGTCATTGCGTTGCCACCTTAGGGACGATGCGGATTTTCGACAACGTTATCGAGGCGACGGGGGTCCCGTCAGCCCCCGCCGCGCCGTCTACAGCGCCTCCGCGAGCATGCGCGCCGGGGGCGTGCGCAGCGTCCGCCGGGTCGGCAGCTCGACGGCGGCGAACGCCAGCACCACCACGAGCGCGGCCACCCCGGGCGCCAGCCACCAGGGCCCGGCAGGCAGCGGGCGGTCGAGGAACCCGATGCCCAGCATCGCCAACGGGACCACGGACAGCAGCCCTCCGGCCGCCAGGGCGACACCGCTCGCGAGCGCGGCCTCGCGACGCATCATCGACCGGACCTGACGCGGTGTGGCGCCCGCGAGCCGGAGCGCCGCGATCTCGTGGCGGCGCTCCAAGGTGCCGGCGACGAGCGTGTTGACGACGCCGAGCAGCAGGTAGCCCAGCAGGACGGCGAGCACCACGAGGTTGATCCACAGCTCGGGTGGGACGGCGCCGAGCCCGTCCGCGCCGCCGGCCTCGGCTGAAGCGCCTGCTCCTGCCGAGGCGCCTGCGCTGCCGTCGAGGAGCACCACGCCGGGATGCTCGGCGGTGAAGCCCGCGAGCGCCTCGGACGCCGCGGCCGTGCCATCGGTGCGCACCAGCACGCTCTGCGCGAGATGGGCGGAGTGCCCGGCGGCCAGGTCGCCCGCGAGGATGATCGATCCGAAGGCGAGCCCGCGTCCGTGCACGGCGACGACCTCCGCGCGCACGGGCGTCCCGTCACCCAGGACGAGGTCCAGGGTGCTACCGACCGGGTGGGCGCGGGCCGATCCGGCGTCCACGGCGACCGTGTCGCCCCTGAGGTCGGCGAGGTCCCCGTCGCGGAGGTCGAGGTCGAGCACACCGGCGGAGTCGGGGGTGAGGATCGCGGCGGGGGCGCTCTCCATCGTCGTCTCGCCGAACATCGTGAGGGGCGCCACGACGGTGGTGGTGCTGAGCGGGGCGACGGCCTCGACCCCGGGCAGGTCGCGCACGGCGGCGGCCACCTCGTCGGAGACCCCGCCCAGCGCAGGCGCGCTCAACGTGGCCTGGGCTGTGGTGGCGGCGCGGAGGTCGCCGGCCGCCGCGGCGAGCACCGTCGTCTGGGTGAACGCGTAGGTGAGCGTGAAGACAACCACCAGGGCAAGCGTGCTGACGGCGGCTCCGACGCGTAGCGAGTGGCCATGCGTGTGGGCCACGGCGAGCCATGTGGACGCCGACGCCCGAGCGGGCAGCCGGCGCGCTAGCCATCTGCCGACACCGCCCACCAGCAGGGGGCCCACCAGCGCCAGGCCGATCGCCGCGACGATGCCCGCGAGCGAGGCGCCGATGGCCGCTTCCGGGGTGCGCGCCAGCAGCGGTGTCACGGCGATGCCGAGGGAGCCGACGATCAGCGCCCCGCCGGTCAGCGCGCGCACCCGCGACGGCGTGCGCGGCTCGGTGCGGGACTCGGCCACCGCCTCCGTGGCGGGCAGCCGCGAGACCCGGCGGGCGGCCGCGCGCGCGGCGGGCTGCACCACGAGGACGAGCAGGACTGCCGCCGCCACCCCGGGGAGGGGACCGAATGTGAGGGGCAGGTCGGGGGAGAGCATCCCCGAGGAGGCCAGGACGTGCCGGAGCCGCTCCGCGAGGAGGTACCCGAGCGCGACGCCGGGGATCATCGCCGCCACGGACACGACAGTCGCCTGCCAGGCCGCGAGCGACCGCACCTGGCGCGGCGTCGCCCCCACGGCCCGCAGCAAGGCGAGGTCGCGACGCTGGGCGCTGATCGACACCGCGAGCGCGCCCGCCACGATGAAGCCGACCACCAGCAGCGTCACCCCGCTCATCGACCCCGCGATGGCGGGCAGCAGCCCGCGTCCGGCCGTCGCCTGCGGGCTCTCGACGTCACCGCGCGCGTCACCTGTCGAGACGATCAGGCCGGCGTCCTGGACGAGGTCGCGGACCGTGTCGGCGACCTCGTCCACGGCGCCGGGCTCGACGCGCAGGGCGACCAGGTCGACGGTGGCCGTCGGAGCGGCTGCCTGGCCGCCACTGCCACCGGCGAGGCGCAGGGCCGTCACGTCGTCGAAGTAGACCCCGCCCATGCCGCCGGGGACGACGGCGGCCACCTCGTACGTGCCGGGCGTCCCGGCGGCGATGACCTGCACCCGGTCGCCGACGTGGGCCTTGGCGGTGGCCGCCAGGCCTGAGCCGAGCGCCACCTGCCCGATGGCGGGCCCGGCGGACGTCGCGGCGCTGTCGGGCGGCTCCTCGCCGTCAGACGGGGCCGCGCTGCCGAATAGTGCCGCGCCGTCGAGCAGTGCCGTGGAGGACCAGCCGTGACCGGCCGAGGCCGCGTCGCCCGCGTCGACCACCTCGCCGTCGGCGCCGATCACGGCCGCCGGGAAGCTCACGTCGCCCACCGCCGCGACGACACCGGGCAGGCCCGCCAGCTCGGCGACCAGGCTGGCCGGGACGGGCGCCCGCTCGGGCAGCGCGACGGCCAGGTCGCCGGGCTGGGGGAGGGACTGGGACGCGGTGACCACCACATCGGCCCCGGCCAGGCGTTGGGGCGCCACATGGGAGCGCAGGCCGGACTCGGCGAGCACGCCGATGGCGGTGAGGAACGCGGCGGCGCCGAGCACGGCGCAGGCGACGGCGAGGAGTGCGGCGGCCCGGTGTCGGGCCATGCGCGCGGCGAGGTGCAGCATGTCAGCGCACCTCCAGCGCGGTGAGGGTGGTCGCGAGGCGGGCGGGGGTGGGCGCCTCGAGGGAGTCGACGACGCGGCCATCGGCCATCACGACGACGCGGTCGGCGCGGGCTGCGGCCGCCGGGTCGTGCGTGACCATGACGACCGTCTGGCCCAGGGTGTCCACCAGGTCCCGCAACAGGTCCAGCACCTCGTGGCCGGTGCGCAGGTCGAGGGCGCCGGTGGGCTCGTCGCCGAAGACCACCGCGGGCCGGGCGGCGAGGGCCCGCGCGATGGCCGCGCGCTGCTGCTGCCCGCCCGAGAGCTCGCCGGGGCGGTGCGTCAGGCGGTCCGTGAGCCCGACCCGCTCCACCAGGGCGCCGAGCCACTCGTGATCGGGCCGGGCGCCCGCCAGCCGCAGCGGCAGCGTGATGTTGTCCATCACGCTGAGCGACGGCAGCAGGTTGTAGGCCTGGAAGACGAATCCGACGTGCGTGCGGCGCAGCTCGGTGCGGGCCGTCTCGTCCAAGCGCGTGAGGTCGATCCCGGCGATGGCGGCCCGTCCCCTGGTCGGCGAGTCCAGGCCCGCCGCGCAGTGCATGAGCGTGCTCTTGCCGGATCCGGAGGGCCCCATCACCGCGACGAAGGAGCCGCGCTCGACGGCCAGCGTCACGTCGTCGAGTGCGCGCACCCCGCCGGCGTAGACCTTGCTGACGTTCGTGAGCGCCACAGCCGGCGGCGCCGAGCCGTCCACGGGCGCCGACGGCGCCGCTCCGCCCACGCGCGCCGACGGCGCGGCTGCCGGGAACCCGAGCGCGCCCCTCCTGCCGCCCATCACCGCCGCCCACGGGGGTGCGACAGCACCAGCGCGCTGATGCTCGCCAGCGTCAGGCCGCCCAGCGCCAGGCTGATGGCCAGCGGGACGGCCATGGCCGAGGTCACCGAGTTCGCCACGGCGCTCAGCACGAGCAGCGCCCACAGCACAGCGCGCTGGCCGTCCCGCCGCGCGGCCTCGTCCGCGGTGGCAGCGGTGGCAGCAGTGGCAGCCGTGGCGGCGGTGGCTCGCGTGGGGCCCGCGTCGGCGGTGCTGCCGGAGGCGTCGGTGAGGCGGTACGGGTCGGACATGGCGGGCTCCCTGGTCGAGGTGTTCCGGACCCCACCGACGCTACGAACCGCATGAGCCCGCGACGATCCCGCCAGCGCCCGAGGCCAGGTGCAGCAGGCTGTACTTCTTGGCCGGGGGCCTGCCGCTGCGCGCGCGGGTCGCCTAGGGTCCTCGACGTGGAGGCCCTGGCTCAGCGTGAGGCGACCGCCGCCCGACGTGGCGGCAGGGTGGCGGGGCGCGCCCTCGACGCGTTCGAGCAGCTCGCAGGCGGGCTGGCGACGTCGGTGCTCGCCGTGGTGGCGCTGCTGTGGGTGGCGGTGTGCGCTGTCGCCTGCGTGGTGGGCGTCGGGTTCTGGCTGCTGCCGGGAGCCCTGCGCGCGGCGCGGGCCGTCTCCGACCGGGAGCGCGCACGGCTCACCCGCAGCGGGCGGGAGGTCATCGGCCCGCATCCCGTGCCGGACAGGCTGCGCGCGGCGCTCGCGGACACGGCGGTGCGCCGCGAGCTCGGCTGGCTGGTGTGCGCGTCGACGCTCGGCCTGGTGCTGGGCCTGCTCGGGTTGACGCTGCCGTTGAACGCCGCGCGGGACGCCACCTTCGTGCTGTGGTGGCGGTCGGTGGCCGAGGAGTTCCGCTCGCCGTCCTTCGCCCCGTGGATCGTGCAGGGCTGGGCCGGCGCCTTCGCCGTCACGCTCGCCGGCTTCGCGTGGGTGGCGATCGCGGTGGGTGTGGCGCCGTGGATGGCCCGCCTGCAGTCCTGGCCCGGGCGGCGGCTGCTGAGCCCCGACCGGGGGACGGACTTGGCAATGCGCGTCCAGGAGCTCACCGCGACCCGCGCCGGCGCGCTCGACGCCCACGCGGCGGAGCTGCGGCGCATCGAGAGGTCCCTGCATGACGGCACGCAGAACCGCATCGTCGCCGTCAGCCTGCTGCTCGGCGCCGCGCAACGGGCGCTCGCCCGCGACCCGGCCGAGGCGGCGCCGCTGCTCGGCCGCGCGCAGGACGCCGCCGAGCAGGCGCTCGTCGAGTTGCGTGCTGTCGCGCGCAGCATCCTGCCGGCGGTGCTGGAGGACAGGTCGTTGGGCGACGCGCTGTCCGGGCTGGCCGCGACCAGCCCGGTGCCATGCCAGCTCGACGCCGCGGACATCGGGCGGTGTGCCGCGTCGGTGGAGGCGACCGCGTACTTCGTCGTCGCCGAGGCGCTGACGAACGTGGTGCGGCACAGCCAGGCGCAGGGCTCCGTGGTGACGGTGCGGCGGATCGACGACCGGTTGGAGGTCGCAGTGCAGGACGACGGGGTGGGCGGGGCGGCGGAGATGAGCGCAGGCGCCTCGACGGGCGGCGGGAGCGGCATCGCGGGCATCCGCCGGCGCGTGCGGGCCCACGACGGCACGTTCACGCTGACCAGCCCGGTGGGCGGGCCCACGCGTCTGGAGGTGACGCTGCCATGCGGATTGTGATCGCGGAGGACGACGCGCTGCTGCGCGAGGGGCTGGCGCTGCTGCTGCGCGCCGAGGGGCTGGACGTCGTCGCCACCGCCACCGACCCGGCCGGGCTCCTCGCGGCGGTCGCCGAGCACCGGCCGGACGTCGCGATCGTGGACGTGCGGATGCCGCCCACGCACACCGACGAGGGGATCGTCGCGGCGGTGGAGGCCCGCCGCCGGCAGCCAGGGCTCGCGGTGCTGGTGCTGTCCGCGTACGTGGAAGAGGCGTTCGCCACCGATCTGCTGGCGCATGGCAGCGCGGGCCTGGGCTATCTGCTCAAGGAGCGGGTCGGGCGGGTCGAGGAGTTCCTCGACGCGCTACGCCGCGTGGCCGCCGGGGGCGCGGCGATCGACCCGGACGTCGTCGCGCAGCTCTTCGCGCGGACACGCTCGGACGGCCGGCTGGACCGGCTGAGCCCGCGCGAGCGCGAGGTGCTCGCGGTGATGGCCGAAGGGCTCGGCAATGCCGCGATCGCCGCCCGGCTGTTCGTCACCGAGGGCGCGGTGCACAAGCACATCCGCAGCATCTTCGCGAAGCTCGACCTGGCGCCCACCGACCTGGCGGACCGCCGCGTCACCGCCGTGCTGCGGTACCTGGAGGAGGCGCGCGGGCGCGCCTGACGTCAGGCGCCCGGGCCCGCGATATTCACCATCCAGCGCACCCCGAACTTGTCGGCGCACATGCCGAAGGCGTCGCCCCACGGCGCCACGGAGAGGGGCTCGACGACGGCGCCGCTGCCGCTCAGGCGATCCCAGTACCGCCGGAGCGGCTCGTCGTCCTCATGCTCGCCGCTCAGCGAGACCGAGGCGCTCGACTCGGGGACCTCCATCGAGTTGGGGACGTCCGCCGCCATGAGCACGAGCCCGTTCTCAGTGGTGAGCATCGAGTGCATGATCTTCTCCTGCTCGGCAGGGTCCTGGCTGACCTGGAACTCGGCGAAGGTGCTGAGCGTGAGCTCCCCGCCGAAGACGGACTGGTAGAACGTCATCGCCTCCCGGGTGGAGTCGCGGAAGCTGAGGTACGGGTTCAGGCGGATCGACATGGCTGCTCCTGCGGTGGTGGTGGACGCGGGTCTGGCGGACTGCTCAGAGGTGCTGACTCCGCAGCCCCCCCACACTCATCGGCCCCGCGCGGAACTGGTCGGGCGCCCAGGGGGGCCCTCGCGTCGACGCGACCTCCCGAGGCCCGCCGGGCGGGCGACGGTGCTGGTCAGATGTCCATTCGACCTCGCCGACGGCTCGTGTGGACGGACCTGTGGGCCCGTGCCAGGCTGAGGCGAGCCCACTCCAGCAGCTCGTCAGGGGACCCCGGGCAGCACGTGCGCCGCACACGACAGGGACGTCGTGGTCGGCTCCGCCGGGATCGTCGGGGAGTCGTCGGAGAGGACTGCCCGGCGCGTCGGTGCGGACGCGTCGGAACCACGTGCACGCGAGGGGGCGGCACTGCGATGGCGACGATCAACCCTGCAGCGAAGGCCTGGCGCTGGGCGCCCTCACCGGAGGGGCGGGGGCCGTCAGGCGCCCTGCCCGTGCCGCGACGCGACGAGCCCGAGGGTCGGAGGACTGCGGTGACGGTGCTGAACGCCTCGACGCTCGGCTCGCTCGACCCCCAAGTGGCGGTGCCGGGCTACGACCGGCGAGCGGTGGCTCCCGCGATCGTCCACATCGGGGTGGGCGGGTTCCACCGGGCGCATCAGGCGATGTACCTGGACCGGCTGATGAACCGGGGAGACGCGCTCGACTGGGGGGTGTGCGGCGTGGGCCTGCTGCCGGGCGACCGGCGGATGAGGGATGCGCTCGACCTGCAGGACGGGCTGTACACGCTGGTGGTCAAGCACCCGGACGGGAGGCTGGAGGCGCGGGTCATCGGCTCCCTGGTCGCCTACCTGTTCGCGCCCGACGATCCGGAGGCCGTCATCGTGCAGATGGCGGCGCCGATCACGCGCATCGTCTCCCTGACCATCACCGAGGGCGGCTACCACCAGCACCCGGTGACGGGTGAGTTCCGCGCGGACGACCCGGCCGTGCAGGCGGACCTGGCGCCCGGGGCGGCGCCCGCCACCGTGTTCGGCCTGGTCACCGAGGCGTTGGCCCGGCGCCGTGAGCGCGGCCTGCCACCGTTCACGGTGATGTCCTGCGACAACGTCCCGGGCAACGGCGACGTGGCGCGCCGCTCGTTCGTCGCGTTCGCCCGGCTGCGCGACCAGGCGCTGGGGGACTGGGTGGAGCGCGAGGTGCGCTTCCCGAGCTCGATGGTGGACCGCATCACGCCCGCCACCACCGAGGACGACCGGGAGCTGGTCGCCGCCGCCTTCGGCATCGAGGACGAGTGGCCGGTGGTGTGCGAGCCGTTCGCGCAATGGGTGGTCGAGGACGACTTCGGCCAGGGCCGCCCGCCGTGGGAGGCCGCCGGCGTGCAAGTCGTCGAGGACGTGGGGCCGTATGAGCTGATGAAGCTGCGGCTGCTCAACGGCGGTCATCAGGCCCTGTGCTACCTGGCCCGCCTGGCCGGGTACCGGCTCGCGCATGAGGCGGCGCAGGACCCGCTGTTCGCGCAGTTCCTCGCCGAGTACCTGGACCAGGAGGTGACGCCCACGCTCGCGGACGTGCCAGGTGTCGACCTGGCCGCCTACAAGCGGACCCTCCTGGAGCGGTTCGCGAGCCCGGCGATCCGCGACCCGTTGGCGCGGCTATGCGCCGACGGATCGGACCGCGTTCCCCGGTGGCTGGCGCCAGTGGCCCGCAGCCGGCTCGCCGCCGGCGGCGACGTGGGCCGGTGCGCGCTGGTGATCGCCGCCTGGGCCCGCCACGCGGAGGGCGTGGACGACCAGGGCGAGCCCTTCGAGGTGGTGGACCGGCTCCGGGACCGGCTGCGGACGGCGGCCGCCGCCCAGAGCGCCGACCCCACGGCGTTCCTGGCCCAGCGCGACCTGTTCGGGGACCTCGTCGACGACCGGCGGTTCGTGGCGGCCTACTCCGCGGCGCTGGGGTTGCTGCGAGAGCGCGGCGCGCGTGCCGCTGTCGAGGCGCTGGTGGGGCCGGTCAGCGCTGGAGCGCGGGCTGCCGGCGGTCCAGCCGCGCCCTGAGCCGTTGCACCGGGCGCTCGACGAGCCACCAGCTCGCCGTCGCCGCCGCGAGCGTCAGCGTCACCACCAGCACCGAGGCGAGCAGTCCGCCGATCGGCTCGAGCCAGCGCATGATCGCCGCGTTCCACAGATAGGCGGCGTACGAGATGGTGCCCAGGTGCAGCAGCGGGCGCAGGAGCCGGCTGGGCAGCGTGTCCCAGTGGCTGGCGTAGGTGATGAGCACCGCGGTGCCGAGCGCCACCCCGGGCGCGATCAGCAGGTACATGAGCGAGGAGTGGGCCAGGCCGGGGATGGCGGCGACGACGCCGATGGCTGCGAGCACCACGAGCTGCAGTGCGCGCCGCCGGCCGGCGGTGGTGGGCAGCAGCCTGGCGAGCTCCTCGCGGCCGAGGTACGCCACCGAGCCGATCATGATGGTGAGCCACCACGAGGACGGCAGGGCGTACACGCGGGCGACGTCCGGCTCGGTGAGCTTGAGCGTCAGCACGCACATCATCACCACGCCCGCGGCGACGAGCCCCACCACGCGCCGCAGCCCCACCCGCCGGAAGCCGAACAGCAGCACCAGCGGCCACAGCACGTAGAACTGCTCCTCGGTGGCCAGCGTCCACAGGTGGTAGAGGCTTCCGCTGCCGTTCGGGATGCCCGGGATGTTCGTCGTGTAGGTCAACGCGACGGCCACGCTCTGCGGCACCAGGCCACGCTCGCCCAGGTGGTTGAACACGCCCTCGACCACCACGTACCCGAGCAGGAACAGCAGCAGCGCGGGGATGAGCCGCAGCGCCCGGTTCCGGTAGAACACCGCCAGCCGCACCCCGCCGGTGAGGTAGATGTCGCGGACCAGGACGCCGGTGATCAGGTAGCCGCTCAGCGCGAAGAACATCGTGACCCCGACCACCCCGGCGCCGCCGAAGAACGGGTGCGCGTGGTTCAGCAGCACCAGTGCCACGGCGACGCCGCGGAGCAGGTCGAGCCCAGGCAGCCGTCCGCGCATCGCCACCCCCCTGCCGTCATGCCCGTTATCGACCATATGTCACATCTCGCGGGCAAGGGGGCGGAGTGCGGGACGTAGGGTGGTGAGCCGTGCCAGAGGGTCATACCGTCCACCGCGTCGCGCGCCAATTCCGCCGCGACTTCGTCGGCCGACCGCTTGCGGTCAGCTCCCCGCAAGGGCGGTTCGCCCAGGGCGCCGCGCTGCTCGACGGGCGTCGGCTGACCGGTTCCCGTGCCGTCGGCAAGCAGCTCTTCCTCGACTTCGACGGCGGCCTGGTGCTGCGCGTGCACCTGGGCCTGTACGGCGCCTGGGACCTCTTCGGGCAGATCTCGCCCCTCACCGAGGGCATGGCCGCCCTCGGCAGCATGGGGGCGCCGCGGCTGCGGCGGGCCGGGCGGATGGGCGGGGGGGAGCGCGAGCGCGCCGCCGCCGACGGCGGATCGGGCGCCGACGAGCCGTTTCCGCCACCGCCCGTCGGGCAGGGGCGGGGGCGCCTGGCCACCGACGCCAGCGTCGCGGACCTGCGCGGCCCCACCGCCTGCGAGGTGCTCGACCCGGAGTCGGCGGCGGCGGCCGTGGCCCGGCTGGGCCTGGACCCGGCCACCGAGGAGGACCTGGACGCCGCGGGGGCCGAGGTCGCCCGGCGCCTGACCCGGCGGGCGGTGCCCATCGGCCAGCTCCTCATGGACCAGTCCGTGATGGCGGGCATCGGCAACATCTATCGCGCGGAGATGCTGTTCCGCGCCCGGCTGGACCCGTGGACACCGGGCCGACAGGTGCCCGTCGAGGTGGCGCGCGGGCTGTGGGACGACTGGGCGGTGCTCCTCGCCGACGGCATCCGCACCGGGGTGATCCTCACCCGCGAGGATCTCGACGAGGCCGGCCGGGCGCGGGCGCTCGGGGACCGCTCCGAGCAGCACTGGGTGTACGGGCGCGCGGGGCTGCCGTGCCGGGTGTGCGGCACGCCCGTCGTGGTCGAGGACATGGCCGGGCGCAAGCTCTACCGCTGCCCGGCCTGCCAGCGCTGACCGCTCCTCAGTCGCGCGGCAGCAGCTCCGGCCCTGGCGCGAGCTCGCCGACGGGCGTCTCGGCCTCCAGGACGTTGCCGCGCGTGGCCAGCGGGCACGCCCACGCCGGGTCGTACGCGCAGGACGGGTTGTAGGCGAAATTCAGGTCGAGGACGAGCGGGCCGCGGCCGTCGTCGCCGCTGGTGCCCAGGTCCGCGCCCTTGATGGTGTCGAGGACGTACCGCCCGCCGCCGTACGTCCCGTCGGGGCGCCCGGCGAGCGCGTCCTTGACGGGGAGGAATACTCCACCCGCGTAGGCGCGCAGCGCCCAGACGGACAGCGAGCCGAGCCCCGGGAGCGCGGCGCGGCCGATCCGCTCGAACGGCACCACGCCGTCGGTGCCGGTCGCCACGTCGAGGCGCTGCATCGACGCCTGGCGCACCCGCGCCTCGAACCGGAACGCGGGGTCGTAGGGGGCCACCGGCAGGCCGCGGAACGCGGCGCGCGCCTCGGGCAGCAGGGGGGACGCGGGGTGCTCGGCGAAGAGCGTGTCGCGTCGCTCGACCCAGAGGGCGTGGGCGGCGGCGGGTTCGGTGGCGGCGACGCGGCGGACGTCGGCGTAGAGCTCGGCGATGCGGCGACGCCAGTCGTTGACCGCGAGCACGTCTGCGGCTGAGCCTCGGGCGTCCGGCATCTGGCCACCATGCCATGCGCTGCTGGGTTCGGCCGGGGGGCGCCTGGGCGTGTCAGGAGACCAGGTCAGCAGGTCGCGGTGACGTTCGGGGATCGACCGGGAGGGATGTGGACAACTCGGCTGCGGGCCCTACGGCGCGCCGCTCTGCGGGTCCGTCAGCGCTTGTCGGGCTCGTCGCCTGCCGTGTCGTCGGGCGCCTGCGGCGCGGGGGCGGACTCGCGCAGGAACGCCTCCAGGAGTTGCTGCGACGGGATGAGCCCCTGCATGTCCGCCGAGGAGTCGCCGGTGGTGGCGCCCTTGATGGTGAGGACGGTGTTGTGCAGGTGCTCCATCTTGATGTCGAGGGCGTTCGCGACGTCGGCGGCGTCCTTGAGCTCGGCGAGCAGCTCGGCCGGGATCTCCTTGTCGTACTTGTAGTAGATCTTGTGCTCGAGGCTCGCCCAGAAGTCCATCGCGATGGTCCGGATCTGGATCTCCACGGTCACCGGCTCGACCCGGTCCGACATGAACACCGGCACCTGGACGATCAGGTGCAGGCTCTTGTATCCGTTGGGCTTGGGCTCGGCGATGTAGTCGCGCTCGGCGAGCAGCGTGAGGTCCTGCTGGCCGACGAGCAGGTCGCGGATGCGGTAGATGTCCGACTGGAACGCGCAGGTCACCCGGACGCCGGCGATGTCGAACATCTGGGACTTGATGTCCTCGAGCGTGAACGGGATGCCCTTGCGGTGCGCTTTCTGCAGGATGCTGTCCGGGGACTTCAGCCGCGAGCCGACGTGCTCGATGGGGTTGTAGCTGTGCGCGTAGTTGAACTCATCGCGCAGGATCGTCAGTTTGGTCATGACTTCGTCAAGGCCGAACCGGTACGCGAGCATGAACCTGGTGAAATCATCCCTGAGTTGCAGGATTGAGGTCATGTCCCGGCGATGCTCTGGCATGCCGACGACTCTAGTCGCGAGGGCTGGGAGGCTCCTGGGACCCGGTTCGCCACGGGTGATTCCGGCACATCGCCACTGCTGGAAGTGAGGGCCGCCCTGGCCTTGTTCTCGGATATATCCTTAACCGAGAATAGTGGGACCGATCTTCTCGGTTACTGGAGGCCCCGCATGTCCGCTCAGCCCATCCCCGCCCACGGCAGTGAGTCGCTGCCGTGGGTGTCCAGCAGCGGGCGCCGCGCCGAGATCGACGGGTACAGCGCCTCGATCCCCCCGCTGATCGCCGACCTGAGCCTGCCCTCGTCGGCTGAGACCCTCGAACTCGCCCGCCAGGCAGAGGTCGAGATCGGCGTGCTCGAGCGCACCTACGCCGGCCAGGTCGCCACCTTGGAGCCCTTCTTGCTGCGCACCGAGGCGATCGCCTCCTCGCGCATTGAGGAAGAACTGACCACGGTCGACCAGTTGGCCCGCGCCCAGTACGGCATCCGAGCTCCGAAGACCGCTCGAACCGTCAAGGGCGCGATAGACGGGCTCAACTTGCTCGTGCACCGCGCCGCCGACGGCGTGGACCTCCAGGACATCCTCGCCGCCCACGTCCCGCTCATGGCCGACGACCCAGAAGAGCGGTGGGATGCGGGCAAACTGCGCTCGGCGCAGAACTGGATCGGAGGGTCCAACCGCTCGCCCCGAGGCGCCGTCCACGTCCCCCCGGCCCCCGAGCGCGTGCCCGAGCTCATGGCCGACCTGATCGCGTTCATGCGGCGCACGGACATCGACCCAGTGGTGCAGGCAGCGGTCGCGCACGCCCAGTTCGAGTCCATCCACCCGTTCACCGACGGCAACGGCCGCGTCGGCCGGTCGCTCATCAACGCCCTGTGGCGCTACCGCGGCGTGACCCGGGAGATGGCGGTGCCGGTCGCCTCTGCCATCGTGGCCGACCGCGATCTCTACTTCCAGCTGGTCAACGACTACCGCCAGGGCGAGGTCGAGCCGTTCGCGGGCTTCTTGGCGGACGCGGCCTCTCGGGCGACGGCGGAGGCCACGGTCTCGGCTGAGCGGCTGATCGCGCTGCCGCACCAGTGGGCCGAGCGCGTCCGGCCCCGGGCGGGGTCGGCGGCGGCCGCGCTGTTGCCGCTGCTGCCCCGCCACCCGATCGTCGATGCCGGCGATGTGGCCCGCCTGACCGGTGCGTCGCAGGCCCGGGCCTACGCGACGGTCGAGCGGCTGGTCGAGGCCGACGTGCTGCGCCCGATCACGCAGTCCAGGCGCGACATGGCCTGGGCTGCCGGCGAGGTCCTGGACGAGGCTGATCTGATGGTCGACCGGCTCCGCTATCCCTGACGGCCAGCAGGCGCCCACTGCAGGGTGGCGCTGTTCACCGCAGGCCGCGTTGCAGGGCGCGCAACTCGCGCAGGCCCACGGCGGCGGCGACGAGCCCGGGAGCCCAGGCCCACGGGCGGCCGCGCAGTGCCGCGAACGCGCAGATCAGCAGCACGAGCGCGCAGCCGCCCACGGTCGCCACGCTCGCCCATCGGATCGACCTCACGGGTCGCACGGTACCCGCCGCGGATCGCCAAAGCCGTGCGCCTGGTCGGGTTCGGCCTCCGGGAGATGGCAGGGTACGAGGATGGACGTCAGGATTTTCACCGAACCCCAGCAGGGCGCCTCGTACGCGGACCTGCTCGCCGTCGCTACCGCCACCGAGGAGCTCGGCTTCGACGGCTTCTTCCGTTCCGACCACTACCTGCGGATGGGCGAGGGCGATGGCCTGCCCGGCCCGTCCGACGCGTGGACCACGCTGGCGGGGCTCGCGCGTGACACCCAGCGGGTGCGCCTCGGCACGCTCGTCTCGCCTGTCACGTTCCGGCCGCCGGGGATCCTCGCGATCCAGGTCGCCCAGGTCGACGAGATGTCCGGCGGGCGAGTCGAGCTGGGCCTCGGCGCGGGCTGGTTCGAGGCTGAGCACACCGCGTACGGCATCCCGTACCCGGACAAGCGGATCGGGCGGCTCGAGGAGCAGCTCGAGGTCGTCACCGGGCTGTGGGGCACGCCGGTGGGGGAGCGTTACTCGCATGCCGGCGAGCACTACACGCTGACGGACTCCCCGGCGCTGCCGAAGCCGGTGCAGGCCTCGCCGCTGGACCCGTCCCGGGCGGGCGTGCCGATCATCGTCGGCGGCCACGGCCCCAAGCGGACCCCGGCGCTGGCCGCCAAGTACGCGTCGGAGTTCAACCTGGGCTTCCCCGAGCTGGCGGATGTGGCGCCCAAGCTGGAGCGGGTGCGCGCGGCGTGCCGCGACATCGGCCGCGACCCGGAGTCGCTGGTGATGTCGGTGGCGCTGGTGGCGTGCGTCGGGCGGGATGACGCGGAGGTGGACCGCCGCGCGGCGGCGATCGGCCGGGACCCGATCGAGGTGCGCTCAGTGGGCTTCGCGGGCACGCCGTCGGCCGTCGTGGACCGGATCGGGGCGCTCGCCGAGCTGGGTGTCTCGCGCGTGTACCTGCAGGTCCTGGACCTGCATGACCTGGACCACCTCGAGCTGGTCGCGCAGGAGGTCCTGCCCCAGCTCGGCTGACCCGGCGTCACGCGGCCCCTCCCGGAACGTTGGGAGGGGCCGCGTTCTCTGTGCCTCCGACGAACTGCGACCACGTGGTAGGTCTCGTATGTCGAGATTCTCATGGGATGACCCGCTCCGGGCATCGGTGACGTCCCAGTTAGCCCGCTGACCTGCGAGAACGCGGCGAGATTCACCCGTCGCGCGCGGTCGCCCCCACGCCTCCGGCGACCCGATGCATACCGGACAGGCCTAGACAAGTTGGCCATCGCTGTTACGTTCTGTGCGTATCCACCGGGGGAGATGCGGCTTTTCTCCGCATCTCCGCAATCGAGCGCAGCTCGCCCCGGTGCATCTGACGCCAACGCTGCCGCCGCCCTGGGTGACGGGTCTCCTGACCCGCCGCCTCCGCACCGGCCCGACGTTGGGGGACCACATGGCAGCAACGACGTTCGACCGGCTCGTCACCGAGCCACGCACGACCGACGTCCCTCACGGGCGTCCCGCCCGCACCCCGGAGAACGAGGCCGCGCACTCGCCCTCGTTCATGCTGCTCGTCGCGCTGGCCTGCGCCGGAGTGCTCCTGTACGCGGTCTTCCTGCTGAACCCCGGCAACCGAGGCGACTGGCTGCCCTGGTCCATGGTCATCACCGCCGAGGCCGTGCTCATCGTCCACGCGCTGCTGTCGTTGTGGACGATGCTCTCCAGCGGGCACAACCCGCGCGGCTTCGCGTTCCACCACGCCCAGGACGCCCTGTACGACATGGACGAGATCCTGCGCGACGGCACGGCGGACAACCCGCGCCATTGGCCGATGCGCCTGCACGGCAGCCCGGTGGGCATCGACGTGTTCATCACGACCTACGGCGAGGACCTCGCCACCATCCGCCGCACCGTCACCGCCGCCCTCGCGATGCAGGGCGAGCACATGACGTGGGTGCTCGACGACGGCCGCTCGGACGAGGTGCGCGACCTCGCCGCCGAGCTCGGCGCCCGGTACGTGCGCCGGCTCAGCAAGAACGGCGCCAAGGCCGGGAACATCAACCACGCGCTGACCATCACGCGGGGCGAGCTGTTCGTCATCTTCGACGCCGACTTCGTCCCCGAGCCCGAGTTCCTGCACGAGACAGTGCCGTTCTTCGCGACGTCCGACGTGGCGTTCGTGCAGACCCCGCAGACCTACGGCAACCTGCACAACCTCATCTCGCGGGGCGCCGGGTACATGCAGGCAGTGTTCTACCGGTACATCCAGCCGGGCCGGAACAAGTTCAACTCGGCGTTCTGCGTCGGCACCAACGTGATCTTCCGGCGGCGGGCCATCCTCGACGTCGGCGGCATGTACGCCGACTCGAAGTCCGAGGACGTGTGGACGTCGCTGCGGCTGCACGAGGCGGGCTGGCGCTCCATCTACATACCGATGTCGCTCGCGGTGGGGGACACCCCCGAGACGGTCGAGGCGTACACCAAGCAGCAGCTCCGCTGGGCGACCGGCGGCTTCGAGATCATGTTCACCCACAACCCGCTGTCGAAGAAGCGCAACCTCACCCTCGACCAGCGGCTGCAGTACTGGGTGACGTCCACGCACTACTTGACGGGCATCGCGCCCCTGCTGCTGCTGCTCGTCCCGCCGCTGCAGGTGTACTTCGGGCTGACCCCGATGCAGCTCCACATGTCGCCGGTCACCTGGGCGCTGGCCTATGCGGGCTTCTACGTGATGCAGATCGTCGTGGCGTTCTACACGCTCGGGTCGTTCCGCTGGGAGACGTTGATGCTCGCCACCGTGTCGTTCCCGATCTACACCCGCGCGCTCGTCAACGCGTTCTTCCGCCGCGAGCAGCAGTGGCACGTGACGGGGAGCCTGGGCCGTGCCTCCTCCCCGTTCAACTTCATGATGCCGCAGGTGCTGTTCTTCGCCTTCCTCCTGCTGACCTCGGTGGTGGGCGCCTGGAAGGACCTCGGCAATGGGTCGCTCTCGCTGGCCCTGGCCTGGAACACCACCAACACCCTGATCCTCGGCGCCTTCGTCGTGACCGCCGCGCGTGAGGCGCGCGCATCGCGACGGGCCGCCGCCCTGACCTCCGGAGGTGCCGCATGACCTGGAGCAACCGCCTTCGCCTGACGTTCGGGCTGCTGACCGTGCTCGCCGTGACCCTGCTGCTCACCTACCACCTGAACGAGCGCGAGGGCCGCGCCGGCAGCTCCTCCGCGCAGATCGCCGCCCTGACGTACCACGTGGGATCCCCGTACGCCGGGCTGGTCGTCGACCAGCTCGTGGAGCCCGGCGACGTCGTCGAGGAGGGCGACGCGCTGTTCGTCATCGACAGCGCGGCGCTCCGCCACGACCGCGAGATCGGCTTCGCCCCGGTGGAGACCGCCGCGAGCGCCGTCGACGCCGAGGGGCGGCTCGTGGTCAAGGCCACCGGCCCCGGCACGATCGTCACCCTCAAGGCGGAGCGCGGCACGTTCGTCGAGGCCGTCGGCGACCTGGCCGTCGTGGAGAAGGCCGACAGCCTCTACGTGCAGGCCGAGTACACGCTGACCGCCAAGGACTACGCCCGCGTCGAGGACGCGGCAGCCGTCACCATCGTGCTGCCCAACCAGCAGCGCATCGCCGGGCATGTGGACGAGGTGTCGGTGCAGACCGTCGCGAGCGAGGCGCAGGCCGTGGTGAAGGTGCGCTCGGACGACCTGGTCAAGGGCGATGCCAACGGGCTGGTGGCGGCGGGGACGCCGGTGACCGCCGAGCTGGCGTTGCGCAACGACGGGGTGGTGACCCGCGCCGTGGAGGCGGTCAAGGGGTACCTGCGCGGGGCGGGCCTGTGAGGGCCCGGCGGAGCGTGCTGATCGCGCTGGGAGTCCTCGTGGCCGGGGTCCTGGTGGTCACCACCGCCATGGTGCTGGGCGGCCAGAAGCAGCGCCGCGTCGACGCCCTCGACGGGGCGGTGCACGTGGACGGCTCCGACCGGCCGGCGGGCCCGCCGGACGCCGCGCTGCCCGTGGCCGATCCGGCAGCGCTCGTGGCGGGCGTCGAGCACGCCGACGCCGCGAGGCTCGACCCGGTGCGGCTGGCCGACGGGCTGACGCCGCCCACCAACCGCTGGTTCAGCGGCCTCGTGTTCGGGGAGCAGCCGCAGCCCGTCTTCGCCCTGCCCACGTCCTTCGCGCTCACCGGCTCCGGCTTCGAGATCGGCCTGCCGCAGCCGGAGACCAGCGACAAGCTCATCATCGGCGGGCACGTGCCGGACGTCGGCGTCGACGCGGGCGCCGCGCGCGCGCAGGTCAGCGCCTACGACGCCGCCACCGTCACCGTCGAGCTGCTCGACGCGGCCGATCAGCCCCTGGGCCGCGTGGTCCTCGCGCAGGGGTCCCCGTTCATCAGCTTCACCGCCGCCGTCGACACCACGCTGACGCTCGGCGCCGCGTTCACGGCGGCCAGCGACGGCCTGGCCTCGAGCACTGTGCGCGGCGTCGAGTGGATGCTCAGCGCCCCGCGCGGCGCGCTCGCGGGCACCAGCGTGCGGCTCGGCGCGGGCCAGAGCGCGAGTTGGTTCCCCGTCCCCGCCGACCTGCCCTCGGGCGGGCTCGAGACGCTGGCGCTCGCGGCCGCGGACCCCGTGGTGGGCTCCGAGGTCGCCTATGGCGTCGACGACGGGATCGCGCGCACCACGATCGCCTACCGCACGGCGGGCGGGTCCAAGACGGTGCACGCGACCATGCCGCACCACCGGCAGGGGGAGCAGCCGAGCCGGGAGGGCTGCCACCTCGGCTCCTACCCGAGCGTCTACGGCGCCCTGGAGCTGTGCCTGGGCTCGCGGCTCACGTCGTGGGCGCCCGTGGTGGAGGCGGCGGGGGAGCTCGACCTGGCCTCCGTGCCCGACGACCGCCGCGCCGCGATCGTCGAGCAGCTCGCAGCCGATGTCGCCGCGACGCCGGCGTTCCCGTCGGACACGTACTTCGGCGGCAAGTCGCTGTACCGCGCCGCGACCCTTGTGACCCTGGGCCGCCAGCTCGGCGCCGACGACGTGGTGGCCCCACTGCGCGATCAGACCCTGGCGGCGCTGCGCGAGTGGGCCGAGCCGGACGGCTGCGCACGTCGTGACGCCCGGTGCTTCGTGTACGACGAGAACGCGCGCGGCGTCGTGGGGCTCACCCCGTCCTTCGGCTCGGAGGAGTTCAACGACCACCACTTCCACTACGGCTACTTCCTCGCCACCGCGGGCCTGCTCGCCGCCGCCGATCCGGCCCTCGCCGCCGAGCTGGCGCCTGTCCTGGACCTGCTGGCCCAGGACGTCGCCGCCGTCGAGGGCACCGAGTGGTTCCCGCAGCTCCGGGCCTTCGACGTGTACGCCGGCCACGCCTGGGCGTCGGGCCCCGCGCCGTTCGCCGACGGCAACAACCAGGAGTCCAGCTCGGAGGCGGTGACCGCCTGGAATGGGCTGGGACTGTGGGCGGCCGCCTCGGGGCAGGACGAGCTCGGGGTGCAGGCCGCCTGGCTGGCCTCCACCGAGGCCGCCTCGACCCGCGCCTACTGGACGTCGCTCGACCTGGCCGACCCTGTGTATGACGGGTTCGGCCATCACGTCATGGCGCTCAACTGGGGCGGCAAGCGGGACTACGCCACCTGGTTCAGCCCGGACCCGGCCGCCATGCTCGCGATCCAGCTCATCCCGATGAGCCCCGTCGCGGGGTACCTGGTGCAGGGCGACGCCGACGACGGCGCCCGGGCGGCCCGGATCACCGCGCAGGTCGAGGAGGCGACGCCCGCCGGGTTCGACGTGAAGTTCGGCGACTACTTGCTGATGTACCTCGCGATGGCCGGCCCCGACGAGGCCGAGCAGGCGTGGGAGGCCGCGCCCGGGCTGTCCGACACCTCGATCGACGACGGCAGCTCGCGCGCCTACCTGCTCGCGTTCGTCGCGTCGGTGGCGTCCGGGAGCGGGCCCGGATCGTCGGGGGGCTGACGCGCCTCCCGCCAGATGCCGTGCGCGGTGCCAGCCAGGAGCACCACCAGCAGCACGTTGCGCAGCACCAGGGCGAGGGTCCCCGGGACCTCGCCGCGCAGCACGTCGCTGTAGCGCAGGGGGTAGACGACCTGGGTCAGCACCGCCAGGCCCAGCACCCACCACGCCGTCCGGCGCCAGCGCGGCAGCCCCAGGGCCAGGGCCACCGCCACGGGCGGCGCCAGCCACCCGATGAACTGCGGTGAGCCCACCTTGTTGAACACGATGAGCATCGTGGCGACCAGGAGGGCGCCGCGGACCACGAACTCCTCGGAGGTCGCCCAGCGGCGCTCGGGGTGGCCGCGGTGGTGGGCCCACCACAGCAGCGCGACCGCGCCGGCCAACCCCAGCGGCAGCAGCGCGCCGAGGGCGTCCGCCGCGCCGGCCGTGCCCGGGGCGCTCACCTCCCACGTGATCAGCTCGACGTTGAGGTAGCGGTCCACCACGGGGGAGAACAGCCCGAACAGCACCCACGGGGTGGCGCCCACCGACTCGATCTGCAGGCCCCGGGAGCCCTGCTGGGTGAGGAAGCTCGTGAGGTGCGGCAGTCCACCACCCGCCGCCACGGCGCCTGCCACCACCACGCACACCAGCGCGGCGGGCAGCACCACGTCGCGCCACGGCCGGCGCACCGCGAGCACCAGCGGCAGCAGGATCGCCCCCGGCGCCACCTTGATCCACGCCCCGGCGGTCAGGAGGGCCGACGCGACCCAGGGCCTGCGGGCGGCGACCAGCAGCGCCACGATCACCACCGGCGCCACGATCGCGTCGAGCCGCCCCACCGCGACGGGGCCCAGCCCGGCGATGAACGCCAACCACCACCAGGCGCCTCGGGCCGGCTCGACCGGCGGTGGGGAGCCGTCGGCGGTCCGCGCGCGCAGCAGCGCGACGATGGCGAGCCCGTTGAGCGCCGCCACCAGCAGCACCCAGGCGACCTGGTAGCCCCAGGTGCTCGTCGTGGTGACCAGGGCCGCGACCGCCATCGGCACGATCGCCCCCGCCGGGTACACCCATTCGCCCGAGAGCACGGGCCAGGCGCCCTGCTCGAAGCCGAGCCGCATCCACTGCCGGTACAACTCGACGTCGTTGAAGAAGGACCGGCCCTGCAGCACCGTCCCGGCGAAGGCCACCCACGCATGCGCGACCACGAACGCCGTCCACAAGGCAGTGCGCGAGCGCAGCAGGCGGCCGGTGCTCAGGGGAACCTCCGGACGGCTCAACAGAAGGGGCGCGCGGACGTGGACGTCGCCGACAAGACCTCGACTCATGCTAACCGGGCGTCGGTGGACGGGCGCCCGGGACGCCCACCTCGGGTCGCTACTCTCTGCACGGGTCGCGGCCAGAGGCCGACGGGGCGGACCCGGCCACACACACCACTGAAGGAGTCCCCTACGTGAGCAGTCTCGGATGGCGAGTGCACGGCGACGGGCGCACAGTCCGCACGGGCGCGGTTGTCGCCCCCGATGAGCGGCTGAGCTGGCCGCGCACCATCGGCATCGGCATGCAGCACGTCGTGGCCATGTTCGGCTCGACGTTCCTGGTGCCGATCATCACCGGCCTGTCACCCGCGACGACGCTGTTCTTCTCCGCGGTTGGCACCGTGCTGTTCCTGGTCATCACCGGGAACAAGCTCCCCAGCTACCTCGGGTCGAGCTTCGCGTTCATCGCGCCCATCACGGCGGCCACCGCCTCCGGCGGCGAGTCCGTGGCACTGGGCGGCGTGGTCGTGACCGGCCTCCTGCTCACCGCCATCGGCCTGGTGGTGCACGTCGCGGGAGCGCACTGGATCGAGAAGGTCATGCCGCCGGTGGTCACCGGCTCGATCGTCGCCCTCATCGGGCTCAACCTCGCGCCCGTGGCGTGGGGCACCTGCGACCAGTCCGTGGTCGACGGCGAGATCGTCGAGTCGTGCACCGCGGGCTTCCGCGCGGCGCCCATCACCGCTCTGGTGACGCTGTTCGCGATCATCCTGACGACCGTGCTGTTCCGCGGCATCCTCGGGCGGCTCGCGATCCTGGTGGGCGTCCTCATCGGCTACGTCGTCGCGGCGTTCCGCGGCGAGGTCGACTTCACCTCCGTGGAGGAAGCGTCCTGGTTCGGCCTGCCCACCTTCATCACGCCCACGTTCGACCTGGCGGTGCTCGGGCTGTTCGTGCCCGTGGTGCTCGTGCTCATCGCGGAGAACGTCGGCCACGTGAAGTCGGTGTCCGCGATGACCGGCAAGGACCTCGACCCGCTCACCGGGCGGGCGTTGCTCGCCGACGGCATCGCCACCACGCTGGCCGGCGCCGGCGGCGGCTCGGGCACCACCACGTACGCCGAGAACATCGGCGTCATGGCCGCCACCCGCATCTACTCCACGGCCGCCTACTGGGTGGCCGCGGCCACCGCGCTGGTGCTGAGCCTGTCGCCGAAGTTCGGCGCCCTCATCGCCACGATCCCCGCCGGGGTGCTCGGCGGCGCCACGACGGTGCTCTACGGGATGATCGGCATCCTCGGCGCCCGGATCTGGGTGCAGAACAAGGTCGACTTCTCCAACCCGGTGAACCTCACCACGGCGGCCGTCGCGCTCATCGTGGGCATCGCCAACTACACGTGGGTGGCCGGCGACATCACCTTCGAGGGCATCGCGCTCGGCTCCGCCGCCGCCATCGGCGTCTACCACCTGATGAACGGGCTGGCCCGCTGGCGCGGCACGTCGCAGGAGGCCGCGAGCCCGGCGTCCGTGCCGAACGGCACCGAGCTCGAGGGCGTCGAGCGCGCGTCGCAGGCATGACGCAGCCGCACTGAGGTCGTCGCGCAGGTCGTGCACAAGACAGCGAGGCCGGGCCGCCTTCGGGTGGCCCGGCCTCGCTGTCTGTCGCTGTGCTGGCGACGTCGCGGGCTACTCGCCCTCGACGACCACTTCGCCCTCGAGGGGCTCCTCATCGGCCGGGATGTCCTCGGCGCCGGGCTCGGACGAGGAGGCGACGGACGGCGCGGGCGCCGGGACGACCTCCTCGACGGGCCGGCAGCCCGCCGCTCCGACGAGCTCCTGCGCCGGGTCGAGGGTGACCTCGTCCGCCGCGAGCAGGTCGTTGAACCGCTCGCCGACGATCAGGTCGACAGTGGCGTCCTGACGCTCGTCGAGCACCATCACCGGGTTGTCGAGGTGCGCGGCGAGCGTGTACGCCGCGGCGACGCCTGACGCGCCGAAGGACAGCCGGGCGGCGTCGCCCAGCCGGAGCGTCGCGTTCGCGACGGTGGCCACGGCGAAGCCCCGCTCGGTGAGCGAGTTCGCCGTGGAGGAGGCCAGACCGCTCGCGTTGGAGCCGTTGTAGACGTTCACCGTGACCTCGCCGACCGCCACGGGCAGCGCGCCCGTCGGCGGGCAGGGGACGATGGAGCCGACTCCCGGCGTGGGGGTCGCAGTGCTGAAGTCGCGGGCCAGGAACGGCAGCTCCACGGCGCCGGAGAACACCGCGGCGGATCCGATGCCAGCCACCGCGAGGCCCGCGAGGAGCAGGCCGAAGATCCCCGCCTGGCGTTCATGCATGCGGCGCCGGCGCAGGTCTCGGGCGCGATCCGGGTCGGTGGTCATGGCCTCGTTGCTTCGTTCACTCGGTCGTCTCGCTCACTCGGTGGTCTCGCCCGTTCGGTCGTCTCGCCCAGCGGTCTCGATCACGAGCACGCGGGCGTGCAGGATCGGGCGCTGGTGCAGGGCCGCCCGCACCGCGCGGTGCAGGCCGTCCTCCAGGTACATCACACCCCTCCACTGCACCACATGCGCGAACAGGTCGCCGTAGAACGTCGAGTCCTCGGACAGCAGGTTGTCGAGGTTCAGGGTGCCCTTGGTCGTCACGAGCTCGTCGAGCCGCACCTGCCGCGGAGCGACCTCGGCCCACTGCTTGGGTGTCACGAGCCCGTGGTCCGGATAGGGCCTGCCGTCGCCCACCGCCTTGAAGATCACGGGCGCGAGTCTAGGCGTAGCGCCTGCCGGGTCGAGGCTGCCACGCAGATCCATGCGGGGCGCACCCCGCATGCGTGCAGAAGCCATCTGCCGCCGCGCGCGCTGGGGGGCCGTCACACGCGCGTCACGCGCACGTCACCAGGGGCGGCGTGGGCCGTGCGCCGCCGGGCTGCTGACCCGGGCGACGGGTGGTCGACGCGCGCCCTCGGGCGACCTGTGGTCTGCTCGATCTGCCGCGCGACGAGGAGTGGCGGGGCTCCTGGGGGGGAGGGGTGCCGTGGAACCGGTGGTGCGCCATCAGGTCAGCCTGCTGGGCGGGTTCCGGCTCGTCGTCGACGGCCGGGACGTCGAGGCCCCCGCGGCCACACAGCGGATCGTCTCGGTGCTCGCGCTGCGCGGTCGCAGCCGCAGGGGCCGGCTCGCGGGGATGCTGTGGCCCGACGCCTCCGAGGCGCGGGCCCTCGCGAGCCTCCGCACGGCGATCTGGCGGGCCAACCAGCTCGCGCATGGGCTGATCGGCACGGCCCACGACACGGTGGTGCTGGGGCCCGACGTGGACGTCGACGTCACCCGTCTGGTCCAGGGCGCGCATGCCGTGATGGCGGCCAGGGGCCCGCTGCCCGAGGGCGACGACCCCGCGCGGTACGCCTCGGGCGACCTGCTGCCCGGCTGGGACGACGAGTGGCTCGCAGGCGACCGGGAGCGGCTGCGCCAGCTCACGCTGCACGTGCTGGAGGCCCGCGCCGTGCAGCTCGCCCGGTCAGGGCGCTTCGGGCTGGCGCTGGAGGCGGCCCTGGGCGCGCTGCGCAGCGACCCGCTGCGGGAGAGCGCGCACCGCACCGTCATCCGCATCCACCTCGCGGAGGGCAACCAGGCCGAGGCTCTGCACGCCTACGCGGAGTGCGCGGGCGTGCTCCGCAGGCAGCTCGGCGTGGCGCCGTCCCCGGAGACGAGCCGCCTGGTGGCCACGCTGGCCGGGGCGGTGCGCTCGGCCCGGGGCGCATCCGTCACCATGGGGGCGTGACCCCTCGACTCTCCGTCACCGAGCTGCCCGCGCGCGTCCGGTCGCTGGCCCGGGCGCACCCTGGTCGGCGCGTCGTCATCGGGATCGTGGGGCCGCCGGGGGCGGGGAAGTCGACGGTGGCCGGGCAGCTCGCCGAGCGGCTCGGCGACGCGGCGCGCGTGCTGCCGATGGACGGCTTCCACCTCGCGCAGCGTGAGCTCGAGCGGCTGGGCCGTGCCGACCGGAAGGGCGCCCCCGACACGTTCGACGTCGACGGCTATGTGAGCGCCCTGACGCGCGTGCGCGCCGACACGGCCGCCACCGTGTACGTCCCGGAGTTCGACCGGGGGCTCGAGGAGCCCATCGCGTGCGCGCTGCCGTTCGGCCCGGACGTGCGCATCGTGCTGACCGAGGGCAACTACCTGCTGCACGACGCGGGCGGCTGGGAGCAGGTGTGCCCCCTGCTCGACGAGTGCTGGTACCTCGACGTGGACGACGTGGTGCGCGTGGGGCGGCTCGTGGACCGCCACATCCGGTACGGGCGCCCGGAGGCGGCGGCGCGGGCCTGGGTCGAGCAGGTCGACGAGCGGAACACGGCGCTGGTGGCGCGGGGCCGGGAGCGGGCGGACGTGCTGGTCGCGCTCGACTGACCGGGCGCGGCGCCAACGGCTGAGCGGCCGCGCTCCCCGACATCCGGGGTGCGCGACCGCTCAGCGGGCCTGGCTGGTGGGGCCGGGGGATCAGGCGGTGGCGCGGGCCACGTACGCGTCGATCTCGGCGAGGTAGCCGGCCTTCGCGTCGTCGTCGAGCCACGACGCCTCGAAGGAGTTCTTCGCGAGCCGCACCACGTCGTCGAGGCTGAGCCCGGCCTTCGCGACGAGGGCGTCGTAGTTGCCGGCGACGTAGGCGCCGAAGTACGCCGGGTCGTCGGAGTTGATCATGATCTTCACGTCGTCGTGCAGGAGCTGCACGATCTCGGCGGCCTTCATGTCGTCGGTGACGAAGCTGTTCGACACCGGGCAGGACGTGAGGCCGATGCCGCGCTCGCGGACCACGGCGACGAGGGACGGGTCCTCGACGATGTTGGTGCCGTGGTCGATGCGGTCGACGCCGATCTCCTCGATGACCTGGCGGATGTTCTCGATGCTGCCGACCTGGTCGATGTCGCAGTGCATCGTGAGCTTGAGGCCGAGCTCGCGGGCGCGCGCGAACGTGTCGGCGAACTTGCGCGGCGGGTTGTCGCGCTCGTCGGAGTCCAGGCCCACGCCCACGATGAGGTCCAGGTACGGCGTGGCCGCCTCGAGGGTCTGGGCGGCCGACTCGGCGCTGTGGTCCCGCAGGAAGCACATGATGAGCGCCGACGAGATGCCCAGCTCGGCGCGGGCGTCGACGGTGGCGCGGTGGTAGCCGGTGACGACGTCGGCGAACGGGACGCCACGGGTGGTGTGGGCCTGCGGGTCGAAGAACATCTCGACGTGGCGCACGCCCTGGTCAGCGGCGCGGCGCAGGTACGCGAGGGCCAGGTCGTAGAAGTCCTGCTCGGTGCGCAGCACCTCCATCGCCGGGTAGTACACGGCGAGGAAGCTGGCGAGGTCGTGGAACTCGTAGGTGGCCTGGACCTCGGCGACGGTCTTCTGGTCCAGCTCGATGCCGTTGCGCTGCGCCAGGGCGAGCTTGAGATCGGGCTCGAGGGTCCCCTCGAGGTGCAGGTGCAGCTCGGCCTTGGGCAGGCCGGCGATGAAGGCCGGGGTGGGCGCGCTGGCAGTGGGCATGGGTGCGTTCCGTTCACTCAGGAGATGGCTCGTGAGGGACGTTATCAGGGTGCCGATCTGTGACTGGGGTCACATTCGAGGGTAGCGTCGGGCGCATGTCGACGGCCTCCTCAGACCTCGCGGAACCACCCGGCGCGGACCCCGCAGTCGCCGACCCGCGGGCCGTCGTGCAAGGCCCGGGCTACCGGTTCACCGTCCTCACCAGCCGCCTCATCCGGATGGAGCGCAGCGAGGAGGACGTCTTCGTCGACGCTCCCACCCAGCTCGTGCGCTCACGCCGCTTCGACGTCCCGCAGATCACCGTCGCGGAGTCCGACGACGGCATCGACATCTGGACCGAGCACCTGCACCTGCGCTACGACCGGGGGCCGTTCACCGCCGCCGGGCTGTCCGTGTCCATGCGCACCCGCGCGCAGAGCACGCATCGCACGCGGTGGAGCTACGGCGACCCGGCCCGCCCCGGCGACGGCCGCCGCTCGAACCTGGGCGGCGCCGCCCGCACGCTCGACGACGTGGACGGCGCCATCGAGCTCGAGCCCGGGCTGCTGTCCGTGCACGGGTTCGCCGTGGTCGACGACACGCGCTCGCTGCTGCTCACCGACGACGGCTGGGTGGCGCCCCGGCCGCCCGGCGCGGGGCAGGACCTGTACTTCTTCGGCTACGGCCGCGACTACCAGGACGCGCTGCGGGACTTCTTCGCGCTCACCGGCCCCAGCCCGCTGCTGCCCCGCTGGGCGCTGGGCAACTGGTGGAGCCGGTTCCACAGGTACACCGCCGACGAGTTCCTGGCGCTGATGGACCGCTTCACCGCCGCCGGCATCCCGTTCTCGGTGGCGGTGCTCGACATGGACTGGCACCTGGTGGACATCGACCCCGCGCTCGGCAGCGGGTGGACCGGCTACACCTGGGACACGGGGCTCTTCCCCGACCCGGCCGCTTTCCTCGCGGCGCTGCACGAGCGGAACCTGCACGTCACCCTGAACGTGCACCCCGCCGACGGGGTCCGCCGCCACGAGGCCGCCTACGCGGACATGGCCCGCGACCTGGGGCTCGACCCAGACAGCGGGCTGGAGATCGCCTTCGACATCTCTTCACGGGAGTTCGTCGACGCGTACCTGCGCCGCCTGCACCACCCGCAGGAGGAGATCGGCGTCGACTTCTGGTGGCTCGACTGGCAGTCCGGCGCCAACGCGCGCCTGCCCGGCATGGACCCGCTGTGGATGCTCAACCACGTGCACTACCGGGACTCCGCGCGGAACGGCCGCCGCCCGCTCACCTTCTCCCGGTACGCGGGGCTGGGCAGCCACCGCTACCCGGTCGGGTTCTCCGGCGACACCGTCGTGACCTGGGCGTCACTCGACTTCCAGCCGTACTTCACCGCGACCAGCGCGAACGTCGGCTACTTCTGGTGGAGCCACGACATCGGCGGGCACCTGGGCGGCGTCAAGGACGACGAGCTCGCCACCCGGTGGTTCCAACTCGGCGCGTTCTCACCCGTGAACCGGCTGCACTCGACGGCCAGCCCATTCAACTCCAAGGAGCCGTGGCGCTTCAGCCTCCAGGCCGAGCAGGTGATGACGCGGTTCCTGCGGCTGCGCCACCAGCTCGTGCCCTACCTGTACTCCGCGATGTGGGCGGCGCACACCGACGGCATCGGGCCCATCCGCCCGATGTACCACGACCACCCGTGGGAGGAGGACGCCTACGAGGTCCCGAACCAGTTCATGTTCGGCCCCGACCTGCTGGTGGCCCCGATCACCACCCCCGCGGACCGCCGCACCCACCTGGGCGACGTCACCGCGTGGCTTCCCGAGGGCGCCTGGTTCGACGTGTTCACCGGGCGACGGTACGACGGAGGCCGGCGCATCGTGCTGCACCGCACCCTGGAGCTGATGCCGGTGCTGGCCCGCGCGGGCACCGTGCTCCCGTTGGCCGCCGACCCGATGGCCGACACCGCGATCGACCCCGAGTCGCTGGTGCTGCGGATCGTCCCCGGGGCCGATGGGCGCGCGGAGCTGGTCGAGGATGACGGCGGCCCTGAGGTGGAGCCCGCGAACCGCCGGCTGACAGCGGTCACGGTGGAGTGGTCCACGCACGGCGGCGTCGGCGGCGTGACGGCGGACGCGGTGCTGACAGTCGAGCCGCCCACCGGCCGGGGAGTCCGCACCACACGGACCCTGGCCTTGGACGTGCTGGGCGTCGACGCCGTGCGCCGCGTCACCGCGGGCGGGCGGACGCTGCGGCAGGGCGAGGTGGGCGTGGTCAGCGACGCGGGCCGCGGTGGCGGCGGCCAGGGTGTGCTCCGGGTCGACCTCGGCGCGGTGGACCTGACCGATGGCCTCGAGGTGCACCTCGACGGCCTGCGGCTGCGGGCCGCGGACGTCACCGCGCAGGTGTTCGCGCTCCTCGACGAGGCCGAGATCGCGTTCGACACCAAGTCGCAGGTGATGGAGCTCGTCGAGCGGCAGTCAGGCGCCGCGCTGCTGTCCACGCTGCACAGCCTGGACCTGCCCGGGAACCTGTACGGCGCGATCGTCGAGGTGGTCGCCGCCGCTGCCTGAGTGCTGGGAGCGGGTCAGTGCCCCGCTCCGAGGTTGCCGGTCAGGCGGCGGTGCCGATCCGCGGAGGGCGCGTCGAGCCCGGTGATGGCCACCTGCTTGCCGCGCGCCGCGTACTTGGTGGTGATGGCGTCGAGCGTCGCGACGGTGGACGCGTCCCAGACCTGCGCGCCGGACAGATCGATGACCACGCGGTCCGGGTCGCCGGCGTAGTCGAACTGGTAGACGAGGTCGTTCGAGGACGCGAAGAACAGCGCGCCGGTCACGACGTACTCGCAGCCCTCGTCGGTGGCGCGCCGGGTCACCTGGGTGAGGTGCGCGACGCGGCGCGCGAACAGCACGGTGGCGACCAGCACCCCCGCGATCACGCCGATCGCCAGGTTGTGGGTGGCCACGACGGCGGCCACGGTCGTCACCATCACCGCCGTCTCGCTGAGCGGCATGCGCCGCAGCGTGGACGGGCGGATCGAGTGCCAGTCGAAGGTCGCCACGGAGACCATGACCATCACGGCGACGAGCGCCGCCATCGGGATCAGGCCCACCACGTCGCCCAGGCCCACCACCAGCGCGAGCAGGAACACCCCGGCGAGGAACGTGGAGATGCGGGTGCGGGCCCCGGACACCTTCACGTTGATCATCGTCTGGCCGATCATGGCGCAGCCGCCCATGCCCCCGAAGAACCCGGTGATGATGTTCGCCGCGCCCTGCCCCCACGCCTCGCGGCCCTTGTTCGAGTGGGTGTCCGTGACGTCGTCGACCAGCTTGGCGGTCATCAACGACTCGAGCAGGCCCACCAGCGCCATGGCCAGCGCGTATGGCGCGATGATGCCCAGCGTCTCCAGGGTGAGCGGCACCTGGGGGAGCAGCAGCGTGGGCAGCGCGTCGGGCAGCTCGCCCTGGTCGCCGACGTTCGGCACCGTCAGCCCCGCCACGACGGTGACCACGGTGAGCAGCACGATCGCCACCAGCGCCGCCGGCACGGCAGTGGTGAGGCGGGGCAGCAGCGCGATGATCGCGATCCCCGCGGCGACCAGCGCGTACACCGCCCACGGGACGCCCGTGAGGTACGGGAGCTGGGACAGCACCACCAGGATGGCCAGCGCGTTGACGAAGCCGATCATCACCGAGCGTGGGATGAACCGCAGCAGGCGGGCCACCCCGAGCAGTCCCATGGCCACCTGCACCACACCCGCCAGGATCACCGTGGCGATCAGGTAGTCCACCCCGTGGTCGCGCACCACCGGAGCCACGACCAGCGCCACGGCGCCCGTCGCGGCCGAGATCATCGCCGGGCGGCCGCCCAAGAACGCGATCGAGACGGCCATCGTGAACGACGCGAAGATGCCGAGCCGCGGGTCCACGCCCGCGATGATCGAGAAGGACAACGCCTCCGGGATCAGCGCGAGCGCCACCACCAGGCCGCCCAGCACCTCGGTGCGCAGCCGCTTGCCCGAGCGCAGGGCGCCCAGCACCGAGTGCGCCTGGTCGGCCTCGGGCACGGCGGGGGTCGATGGGCGCTGGCTGAGCGCGGCGTCGTCCGGCGCAGTGTCGGTTGGCGTGTCGGTTCGCGGGGTGTCCATCGGGCGGTGTCCATCCCTCAAGCAGGCGCAGCCGTGGCGGTGCGCGTCAGGTCGTCGTGGGCGCCGTCCAGGCGGGACCCGGGCTCAGGTCGCGAGCAGGTCCCGCACGAGCGCCGGCAGGGCCACCTCGATGGGCCGCCGGTCGACGGTGTCGGCGAGCCGATCGTACGGTGTGGGCTCCGCGTTCACGATCAGGATGCGGGCGCCCGCCTCCGCGGCGACGGAGGTGAGGCTCGCGGCCGGCTGCACGGTGAGCGTCGAGCCGACGGCGAGGAACACGTCGCAGGACGCGGCGGCCTCGACGGCGGCGTCCAGCACGTCGGAGGGCAGCGGCTCGCCGAACATCACGACGTCGGTGGCCAGCGGGCCGCCGCAGCGCGCGCAGTGCGGATCCGGGTCGACGTCGAGCCGCGCCATCACCTCAGCCGTCGGCTCCGGAGCCCCGCACCGCAGACAGCGCGACCCCGTCAGGCTGCCGTGCAGCTCGAGCACCTTCGACGCGGGCAGGCCGGCCCGCTGGTGCAGGCCGTCGAAGTTCTGCGTGGCGACGGCCCGCAGCAGCCCCGCCTGGTCCAGGTCCGCCAGCGCGCGGTGGCCCGGGGTCGGCTGCGCCGTCCACAGCGGATGGTCCCGCCACATCTGCCAGGCCCGGCGGCGGATGTCGGGCTCGGCGAGGTACCAGTCGAGTTCCAGCAGGCGCGAGGCCTGCGGGTCGCGGGTCCACACGCCGTTCGGGCCTCGGAAGTCGGGGATGCCCGATCCGGTGGAGATACCGGCGCCCGTGAGGACGGTGACCGAGGGCGCCGGGTTGAGGGGTGTCTGCGCGTCTGCCACGCGCCCGACGCTACGCCAGCGACCTCGACGCCCCGGCACGCCACCGCCCAGCACGCCACCGCCCAGCGCGCCACCGCCTAAGCGCGCCACGCCCGGGGGCAACGCGCGCGAGCGGCTCAGTCCGTGGCGCCGCCGGCCTCGCGCTCGGCGCGCTGCTTGATGCCGCGCAGCATCCGCTGCGTCATCAGGAGGCTGACCCACTCGATCGGCTCGACGAGCAGCGCCGACCACGGCGCCGCGTACCCGTAGCGCTCGCGGACCACCAGGCGCGTCGTGCCGCCAGGGCCCTCGCACAGCACGAAGGCCCAGCTGAACTCGACGGGCGACTTCCCGGTGGGGTCGTCGGCCCTCAACACGAGCGCGCGCCCGGGCTCCACCACCTCGACGCGCAGCCCGCCATCGGGGTGCAGCCGCACCTCGTCGCCGACGGCCAGGCCCTGCCATGCGGGCACGATGCGATCCGAGCTGTGGATGTCGCAGCCCACCAGGTTCTCCAGCGCGTCATAGCTGTAGAAGCCCGCGCGGCCCTGGCCGAGCTGCACCACCCACGGCCACACGTCGGCGGGGGCCGCGCGCACGGTGATGGCCCGGGTCGCCACCAGCCGCGGATCGGGTACCAGGTCGTCGCCCGGCAGGCCCGTGGCCAGCTCGCTGTCGGTGGCGCCCCAGCGCAGGGACGCCCGGCGGGCCAGCAGCACGCCGGCCACGCCCAGTCCGGCGAGTGCCAGCCGTGCCGCGCGTCCGCGGGTGGGGGAGCCGGCGGTCATTCGGCGGTGACCTCGTCCGGGTCCCACGCCGCCACGAGCTTCTCCACGGCGGCGATGCGCTCGCCGACCACGCGCGCCTGCTCGGCCGGGTCGGTGGAGGCGCTCGCGCCGGCGAGCCCGACGAGGAACGCCGTCACCGGCGCCCCCGGGCGGCTGGGGCCGTGGGCGACATGGTTGATGAGCTGCAGCAGCGGCATCGTGTTGGCGTCCAGCACGGAGCGGTCGACGTCGAGCTCGGCGCACACCTGGTCCAGCCAGGCGTTCATCACCGCCATCTTCTGCGTCTCGTCGCCGCGGTCGCGCTGGCCGGCGCCGCCCTGGCCAGCCCCGCTCACTCCTGGCCCCCTTCGATGACCTCGGCCATCCACTGCCACGCGGCGACCGTCGCGGGGAAGCCCCGGGTGGTGATGCCCAGCAGGATCACCTGCTCGACCTCGGCGACCGTCGCGCCGGCGGCCAGCGCCTTGCGCACATTCGACCGCACCGCGCCGTCGGCCTGCGCGCCCAGGGCGATGCCCAGCTTCACCAGGCGGATCGTCTTCTCGTCGAGGGGCCCGGCCGCGTCGACGGCCTGCGCGAGGGCGTCCTGGCTCTGGGCGATCTCGGGGAACCGGCTGCGGAACCCGACGTACACGTCAGGGAGGTGATCCGGCATGGTGACTCTCCTTCTGGCAGGGCTCCCTGCCGCTCGACTGGACCTCGTCATCGTGGCACGGGGCACAGGTGGCGCCCAGGCGGGCTCCCGCGCAGGTCACATGTGTGCCGAGGTCGTCTGCGACGACGGTAGGCGCCGGTTGGCCTGGACTGTCGGGACGATGGGCCTGGTCGACGGCGCGTCGACGGCTTGCCGGGGCGGCGGCTGGCGTCGCGGATCGGCCACCAGGGCGTTCATCCGTGGGTCGCGGGACGTCGGGTTGAGCCCCACCCTGGAACGGTGGCCACACCGTCGGGGGCGAGGTGGAAGGCGCCGCTGCTGGCGCTTCCCGTCGTCGTGCTCATGCTCGTGGGCGCGGTCTGGGTCGGGCAGCAGTCCCTCGTCTACCACCCGGACCGGACGCCTGTGCCGCCGGTGGCCGACCGGCTCCCCGGGGCGCATGAGGTGACGCTGCGCACCACCGACGGCTTGGAGCTGGGCGCGTGGTGGCTGCCGCCCACGGGGACCTGCCGCGCGGCTGTGCTCCTGGCCCACGGCAACGGCGGCAACCGCGCGGGCCGGGTGCGGCTGGCCCAGGCGCTGAACGAGCACGGGCTCGGGGTGCTGATGTTCGACTACCGCGGGTACGGCGGGAACCCGGGGAGGCCCACGGAGGCGGGCCTCGCACTCGACGTCCGCGCGGCACGCTCCTACCTGCTCGACGAGGCGGGGGTTGAGGAGCAGGACCTGGTCTACCTGGGGGAGAGCCTGGGCACGGGGGTGGTCTCCGAGCTCGCCGTCGAGCACCCGCCGGCCGCGCTGGTGCTGCGCTCCCCGCTGACGTCCCTCGATGAGGTGGGCCACTCGCTCTACCGCGTGCCGGTCGGCTGGCTGCTGCGCGATCGGTACCTGGTGCGCGAGAACGTCGGACGGCTGGGCGTGCCCACCGCCGTGGTCTACGGCACCGACGACGCGATCGTGCCCGCCGCGCAGAGCCGCGACGTCGCGCGGACCGCCCGGGAGGCCGGGGCCGAGGTCGTCGAGGTCGAGGGGCCGGGCGCGGGCCACAACGACGACGTCCTCGTCGAGGGCGCGGCGCTGGTGGAGGCGGTGGTGGCGGTGGCCGTGCGGGGCGGGGTGCGGGGCTGCCGATGAGGCGCCGACGCGCATCCGGCACTGAGCGGGATGTCCTCCCTGCCGTATCCAACGTATAGCGCGCCGGGGGGCTTGCGGCAAGCCCCGGATCGGCGCGCAGACTCGTCGCCCGACGCCAGGGCCCGCGGGGGGCGGGTGGCGAGACGTGGAGCTGACGACGTGAACCCGGTGACGTTGAGTGTGTTCGACCTGCCCGACCGTCTCGCCGCCAAGGCGGACCCCGCGCTGGTCGCCGCCGACGCGCGGCATCTCGCGGCGGTCGTGGAGAGCCTCGACCTGTCGATCCAGGACCTGTCGCACCGACTCGACGTCGAGCGCAGGGCGCCGGGCGGCCGGGGCCAGGAGGCGCTGGCCAGGGACCAGGAGGTCCACCGGCTGACCGCCCGGCTGCGCGCGCTGCGTCGCTTCGGCGCGGACCTGTGCCTGGGGCGCATGGTGGGCGCGGACGATCCCGAGCCCGTGTACGTCGGGCGGCTCGGCCTCGCGGACAGCTCGGGCCGGCGGCTGCTGGTCGACTGGCGCTCACCCGCCGCCGAGCCGTTCTTCGCCGCGACGCACGCCCACCCGATGGGCCTGACGAGCCGCCGCAGGTACCGCTGGACTGGTGGGCGGGTCAGCGACTACTGGGACGAGGTGTTCGACGCCGACGGCGCGGCCGGCATCGACCACCACCCGGCCCTCGACGACCAGTCCGCGTTCATCGCCAGCCTCGGCGCCCACCGCTCCGCCCGGATGCGCGACGTGCTCGGCACCATCCAGGCCGATCAGGACGCGATCATCCGCGCGGACTCGCGCAGCGCCCTCGTCGTCGACGGCGGCCCGGGCACCGGGAAGACAGTCGTCGCGCTGCACCGAGCCGCCTACCTGCTCTACTCCGACCCCAGGCTCGGCCATCGCCGGGGCGGCCTGCTGTTCGTCGGCCCGCATGAGCCGTATCTGGCCTACGTCGCCGACGTGCTCCCCAGCCTCGGGGAGGAGGGCGTGCTGACCTGCACGATGCGGGACCTCGTCGCGGAGGGGGCCGCCGCGGCCGTCGAGGCCGATCCGGAGGTGGCGCGCCTGAAGTCCTCCGCCCAGATGGTCGACGCGATCGAGGCGGCGGTCCGGTTCTCCGAGCGGCCGCCCACCGAGGGGATGACGGTGACGACTCCCTGGGCCGATGTCTGGCTGAGCGCCGGCGACTGGGCCGAGGCGTTCGAGGCGCCCGAGCCCGGCATCCCGCACAACGAGGCGCGCGAGCAGGTGAGAGACGCGTTGATCGCGATCCTGAGGGACAAGCACGACCTGGAGGCCGACGACCCGCATGACGACGAGGCCGCGCCTGGCCAGGTCCGAGAGTCGCTCCGGCGGGACCCCGAGCTGCGCGCGGCGCTGCACCGCGCATGGCCGCTGCTCGAGCCGGCCGAGATCGTCGGGGACCTGTGGTCGGTGCCCGCCTACCTGCGCTTGTGCGCTCCGTGGCTCAGCGTCGACGAGGTGCGGGCGCTGCAGCGCGCGGACGCCCAGGTGTGGACGGTGTCGGACTTGCCGCTCCTCGATGCGGCCCGACGGCGGCTCGGCGACCCCGGCGCGTCCCTGCGCGCACAGCGCCACGAGGCAGTCGTCGCCGCCGAGCGCGCGCGCATGGCAGACGTCATCGGCGACCTCATCGAGGCCGACGACTCCACGCTGGGCGTGATGCACATGCTGCGCGGCGACGACCTGCAAGCCGCGCTGGTCGACGGCTCCAGCGTGCCCGGCGCCGCCCGCGACCCGCTCGCCGGCCCGTTCGCGCACATCGTCGTGGACGAGGCGCAGGAGCTGACCGACGCCGAGTGGCAGATGCTGCTGCGGCGCTGCCCGTCGAGGAGCCTCACCATCGTCGGCGACCGTGCCCAGGCGCGGCACGGCTTCATCGAGTCCTGGCATGAGCGGCTCGCGCGGATCGGGCTCGACGGGGTGGACCTCGCGTCCCTGAGCATCAACTACCGGACGCCCCAGGAGGTCATGGCGGCGGCCGAGCCGGTCATCCGGTCCGTGCTGCCCGACGCCAACGTGCCGACCTCCATCCGCCGCACCGGGGTCCCCGTCATGCAGGGATCGACGCGCGATCTGGACGCGGTGCTCGACGACTGGCTCGCCGCACACGCCGGGGGGACGGCCTGTGTCATGGGCGCCCCGGCGCATGCGGGGTCCTCCCGGGTGCGCTCGCTGACCCCGGAGCTGTCGAAGGGGCTCGAGTTCGACCTGGTCGTCCTCGTCGACCCTGAGGCGTTCGGCGAGGGGGCCGAGGGCGCGGTGGACCGCTACGTCGCGATGACCCGCGCGACGCGGCAGCTCGTCATCCTCACTCCGGACGCCTAGCCCTCGGGGTCGCCGATGTGCCCGGGCGCGTTGGCCGCGAGCACGCGCTGGACGAACGCCGCGTACTCCTCGACGAAGTGGCGCAGGAACGCTGCTGTCGACTCGTCCTTGACCTCGCCGTCCTCCGCGAAGACCTCGGGTCGGAAGGTGATGTACGCCTCGGGCGCGTTCATCTGCGGGGCGTCGAGGAAGCTCAGGACGCTGCGCATCGACGCCTGCATCACCGCGGTGCCGATCCCGCCGACCGAGGCCCCGATGATCCCCGTGGGCTTGCGTGCGAAGGCGTTCTGGCCCCAGGGGCGCGAGCCCCAGTCGATCGCGTTCTTCAGGCCGCCGGGGATGGACCGGTTGTACTCGGGGGACACGAACAGGATGCCGTCGGAGGCGGTGATCGCCGCCTTGAAGTCGCGCGCCTCGGGCGGGAAGTCCGCGTCGAGGTCGTAGTTGTACAGCGGCAGGTCCTTGATCGGGATCTCGGTGAAGGCCAGGTCGTCGGGCGCGAGCCTGACCAGCGCCTTCGACAGGATCCGGTTGATGGAACGGCTCGACAGGCTGCCCACGAGGTAGCCGATCTGGTGCTGGGCCATGAGGAGTCCTCATTCCTCGCCGGCGCCGCGGCGACCGGCGCGCCGACGGTGGAGCACTTCCCTCCAGCGTCGCCCCGCGCGCGGGGTGTTGTCGCGGCGGCCCGGGTCCGCGTCGCGGTGAGCCGAGCCGCCGCGAGGACTCCTAGTCGAGGACGGCGACGGCCTCGATCTCGACGAGCAGGCCGGGCCCCGCGAGCGTCGTCACGCCGATCCCGGTGAACGGCGGCTTCGGCACGTCGATCTCGAGTTCCGCGGCGACATGCTCGATCGCCTCCATGAACACCGGGAGCTTCTCCGGCGTCCAGTCGACGAGGTAGCAGGTGAGCTTGACGACGTCGTCGAAGCCGGCGCCCGCCGAGGCCAGCGCCGTGGAGATGTTCCGGTAGCACTGCTTGACCTGGGCCGCGAAGTCGCCCTCGCCGACGAGCTGGCCGTCGGCGTCGACCGCCACCTGGCCGGCCAGGTGGAGCAGCCGCGAGCCGGTGGCGACGGAGACGTGGCGGTACAGCGGGACCTCGGGCAGCCCTGCGGGGTTGATCAGCGAGACGGGCATGACACTCCTTGGCGGTGGGGTGGGCAGGGGTCGATCGGAGGGCCGTGGCGGCGCCGTCAAACAACATAGCATCGCTATGCAATGTTACGGTGAGGGCATGGCGCGCGCGAAAGACCCGGCGATCAGGACGCAGATCCTCGAGCGGGCGGCGCATATGCTCCGCGTCCGGGAGCCCATCACCCTGCGCTCGCTGGTGGCGGGGACTGGTGTCTCCACGATGGCCGTGTACACGTACTTCGGTGGCATGGATGGCATGTGGAAGGCGCTGCGCCAGGAGGGGTTCACCCGGCTCGCGGCGTCATTCGCCTCCGTCGCCGCCACCCCTGACGCGGTCGCCGACCTGACGGCCTACGTCGCGTCGTATGTGCGGCTGGCCCTCGCGCATCCCGATCTCTACCGCGTCATGTTCGACGCGAACTTCGAGCTCGAGGACCTCGCCGCCGCGGACGCGACCCTCGAGTGCATGGTCGACGCCGCGCGGCGTGCCCGTGACGCCCGCCGGTTCGAGCCCGACATCGTGCCGCTCGACCTGGCCACCCAGTGCTGGGCCATCGGGCACGGGCTGGTGTCGCTCGTCCCCAACGGGCCGCTGCCCGCCGACACCCTCCGGCATGCGGTCCCGCTGCTCACGGCCGTCTTCATCGGCGTGGGCGACGATCCCGAGAGGTGCCGTCAGTCCGTCGACGACGGGTGGGGGCGCGACCCCGTCCCGCTCAGCGGCTAGGCCCAGGGCCCGGGTTGCTGGGGCCGAGCCCCGCCTCGAGGCGGGTCAGCAGTGCCACCGCCGCCTCCACGGCCTGCCGTGTGTCGTTGTCACCCGAGGTGTCCCCGAGGCCTTCGGCGACGCGTGCGGCCCACGCGGTGCGGAGGCGTGCCACCTGCTCGTGGGCCAGCGGGGTGGGGCGCAGCAGCACGCTGCGGCGGTCCTGGTCGTCATGGCTGCGGTCCACCATGCCCTTGGCCTCGAGCGAGCGGAGCGTGACGCTGAGATTGCTCCGATGCAGCCCGGTCGCCTGGGCGACGGCGGTGGGGGTCGCAAGCGGGTGCCTGTCGATGCAGCGGATCACGGCGGCCTCGGTGGGTGTGAGCTCGACGACGTCGGCGCGGGCGGCCTGCGCGAGGTCTCGGGCCAGCACCAGCACGAGGTCCGCTAGCTCGGCCATCGCCGCGTGCGCGCGGTCGGCTGGGGCGGCGGCTGGGGCTCGGACGTCGTCGGCGGGCATCGGCTCAGCCTAGCGAAAGTCCTTACTGATATATAATTATGTCTTCATCACTATGCCAGGGGCTGTCTCTTTTACATATCTCCGTGCCCACGAGACAGGCAGATATCTCTCATGCCGTCCTTTGTTTTTTAAAACATGTAACTTAACCAAATCATTTGAATGTCTGCGCGTTGGATGGATGGGGGGGGTGCAGCAGAAAATACGTCAGAGACATTATCGGCATACGAGATTTCTGCCTGTCTCGTGGGCTCGGAGATGTGTATAGGGGGCTCGGAGATGTGTATAAGCGGCCGCGGACACCGCCATCCCCACCACCCCCGCTGCCAGCCGCGGGGTGATCACCTCAGGGCTGCTGCTCGTCCTGGCGCTGCTGTCCGCCGTCGCCCCGTTCGCGACCGACCTCTACCTGCCGGCCTTCCCGACGATGGCCGCCGAGCTCGCCACCGACGCCACCAGCGTGCAGCTCACCCTCACCGCGTTCCTCGTCGGCGTCGCCGTCGGCCAACTCGTCTTCGGGCCGCTCTCCGACCGGGTCGGCCGCGTCCGGCCGCTCCTGGCCGGAGCCGTGCTGTGCGTCGCGGCGAGCGTCGTCGCAGCGACCGCCCCCACCGTCGAGATCCTCGTCGCGGCGCGGCTCGTGCAGGGGCTCGCCGGCGCCGCCGGGATGGTCATCGGCCGGGCGATCATCAGCGACCTGTCCTCCGGCAAGGCCGCCGCCCGCGCGTTCAGCCTCATGATGCTCGTCGGCGGCATCGCCCCCGTCATCGCCCCGCTGCTCGGCAGCCTGCTCGTCGGCTCCCTCGGGTGGCGCGGCCTGCTGTGGATCGTGGTCGCCCTCGCGGTCGCGATGCTCATCGGCGTGATCGTCGTGGTCCGCGAGACGCACCCCGCCGCGCGCCGCGCCGAGCTGCGGGAGCTGCGCGCACGGACGTCCGCCGGGAAGGGCGAGCTCCGCTCCCGCGCCTACCTCGGCAACACCCTCGCGTTCGGCTTCGCGTTCGCCGTGATGATGGCCTACATCTCGGCGTCGCCGTTCGTCTACCAGGTCCAGATGGGGCTGAGCGAGGTGCAGTACGGCGTGGCCTTCGGCGCCAACGCCCTCGCGCTCGCGGTGGTCAGCGGCATCTCCGCGCGACTTGCCGCGACCCGCTCCGTGCGCGGCCTGCTCGGGCTCGGCCTCACGCTCGTGCTGCTCTCCGCCGTCGGGGTCCTCGTCCTCGCCCTGTCACCCGTGCCCGCCGGCTGGCTCGCGCTGCCCCTCTTCATCGCCGTCGCCAGCCTCGGCCTGGTGTTCGGCAACGCGACGGCCCTGGCCCTCGCCGCCGCCCGCCACGCCGCGGGCACCGCGTCCGCGGTGCTCGGCGCGCTGCAGTTCGCCCTCGCCGGGCTCGTCTCCCCGCTCGTCAGCCTGGGAGGCGAGGACACCGCCGTGCCGCTCGCGGGCATCATGACCGGCCTCGCCGTCATCGCGCTGGGCTGCTTCGCGGTGGCTCGTCGACGCGGTGACCGCCTCGACGTCGTGCAGGCGCTGGAGCTCTAGCGGCGACCCCGCCGCCGCTCAGCCCGCGCGCGAGCGGCGGCGGAAGACGACGACGGAGAGCGCGAAGACGGCGATCGCGTACCCCGCGCACCACAGCAGCGACCCGCCGATGCTGCCGAAGTCGCCGGTCACCGCCGCGCGGGCGGCGTCGGCCGCATGCACGAACGGCAGCATGCGGGCGACTGCCGCGAACCCGTCGCCGAGCACTGCCAGGTCCATCCAGTACCCGCCGACGAACGTCGCGAACGTGATCAGCCCGGAGGCAGCCGCTCCCACCTGCGACGAGCTGAGCGCCGAGCCCAGCAACAGGCCGATGCCCACGAACATCACCGCGGACGGCGCCAGCACGACGAGCGCGAGCAGCAGGTTCGCTGTGAGCTCGAGTCCCATGAACATCGCCGCGACGAAGCACACGACGCCCTGGGCCAGCCCGAGCGCCACGAGCGGCAGCGCATACGCCACGAGCAGTCCCGTGGTGCTCAGCGGCGAGGCCAGCACGCGGGTGAGGAACGACGACGCCCGGTCGCCCGCGAGCAGCGTCCCGCCGAACAACGCGACGAATGCGAGGCTGAAGACGGCCAGCCCGGGGGCGAGGGCCTCGATCTCGAAGTCGGAGAGCCCGGTGTTGCGGCCGATCGTGCCGAGCATCAACAGCAGGCCCACCGGCAGCGCCATCAGGATCAGGAACGCCGAGGGGTCCCGCGCGATCTCCTTGAGGTTGCGGCCGGCGAAGGCGAGCACGCTCATGCGCCGGCCTCCTCGTCGGTCAGGGCAAGGAACGCGTCCTCGAAGGTGGCTGCGCCGGTGCTCGCCAGATGATCCGCGACGGCGCCGACCCCGCGCAGGCGACCGTCGCGGAGGATCGCGATCCGGTCGCACAAGGACTCGGCCTCCTCGAGCTGGTGGGTCGTCAGCACCACAGTCGTCGTGCCCTTCAGGCCGGCGAGCAGCGCCCACAGGTCACGGCGGGAGCGCACGTCCAGGCCGAGCGTCGGCTCGTCGAGGAACACCACGTCCGGCTTGGTGATGAGCGCCATGCCCAGGCTCAGCCGCCGTTCGAGGCCACCGGACAGCGACTTCGCCCGATCTCGGGCCCGGTCGCCGAGCCGCAACGACTCCATGACGTCGAGCGCCCGGGATCGCGCCTCGGCGCGCGACGCCCCATACAGGCGGGCGACGAGCTCGAGGGTCTCGGCGACCGACAGGGTCGCGGCCACGGCAGTCTCCTGCGGCGACAGGTTGACGCGACGGCTGATCGCGGTGGCGTCCGTCCGCAGCGACATGCCCAGCACGCGCGCGTCGCCGCTGGCCGGCGCCGTCAGGCCGCACAGCATCCGCACGAGGGTGCTCTTGCCCGCGCCGTTGGACCCCAGCAGGCCGAAGAACTCGCCGCGCCCCACGGTCAGCGACAGGTCGTCGACAGCGACTCGCTTGCCGTACGACTTCGTCAGGTGATCGAGCTCGATCGCGGGCCCTGCCGTGTCAGGCAGGAACGTCGGGGCGCGCTCGCCTCCGGGACGCCTACCCGGCCCATGGGTCGCCTGACCAGCCACTTCGCTCCTCCGACGCTGTCGAGGGCGACTCTACGGACGGAAATCCGCCCGCACCCGGGACCCTGCGTGCTGACATGACGAAACCCCCCGCTCGGGTGAGCGAGGGGCTGCTGGTCGTCGCGGCGCCTGGCGGAGGCTCAGCCGCAGTCGTCGCAGACGCCGGTCGCCGGGAGGGTCATCGAGCACGTCGGGCAGATCGCTGTCGGAGCCTCGCGCACGGGGGCCGGGCGCGCGACAGGCGTCCGGGCGGCACGAGGCGCACGCGTGGGGCGGGCCGGGGCCTCGCGTGACGCCGACGCCGGCTCGGTCACGTCGAAGCCCCGCTTGCGCAGGATCGCGACGGCGCCGTGCACACCGCCATGGAACTCGTCCGACGTGGCGAGCCGCCCGGTGGCGAACCGGTGCGCGACCCCGAGGATCGCCTTCGAGTCGTAGGTGCGGCCCTCGTGGATGAGCGTGTAGTCGCGCGATGGGCCGAAGCCGTAGACCTGGAGGAAGGCCTCCCCGCCGCGGGAGTCGTACTCGGCGATCGCTTGCAGGATGTGCTGTCTCGACACAGAGGAGAACGTGGCCACGGTGAAAGAGCCTACGACTTGGCAGGCGCTGCCCCGTCCGCGACCTGTGCCCGTGCGACGCCTCCCGGGGCGGCAGACGGCAGGCCGCGGGCGTTCGTGCAGGTCGTCGCCTGTGGGTTACGTTCACACGATGCTGATGGTCACACCGACGTTCGAGCTCGGCCGATCCAGCCGATGAGCACAGCGAGTGTGATCGGTGGCGGCCCCGCGGGCCTGATCGCCGCTGAGACGCTGGCCCGGGCCGGCGTGACCGTCACCGTGTACGACCGGATGCCCTCGGTCGGGCGCAGGTTCCTCCTCGCGGGCCACGGCGGGCTCAACATCACCCACTCCGAGGCCCGCGACCGGATGCTGGCTCGATACGGCCGGTCGGCCGACCGGCTGGCGCCGATGCTCGACGTGTTCAGCCCGCAGGACCTGCGCGACTGGTGCGCGGGCCTCGGCGAGCCGACGTTCGTCGGGTCGAGCGGGCGGGTGTTCCCGCAGGCGTTCCGCGCCACCCCCTTGATGCGCGCCTGGCTGGCGCGGCTGGCCGAGCTGGGGGTGCGGATCGAGACGCGCCATCGGTGGAGGGGATGGGCCGGCGACACCGATCGGCTGCGCTTCACCCGGGCCGACGGCGAGGCTGTCGAGGTCGACCCGGACGTGACGGTCTTCGCGCTCGGCGGCGCGTCCTGGCCACGGCTCGGCGCCGACGGCGGCTGGGTCGAGCTGTTCACCGAGCGCGGCGCCGAGGTGACACCCCTGCGGGCCGCGAACGTCGGGGTGCAGGTCTCGTGGACGGACACGTTCGCGGACCGGTTCGCGGGGAGCCCGCTGAAGAACGTCGGCCTGACGGTGCCGGGGAGCGGTCAGCAGGCCCGCGGCGACGCCATGGTGACGAAGACCGGCGTCGAAGGCGGCCCCGTCTACGCGATCGGCGCCGCGATCCGCGACGCCCTCGACGCCGACGGGGAGTGCGTCCTCCAGGTCGACCTCCGCCCCGACCTCGCCGTCGACCAGGTGGCCGATCGGCTACGCCACCGCCGGCCCAAGGACTCAGCCTCGACCTGGCTGCGCCGCCTTGGCCTCGACCCCGTCGCCATCGCCCTGCTGCGGGAGTCGAGCGGCGGCGCGCTGCCGAGCGACGCCACCGAGATGGCGGGCCTGGTCAAAGCCGTCCCCGTCATGGTGACCGCGACGATGCCCATCGACCGGGCCATCTCCACCGCAGGCGGCCTCGCCTGGTCGGAGGTCGACGAGTCGCTGATGATGCGGCGGCTGCCCGGCACATTCGTCGCAGGCGAGATGCTCGACTGGGAGGCCCCGACCGGCGGCTACCTGCTGCAAGCCTCATTCAGCACCGGCGTGGTCGCGGCCCAGGGCGCGCTGTCGTGGCTCCAGGGCGACGCGGCGCCGCGCTCAGGCTGAGTGTCCGTCAGGACGTGAAGGGCTGATGGCCGGGGCCGACGAAGCGGATCGACGAGCCCGAACTCGCCTCGCCTGAGGTGAGCCCGTGGCATGGCGAAGGGCCCGTCACCCACATTGCTGCGGTGACGGGCCCTTCGGTGCGCGGAGGATGGGGGATTCGAACCCCCGAGGGCTTTCACCCAACACGCTTTCCAAGCGTGCGCCATAGGCCACTAGGCGAATCCTCCTGGCCGGATGAGGATACCCGACGTCGCTGCGACCTCGGTACACGGCCACCGCCGTGTCAGCCGCGTGTCAGCCGCGTGTCAGCCGGGTGTCAGCCGCCCGTGCGGTACGACACGACGGCGGGCAGCGACGCCCCCGGCCGCAGCCCTTCGAGGACGAGGAGCTCATGCGGCACGACAGGCGACGGCAGCGCGTCGAGCTGGAACCACTCCATGGCGGCGCACTTGGCCGGCTCCATGATGCGCGGCTCCCCGGTCCAGGCCCGAGCCTCGAAGAACACGTCGCAGCGCTGTTCGACCTGCGCGCCGCCCACCTCGTAGCGGTGCAGCATCGTGACCGGCACGAGGTCCTCGACGCGCACGCGCACACCGGCCTCCTCCGACAGCTCGCGGGCGGCGGCCTCGTGCACGGACTCGCCGGGCTCGACGTGCCCGGCCATCGTGGCCCAGTGCTCGTCCATGTAGCCGGTGCCGCGGCGCAGCTGCAGTAGCACCTGGTCGTCGCGGCGCAGCAGCACGTAGGACGCGGCGACGAGCAGGGCCCGGTCGGTGGCGTGGTCGTCGGGCGCGTAGTGCTCAGGCATCCGGCGAGTCTGGCACGGGCGCCCCGGCGGGTCTGCGTGCCGGCCGGCATGGGAAGCGCGCTCCAGCATGGGATGCCCACAGCGGCGTATTCGCTATTGCGATGGTCTGGAGTGCGGCCTAGTCTTCGAAGTGCCCAAGGCAGTAGCCGCGGGAAGTCGAGGGCCCGAGACAGCTCCGGATGGTGTCTGCGTTCGGGCCTTTCGCGTGTCCGGACTCAGACATCGATGACGTTCCGGATGAGCGGGCTGGCGAGCAGTCGCCACTCGCCGCCGCGGGCGTGTGCCCAGCCCACGGCGTCCGGCGCCCACAGCAGGGGCTCGACGTACGGAGACTGGTGCCCGTACCGCAGGTCGAGGCAGTGCCAGTCGCGCCGGGCACCTCAGTCAGGTCACTAGTGTGGCGCGGCTCGCCCACAGCGCGGTTGCGGGCCGGGATTGCTGTGGGGTGATGGCGTGCCAGCCTGCGAGCCGTCCTCTGCGGGCCCCTACTCAGCCGGGGCGCCGGGCGCTAGCGTGACGCGAATCCGTCATAGCCGACGGCCTCACCCGGAGGAGAACCGTGAGCGCGCAGCCTTCGATCGACAGCACCGGTGTCACCACGCTCGTCGGCCACGTCATCGGCGGCGCCCCGACGCCGGGCTCGGGGGAGCGCCGGCAGGACGTGTTCGACCCCGCGACCGGGCAGGTGTCCGCACAGGTGGCGCTGGCCGATCAGGTGGATGTCGACGCGGCGGTCGCGGCGGCCCTCATCGCCGCCGAGGGGTGGGCGCAGACGCCGCTGGGCAAGCGTGCGGCGGTGATGTTCGCGTTCCGGGAGCAGCTCATCGCCCGGACGGCCGAGTTGGCGGCGGTGATCACGGCGGAGCACGGCAAGGTGCTCTCGGACGCCGTGGGGGAGATCGGCCGGGGGCTGGAGGTCGTGGAGTTCGCGTGCGGCATCCCGCAGTTGCTCAAGGGCGAGTACTCCGACCAGGTCGCGACGGATGTGGACGTGTTCTCGTTCCGGGAGCCGCTGGGGGTCGTGGCGGGGATCACCCCGTTCAACTTCCCGGCGATGGTGCCGTTGTGGATGGCGCCGATGGCGATCGCCACGGGCAACGCGTTCATCCTCAAGCCGTCGGAGCGCGACCCGTCGGCGTCGTTGCTGCTCGCGCAGATGTGGGCGGACGCGGGCCTGCCCGACGGTGTCTTCTCGGTGCTCCAGGGCGATCGGGTGGCGGTGGACGGGCTGCTCACGCATCCGGATGTCGCGGCGGTGTCCTTCGTCGGCTCCACCGCCGTCGCGAAGCATGTGCACGCGATGGCGACCGCGCAGGGCAAGCGGGTGCAGGCGCTGGGCGGCGCCAAGAACCACGCGGTGGTGCTGGCCGACGCCGACCTCGACCTGGCGGCCACCCACCTGACGGCTGCGGCGTTCGGCGCGGCGGGGGAGCGGTGCATGGCGGTGTCGGTGGCTTTGGTGGCCGACGAGGTGGCTGACGCGCTGCTCGAGCGGCTGCGCGCCGCGGCGCTGGCGGTGCGAGTGGCGCCGGGTTCCGACCCGGCGTCCGACATGGGCCCGATCATCACGCGCGCCGCCCAGGAGCGCATCGAGCAGATCGTCACGGAGGCTGTGGACGGCGGAGCGCGAGCACTCGTCGACGGTCGCGGGCACACCGTTCCCGGCCACGAGGGCGGTTTCTTCGTGGGGCCGACGGTGCTCGACGGCGTGTCCACCGACATGCGGGCCTACGCCGAGGAGGTCTTCGGCCCGGTGCTCGTCGTTCTCCGCGTCGCCGGGCTCGCCGAGGCCATCGACATCGTCAACGCGAACCCCTACGGCAACGGCACGGCGCTGTTCACCGCCTCCGGCGACGCCGCGCGCACGTTCCAGCGCTCGGTGAGCGTCGGCATGATCGGCATCAACGTGCCGATCCCGGTTCCGGTCGGCTGGCACTCGTTCGGCGGATGGAAGGACTCGCTGTTCGGCGAGAGCCACGTCTACGGCCCCGAGGCCGTGCGGTTCTACACGCGGGGCAAGGTCGTCACGAGCCGCTGGCCGCGCTCGGCGGCCACGTCCTTCCACTTCGGGCGCACGACGGCGGGGTGAGCGGGTCGCGCGTCGGTCCCGGCACGCTGGGGGCCGGGACCGACGCGGACTGTCAGTGCTGCTCTGAGGCCCGACGGCGAGCGGCCACGAGCGTGCCGCCCAGCGCCAGGAGCGCCACGGCTCCCACGCCGTACAGGCCAGCCGGGGCGCCTGTCGCGGCCAGGACCTCGCTCTTCACCGCGGGGGCCTTCTTCACCACGGCGGGTGCGGCCGGGGCGGCGGCGGGCAGCGGCGCGGCCAGCACCTCGCTGAGGTAGGTGACCGTCGGGTTCGGCACAGCAGCCGGGTCGGCGGCGCAGACCACAGGCGCGACAGCCGGGACCTCGGCCGTGAGCTGGCGCTTCTCCCAGACGGCGTTGACGGCCTCGACGGCCGGGACGGCGGGCACGAACGCCTGGTCGATGACGGTGCGCTCGTCGACGAGCTCCCAGCCCTCACCCTCCGGCGCCTCGGTGACCCACTCGGTCGTCTCCTCGTGGGAGACCTCCTCGATCGGGGCGACGGCCTCCTTGACGACCTGCGTGTGCAGGTACTCGGGCTTCGTCACCGCCGGGTGGTGCTTGATGAACTTCTGCACCGTCTCGCCGGTGGGGGTCCAGCCGTGGCCGGCGTCGCCCTTGCCGTTGAGGTCCTCGTGGCCGGAGACCCGGCGCTCGGTGGTGAAGGTGGGCGCGATGTACTCCTGGCCGGGGTTGTCCACGACCTCCTTGTACGTCGCGGGGTGCTCGACCTTCTCCACCCAGGCGGCCTTCACCAGCACCTGCTCGTCGTAGGCCTCCTTGAGGACGACGGTCTTGCACTCACCGGTCTTGACCCACCCGAAACCGGGGTCCGTCGCGGCCCACTGCTTCTTCCAGTGGGCGAACGCGTTGATCCACTCGTACTGGACCTCGGTGACCGCCTCGTGGTGCACCGTCGTGTACTCGGCGTCGTGGGGGATCTCCTCGGTCCACGCGGGCTGGTCCACGACCGTCTTGTAGGTGGGGGCGATGTACTCCTGGCCGGGGCTGGTCTGCACCTGGCGCTCGTGCCAGTAGAGCGTCTTGTACTCATCCCACGCCGGGGTGATGACCTTCGTCCGCACCTGGTCGGTCTTGGTCCAGCCCTTGATGAAGGTGGAGATCGACCACTTCTCCCGGATGGCCGCGTCCTCGCCGGGCACGTACGGCTGGTCGATGACCGTGCGGGCGTACGTGTGCTCGGTGTGGCTGACCTCGTCGATGGCCGGGATGGCGGGCGTGGCCTCCACGGCGGGCGAGACGGGGAGGGCCTCGTAGGTGGCGGGGATCAGCGGCGAGCCGGGGGAGGGCAGGCAGCCAGCGGCCTGGGCGGCGGGCGCGAACAGCAGCGCGGCGGTGACGCCGAGGGCGCCGATGCCGAACGTCGTGGAGAGGCGGCGAATCATGTGCGTGCTCCTTCGAGGCGTGCCCCACGCGCAGTCGGCAGGGCTTTTCTGGATGCGTTCTCGGTGTGCGGGCATGCCGAGGAGCCGTGCGGCGGAGTGTGCGGAATGGAATGCCGGACGGGTCGTCGAGGACGGGTGCTCTGTGCCGCTGGCCTGGCGCTCTCCGGTCTGCAGCGACGGAGAACAGCCTGGGGGATTTAGCGGCGTGTGCCCTTGTATATCCGATTCATCCGAACCGCGGGGGCGATGTTCGACCGCGCGAGTGAATGCGACCGGGTGAAACTCCGCCCATTCCCGGAGAAGTCATCCATTCGTGGGGCGCGCGGCTTCGGGCGCCTTAGGCGGGATTCGCCCAACGGTGCACGGCGCCGCCGGCCATGACCAACAGCCCGCTGGTCCCGGCGAGCCCATCGACCCACCGGGTGGCGTCGGCGCCGCGGGCCACGGCAGCGGTGGCCCACACGTCGGCCCACATCAGCGAAGGCCCGCTCACAGTGGCGGACAGCACCTCGGTGACCGCCCTGCCGGTGTGCGGGTCGATGATGTGGGCGCCGCGGGCAGCGATGCCGGACGTGGCGACCCCGCCGTCGTGCACGGGCACCGACGCGAGCGTGCGGCTGCGGTCGCGCGGGTCCTCGATGCCGATGCTCCACGGCGCCGGGTCATCGTCGGGCAGCACCAGGATGTCCCCGCCGGCGCCCACCGCGGCGCCTAGGCCGGGCAGCGCGCTGAGCGGACGGGCCGCCCGCTCGAGCGCCCACGTCTTGACCAGGCCCGTCGGGTCGAAGCCTCGCGTGGGCGCCCACGCGTCGAAGTAGCCGTCGGTGGCGGCCCGCGCCTGGGCGCACAGGCCGTGGACCTCGCGGACGGCTGGGCCGCACCCGTCCAGGTCGAGCTCGCCGCGCCGCAGGCGGCTCACCTGCGAGTCGGCCCGGTAGGTGCTGAACATCGCGTCGGCGTCGCGCAGGCTCGCGAACAGCTCGGCGACGGCGTGCTCGGCGTCGGCGCCGCGCGCGGCGGGCCCCCGCACATGGACGCTGACCGGCATCCCCATGATCTGCTCGACCCAGGCGCGCCGCCCTAGCCCACTGCTCACAGTCCCACCGCTCACAGCCCTGCTTGGTCCAGCGCGTCCTGCAGTGACTCCCGGTAGGCGTCGCTGGTCAGGGTGGCCCCGGACACCATGTCGAGGTCCCCGCTCGTCGCGCCGATGGCCTCCTCGTCGAGGATCGGGATCGCGCGGGTGTTGACCTGCCGGGCGCGCGGGTCGCTGGTCGGGTACTGGACCGCCTCAGCCTCGACGACGGCGCCGTCGGCCACGGTGATCCGCACCTGCACGTCTCCGTGGCCGTTGGGCACGGCGGCCCCCGTGTACGTGCCGCCCGCCCCGTCGTCGCCCGCAGTGTCGTCGCTTGCGGTGTCGTCGCCGGACGGCTCGGCGGGCACGCCCGGGTCGACGGCCTCGGGAGACGGGTCCGCGCCGGGCCGCCCGCCCGCCCCGTCCACGGGCCGGTTCCAGCTGGTGGGCCAGGAGAAGAGCAGCACGAGGCCCACGACGGTGCAGCAGGCGGCGAACAGGATGCGGCGCACGGTCAGTCCCCTCTCACGAGTCTCAGCGGTCTCACCAGGCGAAGCGTTCGAGGTGCAGCGACGACCGGGGGACCCCGGCCGCGCGGGCGTCTGCCGCGACGGCGTCCACCCACGGCGCGGGACCGGCCACGTACACGTCGCAGGAGTCGAGGTCGGGCACGATCGTGCGCAGCGCGTCCGGCCCGCTCAGATGCCCGAGCTGCACAGGCAGCCAGGAGGTGCCGGTGACGCTGCGCCGTCCGACCAGGTCGACGACACGCAGGCCGCCGTCGCGCACCAGGGCCTCGACATCCGCCTCGAGCGGCAGCGGTCCCTCGGCGCCGGTGCGCCGCACGAGTGTCAGCGGGCCGGCGGCGTCACCGCGTCGCGCGGCGTCCTGCAGCACGGACAGCAGCGGCGTGATGCCCATCCCGCCGGCCAGGGCCACCATGCCGGGGCGGGTCCGCGCGGCCGGGACGAGCCGCCCGAACGGGCCCTCGATGAGCACCGCCGTGCCCGGAGCCACCCCGGCGAGGCGGGCGCCGTCGTCGCCTCGGATGCTGAAGGTGAAGCGCAGCGCATCGGGCCGTGGCGCCGCCGACAGGGAGAACGGGTGGCCGCGCGTCCAGCCGGGGCCGGTGCGGAACCGGAGCACGAAGAACTGCCCGGCCTCCACGGGCAGCTCGTGCAGGCGCGGCCCGGTGAGCAGCACCGACACGACTCCGGGCGCCTCGGGCACGACCTCGCTGACCGTCAACCGGTGCCGCCGGGAGCGCAGCAGCGGCCGCCCGACGCGGAACACCAGCACGCTGGCCAGCGCCACGCCGTACAGCGTCCACCAGTAGGCCGTGGCCACCGGCGAGGCGAGGAAGTCCGCGCCGGTCCAGAGCTGGTGCGGCAGCGCCAGCCCGGCGCCCAGGTACGCGTACAGGTGCAGCAGATGCCAGGACTCGTACCGCATCCGCCGGCGCGCGACCCGCACCGAGGTGACGGCGATCAGGATGAACAGCGCGAGGGCGGCCGTCGCGAGCAGCACCCCCGGGAAGGTGGTGACCAGGGTCCATGCCTCGGGCCAGAACCCGATCCCGTCCAGCAGCGAGTACCCGAGCGCCACCGCCACCGCATGCGCCAGCATCAGGGTGATCGACGTGAAGCCGAGCAGCCGGTGCCATCGGGCGATGGCGTCCTGGCCCAGGGCGCGCTCGGCCCACGGGATGCGGGCCATGGCCAGCACCTGGAGCAGCAGCAGGTCGGAGGCGACCAGGCCGCACAGCCGGCCGAATGACGTCAGCGCGGCGCCGGGCCCGTTCGCCAACTCGGCCACATTGCCGTTCGCCGCCCACAGCGCCACCACCACGAGCACGGTCGCCCCGGCGGCTAGGGGAACCAGGGCAGCCGTCGTCGGACGGCGGACGCGCGTGATCGTCGCGACGCGCGGGCTGTCCGTCGGCGGCCTCATGCCGTAACAGTGCCGTGTCGACCTGGGATTTCGCCATGAGGCGCGGCGGGCACGTCGCGGACTGGGCTAGTCTGGTGGCAGACCCCTCGTGCGGCGTCATCTCGCTGAACTCCCCCAGGGCCGGAAGGCAGCAAGGGCAGGCGAGCTCTGGCGGGTGTGCGGGGGGTCCTTATATTGCCTCGACTATTGCCTCGACCCGGCACCGCGTCAGCCCTGCGAGCGCCAGCCGCCCCGGCGTGCCACCCAGAGAGCAGTCAGGCCGCCCACCAGGAGCAGGCCTCCGAGCAAGCCCAGCGACGCGCCGGCTGACGGCCCCGTCGCCGGGAGCGTGGCGCAGCGCGGGTCACTGGCCGAGAGCGCGCCTCCGCCGCCCGCGGTGGGCGCGGGCGCAGTGGTGGTGGGCGAGGGGCAAGTGGGCGTCGGCGTCGGCGTCGGCGTGATGAGGGTGTTGACGATCCGACAGGTGACGTCGCCGCCATCCGGCACGGTCACCGTGCTGCCGTTCAGCGTCCCGCCCTCGCAGGTCCAGGAGCCGGGCGCGTACCCCTCCGGGCCGGTCTCGCTGAGCTCGTAGTCGCCCGGCTCGACGACCACGTCGGTGACCTCGCTCGACCCCGACGGCCCGCTCACGTCGACAGGGCCGGTCGCGCCCAGCGTCCAGTCGCCGGGGGCCGCCGTGCCGCCCACGACCTCCTTGATCAGCGTCAGCTCGGCGAGCACCGGAGCCGAGCCGCAGGTGATCGTCGTCGCGAACGGGAAGTCGTGGACCTCGCGGACGAGCCGGCCGGGCGGCCCGTGGTTGAAGTTCGCGGCGATGACGTTGCCCTCGATGTTCGCCGTGGGGAGCCAGGTCAGATCGGCGTTGGGTGCGTACAGCGTGCCCTCGAGGCTGTCGCCGCCGGTCACGGTCACCGTGCTCATGCCGGCGAAGTTCCACAGCATGTACGGAGCCTCCGCGCCGCTGACGCCGGGCATGTTGGGCAGGTCGCCCTCGAAGGACGAGCCCGTGACGTTGACGACCAGCGGCGTGTCCGCTGTCGGCTGGTTCCGGAACGTGATCTCCGAGAGGTTCGCCAGATCGGCTGCGCTGATCTGCAGGACGTTCGTCTCACCGGGGATCAGGGTCACGAATGACTGCTGACCCGGGGTGATCGAGGTCAGGGGCGTCCCGCTGGCGTCGGTCAGCTCGATGGTGGGCGCGCAGCCGGCGATCTCGGTGGTCAGCGCGCGATAGGTGCTGAACGCGCTGGGGATGTCGATGAGGTCGGTGGGCACGGGCGTGCCGATGGACGCCGGGGTCTGGCGGTTGGTGCCCGTGATCGCCGGGGTCGACTCGTACGCGGCGCCCGGCAGGACGAGCCGGTAGTTCACCTCCGCCTGGTTGGAGTCGGTGTTGAGGGCCGTGTACGTCGAGGTGTCGGCGACCTTGGTGTTGCCGCGCAACACCTGCAACAGGGACGAGTTCGACGGCCAGATGATCCCGCCGCCCACGTAGAGCGTGGTGGGGTCGCTGTCGCCCGGGGCCGTGAACGTGGGGAACACGCCTGCGCCGAGCGCCACCTGGTAGTTCGTCTCGAAGGCGAGGTTGCCCCCGGTCGCCACGGTGCCCTCGGACTCGTCGAGGTTCAGCAGGGTGTCGCCCTCGACGAACACAAGGAAGCCGCTGTTCGCCGGATGGCCGCCCACCTCGACGCGCACGGGATTGATGTCGACCACCTGGGCGGCCGCCGGGGCGGCGGTCAGCGTGACGACGGCAACCGCGAGGGCGGCCGCCGCCGCGAATGACGAGGCGAGCGCACGAGGACTCATGCGCATCAGTAGACACACAAAAGCGACAAAACGCACCTCGGTGCCCGTCCACCCGTAGGCGGAGGCCCCGCGCGACCTTCGGCGCACAACCGCCCTCGAGGTGGGGCCCGGGGGCGGACGCGCGGCGGGCGTCGGGACGCCGACCCTGGGATCCATGACCTTCCCACCGCTCCCGGCAGTCCCCACCCAACACACGGCGGTCCGTGTCGCGGCCGCCACTGCGCCGCGTGCGGGCATCCGCCTCGCCGCGCGCGGCCTGGTCAAGCGCTTCGGCCCGACGACGGCGCTCGCCGGTGTCGACGTCGAGCTCGCCGACGGGGAGGCGCTCGCGGTCACCGGACCCTCCGGATCGGGCAAGTCGACGCTGCTGCACTGCCTTGCGGGCATCATCTCCGCCGACGAGGGCGCCGTGCTGCTGCGCGGTGACGACGTGAGCCGCCTGAGCGAGCGGGAGCGGTCCCTGCTGCGCCGCAAGCACTACGGCTTCGTCTTCCAATTCGGCCAGCTCCTCGCCGAGCTGCCCGCCCAGGAGAACGTCGCGCTGCCCGCGATGCTGCTCGGCGCCTCCCGCAAGGACGCCACCCGGCAGGCGCGGCAGTGGCTCGGCTCCCTGGGCCTGGGCGGCATGGAGACGCGCCGCCCCGGTGAGCTCTCGGGCGGGCAGGCGCAGCGGGTCGCGGTGGCGCGCGCGCTCATCGCCCGGCCGGACGTGGTCTTCGCCGACGAGCCGACCGGCGCCCTCGACCAGGCCACCGGCGCCGAGGTCATGAAGGTCCTCGTCGAGGCGACGCGCGCCGCCGGGGCGTCCCTCGTCGTCGTCACGCACGACGAGAACGTCGCCGCGTGGTGCGGGCGGCGCATCGAGGTCCGCGACGGTCGCGTGGTCGGCGCCGCCCGATGAGAACGGTGATGGCCCTCGCCCCGGTGCTGCTGCGCGCCGGTGGCGCGAGCGGGGTACGCCAGCAGGCGCGCAGCACCGCGCTGGCAGTCCTGGCATTCGCGATCACCACCGCCCTCGCCTTGAGTGTGCTCGGAGGCCAGCGCGCGTTCACGGTGCGCGCCGCCAATGGCGACCCCTTCCAGAAGGAGTGGGGCGACCTGTACATCGTGCTCGCGTGGGTCGCCGTGATCCTGCTGATGGTGCCCCTGCTGTCGCTGGGCGGCGCCGCGGCCCGGCTGGGGGTGGCACGACGGGACGCGCGCCTCGCCACCCTGCGGCTGCTCGGCGCGACCCCCAGGGAGGTGGTGGCGCTGACCGTCACCGAGACCGCTTGGCAAGGGCTGGTGGGCGCCGCGTTCGGCATGGTCGGCTATGTGTTGCTGCTCCCGGTCTGGACGCTCGTGCCGTTCCAGGGCGACCACCTCGCCGTCTCCGAGATGTGGGTGGGCCCCCTGATGCTCGTGGCGCTGCTCGTGGCGCCCGCGCTCGCGGCCCTCAGCGCCGCGTTCACGCTCCGACGCGTCGTCGTGTCCCCGCTCGGCGTCGCGCAGCGCACCACACCCGCGGGGCTCAAGGTCATCCGCCTGATCGTCACGGTGGTGGCCGTGATCGGGTTCCTCGTGGTGACGACGCTCTCCGGGCTCGACAGCGCCGCGCTCACCGTGCTCATCCTCGGCATGCTCGCGGCCGTCTTCGGCAGCATCAACCTGGTGGGACCGTGGCTGATCTGGCTGCTCGGCAAGATCGCCGGCGGGACCGCCCGATCCGCGGCGGGCCTGCCCGCCGCCCGGCGCCCGGCCGACGACCCGAAGGCTGCGCGGCGCGTCGTCGGCGGGCTGGGGCTGGCGAGCTTCGTCGCCGCAGTGCTGTCCGTCCTCCCGATGATCTCGGAAGTGCAGGGAATGGCCCCCGGCGAGCGGCTCTTCCTCGATGACCTCGTCATGGGCGCCATGCTCACGCTGGCCATCACCTTCGTCGTCGCGGCGTGCTCGGCGGGGATCATCCAGGCCGCGTCAGTGCTCGATCGGCGGCGCGACTACGCGCTGCAGGCCCTCGCCGGGGCTCCCGCCTCGCTGCTCGACGCGGTGCGACGCCGTGAGGTGCTGACGCCGCTGCTCTTCGTGTCCGTCACGTCCGCCGGGATGGGATTGCTCGTCATCACGCCGTTCCTCGGGCCAGGGGTGCAGATCGGGACGTCTGGGCTGCTGATGCTGGGCGGATGCCTGGTCGCGGGATGCCTGCTGGTGCTCGCGGCCAGCGAGGCCAGCCGCCCGCTGCTGCGGACGGTGCTCCGTGAGACGAGCGTGCGGCCGGACTGACAGCGAGGAGCCCGCACCGCTAGGACGGCGGATGACCCTGTCAGGCGTGGCGCATAGGGTCTTCCCGTGACCACAGCCCTGTACCGCCGTTACCGGCCGGACTCCTTCGCCGAGGTGATCGGTCAGGACCACGTCACCGCACCGCTCCGGCAGGCCCTGCGCAGCGGGCAGGCGAACCACGCCTACCTGTTCTCGGGCCCGCGTGGTTGCGGCAAGACGACGTCCGCGCGGATCCTGGCGCGCTGCCTCAACTGCGCGGAGGGCCCGACGGACACCCCGTGCGGCGTGTGCGCGTCCTGCGTCGAGCTCGCGCGCGGCGGCCCCGGCAGCCTGGACGTCGTGGAGATCGACGCCGCCAGCCACGGTGGCGTGGACGACGCCCGCGACCTGCGCGAGCGCGCCACCTTCGCCCCCGCGCGCGACAGGTACAAGATCTTCATCCTCGACGAGGCCCACATGGTCTCCCCGCAGGGCTTCAACGCGCTGCTGAAGATCGTTGAAGAGCCGCCGCCGCATATCAAGTTCATCTTCGCGACGACCGAGCCCGACAAGGTCATCGGCACGATCCGCTCGCGCACCCACCACTACCCGTTCCGGCTCGTGCCGCCGGACGTGCTCTCCGACTACCTCGCGCAGCTGTGCGCCGCCGAGGGCGTGCAGGTGGGCCAGGGCGTGCTGCCACTGGTGGTCCGCGCCGGCGCGGGCTCGGTGCGCGACGCGCTGTCCGTGCTCGACCAGCTCATCGCCGGATCGGGTGAGGGCGGCCTGGACTACGAGGGCGCCGTGTCCCTGCTCGGCTACACGCACGCCTCGCTGCTCGACGACCTGGTGGACGCCATCGCCGCGAATGACGGCGCCAGCGCGTTCCGCGTCGTCGAGCGCGTCATCTCCACGGGCCACGAGCCCCGCCGGTTCGTCGAGGACCTGCTGGAGCGCCTGCGCGACCTCATCGTCATCGCGGCCTCCGGCGACGCCGCTGCCGCCGCGCTGGGCGACGTCCCCGGCGACCAGCTCACCCGCATGCGGGCGCAGGCCGCCCACCTGGGCGCGGCCGAGCTGTCCCGCTCCGCCGACCTGGTCAACCTGGCCCTCACCGAGATGGTGGGCGCCACCTCGCCGCGCCTGCACCTCGAGCTGCTGATGGCCCGACTGCTGCTGCCCGCCGCCGACGACACGACCACAGGCGTCGCGGCCCGGCTCGACCGGCTCGAACGACTCGGGTCCGCTGGTGGCTCAGCGGTGGCGCCCGTCTCCGCGCCGGCGGTGGCATCGCCGCCCGCACCGATCCCGGCGCCGGTCACCGCGCCGGTCGCCCCCGCGTCTGTGACTGCGCCGCCTGTTGCCGCTCCGCCGGTCGCGCAGCCCCCTGTCGCCGCGCCGCCTGCCGAGGCTCCGAGCACCGTCGATCGGCCGCGTGTCGAGCGCCCGGCCCCGGTGCCGGAGCACGCGCCCGTCGCCGAAGCGGCGCCTGCGCCTGGCCCGACGGCGCCGGCGCCCGTGGCCTCTCAGGCGCCTGCCGCTCCCGCGCCTGCCGCTCCCGCGTCGCCCGCTCCCGTTGCTCCTGCTCCGGCGCCCGCCGCGCCGGCTGCCGCCGCGGCATCGGGCCCGGACACCGAGATGCTGCGCCGCCGCTGGCCCGAGGTGCTCGAGACGCTGAGCCGGCTGAAGAAGACCACGTGGGTGCTCGTCTCGCAGAACGCCCAGGTGGCCGAGCTCGACGCGACGACGCTGAAGCTGTCTTTCATCGCCCCCGGCCTCGCGGCGTACTTCCGCGCGGGCGCGCACGCCGAGATGGTGCAGCGGGCCGTGCGGGAGACGCTGGGCTTCGACGCCCGTGTCGAGGCTGTGCTCGCCGAGCAGGCGCCCACGGCGTCGGCCGCGGCGTCGACTCCCGAGCCGCCTGCCCGGGCCGCCGCTGACACTGCTGGCGGGCGAGGCGCGGCTGCGGCCGCCGCGGCTGCCGCGTCCTGGGACACCCCGGCGCCGACCCCAGCGCCCGGGGCCGCGCCTCGGCCGACGGCAGCCCCCGGCACGCCAGGCGGCCAGGGCGCCGGGGGGGCTTCGGGCCCGGCGACCGGGGTCGACGACGAGGACCCGGGCGCGCCCGAGCCGCACGATGACGACCCGGGGGAGCCGGGTGAGGCCCACCACCCGGGCGTCGGCCAGGGCGAGGACCCGTGGGCGGCGCCGCAGCGACCGGCGCCTCAGGCGCAGGCGTTGAGCGCGCGGGAGGCGGGCGCGCGGGCGCACGCCGCGAGCATGGGCGGCCGTCGGGCTCCGATGGAGGAGGACTCTCCCTCGCCGGACGACCCGGACCTGGCGTCGTCGGGGCTCAATGGCGCCCCGCTGGTGGCCCAGATGCTCGGTGGCGTGGTCATCGACGAGCAGGTCGACGGCGGGATGGCCTGACGCCCTCGGCCTTGAGGGTGAGGTTGCCGACGTCGGGCGTTCTGCTCGGCGTCGGCCCGGGGCGTCCGACGCGGCTCCCAGTCCTCGCACCGTAGGCTGGCCGGGTGTATGAAGGCGCGGTCCAGGACCTGATCGACGAGCTCGGGCGGTTGCCCGGAGTCGGTCCCAAGAGTGCCCAGCGCATCGCGTTCCATGTGCTGGCGGCTGACCCGGCTGATGTGCGGCGGCTCGTCGACGCCCTCACCGAGGTGAAGGCGCGCGTGCAGTTCTGCGAGGTCTGCGGGAACGTGTCGCAGGAGCCGCAGTGCCGCGTGTGCCGCGACCCGCGACGCTCGACGGCGGTGCTGTGCGTGGTCGAGGAGCCGAAGGACGTCGTCGCGGTGGAGCGCACCCGGGAGTTCCGCGGGAGGTATCACGTGCTCGGCGGCGCCATCAACCCGATCGCGGGGGTGGGGCCGGACGACCTGCGCATCAAGGAGCTGTTGATGCGCCTGCAAGACGGCGTCGTCACGGAGGTCATCCTGGCGATGGACCCGAACGTCGAGGGTGAGGCGACCGCGACGTACCTGGCCCGGATGCTCGTGCCGATGGGCCTCACCGTCAGCCGATTGGCCTCGGGCCTGCCGGTGGGCGGGGACCTGGAGTACGCCGACGAGGTGACGCTGGGCCGGGCGTTCGAGGGCCGGCGCCGGATCAGCGCGTAGCCGGCACAGCACAGCACGCCGCAACCGGGAGACGTAGAGGGAGCGTGAGGGCGATGACAGAGGTCGATTTCCAGGGCGAAGCGCAGGACGCGGAGGTCGCGGACCTACTCGAGGTCGCGCACACGATCGCGGAGGAGACCCGCAGCTTCCTCACCACGGTGACCGAGGTGGGCGCGGGGACGGGCCCGGACTCGTCGATCCCTCTGCTGCTGCTCGCCGTCTCGGACTTGCTGGCCGCGGGCGCCCGCGCGGGCGCGATCGTCGACGTGGTGCCCCCGGAGCGGTTCGAGCCGGATGTGGGCCCCGACCCGGATGTGGACCCGCTGCGTTCCGCGCTGGCGGAGATCTTGCAGGGCATTGACGAGTACGCCGAGGTCGTGGACCCGTTGCTGGGCGCCGAGGTCACGGCGTCGACGGTGTCCGGCGACCTGGTGGCCGTCGCCGGGGCGCTGCTCCAGGGGCTGCGGCACTACGAGTCCGGGCATGAGCTCGAGGCCCTGTGGTGGTGGCAGTTCTCCTACCTGTCGAGCTGGGGCGAGCGCGCGTCGAGTGTGCTGCGCGTGCTGCAGGTGCTGCTGGGCCATCTGCGCCTGGACGTGGACGACGACGTGGCCGCCGAGGCGGAGTACGAGGCGCTGCAGCCCTGACCGCCGCAGCCTGAACGGCGCGGTCCGCGTCAGGCGACGCGGGTGCCCCGGGCCAGTTTGTGCTGGGGGACGCGCAGCCGCCGCACGGCGGTGATGGCGCCCGCCGCGCCGAGCAGCACGTTGACGCCCAGGCCCCACGGCCACACCGGGCTCGCGTCGGGGTCGTACTCCTCCACGGGCGAGGTCGTCGCCGACGAGTAGCACCGGTCCACCTCGGGAGGGGAGCCCGCGCGCAGGTAGCGGATGCCTGTGCGGATCCCGCCGAGCGGGTCGACTGTCGACCTGTCATTCATCGCGACACCCGCGCCATCGGCCACCACCACGAGCGGGTTCGCGCCGAGCAGCCACCAGGTGCGCTCGGTGTGGACGACCGTCTCTGTCGTGGTCTCCCAGCGGCACTCCTCCGCCATCCCGTCGGAGGAGTCGTCCCACGGAGTGGCCCACACGCGGATCTCGCTCTCGGACGAGACGGAGGGCAGCGTCACCACGAACAGGATCGGCGCGATGATCGTGACGGTTGCGACCATCAGGAACGTGAGGACCGTCGACCCGGCCGGGCGGGCCACCAGGGCGGAGAACCCGAGCCCGACGGCGCACACGCAGGCGAGCAGGACCGCGACGAGCAGCAGCACGAGCACAAAGGACAGGATCGGCGTGCCGCCCATCGCGAGGGCCAGGCCGAGGAACGGCAGGCTCGCGACGAGGAACGCGAGCGACGCGGCCCAGGCGGCGAGGAGCTTGCCGAGCACGATCTCCGCGGGGCTCAACAGCGTGACCTGCAGGGTCGCGAGGGTTCCGGCGTTGCGGTCGCCGTTGATGGCCGTCGAGCTGAGTGTGGGGGTGACCAGCAGGCCGAGGCCCAGCACGAGGATCACGACGGCGGCGAACAGCAGGGGGCCGCGTTGGACGCTCGTCGGGGCGGCGCCGGTGAGGTAGCCGATCGCCCCGGAGGTGAGCAGCGTGATGCCGCCCACCACGACGAACCACACCACGAGGGCCACGATCCAGCGGGTGGAGCGCACCCGCTGGCGCAGCTCGAGGGCCGCGACGGTGCGCACACCGTGCCAGGTCACGTGCCAGGTCCCGCCGGTGGAGGGCGGGGGGATCCGGGGTTCGGGTTCGGGGGAGACGTCGATGTCGTGCGTGATGGTGCTCATCGCCGCTCCTCGTCGAGGGTCAGGTAGGCCTGCTCGAGCTCGCCGCCGACGGGCGCCAGCGACGTGACGGGCACTCCGGAGCCGACGGCGTCGCGCACCAACTGGGCGGCGCCCGCATCGCCGGCGACCTCGAGGAGCACCCCGCCGGGGACGTCGTCGGGCGATCCGGGCGGCGGCGCGTCGTCGTCGGGACGCCACGCCGACCCCGTGGACGAGAGCCAGCGTGTGAGCGCGCCGTAGGACAGCGCCCGCACGCGCCAGGTGCGCTGGGCGGGAACGCTCCCCGCGAGCGCCTGCGGTGTGACGGTGCGACCACGTGAGAGGAACACCGCGTCGTCGACCAGCTCGTCGAGCTCGGACAGCACATGGCTCGACACGAGCACCGTGGCGCCCTGTGCGGCGAGGGCGCGCAGCAGCTCGCGCAGGTCCACACGCGAGCGGGGGTCGAGGCCGCTGGCGGGCTCGTCGAGCAGCAGCACCTTCGGGGAGTGCACGAGCGCGCGGGCCAGGCCCAGCCGCTGCTTCTGACCGCGCGACAGGACGCTCGCGGGGCGGTCGGCGTACTCGGTCAGGTGCACGGTCTCGAGGAGCTCCGCCACCCGGGCCTGTGCGCTGTCGCGCGGCATCCGGTACGCCGCGGCGTAGGTGGTCAGCACCTCGCGCGCGGTCAGCGAGTCCCAGGTGCCGAACGCGTCGGGCATCCAGCCGGTGAGGGCCCTCGCCGCGCCGCCGTCGGTCACGGGGTCATGGCCGCCGACGCGCACATGGCCCGCATCGGGCACCAGCAGCCCGGCGAGCACCAGCAGCAGCGTCGTCTTGCCGGAGCCGTTCGGGCCGATGAGCGCGGTGACGCGCCCCGGGCGGGCGTCGAGGTCGACCCCGTCGAGGGCGCGGACGGCGCCGAAGGAGCGGGTCACCCCCCGCACGACGATCCCCGCGTGGTCGGCCGGGGAGGCGCCCGGAACCGGCCCGGGGGTGGCGGTGCTCTCAACGGTGGGAGGCATCTGCCCAGGCTAGGGGCCTGCGGTCGTCGCGTCCGGTGAATCCTGTGGGGAGGATGTGACAGATACGGTGGCGAATCATGACGATCTCGGGCCTCGAGCTGACCGCCGCCACGTTGGCGCTGCTGGTGCTGGCCGCGTTCGCCGCCGGGTGGGTCGACGCGGTGGTCGGCGGCGGCGGGCTGCTGCAGCTCCCGGCGCTGCTGCTCGTGCCCGGCATCTCCCCGGTGCAGGCCTTGGCGACGAACAAGGTCGCGGGCATCCTGGGCACGTCGGTCAGCGCGGCGACGTTCTACCGGCGGGTGCAGCCGGGGCTGGCCACGGCCGGCCCGATGGCACTCACGGCCCTGGTGGGGGCTGGCGGCGGCGCGGCGCTCGCCGGGGCGCTCCCGGAGGGCGTGTTCCAGCCGGTGATCCTGGTGGCCTTGGTGACGGTGGCCGTCTACACCGTGGCGCGGCCGCAGCTGGGTAGGGCCACCGAGTTGCGGTGGCGGGGCCGCCGGCACCTGCTCGTGGCGCTGGGCCTCGGCGCGGTGATCGGCGTCTATGACGGGCTGCTGGGGCCGGGCACCGGGTCGTTCCTGGTGATCAGCCTGGTGAGCGTGCTGGGGTACGGCTTCCTCGAGGCGTCGGCGCAGGCCAAGATCGTCAACGCCGCCACCAACCTCGGCGCCCTGATCGTGTTCACGCTGCAGGGGGCGCCGCTGTGGGCGCTGGGCCTGGTGATGGGTGTCGCGAACATCGCCGGCGCGTACACCGGGGCCCGGATGGCCGTCGCCCGGGGCAGCGCTTTCGTGCGGGTGGTCTTCGTCGCCGTGGTGGCCGCGCTGATCGTGAAGCTGACCGCCGATCTGCTGGGCTGACGGGTCAGTCCGCCATGCGAACCCGGGGGAGTCCGAAGTCTGGGCCGTCCTAGACTCGACGGGTCCGTGAGCGCGACCCGTTCGACCCCTTGTCCGGAGACACAAACGTGGCCCTGATCGTGCAGAAGTACGGTGGTTCGTCCGTCGCTGACGCCAACGGCGTCAAGCGTGTGGCGAAGCGGATCGCCGAGTCCAAGCGTGCCGGGAACGACGTGGTCGTGGTCGTCTCGGCGATGGGCGACACCACCGACGAGCTGATCGACCTGGCCAACGCGATCACGCCACTGCCGCCGTCGCGCGAGATGGACATCCTGCTGACCGCCGGCGAGCGCATCTCGATGTCGCTGCTCGCCATGGCCATCGCGAACCTGGGCGTCGAGGCGCGCTCGTTCACCGGGCAGCAGGCCGGGGTCATCACCGACGACGTGCACGGCAAGGCCCGCATCATCGACGTGACGCCCAGCCGCATCCAGGCCGCGATCGACGATGGGGCCGTGGCGATCGTCGCGGGCTTCCAGGGCGTCACGCAGCACACCAATGACGTGACGACGCTTGGCCGTGGCGGATCCGACACCACGGCCGTGGCGCTCGCCGCCGCGCTCAAGGCCGACGTGTGCGAGATCTACAGCGACGTCGACGGCGTGTTCACCGCGGACCCGCGCATCGTGCCGTCCGCGCGCAAGATCGACAGGATCAACTACGACGAGATGCTCGAGATGGCGGCGAGCGGCGCCAAGGTGCTGGTGCTGCGCTGCGTCGAGTACGCCCGCCGGTACAACGTCCCGATCCACGTGCGCTCCTCGTTCTCCGCGCACCCCGGGACGATGGTCATGAACTACGAGCCCGCCGAGGGCGCCGACGAGGGAGCAGACGTGGAGCAGCCGATCATCGCCGGGGTCGCGCACGACAGCAGCGAGGCCAAGATCACCGTCGTGGGGGTGCCGGACGTGCCGGGCACCGCCGCGCACATCTTCGAGGTCGTCGCCGGGTCTGGCGCGAACATCGACATGATCGTGCAGAACGTCTCCGCCGCCGCGACGGGCCTGACGGACATCTCCTTCACGCTGCCGGCCAGTGACGGCACGCTGGCGATGGCGGCGCTCAGCGAGAGCCAGGACGAGATCGGGTTCGCGTCGCTGCAGTACGACGACACGATTGGCAAGCTCTCGCTGATCGGCGCGGGCATGAAGTCGCACCCGGGGGTCTCCGCGCGGCTGTTCGCCGCGCTCTCCGCGGCGGGCATCAACATCGAGATGATCTCCACCTCGGAGATCCGCATCTCCGTGGTCACGCGGTCCGACCAACTGGCAGATGCCGTGCGTGCGGTGCACACGGCGTTCGATCTGGACAGCACCGAAGACGAGGCCGTGGTCTACGGCGGGACGGGGCGTTAGTCATGGCAGCAGGTTTGCGGGTCGGAGTCGTCGGCGCGACAGGGCAGGTGGGCGCCGTGATGCGCCGGCTGCTCGAGGAGCGCGACTTCCCGGTCGCTGAGATCCGGTTCTTCGCGTCGGCCCGCTCGGCGGGCACGACCCTGCCGTGGAAGGGCACGGAGGTCGTCGTCGAGGACGCCGCCACCGCCGACCCCTCGGGGCTGGACATCGCGCTGTTCTCCGCCGGGGGCGCCACCTCGAAGGCCCAGGGGCCGCGGTTCGCCGCCGCCGGCGTGATGGTCATCGACAACTCGTCGGCGTGGCGCATGGACCCCGACGTTCCGCTGGTCGTCTCGGAGGTCAACCCCGAGGCGGTGCGCGAGGCGTCCAAGGGCATCATCGCGAACCCGAACTGCACCACGATGGCCGCGATGCCGGTGCTCAAGGCGCTGCATGACGAGGCCGGGCTGCGCCGCATGATCGTCTCGACGTACCAGGCGGTCTCCGGCTCCGGGCTCGCGGGCGCCGCCGAGCTCGACGGCCAGGTCCGTGCCGCCGTGGAGCAGGACACGCTGGCGCTGGTGCACGACGGCTCCGCGCTGGAGCTGCCCGCGCCCGAGAAGTACGTCGCGCCGATCGCGTTCAACGTGGTCGCGCTCGCCGGCAACCTGGTCGACGACGGGTCCCTCGAGACCGACGAGGAGCAGAAGCTCCGCAACGAGTCCCGCAAGATCCTGGGCCTGCCCGAGCTGCTCGTCTCGGGCACGTGCGTGCGGGTGCCGGTGTTCACGGGCCACTCGCTGTCGGTCAACGTCGAGTTCGACGCGCCGCTGACCGTCGCCCGCGCCCAGGAGCTGCTGCTCCACGCGCCGGGCGTCGAGCTGGCCGGGGTGCCGACGCCGTTGGCCGCCGCCGGTGGCGACACGTCGCTGGTGGGCCGGATCCGCCAGGACCCGGGCGTCCCGGACGACCGCGGCCTCGCGTTGTTCATCAGCAACGACAACCTGCGCAAGGGCGCGGCGCTCAACGCCGTGCAGATCGCCGAGCTCATCGCCGCCGACCGCCTGGCGGAGGGCGTCTCCGCCTGAGGAACGTCAGTCGAACGGCCCCGACACCCGACTCAGGGCGCCGGGGCCGTTCTGCGTTCAGGCCTGTTCAGGCGAGTAGTGCGGCCGTGATCGCCGGCCCGTGCTCGACGAGCCACGCCTCGCGGCGGCGGATCACGTCGCCGACCCCGTCGGCCCACATGCGCGCCCATCCGCCGCCGTCTGCCTCGGCCCGGTGGCGCATGACGTGCCACGAACGCCGGGACCGCAGCACTGTGACGTCAACCAGTCGGGCGCGGGCGTCGAGGCCCAGCCCGTAGGCGTCGGCGAACACCCGGCAGCGGCGCGGCACGTCGGCGTCGGCCAGCTGCGGGTCGCGGTCGTGGGGGTCCGCGAGCGGCGCCCAGTGCGTGAGGGCGTTGACGACCTCGTCGAGCCGGGTGGCGGGTCTCGCGAGGTCGAAGTCGATGAGGGCGACTGCCCTGCCGTCGCGGAACACGACGTTCTCGGGCGTGACGTCCATGTGCCCCACCAGCTCAGGCGGGTCGAGCGTGGCGGCTCGCACGTCCGGGTGCTCGATGGCGGGCCCATCGAGCACGGATCCGGGTGGGGGGATGAACCCGGCTATCGCGTCGTCGTAGTGGCGCAGCAGGCGTGCGACGGACCGGAGCCGGTCCTCGTCGGCCGCCCAGCGGGGCCGGGGCCGCCCGGCGACCTCGCCCTCGATGAAGGTGAGGACCTCCCGGCCCTGCTCGTCGACGCCGAGGAGTCGTGGGGCGCCGTCGAAGCCGACCTGTTCGAGGTGGCGCAGCAGCGCGTGCACCAGCGGGGAGTGTGGCCCGAGCGGCCTGCGCACGGTGTCGCCAGCGCGGACGACGCCGACCGTCACGTCGCCGCCCAGCAGCGGGATCTCCTCGACGGGGTCCGTGTGCTGCCAGGCGCGCATCGTCGAAGCCTGGTGGACGCGCGGGCGCGAGGGCAACCCTCTTGCGCCTCCGCACGTGCTGTGGTTCATTAGTGGAGTAACGAACCAACGAACGAGCGAGAGGGGTGAACGCCATCTTCGACGGCCGGGACCCCATCTACCTGCAGATCGCCGACCAGATCCGCGACGACATCCTCGATGGCGCGCTGAAGGAGGAGGACCAGGTCATGTCGACGACCCAGTACGCCACGACCTACCGCATCAACCCCGCCACCGCCGCCAAAGCCTTCGCGGAGCTCGTCGATGAGGGAGTCCTCTACAAGCGGCGCGGCGTCGGGATGTTCGTCGCCACCGGCGCCCGGTCAGCCCTCGCCGCGCGAGGCCGGGAGCGGTTCTTCGCCGATGTGCTCGATCCCGCCGTCCAGGAGGCCCGCCGGCTCGGCATCGACCTCGAGGACGTCATCGCCCGGATCCGGCTCGATGCCGCCACACAGCCCCCGGCCGACGAGGGCGCCACCACAGACGAGAGCACCCCCGGAGGAGAGTCATGAGCGGCTTCGGCGTCCAGGTCCGCGACGTGACCGTCCGCTACGGCAGCGAGACGGCCCTCGACCGCGTGAGCCTCGACATCAACCCCGGGACGATCACGGGCCTGCTGGGCCGCAACGGCTCCGGCAAGACGACGCTGCTCTCCGTGCTGGCGGCCTTCCGGCGCCCGACGTCCGGGAGTGTGCTCGTCGACGGCGAGGACCCCTGGGAGAACCCCCGCGTGATGCAGGGCATCGGCCTCGTCCGCGAGGGCGGCGACTGGCTCGACGACCGCATCAGCGCGTCGATCGACTATCTGGCCGGCAGCAGGCCGCACTTCGACCGCGACCTCGCGGAGCGGCTGCTCGACACCTTCAAGCTCAACCCGCGCGCCAAGCGGACGGCGCTCTCGCGCGGGCAGAAGTCGGCGATGAGCGCATCCCTGGGCATCGCGGCCCGCACCGAGCTGACGATGCTCGACGAGGTCTACCTGGGGATGGACGCCCCGTCCCGGTACGCCTTCTACGACGCGCTGCTCGCCGACTACCTGGAGCACCCGCGCACCATCGTGCTGTCCAGCCACCTCATCGACGAGATCGACCGGCTGTTCGAGGATGTGGCCATCCTGCAGGACGGCACGGTGCTGCTGGCCGAGGGCGCCGACGAGCTGCGGTCGCGGGGGACCACAGTCACCGGGCCCGCCGAGAAGGCCGCGGCGTTCGCCGTCGGGCGCGACGTGGTCGGCCGCCAGGAGCTGGGCCCGACGCTGCGGCTCACCCTGTTCGGCGACCCTCGGCCCGGCGATGTCGCCCAGGCACGCGAGCTCGGCGTCGACCTCGGCCCCGTCGACCTCCAGGACTTGTTCGTCCACCTGACCGCCGAGCCCACCGACCGCGCCCAGCGCGGCACGGGCTCCGACCGGAAATCCGAGGTGCCCCGATGAGCGCCGTCGTTGCCCGCCCCGCCGCGCGCCCCGTGCGCCGCAGCCCGCTGGCCCGCACGATCCGGCACCAGCTCGCCGCGCAGTTCTACGTCGGCGCCTGGTTCTGGGCGATCATCCTGGCCGGCGTGGTCGTCGCGACCGTGATCGCCTCCAGGTTCGGCCCTGTCGAGGTCAGCATCATGCAGTACGCCCGGCAGGGCACGCTGTGGTTCCCGTTCTCGATGATGATCTTCATCGTGGCCGCGGGCCTCACCCCCCATGTCGCGGCGGGCATGACCCGGCGGTCGTTCGCCGCCGCCGCTGCGGTGGTGAGCCTGATCGTGGCCGCGGCCAACGCACTGGTGCTCGTGGGGCTGCTGCAGGTCGAGCGCGCCGTCTACGCGGCCGCGGGGTGGACGCAGTCCCTCACGGACGGCGGGCTGGACCTCGTCTCGTCCACCACCGACGTGGGGCCTCTGCTGGTCGCGCTCGTGGTCACCGGCGCGGCGGCCACCGCCAGCGGACTGCTGGTGGGCGTCGTCTACTACCGGGTCGGCGGCTGGTGGGGGACGTTGACCCTGCCGCTCACAGTCGGGCCCATCCTCGTCGTCGGCCAGCTCCTGTCCGGGACGATCGGGCCGTTCGGCGTCCCGGTGCTCGGCAAGGACACCTGGGCCATCGACACCGCATCCGGCCTGGCGCTGCGCACAGCGGTGTCCGCCGCCCTCATCGCGATCCTGCTAGCCGTCTTCAACCGGCTCACCCGAGGCGCGCCTCTGGGCAAGCCCGTCGTCTGAGCCCGCCCCCGTCACCTCCGAGCACTTCCGAGCACTGCCGAGCCCTTGGGCTCCCGTCGAGAGGATCCGCCATGTCAGCGACACCCGTGATCCAGGTGGAGCACCTGCGCAAGGCCTACGGCAGCAAGGTGGCCGTGGAGGACGTCAGCCTGACCGTCGCCCGCGGGGAGATCGTGGGCATCCTCGGCCCGAACGGCGCCGGCAAGACCACCACCGTCGAGTGCCTGGCCGGCCTTCGCGTGCCTGACTCCGGCAGGGTGCGGGTGCTGGGCATGGACCCGCAGGCTGACAAGGCGCGCGTCAAGGAGTTGCTCGGCATGCAGCTCCAGGAGAGCGAGCTGCCCGCCAAGCTCAAGGTCCGCGAGGCCCTTGACCTGTACGCGTCGTTCTACGCCGACCCCGCCGACCCGGCCGCCCTGCTCGCCGACCTGGGCCTGACCGAGCGCGCCGACGCCCGGTTCGAGCAGCTCTCCGGCGGGCAGAAGCAGCGGCTGTCGGTGGCGCTGGCCCTCGTCGGCAACCCGCAGGTCGCTGTGCTGGACGAGTTGACCACGGGCCTGGACCCGCAGGCCCGACGCGACACCTGGGGGCTCGTCGAGCGCATCCGCGACCGCGGTGTCACGGTGCTGCTGGTCACCCACTTCATGGAGGAGGCCGAGCGGCTCTGCGACCGGGTGGTGCTCATCGACGCGGGCCGCGTGATCGCCACCGGCACGCCCGCCGAGGTCGCCGAGGCGGCGAGCGGCGGGCAGCACCTGCGGTTCCGCGCGTCGACCCCGGTGCCCGCCAGCGTCATCGAGGCGCTGCCCACCGTCACCTCGGCGCACGGCCCCGACCCGGTGGGGGAGTACGACGTGCGCGGCACCGGCTCGGTGGTCCAGGACGTCCTGGTGGAGCTCGCCGGCCGGGGCGTCATCGCCGACACAGTGCGGGTCGAGGGCGGAACGCTGGACGACGCGTTCGTGGCACTCACGGGCCACGCCCGCTCCGCAGAGAACGGCACGACAGAGAACGGCACGACAGAGAACGCCACCACACCGCCCGCCACCACACCGTCGGAGGTCTGACATGTCTGCCACAGCCACCAGCCCTCAAGTTCTGGGCCGCCTCACCATGACGGAGGCGCGGCTGTTCGCCCGCCAGCCCTCCGCGTGGTTCTTCAGCCTGCTGTTCCCGGTGGTGCTGCTCCTGGCCCTCGGGCTCCTGATGCCGTGGGCCGATCAGCCCTTCGACGATCGCGACCCGGTGCTGTCGCAGATCAACGGCATCACCGGCTACACGCCCACGGTGCTGGCCCTCGCGATCGGCACCGTCGCGTACTCCACGCTGCCGGCCGTGGTGGTCGCCTACCGGGAGAAGGGGGTGCTGCGCCGGCTGGCCACCACCCCGCTGCCCGCGTCGCGGCTGCTCACCGCGCAGCTCCTGGTGCTGGGCGCCACGCTGATCGCCGCGGCCGCGCTGGCCGTCGGCGCAGGCGTCGCGGTGCTCGACGTGTCGCTCCCGGCCGACCCGCTGGTGGTGCTGCTGGCCTTCGTCCTCGCGGCGGCGGCGTCGCTCGCGGTGGGCTGCCTCATCGCGGCGCGGGTCGGCTCGGTGGGCGGCGCCACGGGCATCGGCATGACGGTGTACTTCGTGTCGCTGTTCTTCGCCGGGGTGTGGATGCCGCTGCCGCTGATGCCGGAGGTGGTGCAGACCATCAGCGAGTGGACGCCGCTGGGAGCCGCGTCGCAGGCGTTGGCCGCCGGCTGGTACGGCCAGGCCTTCCCGGCCCTCGAACTGGCGGTGATGGCGGGGTGGACGGTGCTGCTGGTGCCGCTCGCGGCGAAGCTGTTCCGCTGGACGTGACCGTCCGCAGCACGTTCCCACCTGAGTCCCACCTGAGTCCCATCTGAGTTCCCGAAACGCTTCACGCACTAGTGCGACAGGGCCCGCCTGCTGAGGGTGGGTCCTGTCGCCCGCTGGGCGCGCCGGAGCGGGCCTGGCGATGCTGCCCTCCCCGCCCGGCGCGCAGGACGACACAGCAGATCGCGCTCGTCCGTCCGGCGCGCGCCCGTGCGCGTCGGCAGCGTGTCTCGCAGTCCGCGCCCTCCGGCCTTTCTCCGGAGGGCGGCTGCGCGTCCTCCGGAGAAAGGGAACTCTCGTGTCTCGACACACCCGTCGACGCTCGCCCTGGCTGGCCTTGGCCGCCGGGGGCGCGGCGTCGTGCGTCGCCTGGGCGGGGATCGGGCCCGCGTTCGCGGCGCCACCCGCACCAGCCGCGGTCGTCGCCGCAGCGCCTGTGAAAACCGCGGTGACCACCGCGTCCACCGAGTACGCACAGCGCTTCCTGGACCTCTACAACGAGATCCACGACCCCGCGAACGGCTACTTCAGCCCGCAGGGCATCCCGTACCACTCGATCGAGACGCTCATCGTGGAGGCGCCCGACTACGGGCACGAGACCACCTCGGAGGCGTACAGCTTCTGGATGTGGCTCGAGGCGAGCTATGGCCAGGTCACCGGTGACTGGGAGCCGTTCAACGCCGCGTGGACCACGATGGAGAAGTACATGATCCCGCAGGCCGCGGATCAGCCCACGAACTCGTTCTACGACCCGTCGAAGCCGGCGACGTACGCCGCCGAGTACGACCACCCGAGCAAGTACCCGTCCCAGATCAACTCGGGCGTGGCCTCCGGCGTCGACCCGATCGGCGCGGAGCTCAAGTCCACGTACGGCACGTCGGACGTGTACGGCATGCACTGGATCGCGGACGTCGACAACAAGTACGGCTTCGGCGGCAGCCCCGGCGGCGGCTGCAACACGGGCCCCGCGTCCACGGGCACCTCGTACATCAACACGTTCCAGCGCGGCACGCAGGAGTCCGTCTGGGAGACCATCACCCAGCCGTCCTGCGACAACTTCAAGTACGGCGGGACGAACGGCTACCTCGACCTGTTCACCAAGGACGCGAGCTACGCCAAGCAGTGGAAGTACACGAACGCCCCCGACGCCGACGCGCGCGCCATCGAGGCCGCGTACTGGGCGCACACCTGGGCCACGGCGCAGGGCAACGAGTCGAAGATCGCCGCGACGGTGGCCAAGGCCGCCAAGATGGGCGACTACCTGCGGTACTCGCTGTTCGACAAGTACTTCAAGAAGATCGGCTGCACGGCGCCGAGCTGCGCCGCTGGCACTGGCCGGGACAGCGCGCACTACCTGCAGTCCTGGTACTACGCCTGGGGCGGCGCGACGGACACCTCCGCCGGGTGGGCGTGGCGCATCGGCTCGAGCACCAGCCACTTCGGCTACCAGAACCCGATGTCGGCGTGGGCGCTGTCGAACGTCTCGGTGCTGACGCCGAAGTCGCCCACCGCCAAGGACGACTGGTCCAAGTCGCTGGACCGCCAGCTCGAGTTCTACCAGTGGCTGCAGTCCGCCGAGGGCGGCATCGCCGGTGGCGCGACGAACAGCTGGGGCGGCGGGTACGGCGCGCCGCCGGCCGGCACCTCGACGTTCTACGGCATGGGCTACCAGGTGGCGCCCGTGTACAGCGACCCGCCCAGCAACCAGTGGTTCGGCATGCAGGTGTGGTCGATGGAGCGCGTCGCGGAGCTCTACTACGCGACGGGTGACGCCCGGGCCAAGAAGCTGCTGGACAAGTGGGTCCCGTGGGCCATCGCGAACACGGAGGTCAACGCGAACGGCACGTGGGCCATCCCGGCCACGCTCGGCTGGTCCGGCCAGCCGGACACCTGGAACGCCACGAGCCCCGGGACCAACGCCGGCCTGCACGTGACGGTCGTCGACAAGGGCCAGGACGTCGGCATCGCCGGCGACTACGCCAAGCTGCTCACCTACTACGGCGCGAAGTCGGGCAACGCGGCCGCGAAGTCCACGGCCAAGGCCCTGCTCGACGTCATGTGGGAGAACAACCGCGATGACAAGGGCATCTCCACCACGGAGACCCGCGAGGACTACAAGCGGTTCGACGACGTCATGACCGGCACCACCGGCGACGGCGTCTACGTGCCGTCCGGCTGGTCGGGGAAGATGCCTAACGGGGACGCCATCAAGCCGGGCGTCAGCTTCCTGGACATCCGCTCCTGGTACAAGAACGACCCGGACTGGCCCAAGGTCCAGGCGTACCTGGACGGCGGCCCCGCGCCGAAGTTCAACTACCACCGGTTCTGGGCGCAGGCGGCGATCGCCACGGCGATGGCCGACTACGACCGGCTGCTGGGCACGCCCACCACGCCTGACACCACGGCGCCGACGGTCCCCACGGGCCTGACCTCGCCGTCGAAGACCGCGACGAGCGTGTCGCTGTCCTGGACCGCGTCCACCGACGCGGTGGGCGTCACGGGGTACGACGTGTACCGGGGGACCACCCTGGTGGGCACGGCGACGGGGACGACGTACACCGACACGGGCCTGACGGCCTCGACGGCGTACTCGTACACGGTGCGGGCCAAGGACGCGGCGGGGAACATCTCGGCGGCGTCGACGGCCCTGGCGGTCACGACCTCGGCGACGGGCGGCGACACCACGGCCCCGACCGTCCCCACCGGTCTGACCTCGCCGTCGAAGACCTCGACGAGTGTGTCGCTGTCCTGGACGGCCTCGTCCGACGCCGTGGGCGTCGCCGGGTACGACGTCTACCGGGGCGCCACCCTGGTGGGCACGGCGACGGGGACGACGTACACCGACACGGGCCTGACGGCCTCGACGGCGTACTCGTACACGGTGCGGGCCAAGGACGCGGCGGGGAACATCTCGGCGCCGTCCACAGCCCTCTCGGTCACCACCAACGCCGGGCCCACCCCGACGCCCACGGTGACCACCGCCCCGACCTCGAGCTGCAAGGTGACGTACACCGCCAACAGCTGGAACACCGGGTTCACCGCCTCGGTGAAGGTCACCAACACGGGGACGACGGCGCTGTCGGGCTGGACGCTCGGCTTCGCGTTCCCGTCCGGCCAGAAGGTCACCCAGGGCTGGAGTGCGAACTGGTCGCAGTCCGGCACGCAGGTGACCGCGGCCAACGCCGCCTGGAACGGCAGCCTGGCGGCGGGCGCGAGCGTCGACATCGGGTTCAACGGCTCGCACACCGGCGTGAACACCGCGCCGTCGGCGTTCACCGTCAACGGGGCCACGTGCAGCTGATCCTCGGCTGAGCGCAGCACCACCAGCACCACCCGCAGGGGCCGGTCCGCGAGGGCCGGCCCCTGCGGCGTGTGACGACCCACCGGCATGCCCACCCGCTTAGGTAGGGACAACCCCACCCCCGACTCGGGGGTGGGCAGGCTGGGACCGCGCAGGTCAGCGGCCCTACCGTCGTCCTCATGGAGAACACGACCAGCGCGGCGCAGGCCGCCCCGACGCGCGTCGGGGCCGGGCAGGCGACCGCCGCCCCGCCCCCACCCGTCGCACCACCATCCCCGGGCCGTCCGGCCGCCCGGGCCGTGGGCATCGACGAGGACCTCGAGCAGGTGGCGCCGGCCCTGCGCGGGGGACAGTCGCTCGTCCTCGCCCCGTGGGCCGGGGCGACGTGGCGGGCCGTGTCCCAGCTCACCGTCGGCTTCTTCGTGCTCCTCGTGGCCGGCGTCGTCACCTTGAGCGTGGTGCCGGTGGCGGCGTCGCTCACGCTGATCGGCGTGGGCATCCCGCTGCTCGTCGGGTGCCTCGTCGTGACCGACCCGTTCGCCGCGGCCGAGCGGGCCCGGCTCGAGGCCCAGCTCGGGGTCCGGGTCTCCGCGCCCGTGCGGCGGCGCCCGGGCAGCAGGCCGGGGCGCGGCCGGGTGCTGACGGTGCTGCTGGACGGGCGCCGCTGGTCGGCAGTGGCGTACGCCGTGGTGGCGATGATGCTGATGTGCGTCGAGGTGATCGTCGCCTGGGGCGGGCTCGGCTACTCGCTCGCCGCGATCGCGCTGCCCGTGTACCGCTCCGCCACCGAGCTCTCGTCGAGCCAGGCGATGCTGTGGATCGCCGTGGGCATCGTCGGCATCTGGGCGACGTCATGGGCCACGCAGGGACTCGCCCTGGTGCACGTGCGCCTCGCCCGGACGCTGCTCGGCCCGGGCCGGCGCGGCGAGGTCGAGGAGGCCCGCGCGCAGGCCGCCGTCGCCCAGGAGGAGGCCGCAGCGGCCCAGGAGCGCGTCGAGATGGCGCGGGTCCGGGCCGAGCACCTCACCGAGACGCGCACCCGTGCCGTGGGCGCTGCCGACACCGAGCGGCGCCGCATCGAACGCGACCTGCACGACGGCGCGCAGCAGCGGCTCGTGGCCCTCGGCGTCGAGCTGGGCGCCGCCAAGCGCGCCGCCGCAGCCGACCCCGACGCGGCGCGTGACGCCATCGACCACGCGCACCGCGAGGTCAAGGAGGTGCTCGCCGAGCTGCGCGACCTGGTCCGCGGCATCCACCCCGCGGTGCTCACCGACCGCGGCCTCGACGCGGCCCTCTCGGCGCTCGCGGCCCGCAGCCCCGTGCCGGTGGAGGTGGACGTGCCTGACACCGACGCGCTCGCGGCGTGCACACCGGCCGCGCAGGCCGCCGCCTACTTCGTCACCGCCGAGGCGCTGACCAACGCCGCCCGGCACGCCGGCGCGAGCCTGGTCCGCCTGGACGTGCGCGTGAGCGGCGACATGCTGCGCCTGGAGATCGCCGACGACGGCCACGGCGGGGCCCTCGAACTGCCTGGCAGCGGGCTGGAAGGCCTGCGCGGGCGGGTCGAGGCGCTCGACGGCACCTTCCATCTGGAGAGCCCCGCGGGGCACGGCACACGTTTGGTGGTGGAGGTCCCATGCGCATCGTGATCGCCGAGGACTCGGTCCTGCTGCTCGACGGCCTGACCCGGCTGCTCACCTCCGAGGGGCATGAGGTCACCGGGCACCGCACCGCGGACGACGCGGTGGCGGCCCTGGGCCGGCCCGTCGGCCCGGGGCACACGCTGCCCGATCTGCTGGTCACCGACGTCCGCATGCCCCCCACGCACACCGACGAGGGGCTGCGCGCAGCCGTGCACCTGCGCAGCGTGCACCCGACGCTGCCGGTGCTCGTCCTGTCTCAGTACGTCGAGCAGCGCTACGCGTCCGAGCTCTTCGCAGGCGATGTGCGGGCCCTCGGCTACCTGCTCAAGGACCGCATCGCCGACGTCGACGAGCTGCTCGACGCCGTCGGGCGGGTGGCCGGGGGAGGCACGGTGATCGACCCCGAGGTCGTCGCCCAGCTCCTCGCCCGGGCCCGGCGCCCCGTCCTGGAACGCCTCACCGCCCGTGAGCGGGAGGTCCTGGCCCTGATGGCGGAAGGACGGTCCAACGCTGCCATCGCCGAACGGCTCGTGGTCGGCACCGCCGCCGTCGAGAAGCACGTGACGTCCATCCTGACCAAGCTCGAGCTCACGCCCGGCGCCGATGACCACCGCAGGGTGCTCGCCGTGCTGCGCTACCTGGAGCACGCACCCCAACGAGGAGAACTCTCATGAGCACGCCCACCCTGACGCCCGTCGAGCATGGGCGCCCTGATGAGCGGCCTGGCCAGCGGCCGGCGCAGCGGGCTCTGCTGTGGACCGGTGGAGTGCTCGGCGCCGCGCTCATCGCCTGGTGCGGTTTCCAGGCCGCCGACCTGTTCGCGACGAGCACCGAGACGAAGGACCACGACTACGGCGCCGCCAGCACTGTCGAGCTGATGGCCGACGGGCCGGTCACCGTCAGCGTCGGCGCCGATGACGCGGTGCTGGTGACGGAGCGCAACCGCACCGGCTTCGGCGACAGCACCTACACAGGCGACCTCACGTCGACCAACGGCAAGGGCCGGCTCGTCGTGGAGAACCGGTGCGACAACTGGTGGGGGAGCACCAGCTGCCAGGCAGGCCTCGACGTGACAGTCCCAGCAGGCACCGCGGTGGTCGTCCGCTCGACGTTCGGCGCGGTGGCGGTCTCCGACGTGTCCGGCCCGGTCGAGGTCCGCACCGGGGACGGGCGCGTCGAGGTGAGCGACGTGGACGGCGACGTGCTGGCCGCCACCGGCTCCGGCGCGGTGCTGGTCGACGGGGTGCGCGGGAGCCTGTCCGCCACCACCTCGGACGGCGCCGTGGAGGTCGCGAACGTCACGGGCGACGTGCTCGCACGCTCCGGCTCGGGCAAGGTGCTCGTCGACGGCGGACGCCAGGTCGAGGCCCGGACCCTCGACGGCGCCGTCACCGTCACCGCCTCCCGTGGGGCGGTCAGCGCGACCTCGGGCTCGGGAGCCGTCAGCGTCGAGGACGTGGCGGGCGACGTGGAGGCGAAGACGTCCGACGGGGCCGTGCACGTGCAGTCCGTGGACGGCAACGTGACCGCCGACTCGGGCAGCGGCAGCGTGCAGGTCGACGGAGCGCGGGGTGACGTGACGGCGACGACGTCCGACGGCCCGGTGACGGTGCGCGGCGCGGGCGACCCGGTGGTGCTGACCATCTTCACCAGCGACGGTCGCACCACCGTCGAGGGCGCCACCGACCCCACCGCGCGGCGGGCCGTGGTCATCCGATCGGGCAGCGGCGACGTGGCCTACCTCGCCCCTCGCTGACCCCTCTGCCCCGGCGGCGCCGCTGCCCGGGAACGGCAAAGGCCCCTGATCTCGCGTCTCCGCAGATCAGGGGCCTTGCTGTCTCACCGGTCGGGGTGGCGGGATTCGAACCCACGACCTCTTCGTCCCGAACGAAGCGCGCTACCAAGCTGCGCCACACCCCGGTTGAGCCTGGCCAGAATAGCCGACGATGTGCCCAGCGACGAAACCGGCTGTTCAGCGCCCTGCCAGGCCTGCGTGTCAGCCCTCCGCGGCGACGAGCGTCAGCACCGTCGCCTCGGGCCGGCAGGCGAACCGCACCGGGGCGTAGGGCGACGTGCCGAGCCCGGCGGACACGTGCAGCCAGGTGGACCCGGCGCCGCCGGGGGAGTCGGGCCGTGCGCCCGGCCACCCGTGCAGCCCCTTGGCGCGGCGCCTGTCCAGGTCGCAGTTCGTCACCAGCGCGCCGTACACCGGCACCGCGAGCTGTCCGCCGTGGGTGTGCCCCGCGATGATCAGGTCGGCGCCGTCGTCCTGCATCTCATCGAGCACGCGGCGGTAGGGCGCGTGCGCGACCCCCAGGTGCAGGTCGGCGGACGGCTCGTCGCGCAGCCCGGCGATATCGGGGGCGGTGTCGCGTGCGGGGAACCGGTCGAGGTCGAGGTGCGGGTCGTCGACCCCCACCAGCGAGAGGCGTCGGCCATCGACGTCGAGGGTGTCCCGGCGGTTGGTCAGGTCCTTCCAGCCAGCCGCGCGGAACCGTGCGGCGAGCTCGCGCCATGGCAGCTCGATGGACGTCTTCGTCTGCGGCAGCCGCGCGTCGGGCAGGAGGTACCTGGCGGGGTTCTTCGCCGACGGCGCGAAGTAGTCGTTCGAGCCCATCACGAAGGCGCCCGGCTTGGCCAGGTGCGGCTCGAGGGCCTCCAGGAGCGCTGGCATCGCCTCAAGGTGCGCCCAGTTGTCCCCGGTGTCGATCACCAGGTCCACGTCGAGCGAGGCGAGGTCCCGCACCCAGTCGATCTTGCGCTGCTGGCCGGGGGTGAGGTGCAGGTCGGACAGGTGAAGGATGCGCAGCGGAGCCTGGCCGGCGGGCAGCACCGGCACGGTGACCTCGCGCAGCGCGTACCAGCGCACCTCCACCAGGGAGGCCCATGCGAGGGCGCCGGCCCCGGCGAGCGCGAGGCCGCCGACGGCCTGTCGGGCGGTGAGCGCCATCAGCGGCCACCCTCCCCGTTATTGCCGTTGTTCCCGTTGCCGCCACCGGGCCGCTGGTCCTGGCCACCCTCGGGCGTCACGTCCGCAGGCGGCTGCCCGTTCGACAGGCTCAGCGTCACGTAGGAGCCCTTCGTGGCGGAGCCGGTGAGCGACTGCGCGCCCACCGTCCCGGCGGGCGCCGAGGAGGCGACCTGCTCGGTGGCGACCTTGACGCTGAACCCCGCCGCTCGGAGCGCCGAGGTGGCGGCTTCCTGCGACTGGCCCACGACGTTCGGCACGGGGATCTGCACGCCGTGCAGGAGCGTGCTGTCGACGCTCTTGAACGCCGGCACGTCCTTGCCGGCCATCGCCTGCGTCATGAACCGCTTCCAGGTGGGCGCGGCCACCGTCGAGCCGTACATGTACCGCACGTACGAGCCGTTCACGGTGAGCTTCTGCACGGGGATCATCCCCTCGCTGTAGCCGACCCAGACGGCCGCGGAGCGCAGCGGCGTGTACCCGACGAACCAGGTGTTCTCGTTGCGCGTGGTGGTGCCCGTCTTGCCGGCCGAGGCGAACGGCGGCGCGCCGACGGCCTTGGCGGTTCCGGACCACACGTTGCTCATCGCGTAGTTCATCGCGTCGGCGATCTGCGGCTCGATGGCCTGCGTGCAGTTGGCGCTGGGGATCCGGATCTCGGCGCCGGAGGCGTCGGTGACGCGGGTGATCGCGATGGGCTCGCAGTAGACGCCGCCGGAGGCGAAGGTCGCGAACGCCGCCGCCATGGTGAGCGGGGCCACCGAGTCGGAGCCGAGCACGTTGGCGGGCACCACGTTGAAGTCCTTGCCGCTGGCCTGGTGGATGCCCAGGCTCTTCGCGCCGTCCATGATCGAGCACAGGTCGAGCTGCGTGGCCATCGCGATGAACGCGGAGTTCACCGAGTTGCGGGTCGCGTCCAGCACCGACATGACGCCGCTCTTGCCGCCCTCGGCGTTGCCGAACTTGTACGTGTCGGTACCGAGCTGCGTGCACGATGCCGTGAACTCGCGCTGCGAGTAGGACATCCGGGTGCCGTCCACGTACTCGCTGAGGCTGTGCCCCTGCTTGAGCCACTCGAGCAGGGTGAACGCCTTGAACGTCGAGCCGGGCGCGAAGCCGGTGGACCCGCCGTAGGCCTGGTCGGTGTTGTAGTTGACCGAGCTCTCACCCGCGACGCCGGAGTTGACGGCGGTGTACGTGCGGTTCTGCGCCATCGCGGTGATCTTGCCGGTGCCCGGCTCCACCACGGACATCGCGTGCGCGACCCCGGAGCGGTCGTTCACCGGGATGCCGGCCTTGACCTCGGTGTCGGCGATGGCCTGCTCGGTCGGGTCCAGCGTGGTGGTGATCGTCAGCCCGCCGCGGTACAGCAGGTCGAGGCGCTCCGCCTCGGTCTCGCCGAAGGCCTCGTTGTTCTTGATGACCTTGACCACGTAGTCGCAGAAGTAGCCGGAGCCCTGGACGGCCTGGTCGGCGGACATGCAGCCGAGCCGCGTCTCCTGCGGGCGCAGGGTGTCGCCGATGGGGGTGGCGACGCCGGCCTCGTACTCCTCGGCGGTGATGACGCCCTGGGCCTTCATGAGCTGCAGGACGATGTTGCGCCGCTTCTGCGAGTTCTCCGGGTTCTTGATCGGGTCCCACTTGGTGGGGCTCTGGGTGACGCCCGCGAGCGTGGCGGCCTGCAGGTACGTCAGGTCCGCGGCCGACGTGGAGAAGTACTTCTGCGCGGCGGCCTCGACCCCGTAGACGGAGATGCCGAACTGCGCGATGTTCAGGTAGTTCTCGAGGATCTGGTCCTTCGTGGCCACCTTCTCCAGCGAGATCGCCAGCTTGGCCTCACGGAGCTTGCGCGAGTACCCCTCGATGCCCTCCGACTCGGTCGCCGCGGCCATCGCCTCGGCGTCACCGTTGCGCACGGCCGTCTCCAGCAGGACGTTCTTCACGTACTGCTGGGTGAGCGTGGAGGCCCCCTGGGTGACATTGCTCGACGCGTTCTTCACCGCGGCGCGCAGCATGCCGGTGGGGTCGATGCCGCCGTGCTCGTAGAACCGCTTGTCCTCGGTGGCGACCACCGCCTGCCGCATCACGGGCGCGATCTCCTCGAGGGGCACGACGATGCGGTCCTCGGCGTAGAACTCCGCCAGCACGTTGCCGTTCGCGTCGAGCATCGTCGACTTCTCCGACAGCGGCTTGACCACGAGCTCGGACGGGAGGTCGTCAAAGGCGCTCACCGTCACGTCGGTAGTGCCCTTGGCCACGGCGATGGCGGGGAGCAGCGTTCCCGCCGTCAGCAGGCCGCCGACTCCGGCGGTCAGCACGAACGCGAGGAACAGGGCTGTCGCCTGGGCGAGGTTGACCTGGCGGCCGCGGGGGGATGGAGCCATGGTCCGTAGGGTACGTGAGGTCCCCGGACGCGCCTGGCTGGCGCGACCGGCGCCGCCGGACCTCCACGGCACGGCCACACGGTCTCGACGTGGTGGTCACCCGGCGCGCCGGGACGCTGGATCAGTCCCGGTTGCCGCTCCCGGGGATGCCCGGGTTGCCCGGCCCGCCGGGATTACCCGGGCCGCCAGGTGTCGGCCACGACCCGCCCTGCCCGTTGGAGAGCCGCAGGGTGATGGCCGAGCCCTTCACCGCGCTGCCGTTCGGCGACTGCTCGGCCACGAGCCCCGCCTGCAGGCTCGAGCCCACCTGGTCGGGCGAGACGGAGACGCCGAAGCCGGCCGCCCTGAGGGTGGCGGTCGCGGCCTCCTGGGTCTGGCCGATCACCGACGGCACGTTGACCTTCTCTCCGAACACTTCCTTGTCGCGCGGCGCCGTGAACTCGGGGACCTCCTGGCCCTCCATCGCCGGATCCATGAACGAGCGCCAGATCGGGCCCGCGATGGTGGCGCCGTAGACGAACTTCTCCGTCTTGCCCTTGACGTTGATCCAATGCGCGGGCCGGGTCCCGTCGTGGTACCCGACCCACACGGCAGCCGCCCGCAGCGGCGTGTACCCCGCGAACCAGGTGTGCTCGTTGAACGAGCTGGTGCCGGTCTTGCCCGCGGACGTGTACGACGGGCGGCCGAGCTTGCTGGCGGTGCCGGTCCACACGTTGCTCAGTGCGTGGGTCATGGCGGCGGTGATGTGCGTCTCCACCGCCTGGTAGCACTCGGCCTTCGGCACAGGCAGCTCCTCGCCCGAGGTCTTCACCACCGAGAGGATCGCGATGGGCTTGCAGTAGGTCCCGTCGGCTGCGAGGGCGGCGTACGCGGCGGACATCGTCAGCGGGGCGACCTCCGCGGTGCCGAGGATGCTGCTCTGCTGCACGGGGAGGTTGGTGCTGCCGTCCGCCCGGGGCACGGCCATGTGGATGCCCACCGACTCCGCGCCCGCGACCATCGCGCACAGGTCCACCTTGCTGCCCATCGCGACGTACGCGGAGTTCACCGAGTTCTTGGTGGCGTCGAGCACGCTCATCGTGGTCCACGAGCCGCCCTCGGCGTTGCCCGGCGCCCAGGGCTTCCCGCCGCTGTCGACGAGCTTGGTGCACGGAGCGTTGAACTCCTTGGCCGGCCAGGACTTGCGTGACCCGTCGATGTACTCGCCGAGGCTGTGGCCCTCCTTGAGCCACTGCATCAGCGTGAACGGCTTGAAGGTGGACGCGGGCTGCATGCCGCGCGACCCGCCGTACTGGTGGTCGGTGTTGAGGTTGAGGGCGGTCTGCCGGTTCTCGCCGCCGGTGGGCACGTAGTCCCAGTTCTGCGCCATGGCGGTGATGTGCCCGGTGCCCGGCTGGACCACGGAGAAGGCCGTGGACAGGTCGTCGGGGCTGTCGGCGGGCAGCCACTCGTCGACCGCGGCCTTGGCGAGCGTCTGCTCACGCGGGTCCAGCGTCGTGGTGATCGTCAACCCGGTGCGGTAGAGCAGGTCCTTGCGGGCCTGCTTGTCCGGGCCGAAGACGGGGTCGTTCATGATGATCTTGGTGACGTAGTCGCAGAAGTACCCGGAGCCCGCGACCACGGTGTCGGCCATCTTGCAGGCCTCCTTCGGACGCTGGATGTTCAGGGTGTTCGCCAGCGGGGTGGCCACGCCCGCGTCGTGCTCCTCCTGCGTGATGAGCCCCTGCTTCCGCATCAGGCTCAGCACCGTGTCGCGGCGCTGCTGGGAGTCCGTGAGGTCGTCGATGTTCTTGGCCGGGTCATACCGGCCGGGAGCCTTGGTGATCCCGGCGATGGTGGCGGCCTCGAGGTAGTTGACCTCCGAGGCGTGCTTGCCGAAGTAGTACTCCGCGGCGGCCTCCACTCCGTACACGGAGGCGCCGAACGCGGCGATGTTGAGGTAGCCCTCGAGGATCTTCTCCTTCGTGGTCTCCTTCTCCAGCGAGATCGCGAGCTTGGCCTCCCGCAGCTTGCGGCTGTACCCCTCGGTGCCCTCGGCCTCGCGCGCGTCAGCGGCCGCCGCACGGTCGTCCTCGCTGTTCGCGGCCTCGATCAGCACGTTCTTCACGTACTGCTGGGTCAGCGTCGACGCGCCCTGCGTGGACTCCGTCGCCGAATTCTTCACCACGGCGCGGAGCATGCCCATGGGGTCCACACCACCGTGCTCGTAGAAGCGCTTGTCCTCCACGGCGATGACCGTCTGCTGCAGGATCGGCGCGATGGCCTCCAGCGGCACCACGATCCGGTTCTCGGTGTACAGCTCGGCGAGCAAGGTGCCGTCGGCGGCCTTGATGGAGGACTTCTCCGGCAAGGGCTGGATCTCGAGCTCCGACGGCAACCCGTCGAAGGCGGTCACCGTGATGTCGGTGGTGCCCTTCGCCACCGCGACCACCGGGATCACCAAGCCCGCCGTGACCAGACCGCCGGCGCCCGCAGCGAGGGCGAACGCGACGAGCAGGGCTACCGCCTGGCCGAGGTTGACCTGGCGGCCACGGGGGGAGGTGGCCATGGTGGGGAGGGTAGCCGGACCATCCCATATCTGGACAGGGTGTGCCTTTCGCGTCACCCGTCCTCAGCATCGGGCAGGGAGGCCGAGCGGTCCGGTGGTGCGGACCCATCCGACGGGCGGAGCGTGATGGTCGAGCCCATCTGTGCGGTCCCGGTGACGTCCTGGGCGCCTACCGTCCCCTCGCCGGTGTGGGACGGGATGGGATCGCCCACCACGACCTCGAAGCCCGCCGACTGCAGCATTGCTGTGGCCTCGTCGAGCCCGTGGCCCACCAGCTCGGGCACCGCCACCGCGTGCCCCGCCATCACGACCCGCCCCACCGCACCGAAGCCCGGCACCGGCCGGCCCTCCATCGCCTGGTCCATGTACCGCACCCACGTCGGCCCGGCGATCGTGGCGCCGTAGGTGTACTTGATCTGCTTGCCGTTGATCATCATGTTCTGGACGGGGATGAAGCCCTCGCTGAATCCCACCCACACGGCGGCAGACCGCAGCGTGTTGTACCCGACGAACCAGGTGTCCTCGTTGTGGCTCGTGGTCCCGGTCTTGCCCGACGCGGGGGAGGGCCTGGCGCCCCGCGACTTCCCGGTGCCCTCCCACACATTGCCCAGCGCGTAGTTGAGCTGCGCGGCGATGGGCGGCTCGATCACCTGCGAGCAGGCCGCGTCCGGCACCGGGAGCTGGGAGCCGTCGGGCATGGTGACGTTCGTGATCGCCACCGGCTTGCAGTAGACGCCCCCGGCGGAGAACGCCGCGAACGCCGCGGCCATGCGCAGTGGCGCCACGGACTGGCTGCCGATCACGTTGGCGGGCAGCGGGTCGAACGGCTTGCCGTTGCCGCCCTGCACGATGCCCAGGCTCGCCGCGCCCTCCATGATCGAGCAGAGGTTGAGCTTGGTGGCCATCGCGATGTACGCGGAGTTGACCGAGTTCCTGGTCGCGTCGAGCACCGTCATCGGGCCGCTCGCGCTGCCCTCCGCGTTGCCGAACCGGTAGATCTCGGTCCCCACGCGCCGGCACGGCGCGGCGAACGCCCGGATCGGGTAGGACATCGGGCTGGCGTCGACCACCTCGTCGAGCGTGTGCCCCTCGCGGAGCCACTGCAGCAGGGTGAACGGCTTGAACGTCGAGCCCGGCGCGAAGCCACTGGACCCGCCGTAGCCGGTGTCGGTGTTGAAGTTCGTCGCCGTCTGCCGCGCCGGCGCCTCGCTCGTGTTGTTGTAGACCCGGTTCTGCGCCATCGCGGTGACCCGCCCGGTGCCGGGCTCCACCACGGAGATCGCCGACGAGACGCCCGATGGGTCGTCCACCGGGATGCCGTTCTTCACCTCGGCGTCCGCCAGCGCCTGCTCGCGCGGGTCGAGCGTGGTGGTGATCGTCAGGCCGCCCCGGTACAGCAGCTCCAAGCGGTCGTCCACGGTCTCGCCGAACGTCGGGTCGTTCTTGATGATCTTGGTGACGTAGTCGCAGAAGTACCCGGAGCCCGGAACCTGGTCGCCCGCGGCCATGCAGCTCAGCTTGGACGCCGCTGGGCGCAGGGAGTCGCCCAGCGGCGTCGCCACGCCCCGGGCGTGCTCGTCGGCAGTGATGAACCCCTGCTCGAGCATCAGGCCCAGCACCACGTCGCGGCGGGACTGGGAGGCCTCGGGGTTCTTGATCGGGTCCCATTTGGTGGGGCTCTGCGTGACGCCCGCCAGGGTCGCCGCCTCCAGGTAGTCGAGCTCGGACGCGGGCTTGCTGAAGAACCGCTGCGCCGCCGACTCCGCGCCGTACACCGCGATGCCGAACTGCGCGATGTTGAGGTAGCCCTCGAGGATCTGGTCCTTGGAGTTGTTGTTCTCCAGGGCCACCGCGAGCTTCGCCTCCCGGAGCTTGCGGCCGTAGCCCTCGGTGCCCTCCGCCTCGCGCGCGTCCGCGGCGGCGGCGCGGTCCCCGTCGCGCAGCGCCGACTCGATGAGCACGTTCTTCACGTACTGCTGCGTGAGCGTGGACGCGCCCTGCGTGTCGCTGCCCGAGGCGTTGCGCGCCACCGCGCGCAGCATGCCTGTCGGGTCGATGCCGCCGTGGTGGTAGAACCGCTTGTCCTCGGTGGCGATCACGGCCTGCTGCATGATCGGCGCGATGGACTCGAGCGGGACGGCCTTGCGGTCCTCGGCGTAGAACTCCGCGAGGATCGTCCCGTCGGCCGCGAGCATCGTCGACTTCTCCGAGACTGCTTTGACGTCGAGCTGCGCCGGCAGGGCGTCGAAGGCCGTGGCCGTGACTCCTGCGGACCCTTTGAGCGCCGCGACGGCGGGCAGCACCAGCCCGGCCGCGAGCAGCCCGCCAACCCCGGCGAGCAGGGTGAAAGCGATCAGCAGAGAGATCGCCTGAACAAGGTTGACCTGACGGTCCCACGCTGGCCTAGCCCCCATTGAAAGAGCGTACGTGCGCATCTGGAAGGCCACCCGGCGAGTGCGGAGTGTCCGGTCGAGCGGCACGTCGAGGGTGTGGGAGGGCTCCCATTCGTAGCCCGGATTGACCCGATCGGAGGATGTCCTGGACGTGTGAAAGGCGTTACGGTCCCCGTGGACGCCGTGGTGGCGTCCGCCGGGCCGCCGCTCGCCGACGGCGGCCGAACAGAGGGAGTTCGCGTGGGAACGACGCTGCAGGACGCACATTGGGCGGTACTCGCGGCCTGCGGACTGGGCAAGGTCTCACCCGATGCGCTCTTCGTCGAGGGCGCCGCGCAACGCGAGGCGCGTGCGGTCTGCACGGGATGCCCGGTGCGCCTCGAGTGCCTGGCCGACGCGCTCGACAACCGCATGGACTTCGGCGTCTGGGGCGGCATGACGGAGCGGGAGCGCCGCGCGCTGCTGCGCCGCCGGCCTGACGTGCGGTCGTGGAAGTCCGAACTGGTGATCAGCGGAGACGTCGCGCTGGCGGCGCACTAGGGTGGCGGCCATGGCCACCCAGTGGGAGTACGCAACCGTTCCGCTCATCATTCACGCCACCAAGGCGATCCTCGACCAGTGGGGCTCCGACGGGTGGGAGCTCGTCCAGGTGATCCAGGGCCCCGACGCCGGGCTCGTCGCCTACCTCAAGCGCCCGAAGGCCAGCGCGTGACGGCCACGCCCTCGCTGCGCCTGGCCGAGCTCGGCCTGGTGCTGCCGGCGGTCGCCGCGCCCGTCGCGGCCTACGTGCCGGCCGTGCGCTCCGGTGCGTATGTGCACACCTCCGGGCAGCTCCCGTTCGTCGAGGGCGGCCTGCCCGCCACCGGCAAGGTCGGCCAGGGAGCCGGGCTCGTGGACCCGGACACCGCGCGCGGCCTCGCGCGCATCTCGGCGCTGAACGCCATCGCCGCCGCGGCCGATGTCGCCGGGGGGATCGACCACATCGTGCGCGTGGTCAAGGTTGTCGGCTTCGTGGCCAGCGACCCCGCGTTCACCGGGCAGCCCGGCGTGATCAACGGCGCCAGCGAGCTGCTGCATGACGTCTTCGGCGCGGCGGGCGTGCATGCCCGCTCGGCCGTGGGCGTCGCGGTGCTGCCGCTCGACTCGTCGGTCGAGGTCGAGATCGTCGTCGAGGTCGCCTGACCTCAGCGGGCGCGGCGCTCGAGACGGTCGACGTCGAAGAGCACGATGGCGCGTCCCTCGCGACGGACCCAGCCACGCGCGGCGAAATCGGCCAGCGCCTTGTTGACCGTCTCGCGGGACGCGCCGACGAGTTGCGCGAGCTCCTCCTGCGTCAGGTCGTGGGCGACCCGGATCCCCTCGTCGACCGTCTCGCCGAAGCGGGTCGACAGGTCCAGCAGCGCCTTCGCGACACGGCCCGGGACGTCGGAGAACACCAGGTCCGCCAACGCCTCGTTGGTGCGGCGCAGGCGACGCGCGAGCGCGCCGAGCAGGTGCTTGGCGACCGTGGGGTTCGCCTCGAGCCAGGCGATGAGCTCGAGGTGCCCGAGCTCGAGGATGGCGCCATCGGCGACGACGGTGGCGGTGGCGGTGCGCGGGCCCGGATCGAACAGGGACAGCTCGCCGAACATCTCACCCGGGCCGAGGATGGCCAGCAGGTTCTCGCGGCCGTCGTTCGACCGGCGGCCGAGCTTGATCTTGCCTGACCGGATCACGTACAGCCGGTCGCCCGGCTCGCCCTCGTGGAAGAGCACCTCGCCGCGTGACACCTCGACCTGGGTCATCGACGCGATCAGGGCGCTCGACGCCTCGGGATCCATGTTCGCGAACAATGGCGCCGACAGCACGACGTCGTCTTCCACGCTGGCACCTCACCTTCTCCGCTGGGAACGGTTCTGAGGACCAGTCTGCCGCATCAGATGAGACGCGGCGCCTCAGGCCGGTCTCGCAGCCCCGCGGCCGGGTCGATCGCGAGTGCTTGGATCAGGTCCTCGGTGACCTGGGCGAGGGCGTCGCAGACGCTGTGCTCGTAGCGGGCCAGGCGCTCGTCGAGGTTGCGGAGCGCGGGAAGCTGGGAGGACTCCGCGAGGGACAGGCCGCCGCGCGTCGCGCAGTGCAGCTCGCTGTGACGCGGGGGCTCAGGGCACGGCGCCCCGACCGGCAGGAGCGCGATGGCCTCGCCAAGCGGCCCGGGCATCGCGATGCCCGCCACCGCCAGGTCGAGCCGCGCCTGGACGAGCCGGCGCCACCAGCGCACCGTCGCCTGCTCGGCGCGGAGCGCGCGACGGCTGCTGCGCAGCTCTGCGCAGCTGCTCATCGTCGTCGGCGCTGGGGACATCGAACCGCTCCTGGCTCACGGCTGGCATGCGCCCGCTGGCGCACGATCTTCTGGTTTTTCGGCCCTCACCTGCGTCGACTTGAGGCGCCCGCCGCGACTTCGGCGAAGGATCACTCGCTGGGAGCAACGCGACGCCCACGGGCGGACCATGCCCAGACGGCCCGGCGGATGCGTAGGCTGCTGAGGTGACCACGACGCGCAAGTGGCTGGCAGAGACCCCCTTGGCGCGCGTGCGCCGGGCCCGGAGGATCAACCGAGAGCTCGCTGTGCGATACCCCGACGCCCGCTGTGAGTTGGACTTCACCACCCCGCTCGAGCTGCTCGTGGCGACGGTGCTCTCCGCGCAGACGACGGATGTGCGGGTCAACCAGGTGACACCCGAGCTGTTCGCGGAGTACCCCGACGCGAAGGCCTACGCGGAGGCGGACCGGGTGGAGCTCGAGGAGCTGCTGCGCCCCACCGGGTTCTTCCGCGCGAAGACAGAGGCGCTGCGGGGGATCGGGCGTGAGCTCGTCGAGCGCTTCGACGGCCAGGTGCCGAACCGGCTGGCCGACCTTGTGACCCTCCCGGGCGTGGGGCGCAAGACCGCCAACGTGGTGCTCGGCGACGCGTTCGGCATCCCCGGCATCACCGTCGACACCCATGTCGGGCGCCTCGCCCGGCGCCTGGGCTGGACGACCGAGGAGGACCCGGTCAAGGTCGAGCACGACATCGGCGCGCTGATCGAACGCTCCGAGTGGACGATGGCGTCCCACCGGCTGATCTTCCACGGGCGCCGCACCTGTTTCGCGCGCAAGCCCGCGTGCGGGGCCTGCCCGATCGCGGGCGAGTGCCCGTCGTACGGGATCGGCGAGACGGACCCCGTGCTCGCGGCGGCGATGCTCAAGGGCTGACCTGGGCCCGGCCCGCCGTCAGACGGGCGCGACCTCGGCCAGCCACGCGAGCAGCAGCTCGTTGACGTGCTCCGGGGCCTCCTCCGGCACGTAGTGCCCGACTCCGGCGGCCCGCTCGAAGCGGTATCCGGCGCCCAGCGACGCGGCGACATGCCCCGTCGCCTGCGCCGCGCGCACCGGCCGGCAGCCGTCGAGCTCGCCATGCACCTGCAGCACGGGGACCGCCGGCGCCGCGCGCAACGCCGCCAGGTAGCGCCGGCCGTCCAGCCGTGGCCCCGAGCGCACGGCCCAACGGGCCTGCTCCATGGAGCAGTGCGCCGCGAACGGCACCCGGGCGGCGCGACGGTACGTCTCGGCGACGTGGTCGTCGAGCCATCCGTCGGCGCCCCACTCGCGCATCACCCGGGTGACGAGGTCGGTGCGGGTCAGCGAGCGCTCCGGCAGGTAGGGGAGCTGGAAGTAGGCGAGCCGCCGCGCGGCAGCCGTGGACAGCGTCGCGCGCGGCTCGGCGCGCGTGTGCAACGGGTGCGGGGCGCCGAACGTCGCGACGGCGTCGGTGAGGGACGGGTGGTAGGCGGGCATCGACCACGCGACGTCCCCACCGAGCCCGTGCCCGATGACGACGGCGCTGTCCGCGCCCATCGAGCGCACGACCCCGGCGACGTCACGGGTGAGGGTCGGCACGTCGTAGCCCTGGGGGGGCTTGTCCGAGGAGCCGGCGCCGCGCAGGTCCATCGCGACGACCCGGTAGCCGGCGGCGCCGAGCACCGGGAGCTGGTGGCGCCATGCCCACCAGAACTGCAACAGGCCGTGCAGGAGCACCACCATGGGTGCGTCGCGGTCGTCGGGTCCGGAGACTGCGACGTGGAATCGGGCGCCGTTGGCGGGCACGAGCTGGTGACGCCACGGTCCGTCGAGGACCAGGGCCGAGGAGTCTGTGGTCATCAGAGCGAACCTACCCGGTCGGCGTCCCCGGATCGGCGGCTTCTGGCCTAGGGGCCGAGGTACTGGCGTGGTATCGGTCACGCAGGGCCAGCGCAGCGCCGCCCACGAGGGCCGCGGTGGCCGATCCGGCCAGGATCGCGACCTTGAGGTGCTCGGTGTGCGGGGAGCCGGCGCCGAACGCCAGCTCGCCGATCAGCAGCGACACGGTGAACCCGATGCCGCCCACCAGGCCGACGGCGACGATGTCCCACCACGCCAGCCCGGGGGCGAGCGTCGCGCGGGTGAATCGTGCGACGAGCCAGGTCGCGGCCACGATGCCCAGCGGCTTGCCGACCACCAGGCCGAGCGCCACCCCCTGCGCGACGGGATCGCCGATGGCGCCGATGATCGAGGACGCGGACAGGCTCACGCCCGCGGCGCACAACGCGAACAGCGGCACGGCCACCCCGGAGGACAGGGGCCGCCACCGGTGCTCGAGCTTCTCCGCGACGCTGTGCTCGTCAGGCCCGGTGCTGAGCGCCGGGACCGTGAGCGCGAGCAGCACCCCCGCGATCGTGGCGTGCACCCCGGAGGAGTGCATGAAGACCCACGTGAGCAGCGCCAGGGGGAGCAGCACGAACGGCGAGCTGGTCCAGCCGCGTCGGCGGACGGCCGCGCCGAAGGCGGCCACCCCCAGGAGCGCCGCGCCCAGCCAGGCGAGCGAGAGCTGGTCGGTGTAGAAGACGGCGATGACGATGATGGCGAGCAGGTCGTCGACCACCGCGAGCGTGAGCAGGAACATGCGCAGCGTCGCGGGCAGCCGCCGCCCCGCCACCGCGAGCACCGCCACCGCGAAGGCGATGTCCGTGGCCGTGGGCACCGCCCAGCCGCTGAGCGAGCCGCCGTCCCGCAACGTGTTCACCGCCACGTACACCAGGGCGGGCACGAGCATCCCGCCGACGGCCGCGACCGCGGGCACCACGGCTGTGGAGAACCTCCGGAGCTCGCCGACCACGATCTCGCGCTTGAGCTCGAGCCCGACCACGAAGAAGAAGATGGCGAGCAGCCCGTCCGTCGCCCACTGCGCGACGGTCAGGTCGAGGTGCAGGCTCGCGGGGCCGATCACGAGGCCGAGCAGCTCGTTGTAGGCCTCGGACCACGGCGAGTTCGCCCACACCAGGGCGATGACGGTGGCGACCAGCAGCAGCACGCCGCCGACCTTCTCGTCGCGCATGGTGTCGAGCAGGTTGCGTTCGGAGCCGGCCAGGAGGGAGGCGAACAGGCGGCGGGCAGGTCGGGAGATCGGGCGGGCAGGCATGTGGGCCACCTCACGGGCGCGCGGACAGGACTGCCGACCAGACTTCCCGGCGCACCACCGCCAGGTTAGCCGCTGACCGCGCCGCCGACCTGCGGGCAGGCGCCCACGTCAGGCGCCCACGTCAGGCGTCGGCGGGGTGCGCCGTCTCGTCTGCCAGGGCCGACTCGGGGCCGGTCGAGCGGGCCGCGCGGTCCTTCGGCGGGTCGAAGCGGTAGCCCACATTGCGGACGGTGCCGATGAGCTGCTCGTGCTCGAGCCCGAGCTTGGCGCGCAGCCGCCGCACGTGCACGTCGACGGTGCGGGTGCCCCCGTAGTAGTCGTAGCCCCAGACCTCCTGGAGGAGCTGGGCGCGGGTGAAGACCCGGCCCGGGTGCTGCACCAGGTACTTGAGGAGCTCGAACTCCTTGTAGGTGAGGTCCAGCGGGCGGCCGCGCAGGCGGGCGGTGTAGCCGCCCGGGTCGATCATCAGCTCGCCGGCGGAGATCTCCTGCGGCTGGTCCACGAACGCCGCCGACTGGGCCGAGCGCTCGATGACCAGCCGGAACCGGGTCTCGACCTCGGCGGGCGTGGCGTTCTCGAGGAGGATGTCGTCCGCGCCCCACTCAGCCGTCACGACCGTCAGGCCGCCCTCGGTGAGCACGAGCACGAGCGGGACCGCCAGGCCGGTGGCGCGCAGCAGCCGGCAGGTGGTGCGCGCCGTGACGAGGTCGCGGCGCGCGTCCAGCACGATGATGTCGGCGTCGGGCGCGTCGACGAGCGCCGACGGTTCGACCGGGAGGACGCGCACTCGGTGTGAGAGCAGCCCGAGCGCCGGGAGCACCTGGGCGGAACCGCCGGGCGCAGGAGTGAGCAGCAGCAGGTCTGCCACCGACGGAACCTCCAAGCGTGCGGGTGTGGACACGCTACCGCCTGCCCTCCCGCAGATTTGCGCACCTCGCCTGCGCTGAGACTGCTCACCCATCTGCCGTGCCAGCCCGGCGCCCCTGCTGGTCTGCGACAATCAACGCCGTGCCCGGCTCCTTCCCCCTCGTAGCGCCCCCGGCTGCCGTCTGCGGCCGCCGCCACTCGTGCGCCACCCGCACCGTCCTCGACGGCCGGGTCCGGTAGCGACGTGCAGCTCTCGACGCGGGCCGTCTCCACGGCCGTCCTGGCCGCCGTCGTGGCGGTGGCCGGCTACTTCTCCGATCTGACAGTCGCCGGCGCGGACCTCGGCGACCTGCCCCTCACCGTGATCGTGGGGCTGCTCGCCATCGGGTTCGCCTTCGGCTGGCCAGTGCTCGTGAACCTGCCCAGCCGGCCCGGCTCCACTGCCGTGGTCGCGCTCGGCGGCGCGGGCGCCGTGGTCATCGTGCACCTGACCGTCGGGGAGCCGCCGCTGCGCGACCTGCCGGTGGTGTTCGCGTTCTCGATCCTGCTGGCCTTCGTCAACGAGCTGCTGCGCGGCGGGGGTCGCGAGCGGCTGGTCGAGTCGGTCTCCGGCACCGTGGCGGGCACGCTCGTCGCCGCCGCGGCGGCCGGGTGGGTCGCCACCCAGCGCACGCCGGGCGGCGAGGAGCTGGTCATCGCTGGCGCGCTCGCGCTGGCCGTGGGCTCCGCCGTGGCGGCGCTGCCGTTGAAGCCGTGGCTCGGCGCCGGGGCGACGGTCGGCTCGGGGCTCGTCGCCGGCGCGCTCGCCGGCCTGGTGCTCCCCGGCTTCGACCCGCTCGCGGGCGCGCTGCTCGGCGTCGCCGTCGGGCTGCTGGTGGCCGCGCTGCACCAGCTCTTCGACCGGCTGCCCGTGCTCGAGCGGTTCCCCGCGTCGCTGGCCGCCATCATCCTGCCGGTCACAGTGACCGGGATCCTCGTCTACGTCGCGGGTCGCGTCTTGGTAGGTTGAACGATGCTCACGCGCATCGTGATCGTCGGGGCGGTGCTCGTCCTGGCGTCAGCCCTCGGGCTGTGGTGGAGGTCCCGCAACGGGAGCTACACGCCCGTGCGCGGCGCCGTGCGGGAGTCAGCGGCTGGCGGCGCGACGGGTCCCGCACGTGGCGGGGATGACGACCACCGGCTCACCGCGGCCCAGATCGGCCGCCCGCTCGGTGGCCGCGCGACGTTCGTTCAGCTCTCCAGCGAGGTGTGCGCGCCCTGCCGCCGCACCCACGCCGTCCTCGCGGAGCTCGCCGCCGAGCTCCCGGGTGTCACGCATGTGGACCTCGACGTCGAGCAGCACCTCGACCTGGTCCGCCGCTTCCGGGTGCTGCGCACCCCCACCGTCCTGCTGGCCGACGCCGACGGCGTCGTCGTGGGACGGACCTCCGGCGCGATGACCCGCGCGCAGGCGCATGCCGCGCTCGAGTCGTGTCCCGACGGGGTGCGCGGCCGCTGAGGCCTGGCTCGTCCCGCACCTCGGCCCCCGCACACCGCAGCGCGCATCCGCTGCGTGCTGCCCCGCTGCGTCCCGCAACCGCTGCGTCCCGCAACCGCTGCGTCCCGCAATCACTGTGTCCCACACCGCTTGAGCGTTGTCCGAGGAGGACCCATGTCCGGACCCATCTCCACCCCAGGCGCCGCCGCGAGCCGGCCGGCGGCCACGCCCGGCATCGACCCGCGCGGCCCGCGCGTCGGCGCCGCGATCACCGCAGTCCTGCTCGTCGTCGTCCTGCTACTGCCGTCCACCGGCGCCCTCGTGCTGCTTGCCCTCGTCGCGGCGCTGTTCGCGGTGGGCGCGGCGCGCGGCGCCCAGGGCTCGGTGCAGGGCCTGCTGTTCCGCACGCTGGCGCAGCCTCGGCTGGCCCCGCCCACCGAGCTCGAGGACCCCCGTCCGCCGCGCTTCGCCCAGCTCGTCGGGCTGGTGATCACCGGCGCGGGCGTGCTGCTCGGGCTGGCCGGGATCGGCGCCGCCGTGCCGATCGCCGCGGCGTTCGCGCTGATCGCGGCGTTCCTCAACGCGGTGTTCGGCCTGTGCCTGGGCTGCGAGATGTACCTGCTGGGCGTGCGGCTGCGGTCACGCGCGTCCTAGGCGCCCGAGGCGCTGGTCGGCGGCTGCGGTCAGCGGCCGCCGATCAGTACACGAGGGCCTGGGCGCCGGGCGCGAGCACCTCGTCGACGAAGGTCGGAGCCCCGGCGATGCGGATCCCAGCGATCACGTCGTCGGGCCCGATGTCGCGGCGGACCGCGCACTGCGTGCAGACCGTCACCTGGCCCGCCTCGAGGACGACGTCGAGCAAGTCGGCGAGCGGCGCCGCGTGCTCGAGGGTGAGCGTCGCGGCGCGGCCCGGCAACGCGAACCAGGAGGCCTCGCCAGTCAGCCACAGGCTCACGTCGGCGCCGGCGGCGACGGCGGCCGCGGCCACGGTCAACGCCTGGTTCGCGACCTCGGGGCGGTCCGCTCCGGAGGTTGCCTTGATCACCAGCGTGCGTGTCTCGGTCATCGCGTCAGCGTACGGGCGGGACATCGATAGGATCGGTGCATGGAAGCGCTTGAAGCAGTTTTCATCGGCCTGCTCGTCGCGGCGACCGTCACCATCGGGTGGTTCGCCTGCTTCGTCGTCTACCGCCTCTACAAGGGTCAGCGCTGACCGTCACCGGACGCGACCGATCCACCCACCGGAGGTAGTCATGCCATTCATCTTGCCCGAGGGACTGGCGCCCGAGGTGTACCCGCTCGCGTGGCTCGTGGGGGGCTGGCACGGCGAGGGCGTCGTGGGGTACCCCGGAATCGAGGAGTCCGCGTTCACGCAGGACATCACGTTCAGCCACGACGGCGGCCCGTACCTGGCGTACACGTCGACCATCCGCCTCGTCGTCGCGCCTGACGACGCCGCGGCGCTGGCCGCGCAGGACGCCGAGCCGGCGGCCGCCGCGGAGCCCGACGACGCTCCCGCCTCCACCCCGGTGCCCTCGCAGGAGCCGGGCCCGGTGTGGGCCACCGAGTCGGGGTTCTGGCGTGTGGCGCCCGAGCGGCCCGAGGGCCTGGCCGAGGACCAGCACCCCGTGGAGGTGCTGCTCAGCGACCCATCGGGTTTCCTGTCCGTGTACCTCGGGGCGGTGGGCAATGGCCGCATCGACCTGGCGAGCGACCTGGTGGCGCGCACGGCGACCGGCGCGGACGTCACCGCGAGCACCCGCCTGTACGGGCTGGTCAACAGCGAGCTCATGTGGGCGCAGGACCTGGCCGCCTTCGGGCAGCCCATGCAGACGTACGCGTCCGCGCGCCTGGCCCGCGTCGAGGACGAGGAGTGAGCGCTGTGGTGGACCCGGCGACCGACGTCGCAGCGGCCCCCGCGCCGCCCCGGCACCGCAGCCCGCTGCTGTCCCGCCGAGGGGCTGTCGAGGGCGCCGGACCGGACGCCGGAGTCGCGTGGCACTACGGCGACCCGACGGCCGAGCAGCGCGCGCTGTCCCGTGGCGGGGCCGTGGTGGACCAGTCCCACCTCGGCGTGGTGACGGTGACCGGGCCCGATCGGCTCACCTGGCTGCACTCGATCACGTCGCAGCACGTCAGCGACTTGCGGCCGCGCACATCCACTGAGCTGCTGGTGCTCAGCCCGCAGGGGCACATCGAGCATGCCGCGGCCGTCGTGGACGACGGCACGACCACCTGGCTGATCACCGAGGGCGCCTCGGCTCCCGCGCTCGCGGCCTGGCTGGACCGGATGCGCTTCACCCTGCGCGTCGAGGTCGCCGACGTCACCGACGAGTGGGCCGCGATCGGCGAGCCGGTGGACGCCGAGGGCGCCGAGGACGAGCCGGTCACGTGGCGCGACCCGTGGCCGCGCACCGCGCCCGGCGGCACCCGATACGGGCCTGACGACGCCGCGCACCCGGGATCGGACCGCACGTGGCGGCTCGTGCTGGTCCCGCGCGCCGAGCTCGCGCAGGCCGTTGCGGCGCGCGAGCAGGCGGGGTGGCCGCTGGTCGGCACCTGGGCCAGCGAGGCGTTGCGCGTGGAGGCCTGGCGCCCCCGGCTCGGACGAGAGGTGGACCACCGGTCCATCCCGCATGAGCTCGACTGGCTGCGCACCGCCGTGCACCTGGAGAAGGGCTGCTACCGCGGCCAGGAGACCGTCGCGCGCGTGCACAACCTCGGTCGGCCGCCGCGCCGACTGGTCATGCTGCACCTCGACGGGTCCGGGCACCTGCTGCCCGAGCCCGGCGCGCCGGTGCATGAGACGGGGTCGTTGACCAGCGGCGGGGGGATCGGCCGCGGCATCGGGCACATCACGAGCGGCGCGCGCCACCACGAGATCGGGCCCGTGGCACTGGCGGTGGTCAAGCGCTCCGCGCCCACCGATGTCGACCTCATGGTCGAGTGCGAGGGCGGCCCGGTGGCCGCCGGCCAGGAGCCGATCGTCGCCGGCGAGGGCGTGTCGGCCGACCGCCCGGCGCCGCGTGGTCCCGTCGCCCGTGGCCTGGGGCATCGCCCGAGCCTGTGAGCGGCGCTGGCTCCACGGTCGCCGGGTCGGTCGGGCGCCGGCTGCTCAGGACACGCCAGGAGTCGGCCGCGTGGGTGGCCGAGGGGTGGCGGCGGGCCCGGTCCGCATGGTTCGCGATCCTGCAGGCCGCCTTCGCGGCGGGCATCGCGTTCGGCATCTCGCATCAGGTGTTGGGACACCCGGCCCCGATCTTCGCGCCCATCGCCGCGTGGATCGCGCTCGGCTTCAGTGAGGACCGCCAGCTCCGGCGCATCCTGGAGATCTCCGCGGGGGTGGCCCTCGGCGTCGGCCTGGCGGAGCTGCTGGTCAGCGGCATCGGAACGGGCGCCTGGCAGATCGGCCTGGTGCTGGTCCTCGCGGCGCTCGTCGGCCGCTTCGTCGACCGCGGGCAGCTCGTCGCCCGGCTCGCCGGGTCGCAGGCCATCGTCGTGGTGGGCCTGCCGGCCACCGCGGCGGGCGGCAGGCCCACCACGTCGCGATCACCCCGTCGGACCCCCGGCGCCTGCCGCGGCAGCAGGCCCACAAGGCGATGGTCGACCTCGCGGTGATGCTGCGCCTCGTCGCCCGCGGGCTGCGCGACCAGGTGGCCCGGGACCTGGAGGAGGCGCTGCTGGCCGGGCGCTCCTCGCAGTCGGCGCTCGACGACTGGAAGAGCTCGGCCACCGACGCCCGCAAGAACGCCCGCGTGATCCCGCTCGGGCGGCGCCACCGGGACGACCTGGTGAGGCTCGAGCGGGCGGCGGTCATGGCCGATCGGGCGATGCGCAACGCGCGGGTGCTGGCCCGCAGGGCGTTGACGGCGATCCCCACGGAGGAGACGTCCGTCGTCGAGCTGGCCGGCGCCGTCGAGCAGATCGCCGACGCCGTGGACGAGCTGGGGCAGGAGCTGGTCTCCGCCGCAGGCCCGGACCGTGCCCGCTCCCTGCTGGCCGCCGCGGCCCACCGGCTCGACCCGCACCGGATCGCCCAGGGCGACATCCGACTGCAGAGCATCGTGCTGCTGGCCCGGTCCCTGGTCGTGGACCTGTTCGAGGCCACAGGCGCCACGGCCGCGGAGGCCCGCACCCACCTGCCGTCCATCTGAGGCCCGCCCGGGAGCCCGGGATCGCGGTGTCGGGGACGGGCAGGCGTCGTAGGCTCGGCGCGTGATCCCCACACTGCAGACCGCCATCTTCTTGATCTTCTATGTCGCCATCTTCGGCGCCAGCGTGTGGGCGCTCCTCGACCTGCTGCGCCGGCCCACGGCAGCGTTCACGGCGGCCGGCAAGCTGACCAAGGCCAAGTGGGGCGGAATCCTCGGACTGTCCGTGGCCGCGTCGTTCATGGCGCTGCCGTACCCGATCGGGCTCGGGTTCCTGCCGTTCCTCGCGCTCGGCGCCGCCGTCGCGGCCATCGTGTACCTGGTGGACGTGAAGCCCGCCGTCACCCCGTACACCAAGCGGCGCGGCCCCCGCGGCCCGCAGCGGGGTGGCTGGTGAGCCCCAGCATTACCACCGCGCTGCTCGCCCAGGTAGTGCGAGGCGCCCTCGTCGAGTCTGAGCACGTGGGGAGCCTGATCGTCCTCGACCCCGACGGTGGGGCGCTCCTCACGCTGGGCGACCCCGACCAGCTCGTCTATGGGCGGTCCTCCCTGAAGCCCTTGCAGGCCGTCGCGATGCTGCGCAGCGGACTGGACCTGCACGGCGCCCACCTCGCGCTCGCCGCCGCGAGCCACAACGGGGAACCGGGGCACATCGAGGGCGTCCGGGAGATCCTCGCCGGCGCCGGGCTGGACGAGTCCGCGCTGCAGAACACCCCGACCCTGCCGCTCGACGCCGCGGCGGCCCTGGACTGGCAGCTCGCCGGCCGGGGGCCGGAGTCGGTGGCGCAGAACTGCTCGGGCAAGCACGCGGCGATGCTCGCGACGTGTGTCGCCGCGGGTGGAGACACTGCGGGCTGGGACACGGCTGCCTACCTCGACCCCGGGCACCCGTTGCAGCTGGCGGTGCGGGCGACCCTCGCCGAGCTCACTGGCGAGCCCGCCAGCCACCCCACGGTGGACGGCTGCGGGGCGCCCCTGTTCGCCACGACGCTGCGCGGCCTGGCACGCGCCTTCGCCACGATCGCCCGCGCCCCGCAGATGGCGCCCGGGAGTGCCGAGGCCCGCGTGGCCCAGGCGATGAGCGCCCACCCGTGGCATGTCGCCGGGACCGGGCGCGACGCCACCGAGGTCATGCGCGCGGCGCCCGGCCTGATCGCGAAGGACGGCGCCGAGGGCGTGTACGCGGCCGCGCTGCCCGATGGCACGTCCATCGCGTTCAAGGTCGCCGACGGCAGTGCCCGGCCCCGGCCCGCCATCCTGCGCGCGGCGCTGCGCGTCGCCGGGGCTGACCAGGCTCCGGGTGCGGATGTGGGGGCGCTGGACCGTGCGGGACGGGTCGATGTGCTGGGCCACGGGCGGCCCGTCGGCGCCGTGATCGCCGCGTTTGGCGAGGGGTTCGGCGCGGCAGCCGACCAGGCGGCCGACGGCGCAGGGCGCGCATGAGGGCTGTGGTGCAGCGGGTCACGCGGGCCAGCGTGACCGTCGACGGCGAGGTCGTGGGCGCCATCGACCGCCCCGGGCTGGTGGCGCTGGTCGGTGTCACGCCCGGTGATGGCCCTGCCCAGGTGGAGCTCGTCGCCCGCAAGATCGCCGACCTGCGCATCCTGCGCGGCGAGCTCAGCGCCACCGACGCCGGGGCGCCCGTGCTCGTGGTCAGCCAGTTCACGCTCTACGGCGACACCCGCAAGGGGCGGCGCCCGACGTGGAACGCCGCCGCTCCCGGCCCTGTCGCCGAGCCGCTTGTGAACGCCGTGGTCGACGCGCTGCGCGCACGCGGGCTCGAGGTCGCCACGGGCCGGTTCGGCGCGGACATGCAGGTGGACATCGTGAACGACGGGCCGGTGACGCTGCTCATCGAGTCGGACCCCACCGCTGGCTGAGCGCGCCCGCCGGGCGTCGGGTGGCGCGGCGACCGCACCACCCGACGCCCGGCGCCCTGACCGTCTAGGTCAGAGCTCGAAGCCTGCGAACAGCACCGACGCCAACGCCAGGCCCACCACCAGGTTGAACACGGTGGCCAGGCCGAACACCGCCACCGGCCGCCACCCGGCGGCCCGCAGCGCCTTGACGCGCAGCTCGAGCCCGATGCTGACGAACGCCAAGATGAAGAACAGCGTCCGCAGGTCGTTCGCCACGGTGATCACCGGCTTGCCGACGTCCGAGCCGACCTGGGCGAGGTAGAGCGTGCCGATCACCGACGCCGCCAGGAAGCCCAGCACGAACTTCGGGAACCGCCGCCACAGCTCGCCGACACCGGGGGCCGCGGCGTCCGGGCGGCGCTCCACCTTGAACGCGAAGTACGCGGTGAGGGCGATCGCCACCACGCCGATCAGCGCGTTCTGCGTGGACTTCACGATCGTCGCGAGCGCGAGCGCGTCCTCCCCGGCGAGCGTGCCCGCCGCAGCGACGGCTGCCGTGGTGTCGATGTTGCCGCCGATCCATGCGCCGGCGACGGCGGGGCTCAGGCCCAGCAGGTCGACCAGCCACGGCAGCACGAAGATCGACGGCAGCGCGAACACGATCACCAGGCTGGCCGCGTAGGCGAGCTGCTCACGCTTGGCCTGCACTGCGCCCGCCGCCGAGATGGCCGCGCTGACCCCGCAGATGGACACCGCGGAGCTGAGCAGCGCGCGCAGCTTGTCATCGAGCCCGAGCTTCCCGCCCACCCACCAGGTGAACAGGAAGACGCTGGAGATCAGCACGAGCGCCTGCACGATGGCAGGCACCGCCGCGGTGACGATCAGGCTGAGGTTCACGGAGGCGCCGAGCAGCACCACGCCCGTCTTGATGAACAGCTCGGTGCGGAACGCGGCCGCCACCTTGTCCTTGAGGTTCGTCGCCACCAGCACCGCGTTGCCGAGCAGGCCCAACGCGATGGCGTACACCGGGAACTCCACAGGCTTGGCGATGCGGGCCAGCGGGGTGCCCTCCGTCCACACCGGGACGTTGAGCTCGAGGAACCGGGTGAGCGCGGCGAGCAGCACCATGAGCAGCAGGCCCGCGACGGTCCAGGCCACGCTGGGCGGCGGGGTCGGGGCCTCGACAGGCACGCGGGCATCGGGCACGCGGGCGTCGGGCTGCCCGGCGCGGGGTCCCGTGCCGGGGGACGTGCTGTCCAGCGCTGTGGCGTCGCCGGCGCTCATCACGGCACCAGCCCGTCGGCGAGGACGCCCGTGAGGACGAGCGTGAGCAGGATCAGCCCGAGCGCTGTGGCGATCCAGTCCTCGGAGAGCCGCCGTCGGGGGCGGGGGACGGCGCCGGAGCCCGAGGCGGGCTCCGGCGCGGCATCGGGGTCGTGCGAGATGTGGGTCATGTCGGTCCTTGAGGGTGGGCCGGCTCGGCGGGGGGAGGCGCGCGCGAGCCACGGGTGGATGGATGTGGGGCGCCGAGAGGGGGGTCAGCGGCCTGCCCGCGGCGGTTGCCGGGGGTGTGGCTCGGCGCCGCTCAGCGCCCGGATGGGGCGGTGCGGCGGACCTCTCGGCTACCGACAGCGACAGGCGGACGCGCGGGGCGCAGCGGGCACGAGTGCCCGCGCGCAGGCCGCCAGCGTCGTCATGTGCGCCATCCTGGACGTGGGCCGTGCCCGGCGCCCATCGACGTCCAGATCGTGGACATTCGTCCCATCAGACCGTTCTGCGATGCTTGTCCCTCGACTGGTTGCCGGCAGGGAGGGCGGTGAGGATGTCGTGATGCGCATCGAAGCCATACGGGGAGATCTCACTGCCCAGGACGTCGACGTCGTCGTCAACGCCGCCAACTCGTCGCTGCTCGGCGGGGGAGGTGTGGACGGCGCCCTCCACGCGGCGGCGGGGCCCGCGCTTCTCACCGAGTGTCGTCGCGTCCGCCGCGACGAGTGGCCGGACGGGCTGCCCGTCGGCGAGGCCGTCGCGACAGGGGCGGGCCGGCTGCCCGCGCGGTGGGTGGTGCACACCGTGGGGCCCAACGCGCGCGCCGGCGAGCGCGACCCCGCCTTGCTGGCGTCCTGCTTCACCCGGTCGCTCGACGTGGCGGCGGGGCTCGGCGCGAGCAGTGTCGCGTTCCCGGCCGTGAGCGCCGGGGTCTACGGGTGGCCCATGGCCCAGGTCGCCGACGTGGCGGTCGCCGCGGTGCGCGGCTGGCAGCCGCCGGAGCCCGGACAGCGGCCCGCGCTGGTGCGGTTCGTGCTGTTCAGCCCAGACGCGCTCGCGGAGTTCACGCGGGCGCTCGGCGCCTAGCCGGGCAGCAGCCAGCGGGCCACCGCCTCGGCGACCAGTGCGTCGTCCTTCGGTGCATGGTTGCCCGGCACGAACACCGTGGCCACCGGGCCGCCGATCGTGGCCAGATGAGCGCTGAGCTCGGCGGGTGTGCCGAAGGGGTCGCGCTCGCCGGAGACGGCCAGCACCGGGACGTGGACGTCGGGCAGGTGCTCGACGCGCAACCGGTCGGGCTTGCCTGGCGGGTGCAGCGGGTAGGACAGCAGCACCAGCCCGGCGGCGGGCTGCCCCTCGGCGACAGCCATGGACGCCATGCGACCGCCGAACGACCGGCCGCCCAGCAGCACGCGGTCCGGCGCCACGCCCAGATCGGCGGCGAACCGGTCCGCCTCGGCGCGCGCATGCGCGATGGCCACCGGCGCCCGGTCAGGCGCCTTGCGGCCCGCCGCGCGGCCCGGGAAGTCGACGCGGCGCACCGGCAGCGGGGCCAGCGCCTGCTCCAGGGCGATCAGGGTGCGGTGGTCGCGGTCGGCCCCGGCGCCGGGGAAGAGCAGCAGCCCAGCCGGGTCTCGCGGCGTGGTCGAGGCGGTCGCCGACGTGGAGGGCTGGTCGCTGGGCACCCCTCACGGTAGGCGCGCGCGGGGCATGGGGTGTCAGGAGGTGACCGCGCCCGCCCAGCCGGCGGGGTCGAGCGTCAGGGCGATGAGCTGCTCGGCGAGACGCTCGTTCTCGGCGTCGCTGATCACGCTGCCCCACAGCGGGGCGACGCTGGCCCCGTCCGCAGCCGCGACCACGAGGCTCATGACGGCGTGGGGCAGGCCGTCGGCGTCGAGCTCGTCGCGCCACCGGCTGGCGTCCTCGCGCGCGACCTCGGCCACTGCGGGGCTCGTGATGAGCTGGGTGATCAGGGTGTACGCGTCATGGGCCGCGCGGAACTCCGCCTCGGCCAGGCTCGCGCGCACGTAGGCGCGGGTCAGGCGGCCCGGGCGATCGTCGGCAGGGTCGAGGCACCGGTACACGGACTCGCGGAAGTCCTCGAGGAGCGACTGGGCGAGCGCCGTCATGAGGTGGTCCTTGCTCGGGAAGTGGTAGATCACCCCGCCCTTGGACAGCCCGGCCTCCTGCGCGACGTCGTCGAGCGTCGCGGCCATGCCGCGGGTGCGGAACACCACGCTCGCGGCGTCGAAGACCACCCTGCGCGTGTCCGACGCGCTCCGACCGGCTGTGCGCGCCATATGCGCCCTCCTTCTCCATCCGGCTCGCTCTTGATGCGCGGGAGCCCGTGGCGCAGATCACCGCCCCACATCCTCGCCCATGTTGGAACTGTACCGGCTGGTCAGTATAGTTCTGAGCATCATGCTGAACACCCAGGTTTCGTCGTCTACCCCCGAGTCCGTGGCCCATCCCCGACGCTGGGCCGCTCTCGCGGTGCTCGTCATCGCGGTGCTGCTGCTCGCGATCGACGGGACAGTGCTCTACCTCGCCGTCCCGGCGCTCACCCACGACCTCGCGCCCAGCGCGACGCAGATCCTGTGGATCGGCGACATCTACTCCCTCGCGCTGGCCGGCCTGCTGGTCACGATGGGAACCCTGGCCGACCGGATCGGGCGCAAGAAGCTCCTGCTCAGCGGCGCCCTCGCGTTCGGGCTGGCCTCCGTCCTGGCCGCCTACGCGCCGAACGCCGAGACGCTCATCGCGGCACGGCTGCTGCTCGGCGTCGCAGGCGCCACGCTGATGCCGTCGACCCTCTCGATCATCCGGAACCTGTTCCCCGACGCCCGTGAGCGCACCCGCGCCATCGCGATCTGGTCGGCGGCGTTCGGCGGCGGCGCGGCGATCGGCCCGCTCGTCGGCGGCTTCCTGCTCGAGCACTACTGGTGGGGCTCGGTGTTCCTCGTGAACGTGCCGGTCATGCTGGCGCTGCTGGTCTTCGGCGCCATCGTGCTGCCCGAGTCGAAGGACCCCTCGCCCGGGCCGTTCGACCTCGCCTCCGCCGCGCTGTCGCTGGTCGCCGTCGCCAGCTTCGTCTACGCGATCAAGCACCTGGCCAGCGCCGGACTCGACACGGTGACAGCGGTCTCCGCCCTGATCGTCGTGTCAGCGGGAGTGGTCTTCACTCGACGCCAGCGCCGCCTGGCGACCCCGCTGCTCGACCTGACGCTGTTCAAGCGGCCCGCCTTCACCGGCGCCGTCGCGGCCAACTTCGTCTCGATCTTCGCCCTCACCGGCCTGCTGTTCTTCTTCTCCCAGTACCTCCAGCTGGCCCGCGGGTTCAGTCCGCTACAGGCCGGCCTGGCCGAGCTGCCCACGACCATCGCCTCCATCGGTGCCATCGCCCTGGTCGGCTGGTCCCTGGCCCGGTTCGGCCGCGGACACGCCGTCGGGGCCGCGCTCGCGCTGACGGCGCTCGGGCTGGCGCTCGTGGCCGTCGCCGAGGGCTCTGAGAACTACCTGTGGCTCGCGCTCGCGCTGGTCCCCGTCGGCCTGGGCGTGGGGATCGCGGGGACGCTGACCGCCGACGCGGTGGTCTCCTCCGTCGAGCCCCGCAAGGCCGGCGCGGCCTCGGCGATCTCCGAGACCGCCTACGAGCTGGGCGTCGTCTTCGGCATCACCGTGCTCGGCTCGCTCATGTCGGTGCTCTACCGGTCCGGCCTCGACCTGCCCGCCACCCTCGACGCCGCCCAGCGCGCCAGCGTGCAGGACTCGCTGGCCTCCGCGCTCTCCGTGCTCGAGCCGGGCTCCGAGCTCGTCCACCACGCGCAGGAGTCCTTCGTGGGCGCGATGCAGGCCACCTCGCTCGTCGCCGCGGCCATCACGCTCGTCGCAGCCGTGCTGGCATGGCGGGTGATCCCGTCCCACCGCGAGTGACGGGCCGCGCGGCGTCGTGCCCTTGTGCCCGGCGCCGCGGGCCGGTTGGGTGGGCGGATGGGAAGAGTCATCTACTCCGTGGCCTCGTCGCTGGACGGCTACAACACCGACCCGCAGGGCGGCTTCACCTGGGCGATGCCCAGCGAGCAGGTCATCGCCGCCCTGACGGAGGACACGGCGAGCGTCAGCACGTACCTCCTGGGGCGGCGCATGTACGAGACCATGGCGGGATGGGAGACCGACCCCTCGTGGGCTGAGGGGTCGCCCGAGTCGGCGCACTTCGCGGAGGTGTGGAAGCGCGCCGACAAGGTGGTCTTCTCCACGACGCTCGACCAGGTGTGGACCGAGCGCACCCGACTCGAGCGTGCGCTCACCGTCGAGGCGGTTGAGCGCGCGGCATCCGAGTCGTCGGGCGACCTGTCGGTCGAGGGGCCCACCCTCGCCGCGAGCGCGCTCCGGCTGGGACTCGTCGACGTGGTGGAGCTCCTGCTGTGCCCCGTCGTGGTCGGCGGCGGCGGAAAGGTCTTCCCCGACGGGCTCTCGCTCGACCTCCGGCTCGTCCGCGAGCGGCGCTTCGACAACGGGATGGTCCAGGTCACGTACGAGCGCGACCGCCCCTGACGCCGGCCCACGGGCCGGTCATGGGGGACGATGGCTCCCATGAGCACACTCGAGAGGCTGACGTCCGACCTGACCACCTCCATGAAGGCCCGTGACACGTTCCGCACCGGGACGCTCCGCCAGGCGATCGGCGCCGTCCGCGCCGCGGAGAAGGCCGGCCCCATGGCCGTCGTGCTGACCGAGGAGCAGGTGCAGGAGGTCCTGGTCCGCGAGGTCAAGAAGCGCCGCGAGAGCGCGGAGATCTACACCAACGCAGGCGCCGCCGAGCGTGCCGAGACGGAGACCGCCGAGGCCGACCTCATCGAGGCCTACCTGCCGGCCGCCGTCAGCGAGGAGCAGCTCGACGCGATCGTCGCCGACGCCGTCGCGTCCACCGGCGCCACCGGCATGAAGGACATGGGCGCCGTGATGAAGGCCGCCACCGCCGCCGCGGCCCCCCTCGGGCGGGTGGACGGCAAGGCGCTGTCGCAGCGCGTGCGCGCGGCGCTGGCGGGCGCCGCGGGCTGAGCTCGGCGCCCGAGCCGTTCTCGCTTCGCACGTCGGGGCGCCGGGTAGTGTCGGCGCATGACTCCGAGGGGGCGCGGCGTGGGCGCCGTGACGCTCAAGGACGTGGCAGCCGCCTCCGGGGTGTCCGTCGCGACGGCCTCGCAGGCGCTGGCTGGCCGAGGGCGGATGACGGATGCCACCCGCGAGCGCGTGCGCCGCGCCGCGGACGATCTCGGCTACCTGGCGAACGCGTTGGCGCGCGGGCTGCGCACCGGGCGGACCCAGGCCCTGGGGGTGCACCACGAGCGCGCCGCGGCCAACCTGGCGACCTCGTACTTCCGCGACTTCCTCGCGGGCGCGATCGAGGCCGCGCACCGGCATGACCACGACCTGGTCGTGCTGTCCTCGGACACCCATCGTCCCCGCACCACGGCGCCGCATGTCGACGGGGTGATCGTGGTGGACCCGATCGCCGACGACCGCCGGGCCCGGGAGCTGATGGAGCTGCCTGTCCCGGTCGTGGCGGGTGAGCATGTGCCGTCGTCGATGCCGCCGTGCGCCGTGGTGGCCGCCGACCACGCGACGGCGGTGCGCGCTGTGCTGGACGCGGCCGCCGCGCGCGGGGTCCGGCGGCCGTTGCTGGCGGCGCCTGACGCGAACAGCGGGTGGGGCGAGGTGCTGCGGGAGGTCGTGGGCGCGTGGTGCGCGGAGCGGGGCGTGGAGCCGGTGCTCGTGGCGACCCGGTTCGGCGAGCAGTCGATCGAGCGTCATCGCGAGCTGCTGACGCCGGTGCTGGCCGCGCGCCCCGAGGTCGACATGGTCCTGGGCGCGTCGCCCTTCGCCGTGCAGGGCGCGATGTCGGTGCTGCGGGGCCTGGGTCGGGCGCCGGGCCGGGACGTGCTGGTGGCCGCCTGCGCCGACGAGCCGGGCCTGCTGCTGGAGGACCCGCCGGTGACCGCTGTCGAGCTGCCGGCGCATGCGCTGGGCGTGGCATGCGTGGAGCGCCTGGTGGCGATCCTCGACGACGAGCGTGGGCCGAGCGCGGCTCTCGGGACGGTGCAGACCGTCCCCGCGCCGGTGCACCTGCGGGCGTCGACCGCCGGGTCTCCGGCGACGGCTTCCACCTGACTTATCGTTTCACCACTGTTTCCGGCGCAGTGCGGGAATGTGACCGCGTCTCGCCTGTCGGTCGCGTGGGTAAAACCCGCGTTTCGCCTGATCGCGACACTGGAAAAACGATTAGGCAGCGCCGTACGTTCCTGCCATGAGCACCGAGCACGCCGAGACCACGGACCCGTCCGCCGGGCACGCCGCGCACGACGGCCACGACGCCTCTGACGGCGGCGCGCACGACGGCCACGACGCCCCGGACGGCCAGGGGCACGGGCACTCCCACGACCACGACCTGTGGCCCGACGGGTTCTGGGAGCAGCCGCGCCGCCTGGGCGAGGGGCTCGAGGGGCACGGCGCCGTCGACGACCACAACGAGGGCCGCGCGCCGGGCCTCTTCCACGTGAACCGGAAGCACGGCGGCAGCCACTCCGGCATCCGGACCTTCGCGAAGCTGCCGATGGCCCTGACCCCGGAGGACCTGGTCGCGGCGAAGGTCGACGTCGCCGTCCTGGGCGTGCCGTGGGACTCCACGGCGGGCGGCCGATCCGGCACCAACCACGGCCCGCTCGCGCTGCGCACCATCCCGCACTTCGGCAGCTACGGCTTCCCCAGCCAGCACCTCGACGTCCGGGTCAACCCGTTCGAGGTCCTCACCATGTGCGACTACGGGGACGCGCCCATCCACGTGGGCAACACCCCCGCCACGTTCGAGTCGATCCGCAAGTTCGTCGGCACCGTGGTGACCGCGGGCGCGATCCCGATGATCATGGGCGGCGACCACGCGATCACCTGGCCGGCGGCCACCGCCGTCGCCGACCACTACGGCCACGGCAAGGTCGGCATCGTCCACTTCGACGCGCATGCGGACGTCGGCGAGGACATGAACGGCGCGCTGGCCTCGCATGGGACGCCCATGCGCAAGCTCATCGAGTCGGGCGCCGTGCCCGGGCGCAACTTCGTCCAGGTGGGCCTGCGGGGCTACTGGCCGGACCGCGAGACGCTCGACTGGATGGACGAGCGCGAGATGCGCACCCACTTCATGGCGGAGATCGACCGCGACGGCTTCGACAAGGTGCTGGAGCGCGCGGTGGACGAGGCGCTCGACCAGGCCGACCACCTGTACATCTCGTTGGACATCGACGTGTGCGACCCGGCGTTCGCGCCCGGCACCGGGACGCCCGTGGCCGGTGGCATCACCTCGATCGACATCCTGCGGGCGGTGCGCCGGCTCTCCGCCGAGGTCGGCATCGTCGCCATGGACGTGGTCGAGGTCGCCCCGCCGTATGACAACAACGGCGAGATCACCGTGCTGTTGGCCAACCGGGCGATCGGCGAGGCGATGACCGGCACGGCGATGCGCCGCATGGGCCTGACCGGCCCCGACTACCTGCACCCGCATGCGCTCAACCTCGACGCCGACGGCGCCCGCCGCACCCAGGTCTTCCGCGCCCCGGAGGAATGACCCCCGGCGCCAGCCGAGCCCGCCCCGATCCCGCCGGACGGACCCACATGTCCCACGACCACGACGACCATGGCCACGACCACCACCACGACACGTGGCCGGACGGCTTCTGGGAGCAGCCGCGCCGTCTGGGCGAGGGGCTCGAGGGCCACGGCGCCACGGACGACTACAACGAGGGCCGCGCCCCGGGCCTGCTCTTCGCGAACCGCAAGAACGAGGGCGGCTTCTCCGGCATCCAGACGTTCGCCAAGCTGCCCGTCGCGCTGACCCCTGAGGACCTCGTCGCCGCGAAGGTCGACGTGGCGGTGCTGGGCGTGCCGTGGGACCCGACCGCGACAGGGCGCAGCGGGACGAACCACGGGCCCCTCGCCATCCGGTCCTGCGACTACAAGGGCGGCTACGGGCGCCCGCACTTCTCGCTGGACACCCACGTCGACGCGTTCGAAGAGCTGGTCATGGCCGACTACGGCGACGCCCCCATCTCCGTCGGCAACACCGCGCGGACCTTCGAGGACATCCGCAAGTTCATCGGCACGGTCGTCGACGCGGGCGCCATCCCCATCATCCTCGGCGGCGACCACGCCATCACCTGGCCGGCCGCCACGGCCGTCGCCGACCACTACGGCTACGGGAAGGTCGGCATCGTCCACTTCGACGCGCACGCCGACACCGGCTCCGACATGCCGGGGTCGCTCGCCTCGCACGGCACCCCGATGCGCCACCTCATCAACTCGGGCGCGGTGCCGGGCAAGAATTTCGTGCAGGTGGGCCTGCGCGGCTACTGGCCCGAGCAGGAGACGCTCGACTGGATGGACGACCAGAAGATGCGCACGCACTTCATGGCCGAGATCGTCCGCGACGGCTTCGACAAGGTGCTGGAGCGCGCGGTGGACGAGGCGCTCGACCAGGCCGACTACCTGTACATCTCCCTCGACATCGACGTGTGCGACCCCGCGTACGCCCCGGGGACCGGCACGCCCGAGCCCGGCGGCATCACGTCCAACGACATCCTGCGCGCCGTGCGGCGGCTCGCGGCCGAGGTGGGCATCGTCGCGATGGACGTCGTCGAGGTGTCCCCGCCCTACGACGACCGTGGCGAGATCACCGCGCTGCTCGCGAACCGCGCCGTCCGCGAGGCCATGACCGGGATCGCGATGCACCGCAAGGGCGTCACGGAGCCGGACTTCCTGCACCCGTACGCCATCGGGCTCGACGCGGACGGCAACCGCCGCAACCAGGTGTTCCGCCGCGCCTGAGCCCGCACCCGCCAGAGCCTGCCCTCCGCCCGCACACCCCCCACCGAGAGAGGGACCACACCATGACCCCACGAACGACCCACTGGCGCGTAGGCGCGCGCCTGCCGCTCGCGATCCTGGCCGTCGGCACGCTGCTGCTCGCCGGCTGCGCCGGCGGCGACTCGGCCGGGAGCGGGGGCGGCTCCAGCGCCGCGCCCACCGACGGCGTCCTGCGGCTCGGGGTGCTCAACGACATCGGCCAGCCGCCGGACCCGGACGTGTACTACTCCGGCAACGGCCTGGCGATCACCACGAACGTGTACGAGGGCCTGGTGCGCTATGAGGCCGGCAACCACGACGACGCGACGATCGTCCCGTCGCTCGCGGAGTCGTGGGAGGTCAACAGCGACTTCACGCAGTACACGTTCGTGCTGCGGCAGGGTGTGGCTTTCCACGACGGCACGGCCTTCGACGCGAGCGCGGTGGAGGCGTCCTTCCAGCGCCGCCTGGCCGTGGACGCCGGGCCGGCGTACATGGTGCAGGGCGTGGCGGACGTCGAGGAGCTCGACGGCCACACCGTGCGCATCACGTTGACGGAGCCGAACTCGGCGTTCCTCGACTACCTCGCCTCTCCCTATGGGCCCCGCATGATCAGCCCCACGGTGCTCACCGCGCAGGCGGGCGACGACTTCGCCCAGGCCTACCTGTCGACGGCCTCGGCCGGCACCGGCCCTTACGTGCTGTCGAAGGCCGTGGTCGGCGAGGGCTACGAGCTCACGTACTTCGAGGACTACTGGGGCGGCCTGGACCCGGAGTTCACCACCATCAAGCTGCCCGTGTACACGGAGATCTCCGCGATGCAGCTCGAGCTGGAGAAGGGCGACCTCCACGCGCTGCTGGCCTCCGTCCCCACAGCCTCGCGCCAGAAGTACCTGGACTCGGAGGGCCTGGAGGCGTACGCGCTGCCCTCCTTCCAGGTGGGCGTCCTGTACATGAACCCGAACCGGGAGCTGCTGGCCGAGGCGAGCTCGCGCCGCGCCCTGTTCGAGGGCGTCGACTGGAAGGCGCTGATCGCCCAGGTCACCAGCGTGGGCGCCGTCCCGGCCGAGGGCTACTACCCGAAGGGCGCGCTGCCCGCCGACGTCGACTCGCATGAGCTGGTGCACGACCCCGCAGCCCTCGAGGACTGGACGTCCTCGCTGCCGACGGGCACGCCGATCCAGATCGGCTACAACGCGGGCGGCGCCGACGCCGAGCAGATGGCGAACATCATCGCCGCGCAGCTGCAGGCGCTCGGCATGAAGGCGACGGTCACGAGCCACCAGGCCTCCGAGGTCTTCGGTGACTTCCCCGCACACCCCGAGGACGCCCCGGACGTGCTGGTGACCCCGGGGACGTGGCCCGACTCCAACAACGCGTTCATGCACGGGCACGTGTTCTGGGACCCGGACGGCGGCCTGAACCACCTGCAGTGCTCCGACGAGACCACGACGGCCCTGCTCCGCGAGGCCCTCACCACCGGCTCGGAGCAGACCTACCTGGCGGCCGGCAAGGCGGCCTACGACGCCGCATGCGCGCCGACCTTCGCCTGGAGCACCGACTTCATGGTCGCCCAGTCATGGCTTGAGGGCATCGAGCAGTCCCACTCGATCGCGGCTCCGGCCACGCTCGACTTCGCGACCCTCAGCGTCGCCGGGGCCACCGCCTCCGAGTGACCCGGCCGCCTCACCGCACGAGCCCGCCTCACCAGGCCTGCTCAGTGCGGTGAGGCGGCGGGCGCCGCGACCGGCCTCCGCCTCGCACGCGCCCCACCATCCCGCCATCCCGCCCCGGAGCGCCCGGGCGCGGCTCGGCGACCCCCCAGGACGAAGGAACCCCGATGACCTCGGTCGAAACCGCCGTGCACACCCGGCTGCGCGACCTCCCCGCCACCTTCTGGTGGCTGTGGACCGCTCAACTGGTGGTGTGGATCGGCCGCTTCGTGGTCCCGTACATGACGATCTTCCTCACCTCGTCGATCGGCATGTCAGCGGCGGGGGCCGGATCGGTCGTCGCCGCGTATGGGCTCGGCGTGGTGGTGTCCTCCCTCGCCGGCGGCGTGCTCGCTGACCGGATCGGCCGCCGCAAGGTGCTGCTGGGCAGCGAGCTGCTCAGCGTGCTCGTGCTCGTGGCCATCCCGTTGGCCGACGGCCCGGTGCTCATCGCCGTGCTGCTGACGGTGTACGGGCTCTTCAATGGCGCCGCCGGCCCCGTCATCCACACGATGGTGGGCGACCTGGTGGAGCCGCGGCACCGCCGGGCCGCGTTCAACTACAACTACTGGGCCGTGAACCTCGGTTACGCGATCGGCCCGCTGGCGGCGGGGTTCATGGCCGAGCACTCCTTCTCGCTGCTGTTCTGGTGCCAGGCCGCGCTCGTGCTCGTCTCCACGGCGGTGATCGCCGTGAAGGTGCCGGAGACGCGGCTGCCCGTGCCCGACATCGCGGAGCCCGTGGGCCCGTCGGGCGCCGCGGACCCGTCCGCCCTGGTGGTCACGGCGGCGCCGGCGACGGCTCGGGGCGCCCAGCGCTCGTCGGGGCGCGGGGGAGGGTTGCTCTCCGTGCTCGGGGACCGCGTCTTCATGACCTTCGCGGCCGTGATGTTCGTGTACTCCGTGGTCTACGTGCAGTCCACGACCACACTGCCCCTGGTCATGGCCCAGCAAGGGCACCCGCCAAGCCACTTCGGACTGCTGCTGACCCTCAACGGGGTGCTCCTGTGCGTGCTGCAGCTCCCGACGGCGCGGCTGCTCACGCGCTGGTCGCGGGACATCGTCATCGTCGTGGCCATCGCCCTCACAGCCGTGGGGGTGGGCCTGCAGGCCGCCGCCATGTCGCTCGCGATGTACTTCGTGGCTGTCGCGATCTGGACGCTCGGGGAGATGGGGTCGCATCCCCAGGCGACCTCGATCACCGCGGACCTGGCCGACGCGGAACGGCGCGGCCGCTACCAGGGCGTGTACGGCGTGACCCACTCCCTCGCCATGGCCGTCGGCCCGGTGCTGGGCGGCTTGGTCCTCGACCACCACGGCTCACAGGTGCTGTGGCTCGGCGCGGCGGCGCTGGCCGTCGTCGTGTCGGTGCTGATGGCGACGACCTCGCGCTCCCGGCAACGGCGGGTGGCGGCGGTCCTCGCCGCGGACGCGAAGGCGCGCGCGACCCGGCTGGCCCGGGCGACGGCGCTGGCGCGCACGTGACGACATCCGCCGGACATCTCATCGAGACGCGCCGGAGACACCGCTGGGCGAGTCTCTCCGCAGGTCGCCGCCCCCGCCCGCATCCGCAACGAAGGAGCCGGTCACCATGGACGTAGTCGCACCGCCGCTCACCGAGGCACGTCACGGGGCGCTCACCGAGGCGCCTGCCGAGGCGCTCGCCGCCGCGCCCACGGCCGGCTCCGCCGACGTCGCGCCCACGGCCGGCTCCGCCGACGTCGTGGCCCGGCTGCGCGGGCTCGACGTCAGCCTCGAGCGCAACGGCGTCCGCTCGCAGATCCTGCACGGCGTGGACCTGGAGATCGGGCGCGGGGAGATCGTCGGGATCGTCGGCGAGTCCGGCTCCGGCAAGAGCGTGATGAGCATGGCCATGCTCGGATTGCTGCCCCCGTCGTCGCGCCCCCGCATCGACGGCTCCCTCGAGGTGGCCGGCCTGGACCTGCGCACCGCGTCGGCCCAGCAGCTGCGGGAGGCGCGGCGCCGGCGGCTGGGCGTGGTGTTCCAGGACCCGATGACGTCGCTGAACCCCACGATGCACGTGGGCACGCAGGTCGCGGAGAAAGCAGGCTCGGCGCAGGAGGCCATCCGGCTGATGCGCGCCGTCGGCATCCCGCAGCCCGAGCGCCGCTACCGGTCCTACCCGCATGAGCTGTCCGGCGGCCTGCGCCAGCGGGTCATGATCGCGATGGCCATCGCGGGGGACCCGGAGCTGGTGGTCGCGGACGAGCCGACGACGGCCCTGGACGTCACCGTGCAGGCGCAGGTGCTCACCCTGCTGGCCGGCATGCGCGACCAGTTGGGCTGCTCGATCGTGCTCATCACCCACGACCTGGGCGTGGCGGCGCAGATCGCCGACCGGATCGCGGTGATGTACCGGGGCCGGATCGTCGAGACGGGCACCACGCGGCAGGTGCTCGAGTCGCCGCGCCACCCTTACACGCGGGGCCTGCTGGGCTCGCGCTTGTCGCTGGACTCGGACCGCAGCCGCCCGCTGTGGGCGCTGCCCGCTGAGACGCCCGGCGCCGTCCTGACCGGCTGCCCGTTCGCGTCCCGCTGCCGCGACGTCGTGGACGCCTGCCACACGGACGTGCCGGCCCTGCGCGCGGCCTCGGCGCCCGACGACGCCGAAGGCCCGCACCTGGCGGCGTGCCTGCGCCAGGCCGAGCTGGAGGCCGTGGAGTCGGCGCACGACCGGCTGCCGCCACTGCCGCCGCTGCCGGCCGCGCAGCGCGGCGCCCCGCTGGTGCAGGCGGCGGACCTGGAGTGCGCGTTCCAGGTGCGCGACGAGCGCGGGCGCAAGGCCAGGCTGTCCGCGCTGCGCGGCGTCACGCTCGACCTGCAGCCAGGGGAGTCGGTGGCGATCGTGGGGGAGTCCGGCTCGGGCAAGTCGACACTGCTGCGGGTGGCCGGCCAGCTGGAGAAGCGGTACACCGGCGCGTTGCGCGGGCCGCAGGGCGCCGACGTGCAGATGGTCTTCCAGGACGCCGGCTCGTCGCTCACGCCGTGGCTGACCATCCGCGAGGTGCTGCACGAACGCCTGCCGCGGCGCACGCCGACGGCGGCCAAGGAGGAGCAGGCGCTCGCGATCCTGGACCGGGTGGGCCTGCCCGCCACGGTGCTGGACGCCCTGCCCGGGGAGCTGTCCGGCGGCCAGCGCCAACGCGTGGCCCTCGCCCGGGCGACGATCGTGCCGCCCAAGGTGCTGCTGTGCGACGAGCCGACCAGCGCGCTCGACGTGTCGGTCGCCGCGAACGTGCTCAACCTCATCAACCAGCTGCGGCGCGACCTGGGCATCGCCGTCATGTTCGTCACCCACGACCTGGCCGTGGCACGGATCATCGGCGACCGCATCGCCGTGATGTACCTGGGCCGGATCGTCGAGGTCGGGCGGGCCGAGGACGTGATCGCCACGCCCCGGCACCCGTACACCCGCAACCTCGTGGCGGCGGTGCCGCAGCCCGGCCGCACCGTGCTGCCGCTGGCCGGGGAGCCCGCGAGCGCGCTCGACCCGCCCACCGGCTGCGCCTTCCACCCGCGCTGCCCGGTGGCGCTGCCGGAGTGCGCGAGCACCGTCGTCGGCGTCCAGCTGGCGGCGGTGGGGGACCGTCCCACGAACGACGTCACGCTGCGCCACGAGGTGGCGTGCGTGCGCAGGGGGGAGTTCTGATGGCCGACGTCCTGGTCCCGGCGGGCCCGCCGCCCGCGCCCACGGGCGGTGGCCCAGCGCCCGCCCTGTCGCCGGCCCGGTCACCCGGCCTGTCACCCGGCCTGTCACCCGGCCCGGCGCCCCGCTGGCGGCTCACCCGCCGCCAGGGTGGCTCGGGGGCCGATTCGAAGGCCCGCCGCATCGGCGACTGGGCCCTCATCGGCCTGCTGGTGCTCGTCACCGTGATCGCGGTCCTCGCGCCGGCGCTCGCCCCGCACGACCCGGTGCAGCCCATCGCGGTTCCGAAGCTGCCGCCGTTCACCGACCTCGACCACATCCTGGGCTCCGACCAGATTGGCCGGGACACGCTCTCGCGGGTGCTGGTGGGGCTGCGCACCTCCTGGCTCCTGGCGCTGGTGGTCACGGCGGTGGGGCTGCTCGTCGGCACGATCGTCGGGCTGGTCGCGGGCATGTTCGGCGGGTGGGTGGACGCGCTGCTGATGCGCACCACCGAGGTCTTCCTGGCCCTGCCGTCGATGCTGGTGGCGGTGGCCGTGGCCGCCGCGCTCGGCCCCGGCCTGTTCAACACCTTCCTCGCCGTGATCGTCGTCTGGTGGCCGTACTACGCCCGGATCATCCGCGGCGAGGTGCGCGGCATCATGGCCCGGCCCCACGTCGAGGCCGCGCGGATGGCGGGTGTCGGCCGCATGCGGGTCATGTGGCGCCACGTGCTGCCCGGCGTGGTCCCGACGGCCGTCATCACCGCGAGCCTCGACATCGGCAACGTCGTCATGGTGCTCGCGTCGCTGTCATTCCTCGGCATGGGCCAGCCCGCCCCGGCGCCCGAGCTCGGGTCTGACACCTCGCGCGGCCTGGTGGAGATCCTCGACGCCTGGTGGATCCCGCTGGTCCCCGGGCTCGTCGTGATGCTGCTCAGCCTCCTGTCCAACCTCGCCGGCGACGCAGTGCGCAACCGGCTCGCCCACCGGAGGTGACTGCCATGCCCCATCTGCGCTTCATCGGCGTCCGACTGGCCTCGCTGCTCGGCCTGCTCCTGGTCCTGTCCTTCGTCCTGTTCCTGCTGCAGGAGGTGTCCGGCGCCGATCCCGTCGCGGCGACCATCGGCGCCAACGCCTCCCCGGAGGCCGTGGCGGCGGCGCGCGCCCGCCTGGGCCTCGACGATCCGGCGCCCGCCCGGTACCTCGCGTTCCTCACCGGCATCGCCACCGGGGACCTGGGGACGTCGTTCCGCACGCGCCGCCCGGTGATGCAGGACATCACGGCGTACCTGCCCGCCACCCTGGAGCTCGTCCTCGTCGCGTTCGCGGTGGCGCTGCTGCTCGGCCTCGCGTTCGCCGTGTCCAGCATGCTGCGCTGGCCGCTGTCGGGCCCGTTCCGTGGCCTGCTGTTCCTCGGCTCCACGGCGCCGACCTTCATGCTCGGCATCGTCGGCCTCATCGTCTTCTACAAGCTGTTGGGCTGGCTGCCAGCGTCAGGGCGCGGGGGCGTCGAGGGCGGGCCCACGGGGCTGAGCATCCTCGACAGCCTGTTGGCGGGGGACCTGCCCGCCGCGGGCAACGCGTGGGCGCACATCGCCCTCCCCGCGCTGGCGCTCGCCGTGGGGCCGGCGCTGGCAATCGGACGGGTGCTGAGGTCGAGCCTCACCGACACGCTGCGCTCGGACCACGTGCGCACCGCGACGGCCAAGGGCCTCAGCGAGCTGCAGGTGCTGCGCAAGCACGTGCTGCGCAACTCGCTCAACGCGACGCTCTCGATGAGCGCGCTGCAGCTCGGCTTCATGTTCGGAGGCGTGCTGCTCATCGAGGGGGTCTTCACGTGGGGCGGCCTGGGCTCGTACCTTCTGGCGAGCCTGCCGGTGTCCGATTTCCCGGCCATCGCGGGCGTCACCTTCGTGCTGGGCGGCCTGTACGTCGTCGTCAACGCGGTGGCCGACGTCTTGCAGTCGGCCGCCGACCCGCGCATCTCCGTCTCCTGAGGGGCCGTCTCATGCACCTGCACCCGCACCTGCGCCGGCCTGTCGCCGTCGTCGCCCTCGGCCTGGCCGTCCTCGTCGCCGCCGGCTGCTCCGCCGCCGTCCCGGGCCAGGGCACGGCCGATGACCCGGCCACCACGCTGCGCCTCGCCGAGACGGGCGAGTACGACACGCTGCACCCGCTGGAGTACCCGCTGGGCATCACGTCCAAGCTCTACGACAGCCTGGTCAGGGTGGGCGCGCACGGCGTGCTGGAGCCGGGGCTGGCCACCGCGATGCCGGAGCCGGACGAGAGCCTCACGTCGTGGACTGTGACGCTGCGCGAGGGCGTCACGTTCAGCGACGGCTCCGCATTCGACGCCCAGGACGTCGTCGCGGTCTTCGACGCGGTGCGCGACCCAGCGGTGGGCTCCTGGATGGCGGCCGACTACGCGATGGTCGAGCAGGTCACCGCCGTCGACGCGACGACGGTCCGCTTCGACCTGGCCTACCCCTACGCGGGCCTGCCCGCCCGCCTCACCCTGGGCATCCCGGCGTCCGAGGCACTCGGCGGGGACGTGGTCGGCTCGGCGCTGGCGAGCGAGCCCGTCGGCACCGGCCCGTACGTCCTTGCCGAATGGCGCAAGGGCGAGTCGATGACGCTCCGGGCGCGCGAGGGCTGGTGGGGCGGCACACCGCAGGTGCAGACGATCCACCTGGCCTTCGTCTCGGATGAGAACGCCCGCGCCCAGCGGCTGCGCGCGGGCGAGGTCGACGGGGCGCAGCTCTCGCCCCGGGTGGCGGCCCAGGTCGCGGGCGCGGACGGCCTGGAGCTGGTGGCCAACGCCTCGGGCGACTACCGGGCGATCCCCTTGCCGGTCACGCTGCCCTTCTTCGCCGATCCGGCCGTGCGGGTGGCCGTCAACCTGGGCACGGACCGGCAGGCCATGATCGACGGCATCCTCGCCGGCCACGGCACGGCGGTCGCCACGCCGTTCACGCCCGCGCAGGGTGACGCGTACGAGCCGTCGGCGACGTTCGCGCACGACCCCGCCGCGGCGGGCGCGCTGCTAGACGGCGCGGGCTGGGCCGTCGGCGCGGACGGGGTCCGGGCGAAGGACGGCGTGCCGTTCGCGTTCACCGTCATGTACTTCGCCGAGGACACGCTGCGCCGCGACATCGCGCAGGCCTTCGCCTCGGACCTGGCCGCGCTCGGGATCGACGTGGCCCTCGAGGGCGTCGACCGCCGCTACGCGGTGACCGCCATGGACCAGAAGGCCTTCGTGCTGGGCGGCGGCGACATGCCATATGACCCCGACGCCCAGGCCTACCGGCAGCTCCACTCCGACTTCGCCGGCTTCGACGAGGACGACGCGTACTCCAACCCGTCGGGCTACGCCGACCCGCAGGTCGACAGCCTCCTCGCGGCGGCGCGCACCGAGCCCGACCCGGACGCGCGCGCCGCGCTGTACCGCGAGCTGCAGACGGTCCTGGTGGCGAACCCGCCGACGGTCACGGTGTTCGCGCTCGAGCACACCTACGTGGCCCGCGGGCTGGACGCGTGGGACGGCATCGAGCCCGTGCTCGAGCCGCATGAGCACGGCGTCGCGTGGGGGCCGTGGTTCAACGTGCAGGAGTGGACACGGCGATGAGCACCGTCGTCGCCGGTGGCGGCCCGGTGCGCTCGGCCCTCGCCCCGGGGCGCGGGGTGGCCGTGCTGCGCCTGGTCCGGCGCCGCCTGCTGTGGGCGGCGCCCCTCATGGGCCTCATCAGCCTGGCCGTGTTCGCGCTGGCCGCCGCCTCGCCCACCGACGCGGCAGCGGCGTTCCTGGGCGCCCGCGACGAGTTCACCGGCGGCGCCGCGCGGGCCGGCGTCGAGCAGATCGTGGCGGGCACGCACTGGGCGGAGGCGTGGTGGCGGTGGGCGTCCGGGCTGGTGGGCGGAGACCTCGGCGTCTCCACGTCGGCGCGCATGCCGGTGGCCGACGTCGTGGCCGCGCGGCTGCCGTGGACGCTGCTGCTCATGGTGCTGGGCCTCGCCGTGGGGGCCGCCGCCGCGGTGCCGCTGGCGTTGCTCGCGGCGCGCCGGCCGCACGGGCTCCTGGCCCGGGTGCTCACGTCGGGGCTGTGGGCGTTGTCGGCCGTGCCGTCCTTCCTCGTCGCGATGGGCCTGATGGCAGTGCTCGCCCTCGCCCTCGGCTGGCTGCCCACAGGAGGGCTCACCGACCCCGGCGCCCCGGTGACGATCGGGCAGGTCGCCCGGCACCTGGTGCTGCCCGTGCTGTCGGTGGCGCTGGGCCAACTGCCGTGGATCACCCTGCACCTGCACCGAGCCGTCACGGCGCAGCTGCGCAGCCCCGCGACCGAGGCGGCGCGGCTGCGCGGCGTGCCCGAGCGGCGGGTCCTGGCCCGGCACGTGCTGCCGACCGCCGCGGTGCCGACACTGGCCATCGCGGGCGCACGGCTGCCGGAGGTGGTCGCGGGGTCGGTGCTGGTCGAGGAGGTCTTCTCCTGGCCCGGCCTCGGGCAGTCGCTGGTCAAGGCGGCGCTCGCTCAGGACTTCGCGCTGCTCGCCGCATGCACCGTGCTGCTGTCCGCGGTGGCCGTGCTCGGCGGGCTGCTGGCGGACCTCTGCCTGGTGCGGATCGACCCGAGGACGGACCCCGATGCGCTCTGACAACCTGCTCGACGCCCCCGCCGTGGAACTGGCCGGCGCACCTGTCGCGGCCCCCCGCCCGCCGCAGCGGATCGCGCCCAGACGGCCGGTCGGCCGTGCGGTCGCGGTCGCCGGGCTGACGCTGCTCGTCGCCTACGCCGTGCTGGTCCCGGCGCTGCTGCCCGTGGACCTCGACCACGTCGACTACGCCGTCGGGGCCACCGGGCCGTCGGCGGCCCACCCGTTCGGCACGGACCTCGCCGGGCGCGACCTGTTCGTCCGCTCCGCCCATGGGCTGCGGGTGTCGTTGCTGGCCGCGCTGGCCGGGGCGCTCGGGGCGGTGGTCGTGGGCTCGCTCGCGGGCGCCGCCTGCGCGCTGCTCGGCGGGCGGGTCGACCGGTGGGGCATGCGCCTGGTCGACGGCGTGAACGCGGTGCCGCACCTGCTGCTCGGCATCGTCGTGGCGGCGGCGCTGCGCGGCTCCCTCGCCACCATCGTGCTGGTGGTCGCGGTGACCCACTGGACGCAGACGGCCCGCCTGGTGCGGGCTGAGTTGCTCACGCTGGGCGGCCAGGACTTCTACCGGGCCGCGATCGCGCTCGGGCTGACCCGCCGCCAGCTGCTCCGCCACCATGCCGGCCCCCGGCTGGCCACCCAGCTCGCCGTCGCGTTCGGGCTCCTCGTGCCGCACGCCGTCTGGCATGAGTCCACGCTCACGTTCCTGGGCCTGGGACTGCCGCCGCATCAGCCGTCCCTCGGGGCGCTGCTGGACCTGGGCCAGCAGGCGCTGCTGTCGCAGGCCTGGTGGACGCTGGCCGCGCCCGCGGGCCTGCTCGTCGCCGTCACCGTCTGCCTGGCCGGCTGCCTCGCCGGACGCGAGGAGGGGCGTCATGCCTGAGCCGATGCCCACGACCACGACGACGACCACGACCACGATCGCGCGGGGGCAGGCCCACGCGTCGGCGTCCGTCGTCGTCCGCGGGCTGTCCGTCGCCCACGGGGGCGTGGTCGTGCTCGAGGGGCTCGACCTCGACCTGCTGCCCGGGCGGGTGCACGTCCTGCTCGGCGCCTCGGGGGCGGGCAAGTCGACGGTCGTGTCGGCGCTCACCGGCACGTTGCCGGCAGGCTCGCGCGCCACGGGCTCGGCCATGCTGCTCGGGGAGGAGGGCGCGATCGACCTGCTCGGGGGCTCACGGCAGGCGCGCGGGCTCCGGGGGCGGGTCATCGGAGCCGCCCCGCAGGGCGCCGGGGGCGCGTTCACGCCGACGTCCACCCTCGCCGCCCAGCTCCGCGAGGCCCAGCGCGTCGGCGGCCGCCGCCGCTCCCGGCTGGGCGTGGCGCACCCCCACCTGGCCTCCGGCGCCGCCGAGCAGCTCGTCGAGCTGGCCCACGCCGCCGGGGTGGACCCCGCCTGGCTCAGCCGCCATCCCCACCAGCTCTCCGGCGGGCAGCTCGGGCGCCTCAACCTCGTGGCGGCGATGGTCAACCACCCGCCCGTCCTGCTCGTGGACGAGCCCACGTCGGGCCTGGACGCGGAGGCGACACGGACCGTCGGCGTGCTGCTCACGTCCTACGCGCAGGCGGGCCACACCGTCCTGGTGATCACGCACGATCTCGCCCTTGCCCGGCAGGTGGCCCACACCGTGACCCGGCTGGCCGCGGGGCGCGTCGTCGCCCAGGGGAGCCCCCACGAGGTGCTGCGGGACGCCGCCCCCGCCGCCCGCACCCGTCCGCCCGTCGACCCGGGCGCCCCGGCGCTCGCGGCGCACGGGGTGGTCGTCACCCGTGGCGGCCGCCCGGTGCTCGCCCCCACCGACCTCGCGGTGCGCGCGGGCGAGGTCGTGGGGCTGACCGGGCCGTCCGGGGTGGGCAAGTCCACGCTCGCGGCAGTGCTGGCCCAGCTCGAGGCCCCGGGCGCCGGGCGCCTCACCCTCGCCGGCCAGTCGGTGGCCGGGGCCGGCCTCGCGCTGCCCCCGGCGCAGCGGCGCCGCGTCGGCTGGGTGTCGCAGCACCCCCGCACGGCGGTGGACGCCCGCCTGACGCTCCGCCGGGCGATCGAGCTCCCCGCACGGCTCGCCGGCCTCGCGATCGACGCCGCCGGCCTCGCCGCCGCCGTCGGGCTGGACGCCGCCCTGCTGGACCGCCGCCCGCATGAGGTGTCGGGCGGGGAGCTGCAACGCGCCTGCCTGGCACGGGCGCTCGCCCTCGCCCCCGAGTTCCTCGTGCTCGACGAGGCCACCTCCATGCTCGACGACCGCACAGCCGCCGATGTGCTCGACCTGGTCCACCGGGCAGCCGTGGGCGGCATGGGGGTGCTGCTGGTCGGCCACGACGTGGCGGGCCTGGGCGCCGTCTGCGACCGGGTGCTGGCCTTGCGGCCTGCGGAGGGCGGCTCGGTGCTCGAGCCCTGGGCCGCCGCCGGGCCCGTCGTCGTGCCGACCGGAACCGCAGTGCCTGCCGAGTCCTTGTCCTCTAGCCCCGTCCGGAAAGGCGCCGAGAACCCATGCACCTGACCCCTGCCGACCAGGAGAAGCTGCTGCTGAGCGTGGCGGGGGTGGTGGCCCGCGACCGCCTCTCCCGCGGCGTTCGGCTCAACCATCCCGAGACCGTGGCGCTGCTCGCCACCTGGGTCATCGAGCGGGCCCGCGAGGGCGCGTCGGTGGCCGAGCTGATGGAGTCCGGCCAGCGCGTGCTGACCCGCGACGACGTCATGCCGGGGGTCGCCGAGCTGCTGCCCGACGTGCAGGTCGAGGCCACGTTCGACGACGGCCGCAAGCTCGTGACCATCCACCAGCCGATCGCCTGACCGCGACCCGCCGCCGTCCCTGAGGAGAATCATGGCCAGCCACGCCACCACCGGCCCGGGCGCCGTCCGCGTCGCCGACGGCTCCGTCGAGCTCAATGCCGACCGTGCCCCCCACGAGCGGATCGAACTCGTGGTGCTCAACACCGGCGACCGCCCGGTGCAGATCGGCTCCCACCTGCACCTGCCGGACGCCAACCCCGCGCTGAAGTTCGACCGCGAGGCCGCGCACGGCTTCCGGCTGGACGTGATGGCGGGCACCTCGCAGCGGTTCGAGCCCGGCGCCTCGCGCACTGTCACCGCCGTCACCTTGCGCGGGGCGCGGCGGGTGCCGGGGATCCAGCGCGGCAAGGCGGACGGCGGCGCGCTGGGCGACGTCGTCGCGCCCACGCCCGAGGAGCCGGGAGCGGTGGGGGCCGCGCGCACCGCGGGGACCGCGCGCATGGGCGGCGCCATCGGGGCCGGCCCCACCTCGGCGCGGGTGCCGGCACTCGTGGTCCCGCGGGCGCGGTATGCGGCGCTGTACGGCCCGACGGTCGGCGACCAGGTGCGCCTGGGCGACACCGATCTGTGGATCGAGGTCGAGGAGGACCGCACCGTCGGCGGCGACGAGGCGGTGTTCGGCGGCGGGAAGTCGATCCGCGAGTCCATGCTGCAGGGGTCCACGACCCGCGCCGAGGGCGCGCCCGACACGGTGATCACCAACGTCGTCGTCCTCGACTGGTGGGGTGTCGTGCGCGCGGACGTCGGCATTCGCGACGGGCGGATCGTCGCCCTCGGCAAGGCCGGCAACCCCGATGTGGCCGACGGGGTGCACCCCGCGCTGCGCATCGGGCCGTCCACCGACATCATCAGCGGCGAGGGCAAGATCCTCACGGCGGGAGGGTTCGACGCCCACGTCCACCTCATCTCCCCGTCCCAGGTGGTGGAGGCCCTCGCCACCGGCATCACGACCGTCGCGGGCGGCGGCACCGGCCCGTCCGAGGGGACGAAGGCCACCACCGTCACGCCCGGCGCCTGGCACTTGCGCGCCATCCACCGCAGCCTGGACCACCTGCCCGTCAACGTGCTGTTGCTGGGCAAGGGCAACACCGTGAGCGCGGCGGGCCTGGCGGAGCAGGCGCTGGCCGGCGCCGGCGGCTACAAGGTGCATGAGGACTGGGGGTCCACGCCGGCCGCGCTCGACACCGCGCTGCGCGCCGCCGAGGACTGGGGCCTGCAGGTGGCGCTGCACTCGGACTCGCTCAACGAGTCGGGCTTCCTCGAGTCCACCGTCGCGGCGATCGACGGGCGCTCGATCCACGCGTTCCACACCGAGGGCGCCGGTGGCGGCCACGCCCCGGACATCATGCGGCTCGCGGGGGAGCCCCACGTGCTGCCCGGCTCCACCAACCCGACGCTGCCGCACACCCGCAACACCGTGGCGGAGCACCTGGACATGCTCATGGTCTGCCACCACCTCAACCCGCGCGTCCCCGAGGACCTGGCGTTCGCGGAGTCGCGCATCCGGGCGACGACCATCGCCGCCGAGGACGTGCTGCATGATATGGGCGCCATCTCGATGACCTCGTCGGACGCGCAGGCGATGGGCCGCATCGGGGAGGTCATCACCCGCACCTGGCAGGTCGCGCACGTGATGAAGCACCGCCGCGGACCGCTCTCGACGAGCCTCCCAGCCGACAACGAGCGCGCCCGCCGGTACGTGGCCAAGTACACGATCAACCCGGCGATCGCCCACGGCGTCGACGCCGAGATCGGGTCCGTGGAGGTCGGCAAGCTCGCCGACCTGGTGCTGTGGGACCCCCGGTTCTTCGGGGTGCGGCCTCAGGTGGTCCTCAAGGGCGGCGCCCTGGTGTGGGGCGCCCTCGGCGACCCGAACGCCTCCATCCCGTCCCCGCAGCCGGTGCTGATGCGGCCGGCGCTCGCGGACGCGATCGGCGCCGACGTGTCGGTGTCCTTCGTGGCGCCGCGCGCGCTCGAGGACGGCCTGGCCGAGCGGCTCGGGCTGCGGCGGCGGCTCGTGGGCGTCGCGGACACCCGCGGGGTCGCCAAGGCCCAGATGCGGAACAACGACGTGTGCCCCCGCATCGAGATCGACGCCGAGAGCTTCCAGATCGACGTGGACGGCGAGCGCGTGGAGCCCGCGCCCGTCGACGTGGTGCCCCTCGGCCGGCTCTACTCGATGTTCTGATGGCCGCTGCCCCGGCGGTCGGCGCCGCCCACGTCCCGTCCGCGCTCCTGCTGACCCTGCTCGCGGACGCCCGCCTGCCCTCGGGCGGGCACACGCAGTCCGGCGGCCTCGAGCCCGCGCTGCGGGCGGGCATGCGCGCGGACGCGGTCGCGGACTATGCCCGGGCCCGGCTGCGCACGGTGACAGCCGTCGAGGCGGGCACGGCCGTCGGCGCCCGGGCCGTGGCCGCCGCGGGGGAGGACCCTGGCGCCGAGGAGGCGGCATGGGCTGCTCGGACGCCATCGGCGGCGCTGCGGGCCAACGCGCGACGGCTGGGCCGCGGCCAGCTCCGGGCCGCCCGGACGCTGTGGCCGGCCGCGCCCGGGGACGGCCCGGACCCGCTCGCCCACCCCGACGCCCGCACATGGTCGCGCCCGGTGGTCCTCGGAGCCCTGGCGCACCGGGCGGGGCTCGACCCCTGGGACCTCGGCCGGCTGGTCGGATACGACGACGTGCAGGCCGTCGTCGCCGCGCTGCTCAAGCTCGAGCCGGCCGACCCGCTCGAGACCACCGGCACGGTTGTGGCCCTGCTGCCGGAGATCGCCGCGCTCGCCGCGCGGGTGGCCCACCTGCGCCACCCCGAGGAGATTCCCACGGGCGCCGCCCCGCTCATGGAACGGTGGGCCGAGGCCCACGCCGTCACGACCGAGAGGCTGTTCAGTGCCTGAGGACATCGCACCTGCCACCACGCCCGCTGCCGAGCACGCCGCCGAGCCCGCCGCCGAACACGCTGCCGAGCCGCGGAGGGCCATGCGACTGGGCGTCGCCGGGCCCGTCGGCACGGGCAAGAGCTCCCTCATCGCGATCCTGTGCCGTCGGCTCGCCGACGAGCTCTCGCTGGCCGTGGTGACGAATGACATCTACACCGACGAGGACGCGCGGTTCCTGCGCTCGGCGGGCGTGCTCGACCCCGAGCGCATCCGCCCGGTGGAGACGGGCGCCTGCCCGCACACCGCGATCCGCGACGACGTGACGGCGAACCTGCTCGCGGTGGAGGACCTCGAGGCGGACTTCGCGCCGCTCGACCTGGTGATCGTCGAGTCCGGCGGGGACAACCTCACCGCGACGTTCTCCCCGGCGCTCGTGGACGCCCAGATCTTCGTGCTGGACGTGGCGGGCGGGGGGGACGTGGTCCGCAAGGGCGGCCCCGGCATCGCCCGCGCGGACCTGCTCGTGGTGAACAAGACGGACCTGGGCCCGTATGTGGGCGTCGACGTGGAGCGCATGGTCCGCGAGGGCGGCGCGGCACGCGACGGGCGCCCGGTGGTGGCGCTGTCCCGGCACGACGCGGCGTCGGTGGACCAGCTCGTGGGCTGGGTGCTGGGAACCCTCGCCGGGTACCGGGCGGGCGGGCACGTGGCCGTGGACCCGGGGCCGATGGCGCCGCACTTCCACGCGGACGAGGAGCACCCCGACGGCGGGTTCACCCACACGCACGACGAGCCCGCAGCCGGCGCGCACCTGGACGACGCCGCGCACCCGGACGCCGTGGTGGGCGAGCGGGCGTGACCCGCATCGTCGTCGCGCCCGGGCTCGGGCGGTCCGCGCTCGAGCTGCGGTCCGGCGCGCTCGCCGTCCGCGTCCTGGAGCAGGATGCGGACGGCGCGCGGGTGGCCCTCGTCGCCAACGGGGCCCTGCTGCTCGCGGGCGACTCCGTCGACGTCGAGGTGGAGGTCGCGGAGGGCGCGTGGCTCGAGGTGGTGGAGACCACCGGGACCGTCGCGTACGGCGGGGCGGAGCCGTCCCGGTGGGACGTCGACGTGCGGCTGGGCGTTGGAGCGCGGCTCACCTGGGGCGCGCTGCCGTTCGTGGTGTCCGACGGCGCCCGCACCCACCGCCGCACCGAGGCGCGCCTGGCCGAGGGCGCCCGGGCGCTCCTGCGCGAGACGCTCGTGCTCGGGCGCACGGGCCAGGCCGGAGGGGACCTGTGGAGCAGCCTCACGGCGTATGACGCCGTCGGCCCCCTGCAGGTCGAGGAGCTCGACCTGTCCCGTCCGGTGCGCGGCCTGCCCGGGGTGCTGGCCACGGGCTCGGGCGCGGCGCCACGCACAGTGGTGGACACCGTGCTGGCCCTCGGGTGGCGCCCGGCGCCGCTCCCCGGCCCGCCCGGCGCCGGGGCCACGCTGTTCGAGCTCGACCGGCCGGGCGCGGTGCTGCGCTGGCTCGGCACGGAGCTGCACCGCGACACCGTCGGCGACGCCTGCCTGGCCGCGTGGTCCGCGGAGCTCGCCGCAGCACCGCGCACGGCGCACGGCGGCGCCACCGTCGCCCCCATGCTTGATCCCCTTCGCACCACCCACACCGAGGAGTACGCATGACCACCACCGTCGCCGGGTTCGTCGGCATCACCGGCAGCGCGGGCGTCAAGGACGGGCGCCCCGACGTCAGCCTCGTGCACGCCACCGGCGCGACGACGTCGGCTGCCGTGTTCACCCGCTCCCTGTTCTCCGGGCCGAGCGTGACCGTGAGCCGGGCGGGCGACCTCGCTGGGCTGCGCGCCGTCGTCGTGGTGTCCGGGAACGCGAACGTCGCCACCGGGGAGGCGGGCCTGGCCGACGCGCGCGAGCTGCAGGGCTGGGCCGCCGCCCGTGCCGGCTGCGCGCCCGAGCAGGTGCTCGTCGCCTCGACCGGCGTCATCGGCGTGCCGTACCCGATGACCGCCATGCGCGATCGGCTCGCCGCGCTGCCCGCCGCCGCGCCCGTCGACCTCGACGCCGTCTCCCGCGCGATCATGACGACCGACACCCACCCCAAGGTCGCCACGCGCCAGGTCGGCGCGGCCCGCGTCGTCGGCATCGCGAAGGGCGTGGGCATGATCGAGCCCGACATGGCCACCATGCTGTCGTTCGTCTACACCGACGCGCAGGTCCCGGCTGACGACCTGGACCGGGTCTTCCGGGCCGTGGTGGCCCGCACGTACAACGCCGTGAGCGTCGACACGGACACGTCCACCTCGGACACCGCCGCGATCCTCGCCTCGGGCGCCGCCGGGCCGGTCGACCTGGACGAGCTCGAGGCCGCGCTGCTCGAGGTGTGCACCGAGCTGGTGCGGATGATCGCCTCCGACGGCGAGGGCGCCTCCACCCTCATCGAGGTGCGGGTCACGGGCGCGCGCGACGACGCCCAGGCCAAGCTCGTCGGGAAGGCCATCGTCAACTCCCCGCTGGTCAAGACCGCGGTGCACGGCGCCGACCCGAACTGGGGCCGCGTCGCCATGGCGATCGGCAAGTGCTCCACCGAGACGGACATCCGCCAGGAGGCCGTCCGCATCTCCTTCGGCGGCCTCGAGACCTACCCCCGGCTGCCCACGCCGGAGGTGCGGGCGCAGCTCGAGGCGTACCTCAAGAACGACGAGGTCGTCATCGAGGTCGACCTGGGCGTCGCCGACGGCGCGTTCACCGTGTTCGGCTGCGACCTCACGGAGGGGTACATCCGCATCAACGCGGACTACACCTCCTGACCGGCTCCAGCCTCCTGCGGTGACCGGGCGCCCAACCGCCGGTCGTAGGGTTGTCGCCATGGATGAGACGGCCCCGCCGACGATCAGCACGCACCGCGGCCGCGTCGAGATGCCCGTCCGGTGGTCGGACGTCGACCTGTTCGGGCACGTCAACAACGCCGCCTACCTGCGCTACCTCGACGATGCCCGGTTCACCCTGTTCCCATCGATGGGCGTCGACGAGATGGGCGCCCTCAGCGCCTCGCTGCTCGTCGTCGTCAAGCATGAGATCGACTACGTGGCGCCGCTGACGTTCCGCCCGGCGCCGTTCGCCGTCGAGGTGTGGGTGTCCCGCATCGGGCGATCGTCGGTGGACTTCGCCTACGAGATCGTCGACGCCGCCGACTCGGGTGTCGTGTACCTGCGGGCACGGTCGCGCATGGTGCAGCTCGACTCCGCGACCCACACCGCCCGGGCGTTCACGCCCGAGGAGCGCGCGCTGTACGAGGCCTACCTCGACGAGTCGCCGGAGCTGCGGGGCTGGTAGGCGTGGCATCTGCCTAGCGCGCTCCACCCCTGGACGCCGGAGCGAGGGGCCGCTAGCCTCGCGGTATCACGATCAGCCCGTCGCCGTAGGCGGCGGGCTGATTTTCCTTCGCCTGGAGGGCCATGGTCGGGTACGCCAAGGAGTGGCTCTCGCTCGACCAGCAAGTTGCGAGGCTTGGTGACCGTGGGGTCGACGTCGATCCTCGGGAACGCACGAAGACTCTCTTGAGTGCCATCGGCTACTACCGACTCACGGGGTACCTCTACCCGCTCCGCAGTTCGGAGGTTACGTGGGCGAGGGTGGCAGGCCCCGAACGCGAGTCTTGAGCGGCTACCGGCCCGGAACGTCCATCGACCACATCGCACAGGTGATCGACTTTGATCGGGACCTGCGCATGCTGGTGATGGAGGGCGTCGAGCGAATCGAGGTCGCTCTGCGCATGCGAGTCGGTTACGTACTCGGACGCCGTTCTGCCTTCGCGCATCTCGACGCGGGGGTCTTCCTCCCCTCGTTCGTCGAACATCGGGTGGATGGGGAGACCGGGTGGCGGACGCTGCCGAGCAAGCACGCTGCGTGGCTGCAACGCGTCGCCGAGCGTCGTGACAGTTCCGACGAGACCTTCGTCAACCACTTCCGGGAGAACTACGAAGGGCAGATGCCCCTCTGGGCTCTCACCGAGATCCTCGAACTTGGCCACCTCTCCCGTCTCTACCAGGGCCTGAACGAAGATGACGCAGGTGAGATCGCCGAAGCGTTCGGAGTGCCGACGAAGAAGCTGATGGCGAGCTGGCTCGCGAGCGTGAACTACGTGCGCAACGTGGCCGCGCACCACGCTCGCCTCTACAACCGGAAGCTGCAGAACGCGCCAGGCAGGCCGAAGGCGGGCATCGTGCCGCTACTGGATCACCTGCGCGAAGGCGACTCGTCCAAGAGTGTCTTCGGTGTGTACAACGCCCTGGCGGTGATCGCTTATCTGCTGCGATCGATCGACGCTGACGTCGAATGGCGTTGTCGCCTTGTCTCACTACTGAGGGCGTTCCCCTCGTCGCCTGACCTCGACCTCGAGTCGCTAGGCGTGCCGCAGCGATGGGCCGCGCTCGAACTGTGGCGGACTCAGCCGTATGACGGCCGGAACGCGATCCTCCTCGCAGGCGCGCAACAGAGCGCCAACTGAGAACCAGCGGTCGCTGGTGCGGAACCAGTTGGCGGGGCGGTCTGTTGACCCGGCGTCACGCCTGCGGCGAACACGGGCAGGTTGGGCGGGGCGCCGCCGTTAGCATCGAACAACGCCGCCTTGTCGGGCCCGTGGCCCTGTCCCGGGTAACCGACCAAGCACGTCGCTCGTGAGGAGTGCACATGTTCGAGAGATTCACGGACCGAGCCCGTCGCGTGGTCGTCCTCGCCCAAGAAGAGGCGCGGATGCTCAACCACAACTACATCGGCACCGAGCACATCCTCCTGGGTCTGATCCACGAGGGTGAGGGTGTCGCGGCCAAGGCCCTGGAGTCCCTCGGCATCTCCCTGGACGCCGTGCGCGCCCAGGTCCAGGAGATCATCGGCGAGGGCCAGCAGGCGCCGAGCGGCCACATCCCGTTCACGCCGCGGGCCAAGAAGGTCCTGGAGCTGAGCCTGCGCGAGGCGCTGCAGCTCGGCCACAACTACATCGGCACCGAGCACATCCTGCTCGGCCTCATCCGCGAGGGTGAGGGTGTCGCCGCCCAGGTGCTGAACAAGCTGGGCGCCGACCTGAACCGCGTGCGCCAGCAGGTCATCCAGCTGCTGTCGGGCTACCAGGGCAAGGAGCCGGTCGCCTCGGGCGGCCCGGCCGAGGGCCAGCCCTCGGGCTCTGCCGTGCTCGACCAGTTCGGCCGGAACCTCACGCAGGCTGCGCGCGACGGCAAGCTCGACCCGGTGATCGGGCGCGAGAAGGAGATCGAGCGGGTCATGCAGGTGCTGTCCCGCCGCACCAAGAACAACCCGGTGCTGATCGGCGAGCCGGGCGTCGGCAAGACGGCCGTCGTCGAGGGCCTCGCGCAGGACATCGTGCGCGGTGACGTCCCGGAGACGCTGAAGGACAAGCAGCTGTACACGCTGGACCTCGGCGCGCTCGTCGCGGGCAGCCGGTACCGCGGTGACTTCGAGGAGCGCCTGAAGAAGGTCCTCAAGGAGATCCGCACGCGCGGCGACATCATCCTGTTCATCGACGAGATCCACACCCTCGTCGGGGCGGGCGCCGCGGAGGGCGCGATCGACGCGGCCAGCATCCTCAAGCCGATGCTGGCGCGCGGCGAGCTGCAGACCATCGGCGCGACCACGCTCGACGAGTACCGCAAGTACGTCGAGAAGGACCCGGCCCTGGAGCGCCGCTTCCAGCCGATCCAGGTCGCCGAGCCGAACCTGCAGCACGCGATCGAGATCCTCAAGGGCCTGCGCGACCGCTACGAGGCGCACCACCGCGTGTCCATCACGGACGGCGCCCTGGTGGCCGCCGCGACGCTCGCGGACCGCTACGTCAACGACCGGTTCCTGCCGGACAAGGCCATCGACCTGGTCGACGAGGCGGGCGCGCGCCTGCGCATCCGCCGCATGACGGCTCCGCCGGAGCTGCGCGACCTCGACGAGCAGATCGCCGAGACGCGCCGCGACAAGGAGTCCGCGATCGACGAGCAGGACTTCGAGAAGGCCGCTCGCCTGCGTGACGCCGAGAAGCAGCTCGGGCTCAAGCGCATCGAGAAGGAGAAGGCCTGGAAGTCGGGCGACCTCGATGCCGTGGCCGAGGTGGACGAGGAGCTGATCGCCGAGGTGCTGGCGATCGCGACCGGCATCCCGGTGTTCAAGCTGACCGAGGCCGAGTCGAGCCGCCTGCTCAAGATGGAGGACGAGCTGCACAAGCGGGTCGTCGGCCAGGAGGCGGCCATCAAGGCGCTGTCCCAGGCGATCCGTCGCACGCGCGCCGGGCTCAAGGACCCGAAGCGTCCCGGTGGCTCGTTCATCTTCGCGGGGCCCACGGGCGTCGGGAAGACGGAGCTCGCCAAGGCGCTCGCCGAGTTCCTGTTCGGGGACGAGGACGCGCTGATCCAGCTCGACATGTCGGAGTTCTCCGAGAAGCACACCGTCTCGCGGCTGTTCGGCTCGCCCCCCGGCTACGTCGGGTACGACGAGGGCGGCCAGCTCACCGAGAAGGTGCGGCGCAAGCCGTTCTCCGTGGTGCTGTTCGACGAGGTCGAGAAGGCCCACGCGGACATCTTCAACTCGCTGCTGCAGATCCTCGAGGACGGTCGCCTGACCGACTCGCAGGGCCGCGTGGTCGACTTCAAGAACACCGTGATCATCATGACCACGAACCTCGGCACGCGGGACATCGCCAAGGGCCTGCAGACCGGCTTCCAGGCCGGTGGCGACCTGTCGACGTCCTACGACCGGATGAAGGCGAAGGTCAACGACGAGCTGAAGCAGCACTTCCGCCCGGAGTTCCTGAACCGTGTGGATGACGTCGTGGTGTTCCCGCAGCTGTCCCAGCCGGAGATCTTCGCGATCGTCGACCTGATGATCGCCAAGCTCGACGCGCGCATGAAGGACAAGGACATGTCGATCGAGATCACCCCGGCGGCCAAGAAGCTGCTGTCGGAGAAGGGTTACGACCCGGTGCTCGGCGCCCGCCCGCTGCGTCGCGCCATCCAGCGCGACATCGAGGACCAGCTGTCCGAGAAGATCCTCTTCGGGGAGATCACGTCCGGCCAGAAGGTCATCGTGGACGCCGAGGGCGAGGGCATCCTCGGGGAGTTCACCTTCAAGGGCGTGCCGAACGACTCGGCCCCGAAGGAGCCCGCTCACGTGGGCGCCGTCGGGACGCCGGGCTCCGGCACGGACCTCCCGCCGGCCCCGCCGGTGACCGGCTCGGCTGACGCCGGGACGGGCCCGCTGCCCAAGCAGGCCTGAGCCTCACTGCACGACCTCTCGACCCGGGACCGCATGTCGGTCCCGGGTCGAGTCGCGTCTGGGGCTGTGGCGCCCGTTGCATCGCGCGGAATTGGGCGCCGTTCGGCAGGACGCCCGGCCCGCCACCTGGGAAGATCGGACTTTTCGGTGGGAAAGCTGCTCGCTGTCGACAGCTGATGGGGAACGGCGCCGGTGGCCGCCGGGGCCGCGCGGTGAGGCGGGCCGTCTGTGCGGTCCGGAGCGAGGGGGACCAAGTGCGCCTGCACGACGACCGACCTGCCGACCTGTGGACTGACGCGTTGCCGCTGGGCAACGGGCGCCTGGGGGCGATGTGCTTCGGCGGGGTCCGCCGCGACCGGTTCCAGGTCAACGACGACACCTGCTGGTCGGGCTCGCCGGCCACCGCGTCCGGGCGGCCGCTGCTGGCGCCCGGGGAGGGCCCGGAGGTGGTGCGCGCCGCCCGGGAGGCACTCGCGGAGGGCGACGTGCGCCGCGCCGAGCAGTTGGTGCAGCGGCTGCAGCACGGGCACACGCAGGCGTACCAGCCGCTCGTGGACCTGGTCGTGGAGCAGCCGGGCCGCGCGGAGGACGAGGTGCCCCCCGGGTACCGGCGGTGGCTCGACCTGGGCGAGGCGGTGGCCGGCCACCGGTTCGGCGAGGCGGGGGAGCGGACCGAGCAGGAGGCATTCGTCAGCGCCCCCGCCGGGGTGCTGGTGGTGCACCGCACGTCCGAGGTGCCCGTCGACCTGCTCGTCCGCGTCACGTCCCCGCATCCCGTGCAGCTCGCCCCAGGCGATGTGGACCTGTGGGCGGGGACGGTGCGGATGCCCTCCCACGTGTACCCGCCGCATGAGGACGCCGCGGAGCCGGTCGTCTACGACGACGCCGCGGGCGCCTCGATCACGGTGGCCGTGGTGATGCGCGTGGTCACGGACGGCGCCCTGCGGATCCGCGACGACGGCCTGACGGTGCACGGCGCCCGCGAGATGACGGTGCTGCTCACGTCGGTGAGCGACTACGCCGGGGCGATGCGGTCCCCGCACGGCGACGTCGGCAAGTTGCTGCGGCGCGCGCGGGGCACTGTCGCGGCGGCCGCGGAGCAACCCGTGGAGCGCCTGCGCGCGGATCACGTCGCGGACCACACGGCGCTGTTCGACCGGGTCGCGCTGGACCTCGGCGGCAACCCCGGGCATGACGCGCTGACCACCGACTCCCGTGTCGCGCGGCATGCCGTGATGGGCGGGGACCCGGCCCTGTCGGCCCTGTTGTTCCAGTACGGGCGCTACCTGATGATCGCGGGCTCCCGGCCGGGCACGATGCCGTTGACCTTGCAGGGCATCTGGAATGAGGACGTCCGCCCGGCGTGGAGCTCGGCGTACACCACCAACATCAACCTGGAGATGGCGTACTGGCCCGCCGGCCCGGCCAACCTGGCCGAGTGCGCCGAGCCGCTGTTGGGCTGGCTGCCCGGTGTGGCGGCATCCGGCGCCGCGACCGCGCGCGAGCTGTACGGGGCGCGCGGCTGGACGGCGCACCACAACTCCGACGCCTGGGCGTTCACGCTGCCCGCCGGCGAGGGGGACGGCGACCCGTCGTGGACCGCCTGGCCGTTGGGTGGCGCCTGGCTCGCACAGCATGTGTGGGACCACTACGAGTTCACCGGCGACGTGGGCGCCCTGGGACGCGCGTGGCCGCTGCTGCACGGCGCCGCCCGGTTCTGCCTGGACTGGCTCGTCGAGCAGCCCGACGGCTCCCTGGGCACCTCGCCCGCGACCAGTCCGGAGAACCACTTCGTGGCGGACGACGGCGCCCCGGCGGCGGTGTCGACGTCGACGACCTCGGACCTGGCGCTGGTGCGCTGGCTGCTCGAGTGCACGCTGGCCTCACTCGACGCGCTGGAGGACTGCGTCGAGCATGTGGACCCGGACACCGACCAGCCCGTCGACGTGGCCGCATGGCGCGCGGAGGTCGACACGGCGCTACGCCGGCTGCCGGGGGAGCGGGCCTTGCCCGACGGGCGCCTGGCCGAGTGGTCGCAGGACCTCGTCGACGCGGAGCCCGAGCATCGTCACACGTCGCACCTGATCGGGGTGTTCCCGGGCGGCTGGGTGCACCCGGACACCACCCCGGAGCTGGCCAAGGCCGCGGCGGCGACCCTCGACGCCCGCGGGCCCCGCTCCACCGGCTGGGCCCTGGCCTGGCGGCTCGCGTTACGCGCCCGGCTGCATGACGGCGCCGGCGCGGAGGAGCTGGTGCACGCGCTGCTGGCGCCCGCCGGGGACGGCGCGGGGGTCTACCGGAACCTGTTCAGCGCGCATCCGCCGTTCCAAGTCGACGGCAACCTCGGCTTCACCGCCGGTGTCGTCGAGCTGCTGGTGCAGGGCCACCGGGTGGTCGGCGGCGTGCGCGAGGTGCATCTGCTGCCGGCGTTGCCGCCGGGCTGGCGCGACGGCTCAGTGCGTGGGCTGCGGGTGCGCGGCGGGATCACCGTGGACGTGGTGTGGGCCGACGGCGAGCTCGTGGAGGCCACCCTGACGGCGGATGCCGAGCCGGACGCGCGGGACGACGACGAGCTGTTCGACGCTGACGCCCACGGCGACGACCTCGACGACGTGACACCCGTGGTCGTGCGTTGCGGGCCGTTGCGCACGGCGCTCGGGCTCCGGCCCGGGGAGCCCGCAGTGGTCACGACGGCCACCATGGGCGACCTGCTGGCCGCTCTGTAGGCCCGGCGGCTCAATCGGGCTCGGAGGCCTGCACGAAGTCCTCGACTCCGAGCAGGTGCACGCCCATCCGCAGCCGCGCCCGGTCCGGGTCGCCCGCGGCCAGCGCGGCGAGCACCGCCTCATGCTCGTCATGGGTGCGCTGGGCGACGTCCTCGTCGGCGCGGCTGCGCCACAGCCGCGCCCGCACGGTGCGGCTCGCGAGGGACTCCACGAGCGCGGCCAGCACGGGGTTGCCCGCAGCAGCCGCGATGGCGCGGTGGAAGGCGATGTCCGTCTCCAGCAGCCGCTCATGGTCCAGCGGCTCCTCGCGGAGCGCCGCAGCGGCCGTGTCGAGGATCCCGCGGGCCTCCGCGAGCCCGGCGGCGTCGATGTGCCGGGCCGCGAGCCCCGCGGCCTCGGTCTCGAGCAGCCGCCGGACGGCGTGGAAGGACTCCGCGCCGCTCTGCCCGTGCAGGTCGACGACGAAGCCCATCGGCGCGAGCAGCCGCTCGGGGTCGAGGCTGGTCACGTACGTGCCGTCGCCCTGACGGGTGTCGAGCACCCCCAGGATCGACAGCGCGCGCACCCCCTCCCGCAGCGACCCGCGGGAGACGCCCAGCTCCGTGGCGAGCTCCTTCTCCACGGGCAGTCGGTCACCGGGGTGCAGCCGGCCGTCGAGGATCATCTTCTTGATGCCGTCGACGACCTCGTCGGTGCGGGACATGGGGCGTGACATAGGCACGAGTCTGCCGCAGGCGCGGCCCCGAGCGGCTGGGACGGTCAGCTCCTCCGGGCGGTGCCGTGGAAGGCGTTCCACGACTCCGGCGCGAGGGTCAGCGTCGTGCCGATGCCCGTGCCGCTGTCCGGGGCGGGCAGCGTGGACAGGCAGCGCTCCGCGACGCGGGCCGCGTGCTCGGGGCCCGCGACGGCCGGCTCGTGATCGGCGACGAGCTGGATGCCCCCGGTCAGGGCGACGGTGAGGCCGACGTGCGCGAGGTCCACCTCGACCGGCTCGGCGGAGCGGTTGACCATGAACAGCGCTAAGGCGCCGTCACCGTCCGCGCCCTCGTCCCAGGTGGCGGCGGCCGTCACGAGGGGCGCGTCGCCGTGCTGGCGGGTCGTGGTGGTGGGGGAGGCGACGCGCAGGTCGAGGGCGGCGCCGCGGGCGAGCCGGGCGGTCTCGGCGAAGGGGTGGAACGTGGGCTGCCGCCAGGACTCGCCGCCGGGCTCGGTCATGATCGGCGCGATGACGTTGACGAGCTGGGCCAGGCACGCGACGGGCACCCGGTCGGCGTGGTTGAGGAGCGTGACCAGCAGGTCCCCGACCACCACGGCGTCGAGTCCGGAGTAGACGTCCTCGATGATGCGCGGGGCGTCGCGCTGCAGTGGCAGGTTCTTCTCCCCGGGGAACCGCGTGGCCAGGTACCAGACGTTCCACTCGTCGAAGGAGATGGTGATCTCCTTGTCGGAGCGGCGCTCGGCGCCGACGGCGTCGGCGGAGGCCACGACCCGGCGGATGAAGCGGTCCATCGCGGTGCCGGAGGCGAGGAAGCTGGCGCGGTCGCCGTCGAGCTCCTCGTAGTAGGCGTGCATGGAGAGGTGGTCGACGATGTCGTACGTGTGCTCCAGGACTGTCCGCTCCCAGGAGCCGAACGTGTCCATCTGCATCGAGGAGGATCCGCACACCACGAGCTCGATGCTCGGGTCCACGAGCTTCATGGCCTTGCCCGCCTCGGCGGCGAGCCGGCCGTAGGTGTCGGCGTCCTTGTGGCCGATCTGCCAGGGGCCGTCCATCTCGTTGCCCAGGCACCACAGCCGCACGTCGTAGGGCTTCTCACGGCCGTTCGCGATGCGCAGGTCTGCCCAGCGGCTGCCCGCCTCCCCGTTGCAGTACTCGACGAGCGCGGCGGCGGCTGCGACGCCGCGGGTGCCGAGGTTGACGGCCATCATCGGCTCGATGCCCTCGCGCTCGGCCCACTGGAGGAACTCGTCGGTGCCGATGTCGTTGGGCTCGATGGTGCGCCAGGCCAGGTCGATGAACGGCTTGCGCTCGGCGCGGGGGCCGACGCCGTCCTCCCAGATGTAGTTGGAGACGAAGTTGCCGCCGGGGTAGCGCACCACGCTGACGCCGAGCTCGCGGGTGAGGTCGGCGACGTCGCGCCGGAAGCCGTGCTCGTCGGCGGTGGCGTGGCCGGGCTCGTAGATCCCGGTGTAGACGGCCCGGCCGAGGTGCTCGACGAAGGATCCGAACAGGCGGCGGTCGATCTCTCCGACCTGGAAGTCGGGGTGGAGCACGACCTGGGCGCGCGGGTGGGGCATCAGCTTCTCCTGAGGTGCGTGTCGGCGTCCTCGCCGACTGTTCAACGTTGTAGATCCTAGAGGGCGACGCTGGGGCGGACTAGTGTGGCGCTACGGAACGCGCTTTCCCACGAGTCGGCGCCGTCGCGCCGAGAGAACGCTGAGGACATCATGACGCCGACGTCGCCCCCGCCAGCCCCTCTTGCCACTGTCACCGACACCGGAACCGACGCGGTGTCCGACACGGACTCTGCGGCGACGCCTGCGGGCCGCCGTCGCCACGCCGTCGTCGGCGCGGGCCACCGCTCCCAGATGTACATCGACGCGATCGTCGGCGAGCACGCCGAGGTCGCCGAGCTCGTGGCCTGGTGCGAGCCCAACCCCGCCCGCGCCGCCTACTACGACGCGCACGTCGGAGCCCAGCTGCCCCGCTACCAGCCCGACGCGCTCGAGCAGATGATCGCCGAGCAGCAGGTCGAGCGGGTCGTCGTCGCCACCCCCGACCACACCCACGCCGACGTGGTCTCCCGCGCGCTCGACGCCGGCGCCGACGTCGTGCTCGAGAAGCCGCTCACCATCGACGCCGCAGGCTGCCGGCGCATCACCGAGGCCGTCGCGCGCACCGGCCGCGACGTCGTGATGACCTTCAACTACCGCTACTCGCCGCGGAACTCCGCGCTGCGCGAGGTCATCGCCGCCGGCGTCATCGGCGACGTCACGAGCGTGCACTTCGAATGGGCCCTCGACACCGTGCACGGCGCCGACTACTTCCGCCGCTGGCACCGCGACAAGTCGAAGTCCGGCGGGCTGCTGGTGCACAAGTCCAGCCACCACTTCGACCTGGTGAACTGGTGGCTCGACGACGTCCCCACCCGGGTGTTCGCGTCCGGTGGCCTGCGCTTCTACGGCGACGAGAACGCCCGGGCCCGGTCGCTGGGCCCCCGGCCCACGCGCGGCACCGGCGCCGTGGGCGACCCGTTCGCCCTGGACCTGCGCGCCGACTCCCGATTGGCGGCGCTCTACCTGGACGCCGAGGAGCACGACGGCTACCTGCGCGACCAGGACGTCTTCGGCCCCGGCATCACCATCGAGGACAACATGTCAGTGCTGGTCGACTACCGCCGGGGCGCCACCCTCACCTACTCGCTCAATGCGCACAGCCCGTGGGAGGGCTACCGCGTCACGGTGAACGGCACCGCCGGCCGCGCCGAGCTGGAGGTCGTCGAGCGCGGCGCCGTGCAGCCGGACGCGGACGGCAACGCGGTGCTCGACCCCAGCGCCACGCCGGACCGGGTGGACGAGGGCCCGCGCCCCCATGGCGAGCGGCTGCTGGTGCAGCGCCACTGGGCCCAGGCCTACGAGCACCCGATCCCGCGTGGGCGCGGCAGCCACGGCGGCGGGGACGCGATCCTCCTCGCGGACGTGTTCCGCGGCGGCCAGGACGACCCGCTGGGCCGTGCGGCGGGCTACCTCGACGGGGTGCGCGCCGCCGCCGTGGGCATCGCCGGGAACCAGTCGATGGCCAGCGGGCTGCCCGTGCTGCTCGCCGACCTCGACCTGGGCGTCGACCTCGGCGGCGCCTAGGTCGCGCGGGGTTTGCGCTGGCGCGTCGCGCCCTTCATGTCCTCGAGCTCGACGCCCTTGGTCTCCGGCACCTTCCAGAGCACGAAGAAGAAGGACAGCGCCGCGAACACCGCGTACATCAGGTACGGGCCGGTGGCGCCGAACGCGGCGAGCATCGGCGGGAACGAGACGGTGATGAGGAAGTTGGCGATCCACTGGCAGGCCGCCGCGACCCCCAGCGCCACCGCGCGGATGCGGTTCGGGAACATCTCCCCGAGCAGCACCCAGACGAGTGGGCCCCAGGAGGCGCCGAAGAAGACGACGAACAGGTTGGCCGCGACGAGTGCGATCGGTCCCCAGGCGCCGGGCAGCGTCACATCGTCCGAGGGCCCGACGGATTGCGTGAAGGCCAGCGCCATCACGCCGAGCATCGCCGTCATGCCCAAGGACCCGGTGAGCAGGATGGGGCGGCGGCCCACCTTGTCGATCAGCGCGATGGCGATGAACGTGACCACCACGTTGGTGACGGACGTGAAGACGGAGACGATGAACGAGTCCGACTCGTCGAAGCCGACGGCCTGCCACAGCGTCGTGGAGTAGTAGAAGATCACGTTGATGCCGACGAACTGCTGGAACACCGACAGCAGGATGCCGACCCACACGATGGGCAGCAGGCCCAGCGCGGGCCCGCGCAACGACGCCTGGTCGGCGAGGGCCTTGTCGGTCTCGATCGTCTTCTCGATGTCGCGCACCCGCGCACGGGGGTCCTCATCCGGGCCGAGCACCCGGGATAGCACCTTCACGGCCTCTTCAGGCCGCCCCTCCGCCACCAGGTAGCGCGGCGACTCGGGGATCCGCATCGCCAGCACCCCGTACACCGTGGCGGGGATGACGGCCACGATGAACATCCACCGCCACGCGGCCAGGCCGAACAGGCTCGGCTCGTTGGCGCCGCCGGACAGGTTCGCGAAGAGCGCGTCCGAGAGCAGGGCGGCGAAGATGCCGAGCGTGATCGCGAGCTGCTGCAGCGACCCGAGCCGGCCGCGCATGGCCGCCGGCGCGATCTCGGCGATATACGCCGGGGCGATCACCGACGCGATGCCGATGCCGATGCCGCCCACGATCCGCCAGAAGATCAGGTCCCACACCGCGAAGGCGAAGCCCGAGCCCAGTGAGGACACGAAGAACAAGATCGCGCCTAGCAGCATGACCCGCGGGCGACCCCAGCGGTCTGCGAGCCGGCCTCCCGCCCAGGCGCCGAATGCGCATCCCAGGAGTGCGACCGCCACCGCGAAGCCCGTCAGCGTGGCGTTGAGCTCGAAGGTGTCCTCGATCGCGTCGACCGCGCCGTTGATGACCGAGCTGTCGAACCCGAACAGGAACCCACCGACGGCGGCGGCGATCGCCAGCGCGACGGCCTTGTTGTGATCGGGATGACGCTCTGGTGCTGAGCCTGCTGCGGACTGCGTCATGGTTCCCCTCCAGTACCCGTGCCTTGCCCGGAAGAGCGCCCCACCACGGTGTGCGCACCGACGTCGGCCTCGTTGACAATGTAACGATGAGCACCTCAGACGGCGCGGCGAGACGTCCACGACGGCCGGCACGGCTGGACCAGCAGCAGGCCGAGGAACTGCCCGGCGGCATCGACCCGGCGGTCCGCTCCGAGGTCGCGCACACCACCGCCGGCGCGATCGTGCGGCAAGGGCGCACGGGAGCCGACGACCCCGACCTGGTCGAGCGGCTGGTCCGGCTCGTCGAGGCCGAGGGCCTGGACGTGGTGGCCGCGATGTGGGCCGACAGCCCGTCCGGCACCCTGCCGGGAGCCCTGTGGCGGCTGTACGTGCTGCGCGAGTGGGTCCGCCGCGACCCGGGCACTGTCGCCGAGCGGTACCGGCTGGGCCTGGCGGCGGCGCCGGTGCATGACGTGGTGGCGGGAGTGGCGAGCCCGCCCGGGCCCGACGAGGTGCGCGACGTGGCCGACGCCGTGCTCTCCGGGGTCTACGCGGGAGACCTGGCCGTGGCCCTCGAACGGGGCGCGGCGTTCTGCCGGGTCCTCGCCACCGGGGCAGCCTTCGACGCCGACTACCTGGAGACGAGCGACGACAGGGCCGCGCACCGCGTCACCCGCGGCGCGTCCTCACTGGTCAGGACGGCGGAGGAACTGGAAGAGGCCGCTGCGCTGTGGCGCGCCGACAAGCTGGACTGAACGGCACGGAGCCCTCAGGCGCCGGGCGTATGATTTTTTCCGACGTCGGATCGCGGTAGCCCCGGGCTCCACACAATGCCGCTTCGAGCGGCCTTCGCGCCGACAGGCGCTCTGCGGTCCGGCGTCGCCCCCGCTTTCCCGTCCAGTCCCCCGAACATGCGTGCCAGACACACCAGGGTTGCGCACCCCCCGCGCTTCTGCCCTAGCCTGTGCCCGACCTGCATCCCCCCCATCGGAGCCTGCCGTGCGCCTGCGCCTGACCCCGCGCGATACCTCGTTCTTCGACCTCTTGGCCGCCTCAGCAGCTCATCTTGTGACGGGCGCCAACCTGCTCGCCGAGTTGATCGGCGCTGACCGACCGGCCCGCAAGGCGATCGCCAAGCAGCTGGTCGAGGTCGAGCACCTGGCCGACGACGCGACGCACACGATCATGCGTCGCCTCAACCAGACCTTCGTCACCCCGTTCGACCGGGATGACATCTACGGCCTCGCCTCGGCCTTGGACGACTGCATGGACTTCATGGAGGAGGCCGCCGACCTCATCGTGCTCTACAAGCTCGAAGAGCTGCCGGCGCGCGTCTCGGACCAGGTCCAGGTGCTGCAGCGGGCCGCTGAGCTGACTGCCGACGCGATGCCGCGGCTGCGCTCGATGGAGGACCTCGCCGACTACTGGGTCGAGGTCAACCGCCTGGAGAACCAGGCCGACAAGACCCACCGCAAGCTGCTCGCGCAGCTCTTCGACGAGATCACCGACCCCATCCTGCTGATGAAGCTCAAGGAGGTCGTGGAGAAGCTCGAGGACGCCGCTGACGCGTTCGAGAAGGTGGCGAACACCGTCGAGACCATCGCCCTCAAGGAGTCCTGAGCTCCGGTGGAACTCGCACTTGTCATCCTTGTCGTCGCGCTCGCACTCGGCTTCGACTACACGAACGGCTTCCACGACGCGGCCAACGCCATCGCGACCTCGGTCTCGACGCGTGCGCTGACCCCGCGGGCCGCGCTCATCATGGCCGCGGTGATGAACTTCGCCGGCGCGCTGCTCGGCACAGAGGTCGCCGAGACGATCGCCACCTCGATCGTCGACCTGCAGCACGCCTCCTCGCACACCGCGCTCGTGGTGGTGCTCTGCGCGCTCGTCGGCGCCATCACGTGGAACCTCATCACGTGGTGGTTCGGGCTGCCGTCGTCCTCCACGCACGCCCTCATCGGCGGCCTGGTCGGCGCTGGCCTGGCCGGTGGCCTGGGCATCTACGGCAGCGCGATCGTCGACAAGGTCGTCCTGCCGATGATCATCTCGCCGCTGGTCGGCTTCGGCCTCGCGTTCTTCGTGATGGTCGGGCTGCTCTGGCTCATCCGCAACGCCGCGCCGTCGCGCACCACGCGCCGGTTCCGCCTCGCGCAGACCGCCTCGGCGGCCGCGATGGCGCTCGGCCACGGCCTGCAGGACGCGCAGAAGACGATGGGCGTGATCTTCCTCGCGCTGCTCACCGTCGGCTGGGCGAGCCCTGGCGAGATCCCCCTGTGGGTCAAGCTGGCGGCCGCCGCGGCGATCTCCGCGGGGACCTACTCCGGCGGGTGGCGCATCATGCGCACGCTGGGGCGCAAGATCATCGAGCTGGACCCGGCGCGCGGTTTCGTCGCCGAGTCGGTGTCGGCTGTGGTGCTCTACGTCAACGCGTTCGTGCTGCACGCCCCCGTGTCGACCACGCACACGATCACCTCGGCGATCATGGGCGTCGGCGCCACCAAGCGGCTGTCGGCGGTGCGCTGGGGTGTCGCGAAGAACATCGGCCTCGCGTGGCTGCTGACCATCCCGGCGGCGGCGCTCGTCGCGGCCATCTTCTTCTGGATGTTGAACCCGCTGCTCTCTTGAGCGCCCGCACGTCGAACGCCCACCTGCCCGCGCGCCGTCACACGGCCGCGGGCAGGTGTCGTTCTGCCGCGACCACGCGCGGCCCCTTCTCGGTGAGCGCGACGTGGGCGACGAGGGCCTCGCCCGGGGACAGGAACGGGTCGGCGACGGGCAGCTTGTCGGCGACCTTGCGGCGGGCATGGGCGCCCAGCACGTCGAGCACCGTCGGCAGCACCGGCCGGTGGGTGCACAGGACGGCGTCCGCGCGGCCCGTCAGCAGGTCCTCGACCTCTGCCGCGACCTGGCTCGGGGAGTTCTGGTGCGAGGCCTCCGTCAGGCGCTCGGAGACGATCGCGCCGCCTGACGTGGCCGCCAGGTACGGCGCGACGGTGTGCTCGCATCGGGCCCAGCGGCTCGTCACGACCTGCGTGACGCCGAATGCGGAGAGCACCGGCACCAGCGCCTTGGCCTGACGCCGGCCGAGCGGGGTCAGCGGACGGTCGGCCTCGTCGCCCTCCCACGCGGCCCGGCTGAGGGCCTTGCCGTGCCGGGCGACGATCAAGGCCCGGGTGTCGAGCCACCCGCGGGCGAACGCGTCAACCAGCTCGGCGAGCGGCTTCTGGTCGTCGGACCGGGTGAGCTTGCGCTGTGCGGTCGTCACATCCATCCAGCGGACGGCGTCGATCTCATCGGTGGACGCGCGCGGCACCGGCGGCCGGGCCAGCAGCGCGGGGGCGTCAGGCCGGCCGGCGGCCGGGGCGGCCCAGTAGTGCGCGTGTTTGCGCCGCCCGTCCGCCAGCGCGTACCGCACCGTCGGCAGGCGCATGCCCAGCACCACGTCGTGCCCGGTCTCCTCGGCGACCTCGCGGATCGCCGCGGCCGCCACGCCCTCGCCGGGCTCGAGCTTCCCCTTGGGCCACGACCAGTCCTTGTACCGGGGCCGGTGCACCAGCGCCACCTGCAGGGCGCCCTGCCGCACGCGCCAGACGAGCGCGCCGGCCGCCTGGACGGTCGGCTGGCGTGCAGGGCTCACCGGGCGGCGCCGTGCCGCCGCTGGCGGCGGATGAGCGTGGCCTGGAGGTCGCGCAGCGGGGTCCCGTCGGGCGCCGTCGAGTAGCGCGTCCAGGAGCCGTCGGCGGCCAGATGCCAGGACGAGACGCCGGGGTCCACCGACTCGTCGATCAGCCCGACGAGCTCGGCGGTCTCCTCCGGGTCGGTGATGCGCACCAGCGCCTCCACGCGGCGGTCGAGGTTGCGGTGCATCAGGTCGGCGGAGCCGATGAACACCTCGGGGCCGGGATCCACGGGCTGGCCGGCGCCGGTGGGCACCCCGTCGCTGGCCGCGAACGCGAAGATGCGCGAGTGCTCGAGGAAGCGGCCCAGGATCGAGCGCACCCGGATGGTGTCGCTGAGCCCGGGCACGCCAGGCCGCAGCGCGCAGATGCCGCGCACCACCAGGTCCACCGGGACCCCGGCCTGCGAGGCCCGGTACAGCGCGTCGATCACCGCCTCGTCGACCATCGAGTTGACCTTGATCTTGATCCACGCCGGGCGCCCGTCCCGGGCGGCCTGCGCCTCGCGCTCGATGCGCTCGACCAGCCCGGTGCGCACCGAGCGCGGCGCCACGAGCAGGCGGTGGAACCGGGACTTCGGCGCATAGCCCGACAGCTGGTTGAACAGCCGCGTCAGGTCCTGTCCGACATCCGGGTCGCAGGTCAGCAGGCCCAGGTCGGTGTAGATCCGGGCGGTCTTCGGGTTGTAGTTGCCAGTGCCGATGTGGCAGTAGCGGCGCAGCCCGTCGGCCTCCTGCCGGACGACGAGGGACAGCTTGCAGTGCGTCTTGAGCCCCACGATCCCGTAGACGACGTGCACGCCCGCCTGCTCGAGCTTGCGCGCCCACGAGATGTTGGCCTGCTCGTCGAAGCGGGCCTTGATCTCCACCAGGGCGAGCACCTGCTTGCCGGCCTCGGCGGCGTCGATCAGGGCGTCCACGATGGGCGAGTCCCCGGACGTGCGGTACAGGGTCTGCTTGATGGCCAGCACCTGCGGGTCAGCGGCCGCCTGCTGCAGGAAGGTCTGCACCGAGGTGGAGAACGAGTCGTACGGGTGGTGCAGCAGGATGTCCCGCTCGCGGATCGCCGCGAACACGTCGGTGGGCGTCGCGCTCTCCACCTCCGCGAGGTGGCGGTGTGTCGACGGCACGAAGTGCGGGTACTGCAGGTCCGGCCGGTCCAGGTCCGCGATGAGGTTGAGGCCGGTGTGGTCCAGCGGCGCGGGGACCTGGTACACCTCCTCCTCGACGACGCCCAGCTCGCGGACCAGGAGCTGGCGGATGCGCGGGCTGATGCCGTCGGCGAGCTCCAAGCGCACCGGCGGCCCGAACCGCCGTCGCAGCAGCTCCTTCTCCATCGCCTGGAGCAGGTTCTCCGCGTCGTCCTCCTCGACCTCCACATCCTCGTTGCGGGTCACCCGGAACGTGTGGTGCTCCACGATGTCCATGCCCGGGAAGAGCTGGTCCAGGTGCTGGGAGATGACGTCCTCCACCGGCACGAAGGACGTGGGCCCCGTCTCCAGGGTCCCGGCCTGCGTGCTGGGGGCGCTCGGGCGGCCGCGCGCGTCGACGGCGATGTACCGCGGCAGCAGCGGCGGCACCTTGACCCGCGCGAAGTGCTCCTTGCCGGTCGTCGGGTTCGTCACCACGACCGCCAGGTTCAGCGACAGGCCGGAGATGTACGGGAACGGGTGCGCCGGGTCCACCGCGAGCGGGGTCAGCACCGGGAAGATCTGCCGCCGGAAGAACTTGCGCAGCCGGTCCTGCTCGGCGTCGCCCAGGTCATCCCACCGCACGATGGTGATGCCCTCGGCGGCGAGCGCCGGCTGGACCTCGTCGGCGAAGACGCGGGCGTGCCGCGCGACCAGCTCGTGGGCGCGCACGCTGATGGCCTCGAGCACCTGCCGCGGGCTCAGGCCCGACGCGGCCGTCACCGCGAGGCCCGTCGCGATGCGCCGCTTCAACCCGGCCACCCGCACCATGAAGAACTCGTCCAGGTTCGAGGAGAAGATCGCCAGATACCGCACGCGCTCCAGCAGCGGCTGGCTCGGGTCCTCGGCGAGCTCCAGCACCCGCTGGTTGAACGCCAGCCAGCTCAGCTCCCGGTCCAGGAACCGGCCCTCGGGCAGCGGCGCGTCGGCGCCGGCCGGGCGGTGCTGGGAGTCGTCCTCGGCGATGTGCTCGGCGATGTGCGCGGCCAGCTCGGGGGGCAGCGCCCGCACCGGGCGAGGGGTGGCGTCCGAGCCGTCCGACAGGCTCTCCTCCGGGTCCGGCGTGGCGTGCACGGCAGACGGCCCCTCAGGGGCCACCAGGGCGACCGAGTCGGCGCGGGGCGTGCGCGCGCCGCGGTCAGCGCTCCGGTCGGGCGTCGGTGCTGTGTCGTCGCTCATACGATCATCGTGTCACTGGTCGCGCGCTGACGGCAGGCGTCCCGTACATCACGTCCACGGCCGAGCGAGTGAACCCGGCCCGCGCGTAGGTGCGGATCGCAGGCTCGTTGTCGCCCTCGGTGTAGAGCTCCACGGCGCCCAGGCCGCGCTCGCGCAGCGCCGCGACCGCCAGCCGGGTCAACGCCCCGCCGAGGCCGATGCCCTGCGCGTCCGGGTCGATGCCCAGCGCGTAGACCTCGCCGACCCCCGGCTCCGCGACCTTGGTCCACATCGAGCCCAGCAGGCGGCCGTCACGCTCCGCGAGCCAGAAGCCCTCCGGGTCGAACCACGGCTCCGACTCGCGGGCCAGCAGGTCCGCGCGGGTCAGGCGGCCCTGCTCGGGGTGGTCGGCGAAAGCCCGCGCGTTGAGCACCACCCAGGCGTCCTCATCCTGGCCCGGGACGAACGTGCGGACGGTGACGCCGTCGGGCATCTGCGGCGGCTGCGGCGAGGACGCCGCGCCTGGGTGCGCGTCCGCCGAGCCGAGCTCGAGCCGCATCTGCCACAGCTCGCGCACCGGGGCCATCCCCGCAGCCCGCGCGAGGGCCTGGGCCGACGGCAAGTCGCCATGCGCCCAGACGCGCAGGCCCCCGGCCGACTCGGCCAGGGCGTGCGCCTGGCCGAGCAGCCCCCGCCCGATGCCCCGTCGGCGGACGGCGGGATCCACCACCAGCTCCGCGGACGCCACCCCCGGCGCGCCCAGGTCGAGCTGCGCGTACCCGACGAGCGCGCCGCCCGGAGCCTCGGGCCCGCCGGGCCGCTCGACGAGGAGATGCGCGACCGCGGCGGCGGGGTCGGCGAGCCACAGCAGCGGCTGCTCGGACAGCGGGGCGACCCCGTCGGCGTCGTGGGCCCGGGCCGCCAGCGCCCGCACGGCCTCGGCCACTGAGTTGTCGAGTGCGCCCCGGACGGCGCGGATGTCCACCATCGAGCCATCCCATCACAGGCCAGTCGCAGCCCGCCCCGGACGCGACAGGGCCCGCGGCGCGGTGGAGCACCCGGGGGTGGGGCTCCATCGCGCGCGGGCCCTGTCACGGTGAACGCCACGCTGCTGCGGGGCGCTCGGCTCAGGCGGTGGCCGGCTCAGGCGGTGGTCAGCTCGCGGTGCAGCCGACTGCCACGGCGCCGGTGGGCGCGTTGCCCGATCCGATGAACCCGTACGTGACAGTCGCGCTCGGGTTGAGCAGGCCGTTCCACGCGGCGTTCTTCACCGTGGTGACGCCGCCCGACGTGGTGGCCACGCCGTTCCACGCCTGCGCCACGCTCGTGCCCGAGGGCAGCGTGAAGGAGGTGGACCAGCTGCTGAGCAGGGTGGTCCCGGCCTTCACTGTGACGGAGCCCTGGAACCCGCCGGGCCAGGAGTTCTGCACGGCGAAGGTCGCGGTGCAGGTCTTCCCATTCGGCGGCGGGGTCGTGGGCGGCGCGGTGGTGGGCGG